>NZ_REFR01000012.1 GCF_003688555.1 Eilatimonas milleporae
GCAGCCCGGTAGCTCGTCAGGCTCATAACCTGAAGGCCGCAGGTTCAAATCCTGCCCCCGCAACCATTCAAAACCCCCGCCAAAACAGCGGGGGTTTTTTAGTTTGACGGACAGAGCATCCAACATCATACGGACAGACAAAATAAACTGACCAGTCAGTCAACGCACCCCCTATAGACCCCATACACCAAACCATACCAATCATCATGGTGCCATGACAGCCAGCTTCGGCTGCATGATCAACGCTATATCCTAGGCTAAGGACCCATTGATTTGCGATAAGAGTCGAACGGTGGCTCAAGATGGCGAAGGAGATTACCATGTCGGACCTGTTTTTGCTTTCGCCAGCTCAGATGTCCAAGATTGAGCCGTTTTTTCCCCGCTCGCACGGCGCGCCGTGTGTTGATGACCGGCGCGTGAGCGTGATTTCGGGCATCGTGTACGTGCTCAAACACGGCCTTCAGTGGAAGGGCGCCCCGCGCGGATACGGGCCGCACGTGCCCTCGCAGCCACTTTTACAGAACCAAGAGAATCAATGGCTTGGCCGCCCGCTGCATCCGCAGCGGGCTTCTCTGTCGTGGCCAGGGCCAAGATGCTTGCCGGATTGCCGGTGATGTCCATGGCCAGACCGTCGCCCATCGATGTCAGGTGAATGGCGCTGATAAGGTTGCGTAGCACCTCCACCGCTTCGGCCCGCACATCATTCGCGTCCAAAGCCGCATAAAGCTAGTGCAGGTCAATTTAAGCACGCAAAGGGCTATCATACTGTTAGAAGACAATGAACCTTCGGCGGCAATTACGTTTGGCTATAACGAACAGGGCAAGATACATGATTTTTTACAACCAAAATCCAGACAAATTAACGCGTCTGAATGTTCAGTTTTCAAAGGATTAATACACAATGCTGCCTATCAAACTGAGTATAGCCTTAATGCTCCTTAGTTCGGCTCTTTCTGCCGAGCAGAGTGTTTGCACCCAGATTGAGGTCAAGAAATTAACGGCTGCACAATCCAAGCCCAATGACTTCTTCGGATTCAGTATGGCCTTGTCTGATGACAGATTACTGGTTGGTGCCCAGGGAAACTCTGACGAAACTCTGTCTGATACTGTCACGATATTCCGTCAATCTGGAGATGAATGGGGTAGAGAAACAACTATCGAAGTTGATGACGGCGTCGTTGGAGATGATTTTGGAGGGAGTGTTGCCCTTGGGCCAGGGTTGGCAGTCGTTGGTGCTCGCAGACATGACGCGCGAGGCGCCGATGCAGGGGCGGTTTACCTGTTTGAAAATGACCGTTTGACTTGGCGGCGGCTTAATAAACTGACAGCCTCTGATGCAGCCCCCGGCGATGAGTTTGGCTACAGCGTCGCTATCGATGGCAAGACAATTGCGGTAGGCGCGCCCCGGAAGGACAGCATGGGTGACGATGCAGGTGCGGTTTACATCTTTGAAGATAAGGGCGGAGAATGGCAGCAGACAGCTGTTCTCTTGGCTCCCGATCGCGCTCCAGGGGATGTCTTTGGTATCAGCCTTTCCTTGTCGAAAGACCATATACTTGTGGGCGCGGATCTAACGGACGAGGGTGGTGAAAATGCTGGATCCGCATACATATTCGAACAGATTGATGGTACTTGGCAGTTTGAGACCAAACTGACGGCATCAGATTCTGATGCAGGGGATTTATTTGGAATCCGAGTTAAGCTTAATGGTGATAGAGCACTCATTGGGGCCGCAAGAGACGACGAGGCGGCTGAGAATGCAGGAGCCGCATATATATTTGAGCGTACGAACAATGGTTGGCAACAAGACACCAAAATTGTCGCACCTGACGCGACAAAAGACGATAGATTTGGCACACGTGTAGCAATATCGGGAAAAACAGTCATTGTTGGATCGATCTTGAGCAATATTGAAGGTACAGATGTTGGTGCGGCTTATGTATTTCGACAATCTGATCAGAGCTGGCAATTTACCCGTAAGCTCATCCCGTCGGACGGAAAAACGGAAGATGTTTTTGGATGGGCCGTTGCGGTGAACGGCGATACGGTTGCTGTTGGCGCGCCAACATTCATTGTCACAAAACCTGGGAACGCAGGTGGAGCTTATTTATACGATCTGAGTGCAGGTGGATGCGCAAAATAAGAACGCTAACTAGGCTCAGGACTCATTGCATACACCAAGTGACGATCGCCATCTTGAATCACCGTTCGACTCTTATCGCCAATCAATGGGTCCTGAGCCTGATAGAATGGCCCACAAGTGTTATGCTACAGCCAGATACCATAGTTTAGGGGCGTCAAGGAATTGGTGGAGTTCAGCGGCCTTCCCGGCACTCCCCCTTTTTTTGTCTGTAAGTTACGTTGGTTGCGTGCCCCCGCAACCAATTAAAACGCCCGTCACAACATCGTCACAGAGGCGTTTAACTTTGGGGACGCCCGCGCTGCACCAATAACATCCCGTCCCATCCAAAAGCCTCGACTGACCAGTCAGTCATCGTTTCCTAAAGTTCCCTGGAAGTTTGCCTTTCGTTTTTCTCTGAAAGCAACAACACCTTCAACAAATTCATCGGTTTGCCCGGCTATGCGTTGCAGGTGGCGTTCGCGTTTGAGTTGTTCATCCAGCGCCGAGTCAAGCGCAGCCCAGGCGGACTTTTTGATGAGGGCATAAACAGATGTAGGACCGGCAGCCAGTCGCTGTGCAATTGAAAAAGCTTCACTGTCAACATGGTCGTCTTCAACGACGCTCGTTACGAGCCCGTCTGCATAGGCCCGTTTGGCGGAATATTTTTCGCCCAAAAGCATAAGCTCCATAGCGCGCACACGCCCTATCGCCCGCGCCAGCAGGTAAGGCGAACCTCCATCCGGCACGAGCCCAATGTTGCAGAATGCCTGAAGAAAATATGCTTTATCGCTCGCAATTATTATATCACCCATAAGGGCGATGGAACAGCCAACACCCACCGCCGCACCGCGTACAGCGGTGACAAACGGAAGCTTCAAGTCGCGCAATTTAAGGATTAACGGATTATAGATCGTTTCAAGCCGAGCGCCAATATCGCGGTCCGGGTCTTCAAGATCGATACCACCTTTGGAAAGGTTTGCGCCTGAACAAAACGCCCGTCCCTTTGCGCCAAGAAGGATGACCCGGGCTTCTTTTTCGGCTCTTTCAATAGCTGCAAGTAGCTCAGAGCCCATTTGCGGAGATATGGCGTTTAAGGTCTCCGGATCATTAAGATGAATCTCTGCAATACCGTTTTCGTTGCTGTACTGTAAAAATTCGTAAGATTTCATGATCGTTCCTGCATCTCATTGCTGTGCGACCATCCATCAAGGATTTTCACAGCTGGTTGCATAACTATCTTCCAACACGAGACTGCGCACGCTCGAAGCGTATCACCCTTTATGGTGTGACGAGAAAATTCACGGTGTTGAATGTGTTTTTATTATATTGAATATTGGTTTTTGGTACAATACGAAATGATGTGCGGTTTTGTGCCACGGTAAAGTAAGGGTCATCATGGCGGATGATCGATATGGGTGTGAGCGTTGTCGGCCAGAAACTGATTTTGTCGCCAGCGACCGGCAGCGCATAGAAATAAGTATCAACGCTATTCTCTCGGTTGTTGGGGGCACTATGAATGGGTTTAAAGCTATATGAGCGGTCCTCTCAAAGGCATACGTATTATTGAATTCGCTGGCATAGGGCCCGGACCATTTTGCGGTATGATGCTTGCCGATCACGGGGCAGAGGTTATTCGCATCGACCGAAACACCGGGCCGAACCGGACCATCGGTGCGTTGTCGCGTTCGCGCAAATCCATTGTCCTCAATCTCAAATCGCCTGACGGCGTCGCGCTCGCGCGTCGGCTCGTGAAATCCGCTGACGGACTAATCGAAGGGTTTCGACCAGGCGTTATGGAGCGTTTGCAACTCGGCCCCAATGTGTTGCTGCAAGATAACCCCGGGCTGGTTTACGGACGCATGACAGGCTGGGGGCAAGATGGCCCCTACGCACAGGCTGCCGGACATGACATCAACTATATCGCACTATCGGGCGTATTGCACACTTGCGGTCGGGCCGGTGAGAAACCGACCCCGCCAGTGAATTATCTCGGTGATTTTGGCGGCGGTGGCATGATGCTCGCGTTTGGTATGGTGAGCGCCTTGTTGGCGGTGAAAAACGGTGCGGCAGGCCAGGTGGTTGACGCCAGCATGAGCGATGGTTCCGCGCTTTTGAGCGCCATGACATGGGGCTTTCTGGAAGCAGGGGCATGGGAAGACGAGCGTGGCGTCAACCGGCTCGATACCGGTGCTCCCTATTATGATGTCTACGAAACGAAAGACGGGAAATATGTTTCTGTCGGTGCAATAGAGCCGCAATTTTATCAATTACTGGGCGAGTTGACCGGTCTTAAGGATGATGAGGATTTTATCCGGCAAAATGATCGAGGTCGTTGGCCGGCAATCCGGAAAAAACTGACATCTGTGTTCAAGGAAAAAATCCGCGATGAATGGTGCACGGTTTTTGAAGGAAGCGACGCCTGTTTCGCCCCGGTGCTTTCTCTAAGGGAAGCGGCAATGCATCCCCATAATATTGCGCGCAAGACCTTTGCAACAGTGGACGGCAAAACTCAACCGGCGCCTGCGCCGCGTTTCTCGGGAAATGAGCATGACGCATCGCGTCCTGCCCCCTCAAATGGCGCTGATACGCGAAGTGTTCTGATCGGTTTAGGGTACAGCGAGGAGGAAATTGAAAATTGGCGTGAGAGCGGCGCCATCCAGGAATGCCCCTGAAGAACGAAGGGCGGAGACCTTGATCCAGCCGTCTGCAAATCAGATTACAGCGGCAGCGTGGCTTGCCTGTTTGATGGCTGCTTTCGCATCAATCTCAGCCGCCTCAAAAGCACCGCCGATAATATCGACCGACATGCCGTCGATTTGAGATAATGCATCGAACAGGTCGCGGTCTGATTCCTGCCCGGCGCAAATTATCACTGTATCGACGGGTAAAATTTCCACCTGGTTATCGCGTTTGACGTGAAGGCCATCATCATCAATTTTCACATATTCGACACCGTTGAGCATTTTGACGCCTCGGCGTTTGAGGGTAAGCCTGTGTGTCCATCCCGTTGTGCGCCCCAGCCCCCTGCCAACTGACGTCGATTTGCGTTGAAGCAACCAGATGTCACGCTCAGATTTGGTGTTGAGAGGCTCAACGCCCGTGACCCCGCCGCGTGGATGATTGTCAAAATCAATGCCCCACTCTTTTGCAAACAAGTCCCGATCAAGAGCAGAAGAAGGGCCGGAATGGCTGATCAGTTCACAGACATCGAACCCGATCCCGCCAGCGCCAATCACGGCTACCTTTTGACCGACGGGACGCGCGCCGGTAATCGCATCAATATAGCTGACAACCTTCTTGTGCTCTATGCCCGCGATATCGGGTTTGCGCGGCTTGATACCGGTCGCTGTGACAATATGATCAAATCCACCGGTTGAGAGGTCGGAAACTGATACTTTCTGACCAAGCCGAAGGCCTACGCCATGGATGGTTAGCATTTTGCCGTAGTACCGAAGCGTTTCGTGAAACTCCTCTTTGCCGGGAATTTTCTTCGCCAGGTTAAACTGACCGCCAACCTCTGACGCAGCGTCAAATAAAGTAACCCGATGGCCACGTTCCGCCGCGACACAGGCGTAGGCCAATCCCGCCGGACCGGCGCCCACAACGGCAATTTTCTTTGCCTTTTCAACCGGCTTGTATGAGAGCTCCGTTTCATGACAGGCGCGTGGATTAACAAGACAGGAGGCCGTGACGGCGCTGAATGTATGATCCAGACAAGCCTGATTGCAGGCAATGCAGGTATTGATTTCATCTTCCCGTGCTTCAAGGGCTTTGATCATAAATTGGCTATCGGCAAGCATTGGCCGTGCCATTGATACGAGATCGGCATCGCCGCGCGCGAGAACAGCCTCAGCCACATCGGGCATATTCACCCGGTTGGATGTTATGACGGGAATTGAAAGTTCCTTACGTAACCGCCCGGTGATGGGTGTGAAAGCCGCCCGCGGAACCATGGTCGCGATGGTTGGGACCGCACTTTCATGCCATGTAAAATGCGTTGAGATAACGGATGCACCTGCTTTTTCGAGCCGCTTCGCCAAGGTTACAATTTCGTTCCAACTCATCCCGTCCTGCAGCATATCCATGGCTGCTATACGGAATATCACTATGAAATTGTCGCCAACCGCCTGACGAACGCCCTCTACAATCTCAAGCGCGAACCGCATCCGGTTTTCATAGTTGCCGCCATACTCATCGGTCCGCAGGTTGGTTTTCTGAACAAGAAATGTCGATATGAGATAGCCGGCTGAGCCGATGATTTCGACACCGTCATAACCCGCTTGCTTTGCCAGTTTCGCACAGCGTATGTGATCCGCGATTTGTTTTTTAACACCGGCCTGATCAAGCGCGATGGGCGCTATGCGAGAAATGGGTGACTGAACGCCGGAGGGTGAAACCGCATTGGAATTCCGTGCCAGTGGACCGGAATGAAGAATCTGCAGGCATATCTTCACATCCGGGTCAGCCTGGTGCACGGCGGACGTCACCAGCTTGTGCAGGTCAACCTGCTCCTCCGTCCAAAGACCCTCTCGCCCAACAGCAGTGGCCTCCGGGTTTGGGGCAATGCCGCCTGTGATGATCATCCCAACGCCGCCGGCAGCACGCTCCGCATAATACACAGCCATACGCTCAAAGCCGTTTTCCGCTTCTTCAAGGCCCGTGTGCATCGAGCCCATAATGGCCCGGTTTTTTATGCGAGTGTGCCCGAGCTCCAAGGGGGCAAACAGGCGAGGGTATTTTGCGACCCCTGGAGCAGGTTTATGATCTTGGGACATTATGACCATATTCTCGAAGCAACTGCTGTGCGATGACAAGTTGCATGATCTCCGATGTGCCTTCATAGATCCTGAATATTCGGGAATCGCGGAAGAAGCGCTCCGCCTCATATTCACGAAGATATCCAGCGCCGCCATAAATCTGGACGACACGGTCGACAACGCGCCCGCACATCTCCGAGATAAAGAGCTTCACGCAGGCGGCCTTCAAACGGACATCCTCGCCGTGATCCAGGCGTTCGCACGCATCTTTCAACATACATTCGGCGGCATAGATATCGGCTTGCGAGTCCGCGAATTTGGCCTGCATTAATTGAAAATTGGCGATGGGTTGACCAAAGGCCTTCCGGTCAAGCGCGTAGCGTATGCCGCTATCAAGAGCGCGTCTCGCCATGCCCAGCGCCGCTGATGCAACGGAAAGACGCCCGCCGTTCAAGGACTGCATCGCCGCCAAAAAGCCTTGTCCTTCCACTTCGCCGAGGAGGGCGGAGCCGGGCACTTCAACATTTTCCAGATAAACATCGGCGATTTGTCCGCCTTCCTGGCCCATTTTCTTGTCAGGCGACCCGATGGTTACACCCTTGGTATCGGTTGCCACGAGAAAGGCGCTGATATGCCCGTTCTTGGGCAGGTTTTCGGCATTTGTACGGGCCATCACCAACACCACGTCGGCAAAAGGGGCGTTGGTGATGTAACGTTTTGAACCGTTCAGCACATAGCCATTGCCCTTCCTTTCCGCTTTGGTTCTGAGCGCCGCGCTATCTGACCCTGAATCCGGTTCTGTAATTGCGAAAGAAGCGACAGCGCCGCTGGCGATTTTGGGAAGCCATTCCTGCTTTTGTGCTTCAGTTCCATTGTTGGCAATGGCGGATGTGACGATACCATTGCCGATCGAAATGATCGTCCTATAGGCTGGTGCCGCCCAAGATAACTCGGCCATGACCTGAATATACTGCATCGTATTCATGCCAGCGCCGCCATATTCTTCAGGTACCGCCAAACCAAAAAGACCCAGTTCTTTCATTTCGCGCAGAATAGCATCCGGGATAGCGTTGTTCTGGATTACCTCTTCTTCTGCGGGAACCAGCCTGTCGGTCACGTAACGCTTCAGTTGTTCAAAAAAGAGGGTGTAGGTTTCGGAATCCATCCCGCCCTTTGTATCTGGCTTTGCAGGGCTCACGGGGTTACTCCCTCCCGCCGCCGCAGACAATGGTCTGGCCGGTGACATAATTTCCTTCAGGAATACAGAAAAGATAGACTGCGCCTGCCGCCTCTTCGGGGGTGCCGGGGCGGCCCATCGGGATAATCGCTTTTGCCGCTTCCAGGTTTTTCAGTGGGATGCCAACCTTTACAGAACGGTTGCCGACAGAAACTTCCGGTTTTTCACCCTCGACACCTTGCGTAAGGCGGGTTGCTATCATCCCGTACGCAACGCAATTGACATTGACTTTGTACCGCCCCCATTCCTTTGCGAGTGTTTCGGTGATACCGATCACCGCTTTTTTGGCGGCGGAATAGTTTATCTGGCCTGCATTGCCCCTGGTGCCTGTGACCGAAGAGATATTCACCACCTTGCGAAAGACTTCGCGTCCTTCTTCGGCCTCTTTTTTGCCCATGGCCCGGAAATATTCCGACGCGGCGCGAAGAATTCGAAAGGGGGCAACCGTGTGAACATCCAGCATCGCCTGAAACTGGTCATCGGACATTTTTTGAATGACGCTGTCCCAAGTGTAGCCTGCATTGTTGACGACTATGTCAAGCGCTCCGAACTCGTCGAGAGCCGTCCGGACAAACCGGTCGCCAAAATCCGCCGCTGTCACATCGCCGACGCAGGAAGCAGCTTTACCGCCGCTCGCGAGGATTTCGCTGACCACTTCTTCTGCCGGTGCATTGTCGATATCGTTGACAACAACAGCAGCACCTTCTGACGCCAGTTTAAGGGCGATGGCCCGACCGATGCCCCGGCCTGAACCGGATACGATCGCAACCTGGTTCTCAAGTTTTCCCAACTTTATCCTCCCGAAACGTTATTGAATTCGAATGACGGCAGTGCCTTTAAGCGTTTGAGCGCCCGACTGTGAATGCATCGCCAGATCCAGAGACAAATGCTCCGCGCCATCATCAACTTGCTTGTCGATAACTTTTGCTGAGGCGGTCACCACGTCATTGACGTGTGTAATCGCGGAAAAACGGACGCCGAAGGAAACAATGTTTTCCTGTGCCGTCCACCCCGTCAAAAGACGTCCCAAAAGAGCCATGGACAACATACCATGAACGAATACATCATCGAATCCGGCTTCCTTGGCAAAGTCCGTATCCACATGGATAGGATTGTGATCGCCGGAACCACCGCAATAAAGCGCCAGGGTGTGGCGAGAAATAGGGCCAGTTTCAAGGGGCGGAAGCGCGTCGCCGATATTGACTGACTTGAGGTCGACTTCCGCCATTTATACGCTCCGTCGCATCACAGTGGTGGTTGTTACCTTCTGCACGAGAGCCTGCGCGTCATTATAGACGTTTGTCTCTCGCAGCAAGAACTCAAGAGCGCCGCCTTTCTTGTCGTACATGTCGGTAATTTCCGTAAGGAGCGTCAGTTCTTGCCCAACATGGATGGGCAGAAAGTAATCAATTTTTTCTTCGGCGTGCAGAAGACCTTTATAATCCAGGCCCAATTGCTCGTATGTAGGCGTTTCCGCCGGCGCCAGAAACTTCAGGCAGGCCCCAAATGTTGGCGGCGCCAATATGTTCGGGTGGCCGGCGGCCTTCGCCGCCTCTTCATCCAGATAAATCGGATTGGTCTCCCCGATCGCCTTGGCGAACAATAAGACCTGCCCGCGCTCGACGGTAATCGTGCGCGGTTCCGATTTATGTCCCAGATATTCGGTGTTCAACACGAGATTTTATCCCAATTCACGCAGCCGCATAAAGCGTTACAACACAGGCACCGCCCAAACCCAGATTATGTGCCAGAGCGTGCCGCGCGCCGGGAACTTGTCTTTTGTCCGCCGTACCGCGAATTTGATTGGTCAGCTCAAAACACTGCGCCAGGCCGGTTGCGCCAAGCGGATGGCCTTTCGACAACAAACCACCGGACGGATTGGTCACCACGCGTCCGCCATATGTATTATCACCATCTGAAATGAATTTTTCCGCATCGCCTTCCGGCGTCAGACGCAGGGCCTCATAGCTGATGACTTCGTTTGCAGTGAAACAATCGTGAAGCTCGACGACATCAATGTCTTCCGGGCCAATGCCAGCTTGCTCGTAAACCATGTCGGCGGCTTCTCTCGCCATGTCATAACCGACAAGCTTCATCATGCTGTGGTCTTCAAAGGTCGACGATTTATCCGTTGTCATCGCCTGTGCCCTAATCTCAACCGGCGCATTTACCCCGTTCCGACGGGCAAAGTCTTCGGAGCAGACAATTGCGGCTGCTGCACCGCACGTTGGCGGGCAGCATTGGAATTTGGTGAGTGGGCCAAATATGTGGGTCGACTCCAGGATTTCCCCGACCGAGAGCGGCTTGGTAAAGAGCGCAAATGGGTTATTGGCCGCATGCTGACGCGCTTTGACCTGAACGCGTGCAAAGCTTTCAGCCGTCATGCCATACTTATCGGCATATTCCTGTCCCGCGCCGCCAAAGAACTGGGGCGCACGCGGCTTTTCCTTGTCATAGCCGACAAACTTGTCCATCGCTTCGACAAACCGGGTCAGAGCCAAAGGCCGGTCCGTGAAATAGGTCGCGAGAGCTCCTGGCCGCATTTCTTCAAACCCGAGCGCAAGGGCACATTCCACGACCCCGCTTTCAACGGCTTGCCGGGCGAGATAGAGGGCGGACGAGCCAGTCGTGCAATTATTGTTGACGTTGAAGATCGGAATACCGCTTAGCCCAACTCCATAGAGTGCTGCCTGGCCGCATGTTGAATCGCCGTAGACATAACCGACATAGCCGTGTTCAACCTTGTCATAGCCGATGCCTGCATCCCGCAACGCCAGAACAGATGCCTTCTCTCCCATGACATTATAGACCTCGCTTTGCCCGGGCTTGGCGAAAGGGATCATGCCGACCCCGGCGACTAAGGCTTTTCTTGACATAATCGGGCTTCCTTTACGCTAATTCATTGAGCCGGGCTATTGCTGTTGCGAGTGTTTGTCAGCGCCGTGCGACGATATCAGTCAACGTGCATAAATTCAACATATGAAAAATATATTCATTATATTGAATAAATCTCAAATTATGCCTTCGATTCCCGCCGAAACCGCACTGAGTATTCATCAGTGATATGGAGAAGTATTTTTCCTGAAATGGGCCCGCATGCAACAGAGCGAAGATCGACATTATTTTGACCGTGTTGCTGTCCGTAAAAATCGCTGGAGATCACATTCATGAGCGCCAGCGATTTGCTTTCCCCGCTTAAGTTAAGGGGTCATGTCAGCCCTGCGGCGACTATCCTAGAAGCCTACGCCCAGTCGCAAATACAAAACCCGTCCACGCGGGTCATGAACCCTTGGCTCAAACGCAAATGCGTTTGCCGTGTTCGCAAATGGCGGTTCTTTATTGAAGAGGTTTGTCGCCCCCACTGTTAGGGTGGGTGTCATTGTATCGGCGTCAAAAATTCCAAGAGCGGACAGGTCAACCGCATATTGCGCGTCGAAAATGGTCCATGAGTTGATCTCAGCGCCAGGGTCGCTTCCGTCATCGTTGATGAATGATCCGATATGCCGGCCGGTGAATGACGCGCGGTGCGCTCCGATGCTGCCGACAACCGTAAAGTTCGCGCGCCATTGCGGTGTTGGATTCCCGATATTGGTCCTGTTCCGGAACCCGGCAACTTCCAGTGTTTGTTGTCCCGCGCCTGCCAAAATATCGTAATTCAGAACATAGGTGGCATTCGCGTTGATGCCGAAATTAAAGTCGGTATCCGGAATTGTCGTGTCATAGGTTACCGCGAAATCGAAACCATCCGTCTCAAGACTTGGTGCATTGATCAGCGTAAGATTGATACGCTCAATAACGCCGCCTGTCCGTGTGACTGCCGGGTCATTGGGGTTGGCGCTGACAATTGCCTGCGCACTCTCGGCAGTGATCAGGTTATCATATTCGAAACGCCAATAATCAAAGTCAAAGGACAACCCATCGAAAGGGCTTAAGGAAAGCCCGGCATTATAGGTCGTCGCTTCTTCCGGCCGCAAATTGCGTGTACCAACGGTTTCAATCGGCACAAAAACCACGCCCGGGCCTGTTGGGTTCAGCGGGTCAAATACAGGGTTGACAGCAACATTGGTCTCACCAAGCTGTTGCACTTGTGGTGCCCGGAATGCCGTTGAGAATGACGCCCGCAGCGAGATAACGTCATTTGGCCGGATCAGCACGGCAATCTTCGGATCGATGCTGTCGCCAATCGAGTCTATATTATAATTTTCATATCGAAGGGCCGCCTGAATTTCCATCCACTCTGCAACGGGAATGGCCGTTTCCGCGAAGAATGAGAATGCTGTCAGGTCTCCTGAAAAATCCGGCGTCCCGATCGTGAAGAAAAACGCACGTGCGTTAGACAGGTCGTTGGCATCCAGATTCCGGTCCGAGTAACGATATTGACCGCCAAAGGCCAGCCCGACCGATCCCGCCGGCAGCTCGAAAATATCGCCGGAGACAACTCCGTCAACCGTCACAAGATTCGATTTGACGACGAATTCATTGTTGGCCCGGAAAGAATCGATAACGGCGGGATCATTGGGGGCCACACCATTAAGTGCGGTGCCAAATGGGTTGAAGGCCCCGGTATTGATCGCTTCTTGCAGCTCAGCGGCCAAAACGTCATTTCGCCCGGAGCTAAAGTGCCTGTTGTGGCCGTAAGTGACGGCGGCCTCATAGTCCCAGCCACCGGAAAGGTCACCGCGAACGCCACCGGTAAAGCGATAGTAATCGTCTTCAAGAATACTTTCGACCGCATCAAAGCCGGTGCCCAATGGGCGCCCAAAGAAACGCAACTGCGCGAGAGGTGGCGACGGCACGGTGAATGTCGGCGCATCGCCGGCAATCACCCGAGGGTGGTCCAGTGGAACAGTAATCGGGCGAAGCCCGGGGAAACTTGGCGCCCCGGTCCGTTTTGACTCGCGCCAGCTGTAGTTGAAGTCGGCAAACAGTTCCATACCCGAGGCCAATTCATGACGTAGGGTAAGCATGCCCAAGACGCGCTGGTCATCGGGGACAAGATCGGTGAAGGGGGCCAGATCGAATGAACACACCCCGGGCCCACCAGGAAAACTTGGTGTTGAACCGCCGACAACCCCACAAAGCGGGTCAGTGACCGGTCCGCCGAGATTTGCGCCGCTGGCGGTTTGCGGGAAGAAAGCGCCCGGGCTTCCGATACCGGATGACACGGTGGCGAATTCCCTTTCGCTGGCCAATAATTTTGTTTGGTCAACGAAACTGAAACCGACGACGATATTGGTCGCGCCGGACTCCCAGCCATATATGGCGTCAACCTGATAATTGCGTTGATCCGCCAGGCCATTGCGATAGTCGATCGCAATCTCGCCGCCCACGAACTTGTCTCGCGTGATGTGGTTGACAACACCTGCGACAGCGTCGGAGCCATACAAAGTCGAAGCGCCGTCCTTCAGAATTTCAATTCGGTCAAGCATGATCTGGGGCAGCAATGTATTGATGTCGACAAAGCTGAGAGAGCTGCTGTTGTCCGCGCCTGAAAGAACGGAACGGCGACCGTTCAAAAGAACAAGCGTGGAGCCAAGGCCAAGGCCGCGTAGATTATACTGAGCGGTACCCGCTACCCCGCCCGAGGTGAAAATATCGGCATTCAGCTCACTACCGGTATTGGCGGTCAGAAATCTGGCAAAATCGATTGGATTGGCGATGCCTTGGTCAGTCAGTGAATCCCGGCCAATGATGGATAGCGGGCTTGCCGAACTGGCAGGGTCTCTTTTGATAAAAGACCCGGTTATAACGATTTCATCTATAGTCAGTTCATCCGTTTTATCGTCAGCGTTCTGAGCATTCGCGGCGGCCTCCCCAAACCCCGTAGCCATAACGCCAATTGATGCGGATAAAAAAAGTTTTGAGAGGCTCATGCCCCTCTTCCCTTGCCAATTCATGTTCCCAACCTCCCCTAAACATAAATTTTTGGCTCTTGATTTCTTGAAATTTATATCAGAAAAACCAGAATATTCAATAAGTGGAATATATATTCAGTATATTGAATATATTCGCGACACGATATCGGAAGCTTTTTAGCTGTCAGAGTGTCAAAAGGGTCGATGGGGAAAGGGGTTCAGAGATGGCATTGCATAGTATTTTCAACGGGTTGCGCATGCCGGTTATTGGCAGTCCGCTTTTTATTGTTTCGGGGCCTGAGCTTGTCATTGCACAATGTCAAGCTGGAATAATGGGCTCTTTTCCCGCACTAAATGCCCGTCCGGCGCATGTGCTGGATGAATGGTTGGACCGCATTACAACCGAGCTGGCGGAATATACGGGTCAGAACCCGGATCGCCCGGCAGCCCCCTTCGCCGTCAACCAGATTGTCCACAAGTCCAATGATCGTCTCATGGATGATGTGGAAATGTGCGTGAAGTATAGGGTGCCTGTTGTCATAACATCACTGGGGGCCCGCAAAGAAGTGAACGACGCGATCCATTCCTATGGCGGTGTTGTACTGCATGATGTTGTCGATGTGCGGTTTGCAAAGAAAGCCCTTGAGAAGGGTGCGGACGGCCTGATCCCGGTATGCGCCGGGGCGGGAGGCCATGCCGGAAGGTTGTCACCGTTTGCATTGGTGCAGGAACTGCGGGAGTTTTTTGACGGACCAATCGTACTCTCCGGGGCAATCGCCAATGGAAGGGCCGTTGCCGCTGCTCAGGCCATGGGTGCGGATCTGGCATATATTGGCTCAGGGTTTATTCCCTGCCATGAAGCCAACAGCATTGACCCGCAACGCGACATGATGGTTGAATCGCACGCGGACGACATTGTGTACACAAACCTGTTCACGGGCGTGCATGGAAATTACCTCGCCCCTTCCATTCGCAAGGCGGGGCTGGACCCGGATAACCTTCCGCAAAGTGATCCAAGCAAAATGAACTTCGGTTCCGGAGGGAACATGAAGAAAAAAGCCTGGAAGGATATTTGGGGCTGCGGCCAGGGCATTGGCGCTATCGACAAAAGAATGTCGGTTGCCGAGTATGTTGACCGCCTTGAAAAAGAATATATTGAAGCCTGTGAAACCGTTTCGGTGGCGGTAACAAAGTCAAGTTGGCGGCGCTAAATTCTATGTTTGCGGAAGAGTGTGGCTTGTAGCCTTGACAAGGCCCTGCGTCGCTTCTTTTAGTTTCTTGCCAATGGAAGCTAGAGACTTGCGGTCATGCAGCGCCGACAAAAAGACGATGGTTAAACAATATCGACGACCTGTTGTCTGGTCTGCGAAAGCAGTCGATATTGTTGTAATGCCCCGAAAGAACTTGTCGCGGTCGATGGAAAAACCGTTTTTGGCTGCTTTTTTCACATCGGCGACATATTCTTCGAACGTAAACTCACCGCCCCAATCTACGGCATCGAAAGCTTCTTTTAATCTTGCATGGTTATGCATGTGCTCTGCCATCACAATTCGCCCGGCTGAGCCTGCACCAATCGGAAACGTGGTTCCGATATCAACATTCAGCCTGGCAATGGCTGACGTTTGGCCAATGGCAACCAAAACACGCGAATTATCAAACAATTCCCAAAGACTGGCCTGGCACGAATGCTGTTCCGCCAACTTGGCCAAGACAGGTTGCGCCAGCGCCAGCAGCGCACGGTTGGTCATGCCGTTACGCGCAAGTTCAAATATGCCAATGCCGAGTTCATAACCCTTTGTATCTTTCTGAAAGGCGACCAGATTCAGTTCAACCAGCGTCTTCAGTATATTGTAACTGGAACTCGCGCTTATGTTCGTTTCACGCGCTATCTCGGTGACACCTTTCGGGATCGATTGATCGGCCAAATATCTTAAAATCGAATAGGCGTTTGAAACGGCATTAACGCGTGGTGGCATGGGCAATCCCGGTAAATAGGTTGAAACGGCATTTAATATCAGTTTGCGGCGATATTCAATATATTGAATGGTCGATTTGTTCAATATCGGCGTAGGCAAGCCCGCCAAACCTCCTTCTTTATTTTTGTGCGCCCCTGAACTTTTCAAAAGTTCAGGGGCGCACAAAAGTTCAGGGTCGGTGGCCGATCCACAGATAATTCATTATATTGAATATATATTTCACATGTTGAATATAATTCCGTTTTGGTGAATAGTGATGATATCGGAAAAGGCGGCTTGCAGGTTTTTCCACTGTAATTGCGGAGGTTTGCAGGCCCGATGATTTTCGCTTGCGTCCGGATTCGACGGCGTTGGTCCGGCACGGGCAAACCGGGGTAAATGGAATACGAACATGCCAGCCACTTCGCTTCTAACGGGTATAAAAGTCGTGGACATGACGACAGTGCTGTTCGGCCCGTATTGCACGCAGACTTTTGCTGATCTGGGCGCTGACGTTGTCAAAATTGAACCGAAAACAGGTGACGTTATTCGTTTGGTTTCCAGGCCATCAAAAACACCTCGAATGAGCCCAACGCACTTGACGCTGAACCGAGGCAAACGATGCGTCGACTGGGATCCCAAAACTGACTTCGGAAAAGAGGCAACGCTGCGTTTAATCGAACAGAGCGATGTGTTCATTCATAACATCAGGCAATCCGCCATCGAGCGGCTGGGGCTTACTTTCGAGGAAGTCAGGTCGGTCAAGAAGGACATCGTTTACGTCCATTGTCTTGGTTTCTCGCCGGATGGGCCCTATGCAGGGCAACCTGCCTATGACGATATTATTCAAAGCCTTTCCGGTATGACGGACCTTTTGCCACGGGTTGACGGTCGTGAGAAGAAACGCTTCCTCCCTATGGCGATGGCGGACAAAATCTCCGGCCTTCATGCGGTTTATGCAACCCTGGCGGCCCTGCTGAAGAAAAATCAAACCGGGGAAGCTATACACACGGAAGTTCCGATGTTGGAGTGCGTTACCCACTTCCTGCTGGCGGAGCATTTTGACGAGGCGACGATGACCCCGCCCACCGGCGACTTTGGTTACGAGCGCCAATTGGACCCAACGCGACAACCTTTTCAAACCAGGGATGGCTGGGTCGTTATAGCGCCATATTCGGATGACCGCTGGGTGCGCGCGTTTGAGGTGCTCGGCGCTACGGATGTATTCGCCGACGAACGATTGAAAGACTTCGCATCCAGACGGGCAAACAGAAGTTTAATGCAGGAAAAACTGTCCCTGTACATATCCAATTATTCCACTGGCGAGATTTTGGCGCTGTTCCATAAAGCGGACATCCCTGCGGCAAAGTCTAACAGTCTGGAAGACTTACAAAACGACCCCCACCTCGCCGCAACGAACTTTTTCCAACTGCGTGAACACCCGACGGAAGGCGGTTATTGGGAAATACAGCCCCCGGTTCGTTTCAATGGAATTCCACGGAAAGAAATCCGGCCTGCCGCGCATATCGGACAAGATACCGACGCGGTTCTTGCGGAACTGGGGCTTGAAGCCGGTGTGGAGAATACGGCTTCGGGAAATGTGCGAAAACCGCCAAATCCTGGTTCAGTTTAAATGGCCCCGCACCGTTACTCAATCCTCAAACTTCATAGTGAAAATTCGAAACGTACCTCATGCCCGCAACAACAATTCTATCCGACATCACAATCACCGACATGACATCATTTGTCTTTGGTCCCTATTGCACGCAAACGTTAGCGGACATGGGCGCCAACGTCATAAAGGTCGAGACGGAGAAAGGGGACATTATGCGTATCGCCGGAAAGCCGGCGAACACGCGCAAAATGGGCCCGCATCATATGACATTCAGTCGCGGCAAGCGGTCCGTTGTTTTCGACCTCAAGGAGGATTGGGGAAAGGAGGCAATTCGACGCCTGATCAAAAATAGCGATATTTTTATCCATAATGCGCTGCCTGCCGGGATGAAACGCAAAGGGCTGGGTTTTGAGGATGTAAGGTCGATAAAAAAAGATATCGTTTATGTGGAATGTGTCGGTTTCGGCACCGATGGCCCTTACGCCGGTCGTCCCGCGTTTGACGATATTATTCAGGGCTATTCTGGCATGGCGAGTCTTCTGCCACGATTGGATGGTAATGAACGCCCGCGTTTTCTTCCGATGTTGCTGGCGGATAAAGTCTCAGGTCTTCACGCCGTCCATGCAACGCTGGCGGCCTTGCGGCAAAGAGATAAAACCGGTGAGGCCCAGCACGTCGAAGTGCCAATGCTTGAATGTTCCACAAGCTTTCTTTTGCAGGATCATTTTGATGAGGCGGTTTTCGATCCACCAACCGGGTCGTTCGGCTTCACAAGGAGTTTTGATACCACTTTGCAGCCGATGAAAACCAAAGACGGCTGGATGATGATAGCGCCCTACACGGATGACCGCTGGATTAAAACCTTCCAGGTTCTGGGCGCCCCGCATGAGCTTGAAGACGAACAGCTCAACGATCGAAAGAAACGCTATTATAATAAAGAATATATGCATGAACGTGTCCAGATATACCTGGAAAAGGAAACAACGGACCACTGGCTAAAGGCTTTTGACGCTGCCAAAATTCCAGTTGGCCGCATCAATGATTTAGAGGCGTTGAGGCGGGACCCCCATCTCGTTGCGACCAAATTTTTTCAGCGGCGCGAACATCCGACCGAAGGCGCGTTCTGGGAAATGCAGCCCCCGGTTCGCTTTCACAATAGCGAAGAAAAAGAGATAAACCCTGCGCCACTTTTGGGTCAGCATACCGCGGAAGTGTTGGACGAACTTGGGCTTGACCCGCCACCGCAAAAAGACTGAGCGCCGTAAAACGGAAGATTGAACCCGCTACAGAGGAGAGGGGGAGGTTTTCTGGGAGCGAGGCAGGAAACCTGATGGTGTTGGGAAGGAAACGGTTTTGATGTCTATTCTTGCGACAAGCGTAACAGCACCGTCAAGTTCCGGTTTCGGAAGCCGCGGATACCGCACATATGTTTTGAGTACACTCACATTTATTTACACGCTGAATTTTGTTGATCGGGTACTCATCAGTGTCGTTGGACGCCCCATTATTGATGAATTTGGCCTGAGCAACCTCCAGTTTGGGGCTTTGACGGGTATTGGGTTTGCCCTTTTCTATACGTTTCTCGGCATTCCTATCGCCAGACTGTCGGAACGCGTTAGCCGTGTTCGAATAATTGGGGCGTGTGTTGTCTTATGGTCGGTCGCCACCGTGCTGTGCGGCTACACCATAGGGTTTTTAACACTGCTACTTGCGCGTCTCGCCGTTGGTGTAGGGGAGGCGGGGTGCACGCCGCCGGCCAACTCACTCATCAGTGACTATTATAGACCGGAGCAACGGCCTGTTGCTCTTGGTGTTTATGCAATGGGCGTCATGCTGGGCGGCTTTGTAGCGCAGCTGGCGGGCGGTTTCATATTGAAAATCATGACCTGGCGCGACGCTTTCATCTATATCGGTGCGCCAGGCATTCTGATCGGGATCATTTTCCTTTTGACGGTGAAAGAACCGCCAAGGGGCTACACGGAGCCACCGGGCGTCAAACGCGTTGCCAGAGCGACTTTGAAGGAAACATTATCTGAAATTGCCGGTAAACCGACTTTCTGGCTGATCGCGCTGGGAACTTCAATGGCAACATTTGCCGGTTATGGCTTGGCCAGTTTCAAGTCCCTGTATGCACAATATAGTTTTGGGCTGACCCCTGGTGATGCAGCAATTTACTATATAGCACCGATATATCTTGCGAGCGCATTGGGCATGCCTTTCTCAGGCATCCTGATTCAGCGGTTTTCTAAAAAATATCCATTGGCGCCGATTTGGGTTCCGGCACTCTCATTTATTGTCAGTACACCTTTGTTGATTATGGGATATTTGGCCGGCACCGTGCAAATGATGTTGCTGGCATTGATCGCCGCGGGTCTTTTCCAATATTTTTACATTGGCGCCTCCTACAATGTCGTCCAGTCGATTGTGAACCCGCGTACCCGGGCGACGGCTATCGCCATCCTGCTCTTTATCATCAATTTGGTCGGATATGGCGCTGGACCAACGATTGTAGGCGCGTTTGCCGACGTTTTTACCAGCGCAAAAATCAATGCTTTGGGCGTTGCCGATATTTTGTCGGTAAAGTGCAGCCTGGGAGACTCGCATCTCAGCGCAGAATTGCTAAAAAACTGTGTCGAAGCAAAAGCTTATGGAACAAAATGGGCATCTGTTCTGGGAGCGCTGGTTTTTTTGCTGTCCGGCGCGCTGTACTTCCTGGCCGGCAGGTTTTACGAAAAAGATATCCGACATAAAGTCAGGTAAACGTTGGAAACCCTTGGCGTCAGTGTGAAGCGATATCCACTTTTGGGGTCGAGTTTGATATACGACGACCAAGCCGCAACCAAACTTGGTCATCAAAGTGGATTTTGGATGCTGTGACCGGGGGATTTTGCTTCATCGGCTTTGGTGGCTTTTACAGTGCCTTTAGTTCTGAATCTCTGAAACCGTCGCTATCTCCATTAAAATGTGTTGTCACAAAAGAAGCTGTCTATCCGATGGCTTTGGCGCCTGAGCGCGCAACGCGATCAACCGGAGAAGGCACCGGGTAAGGCCAACCCGGACAACTTCGTGTCAGGGTCGGTGATGAATGGCGTGCCCCGATCTGGGAACCAGAGTTAACCGATACAAAAGTTACCAAAGCAATTGACGACGCTGGTCGGTTGTTTGGTGAATTCAATATCCGCTTTGGTTGGAATTGGACAATTTCAAAATGGCAGAGAAGCGAGATGCCGGCGCGCTGCAATCTGCCGCAGGATTCATATCCTGCACTTTCAGTCTTGATGTCCCAATCGCGTAGTCTACAAAACGTCAGGCCCATCCTCGCAATCAACAATAAACCCTCTCAAACCATAAGCTTGAAGGGGTGGACGCCGGAAATCAAAAAACAGGACGCCTCACGCCCCCGGTCAGACAGAAAGACCAACTGACCGGTCAGTCATCGCGGCATGTATTGGACCGAATTGTGTGTTGGCCCGCCAAAATACGGTAAACTCGTTTCAATACCCAAATCTGCGAAAAGGAACATGCGGCATGATTGCCTATGTCACCGTCGGTGCTGATGACATGGCCCGCGCGAAACGGTTTTACTCTGCGTTTCTGCCGGCCCTTGGTTACGCGCTGGAGGAGGGGCTTGCGGGCCTCAGCTACGCGCTGCCCGAACAACCGGGTCAGTCTGTCTCCTTGCCGGAATTCTACGTCAAACCAACCTTCGACGGGCGTCCGGCCACGGCCGGGAACGGTGCCATGATCGCGTTCGAGGCGCGTAGCCAAAAGCAGGTTCGGGACCTTCACGCCACCGCGCTGGCCGCAGGCGGTTTGGACGAGGGCCAGCCGGGCTTCCGTGCTTCCTATGGGCCGCATTTTTATGTCGGCTACCTTCGCGACCCTCAAGGCAACAAGATCGCACTGTTCTCCAGCGATCCGACCGAACCTGGACGCGATGGATAACGTGAGGGACACGGACGGTGACCCGGGAACGAACCTCTGGCTCACACGAAAACCCCGACTGACCAGTCAGTCACCGCACCCCCTTATAACACTCCGCACACAGCATCAATGAACAGGACATTCCATCCGAAAACACACCAATCCATGAAAAGGCACGATCAGGCGCCGCGTCCTCGGCCCGCCAATCCAATGTGAAGGGGCTCGGGTTCCTCCGGCCAGGACAGCCTACAGTGGCTTGGTGTTTGAAAAGGGGGGCCGACCGCTATTTGCGGCGCGGGCACTCTGATGATCGTCCAGATACTGGTTATAATGGGTGCGGAGTTCTGTGTCGGGCTGTCCACCCGGCGTGTACAAACCCTGGTTTTCCGTATCCTGGGGCGTCATTTTCTGCAGCACGCACTCAATGGCGCATTCGCCAATGGGGGTCATGGTCTGATCGAAACGTGGTAGGTCAAACCGGTAGGTGGCATTGAGAAGTTCAATCTTCTCCACCCGTAACGGCACATCGGTTTTGACAATCATGTCGAGGAGATTGATGGACCGCGGCGACCACGACGTCGATTTATAGATTGTGAACGTCCATTTGTGGTCTGCATTGCGCGCGGACGGGAAGACACCCTGTTCATAAAGGTCTTCATCCGGGACCAGAAGGATCAGGAAACCGCCGGGCTTCAACACTCTCAACCAGTTTTTCAGGCCCACCCAGGGGTCGGCTAGATGTTCAAGGCAATGGCTGCTGTGAACAAAGTCAAAGCTTTCGCTGTTAACGCCCTCCAAAAGCTGGGCGTCACCATCCTCCCTGTCCCATGTGCGGACAGCGTCCATCATGGGGAAGGTCTCGGTATACAGTGTCAGCGGATCGGGCTTTCCGCCGATATCAAGGCCGGATCCCACGAAATACCGGCGCAGGAAATTGGGCTGTGACAGGCGGCGCGGGATCGACTTGCTCATCTCTTTCATAGGGTGTCCAACTCATCGATCAGGGCTTTTGCGACATATGCGGGGGTGCTTTGACGGTGTATCTCTTGATATTTGTCCGACTGATGAAAGCTTTTCCGTTCGTCGGCGCACCGTTCCAATAATTTCGCCAAAGCCTGCGGTGTTTCGGTTTCCAGAACGTAGCCCAGATCATGTGCGACGACTTCATCACCGACAAAACTGTTCCGTGTCGCGACGATTGTTTTCCGGGCGCCGGTATACTGGTTTATCAATCCGCTTTTGCAGTAGCGCTGATCATGCTGATACAGCAGGAGACCCAGATCCGTAATATTGATGAGGTCACCGTAAAATTTGCTATTCAGGTAGCGAAAGTTATTTGTCTTGGTATCACCGACAAATATCAGGGCATTGCATGCCGTATCCGACAGGGCGTCTTCAATCTCTTGCTTGGAGACCACGACACCCTTCCCGGCAAATATAAAGGTCATTCTTTTCTGACAATCGCGCGTGATCAAGGGAATGGCTTCCAAAAGAAGCTCGACTCCTTTTCCCGTTCGCATCTCGCCCATCATTGAAAAAACACTGTGGTCATCCGGTATGTTCAACCGGTCACGGGTAAAGACCGTGCGGTTGTATGCGTATGTGATGGAGTGTGCGGGGATATAGACAATATTCGGGATATCATATTTGTCTTCCAGAGAATCTTTGAGGTCATGCGAATACACAAAAACCTTTTCAAGTCTGAGCAGGGTCTTACGGGTAAGGTGATCGAAACGCGGGCCCGTATGCGTGGGCATACGGTGCTGAAACCCGCAAACCGCGACGGTTTGCTGCGTTACAAAAGAGAAAAACCCCTCAATCTGCCAGGGCTGCAGAAATGGGTCCAGCGTGAGAAATGTGAGGGTCTTATGACCAGCGTGCAGGCTGTCTGAAAGAGTGCGCAAAGACTTGTAAACCGGACGCTGCCAGGCCTTTTCCTCGAAAGGGATATAGCTTGTCTTACCGCTCAGGGCGTAGGCATCGTACATATAGGGGTGGCTTTCGCGGAATTCCGTGAATATGTGCGGCAGTGCGGGCAGGCTAAGAATATCGGGGCGGCGTCTATAGGTCTTATCGTCGGCTTGCTTGCGTGTCTTGTCTTCCTGCACCGCCAACTGGTTGAGTGAACCTGCGAATGTCTCACGGTTTTCAGCAGGCAACTGGTTTGAAAAAAGCAGGATACCCACAAGGTGCCTGATCAAACTCAACTGTTCATCAAGGGCAGCTCCGTTTGCATCTTCGAAAACCTGTTGCAGCAGTTCTGCTCCACCCAGTGATTTCGCGGCTGAGAGAAGACTGTTGAGCGCCCAGCCATAGGCATATGGGTGTTCATCATGGGACAGGACTTCGGAAACCGCTTGCCACGCCATGCGTGAGCGAAACCAGGAGCGACTTAAACGGTTTTCATCCACATGGTGACGGACACTGGCGTGCGCGCAATAGCCGCGCGTCCACCCTGCGGCCTCCAACTGTTTTTGGACGATGATTTCTTCATTGCTCAACAGGCTCACGCTGCCGATCCGGCCGACCCGTTCGTCAAAGCTGTCGGCCGGGTTGAGCGCGGCTATGCGAAATGCGATATTGGCGCCGCACACATATTCGTGCGGTTCAAGAATCCTAGTGTCCGCTCCCAGATCCAGGATCGTCAATGCTCCTTTCGTTTCCGGTGGAAGCCAATCGGGTTCATACGTCGGCCATATGGGATGAACCGGGCCGCCGACCACGCCGGCGCCTTGCTCCGCTTCAAAAAAGTCAAAAAGAGTTTTTAGCCAGTCGGGCGACGCAATCGCGTCATCGTCCAGGAAACAGACATAAGGGGCGGAAGCCTCGCGCACGACAAGATTTCTCGCCCGGGACAGGCCCGGCGGATGGCTGTAAAGAACGCGAAGCTGTTTGGGGCGCGTCAGCCGGTCCCAAAAATTACCCGTAATCGTTTCATCATTCGTATTATCAACAACAAGAATTTCATAAGTATCGGGGTCAAAATTCTGATTTGCCAGACTGGCGATAGCCTTTTCCAGGTAAGGATATCGATTATAGGTACAAATCGCGGCTGTGATTTTATAAGTCATACGCATTCTTCTCATGCCGGTCGACCGATACAATCGATCACGCGCCCATCACTTTACGGACGGTTGTTCAAGACTCGCGCCAATGACACGGACTGTATCCAGATCTATCACCTGCTTCAGGGTTTGAATGATGTTTGCGGCATAGCCGGGAGAGGCGATGAATATCGCCTTGGCGTTGAGAAGAGGCGCCGCCGTCAGGTTTCTCCGATGATAGGTTTCCAAAGATGAAAAGTGCTCACTGAGTTCATCTTCCAGATAATCGAAATAGCCTGATATCTCGATACCGTGTCGTGGCAGAGTATTCAAAAGGTAAGGGGCAAGGCTGTTGATGCCGCCGGCACAGGCCAGAAAAACCTCATCGATACCGTTCTGTTCAATTTGATGAATCCAAGATTGGCACATTTCCTTGTGCTCGGCATTGGTACAGTATGTTGACCAGAGAATGAGATCACGCTCTATATCCTGGGCACGCATAAAGTCCGCCCCGAAAACATCCTTTTCATACTGACGGCATGCGTCGCGGTAGTTTTCGGGGTGAACGATATCAACCGGATGTTCCGTCTCAGGGATGCCGGGGTCTTGCACGGCGGATGACCGCACAAACAGGAGCATGTTTTGACGCCACTGCCAGTCAATGCGGTTGTTGCCCCACAGTCTTGGTCGGATAACATCGTGAAGCGAGAAACCGTGACGTGAGAACAGGGAAACCCAAGCGCTGGGCCACATATGGTCATTTTCCTCAGTGGACTGGATGTGTGGGGCCGGCTCGCAAAAAATAATGGTATTAGCGAGGGACGAGATGCCCTCCACAAGACGGGGCGCTGTGATGGTTTCATCCTTGCCCCTCAAGGCACGTAGAGCATTGATGCAGATGGCAAGATCGGACGGCTGCCGGTCGCCAAAGTCGGATAAGTCGCTTGGCAGTTCCGAATAACACTCCGGTGAGACCACAATATCAAAAGGTTCGGGCGGTTTTTCGCAAAGCACCTCGACAAGGGTTGCCCCTCTCTCGAAAAAAGCGGAACACCACTGACCCGGAGTGGTGCTGATTTCAATGACAGATCGTGGCATGGGAAAAGTTTTCATCAGGGCATCTGCAACATACTGCCCTGAAAGGAGAATGTCCTCGCTCACCGTTGCTATGATCACCTCCTAAGGATATGATAATATTGTGGTATTCACTCTGGTCTGTATACATCACGGTTTCGCGGCAACGCAATTGCGTATCTTCCGCGCCAGAACCGTTTCGGGCTGACAACTTCGCCTGCGTTCGTACAGCCGGTCTCACCGTGATGAAAAAACCTCTTGAAAGTATTTTGCCGTGGCCATGTCGGACCCAATGGGTTTAAGTCGTCCGCCTTCTGCAAAACGTTGGTCGTAAGGGGGAAGGATAGAAGCCTGCTGGTTCAGCCGAGGCAACAAGGTGAAAGCAATATATCATACTCTCGCAAGCAACTAAAAAGAAGACCTCATCATACGATGAGATTTCACATTTTAGGGCATGGTCCGAAGGATAATATATCGAACCAAAATGGACCAGACAGGAACAGAGCCCGACTAACCGGACAAATCGACACTAATCGATAAGATGGAGGCAAAAAGGTGGCGTATCATCCCAATCGTGTTGCTAGCGAGTTGGTGAAGATCTCCATGAAACGGCAGACTATCACTTACACCGAGCTGGGTGTCGCACTGTGCAGAGCGGGGCCGTCTCCGGGCCGGGGACTTGGCCCATATCTGGATGCTTGCCAGGATTGGCTTAAGAAATGCAATCTGCCGCCCCTCACAAGTCTTGTTGTTCGAAAAGAAACTGGAAGGCCGTCTTCCGAAGCTATCTTTTTTGGAAAGAAGTTTGGGGATATGACCGACGAGGAAATTCACTCGCTTCAGACCGAATGTTTTGATTTTCAATGGACCGAAAAACAGCTTAGGGCCTTAGGAGTTCATAGCCATGGAGCCTAACTTTCCTTTTTGGCAAGTATAATTCTTCCAGTCCTATAGCCTAAGGGCATGGGTTCAAACCCTGCCTTCATAAACACTCAATCCTGCGCAAGCCGATAGTTTGTAGGGACGGGGTAATAGAGGTTAGAATTGACATTCTGTATATCTCGACTGACCAGTCAGTCACCGCACCCTCCTATAGTCTCCACAGTAAGGCACTTATGAGCATGGCACTCCGCATTCAGGGCGTGTAGGGTAAACCCATGCGGTTTTTTAGCGATGTTCAAATTCATTCCAAATGGTCGCGGGCGTGCAGCAAAAATGCCGATATCGACCATATGGCGCTGTGGGCCCGGAAAAAGGGGATCACGGTTCTCGGTACCGGTGATTTCACCCATCCCGCCTGGCTCGCCGAAATCAAGGAGAAGCTGGAACCGGCGGAACCGGGCCTTTATAAGCTGCGCCCCGACATTCAGGCCTGGGTGGACGATCGCAGTCCCGCCGCCTGCCGGCACGCGCCCATACGCTTCATGCTGGAGGTGGAGATTTCCACCATCTACAAAAAATGGGACAAGGTGCGCAAAGTGCACCATCTGCTGCTGGTGCCGGACTTGGAGGCCGCCGACACACTGGTGGCCAGCCTGTCGAAAATCGGCAATCTTAAATCCGACGGGCGCCCGATCCTGGGGCTGGATTCCCGCGATCTGCTGGAAATCACGCTGGAAAGCAGTCCGTCCTCCTACCTGATCCCCGCCCACGTCTGGACGCCCTGGTTCGCGGCCCTGGGCTCGAAATCCGGCTTTGACCGGATCGAGGACTGTTACGGCGATCTCGCCGACCATATTTTCGCCATCGAGACGGGCCTGTCCTCGGACCCGGCCATGAACTGGCGACTGTCCCGGCTGGACAAATACCGGCTGGTCTCCAATTCCGATGCGCATTCGCCGCCGAAAATCGGGCGCGAAGCCACGGCTTATGACTGCGACCTTGATTATTTCGCGATGCTGCACGCCCTGAAAACCGGTGAAGGGTTCGGCGGCACGGTCGAATTTTTCCCGGAGGAAGGCAAGTACCACGAAGACGGTCACCGCAAATGCAACATCCGCTTCACGCCTGAGGAAACCAGGGCCCATAAGGGAATATGCCCGGTCTGCGGCAAAAAACTGACCGTCGGCGTCTTGCACAGGATCGATGCCCTCGCCGATCGCACCGAGGCGGAGGCCCTGGCATCCCCGCCGCCCAAGGCCGCCGAGGTGTTGAGCTTGGTCCCCCTGCCGGAAATCCTGGCGGAAATCGAAAGGGTGGGCGTCGGCAGCAAGCGGGTGCAGGCGGCCTATGAGCATCTGCTGTCAAAACTGGGGCAGGAACTGCATATTCTGGAGCGCGCGCCCCTGGACGACATTCGCGGGGAAAACCCCCTTCTCGCCGAAGCCATATCGCGCCTGCGCAAGGGCGATGTCATCCGCGAGCCGGGGTATGACGGCGAATACGGCGTCATCCGCATGTTCGGGGCGCAGGAGCTGAAAACCCTGACCCGGGGCGGGCTGCTGTTTGATTTCCCGGACGGGGACGCGGAGGGTCAAAAGGCCGTCGCCCCGCCACCGGCAGAGGCGCCGCCGGCCGAGGACGGTGTGTCCGCCGGCGCGGACGCGGAAACGGCCCCGGCCCCGCCCGCCACGACGTTGGACAAAGACGCAGCGGACACCATGTCGCCCATTCTCGCCGCCCTCGATCCGCATCAGCGGGCGGCGGCGGAGATCGTCGACGGCCCCCTGCTGATCACCGCCGGGCCGGGTTCTGGCAAGACGCGGACCCTGACCCACCGCATTGCCCATATGATCCGGGACCGGGGCATTCCGGCGCGGCAGTGCCTGGCTGTGACATTTACCCGCCGGGCCGCTTTTGAAATGAGGGAACGCTTGGAATCCCTTCTGCCGGATGACTGGCGTGACGTGCATGTCCACACCTTCCACTCCCTTGCCCTGGCGATTGTCAGGGGCCGGGGTATCGAGGTGCATATTGCCGACACGGCCGAGCGCCGCGTCCTGCTGATGGACAGGCTGAATATCCCCGAGCGCAAGGCCGGAAAGCTGCTGTCGGACATCTCGAAGGCCAGGCGCACGCAAACCGACAGTGCCGCGCTGCGGGATTACAGGGACGCCATGGACGCAAAAGGCTGGATCGATTTTGACGATCTGATCGCCATGGCCATTCAGGCGCTGGAGGACGATCCGGGCGCTGCGGGCGTCTATACCCATATCTCGGTGGATGAATATCAGGATCTTGACGCGCAGCAATACAGGCTGGTCCGCCTGCTGGCGCCAAAACCGGACAGTCATCTGTGTGTCATCGGTGACCCGGATCAGGCCATTTACGGGTTCCGTGGCGGCGATGCCCGCTTTTTCACGACATTTCATGACGATTATCCGGGCGCGCCCGCCCTGCATCTCACCCGTAATTACCGCTCCGGCGGCAAAATCGTCACGGCGTCGGCGCAGGTGATATCCGCCGCCGGGCCTGTGCGCAAACTGTTCGAGGTCGTTCGCGAAAACCCGGAAAAGATCACCATTCATACCGCCGTGACGGAAAAGGCCGAGGCTGAGTTCATGGTCAAAACCATCGAACGTCTGATCGGCGGTCACAGTTTTTTCTCCCTCGATACCGGACGCAGTGACGGGCGGGATACGGACTACGGGTTTTCGGACTTCGCCGTTTTGTACCGGACGGAGGCCCAGGGCGAGGCCCTGGTCGAGGCGTTCGAGCGGTCCGGCATGCCGTTCCTGAAATATTCCGCCGGCAGGCTGATCGACAAGCCGGCGGTCCGGGATTTCATCGCAGCACTTCAGGACCGGGAACAGGCCATCACCGCCGCGTCGCTGCGTGGACTGGACACCCGCGACCGGCACTCTCTGGAGCGTCTGCTGACGGCGTGCGGCGGCGACAACGACAGGGTCATGCATGAGCTTCAATTCGTCAGCGAGGCCGATACCTGGGACCCGCGCGCCGACCGGGTCGCGCTGATGACCATCCATGCTGCCAAGGGGCTGGAGTTCCCGGTGGTGTTCCTGCCCGGGGTGGAGGAGGGGATTTTACCGCTGCGTTTCGGGCCGGGGGACGATACGGACCTGGCCGAAGAACGCCGCCTGTTTTATGTCGGTATGACCCGGGCGCGGGACCGCCTGTTTCTCAGCCATGCGGAAAGGCGCCTGTGGCGGGGCAAACCCCGCGCCATGCCGCCGTCGGCCTTTCTCGCCGATATTGAACGCGCGCTTCTGGCGCACAGCAAAACCGATTTAAAGACAAAGCCGACGGATGAGGACATGCAAATAGACCTGTTCGGGTAAATTTTTACCGGGCCGGATACACAGTCCATATGTCCGGAAGGCGCATGTTCTATCGACCAGAATGTTCTGTCGACCAGACAGGCAACACGGAAGGGCCGATATGTCTGCCCGACTGACTGGTCAGTCAGCCCTCCATAAATGGGCGGGGGGTTGGCACCTGTTCGTGACGGTCTGTCCCCGCGAAGTCGCCCTGTATCGATTGGCGGGTAACCCGCTGGCCAGGGTCAATCGCTTTTATGGCCCTCTGCGCCGTTGCACATGCCGCTTGTTTTGCTACCTTGCGGTGCCGGTTGAACGGGAGACTCCGCATGCGCATGAAAAAATACGGTTTTCTGACCCTTGTGTCCTGTCTTGTCGTGGGAACGCCGTGTTTCACGCCGCTTGCCGCCCAGGATGTCGATACCGTGCCGGCTATTGTTGAAATCTATAAGGCGGGCCGCGACAAAACCGGCGCCGCCATCTGGGAAAATACCAAACCCCGTTTCCGCAAGGCCGGCGACCCCAGTATGATCGGCGGGTGGAGCGATGCGAACGCACCCGATGCCCGGCGCTATCTGGACATGGACGTGGACGGCGACGGGCTGGCGGATATTGTCGAAATCTACAAGGTCGCCGGTAACAGAACCGGGGCGACGGTCTGGCGCAATGGCGATGACGGCTTCCGGTTGATGGCGGACCCCGCGACCATCGGCGCGTGGAGCAATGTGGACGCGCCGGATGCCCGGCGGTACCGCGCCATGGATGTGAACGGCGACGGATTGGCCGATCTGGTTGAAATCTATAAGGCCGCTGCCGGCAGGACCAATGCGACCGTCTGGCTGAGCACCGGCACCGGCTTCCGCCAGTCGGGCAATCCGAGCCGTATCGGCGGCTGGACCAATGTGGGGGCCCCGGATGCCCGGCGCTATCTGGATATGGACGCCAATGGCGACGGACTGTCCGACCTGGTCGAGATTTACAGGACCGCCAGGGGCACAACCAATGCCACCATCTGGCAAAGCACGGGCAGGGCATTTCGCCAGTCCGGTAAGCCCAGTCATATCGGCGGGTGGAGCGATGTCGGCGCCCCGGATGCCCGGCGGTATCTGGCCATGGATGCGGACGGTGACCGCCGGATGGATATTGTCGAAATCCATAAGGCCGCCGGCAAAAAAACCAATGCGGTTCTTTGGTGGAATACGGGCGAAGGCTTTATTTTTGCCGGCGCGTCGCAGATCGGCGGGTGGAGCAATGTGAACGCCTCCAACGCCCGGCGCTATCTGGTGATGGACGCGGACGGCGACCGGCTGCCGGATATTGTCGAAATCTATGAGGCCGCCGGCCGGAAAACCAATGCGACGATCTGGCGGAACACGGGCAGGGGCTTCGTCTTCGCCGGATATTCCGTCATCGGGGACTGGAGCGATGTGGACGCGCCCAACGCCCGGCGCTATCTGGTCATGCATCTGGACGGCAACAGATTGCCCGCCCTGATCGAGATTTACCGGGCCGGCGACCGCAAGACCAACGCCACCGTCTGGCAAAGCACGGGCGAAGGCTTCACCTTTCTCACCTATTCCAACATCGGCAACTGGAGCGATACGGACGCCCGCAATGCCCGGCGGTACCTCATCATGGATGTGCCCCGGGACCGGGATTGAGCGGTCACTGCGACGGTCCTTTCCATGCCGGGGTACTGAATTGTGGGCAGCCCTTTAAACCTGCATGTTGCCCGCTCCTTCAGTCCTGTCCGGTCATATCGAAAATCAGGCCGGGGTTCAGAATGCCGCGCGGGTCGATTGTGCGTTTCAGACGGCGCATCAGGGCCACTTCCGTCTCGTCGCGGGTGATGCCCAGCCAGTCTTTTTTGTCGTGTCCGATGCCGTGTTCGGCGGAGACCGCTCCGCCATACGGCGTCAGGGTCTCATAGACGATCCGGTCCGCCACGGGCTTGGCGTCCGGCCCGTCCGTAAATGGACAGATGAACAGATGCAGATTGCCGTCGGCCACATGGCCGAGCACATGGCATTGCCCCTCTTGCTCTCGGTTCGCCGGCCATTTCTGTCGCACCTGCCGTTGCACGGCGGTGACATAGGTGTCCATATGCTGCATCGGCAGGCTGACATCGTACAGAAAGCATGGGGTTTGCGCGGTGATGGCCTCGAAATTTTCCCGGACGATCCACAGATTTTCCGTTTCGCGGGCGGATTTGGCGATCACCGCGTCGGTGATCAGTCCGTCGTCCAGCGCGGCGGCCAGCGCGTCCGTGAGGATGCCGCCGTTCATAGTTTCCGTATTGTCGGCATTGCCGGTGCTGTCCAGCAACACATAATACGGCGCCCCGCGCGCCATGGGGGCGGCATGGCCGTGGCCGGGCAGGGTGACGGCGTCATAATAATCGCCCCACATGGCCTCGAACGCGGTCAGCCCGCCACCCAGATGCCGCTGCATGTGACGCAGGAACAGGGGGACGGCGTCAAAACGGTCCAGCGCCACCAGTGCGGTATCGCGGTGCGGCTGCGCTTCCTCCAGCCGCAGCACGACACGGGTGACGATGCCGAGGGTGCCCTCACTGCCGATGAACAGCTGTTTCAGGTCATAGCCGCTGTTGTTCTTCAGCATGCGGTTCAGGGACGACAGCACCGTGCCGTCAGGCAGAACCGCCTCCAGCCCCAGCACATGAGCCCGTACCATGCCGTAACGCAGCACATTGATGCCGCCGGCATTGGTGGCCACATTGCCGCCGATGGTGCAGGAGCCGCGCGCGCCCAGGTCCAGCGGCAGCAGAAAGCCCTTTTCGGCAACGGCATCCTGCAGTGTTTGCAGGATGCAGCCGGCCTGGACCGTGACGGTGCGCCCCGTCTCGTCAATCTCCTCGATCTCCGTCATGGCCTCCAGCGACATGATGATCTGCCCGTCACCGGCCACCGCGCCGCCGGCGCAGCCGGTGCGCCCCCCTTGGATCACCACCGGCAGCCTTTCCTCATGGCAATGGCGCATGAACCGGCTGACCTCGTCGGTCGAGGTTGGTTTGAACAGGCAGGCACCGCGTGCCGGCGACGGGTCCCAGAAGCTTGTGGCGCGCGCGGCGATGACATCCGGCGGCTTCAGGTCAAAATCCGGAAACCGTTCGGCAAGCGTTCCGTAGGCTGTGGCTGGCGTGGCGGCCATATCCCGTCATCCCTGAAAATTCGTTGCACACACTTCCCGCGCGGGTGTGCCGCTTGGCAACAGTATGGCCGCCCTGTCCGCCCAGGCAAGTGTGCTGTGCGCGTTGCCGGCTGGCGCGGCGGAACAGTCCGGTTTTATAAAAGCATATTGGTATTCTGGCTTGTTTTTTGCTTCGACAACATGGCCATGCCGACGTATCGTTTTGCCGGGCGGTCGTCCTGGGGGTGGTGGCGATCCTTCATGCTTTTTTCGGAGTTTTTATGGGGCCGCAAAAAACAATTGATGCCGAAGAAATTGTCGTTATCGGGCTCGGACATGTCGGCCTGCCGCTGGCGGCCGCACTGGCCGGTGCCGGCCACCGGGTCCTCGGTATCGATGTGGACCGGGATCACCTTGCCGACATTCATGCCGGTTCCATCCGGATTCATGAACCCGGCCTGACTGACCTGATCGCCGAAGGGCTGGCCAGCGGCCGGCTGCGGACGGCCGCCGCTATTCCGGCCTCTTTGTGCGTGCGGATCTATATTGTCACGGTTGGCACCCCCGTGCATGAGGACAAAAGCTGCAGTCTGGATGCCTTACGCGATGCGGTCCGTGAAATCGCGCGCCGGATGCGGCCGGACGATCTGGTCATTCTGCGCTCGACGGTCAAGCCCGGCGTTGCCCGCTCCCTGGTGGTGCCCATGCTGGAGAGAACGGGCAAGACGTTCGGTTTTGCCGTCTGTCCCGAAAGGATCGTCGAGGGGCAGGCGCTGCGGGAATTGCACACAATCCCGCAGATTATCGGCGCCGCCGACCCTGCATCCGCCCTGCGGGCCGAGACCCTTTTTGCCAGCCTGGGGGTGGATATTGTCCACGTTCCCGACGTGGAATCAGCTGAAATGGTCAAACTGATCAACAATATGGCGCGCGATCTCAATTTTGCGCTCACCAATGAAATCGCGGCCATCTGCGATACGCTGGCACTTGATGCCAGTGCCGTCATCCATGCGGCGGTTCACGGTTATAAACGCACGGACCTGCCCAGTGTCGGCCTGGTCGGCGGGCCGTGCCTCTCGAAAGATACTTATATTTTTCAGTCCGCATTCGCGGGGACCGGTTTTGAACCGCAACTGACCTGGGTGGCGCGTCAGATTAACGAGGCCATGCCCAAACGCGGCGCGGCTGCCATCGCCGGCCTGCTGACGCCACGGTTCCATTCGGCTGGTATGGTCAGGGTGGCGCTTCTGGGGCTGGCCTTCAAGGGTCGCCCGGCGACAGCCGATGTGCGAGGAACCATGGCCGTACCCTTCATGTCGGCGCTGCAATCCCGACTGCCGGGGGCTGTCTTTATCGGTTTTGATGCCGAAGTCAGGGATGGGGATATCCGTGCTCTCGGTGTCGAGCCGGCATCGTCCATCGAACAGGCCGTGGACGGTGCGGCATTGACGGTGATCTTGAACAATCATGAAAGGTTTGACCGTCTTGACCTGGACGCTCTGGCGGGCCGCATGGTGGCCGGCGGCGTGATTTATGACTTCTGGCCGTGCACGGACCGGGCTGGGCCTCTCGCCGGGGCGGTGGATTATGTCGCTTATGGTGAAGGCTCGCAGTTGCAGAATACCGTGTTTGCGCGTACGGATGACGGCGGCCAAAGTCAGATCGGCAACTGAAGATATCCCATGAATGACATGCATCTTGTGACCGGTGGGGCCGGGTTTGTTGGATCCGCCCTTGTCCATATGCTGCTGCGAAGGGGCCACGGCGTGCGTGTGCTCGACGATTTCAGCAGGGGGCGGCGCGGCCGTCTGGATATGACCCATGATCGCCTGCATCTGGTCGATGGTGACGTCAGATGCGGCGACACCGTTTTGACGGCTGCCGATGGCTGTACGGCAATCTGGCATTTCGCCGCTGTCAACGGCACCCGGTTTTTCTATGAACGGCCGGCTGAGGTTCTGACGGTCGCGGTGGACGGCATGATGAATGTTGCCCGCGCCTGTGCAATGCCATCCGTACGGCACCTGTTTCTGGCGTCCAGTTCCGAGGTGTATCAGACACCGTCGCAGGTCCCGACCCCTGAAACCGAAATTCTGAAAATTCCGGACCCGCTCAATCCGCGCTACAGCTATGCGGGTGGCAAGCTGATTTCGGAGCTGGTGGCCCTGCACTGTGCTGCCGATGCGTTGGAGCGGGTCGTAATCATCCGGCCCCACAATATTTACGGTCCCGATATGGGGCATGAACATGTCATCCCGGACCTATGCCGCAAGGTGATGGCCCTGAAAACGGCGGAAACCCGTGAAGGGTCCCTCTCCATCAAGGGGGACGGGGGGCAGAAGCGCGCCTTCATGCACATCGATGATTTCTGCCGTGCTGTCGCGCTTTTACATGAAACGCCCGGTGCCCACGGCATCTATCATGTCGGCTCAAACGAGGTGGTGACGATCGCGGATCTGGCGCATATGATCATGGATATCCTGGGACACCGCGTGCCTTTGCAGGCGGAAGACGCCCCTGCGGGGGAGACCAGGATCAGGCTGGCGGATATCTCGAAAATCGGTGCCCTGGGGTTTCGTCCGCGCATCAGTCTGCGGGACGGTCTGCCTGATGTGGTTGAATGGTACAGGGCTTTTCACGGCTGAGCCGATTGTCCTGACCCGTGTCCTGTCAAGGACGTGGTGGTGTCATCCGTAACGATTTGGGAAAGAGCGGGAATGCCCGGAAGCCGTCAGATCGATATATGCCAGAATTGTGGCTCCGGCGCGCTTGAGCCGCTTTTGTTTCTCGGGCACCTGCCGCCGGTCAATGCCCTGCCGGACAGTGAGGGGCTTGGCGGTGCGTTGCAGTCCTTTCCCCTCAACCTTGTGCGTTGCGGTAAGTGCGGCCTTGTCCAGATCGGCTATATCGTTGCCCCAGACGTCCTGTTTCCGGAAAGCTACCCGTATCGAAGCGGCGTCACCGCGTCGCTGCGGCGCAATTTCGAAGACCTTGCCAGGGATGTGGCGGCGGTCATGCCCCTGTCCCGCGAGACTGTCATTGTCGATATCGGCTCAAACGACGGGACCCTGTTGAACAGTTTCAAGGACAGCGGCGCGTGTCTTGTCGGGATTGAACCGTCCGACGCCGCCAGGGATGCCATTGCCGCCGGCATCCCGACGGTTCAGGATTATTTCCGCGCGGAGGCCGCTGCCAAAGCCGTTGCCATCCATGGCCCTCCGTCCCTGGTCACGGCGACCAACATGTTTGCCCATGCCGATGACGTGCATGGCATCGTGGCCGATATAAAGGCGATGCTGGCGCCGGGCGCTCTGGTCGTCATCGAAAACCATTATCTTGTCGATCTTGTCGAAACGCTGCAGTACGACACGATCTATCATGAACACATGCGGTATTATTCCGTGAAATCCATGATGGATGTCATGGCACGCCATGGCTTTACCTGTTTCGATGCCAAGCCGATACCGACCCACGGCGGGTCCATACGCTGTTTTTTCACCCTGTCGGAAGAGGCCGCACCGTCGGACCGTTTGCGCGGCATGCTGGCCCGTGAAAAAGCACTGGGTTTCGATGACGGCAGCGCGCTGGTTGCGTTCGCCGGCCGTGTGGTCCGGCACCGCCGGGCCCTGCAAACCCTTTTGAACGGGATCGCCGATGCCGGACACAGCGTCTTCGGAATCGGCGCCCCATCGCGGGCCTCAACCCTTGTCAGCTATGCCTGTCCCCATGCGGACCTGATCGCGGCCGTCTGTGAACTGCCTGGATCGCCAAAGATCGGTCATTATCTGCCGGGCACGCAAATCCCCATCATTGATGAAACCCGCCTTTATGAAGAACAGCCCGATTATGCGCTTGTGCTGTCATGGCATATTGCCGATGAGATCATCGCCAATATCCGAAAAAGGGGGTTTCGCGGCAAAGTCATCATTCCCCTGCCGGACCCCGTTGTCGTGGACACGGACTGACGGGCCCTGACGGATGGCGAAAGGCACAAGACTGCTACGCATCGCGATTGCCGGCAGTGGTTACGGCCTGAGGGCCTATCTGCCTCATCTTCAGCGGCGGCAGCCGCATGTCCGCTTTGCCGGTCACTGGCGGCCGTACGGCGATATGCCGACACGGGATGCGCCCGCGTTGCAAGGCCCCCTCATTACAGCAGGGCAGGGCCTGCACGCCCTTGGAGTGGACGGTGTGATCATCGCCGTACCACCGGCGGTGGCCGAGGGGATGGCCCTGACCTGCGTGGACGAGGGCATGCCCTGTTTTCTGGAAAAGCCGGTTGTCCTGTCTGATACCGCCGCCTCGGCCCTTGGCACCGCCGCCCGCGCGCTGCCCGTGGCAACCGGGTATCAGTTTCCCGGCACCGCCAGTTTCAGGGCCCTGAAAACGCTTATTGAAGAGGCCGCTGTCGGTTCTATTGAACGGGTGTCGGTCACATGGTCCGTCCAGTCCTGGGCCCAGCGCAATCGTGTTCACGGATGGAAGGTTCTGGCGGATATGGGAGGCGGTGTCTTTACCACCCTTGGGTGCCATGTGCTGCATGCACTCGACTGGCTTTTCGGTGATGTCCGGTTTCAATCGGGCTGGGTCTCCAATGCGATCACCAGATCCTGGTTACCGGGGCCGGATAGGGCGGCCAACGATACCGCCGTGCTGAACCTGTCTGCGGGTGGTGCTCCTGACATATCGGTCGCACTGTCAAATGCCATGGACGGTCCGCCGCTACACCGCTGGGACGTGACAGGGGACAGGGGACGGATGATCATCGAAAACACCGGGTGGGACTATGTCTCGGGCCTGCGGCTGAACGCATCTTTCAAGGACGCGCGGCGGGACATCGCCGTTTCAGACGTGAAAACGGACACGTACGCCCCGTCGTGGCAGCGGCTGGACGGTTTTTGCGCTGCCATCGTGCAACACCACTGCGATGGTGACGACATGCTGCGTGCCGGGCGGGTTGTCGCTCTCATCAATATGATTGACCGTTTGGCGGAAAAACCTCAGTCAAATCCGCCTTTCATGGCCTGAACCAGATCGGCCTGCTCGGCGATGAACACCGGGTCATCGTGGTTGCGGCTGGAATGATGGGCGGCATAGATGTTGCGCCAATACTCCAGATAGGCGGCATAGGCTTTTTGCTGCTGCGGTGTGCCGGCCACCGTATAGGTGGCCATTTGCTCGATTTTACGCATTGGTGAAGACAGGGCGCACTGATCGAGAAGTCCGGCCTCTTCCGAGTAACCGGCAATCTGTTCCATATTATGCTTGTTGGCGTGGAAAACGGCCTTGCGCATTTCGACGAAGGTTTCCGCCGTCTTGTCCGCGGCGGCATCCGCCCGGTAATCGTTTACGATTTCATCATAGCGGCGCTGAAAGACGATGTTCAGCCGCCGTTCGGGCGGCGCCAGAAAGGCCAGCATGACGCTTTGCGCGATACCGGGCCACAGATCGACCAGCTGCCAGCGCGCATAGCGCTCCAGTACGGTCCGGTTGGCGATCAGCCCGCCCGAAACCGCGACAATGTCCGGCAGCCATTTGTTCGGGTCCATGCGGAACATCGGCGGCAGGATTGACGGGTCCGGCAGCATGGCCTGACCGCGTACCATGGCCGGCTCACCGCTGCCGTCTTCAATCCTCAGTCCCTTTTCATGATCCTCGAGAGACTCGCAGATCCTGTGAGGGAACGAGATCAGGCTGCCGTCTTCCGGCAGCAGCCGTTCCACCTCAACGAAGAAGTCCGGATCGAACAGGTGGTCGACATTGGTGTAAAAAACGGTGTCGTCCGGACGTTTCACCAGGCTCGCCGCGTTGGTCCACAGTTCGGTGCAGCAGATTTTGTGCGGGGTTCCGGTCTCGAAAAATGTGGCGTCCAGACCGTATTCCCGGATCACGTCCGGGACATGTTTTTCACCGAAAAGGGTGACGGCCAGATGGATGCCTGCATGCGTTTGCGCGGCAAGGCTTTCCAGAAAGGCGCGCTGGATCCGGTCATTCCGTGTTCCGGTGAAATCCCGGAAGGTGCAGGCGACGATAAAGCGACGTTCGGTCATAGGGATATTTTGCATCATTGGTATGGTGGCCGATACCTCATTTGGCATTTTCCCGATACCATATCAAAGGGAATGTTCGGATTTGGCATGATAACCGCAAGCGCTCAAGGGATGCTGATGCCGTGGCGCGGACCCTGTACCGAAACGGTTTTTTCGTGATACAGGCAAAATGTCCAAGGCTTTACGAGGGGTTGGGATGGCTGATCAGGGTGAGAAGGTAACCTTTGAAAACATGCACCGTTTCGGTCGCTTGCAGGACGCCGGTCAGGAAATCGACATGAACGAGGCCTTTTATGTGGCCTGCCGTTCCGTGAGGGATTTCAGATCCCGCGAGGCCGCCGCCCTGGCCCTGGCGGATACTGTGCGCGCGAAACTGGATCAACTGTCCCTGACCAGTCCGGACCCGGACCGGGTGGATCGGGCGAATGCGGACAAGCTGGTTAAGGGTGAATCTGTTTCGATCGGTCCGATCCTTGATAACGGTCAGGTCAGGGATGTCCTGTCCTATCTGATGGCAAAAGATGTTTACCCGATGTATGGGGAAGACAGGCGGCCTTTCAGGGCTGACCGGCCGCGCGATGGCGTTGTCATCGGTCGTTACAGTCTTCAGGATATCGCACGGGCACCGCATCTTCTTCACATGCTTCTGCATCCACGCCTGCTTGGGGCCGCCACCGCGTTCCTCGGTGCCCTGCCCACTGTGTCCATCTGTACATTCGTCTGGTCATTCGCAACCGGACAGGAGGCACAGAATATGCAGCTTTTTCACAGGGATAATGACGATTTTCGCCAGTGCAAGGCCTTCGTCCTACTGACTGACACACTGGACGCGCAGGATGGACCGCATGTGTATGTCAGGCACAGTGTCGATCAGGACATGGTCAGGCGCCGTCTGGAAGGCCGGGGCATCGCGCCGGATCACAGGGAAGATCTGCTGCACAGGCTGTTTGATGGCGTACCGAACCACCGGTATGCGGATTCACTGGTGGAAGAGGCGTTCGGCCCGGAAAGCGTCGATGTTTTAACCGGCCGCGCCGGCGACTGCTTCATGGAGAACACCTGGGGAATTCATAAGGGGCTGCCGCCCAGACGCGCGCCGCGGCTGGTTCTGCAGATACAATATGCCCTGCAACCGTCCCTTTTCTTCACTTACGAGCCCGTCGCCATACCAGGCATGGACCGGTTAAGCGCCGAGGACCGATATGTTTGCCGCGCGTATCTCAAGGCACGGTAAACACGCATGCTGAACATTCTCTTTTGGGGGCCGCAATGTACCGCCCTGTGGGCCGAGGAGATCATCATCCCCGCCTTTGAGGCTCTGCCCAAGGATGCTTGGTCCGTACGCTATTGTCTGCCGAAAAAATCCGAAAATCTGACCGGCGTTACCGGGGAAGACCTGCGGCGGATCAAAATCGGCTTTCCGCGAGCGGACGTATCCCTGATCGAAGGACTGCCCTTTTCGGTTTTTCATCAGGGCGCCGGTCATGACGTGGTGGACGGTCTGACGCGGTTTTTCGGCGACTATCGTCCTGATATTGTTGTGGTACGCACTGAGGGACATGTCTATCTTCGGAAAATATTCCCGGCGGCCTGTATTCTGACGGCCGGCGAGGCCGTCAATATGCCGTGGCTCGGATATTGGAGTTTTCAGTTGACCCGGCAGGAAAACTTCTGGGGCAGCGCCTTCATCGAGCGGTACTGGCGCGATATTCTCGTGAAAAGCCGGCCCTCGCCGGAAGCGCTTGATAATTTTCGCGGCTTTCGGACGTCCGGTGGCCTAGACCCCGAGGCGGCTGAAAAACTGCACCGGTCTTTCGAACGGCTCAGACAGGCGTTTTCAAGAATTTATCTGTTTCCTGCCGACTTCACCCGCGAAGACGGCCGGTATCTCAACTATACGATTGCCGGTCAGCGCTTTTCCAACAATGCGGATGCCCTCCATTATCTGCTGGACGCATCCGGGGCGGACACCGCTTTTCTCGTTGTCACCCATCCCGGCGATGGTGGTGGCGCGCAACCTTCTCCCATTTACACTCTTTTCCAGGGCAATCCCCGTGTCCTCACCCGGGAAAAAGCGGCCCTGCCGGAAGCGGCGTTTCAGACCGGTGTGCTGGCGGGGCTGGTCGATGGCTTGATCGTGCGCAACAGCAAGGCCTACTGGCATGCTCTGTTTCACGAAAAAGCCATACTGTGCCTTGGCCCCCAGGCCATATCATTCGCGACGGACACGACCCTGTTTGAGCCATTTGCGGATGCGGCAGGCCCAAAGGTATCGGCGACGGACGCAGGAAAACTGCTATACTGGCACGCGACCCGTCAGCGCCTGAACAAAAGATGCCCGGAAAAACTGGACCATATCCTGCAGCGTTTCCTGCGGTTTGACCGGTCCGATACTCCCGGTGACATGCCGGCCGATTTCTATGAATGGTCGAATGACGATGGATATGCACGGGATTTCGCACGCCGCAACCCCCGTTTGGTATAGTGCCAAGTGTATTTGATTTTATTTTCCGCCGGTCAGAAGCCTGTCCAGAGATGCGCGCAGAATGTTGGCTCAGTATGTTGAGTCTGCATCATCCACACTGTTTTGAAGATCGGTATGGCTGTTCCATGAACAGATTTTCTGTCTTGAAACACAAAAACCTTTCTCAGTTTTTTAACGCAGTTTATATGGTTAATTTAGCTTTTATGTTTTGGTGAGGGCTTAATGGACGTTATCGAATGCCTCGAGCAAACAGCTCCAAGGTTTCATGGCTCGGATGAAAATCCGCGCAATTGGCGTTTGGGTGCATTTGGTGTCAACTGGATGAAATCCAATCTCAAAGCGGACTGGCATTGTCTGGAAACCGGCGCTGGCTATACGACCTGTGTTATGGCTCAATACTGTAAATCTGTTATCACTATTTCTCCACTCGATAAAGAGCATATGCGGATTAAGTCATGGCTGGTTGAGAACGGCTTTTCTCATGAAAACATAAAATTTATTCATGATTTGCCCCAAAAATATCTTCCTTTTTTAAAGAATATTCACGTGGATTTGCTATTGATAGATGGTGGGCATGCATTTCCCTATCCTATTATTGACTGGTATTATGGATCCATGTTTTTGAAAAAAGATGGTTACCTTCTGGTCGATAATATCGAGATCAACAGTGTAAGGATTTTATACGATTTCCTCCTTACAGAGAGTGACGTTTGGGCACTGCAGGATAGGGACGAAGAATTTTCAGTTTTTCAGAAAAAGAAGGATTTTTCATATGAACGGGTAAAATGGATAGATCAGGTATTTAATAAATAAATTTTTTATGTATAAATAATATTATAAATTATTTTCAGTTGCTTAGATTCTGTATTTTTATTTTTTAAATATGCCGCAATTATAATACGCTTCCATAATCTCTGATGGCGATGGGATTTAGATGCCCTGACAACAGTGTGGGACCGGTACGTCTTTTCGTGTTCTTCTTCCGCCAACAGGTTTCAGTTTTATGATTCTCTGGTGGAGCTCGTGCTTGCCCGCCATGTCCCGGACAACGGGATTGTCTTTTGTCTCAGTATTTTGGCGGCCATGCTGAAACTGTCCAGTGTCAGCCCACGGTGCTTGGCGTGTTGATACAGCAGCCTTTCGCCGATGGGGCGTTCCGTGACGGGGACGGTTTCCGTTTCGCTGCGTCGCAGAAATCCTTCGAAATGCCTGTCCACATGTAGGAAACTGTCGCAGTAGATATCCATGACGCTGGACGGTGCACACACCATTTTGACGCTGGCCTGAAAGGCTGGGTCTATTTCGTGGTCAAATACCCACAAGGTTTCAGGCCCGGTGAACAGTTTTTCCGGCAAAGGAGACAGGAACAGCATATCCGGACAGGTTCGGATGACGATGTCATATTTGAAACCGGCCTGCGCCTCATGCCGGCGTTTCAGGTCATTGGCCACATATTGCGTGTATAATGACGGCAGCATGCCGGCGACCCATCTCGGCTCGAGCTCCCTCAGAATTTGCGGAATTCTGTCTATACCGACATTTCGGCTGTCCTCGTCATTGGCGAGACCGACAATGTATCGAGCGGGTTGATACAGCGCCTCGATAAGCGCCGGGGATATCTGAATGTGTTCCAGCGGCACATGATGACCGTCGGTCGCGAAAATCTGCCGCTTGCCGTTGTTTTCTATTCGATGCAGCAGCAGGCGATCATTCTTTTCCCATTCAGGGGCGCCGCTTTCAGGCCATGTGTGGAGGAAAACATCCGCGTTCAGGGGGGCGATGATATATCGGTGCAGAGCCTCGTAACACAGGTGAAAATTACGCATCTGTCCAGCGAGACAGACGGCGACGCGCTGAGGTCTTTCAGGGTACATCAGCGGTTCCTTTAATACCCTTTGTTGCATATTCTTCAGGCGGGTGTTCTGATCCTATGTCGGTCCGCTCCAGCCCTGTCGCCGAAATCACATACAGGGTCGCATGATCCTGTTCGGATTTAAGGGCCTGTTCGATACCGGTCAGGTTCATGGCCACCAGCAGGGCTCTGTTCACCGATTGGTGCGCCATTACAAGGGTCACGCTGTCAGTTTCGTGACGGTGTGCCTGCAGTCTGGCGGCAAGCGGGGCAAAGCGGTCATGCGCCTGTGCGTAGGAACCGCCACCGGGCCAGAGGGTTGTCCATTTTTCCGTCTGACGTTTCATCCAGAAATCCGGCCACATCTTTTGAACCGTATCCAGTCTACGCCCTTCTGCCTGGCCGAAATCAATCTCAGCCAGTTCGTCAAGGGTGTGGATGGTACCCAAGTCAACCTTTTCGGTAACAAGGGCCAGAGACTGTCGTACGCGCTCAAGCGGGCTGGCGAACACGGACCTGGCCGGCAAGGGAAAATCCCTTAAAAATGCGCCTAGCGCCAGCGCCTGCGTACGGCCTTTATCTGTCAGGGCTGCCGAATTGCTGCGGCCCTGCAGGCGGCCGTCCAGATTCCAGTCGGTCTGTCCGTGTCTTGCCAGTAGGATCATGATCCTGTCATGCTTTCCATGCCACGGCTGATGATGTCCGCGAGCGCGAAATCTTCCTCGGTATTGATGTCGACCGCCTCCAGGCGTGACAGCATCAGAAAGCGCGCATTGTCGGGGTTGAGACGCCGGCCGGACTTCAGGACGGCGGCTGTTCTGTTGATATACAGGCCCGTGGTTTCATAGATGGACGGCGGCAGATCAATGCTGTTTGGGATGGTGCCGTCCGATCTGTAATAGGCCGGACCTTCCTGATCCCAGAAATAGAACACATCGCTGGTGACGCCGACCACGCTGTCGGCATCGCTGTCTTCGATCAAGGTGATACCGCGGTCTATGGTTTGCGGCGTGACAAAGGGCGATGTCGGTATCACCTGAAGGCAGATGTCCGATTGTGCCGCGACACTCGCCTGATAGGCCGCCAAGTCATCGCCGGTGGCCGCGTTGGTGGCGAGGGTCGCGGGCCTTTTGACGGGCACTGCACCAAGAGCGGCACCGTAATCGAGAATATCCGGGCTGTCGCTGTCGATGATCACATGATCGACCTTGTTCGCCGCAAGGGCATTGGTCAGGGCGTGGTGAATAAGCGGTTTGCCGTTCAGACGGCGCATATTTTTGCCGGGTACCCGGTCGCTTGTGCCCTTGGCATGGACAAAGGCGACGGTCTTCCCCGAAAAATCCGGCATGTCATTGTTGCCGGCAGATTCGTCAGTTCTGGAATGCACTGCCATCTCTCAGGTAATCCGTGCCATATGTGTGGTCTTTGAGAAAGGATTTCTCCATGTCGGTCATGCCGAAGGAGGATTCAAAAGCCGACCTGGGCAACCGTTCGGCATAAGGGGCCAGGCTTTCCTCCCGCCGTGCGATCCGGACCATTTCGGCGAATTCCGGCGGCTCCAGGCTGCATTCGATGTGATGCACGAAAGAATGGCGGGACAGGGCGAAATGGCGCTCCACCATGCCGGCCCCCAGATGGATGGCGGCCAGGGACGGCAGGATACCCTCTTCATGGCCGGAATAGCCGATGCGGATCCGGTCATCCTCGAATGTCCGTTTCAGGATGGGGATATTGCCGAGACGCAGGTTTTCCACTTTGCACGGATACTCCGCGACACAGTGCAGAAGGTGGATGCGATGATCCGGGAAAAGGGAAAGCGTTGCTTCTATTTCCGGCAGGCTGCGCCCGGCCACCGATATTACAAGGGTTTTGCTCTCGGGGATGGCGTCGCGGATGCCTTTCAGCAGATCCGTGTTCGTCGCGTTGACCGAGGCCACCTTGTACATTGGCAGGTCGAATTTCAGCATGCCCGTCAGGGACGTCAGGTCCTGAGCGGTGACGAACCAGCGTATGCCCAATGTTCTGCATTTGTCATCGAAGCGTCTGTGATCTTCGTCCGAAAATTCAAAAATCGAGCGGTAATCCCGATATGTCCGGCCATATGGGCTTTGATATGTGCTGTTGAGTTTTTCCTGCGAATAGAAGCTTTCCACATCCTTTTTCTGCATTTTTATATAATCGCAGCCGGCTTCCTTCGCCTTGTCCGCCATGCGCAGAAGAATGTTCAGGTTGCCCATATGATTTGTCGTGAATTCTGCGGTGAAGAGCGTGTCTCTCACCATCGGCCGATCCTCTCGTAAAGGGCCATGATGTCGTCCGTATTTTTCAATTCACGCCGCACATCCTCTTCCCGTGCGAGACGCGCTTCGGCTTTTTCCAGAATGTCGGCTATCAGGTCCCGGGGCAGAATCATCACGGAATCCCTGTCTGCAAACACCCCGTCACCGGGAAAGACATCCACATCGCCTTCCGCCCCGTCCAGCGTGACGGGACATTCAAACTCGACAATCTGCCAGCGCCCAAAGGCGTCGACCGGTTTGACCCCCCTAGCGTAAACCGGAAAAGCGTCCTCTTCCAGGATGGAGATATCGCGGGTGAAGCCGTCCGTTACCACCCCGACCGCGCCGAATTTGGCGGCCAGCTTGCCCGAGATATCACCAAAATGGGCAACCCGCCTGTCACCGCCGGTGGCGATGACTTGGAAACAGCCCTCATAAAAAGATTTGAACATGTCGATGCGGACCGTGTCGTCAATGTGTTTTGCATCGGAAACCGTTTCCCCCCGGCAGGTCAGGGCATAGCCGAAACGCACCGGCTCCCGACCGGAAATCCACTGCGGCTTGACGTCATGATGGATCAGAAAAGGGCGTTTGACACACAGGTCAAAATGTATCGCGTCATAAATGACACCGCTGTACAGTTTTTCAAAGCGATCTATCATCGTTGCCTTCCGTCTTTTGGGGAGCAAATCTCATCACAATGCCCTAATGGATAAAAGCAAGACCGGTGCCAGGCTTGTCTTCGTGCCGTCTGATATCTGTATTGAAGGCGGTGTTAATGTTGGCCCCGAGATAATTTTTTCCACACTAAGGCCGAGAGATGGTTGCGAGCAAGATGTTATACTTCGTTTGCCGGAACAGTTTGGCTGTAGCGATTAATATAAACCGAACCTTAAAATTTGCAGTGCCGTTAAAAGGTTGGTCATGTATGCCGAAGATATTGGCACCATGCATCTTGCATCCATATCGGTATCCGATACGCTTATCTTAAGGTTTGCTGACAATGCCTGACTGTTTTCCTGATCCAGCATATTCATTGGATGAGAGTTTGATCATCCATCCTCTCCTCCATGCACCGCCGTTACCCGTTGTGTATGCCAATAATCCCAAAGTGGGTTGTACATCCATCAAGACGGCGTTGTGGAAAGCCAGCGCCAGGCTATTGGGTCGCGGTAATACGGATGTGGAAGACATCCATGACTTGAAAGCCGGCATATTTGTCCCCGACCTCCTGTCGGCCGCCGAAGAAATCCGTGTACGGGCCGTTGAGCAATCCTTTTGGTTCAGTGTTGTACGAAATCCGTTCCACCGTATTCTTTCAGCCTATCTCGATAAGGTCGATGGCGATACTGACCCGATCATTAAGGGGTATTTGTGCAGGCGCTTTGATCTTGATCCTGGCACGGTCAGCCTTGAAACTCTTTCTTTCGAAAAATTTCTTGAATTAATTTCTACGGAAGAGCCTGTCTTGATCGATCCACATTTCAGGCCCCAATATATGAATCTGCTTCTTCCTTATGCGCGCTATGATTTTATTGGCCGAATGGAAAACATGCAAGCAGTCCGTAATACGCTGGATGGGCAAAGTATTTTTGTCGAAAAAATTGACGGTCACCGAACAGCGGCTGCCGAAAAAGCAGAACGCTATTATACACCACACACCGTTGAATTGGTAAGACATTTGTTCGCGCGCGACTTTCAGGTTTTCGGCTATTGCGACACGGATCCGTTAAGCATGGGGTTCAGCGATATGTCACTGAAATTTGGTGACAGTGTACGGGATGTTCTGAAAAAAGGTGTGCTGGAGGATAGATATTTATCCGATGAAAAAAGATTGGAACGCCTTCTGTATGGCGATGTCCCGAGAGAGAAAATACTAAAATCTATTTTGATGGCTGATCATGAGCATGATAATTGGATGGTTTACAGGGGTATTCTAACATTTCTGGTGCAAAATAATTATTATCTCTATTTTGATGAATTTTCTGAGCGCTACAGAAATTCTGTAAAAAAGCATCTCAAGGTAACGGGTATCGATGAATTGCGTTTCGAACATTCAAATTTTTATTGGTAAAATAGACTTGGGGCAATCGGCTTTCCGTGTTCAAGGCTAAAACGGAATAATCGGAAAAATTCAGCGTCTTGGTCTGTATATATAACTGGTATGATTTACGGTTGTCCTGTCGTACGGTGACAATAGCGGTGAAGCTGGCGCTTTCGTATCTTGGATTGGTTTCGTCGTCCGGATTTGTCTTGGAGGGCGTCAGTTCAAGCCAAGTTTGTCAGCGACATATAAACGATATGCGATTGTCGGATTGGCTGGGCACAGTTTATCGGCCAGTTTCAGAAGATGAACGTCGATATCGTCCGGTGAGATTTTGTATTCGTTTATGGCGGCATTGCATACAGCCTTGGCTTCCATTGCAGGGATTTTCATATGAAAGGCGAATTCCTCACAAAGTGTTTTTATATCATCCTCATACTGACCGGAGATATAAGATATCTCCTGGCTCTCTGAAGGGCATGCAATCAGATACCAGGGAACACCGGATTTGTCCCAGTCCGCATATTCAAACGGACGCCCGAAAAGATCGAACAAATTATAATCATGATCAGCGAAAAAATTGAAAAACTCCTGTCTTTCGAAACCATATAATTGCGCTGCGTTCTGACCGCCGTGTTCAAATACGATGGTGGGTCTGTCTTGGGCAAGTATGGATCGACCGCCCCGTAAAGCATCCAGTTCGCCGCCCTCAAGGTCGGCTTTTATAAATTTTATGAGATGTGCTCTGTCTTTGAGAAGGTCGTCCAGAAGTGTGATAGCTACAGTAAAATATGTAACATTTTCAGACCAGCCATCGGGGAGTTTGCGCTTGCGCAGACCACTGTAACCGGAATCCTCGGTAACTTTGCAAAAGGTTCCTTCCCCTTTCGTGCGGCCCACTGCGACATGATGAATTTCAAGATTACTTGTATTGGCCTGCTCAGCCAGAGTGCTCATGAGCGTGGTGAGGTCAGGCAGCGCATCAACGGCAAAAACTTTGCCTGTGTTTCCAACAGCTTGCAGTAGCGGCCATGTATGTCTGCCGTAACTTGACCCCAAATCGATGCAATAATCGTCATTTTTCACGATAGATGTGTATATTTTATTGATTAATACTTCAAAAAAAATGCCTAAATTATCTGAAGGTATATTTATTTTTATATAGTCTGTTATATGGTTCTTGTTGTTTTTATTCATTTTTTGGTCGCTTTCGTGTTGATGATATTGTTTGAAAAAATATTCACGCCAATATTCTGTAGATAGTCCAAAATCTGGGCGCCGTACCCTGGTGATGCAATCAAATATGTATTTTCAGCTCCATGTGCTTTCAGTGCGGTTAAGGGGGAAAATTTAACACCGTTTACCACTATACTATCGTCGATGGGCAGAAAGTCATAATAAGCGTGAATTTTTACTTTTCTTTTTTGACATGCGGCAATCAGATATGGTCCCATCCCTTCAAGACCACCGGCGCCTATGATGGTCAAATTATCCACTCGGTAACGTTCAATCGTGTCCAGCCAGTCATTGCACAGGGATTGATGCGCATCGCTCATGAGAAAGCCGTGGATAGCGTTTTCCGGTCTTTTCACTTTGGCCACTGTCTTTTGAAGCGGCGTGAAACAGGCCGGATGAATGATGTCCAGAATGGGCGGCGTGCTTTTTTGAAACTTTTCCATCGTTTTTAGGCGGCCGGTCAGATCCTTGTGCACATAGATCAGCATATTTTGCCGGTACCACCAGGCGACCCTGTCATCGTTCCAGAAAAAGGGGCGGATGACATCGAAAGCCCGGTACCCTCTTTGTTGGAACTTATCATGCCAGTAACTGGCCCAGCGTTCATTGACATGGTGGTGGCCGCCCTGGCCGGGAATGGCCGCGCCAAACAGAATGGTGCGGCTGGCGGCACACATATTGCCGATAAAGACATTGGCTTTGTCTTCATCAATGTGCTCCGCCACCTCAAGGCTGATGGCAAGATCGAAGTTTTCGTCAAGTGCGATGGGCTGTGAAAGATCGACGGAATGCCGGTCTGAAGGGGCAATCAGATACTGATCGGGATCCAGGGCGCCGCCATCAAGCCCCTTGATGCGTTTTACGCCGTTTGTTGAGAAAAGTTTCAGCCATGCGCCTGTACCGCAGCCAAAATCCACAACGGACTTCAGGTCCGGCAGGTGTTGCAGGACGAACGGAACAATGCACTGTGCGGATTGTAAAGACCCTTCAATCTGATCGGAATAAAAGCCGGGGGTATAGAGGTCCTGTAAGGTCATGTTTCTCCGTCCGGTATTGTCGTCCTTTCCCTGCCGGGAATGGTGATCATGTAATCGCCGTCCGTAAGTACATGGCCGCGAATCTGAATATCTTGAATGAGCTTACTGTTTGTTTCCCGATGGAAATGAGCGCCGTTAAGCAAGGCATTATCCATGACATGAAAACCTTAAGTCCTCTGATCCGGAAGGTCCACTTCAACGTCCCGCTATGCTGAATGTTTTGGCGTGCCGGCAACACAAATCATATAGCAGGGGAAAAGGTTTTTTGATTGGCCCGCTATATATAAAAATTTCGCCTATATCTTTGGACGCAGGCTGTGTTTTCATCTTGGTCTGAAAGATCATGCAGTGGAACGGAAATGGTGGTGCGGCATGACGGTTGATTCAATCTCGGTGGTGATTTGCACGCATGATCGCCCGGTATTGCTGGCGCGGGCCGCCCGATCCCTTGCCGGGCAGAGGATCGAACCGGACAGGATGGAAGTCATCATTGTCGAAAACGGCCCCGCCGCCCATCCGGATTTGGCTGAAATACGGGGCCGTTATCCTGAATGGGTCTGGCTGCATGAGCCTGCCTTGGGATTGTCCCGGGCGAGAAATCTCGGTCTGCGCCATAGCCGGGGCGATGTCATCGCATTTCTCGACGACGATGCCCAGGCTGCGCCGGACTGGGCGGCTGTTCTGTTGCGGGTGTTTTCAGAGACGGATTTCAGGCCTTCTGTCGTTGGTGGTGCTGTTTTGCCAATCTGGCAAGATCCGCCGCCCCCGTGGTTGTTGCCGCCCGATGTGGACACTGATGACATAAACACGCACGATTTTCCGTTGATCGGTAACTTCTCCATTGTCAATTGGGGGGGAATGCAGCGGGTCGCGGCACCGGATGAATGGTTTGCGGGTGCGAATATCGCCTTTGACAGAAAGGCGTTACAGCAGGTGGGCGGTTTCAGTGCGGCTCTCGGCCGCCGGGGCCACGCCACCCTGCTCGGTAACGAGGAAAGCGAAGCGGCCCGCGCGGTTTGCGATACAACAGGCGGACAGCGGATTTACGCACCGGATGTGCGTGTGCGTCATCTGATCCCGGCTGACCGTGTCAAGCCCGCCTGGATTGTCAGGCGTGTTGTCTGGCAGGTGATATCCGATGCCCTCAGCCGCGCTGACGTGCCGCAGGTTGATCCCGGGATCGTTGCGGAGTGCCGTGCCCGCCTGCCTTCCGAAATGCATGCGGGCTTTGGAACCGACCTGACGGAGGACATTCTGAATGAGATGGATCATGTCCGGTTTCGGGCATTTGTCCGCCTGCAGGTGGAAGCGGTCAAAGCGCAATTGTGCGGGCAATCCGCGTTACCCTGACAAACACCTCTATCGCGGTCCGGTCTCTTGTGGGTCTTCCAGCGTATCTCTCAGGTCCGCGAAGAATTCCGGCCATGTCTGGCCGGCTTTGCGGTAGCTGATTTCGGTCAGCGGGCCATACCAGCAGATTTCAGGATACAGTTCTTCTTCACCCAAGAGGTCGGGGACGATTTCCTCTTCCGGATTATAGGGCAGGGCCTGTCCATGAAAGCGGAGGGTCCGGACCCCGAGCGCGGCGGATAAATCCGCCACGAGCGAGGAGGTCGAGATCACCGCATCCATATCCAGGATGGTCAGGGACAGGGCCAGCAGGTCATCGTAAAAATCAAGATCGCCATATATCTTCACAGGCTTGGCAAAGACCGCATTTGCATCTGCCAGTTCGCGGTCGTCATCGCGGTATTGAAGACTGTGGGCCTGATACAACGGACTTTCAAAAATCGGTGACAGGGATGCCAGATCCGTATAGTTGAAATCCCGGTCCGCCGCGCGTTTCAGTGAGCGCGAGCAAATTCCGATATCCAATGGTTTCCGCCCGGCATTACCGCGCAATGTCGCAGGCCGCACAGGACTCAGATACCCGGCGGTTTGTGGATTGTCTTTCGCATCCCAAAGCAGCCCGTCCAGTGACCCTGACGGGCAATGCCAGTCATGGGCACGGATCGTATCGATGGTCTCAGGTACGGCGATATCGTCAAAACACGCCTTAAGAAGCGGTCGTATCTTAGGCGGCGCATATAAAATTATCCGGGCACCTTGCGCTCGCAATACCTCAACATGGCGAAGATGACGGATGAAATCGCCAAGTCCGTCCTCGGCCCAGATCAGAAGCGTCCGGTTTTTGAGATCTTCCCCTTGCCATTTCGGTGTATCGAACTGCAAGTCAGGGCGCCGCATGCCACAGGCAAAACCGCAGTCATAATCTTCGACCCAGGTTTTCCGATGCCGCAATTCATGTCGTGCGACGATCGAATTCACATACCGCACCGCGTCCGTGTGGCCCCCTTTTTTTTCAAGCGCGGCAACCTCTAAAGCAAAGGCCTTATAATAGCCCCCGAAATATAACTGCTTCAGTTTCTCGACAAGGGGTTTCGGGTCACTGAATTCCATCATCTTAACGGCTTTGTCACCTGTTTTGACGCATTGGGATTATATGGCTTGTTTTCTATATCTTTTGCCGTGGCCAAGTCCACACGGCATAAATGGGATTTTGCAATCCGCAGCCCGCGCTATTGTATGAGGACAAACCGCTTCCAGTCGGCTATGCGATGTCCGGGCGGGTATGTTGCGGGATATCGTTGCTGCAGTGAAAGACTGCTGTTTTTGTACCGTTTTAACCGGGTTTTGATCGTGCCCGAAAATACCACTTACACTAACGCTCAAGCTTGCCCTGTATAACAGGGAATGTTTTCCGGCTGTAAAGAACAGATAGCGATATGAATGACGTTGATTGGACTGCCGCCTCTATGAGCACTGTTCTGCGCGAGGTGTTCGGATTTTCGGACTTTCGCGACGGTCAGGAGCAGGTCGCGCAGGCTTTGACGGATGGCCGCAATGTCCTCGCGGTGATGCCCACCGGTGCGGGCAAGAGCCTGTGTTATCAGATTGCCGCCCTTAAGCGGCCCGGCGTGACCATCGTCGTTTCGCCGCTTCTGGCTTTGATGAATGACCAGGTGGCCTCCCTGAAGGCCAATGGCGTTCCGGCCGCGACCATAAACAGCACCCAAAGCCGGGACGAAAAAATCGCTATCTGGAAACGCCTGACCGGCGGCACCTTGAAACTGCTGTATCTGTCTCCCGAGCAATTGCTCAGCGACAGGTTGTTGAACGCACTGACCAGGCAGAATGTCTCTCTCTTCGTTGTGGATGAAGCCCATTGTGTATCCCAATGGGGCCATGATTTCAGACCGGAATACCGGCGTCTTGATGCGCTGCGGTCAAAATTTCCCGGCGTACCGGTCGGTGCGTTCACCGCGACTGCCGATGGAAGGACACGTCAGGAGATTGTCGAGCATCTGCATGCGGGCGATGCGGATATTCTGGTGCAGGGGTTCGATCGCCCCAATATCCGGATCGAGGTCCGGCAAAGAAAGAATGCAAAAAAACAGCTGCTTTCCTTTGTGGGCAAGTTCGAAAAGCAGCAGGGAATCGTCTATTGCCTGTCCCGGTCCAAGGTCGAGGGTATCGCGCAATTTCTGAATGAGAACGGCTATAAGGCCCTGCCATATCATGCCGGCATGCCGCATGAGGCCCGGCTGGACCATCAAGAGCGGTTTTTGGCCGAACCGGGCCTGATCATGGTGGCCACCATCGCTTTCGGCATGGGGATAGACAAACCGGATGTCCGCTTTGTCCTGCATATGGATATGCCCGGCAGTATGGAAGCCTATTACCAGGAAATGGGTCGTGCCGGGCGCGACGGTCAGCCGGCGAGCGCCATGATGTTTTATGGCTTTGACAATATCCGCGTACGGCGGGACATGATCGCCGGGTCGCAGGCTGGTGAAGAAAAGAAAGCGTCCGAATATCAGCGCCTGAATGCCCTGATTGCTTTCTGTGAAACGGCGACGTGCCGGCGCAGCTTTTTACTGCGCTATTTTGGGGAAGACGCGGGCGAGCCTTGCGGCAATTGCGATATCTGTCTGTCGCCACCCGATGTTTATGACGGCACTGCACAGGCACGCCTGGCCCTGACGGCGATTGACGGGACGGGGCAGATATATGGACGGACCCATATCATTGATGTGCTGGTCGGCAGCCAAAACCGGAAAATCGTCGAGGTTGGTCACGCAGGTTTGCCCTTTTACGGGCAGGGCAAGACTGTATCCCCCGGGGAATGGCAGGCTGTGTTGCGCCAGATGCTCGCAGCGGACCTGATTGATGTGGACCTGCAATACGGGTCCCTGAAAATACGGCCTGCGGGCCAACGCATCCTTGCCGGGGATGGGACCGTTCGTTTTCTGAAGCAAACCGCCGCGGATCCGTCAGCACCCAGGGCGAAAAAGACCGCGCCTCGGGTGCAGACCGAGGATGAAGCACTTTTTGAACACCTCAAGTCGGTACGGCGTGACATTGCCCGTGAACGCAAGGTTCCGGCCTATGTCATCTTTCACGATGCCGTCCTTGCGTCCATGGCGTCCCTGAAACCGCAAAGTCAGGACCAGATGCTGGATATCAGCGGGGTTGGCCCCAGCAAGTGTGAAAAATACGGTCAGATTTTTATCGATGCACTGTCGGCCTTTGAAAACGGATCTGTTTTCAAGGAAGTATAGCGGTTCCCGGGAACGCACACGCGTGTATCTTGTGATGACGGCGCACGCAAAGTGGGGCGGATAACCTGTCGGTTCCGGTCACCCTTGGCTTATAAAGCCGGTGCGTCCACAGGCTGCCAGGACAGATTGCCGGTGTATCGGTGGCAGCTCTGACCGCCCTCGCCACCTTCTGACAGAGCGAACAGATGAATCCAGCCATTGTCCGCAAGATGTCGCACGGATTCATGTTTGGCGATGATCCTGTTGATTTCCTCAATCGGCGCTTCGATGAAAACACTCAGGCGCAGAGGTTCATGGACCAGCCGCTTGCCGTCATGGACGGACTGCCATGACAGTCCGGTCCGCAGGTCGCCGCCATTGCCTTCCAGCACGCCGATGGTGCCGGTCACATTGTGCAGCACCTTGTTGCCGCTGCCAAAAGCCGGATTATCAACGGTGGAACCATAATATTGCAGGTTGATCCAGCTTGCCACGACCATCGGGGCCGTCATGATCAGTTCCAGCACGCTCCAGTCCGTGTCGGCCTTCCAGTCATATGTGTGCAGGAAGGCCCGGCCGCCTAGGTCAATGCCTTGCGTGCGTGCCCTGGGCGCGGCAATGAAGGCGGTATTCCCCGCCAGCCCCCATTCGGGACGGACCTGTGACCAGTCCCGGCTGCGGGCCGTTACTTTTTTGTCCTTGTTTGCGCTGTCGCCGATGCCCAGCAGGGCGGCGCGTTCGCTGCGCGCCATCTTGGACGCGTCTGTCAGCCAGCCGTCCAGGCGATCCAGGTCATCCTGATGACTTTGCGGCACCTGTTCACGGTTGAAGATGGTGATCCCGTCAGTCGTGGTGTCGTGCAGGCAGCCCAGAAACCAGGTGTCTTCCGGTATGATGATACCACGTTTGTGCAAACGCGTGCGAACGGCCGGGTCATTCAGAATTGCCGCGGCGACACGCGCATTGGCTTCGCCGGTGTGGCCGCCGCAGGCTCCGCAGTCCAGCCCCGAGGCATGCGGGTTGTTCACCGTGGTACTGCCATGGCCTGTCAGCATAACAAGCCGGGCGAAATCACCCGTCATCGACATGGCCTTGAGAACGGCTTCCGCCATGTCCACACGTTCCACCGGGCCAAAGCCTGTCCGTCTGCCGTTGGATATCCCGGCCTGCAGTTCCGGTCCGGCATGGTGCAGGACATTCTTATCCAGACCATCCGTGGACGGGTGACTGACGGTGCGGGTCAAATGTGCGCTGTCGCTGACAAGCTTCGCCGCGAAACTCAAGCCCGCCGTTTCCACATAGACGAATGAGGTCACGGCGGAACTTTTGAACGATTTCCAAAGTTTTGCGGCCCGCCTGCGTAAGCGGCGGAGCGTTAAAATGCCTGTGTTTTCCTCAGGCCCGGCCCCGGCGACGGTCTCGCGCACGACGAATTTCGGCTTGAGCAGCACCGGACACTGCGCCCCGCCGTCTGTCTGGCCGATCGGCACATATTCGATCGGAAAGCCGAAAAATCCGGCAAAGCCAATCGTTTCCACATCTGGCGAGATACTCTCGAAAGCCCGCCTGTAGACCTCGGAACGCACATCAATACAGAAAGCGGCCTGCACGGCCTTACGCGTGAGATTTTCGGTTTTTGGCGCGGCGGTTCTGGTGGTGATGGTGTGGATGGTCTCCCGTTGACAGGCAAGGTCAAAAGCGTTTTGCAGAACGGTCTCGACGGCAAGGGCGCTGGCCGTACGGTTTTCCCCCTTTGTCACATCGGCCATGGTCTCAACAGCGGACGTCCAGTTTTGTCGGAAAGAGGGGGCGCCGTGGGTGATGAAAAGCCCGTAGTCCCAGGCCAGCCGCATGGCAAGCAGGTGAATGGGTGTATCGTCCGTCTCGCCGGCAAGTTCAGCGTGCCAGCCGCGATAGCGTGTGTAAGCCGTCCAACCGCCGATGCTGGCAAGCGCACGGTGGAAATAATCATCCAAAGCCTTCGCGGTCAAACCCAGCGTGTCGACAATGATTGTAGTGGCGTCATGCGGATCGTCCGGCAGGGTTGCGAAGGCTTTGCGAATCCCCCGAAAGCCCAGTGTCCGGGGCGTACGGTCATGAATGGCGGCCGCCCGCCATGCGGCGTAAGGGGAGTGGTTTTTCCATGGCATCCGCCATGTGGATTGACCTTCGTCCCAATAGGCGGCGCACCATTTGGACAGGCTTTCCAAAACCAGCGATGTGGCCGAGGTTCCGGAGGTGCGGTCAAGTATTTCCGCCACTGTCACAACACTTGGGGACAGGTCTTCGGTATCCTCGGCAAGGGCTTTCTTCAGGGCGCGGACGGTCTTCGGCAGCGCCGATGGTTGGGGATGGACGGTTTCAAGGGCCTGGGCCAGATCCCCGTCAGTGATACGGCCGCTTGCGATCAGACCCCGATAATAGTTTCGCGGCATCAGCATACTTGCACCGGTTGCCCGCTTCAGTTTGGCGGCAGCTTGCGCGAAGGGCAGGTTGACGAGGCCGAGAAACGGATTCACGGCGACAAAATGCTTGAGCGGCCACAAGGGGGCGATGATGGCGGCGGCTTTTGCAATCGCGGCATCAACGTCCGTGCGTGCAACCAGCGGCCCGTCCGCTCGAAGGGCGGTATTCTGTCCAATACCTGCTTCAGGGTGTAAAACGACATGCGGATCGGCAGTCAGGGCGGCGGTCAGGGCGATTTGTTCGGTCATGCTTGCGGTTTCCCTGTATTTGCGTTCGCCGCTGCGGGCCAAAGGCGCTGAACCAGACGATTTGTGGCGGCATTGATGTAAAGGCCGTTAAACAGGTGCACATAAAGCGCCTGCCAGCGTGGTGAGCGGGTATGGTAGGGCATGGTTTTCTGCAACACGGCGACGGCGCCGAAAGACAGCACCACCGCAATGACGATACTCAGATCCAGAAGGCCGCGCAGGGGCTGGATAGCGGGCAGGGCATCGGCCAGAACATGGGCAGACCCTGCTTGCAGGGCGAAATAAACCACGCCGACAAGCCCGGCCAGGCTCAGACCGCGTACGATCACGAACTGGCTGGGCTGGCCGTCCGTGGCCCCCGTGACGATGTGGGTGACGCCCATGACCAGCACAGCGCCAAGCGCGAAGACACCGGGCGCTTCCGTCAGCGCGACACCAAAAACCGTGGCGGTCACCCACGCCAGTCCTAGGGCCCCCGCCAGGATAAGGCTTTGACGTATGGGGTGCGGGGTTCCGGCGCGGTCCGGCACCCATGCCGCCCGCGCCAGATCAATCACACTGCCGGAAGAAAGAAATGCGTGCGCCTTGTAAAGCGAATGGGCGACAATGTGCAGTGCCGCCGCGGAAAAGGCCCCCAGGCCGCATTGCAGCATCATGAAGCCCATCTGCGCAATGGTCGACCAGGCCAGAGAGACCTTGACGCTGGTTTGCGTCAGCATCACGACCGAGCCGAACAGGGCTGTAAATCCGCCGACGATAGCCAGAAGCTCCAGCGCTCCGACAGACAGGGCCATCAGTTCGCCAAACCGCAGAATCAGGAAACCGCCCGCATTGATAATCCCCGCGTGCAGCAGGGCAGAAACCGGTGTCGGTGTTTCCATCACTTCCGTGAGCCATCCATGAAAGGGAAACTGTGCCGATTTCAGCAGTGCGGCGATCGCCAGCAGGGCCGCGATCCAGTGTATTTCGGACATGGTGTTGCCCGCTGACTTCATATCCCGCGCGGCGGCGAACATCGTCTCGAATTCCAGTCCGCCAAACACGCTGAACATCAGGCCCGCCGCGCCCAGCAGGCATGCATCACCAAGACGACTGGCTATGAATTTCTTGGCCGCCGCCAGCCGGGCAGCGGGCCGTGTTTTGTAAAAGACGAGAAGCTGATGCAGGGACAGGCTGGTGGCCACCCAGGCAAGTATGAACAGAGCCATATTGCCGGACAGGATCAATGTGAGAACACTGGCAAGCGTCAGGCACAGCCATTTCATGAAACGGCCCTGATCCGCGTCACCGTCCAGATAATTGCGGCTATAGGCAATGACAATCAGACCGACAAAGGCGACCAGCAGCCCCATAACGGCGGACAAGGCATCATAATAAAGGCTGATGGGTAAGGCATCCGATAATCCGGCCCCGGCAATCACAGGGCCGCCCCCCATGCCCATCAGCAAAATCGCGCTGCCGGCGGCAATGGTGAAAGCCCCTGTCCCGGCGGCCATTGCTATGCGGATCATCAGGCTCGGGTGCGCATTGGCATATCGGCCGGGTACAAGACCGACGGCGATAAGCACAAGCGGAGCGAAACCGATGAAGGCGGCGATTGTGGATGCCATAACTCTCTCCAACGCTGTTTGGTCGGAGGTTTAGCAAGTGCAAAATGTTCTGTATAATTCAAATATTGAAAATTATCGTTCTGTTCTGTAAAAGTGTTGGATGCTGCATCTCAATTACCATCATCTGCGCTATTTCTGGGCCATCGCGCATGAAGGCAACCTGACACAGGCCGCTGAACGGCTGAATGTCTCCCAGTCCGCGCTTTCGGTTCAGGTGAAAAAACTTGAGGATCAACTCGGACACAGCCTGTTTGAGCGTCAGGGGCGGGGGCTGCGCCTGACGGAGGCCGGGCGTATCACCCTTGATTATGCCGACACCATTTTTCAGGCCGGGGATGAACTGCTCAGCACATTGGCCGGTCAGTCGGATGCGGAGCGTCAGGTGCTGAGGGTGGGGGCGATCACCACATTATCGCGTAACTTTCAGCTTGTGCTGCTCAGGCCGCTGATCGTGAGACTGGATGTCGAGCTGATCATGCGGTCCGGCACCATGCGCGAGCTCCTCGCCCAGCTGGAAGCCCACGCGGTGGACATGGTGCTCTCCAACCGGCCCGTGCCCGGCGATGTCAAGACGCAGTGGCAGAGCCACCTGCTTCAGGAACAGCCCGTCAGTCTTGTCGGACCGCCGGGTATGGCCCCTTTTGTGGGGGCAGGGGAAACGAAGCGAGCCTTCCGCTTCCCACAGGACCTGGCCGATGTGGCTGTTTTGCTGCCCAGTCTAGAAAGCGATATCCGCGTTGCTTTTGACAGAGCGCTTGAACTGGCCAATGTCCGCCCGGCCATTCTGGCGGAGGTGGACGATATGGCCATGCTGCGGCTGCTTGCACGGGAAAGCGAGGCCGTCACATTGGTGCCACCCGTCGTCGTGCGTGATGAACTGGAAAGCGGCGTGCTGGTCGAATACTGCCAGATCCCCGAAATCACCGAGCGTTTTTACGCCATTACCCAGACCCGCCGTTTTCCCAACCCGCTGGTGAAAGATGTACTGTCCATGCCCACGGACGGGCACGAGGAATAGCCGCCGCATTCTGAAAGCCGATTTGAAGAAAAGACCGGGGACCGTTCCGCTGGAAAAGCGTTCGTGATCCTTGATGGCAGTGGCATCGTATCATTACCGAATTGGTAACTTGCTGTGCATTATAGGGTTTTGTCCCGGTGACGAAAACGGTTTGGTCCCCCTTGCAGATTGTCTGGTTTAAGCGCGACCTGCGTGTTTCGGACCACCGGCCCCTGGCCATGGCCGCCGCGCAGGGGCCTGTATTGCCCCTATTTGTCGTGGAACCGGCTTTGTGGCGGCAGGCGGATATGTCTGCCCGGCAGTGGGCTTTTGTCCGGGAATGTCTGGCGGAACTCAGCGACAGCTTAGCATGCCTTGGTCAACCTCTCATCATACGGACAGGGGATGTCGCGGATGTTTTGCAGGATTTGCATGAAAGTCACGGAGTCGCGGCCCTGTGGTCGCACGAGGAAACCGGCAATGCCTGGACATATATGCGGGACAAACGCATTGCCGGTTGGGCGCGCCTGAACGCCGTCCCTTGGTATGAAGTGCGCCAAACCGGTGTTATTCGCGGATTGAAAGACCGGAACGGATGGGCTGCGCGCTGGGATCGTTTTATGGCCGAGCGCGCGGCCTCGCCGCCCGCCGCGCTCAAACCCATTCCAGGTTTGGCGGCCGGATCAATCCCGTCGGTAGCGGATCTGGGCCTGCATCTTGATGTCTGTCCCGGCCGGCAAAGGGGTGGTCGCGCCACTGGTCTTGATTGGCTGAACGGCTTTTTGACCACACGCGGTGAACATTATCGGAAAGCCATGTCCAGTCCCTTGGCCGCATTTCAGGGATGCTCGCGTATATCGCCTTATCTGGCGTGGGGGGCCATGTCCATGCGGGAAGTGGCGTACGCCACGTGGGCCCGGCAAACGGCGCTCGCCGACATACCCCGCGGCACGGCCGGCGGATGGCGTGGCGCCATGCGCTCCTTTTCCGGCAGGCTGCACTGGCATTGCCATTTCATGCAGAAGCTGGAGGATGAACCGAGGCTGGAGTTTGAGAATTTACACCCGGCTTACGATGGGCTCCGGCCCGCACAACCGGAAAAAAACACGCTGACAGCATGGCGGGACGGTGAAACCGGTTTGCCCTTTGTCGATGCCTGTATGCGGGCGCTTACGGCAACGGGGTGGCTGAATTTTCGCATGCGCGCCATGCTGATGGCGGTGGCCAGCTATCATCTGTGGCTGGACTGGCGTGCACCGGGCGAGCATCTGGCCCGACTTTTTACCGATTATGAACCGGGCATTCATTGGCCGCAGGTGCAGATGCAGTCCGGCACGACCGGTATCAATACCGTGCGTATCTATAATCCCGTCAAACAGGGGTATGATCAGGACCCGGATGGGGTTTTTGTACGCCGATGGCTGCCTGAACTGGCCAATGTGCCCAACCGTTTTATCCATGAACCATGGAAATGGGACAGGGCCGGTAGCATTCTCGACAAGCATTATCCCATGCCTGTTGTGGACCATCTGTCGGCGGCAAGGGACGCACGGCAAAAAATCTGGGCTGTGCGGCGGGGCGATCAATTTCGTGATACGGCGGCGACAATCCAGACCCGGCATGGCAGCCGCAAACGCGGACTGCCCATGACGGGGCGCAAGTCATTTGGAAACCCGCGAAAACAGCAGCATTGCGGGCAACTTTCCCTGTCGTTCGAACCGGACAGCACACATGAAAATACGTAAGAAACCGGCTAGCCTTTGCTAAAGGGCGGCGCATAGGGGTAGGCCGCCGGCTGTTTATGGGCCCTTGCTCACTGTTCGGGGCACGGAGTTCCCTGATGATGGTATAACTGCCACGTCCCCCCATTGCACAGCCATACGGAACTGCGCTCACTGACCCTCACACCGTGGTCTGTTGCCGCAATGGCCCGGTAGGTGGCAAGCACGATATCGTTGCTCAGCCCCACGCACCGCAGGTTCTCCAGGATATAAGGCGGTTTGGGGGACCTTGAGGCGACATCATCGAGGATACCGGCGCGGTCAAACACGCGCCCCGACTGCCCCACTTCCCGAAAGTCGGGATGCAGCAGTTCATGAACCCTTGCGCTGTCGCCTGACATGACGGCTTCCGCCAGTGAGTGTTCAGCCTGTGCCACATATTGTTCATGATCGTTTAGGTGCATGTGGGGTACCATGAAAACCAAAGATAAAACCTTGCGGGAGGAATCGTTTTATACTCTTCCATAATCATTACGTCACTGAGAGTAACCGCATGCGTCCCATAATATCCGCGAAATAGGTCTGTCGATGAAAATGCGCAAGAAAGGAGAGCTGCCGACCAAAATTTGCCAGGTCTGCGAACGGCCCTTTACGTGGCGGAAAAAATGGGCGCGCGATTGGGAGCAGGTCAAATATTGCTCGGACAGATGCCGCCGCGCGTCAAAGGGTGGCGGTGGCGCAAATACCAGTATGCCTAAACGATAAGAGCCTTGTGATGGTTTTGGGGCATGTTTCGCCTGAAAGACAGATTTGTCTCCAAACCCCTTGCTGATTTTCATGCGCCGCTGCAATAAGCGCTGCGTTTTGACGGCAATTGGTGATAGGCATACGGCATGTCCGGCTTGGACGATACCGCCGGAAGGATGATCATCGAAAGTTGAGGAAGAGCGTTGGAAGATATCATCACGACATCCGCCCTGCCTGGGCAGTTTTCCGATAATACACTGACCCTGCGCCAACCGGACGACTGGCATGTTCACTTGCGCGATGGCGACATGCTGAAACTGGCTGCGGATTATACGGCACGGCAGTTCGCCAGAGCCATTGTCATGCCCAACCTTGTGCCCCCAATCACCACCGTTTCCGCTGCGGCCGCTTACCGTGGGCGTATTATGGCGGCCCTTTCCGAGGAACGCGCTTTTACACCGCTGATGACGGCGTATCTGACGGATGAGATCAATCCGGATGAGATTGAGGCCGGTTTTCTTGACGGTGTGTTCACGGCCTGCAAGCTTTATCCCGCCAATGCGACCACCAATTCCGCCGCCGGTGTGACGGATGTGCGCAGAATCTGGTCAACGCTGGAACGTATGCAAAAGATCGACATGCCGCTTTTGGTGCACGGCGAGGTGGTATCCCCTGACATCGATATTTTCGACCGGGAGGCGGTGTTTCTGGAAACGGTGCTCGGCCCGGTTCTGAAAGATTTTCCGGCGCTTCGGGTGGTGCTGGAGCACATCACCACGGAAGACTCCGTCCAGTTTGTTGAGGCGGCCGGCAGCAATCTGGCCGCCACGATCACCGCGCACCATTTGCGGATCGACCGCAATGCCATGTTTGACGGGGGGCTCCGGCCCCATGCCTATTGCCTGCCGGTTGCCAAGCGCCGCCATCACCGTGCGGCGCTGCGCAAGGCCGCTGTTTCCGGCAGTCCGAAATTTTTCCTCGGCACGGACTCGGCGCCGCATCCAAAGCATGAAAAGGAAAGTGCCTGTGGCTGTGCCGGGATTTTCAGTGCACCTGTCGCCCTGGAAAGCTATGCCCAGACCTTTGAAGAAGAAGGGGCGCTGGACAGGCTTGAAGGTTTCGCGTCCGAATTCGGCCCCCGCTTTTATCGCCTGCCGTTGAATGAGGGCAGCGTCACCCTGCACCGTGTGGCACAGGATGTGCCCGATCTGATGACGTGTGGCGACATCGATATCGTACCGTTTCACGCGGGCCAAAGTCTGGGGTGGCGGTTTGTGGAGGAGGGTTCGCAGGGCGAGACTTGAAAAAGGCCTTGTCCCCTATCCCCCTCTACAGGGTTTTCAGAAATTTTGCGGCGCTGTCGCGGTACGCTTTTTTCTTGTCCTCTGCCATGCGGTCCCACGTGCGGAACACCTGGCCAAGGCGCGGATTGCCGCGCAAAACATTTTCATTGCGGATCAGAAAATCCCAATACAAAGGGTTGAAGGGACAGGCATTTTCCCCGGTCTTTTTCTTCACGTCGTAGCGGCAGCCATCACAGTAATCGGACATTTTGTTGATATAGTTACCGCTGGCCGCATAGGGTTTGGAGCCAAGCAGACCGCCGTCGGCAAACTGGCTCATACCCAGTGTGTTGGGTAGCTCCACCCACTCATAGGCATCGGCATAGACGGCCAGATACCATTCATGAACCTGCGCCGGATCAATGCCCGCCAGCATCGCGAAATTGCCGGTCACCATCAGGCGCTGGATATGATGGGCATAGGCATCTGTTTTCGTCTGGTTGACGGCGGCCCGTATGCAGGCCATGTCGGTTTCCGCCGTCCAGTAGAAATCGGGCAGGGCGCGCCTGTGTCCGAAAAAGTTTTCGTCCACATAGCCAGGCATTTTCAGCCAGTAGATGCCACGCACATATTCCCGCCAGCCGATAATCTGACGGATGAAGCCTTCTGCCGCGTTCAGCGGTACGCCGCCGGTGTGGTAAGCCTCTTCCACCCGGCGGCAGACGGCAAGCGGGTCGAGAAGCCCGGCATTGATGTAATGCGACAGGACCGAATGATAGAGAAAACGTTCATCCCTTATCATGGCATCCTGATAGTCGCCGAAGGAAGGTAAGGCGTGTTTGATAAAATGGTTTAGCGCCGCTTCAGCGCCTTTTGCCGTTACAGCAAACCAGAAGGGCTCCAGATCGCCGAAATGGCCGCCGAAACGGTCTGCCACCAGTGTTAAAACCTCTTTGGTGATGGCATCCGGCTTTGTGCGGGGCGGACGCGGCATGAACAGATCGGCCTTTGCCGGTTTGCGGTTCTCGGCATCATAATTCCATTTGCCGCCTGCTGGTTTTTCTCCATCCATCAGCAGATCGGTTTTCCGCCGCATGTCGCGGTAGAAATACTCCATCCGCAATTGCTTGCGCCCCTCGGCCCAGTCTACAAATTCAGCGTGGGAACATATAAACCTGTCATCCTCCAGAATATGGACCGGTACGCCAAGCCCATCTTGCCAGCTTTCCATCATCCGTTTGACGCGCCATTCGCCTGGTTCCGTCACGATGATATGGCTGGTATTGTGCCGCTTGACAGCGTGTTTGACTTCACTGCTGAAGGAACCGCTGTTCCCCTCATCGTCCAGTCGCACATAGTCCACGGTCCAACCGTTCTGCCGCAGGGGTTCGGCAAAATGACGCATGGCGGAAAAAAGGAAGGCGATCTTCTTCTTGTGATGAGGGACATATGTGGCTTCTTCCATTATCTCGGCCATCAGGATCACATCCTGTGCCTTATCAGCGGCCTGAAGGGAGGAGAGCGACAGGCTTAACTGGTCGCCGAGAATGAGAATAAGCCTGCGGTTCGCCATTTGTGAAACCCGTGAGAAATTCAGTTTGAGACACCAAACCTGATACGCAGGATTGCGGCTGTTGAGTCACCTTTGCATCACCAGCCCGTGTGCGACGAATTCTCACTTGCGGATCGTGCCGCTGCGATTTAGCGTGCGCGTCAGATGACCCGGATAAGTCGACATAAGCGCCGGTGGCTGCAGAATGCCGTGATATGTGCGGCTTTTTGTGCCATCCTGCTGCGCGCCGCGATCCCTGCCGGGTGGATGCCCACCATTGCGCCCGACGGCATGATGCGTATCACGCTCTGCACCGGCATGGGCGTTGTGGATGCGTGGATTGATGAGACGGGCCGGGTGCACAGGTCCGACTCTGACGAGGGCGGGGAAAACCCGACTGTCGATCAGCCCTGTACCTTTTCCGCCTTGGCTGCGCCTGTCACCCTTTTATCGGTCATCGTGGCCGATACATTCAGTCCCCATGCCGTTGCCGAGCGGGTTTTCGTCTATCCCAATGTGGCCGTCGGCCTCGGCTTGGCTGCACCGCCTCCGCCGCAAATCGGCCCTCCCGCCGCGCTCTGAGCGCGGCAGTTCCCGAAACCGGAAACATGCCGTTCATCATGCCGCTACGCTCGTAGTAGCGGCCTGTTGTGCATGCAGCACTTTTGAGTGCTGTCTGCGCTTGTTCGTATAAAGGCATGTATTCCAATGAGTTTTATAGTGTGCGGTAAAACTGCCGCTGTTGCCCTGTGTGCCACCGCATCCATTGCGATCCTGACGGGGGTTGTTTCCGCCCAGGGTGTCGGGCAGCGGAAAGCGGTTGGCATTGAAGAGATTGTCGTCACCGCCAATGCCGGGTCGCTCACCGCTGTTACCGTTTCGCAGGCCCGTGACAGGCTGGAACGGGTGCCCGGTGGTATCGGCTTTGTGGAGGCGGATGTCTTCGCCGATGATTTCGCCCAAAGTATCGGTGATGCCCTGCAATTCACACCTGGTGTTTTCGCCGATACCTCCGCCCAGCGGGAGACGCGTATTTCCATTCGCGGGTCCGGTCTCAATTCGTCTTTCGAGCGACGGGGCCTGACCGTCTTGCGCGATGGTGTGCCGATCACGCGAGCAAGCGGCAGCACCGAATTTCAGGAAGTGGACCCCCTGTCCGTCCGCTATATTGAGGTGTTTAAAGGGGCGAACGGCTTACGCTACGGTGCGGCTTCTCTGGGCGGGGCCGTCAATCTTGTCACACCCACGGGCCGTACGGTGGAAAGCCCCTTTTCCGCTCGTATTGAAGGGGGCAGCTTTTCAACACTGCGGGCCAATGCCAGTTATGGCGGCACGTTTGAAGGCGGTGATGTCTATGTGGGCGTCACCGGTCTGCGTTCGAACGGGTTTCGCGAGCATAGCGATGTGCGCAGTGTTTACGGCTTTTCCAATCTCGGTCTCAAGCTGAGCGAGACCGTCGAGACGCGGTTTTACCTGACCGCGTTGAGCGACAATTTCGAGCTGGCCGGCAGCCTGTCTCTTGAAGATGCATTGGAAAACCGGGAACAGGCGGCCCGGCCCGTCACCGCGGGGCCGTTTTTTCCAGGGGGGCCCGTCACGGTGCTTGACCCCGGCCCTGTTGCGGATGATTGGGATCGCAATCTGGATGTGGTGCGTATTGCCAATCGCACCGTGGCCGCACTGGAGGCCGTCACGCTTGAAGGTGGTTTCTGGTATGCACGCCGTAATCTGGACCATGCCATCACCCGCTTTGCCGGCATCATCGTGCAGGAAGAAGATGAAGTTGGTCTGTATGGCCGCGTGACGGGGGACATGACTGTTGGCAGCCTGCCGGTTGACTGGACCATCGGATTTGAAGCCAATGAGTCCACCAATGAGGCCCAGCGCTTTGCAAATGATTCTGGCGCGCGCGGGGAGTTGCGAACCGAGAGCGATCAGGACGCTTCCAATATTCTGGCCTATGCGCAGGCCGAGCTTGGCCTGACGGACAGTCTGACAGCCGTGACCGGCCTGCAGTGGCTGCGGGCCGTCCGCGATAATGATGCCATCCTCAACGATGTGTCGGGCCGGGTGGTCTCCAGGCAACTGAACCCCCGTTTCGGTCTTCTGTATGACCTGAATGACAGCGCGCAGATTTTCGCCAACGTCAATCGCGGCTTTGAACCTGCGACGCTTTCGGATCTTACCGCAGGCGGTGCGCTCGACTTTACGCCGCTGGACGCGCAGCAGGCCTGGACAGTTGAGATCGGCACACGCGGGCAGGCGGATTTCATCGCCTGGGATGTCTCCCTGTACCGCAGTTGGGTGGACAATGAGCTACTGGACTTCGGTGCTCCGGGGTCGTTCGGGTTCGTTTCCTTCACCGACAATGCGGACAACACAATCCACCAGGGTGTGGAAGTGGGCATTGACCTTTTCATCGCTGACAAGACACTGTCCGAGGCAGGTTACAGCCTTGTCTGGCGCAATATCTATACGCTCAATGATTTCCGGTTTGAGGATGATCCCACTTTTGCCGACAACACGCTAGCCGGGGTGCCGCGTCATGTCTATATCTCGGAACTGAAGCTGGACGCGGATGACGGCTGGTATGTTTCCGCCAATCTGCGCTGGATACCGGACGGGCCGTATGTGGATTTCGCCAATACGACACAAGTACCGGGATATGAGCTGGTCGGTTTTACCGCCGGTGTGGACCTGACGGACACTCTGCGCCTGTTCGGGTCCGTCGAAAATATCTTCGACACCGATTTTATTTCCAACGTCACCACCAATGCCAATCAGGAACTGGAAAATGGCCGTGTATTCACGCCGGGGCAGGGCCGTGCCTTTTTCGCCGGTATCACGGCCAGTTTTTAGGGGAAGGGAACTATGGCAAACGCATTGAAACTGAAGCGATGGTCGTTGTCCAAGCATCAGACGCTTGGACTTGTCGGTGGCTTGGCTCTGGTGTTGTGGGGCCTGTCCGGTCTTCTGCATCCGTTGATGACAACCTTCGGACCGCAGCAGGCGGTGTTTTATCCGCCGCAACGCCCGCTGGACCTGACCGGCGCACGTCCCCTGCACGACACGCTGCGGGCGGCGGGTATCACCCGGGCCGCGGCGGTGAAGATTATCGTCTCGGACGGGGAAAATCTGTTGCAGGTGACGGAAAACGCCATGGAACCGCGCCGTTATTTCCGTTTATCGGATGGGATGGAACTGGCCGGGCATGATACGGCACATGCGGTTTTCCTGGCGCGGCACTATCTGGGTGTTGACGATCCGGTGCGGACGATCCGTTTCGTTAAGGAGTTTGACGATACCTACCCATGGGTCAACCGCCTGCTGCCGGTCTATCAGGTCACCTTCGAACGGCAGGATGACCTGTCCATTCATGTCTATACCGAGACAAACGCCTCTGCCGCCGTCACCAACCGCTTCAAGACCGTGGTGCAGACAGGCTTCCGCTGGTTTCACACATGGAGCTGGTTCCCCACCGGGGCGGAGTGGGCGCGCGTCCTGCTTGTTGCTCTATTCATCGGTGCACTGTTCGCGCTTGCCGTGACGGGTGTGATGATGCTTGTCCTCATCCGGCGCAAGGGGCGTGCGCCGGGCAGCCGGGGCTGGCATCGGATCGCCGGCTACGCGCTGGCTCTGCCCATGCTGATGTTCAGTGCGAGCGGCCTGTTTCATCTGATACAATATGCCGCCGACACGCCGGAAAAAGTGTTGACGCTGTCTCCGCCCCTTGACTTGGGAGGGGTACGGTTTCCCGTTCACCGGCAATGGACGGATCTGACCGCCGGCATGACTGTAAATGCACTCTCACTCGTGGAGACGGCGGACGGCGTGCATCTCTACCGTCTCGGGCTCGCACCTGACAGGCGCGGCGGCCCGACAGGTGCGGCGGAGATCCGCAATGCCCGTTTCGACGGTGTGGAGACCACCGGGCCGGCCTTGTATGTGAATGCGGCAACAGGTGCCGTCTGGCCTGACGGGGATAAAGAGCTTGCCATGCAACTGGGCGCGCGTTTCACCGGCGCGGGCCCGGACGCCATCAGGGCCATGTCCCTCGTCACCCGCTTTGGTCCGTCCTATGACTTCCGCAACAAGCGCCTGCCGGTGTGGCGGATTGATTATGGCGCGCCTGAGAACATGACCATCTTCGTCGATACAGCCACAGGCGTTCTGGCCGACCGGGTACTGGACACCCAGAAGCCGGAGCGTCTCAGTTTCAGCCTCATCCACAAATGGAACTTCCTGTTTCCGTTAGGCCGGACTGCACAAAACATCATCATATCGGCGGTCGTGGCGCTCAGCATTGTTCTGATGGCGGTGCTTGGCCTGCAAATGGATGTAAGTCGAAGGATACGCCGCAAGGCAAAGAAAGAGACGCCAGCCACCCCGGTTCCGCAGCAAAACCCTGCCGCCGAATAAGTGTAGGCAATGCGGTTCAAGTTTTCAGGGGGTATGACTTTCAGCTCTTTCAAAGAGATACCCCCGGACTTCTGTATTTGAAAAAGCGACGTGGACGGTTATGTCATCATCTACAGCATTATGTGATGGGAGCCGCCGCTTTGATTGAATTTGAACCCACGTCGCTTGAAATGCGCTTTTGGGAGGCACTGGCGCTCATCGTTGCGGCATGCCTGTTGGTACCCATGTTCCGGCGGCTCGGTCTTGGGACTGTTCTTGGCTATCTGGCTTCCGGCGTGGCGGTGGCCAGCTTTCTCACACTCAGCTTTTCCGATCATCCCGAGGACCTGCTGCACTTTGCCGAATTTGGTGTGGTACTTTTCCTGTTTATCATCGGGCTGGAGTTGAAACCCGCGCGCCTGTGGGAAATGCGCGGCGTTATTTTTGGTCTTGGGGCCTGTCAGGTAGCGCTGTGCGGATTTGTGCTCGCCGTTCCGCCGTTGCTCTTCGGCCTTGGCTGGCAGGCCAGCATGGTTATCGGTCTTGGCCTGGCGCTATCGTCCACCGCGCTTGTCATGCAACGGTTGGACGAACGCGGCGAGCGGGGCAGCAAACATGGTCAGGCTTCTTTCTCCATTCTGTTGTTTCAGGACCTAGCCATCGTACCGCTTTTGCTACTGGTGGAGCTCCTGGCCCCCGCCAGCGGCGAGATCGGTTTTAAGGAAAGCCTGATCAGCGTCGCCATTGGCATTGGTGCCATAGCCATACTGGTGATTGTCGGGCGCTATATGCTGGACCCGATCTTTCGCTTGTTGGCGCAGGCCCGTATGCCGGAAATCATGACGGCCAGTGCTCTTGGTGTGGTGATCGCCGCGGCCATGCTGATGGATCTGGCCGGCATGTCCTATGCCATGGGGGCGTTTATCGCCGGTGTGATGCTGGCGGAATCCTCCTACCGCCATGAGGTCGAGGCGAATATCGAACCTTTCCGTGGGCTCTTCCTGGGCCTGTTTTTCATGGCGGTCGGTATTTCGCTGGATCTTGGTGTCGTCGTTGAAAACTGGCTGATCATTCTGGCCGCCGTGCCGATATTGATGCTGTTGAAGGGGGTGGCCATCTATACTGTCTCCCGCCTGTTCCGAGGGGGCCACAATACCGCCGTGCTGACGTCGCTGGCCCTGCCGCAGCACGGCGAGTTTGGTTTCGTGCTGTTTTCGGCGGCATCGTCCGCAATGCTGTTCGACGCGCAGACGGCGTCAATCTTGGTGGCGGTTGTCACTTTTTCCATGGCGTTTTCTCCGCTGGTGGAACGCTTGGCGCCCTATCTGCTGCACAAAAAAACCGGCGATACCATTGACGAGGATTTTTCCGATGCGGGCGGCGATGTACTGGTGATCGGCTTTGGCCGGTTTGGCCAGGTGGTTTCCCAGGCACTGCTGTCGCAGGATTTGCGGGTGACGATCATTGACAATGATCCCATACGCGTACGCGAGGCGGGGCGTTTCGGCGTCCGCATTCATTTCGGCAATGGCACGCGCCGTGACGTCCTGCGTGCCTCAGGGGCCGCGCGCGCCAAGCTGATCATCGTCTGTATCGATGACCATGCCAGGACGGATGCCATTGTGCGCTTGGTGCAGGCCAAGTTTCCACAGGCGCGTCTGCTGGTGCGGGCGTATGATCGTATCCACGCTATCCAACTCATGGATATGGGGGTGCAGGACTATGTGCGCGAAACCTTTGAATCCGCGATCAGTCTTGCCGCCAAATCTCTCGGTGCCCTTGGCTATACCGAACAGGAATGCAGCGACATCATTGGCACGATCCGGGATATGGACCGGGAAAGACTGCATGAACAGGCATTGATGGTCCAGGGCGCCGACGGCCGGGCGGAAGCCATCAGGAAGATCATGCCTGAACCGCTGATAAAGCGCCTCAAACGTGCGATAACCTAGGCCCTGTTGTCAAAAGTTTTGATCCAAAGTCTCACCGCGGCAAAGTTTAAGAAACTTAGGCAGGACAGTGCGCGCTTTTTGTAACGGGTTATGGTGCGCCTTGAGTGTTTGAGAAAGCCAAACATGCGCTCCACGCGGTTGCGGTCTTTGTATCTTTGACAGTCGCATTGAGGTGGATTTTGCGGTTTGAGCATCTCGGAATGATTGGCCGTCTGCATTGCATCGGCAGGTCTTCATGCACGCTGCCATCATCATAACTTTTACTGGACAGCATCCCAAACGCCTTGTTCGGTCCAACGGCGGAAACGGACATAGACAGAATTTCATTTTCCATAGCGACTTAAATGTCGCGCCAAGGATAACCGGTGCGCAGCACCATACCATTTCAAAACGGGTGATTGCCACCTGTAGGGCGAGCATGGCGGCCGCATTATGGTGGAAGCAAAGCTACAAATATACTATTATGCATCCGATAAATCGGCACAGTCGATGACGGCTCCTTAAAAAAGCAACCTTGAAGCAAAAACCGGCCAAAATCGAAACCTTTTTTATTAATATAGCCTAGGAATATTGTTGCCAATTTTTCTTGGGAAAAGCTGCGTTTTCGGCGAGTTTAGTAAATAATATTTTCATGATCATATCATATGTTTTTCTATAAAAACAATTGGGGATGGTGATGGGCACTATGAGTGAATATAGAGGCAATAATAAGGGCTTATCGGATTTCCTAAGATATGAAAACCGTTTTTACGTTTATATTTTACGTCGGCCAGATGGACAAGAATTCTATGTGGGGAAAGGTAAAAAAGACCGTGTATTCTACCACGTGAGAGAAGCCCAGCATGAGACCCGATACTCATCCAATCCATATAAGACGAACATTATAAGGAGTATACTTAAATCTGGGGCACAAATTATCTATGAGATCGATAGTTTGTTTGAGGATGAGGTGTTGGCATACAAGCGCGAAACTCAATTGATCGAGAAATTGAAGCGGCTTCATGAAGGTGGGCTTCTTACCAATCTGGCACCGGGAGGGGGAAGCACTGCTGGGGCCGCTCCCCATTCTAAAGAAAAGCATCGCGCTAGCCTTGGAGGGGTACCCACCGATGACTCTGAACGGGCTATCCTAAACAGATTCCTTCTTTCACTTGGACAACCAAAAAGTATCTGTGTGAAGGTGGTCGGTAGGGTTACAAGGCCGAAGCCTACCCAGGCGTTTAAACACGTGACGCGCAAACCGACCAAAAGACAGGCGTTAGCTATCGTCGCGAGTGCAATTGCAAATGGAATAGAATTGTCAAGCGGATGTGAGGTCCCCAGGAGATTCACTCATAAGGGTGTGGATGCATTTGTTGAAAACGGAGTGAGCAGAGACATTGTAACCTCTGGACTTGCTAAGGTTTTACCTGCGGAAGGTCCCTTGTATGAAACCTTCATAATAGATACTGAAGGATTAGCAGACATCATCAGGCTTATCGGCGAAAAACAACTCAGGAGTTATGGCCTGATCTAGGCCTTGATTGACAAAAGTGGTTCTTTCTGAGGTGATTTTCTGAATCAAAGCTGTCTTTTGGAAGACAGCTTTGAGCGCACAAGGTTATCGCGGGAATCCGAAGGAAGTGGAATGTAAGATCATCGGGGTGTTTTTGTTGCCGGAGCGAGGTCAGCACGCATGATCGGTGCAGGGTAATCAGCATTATCTCAACGGCATGCTTTATTTGTGATGTGCACCGTTTGTCCTTGGCGTGGTATACATGAGTGCTAAAGTAAATAGAACTCGGTTATGTGCGGCTTTTGCCGCTGGGCCGAACAAGGTGCCTGAGAGGCTTTGCTGCAGACATTGGTGGATATCGGGCTGACCGACGACTGACACCATATGAGCTGTCCCGTTAAGCGTCTTGTCTAACGCATGACATGACGGTTTCGATGGGCCGTCGGCCCTGATTTCGGTAGCCCAGATGCGGGCGCTCGGTGTTGTGGTGGACAAGCCAGGCGTCGAGATCGGCCTGCAGCGCCTCGACCGTCTCGTAGAAGGTTTCACGCATCTTGATGCGGAAGAACTCGTCCAAGACGGTACTGTTGAAACGCTCGACGAAACCATTGGTTTTCGGTGATTTGACCTAGGTGCGGCGATGCTTGATGCCGTTGAGATCGAGGTAGAGCTAGTAGGGGTGGCGCTCGGTGCCGCAGAACTTGCGGCCATTGTCGGTCAGGACGCTTTCACCGGGAGATCGAGATTGCGGTAGAAGGGCAGCACGTCATTGTGCAGCACCGCGACGGCCGCCTCGGGCTGTTTGGAGACGTGCGGAAAGCCGAAGGCGTAGCTGCCGTAGGTATCGACCACGGCGTGCAGGTAGACCTTTCCGACGCCCTTGAGCGCGCCGACGAAGAAGATGTCCGCAGACAGCAGTTCTCCCGGAGCCTTTGATTCCATATGTCTTTCCTGGAAGCAGGGGTTCAGCTTCTCAAGGAAGGCGACTTGCTCGGCGGTGATCTCTATCGCCTTGTCGGCGGTGTGCCGCTCCAGCGCCAGCCAGCGGTCGATCTTCGTGCCCAGCCCGTGGTCGTGCAGGATCTTCTGGATCGTGATCGACGAAACCCGAATCCCTTCAAGCGCTAGCATCGCCTCGTGCCGGTTGCAGCCATACGTCGGGTGTTCAGAGCCAGCGCCTTGATCTTCTCCACCGTCTCAGGCGGGGTTGTCTGCGGGTGGCTCTTGTGGATCGGTGGCAGTTCCTTCAGCCCGTCAAAGCCTTGCGTCTGAAACCGGCGCTTCCGCTCATAGAAGCTGGTCCGGTCCATGCCCCTCTGCCGGCACGCCTCGGCAATGTTGCCAAGCTCCCTGGTCAACTCCAGCACGCTCAAACGCTGCTGCGCCACCTTGCTCGCCGCATCACGCGGCGCTGCCTTCTTTGCTGTCGATAATCGTCCCATGGGCACTTCCTCCTTCCCAATAATAGAACGGAAAGAAGCTTAAGTGGACAGACCAACAGATCCATGACCCTTGGCCAGTGGGGCATGCTGGCGATGCTGTCCATGATATGGGGAGGGTCTTTCTTCTTCATCGGTGTGGCCGTAGCGGACGTACCGCCTCTTACGATTGTGGCGACAAGGGTTCTCCTGGCCGCCATGGTGTTGTGGCTGATCATGGCGGCATTGCGTCAGCCGATGCCGCGCGATCCGTCCATATGGGGCGCTTTTTTCTGTATGGGGTTTTTGAACAATGTTTTGCCGTTCAGCCTGATTGTCTGGGGGCAGACATATATATCGTCCGGGTTGGCTTCCATCCTTAATGCCACAACGCCTTTGTTTACCATATTGGTCGCGGGCGCGGTGCTGGCAGACGAACGTATCACCCTTGGCAAGGCTGTCGGTGTTCTGCTGGGGCTTACCGGTGTGGTCGTAATCGTCGGCCCCGAGGCAATGGGCGGTATGGATGAAAATGTTCTGGCGCAATTGGCCGTATTGGCGGCGGGCGTGTCCTATGCGTTCGCGGGTGTTTACGGGCGCCGTTTCCGAACCATGGGCATGACACCCTTTGTCACGGCCACGGGGCAGGTGACGGCATCCAGTGTGTTGTTGTTGCCGTTCGCCCTGTTTGTGGACCGGCCCTGGGAGCAGGCCGTACCGGAAGGGCCTGTATGGGCTGCGTTGGCCGGTCTGGGTATTCTGTCCACCGCTTTTGCCTATATTCTATATTTCCGTCTTTTGGCGACAGCCGGGGCCACCAATCTCTTGCTGGTGACATTTCTGGTGCCTGTCAGTGCCGTTTTGCTGGGAATTCTGTTTTTGGGCGAGCATCTTGCTGCCGGCCATGTCGCCGGTATGGCTTTGATCGCGTCCGGGCTTTTGGTCATTGACGGTCGTTTGTTGCCCCGCCGACGGCCGTCGGAGCCATGATTCCGTTTTCCCCGAACGGTTATTGCTGCATTGACTTATTTCCGCACTGTGCCGATGCCTGTAATATGATGGTGTATGAATAGGCTGTATGATGGATCGATGCATGGCGGGGAGTAAAAGAATGAAAATACTGGTTGCCATAGGACTCTGGATCATGTGTGCCCACGCCGCTCTCGCGGGCGACGAGCGTCCGGCATTGTGGCGTGTGGCGGACGGGGATACGACCGTGCATGTCTTCGGGACGATCCATGTTCTCAAACCCGGCACTGCCTGGCTGACCCCGGACCTGCAGGCGGTTGTTGACGGCGCGGATACCCTGTATCTGGAACTGTCTCCTGTGGAGCAAAGCCCGCAGGTGATGCAGCCGCTTGTGCAGAAAATAGGCCTGCTGCCGGATGGTCAGACCATGCGGGACCATCTGCCGGCCGATATGTACGAGCAGCTGAAAACGGAACTGACCGCGCTCGGCCTGCCGGAGGCGGGTTTTTTGCGTTACAAACCGTGGCTTGGGGGACTGACCTATGCGGCACTGCGCTTTCTGAAGCTCGGTTACGAACCCCGGGCCGGTGTGGAGGCCGTTTTGGTCGACAGGGCACAGACGAAAGGTATCCCCGTCGAAGGCCTGGAAACAGCCGCATTTCAGTTGTCCCTGTTTGACGGTATGACCGATGGTGAGGCCTTGGCCCTGATCGGCCAATTGCTCGAAGATGCAGGGCAGCTGGGCATGCAGATGGATGCCATGACCGCAGCCTGGGTCCGCGGCGACATGGAAGCTCTGGATACGCTTCTGAACCGTCAGCTTGGGGCCTATCCGAGCCTGGCGGAAAAACTGCTGTACAGTCGAAACAGGAACTGGATGACGGAACTGGACGGTATTTTGGACAGGCCGGGTACATTCGTCCTTGCCGTTGGAGCCGGTCACCTGGCCGGGGACCGGTCGCTTCTGCACCTGGCTGTACAGAACGGATTGAACGTTACCCGCATACACTGAAGTCCGTCATGCGCGCGCACCGTGCGTCTGTATGGTGGGCCCCGCCGATGGATGCCCTATCCTCCAGTCTGCGCTGATACCCGTGATGCCTGGAAACCTTTCAGGCGCACAAGTGACTGGTCTGCTAAAAGTATAATAGGGCAATTCTCTAGCCCGACCCTTGCAATCTGGTTCAACCTATGAGCACATTTTGACGGACTTGCCGACATTGCGGGCAAGTGTCGGCGGACTGCGTTGTTTGAAGGTTGGCTTATGACCGTACAGATGGGGTTTGAGCCCTTTTCCATTCTGCTTGTCGATGATGAGGTGGTCGTGCGGGGTCTTGTAAAGGCCATGCTTGAAAAGCTGGGCTTTGCACAGGTTGATGAGGCCGCCGATGGGTCCGCAGCATTGCGAAAACTGGATCAGAACAGCTACAGCCTTATCCTGTGCGATGTACATATGGAACCGATCGGCGGAATCGACTTCCTGAAGGCCTTGCGTCAGGGGGCGAATGTCCGCTATTCGCCGTCCAAGTCGCGAACGCCTGTCATATTTCTGTCCGGCAGTGCCGATACGGATGATTTGTATAAAGCAAGACAATTGGGAGTTCAGAGCTATATTTTAAAACCTGTGGTTTTTGATGCTCTTAAAAAGCGTTTGTCCAAGGTTCTTAAAGTTTAGCAACGCAAAGGCGTATTCATGTGTAGTGGGGTTGACTGTCAAATATTTACAATATTGCTTTTATATTCCATACGACCTGATTAACTTGACCACAGTTGTGTGTTTTGACGCTTGGGTGCCAGAGGCCAATGGCTGACGCTTATAAGTTTGCGGATGATATCGATCTTGCCGCCACCGAAGGTGACAGTCTTGCAGAGGCAAGGCTGTGGAAGGTTCTGATTGTTGATGACGAACCCGAAGTGCACACGCTGACGAAACTCAACCTTCGCGATCTTGAGTTTCGGGGAGGGCGCCTGAAATTCCTCAGCGCCTACTCCGCGCGTGAGGCGCGGGACGTGATCGGCGGGCATGACGATATTGCGGTTATTCTGCTTGATGTCGTCATGGAGGAAGAAGATGCGGGCCTGAAGCTGGTGGACGAAATTCGTCAGGACCTCGGTGACCGGCGCGTCCGCATCGTTCTGCGCACCGGACAGCCCGGTCAGGCCCCTGAAACCGAGGCCATTCTGAAATACGACATTAATGATTATCGCTCGAAAACAGAGCTGACGCAGGAGCGGCTGGCCACATCGGTCATCGGTGCCCTGCGCAACTATGCCGACATTGTCGATCTGGAGAAGATGGAACATGAGCGCCGTCTCGCGGAAGAAAAGTCGGCGGCGCGTTCTTTGTTCCTCGCATCCGTCAGTCATGAAATCCGTACGCCCATGAGCGGTATTCTCGGGACACTGGACCTGCTGTCCGGCAGCGAGATCGGGACAGAGGAGCAGGAACTTATCGATACCTGCCGCGACAGCGCCCATTTTTTGCTGAGCATCATCGACGATATTCTCGATCTTTCCAAGATTGAGGCCGGCAAGCTGGCGATTGTGCCGGACACGGTCAATCTGGAAGACCTGATCCACGGTGCCCTTGACCCGATCGCGACCCGGGCCTGGTTGAAAGATATCGATTTACTGTGTGCAGTAGCCCCCAGTACGCCCAGACTGGTCAAGTGCGACCCCACACGCGTGCAGCAGATTCTGATCAATCTGGTGGGTAACGCCATCAAATTTACCCATCATGGTCACGTCATAGTCCGCGTTTTGCCGGAATACAGTGACGATACAAGCTGTACGGTCCGCTTTGAGGTGGAAGATACCGGTATCGGGCTGAGTGAAGAGGAACGCCAGCGCCTGTTCATGCCTTTTGAACAGGCCACCGCCAATACGGCCCGCAAATATGGCGGGACGGGCCTGGGGCTGGCCATCTGCCGGCGCCTGGTTGATATGATGGACGGCGAAATTGATGTCAGCAGCCGCAAGGGGGAAGGCGCGCGTTTCTGGCTCCGCCTTACTTTGCCGGTGGTGGAGCCCGCGGAAACATCGGAGCGCAGCCTGGCGGATGTTCGTGTGCTTCTGGTCGCGGATCAGGGCGGCACTGCGGCCCATGCCCGGAGTATTCTGCTGGATGAGGGGGCGGAAGTTCTGCAGGCCACCAGCCCGGACGAAGCCGTCATGCTGATCCGGCAGGAGCAACAGCGCGAGGCCGCTGTACATGCGGTCGTGGTGGATGAAGTGGTGCGCGGACAGCACTGTTTCCATACCATTCGCGCCATTCAGGAAAAGGCCGGTTTTAAGGATTTGCCGATTGCTGTCATGGTGCGGCGTTCAAGCCGGTCCCTGATAAACCGTATCCGCAAATACGGCATTGACCGTCTGGTGATGAAGGCCATCCGCCGTCAGATTCTGGTCAGGACGGTTGAATTGATGCTGAACCCGGATCGCTCCGGCGCTGAAGCCATGTCTGATGATAGCCGTTTCCATCAGACCGCGGGCGCTGCCGAGAATGACGTCTTTTTCCCCGAAGCCCGTATTCTGGTGGCCGAAGATACCCCGGCAAGCCAGATTGTCATCCGGCGCATGCTGGAACGTCTGGCAGCCAAGGTCAGCGTTGTTGAAAATGGCGAGCAGGCCCTGGATGCCGTGCTGATGAACCCCGGATATTACGATCTGGTTTTGGCCGATTGCCATATGCCGGAAATGGATGGCTACACATTTGTCCGTGAATTGCGTCGGGAAGAGCGCGCGAGTGGGACCCATATGCCCGTGGTCGGTTTGTCGGCCAGTGCGCTGCCGGAGGAAATCGCCCTGTCCAGGAATGCGGGCATGGATGATTATCTGACCAAGCCGACAACCATGAGGGCCCTTAAAGAGGCTCTTGAAAAATGGCTTCCGGAAACATGCCCGCGCGTATCAACCATGCAGCAGCCCGTTCTTTCCCTGGTCAAGGCGCAGGCGGCGGCAAAGGTCGGCAAAACCCCTTTGCAGGAAGAAGCCAGCCGTGCCGGCCTGGATCTGAACACTCTTCTTGAGACATTCGGCACCATTAATGACAAGGCCCAGGTCGTCATTGACTCTTTCCTGGATGATACGCCGCATTATCTTGATGATCTGCTCAAAGCCAGCCGTGAGGAAGACGCCGTTAAAACGCGTGAGGCCGCGCACCGTGTCGCCAGCAGCAGCACGGTGGTCGGTGGAACCGAACTGTTCCGCGCAGCCAAAGTGGTTGAAAAAGAAGCGCAGGCAGACGATTGGCAGAGTATCCGTGAAGATGTGGAACAGGTCTATGAACGGTTCGATCGTATCCGCCGTTTTTTCGACGCGCTCGGCACCTCTTCCTGACGTATAATCAAACGCTTTCTTCCATCCCGTTCTGACCAGGCCTTGCGGCGGACTTCATATCCCGGTCCTGCTAGGGGAGAGGTGGGGGTGCCGGAAACTGATACCCGCTTTGGCCCAGGCGTCTGCTACGGCGCGGTAACGCCCTGCGGGGGTTCGGTCTCCGGCCTTTCGTGCTCTCTCAAGCCCTTTTGCGATTTGGGTGCAGCGGTGTTTGCCGAAGCTAGTAACATCCGGTCCGCTGTTGCCTTCGCTGTCCTTATCGCCGGCAATGCCCTCTGCCCACGCAAGGCCGGGGCCCAGCCGCGCCGTGAACGCCGGGACGCTCTGCCGCATGGGCAGACCACTCTGTTCCAGTGTGGTAAGCAAAGTTTGCCGTAAAGGGCGCCAGACATCACGCGGCCAGTAGCTGACAATCGTATCGGGTCTGCCACAATGGCCCGGTGCATTGACCGCTTTCAGGGTCATCGCCATGTCGTGGCTGTCAGCCCAAAGGCACAGAAGGCGTACAAAGTCTGCGACTTGGCGGCTGTCACTGTTGATATACAGCCTGTCCATGGCGTCACCGTGCGGGCAGGGGCCGGCCGCTGCCCAAGCCATGAAAAAACCCGGTATGGCATAGGGACGATAGCGCGGCATATCAATGGCGACCGTTCCATCTTTTTGTGCCGTCGATGGAGCATCTGGTACGAGAAGATAGACGCCTTTTTTCTCCACCACCATTCCGTTTTCTTCAGGCGTTCTGTCCACAATCCGCCATCCCGGATCCCGGTAGCCGCTGCCCGGTACCGCCTGTCGCAGTGCATTTGAGAATGACGGGTTTTCCCTGTCGAAAACGGTCAGGATCGGTCCGGTTGGACCGGACGGGGGCGTGACAGCCTGTGGCGTACCCAGATAATAAACGCTGTAGATCACATTGGTCAGCCTGTTCAGGCGTGCGATATCCGGTGTGTCTGTGTCCACCGTATCCGTATCTTCGATCATGCCCAGATCCGCATGCTGCCACAGCCCTTCGTGTGTCAGGCTGAAATCACGGCAGAGTTTCCGGATCAGGACGTCTGTCACGTTCTTGGCCGTATCAGTGTCTGGACTGGTCAAGACCGTTCCCCTTTATTGGATGGTATTTGGGGCGGGCATCAGCGCATGTCGGGCGTCCGCCGGCTGGTTCGTTAACGTTTCCGCCATGGACAGAATAAGCCGGCCCTTGAGGCCGAGCACCCCTGTTTGCGACAAGCGGTTGAAGCCTTTTTGCAGCAGCGCGTATCCGGCAGTTCGCCAGGCGGTATCATCGCATGCGGGTGCCGTGGCGGTATTGGTCATGGACTGTTTGTATCCCGCCCATACGCTGGCGAGCCAATCGGCATAGCGCGGCCACGGGCGTTCGGCTGTGGCAAGCGCGGCGTCCAGACTGGTGTCATGGCCGGTATGCACACCGTTGGACCATGCGATCAGTGCTGCTGCAATGATATGCCCCAGATCCCATGCCGGGTCGCCCATCCCGCACCGGTCCCAGTCCACCAGATGGAGCGTTTCGCGGTCGGACGTCCCTGTCAGCAGGATATTGCCCGCATTCAGGTCCCCATGGACAAGGCATGTCTGCCGCAGGCTGCTTTGAAGAACCCGTATGCCGGGGGCACATTTTTGTGCCGCTGCGGCATAGAGATCGCGGTCCGTACCGGGCAGGAGGGCATAGTCCTGCGGATTCATGAGAGATAGCGGTTTGATATGCGTCTGTGCCGGTGAAACCGGCATCGTGTTTGTCCCGGTATCGGTATTGTCGGTGTGTGTGTGTGCCGCGTGGGTGGTTTTCTGGGCGGTTTGTATGCCAGCGATTGTTTCTCCCAGGCGTAGTCCCGTGTTCTGTTGGAAATCGCTGTCCTGATGCAGATAATCCCGCAGTGGGCGGGCGTCCGGAATGCCTTCGGAAAACTGCCAGCCATCGATGCTGCCCAGGAAAGCCGGGCGGCAGGCAAGGACTGCTGCATCCGTGTGTCCGGCTCTGATATGGTTTTCCAGCGCGCCTTCGCCGTAAGGGCCTGTTTTCAAAAGCTTCTTGGTGAAAATATATCTTCCGTTTGCCAGACGAATTAAAGCCGCTAAACTGCGCGACGGCCGGAGGTGAACTTCAACCGGAGATGATCCGTTCATAAGGGTCAACCGTTCAAGCCGGTCCGCCAAGGGGGCAATCGCGAGTGAGGGGGGGATCATTGACGTCATGATACGGTTCAAAGCGATTTTCCGACTCTAAGTGTCTGGCATGCTGCGTATGCTAAGGCGACATGGCCTATATTGTCTGGCACATGTGCCAGCCGTCATGGCCTATTCCTTGTTGACTGCCGTTTTTACCGCTGTCCTCGGTATGGCGGCTGCTCATCCTTTGCACGCCATTGAAACGGCTTCAATCCCGAATGAACCGGGCAGGGAGGGCGCTTCCGGTGCCGGTACTCTGGTGCTGCCGGATATCCGCTTTCAGCATTTCGGTGCGGAACAAGGCCTGACATCGCCGATTATCTCGCAGGCGGACCGTGATGCGAATGGTTTCTTGTGGCTTGCAACCTATCAGGGGCTGTTTCGCTTTGACGGTTATCGTTTCCGGCAGTTTATCCATGACCCCGGCAATCCGAATTCCCTGAGCGGCAACAGGCTGCGCAGCGTGCATGTTGACAGCCGGGGCCGTGTCTGGGCCGGAACCGAGTCCAGCGGGGTCAGCATGTATGATCCGCAGACTGGTCTTTATCGCCGTTTTGGCGATGACCCGCGCAATGCGGACACGTATTTAAACGGCCAGGTTCTGGATTTGCATGAAGTGCCCGGCGGCGGTCTTATGTTCGCGGTTTATGGCCACGGTATCGTCCATCTGAGTGCCGACCTTGAAACCGAAACACATTATCGTTTCGATCCGGAAAAGCCGGACGGTCTGGCCAGTAACCTTTGTGTCGATATCCAGATCGGTCCCCAGGACGGGGTTTGGGTCGGATGTATGAATGGCGGTATTCAGCGCTGGGTTCAGGGTACCGACCGGTTTGAACGCATATCGCAAATTGCCGGTTTTGAAACCGACTTGCCCCTTGCGCGTGCCGCTGTGATGAATTTTGACCGGGCTGGCCGCATGTGGATCGGCACCGACGGCATCGGCCTGCTTTTATGGGACCGGGACAAAAACACCCTGGACCATATCCGCCCTGACCAGCCGCCCTATAATTTACGCGCCAATTTCGTCACAAGTGTTTTCGAGGATATGGCAGGCCGTGTCTGGGTGTCATACAGGGATGCCGGAATTGACCTGATCGATCCGCACAGGCAAACCAGCCGCCATCTGGGCCATGATCCCGGCAATCTTCAAAGCCTGAGCCTTGATGGCGTTTTCGGTACCTTTCAGGATGATGAGGGTCTGATATGGGTGCCGACCTTTGGCGGCGGGTTAAACCTGCATGTCCCGGCGAATGACCTGGTCAGATCCTACACCAGTCGTGCCGGAAATCCGTCGGTCCTGTCATCCTATGATTTCATGCGTATTCTGGCGCAGCTTGATGATGGCCGTCTTCTGATCGCGGCACGGGACAAGATGCCGGCACTCTTCCGGGTGGTAAACGGTAACTTCATCCTTGACCGCGAATTGGATCTGACGCCCGGCAAGGATGGCGCCGTCTGGATTTTGACGGCCATGAAGGCCCGTGACGGCAGAATATGGCTGCCCACTATTGGCGGCGGTGTTTTTGTATTTGACCCCAAAACCGGTGACCTGAGCAAATTTGAAGGGGCCGACGGCGGCGGCAGCCCGGCGATCATGGAGGAGTCAAACGGCCTGATCTGGATCGGTGATTTCGTCCGTGGTGTTCTGCTTCTTGATCCCGAGACTGGCGGTGTCGAGGAATTCGCCAGTCGATACCCGAATGTGGACCTGACCAATATATTGCCGATCACCAAATTCCATGAAATGCCAAACGGAGATGTCTGGATCGGTTCCCGTCAGGGCCTGTACCGCCTGTCGGCGGACAGGCAGTCCCTGGTCCGTATCGGGACCGGGACCGGCGGTCAGGACCGTCTGGTGCGCGGTACTGTCGGAACGCTTCGCGATACAACGGGACGGCTTTGGATTGTCGGTGATCAGATCGCTTATACGGACGATCCTTTGGCGGAAAATCCTGCCTTTGTTTTTCCCTTCGATGGCGCTGTTTTCGACTCCACTTCGGCACGGTCTATTGTCGCCGATGGCCGTGGCCGCATATGGATTGCGACCGACCGGCATCTTATCGCCCACGATCCCGCGACCGAAACGACAAGGCTGTTCAATGCTGGCTGGGGTATCCCCACCGGGGTTCCCGATTATGGCGGACTGGCGGGTAATGACGGTCAGATTTATTTCACGGTGCCGCGCACTCTGTTTTCCGTATCCGAAGACCTGTTTGAAGAACCGCTCAGACTGTCCCCGCCTGTTCTGACGCATGTAACGGTTGATGACAGGCCCTTATATGGACTGTCATCCGCAGCACCGTCCGATATCGTGGTAGCGCCTGGAGAGCGCGGTTTTTCGGTGGAATTTGCCGCCATTGACATGGCCGGTGCCAATACGCTGCGATATGCCTACAAGCTGGAGGGGTATGACGAAGACTGGACGGAAAGCGATATCACCCGGCGATTTGCTTCCTATGCCGGTTTGCCGTCGGGGTCATACCGGCTGCTGATCCGGGCCAGCGACCGGGCCGGCGTTTTCAACGGTGCCGATATCTCCGTGCCCGTTATTGTTCAGCCGGCCTTTTATCAGCGCCTGTGGTTTCTCCTGCTGATGGTCATTGTCGTATGTCTGGCGCTTTATGGTTTGTATCGGTGGCGGACGGCATTGCTCCGCCAGCGACAGGCGTCCCTGGAAAGCGAAGTGGCCGACAGGACGGCCAAGATCGACCAGCAGCGCCAACTGTTGGAGCATCAGAATAAAGAAATGCAGGATACCATGTCGGCGCTTTGGCAAACCCAGGACAAACTTGTGCAGTCGGAAAAACTGGCGGCTCTTGGTGGTCTCGTGGCCGGCATTGCCCATGAGGTGAATACGCCGGTCGGTCTTGTCGTCAGCGGTGCCTCGCAGCTCCAGGGTGAAATCCACCATTTGCGCAAACTGTTCGAGACCAATCAGGTCAAGCGTGCGGATTTTGAACGTTTCCTCGGGCTCGGCGAGGAACTGAGCCTTTTGACCATGAACAACGCCGAAAGAGCCGCCGATCTGATCAAAAGTTTCAAAAGGGTATCCGCAGACCAGACCAGCCAGCAGCGCACCACCATAGACCTGACGACATATATCAAGGACGTTCTGACCAGCTTGAAACCCATGGTCCGGAAGACCCCGCATCAGGTCGTCATGGACGGTCCGGAAGGAATATCCCTGACGACCAATCCCGGTGCGCTCGGCCAGGTCATCACTAATCTGGTAACCAATGCCTTGACCCACGCTTTCCCGGACAATCGCCCCGGTACGGTCAGGGTGACCGTAGCCGACAGGGGGGATACGGTGCATTTGACCGTGGCCGATAACGGGCGCGGAATTCCCGCTGAAACAAGAGCCCGCATTTTTGAACCTTTCTTCACAACACGACGGGGGGAAGGCAGCACCGGACTGGGTCTGCATATAGTCCACAATTTTGTTGTCGGGGCGCTGAAGGGCACCATAGAAGTGGCCGACGTGGACACCGGCGGCACTCTTTTTGATATCAGCCTGCCGAAAACAGTCGGCAAGGATACCGGCAAGGATCCGGCCGGGCAGACTTCGTAAAGGACTGTCGATACCCGTTGCCGTGCCGTTCAGGCGAAGGTGTTCTCCCGGTTTGCCGGGCACACCGTCATGATCGAGGATATGTCAAGTGCCACACCCTTTTCCAAATGCCTTGCTTCATAAAAAAGCATCCGCTGTCTCCGCGCATGAGATACGTGTCACCGCCTGCTCTCAGGGTCGGCCTTTGTCCGACGCCTATCTTTTCGTCGATACCCGAATGCAGGATGGGACCGTTGTCAAACATATGCAGCCGGCCGACCGGAGCGGCTCGGCCGAATTTGCCTTTGATCCGTCTGTTGACACGCCTGTTTTTGCAGGGGCCGCGCCGGCTTCGGGACATTGGTATGCCGCCGATGACCGTATTGGCGCCAGGATTGATCTTGACTGTCCTCCCCTGGTCATGGACGGGCCTCTCGGATGGTGGCACAGGGCACTCGGCATTGATGTTTATGATCAGGATTTGGGGGCCGGGATAAATGTCGGACTGATCGACAGCGGTGTCGGGCCCCAGCCCTGTTTGAGCCATGTGCGGGATTTGGGCGCCTTGATAAACGGCAAGCTGGTGCCGGATGGGCGGGACATCTTTGTGCACGGTACAATGATGGCGGGGTTAATCGCTGCCCGCCCTGTGGAAAAGGGGAATTATGCAGGGCTTGCACCCGGTGCCGATGTGATGTCGATCCGTGTATATGACAAAGCCATGGCCGGCGCGCAGCCAACGGATGTGGCCGAAGCCATCACGCTCATGGCGAACGTTGAAAAGGCCGATTTGATCAATCTCAGCCTCAGTGATGTTGCGCCTTCCGAGGTTCAGCAGCGCGTGATCCGTCAGGCCAGGTCCGTAGGCACTTTGTGTATCGCTGCGGCCGGTGATGATCCGGGACCGGTGCAATATCCTGCCCAATATGCTGAAACGGTTGCGGTTAGTGCGCTCGGCTGTGATGTGCCGGGGCCGAGCGAAGGCACATTGCAAGCGACACGCCCGGCGGATACCGGCAAAATCGGACAGCAGGGCTGGTTTTTGTCGACCATGACGAGCTACGGTCCCGCGCTGACGTGTGCAGCACCTGGCGCCGCCGTCATTGCGACGGTCCCATCCTCGTCCGGGGTGCCTTTGTATGCATCCGTCATCGGCAGTTCGCCGGCAACCGCTCTTGTGACCGGGCTGTTGGCGGCGTATCTGTCCCGCGATGCGGAATATAACGGTCTGCCGCGCGATCACAGGCGTGCGGACTATGCCGAGAAAGCTTTGCGGACTCTCTGCCGATCCGTGGGACTGGCGGCTGATTATGAGGGCCAAGGTTTGCCTGCGCTCAGTGACTGATACCTTAATTCTTTAATGCGGTATGTATTACATTAAAGGGCGATGCCATTCGGCATCGCCCTTTGCAGAAGGAAGGTATGAAGGCTCTCAGAATAACCCGGAATCAAGAATATCCTTGTCCTCGGGGACATCGTTAATGCCGGCTTTTTCCTTCAGGTAGGTTTCCAGTTCGGCTTTTTTGCCCGGGTCTGAGAAGATATTGGAAATATCCGGAGCATGCGTATCGATTGTCTCCCTGGCTTTGGAAGCGCGTGTGTGGAAAATCTCTTTCTCTTTTTCGTTGAGAGAGTTGTAAAAGCTCGCCACTTTTTTGTAGTAGCCATCAATGTCTTCATTGTCCTGTGGTAGGGACTGATACAATTCTTCCATCGGGTCTCTCCTTTGGCCTCTTCAACTTGATCGTGAATGCTTCTTGGTTATTTGATGCAGGTTACAATATTAATAACATGCACTTTCCAGCCTGATTAAATTGGTACGATCGCTTCGTTATTGATACGTCTTGCTGCCGCGCGTGCCGCCAACTGTGAGGCGATTTCTTCGTCCTTTTGCAGGATTGCCAGCGCGATCACCTGTCGCCCTTCGCTCAGGATCAGTCCCGTCCGATGCCATTTCTGGAGAAGATCGTCCATGCCGCCATCTCTGGTGATCGTCTCCAGTGCCCAGGGGGCCGCGCCGCGCAACAGGCCGGCCAGCTTTGTTTCATGCTGCTTTTCTCCCAGCAGGGTATAAAGCCGGGCTTCGGCGGGGGTAAGGCTGTAGCGCCGTTCTTCTCCGAAACGTGTATCTTTGACGATCAGGCTCCCGTCTTCCTGTGGAAAGGCGTCAAGAACCGCACCATTGCGATACGCGGCCTGCCAGGTTTTACAGGCCTGTTTCAGGGCGCCGGTATAATCCTGAATTTGGTCTTTCAGTTCCCAGTCGGCATCGAAAATATAGGCGAAATCGTCCAGATGGTCCTGATCGACGGGCAGGATGCGATTGTAAAAGGGGTGAATGCTCAGGGCGCTGATGCCGTATTTTTCCGGTGTTTTTTCATGTGGACTGAAGCGGGTGATCATCACATCGCGTATGGTGAAAGGGGCCTCCAGATGGTGCAGCAGCGGCAATTTTTCCGCAGCACCGTCATAAAAAGAAGGTTTTTCACCAGGAAATCCCATCAGATAGTTCCAGTATACGATGATATCGAATTCCTTCGCCCATTTCAGCGTCTGTACATTTTGAAGGGCGTGTGACCCCTTGTGCATATATTTCAGCGAACCGGCTTGCAGGCTTTCTATACCCGGTTGGATCACTTTGCCGCCCGCTTCGGCAAAGGCCTTGATTTCGTCCCGCGACAGGTTCGACTTGACCTCGTAAAACATGGTCCAGTCATGCCCGCGTTCCTGGATGATGGGGAAAAATTCGTCAAAAAAGGCTTTGGGCGCAATCAGATCGACAGCGTAGAAACGTGTATAGTCGTGACGCTCCGCCAGATGTTCCAGTTCTCCCAGAACGAAATCCATCTGGCTCGGTCGGTATTTCATGATTTCATGCAAGCCGCAAAAACTGCATTGGCTGCGTTCTCCCCACCAGCAGCCGCGACTGCTTTCATATGGCAGAAAAAGCGTGATCTTGTTCTGAAGGTCGAAGTGTTCGAGCTTCTCGAAAAAGGGGTCGTAATTGATAAAGGGGCGGCTTCCGGTGTTTTGGTACAGGGCGCCGCCTTCTTCCTCGATAACGGTGCCGTCTGCTGTCCGGTGGCTGACGCCCTTTAAGCCGTCCAGCCGTTCTCCGTGCCGGATGCGCCGGATCAGTTCGGGAAACACCATTTCCCCTTCCACGCGGACAACAGCGTCCACATAAGGGCAGAATTTCAAAATCGCCGTTCCGGCAGACCCGGCACACTGACTGCCGCCAAAGACAACGGTCAGATTGGGATAACGCTGTTTGAGACGACGGGCCAGGGCAAGTGACGCCCCCAGTTGTTGTGTCGACAGGGAAAGACCGACAATGTCATAACGCGACCAATCAATATTCTTTTCAACACTGTCAAGAAAGGAAATGGCGGCGGACTGGAGCCCTTCAATAATTTCCGCCTCATAGTCCAGCCGTGGCAAGTCAAGTTTTGGCCGAACGGACTCAAAATCGTCCAACCAGTTGCCTGATTCCTCACCGAAATAGATGCGGGTGAACAGCCATTCCAATGTGAATTCATTGTCATGGACCAGCCGCGAATACAGGCTTGGCGTTATGTGGTGGCAGAAATCTATGAACAGCTCATGCCGTTCGGTTTGCAGGCCATGTTGCCGGGCAATGGCATCCAGTGTCGCAAGCTGAAGCGAGGGCGCATTGGCGGATGCCCAGGGCATGCTGACAAGTCCGATCGGTATATCCTTGTGGGGAATGGAAAAGATGTCTTCCTGACCGGACACGTTGAGCATATTGGACCTTTCGTTACGATAGCGAAAGAACAGTCGGTTTCACTATAAAAACAATTTTACCAGTTATGCTAGCTTAGCTTGTGTTGCACCTTAGTGACATTGATTGTTTAAGGATTGCTTAAGCGTTATGAAAAGAGCGTGATTTAACCGCGCCTGCCCGGCTGTCGCAGGCGCGGTTACAGAACGTCTTTGCCGGTTTTCTGTTAATCCGGTCTCAATGCCACGCTTGGCCCGCCAGAAGGGTGCGGGTGTCCTGCGGGCTTGCGATCTCGCGTCCGGCTTGCCGTGCGCAGTCCGCCAGCGCCTTGATCATTTGTCCGTTGCTTGTCGCCTTGCTGCCATCCGGCAGATAGAAGCAGTCTTCAAGACCTGTGCGCAGGTTTCCGCCAAGCTCGGCCACCTTCCGGTGTACCGGCCAGACATCCTGCCGGCCGATCAGCGTTGCCGACCATGGGCTGCCTTCTGCCTTGTATTTCAACAGCAGGGGCAACAGGTCTCCATCGCAGGGCATACCGGATGCGACGCCCATGACAAAGTTATAGTCCGCATGGGCGACCATACCGTTGTGCAGATACAGACCCACACTGCGCACAATCCCGAAGTCGAAACACTCGAGCTCCGGCACGATATTATTGCGTTTCATAACCGCGAGGATTTCATTGATCTTTTCCACGGGATTCTGGAACATCATGGGCGGCCAGGCCCAGCGCCCGTCTTTGCGGGTTTTCAGGTAATTCAATGTTCCGGCATTGCATGCCGCCATCTCCGGTTTGCACGCATCCAGGTAGGCCAGAACCTCTGCTTGCTCGACGCCCGGTACGCCGGTCGTCATGTTGATGACGACATCGGGGCAGGCGTCGCGAATGGCTTCGTTGATTTCATTGGCAACGACCGGGTCCCAACTCGGCAAATGGCCCTTGCCGTCTTCCTGCCGCCGATAGTGGCAGTGCATGACGGTTGCCCCTTCGTCGTAGGCGGCCTTGGCTTCTGCCGCCATTTGCTCCGGCGTTACCGGTACAGGGTGTTGGCGGGGGTCGGTCAAAACACCGGTCAGGGCGCAGGTCAGAATGGCTTTATCGTTCATGGTGGGATACTTTCTTCACGGTTTTTATTCGGAAGGCGTGCTGATCGTGGCCAGCTCCTGGCGGTTTTTCACCTGATCGCCGGGACCGACAGCCAGACCGGCCAAAGTACCGTCCCGGTCGGCCTGAATGCGGTGCTCCATTTTCATCGCTTCGATAATCAGGATCAGGTCCCCTGTTTTAACGCTGTCGCCATCCTTGCGTTCCACCGTGACAACAAGACCGTCCATCGGTGCAGTCAGAAGGCCCGTGCCTTTCCGATCCTGGCGGTCGGGCGCGGCATGGGTGACGATACGGGCGGCGATATGGCGGATACCGGTATCGGCAAACAGCATGTCACCGTCCCGTGAGGCGAAAATATGCAGGTTTTCCGCACCATGCGTGATGCGGAACGCAGTCTCGCTCAAGGTGGCGACATCCATGATCATATCTTCCGCACCGGTATTCAGCGTCATCTGCCATCCACTGGGTGAGCGCACGCAGACCAACGAAACGGGTATATGTTCGCCGTCTATATCAATCAGATGAAAATCCGGGCAGTTGGCGATGGTCCGCCATCCGGCAAGATGCTGGTGGGGAAAGGTCGCCAGTGACATCACCTGTGCCAATGCTGCGGCATAAAAAGCGTCCCTTGCGGATGACGTGGCGGTAACTGTCCCGGTGCTGTCAGTGTCCAGCGTGCGGACGTTGTGTTTCGCTGCGGCGAATGTCCCACCAGCGAGAATGTTGTACAGATAGCCTTTGTTCGTCACGAGACCGACGACCGCGCTTTCGGCGATTTGGCGGAGCAGTCTCTGCCTGGCTTCGGTCCGGGTTGTTCCCCATGCGATGAGCTTGGCGATCATCGGGTCGTAAAAGGGGCTGATGTCGTCACCGCTGCGGACGCCGCTGTCCGTGCGTCTATGAGGGCCGCAGGCCGTCGTCCATAAAGCCAGCCGTCCGGTTTGCGGTAGAAAACCGTTTGCCGCATCCTCGGCATACAGCCGGGCTTCGATGGCATGGCCAGAAAAACGGATATCATCCTGGGTAAGCGGCAGGGGGTCTCCTGCCGCGACGGACAGTTGCAGAGCGACAAGATCAAGTCCCGTGACCATTTCCGTGACCGGGTGCTCCACCTGCAGGCGGGTGTTCATTTCCAGGAAATAAAAATCGTTCTCCGGACCGACCAGAAATTCCACCGTGCCTGCGCCTGTATAACCTGATGCACGCGCAAGTATGACGGCCGCCTCGCACAGTTTGCCGCGTGTTGTTTCATCAATGGTGGGGCAGGGCGCTTCCTCGATCACTTTCTGGTGTCGGCGTTGGGCACTGCAATCCCGCTCGCCCAGATGCAGGACTGTTCCATGCGTATCGGCGATGATCTGCACTTCAACATGACGGGCCGGTTCGACCAGTTTTTCCAGGATCAGGTCGCTCGCGCCAAAAGCCATGCCGGATTCGCGCTCAGCCTCCGTGATCGCGCCTGCGATATCGGCAAGATCATTCACACGCCGCAGGCCGCGCCCGCCGCCGCCTGCCGTGGCTTTGACCATCAACGGTGTGCCGATACTTTCGGCTTCCCGTATCAGACGTGCCGGCGTCATATCTTCGCCGTCATATCCCGGAACGACGGGAATGCCTTCTTTCGCGGCCATAAGACGGGCCGTGCGTTTATCGCCCATGGCGTCGATGACATCGGGATCGGGGCCGATGAAGATCAGACCGGCCTCTTTAACGGCACGGGCGAAATCGGCATTTTCCGATAAAAACCCATACCCGGGATGGATCGCATCCGCCCCTGCTTTCCTGGCGGCGTCAAGGATGCGCCGGCTGTCCAGATAAGACTGTGCGGCGGGCGCAGGGCCGATATGTTGGGCCATGTCGGCGGCGGCCACGTGGGCACTGTGCCGGTCGGCGTCGGAATATACCGCGACTGTCTCGATGCCCTGATCGCGCGCTGTGCGGGCGATGCGGCAGGCGATTTCCCCCCTGTTGGCGATGAGCAGGCGCCGGATCACGCCCTATCTCCATTTTCCGCCCAGGAGGGAAGGCGTTTTTCCACAAAGGCAGCCGTGCCCTCAGCGCCTTCGGGGCTTGTAATCGCTTCTGCGAAATCCGCGGCCGCCTGGTTCAACAGATCCGGCCCAAAGGTGCCCGGACTGTCCAGCACCAGTGTTTTGGTTTTCTGTTGTGCATTGGGCGCTGCGCGGCGGGCTGCCGCCAGGATGGTGTCAAGCCTGGCCTCCAGTGCGGACGCATCCGTTTCCACATGATGGATAAGGCCGATCCGATACGCTTCCCCCGCATCAATCGCGATGCCCGTCAAAGCCAGATAGCGCGCCTGTGCCAGACCGATGCGCTGTACCACAAAGGGTGCGATCTGGGCGGGGATAAGGCCGATGGCGACTTCCGGCATCGCAAAACGGCAGTTTTCCGTTGCAAGGGCCACATCGCTGACGCAGGCAAGGCCAAAGCCGCCGCCCATCGCCGCTCCTTCCAGGACGGTGACGAGCAGTTTGGGAAAGCGATTGGCTTCCTCGATCAGCGTCCCGAAGCGACGGTTGACGGCGGCGATGGCGGTTTTGTCACCGGCCGTGGCGGCCATATCGGAAATGTCGCCCCCCGCACAGAAAGTACCTCCGGCCCCGCGCAGAACAATAGCCCGGACAGAGACATCTTCGGCGCTATCTTTCAGGATATTTTGCAGTGCCGTGACCATGGGGCCGTTCATGGCGTTGCGCGCTTTGGGACGATTGAGCGTGACCATCAGGACACCGTCCCGCATTTCGCTTAAAACGATGCTGTCTTGCTCTGTCATGAATTTATCCCATGCCCATCATACGGGACAGGATGCGCAGCATGGTTTCGTCTGATCCGCCGCCGATGGAGCCGAGGCGAAAGTCGCGGTACAGACGCGAGACGATATTATCCCACATAAAGCCCATGCCACCCCAATATTGCAGGCAGGCGTCCGATACCTCGCGACCCAACCGTCCGGCTTTCAGCTTCGCCATTGTCGCCAGCATGGTAACATCCTCGCCCGCCACATATGTTTCCGTCGCCTGATAAAGCAGGGCACGCAGGGCCTCGACCTCGGTCTGAAGTTCGGCAAGCCGGTATTGCACCACCTGATTGTCAAGAACGGTCCCACCGAAGATTTTGCGGTCCCGGCAATAGGTAATGGTCTCCTGAATGCACATTTCCAGACCCTTGACCGTCTGCATGGCGGCTGCCAGGCGTTCTTCCTGGAATTGCCACATCTGCATGGAAAAGCCGCCGCCTTCCGCGCCGATCAGATGCCGCTGGGGCACGCGCACATCGTCCAGAAAGATCTGTGCCGTATCCGAGCAGCGCATGCCCAGTTTGTTCAGGCGTTCGGAAAAGGAAATACCGGGCGTATCCGTCGGTATGACAATCAGCGACTTGTTCTTGTGCGGATGGTCCCCCTCCGTATTGGCGAGCAGGCACAGGAAATCGGCCTGTGTGGAATTGGTGATCCACATCTTGGTACCGTTGATGACATAGTCACCGCCGTCCTTGATGGCGCGCGTCTTGATCGCGGCCACATCCGAGCCCGCATGCGGTTCGCTGACGGCGATGGAACAGATCATGTCGCCTGCGATCGCCGGTGCGAGAAATTCACGCCGCAGCGCGTCGGAGCCGTACCGCGCCAGTGCCGGGGTTGCCATATTGGTCTGTACCCCGATGGCCATGGGCACACCGCCCGCGCGGACAGCGCCCAGTTCCTCGCAAAACACCATCTCATAGGAATAATCAAGGCCAAGACCGCCATACTCCGCTGGCTTGGAAATACCGAGCAGACCAAGGTCACCCATCTTTTTGAACAATTCCCTGCCGGGAAAGATGCCATCCTCCTCCCAGTCGTCGATATGGGGATTGATTTCCTCTTCGATGAAACGGCTGACCGTACGGCGCAGTTCCTGATGTTCGTCGGTGAAACGCATGGGGGCTCTCCTGAAAAAAGTCGTGTTTTCCGCGTGCAGACCTCTAAAAGCGGGCAATCCCGAATGTGTTGGGCCTAAGCGTCCGTGCCTCCGCCTCGGCGCACAGGTCCAGCACCGTGATCAGAACACGCCGCGTGTCGCGCGGGTCGATAATGCCGTCGTCCCACAGGCGCGCGCTGCCATAGAGCGCCGTGGACCGCGTATCCATTTGCTCTGCCGTCATTTTCTCAAGTGCGGCGAGATTTTCGCTGTCCGGTTCCATCCCCATGCGCCGGGCCTTTTCCTCGCCGACGATGCGCAGAACCATCCCGGCCTGCGCACCGCCCATCACGGCTGTACGCACATTGGGCCATGAAAAGACGAAGCGCGGATCGACACCGCGTCCGCACATGGCGTAATTGCCCGCGCCATAGCTGCCGCCGATATGAACGGAGATGCGTGGCACGCGGGCGGTCGTGACCGCCTGGATGAGTTTGGATCCGTGTTTGACAATGCCGCCGGCCTCCGCCTCGCGCCCCACCATGAAGCCGGTGGTGTTGTGCAGAAAAAGAAGCGCGACACCCGCCTGATCGCATAGCTGTACGAATTGCGCCGCTTTTGTCGCACCGTTCGGGGTGATGGGGCCATTATTGCCGATAATGCCCACGGCATGGCCCGCGATGCGCGCATGACCACATACCGTGCCGCTGTCATAGTCCGGTTTAAAGTCCAGAAAGTCGGAGCCGTCCGCCAGCCTGGCGATGACATCCCGCACATCATAGGGTGTTTTCAGATCCGCCGGGACAATACCGATCAGGTCATCCGTGTCATAAAGCGGGGCGTTGAAATCGGCGGGTGCCGTATCGTCCACACGGTCCCATGGCAGGGCCGTCATGACATCGCGCGCCATGCGGATGGCGTCCGCATCGTCCTCGGCCAGATATTCCGCTATGCCCGTTACCTCGGCGTGGAGCGTCGCGCCGCCAAGTTCCTCTTCGCCCGCGATCTCTCCGGTCGCGGCTTTAAGCAGGGGCGGCCCGGCCAGAAACACGCGGGATTTGCCCCTTACCATGATCACATAATCGCTCAATCCCGGTTGATAGGCCCCGCCTGCCGTGGAACTGCCGTGCACCACGGTGATTTGCGGAATCCCGGCGGCGGACAGCCGTGCCTGATTGGCGAAGCTGCGTGCGCCTTCGACAAACATATCCGAAACATGTTCCAGATTGGCGCCACCGCTTTCCATGAGAGAGACGACCGGCAGTTTGTTTTCCATGGCGATGGCCTGAAGGCGCAGGCATTTCTGCAAACCGGATGGGCTGACCGTACCGCCCTTGACCGCGCTGTTATTGGCGATGACAAGCGCGCGTATACCGCTGACATAACCAATTCCGGCGATATAGCCACCGCCTGCGAGTGTGCCGTCCTTGTCATCATACATACGGTACCCGGCCAGCGCGGACAGCTCCAGAAACGGGCTGCCTGGGTCCAAAAGACGCGCCAGACGTTCCTTCGGCAAAAGTTTGCCGCGTTTGTCGAAGAGAGGCCGGGCCTTTTCCGCCGCCGCCATTTTTTTGGCCTCAATGTCCGCAATAGCATCCATGTGTGCCTGCATTGCGGCTGCATTCTCGGCAAAACCCTGCGTACCGGGTGCGATATGGGAGGTCAGAACCGGCACGGACTAGCCCTCGCTCTCGGACAGGACTTTGGGTGTGATCGCACGGTGAAAGCCTTGATAGCTCTCGCTGTTGGTGGCCTTTAGCATGGGCCAGAGCGGGGAATGGAGGCTGCCGGCGCCGTCCACCCGCAGGCTGGCACCGGAAATGAAGTTTGCGCCTTCCGACAACAGGAAGATGACGGCACTGCTGATTTCCGCCTCTGTGGCGAGCCGGCGCAGCGGTACATACTGGTTCAGTTTGGGGATCAGCGCTTTCACCGCCGGATTGTCATAGGTGTCAAGACCGGAGGAAGCGACCCAACCGGGCGCGACGGAATTGATGCGGATGCCATATTGCCCCCACTCCACCGCCGCTGTTTTTGTGAAATTGTCGCATGCCGCCCGCGATGCCCCTGAATGGCCCATGGTGGGCATCCCGTTCCAGAAATCAGCGGTGATATTGACGATGGCGCCACCGGTTTTCTTCATCGAACGGGTGACAAGCTCCCGCGAAACGGTAAAGGCTCCCACCACATTGGTGCGCATGACCGTCTCAAAGCCCTTGGTGCTGATGGCCTCCAGCGGGGCGGGAAACTGACCGCCCGCACAATTGACAAGGCCGGTGACGGGCATGTCGTTCAGGACGATGGCGGTCATGGCCTCTTTCACGGCCTCTTCGTCGCGGATATCGAAGGCATGGCTTTCCACCATGCCGCCATCCTCGACAATTTCGGCCTTGACCGTATCCAGCTTGTCCTGTTTTCGGCCGGTGATGATGACATGTGCGCCCAGGGCGGCCAGCTCGTGCGCAATGCAGCGCCCAATGCCGCTGCCGCCGCCGGTGACAAGGACTTTCCTGCCTTTGAAAAGGGTCTTCCGGAAAACGGAATGATACCTGTTTCCGTTTGCGTCTGACTGTGGATCGCTCATGCTGTTCCTGCCTCCCCAAACAGCGGCTACATGTAAGGAACGCTACCCAAGCAAGCGCTTGGTTGTCAACATGAGCCGGACTTCGTACTATCGGTTTTTATGGGCAAGACACATTTTTTCTCGGAACTCCCGGACGAACAGATCAGCGCCGCACGCGCGCGGATTCTTGAAGCGGCGCTGGCCCTTTTCCACGAAAAGGGTTTCGCCCGCACGACCGTACGCGACATCGCCGCGCAGGCAGGTATCTTATCCGGCAGTCTGTTCCATCACTTCGCCACCAAACAGGAAATTCTGTTTGAAGTCATGCGCCTGACAACCAAGGCGCTGGGCCGTCGTGCCGTGGCCGCCGTACGGGGTATCGCAGCCCCCGAGGATCAATTAAAGGCACTTGTGTTGTGCGAACTGGACGCTATCCACGGCGAAGGTATCCATGCCTCGCGGGTTTTGGTGGACGAATGGCGGGATCTTGAACCTGAATACCGCGAACACATTCTGACGGAACGCGAGGTATATGAGGAAGTCTGGCGTCAGGTGCTGCAGGGCTGCGCGGTCAGGGGGCTTCTAAAGGGCAGGCCCCCCATTGTGCGTCAGCTGTTGCACGGCGCCCTGGCCTGGACACGCACGTGGTTTTTGCCGGGCGAACCTTTGTCCCTGGTTGAACTGACGGATGAGGTTTGCGCCTTGGCCCTCCGCGGTGAAATCGAAAACCTGTCTGTGAAGGCCCTCACCTGACCGCACAGGCGGACATCTCGCCCTGCTTTCGGTGTTTGAAGGGTTGAACCGCAGGGCAGGGCATTTTATGGCAGAACGGTTTCCCACGCGGATATGCGGTGTGACCTTGGATTTAATCGCCTTATTCGATCTGTTCGGTGTTTTTGTTTTTGCCATCAGTGGTGCGCTGGCGGCGGTTCGCAAGGACATGGATATTTTCGGTGTGACGATGATCGCCCTGTTTCCAGCGGTGGGCGGCGGAACGTTGCGGGATATCATTCTTGACGTACCTGTTTTCTGGGTGGTGGACACGACGCCTGTCTGGGTGACATTTGCAGCCGCCGTTATCAGCTTCTTCCTTTCTCCCCTGTTGGAAAGCCGGTTGCGGGTTTTGATCTGGGCGGACGCCTTTGGCCTCGCGCTTTTTGCCGTACTGGGGGCGGGCAAGGCCCTGGATGCAACAGGCAGTGTGCTGATCGCGGTGATGATGGGTGTCGCCACCGGTGTTGTCGGCGGCATGATCCGCGATGTCGTCTGTAATGATCTGCCCCTTGTCCTGCGCAGGGAGATCTACGCAACCGCCGCCTTTGCCGGCGCGGGCACTTTCTGTCTGCTGCGCGGCTTGAATGTCCAGGAAGATATTTCCTTGTGGGTAAGCGTCGCGGGTGCTTTCGCCGTCCGTGCGGCCGGTATTCTGTTGGGGTTGTCCCTGCCGCGTCCACCTCGATAAGGGGGCAGTGTCACCTGCGCCAAACGCGGATATGTCATGACAAGCGACATGCTGAGATAAAATTGGTCTGATTGCGTCAATTTCCTAAATCCGGCTGTTTATTTTAAGGCTTTTTTTATCGCTTGGATTCTATGGAATCAGTCATGGATGATACTCGGACTATAATGGATGACGCCTTCCGTGACATGGTCACGGATTTCAGTTCCGATGATGTGCACTGGGATGGCGGTAAACGCCTTCTGGCATGGTGGCTGGAGCATGCCGAAGCAAAGGGACTGCCGTCGCGGTCGGACTTTTCCCCTGCCTATATGCGACATTATTTACCGACGCTGATCATGCACGATGTCGATAAACGGCAAATTCGGCCGGATTATCGTATCAGGCTCTGTGGGATGGGGTTTCGCGATTACATGGGGTTTGATCCCACCGGCAAGCCGCTTGACGATATCCCCGGAACAGCGATGATGCGTTTGCGCTATGACTGGTTGTGCAGGAACAGGAAGCCATATATGTGCGTGCGCCTTCCCCTGGATTGGGGGCAAAATCAACGCATCTGTTATTCCACCCTGGTCTTGCCCCTTGGCGAGGATGACCGCGTCACCATCATCATGGCATCGGTGTATTTTCATCACTGCATAGACGGTCAATGCTGAATTATATCAGGATGGCAGGGATTGCGTTTGTCGGTTTCGCACTGGCATCTGCGGCTATCGCCGAAGGAGGGGCGGGGAAAGCACCGGTCCATTTCTTCACCCATGGCGACACGCGTCTTGCGAAGTTGGAGCCCGGCGGTGAATTGCGGGGCAAAGCCGTGGGCCTGATCGGCTGTATGATGACGGCTGTCGGTGTGCCGTATGATCTGGAGATCGCTCCCATGTCCCGTTCCAGCAGGATTACCGACAGCGATTCCCACAATGTCTGGGTGCCGGCCGCGCACGATGGTGACGACAGCCGACTGGCCCGTATGATTGGCCCGTTCGATACCATTCCGGTCTATTGGTATTTCCGCGATGGCGAGATGTATGACCCGTCCTCTAAGACCTTCAGGACTGAGGCACTCGTGACGGCCTATCAAGGGTCCCATCTTGAAGCGTATCTGCTCGAAAATGGCTATCGGTTCAGACAGGGCAGCGCGCATCACGCTCAACTGCTTTATTTTCTGCTCAATCACGATGTCGATGCCATATTGTCGGTGGATTTTACCCATATGCTGTCGTCCCGACAGCGCGCGGAAGCTTTGGACCGGGTGAATATTCTGCATTGGGGCAGCCGTGACGTCAGCATGTTGGCCTCCGAAGGGCTTTACCGCGACCGCCCCGGATTGGTGGACGACATGCGGGTGGCCCTGGCCGGTTGTTCAGCCGGCTGAAATATGAAATCTTCATGAAAATTTGCTGATCGGGTCAAACCTTAGATTTAGATCAAATCATTTTTCGTCCGGCTTTGTTTCCTTGGCGTCCGAAGGGCGTTTGCGGCAATGCAACAAAGGAAGCATGGCATGAATGTGTATGAACCGGTTGACGTTGGATCCGGCAGCTTGTCCGGAGCGAAGTCTGACAAATGGTATGAAGGCGGCGGGTCTGATACCGATCATGCCAAAGTTCAGAAAAAGACCCCGCTGGCACCGGCTTGCACAGATATGAAGGGCGCCGGGACCGGCGATCTCGATCTGGAGATTTTCGACAGGCTGATCCGCGCATGGCTGAGCAAACCGGCAGGCGGCTTGTCGCCGCTATCCATCGCGGCTGCGGGTGTGGACTGGGGCGCGCACATGGCCGTCAGCCCGGGCAAAATGATGGAATTGGCTGTCAAAGGTGCCGATATGGCACTGGATTTGGCCGCGTTCAATGCCAGGGCCATGGGGTGCTTGTGTACGCCTTCGCAAAGCAGTGTGCGGGATCGGCGGTTTTCCGAACCCGGCTGGCAGTGCTGGCCTTACAGCCTGATGGCGGAAACCAGTATCAAGGCACAGGAATGGTGGTCCAGCGCCACGCGCGATGTCCGGGGGGCCAGCCCGCATCATCTGGATATGGTGCACTTTTTTGCACGCCAGTGGCTGGACATGATTTCACCGTCCAATTTTATTCCGACCAACCCGGTTCTGACACGCAAGACCGTCGAAACCGGCGGTGCCAACCTGATCAATGGGTGGTCGCACTGGATGGCCGATGTGATGGATTATGCGACCGGCAAGCCGCCCGCACCGAAAAACGGTTTTATCGTCGGCAAAACCATGGCGACCACGCCGGGCAAGGTGGTCTACCGCAACAATCTGATCGAACTGATCCAGTATGAACCTGTCACCGACACGGTGAAGAAAGAGCCCATTCTGATCGTGCCGGCCTGGATCATGAAATACTATATTCTCGATTTGTCGCCGGACAATTCTCTCGTTGATTACCTGCGGCGGCAGGGACACACGGTCTTTATCCTGTCCTGGCATAACCCGACAGCCGAAGACCGCGATATCGGCATGGCCGATTATCGTCAGCACGGTGTCATGGCGGCAATCGATGCGGTGTCGGAGATCACCGGCGGCGAGAAAATTCATGCGACCGGATACTGTATCGGCGGAACCCTCCTGTCCATTGCCGCCGCGGCCATGTCCCGTGACGGCGATGACAGGCTTGCCAGTCTCAGCCTCTTTACCACCCAGCTTGATTTTGAAGAGGCCGGCGAACTGCTCTATTTCATCGACCACAGCCAATTGTCCCGGCTGGAGGATCTGATGTGGGCGCAGGGCTATCTGAAGGCGGAACAGTTGTCCGGTGCCTTCAATTTGCTGCGGTCCAAGGATCTTCTATGGTCGCGCCTGACGCAAGAATATCTCAAGGGCGAGCGTATGCCCATCAATGACTTGATGGCCTGGAACACCGATGCAACGCGTATGCCTTATCGTATGCACAGCGAATATCTCCACTGGCTCTATCTCGATAACGATCTGGCGCGGGCCCGCTATATGGTGAATGGGCGTCCCATTGCCATCTCCGACATCAAGGCGCCGGTCTTCAGCGTCGGGACCGTGAAGGACCATATCGCGCCGTGGCGTTCCGTATACAAAATGCATCTTTACGCCGATACCGAGATCACTTTCGTGCTGACCAGCGGCGGTCATAATGCCGGTATCGTCAGCGAGCCGGGACACCCCAGACGCACCTATCAGGTGGCAACAAAGCAGGATGCTGAAATCTACATTCCACCCGAAGACTGGCAGGCGAATGTTCCGGTCAAAAACGGATCGTGGTGGCCGGAATGGGTTGCCTGGCTGGATAAAAAATCCAGCGGTGAGAGAGTTCCGGCACGCAAGCCCGGCACCGCCAAAAACCACAAGGCAATCGCGGATGCACCCGGCACATATGTCTTTGAACGCTGATCCCGCCTGACTGGCAGGAACATCGCATGACAAAACAGGAAACGGGCCCTGTATGGGCCCGTTTTCGCTCACCTCCGTTGATCAGGTGGAAATGAACCACAATCAGACCAAATCCAGAACACGTTTATTGGGTACAGACCCTAGAACGTGAATGTACCATCTTCGTCACGCATATCGCGATGCGTGACTTGCCGGATATCGTTTTAAAGGTGGATATTCTCGTGGTAGCCACACGCCACGCCCACCCCGCACGCGGGGAGTGGGTCAAGCTTGGCGCTATAGCGATTGATGTTGGGATTAACCGCATCGGCGAAGGTGACGAACGAACGCTCGTGGGCGATGTGGCGATTGTCGAAATGGGCCATGTTGGCGCTATAACACCGGCACTTGGCGGTGTGGGGCTCATGACTATCGTATGCCTTCTAAAGAATACGCTGCGCGCGGCCTATCGTCCGCGTTTCGGGCAGGTCGAACCCATCTCCACAGTTTTGGTATTTGAGGCACAAGATGGGCGCTATGTGACTGCGCTTATGCGCTGGTTTTTTGGTGTTCGCGCCAAGCAACCAAGAGCGCTGCGCCTATGATGAGCGGCGCGCCGACCCACGTTGCCGGTGTCGGAAGCTGCTCAAAGACTATCCACCCAAACAGCGTGGCCCAGATTAAGCCGGAATAATCCATAATGATGACCGTTGATACCGGCGCAAACCGAAGAGACGCTGTGAGCACCAGTTGGCCGAAAAGGCCAAGCAAAGCGAGGCCAAAAAGAATACACCAATCGCCAACATCATGAGGCGTTGCAACAAAGGGCAGCACCAGTGCAAACACGGGCGCTGTAAAAACGCTAAAATAGAAAACGATTAGGAACGGTTCCTCTGATATGCTTAAATTCCTGATTTGAATTGAAATCAGCGCGATCATGAAAGCGCCGGCCAGCGCGACACTCGCGCCACTGAGAGAAATGCCGCCTGCGCCCGGCTTTGCGATGGCAAGAACGCCAACAAACCCGATGAGGACGGCGCCCCATCGCCAGTACCCAACGTTCTCTTTCAGAATGACTGCCGACAAGATGACAGCCCAAAAAACCGTCGTGAAATTAAGTGCTGTGGCTTCGGCAAGGGGAAGCAGCGTAACAGCGGCGAAGTTCAAACTCATACCGACCATCCCGTACATCGCACGCCGGGCATGGGCACCCAGCCTTTTGGTGCGTAGGCGGGGCCATTGGCCTTTGAGGAGCAGCCATATGAGAACGAAAGGAATCGTTGGCAGCTGGCGCCAAAAAAGGGATTCAACTATGTGGATTTCGCGCTCGCCAGCGAGTTTGATCAACACATACATGCCCGACATGACCGCGATAGCCAACAGCCTTAGAGCGATGGCTAGGAAGGGACGGTGAACTATCTTATCGACGGGGCCCCCACCGTTTTGAGCGTTTTTTATATCGAAGACCCTGCAGAGAGTTGCGTCTTCGCAAAAGAAGCAAGTTCTGCGTTAAAGCGATCCGGCGACGTCAAAAACATAGCGTGGGCGTCATCGGGATAGAGAGACGCTTTTGCATTTGGCATGTGTTGCTCAAGACGGGTTGCAAGCACGGGCAAGCTTAAGCCATCGCGCTCTCCGTGCGAGATGAGTGTTGGAACGTCTACTTTAGCAAGTTGGTCATCATAATCGATTGTGCGTTCCCGCAAGATTTGGCGAACTTGCCTAGAGGTTGCAGATACCGATTTTTCAAGCGCTGCGCGCAGCTTTGGATCGGTATCGCCGTCGAGGCCCGCTTCAATATATTCCACTTCCGCAGCGGATCGGATCGCAGTGTCGTGACTATACATCCGTTCCATTGTCTCATGGCCCGGCCCAATCGCTTCTGGAATAGAGAGTGTCCCTGCCGCTACAAAGTTGATGCCCGCTAGACGCGTGGTTCCGCAATGGCGAATATAGTCATTAATGATGCGGCCACCATAGGACCAAGCAACGGCAACTGCCCTATCCGCGCCGACGTAATCCAAAACGCTTGTGATATCACCAGCCCACCTGGCACCGTCCGTGTAAGCGCTGTCGCCTTCAGGTTTATCGGATTCGCCGTGGCCTCTGTTGTCGAAACATACGAGACGAAAACTGTTGATTAGAGTTGGATCTGTCACTTGCCGAATCCATAGCTCTCGGCTCATACAGAAGCCATGGATTAAAAGGATGACGGGAGCATCCGTGGGTCCATACACATCTATCGCCAGCCGAACGCCGTCGGCAGAAGATACAAAACTCGACATTACTTTGAGGTGGCTACAGTTTTGAGATAGTCGGTTTTGACCTTTTGCCAATGATCCATATCCGCGTTGATGTCGCGCTCTTTGTCGGCAAAATAGCGTTCTGTTTCCGGAACATTGGTGGTGATCTCAACGCACAAACCATTGGGGTCATGGAAATAGATGGAGCGGCAGTACCCATGGTCGGCAACGATTAATTCAAGCCCTGCGGCTTCAACCTTCTCTTTAAAGCGATCAACTGTGGCTTGATCCTTTACGCGGATAGCAATGTGATGTGCCCAGAAATCGTAGTTCTTATAGGTCTCGCCTGTGCGTTCAAAATGAGCAGGGAAATCGAAGAACGCAAGCCATGAGCCATCTGCAAGCTCAAAATACAGATGGACATATGGCGTTGGCTCTTTTGTATACGGGTCTTCCATTTCGACGACGGCTGCAACGAGCGGTAACTCGAGCAACTCCTCGTAAAATTTGCGCGTTGTTGCTGCGTCGCGGCAACGCCAAACATGATGATGCAGCTTTTGCAGCGGCGTTTGTTCCCGCCGCGCGTTGAGCTGTACGCGTAGGTCTTCAATGGGAGTTTCTGACGGCTTCCAAAAGGCCAGTGTCATGAGGAGCACCTTTTTCGTTAATCGACAAGTTTTTCGATATTCGGATTTTAGTCAACTCTCAAGATGTGTCAAGAAAGAACACACCAAACGTTCTCATCCATGATTGCATCTGTTGCCTTGAGAAAGCATGCGCTGACGCATGAACCATTTCTGTCGGTGTAAGGAGCTCTATTGGACGGTCTTGGAGCGTACTGTTTGACCGGCGACCATAGACAAAGCCAGGTCGGCGACGTGTCGACCCTGCCACTTGGCTATAGCAAGCTCGTTCGCAGTTGGTAGGCGTGATCCATCGGCAGCGGACACTGTTGACGCACCATAGGGCGTGCCGCCGGATACTTCATCCAAGTTTGTCAATCGCTTCTCGCTATATGGGACGGTGGCGATGGTCATGCCAAAGTGCATGAGATTTATGAGTATCCCAAGCAGGGTTGTCTCCTGTCCCCCGTGTTGACTGCCAGTGCTAGTAAAAGCAGCTCCGATTTTTCCCACCAGCGCGTTAGACGCCCAAATTGCTCCGGTCTTGTCGAAAAAACTTGCCATCGGGCCGGCCATGCGGCCATAGCGCGTCGGAGACCCGACAATTATAGCGTCATAGGCGGGCAGGGTGGCCATTTCGATCACAGGCACTACTCCAGCCTTGGTGCGATTGTGGTCGCTGGTGTCAGGCACGCGGCGCACGTCGACCTGCGCACCCATCTCACCTACACCTTCTGCAACACCCTCTGCCAATGTTGCAGTATGTCCATAGCAACTATAATAAAGCACGAGTACCTTCGCTGTACTGTCATGATATTGATCGCTGTCGTTCTGTGTTTGTGCCACGAACTGTCTCCATTTTGTTGTGTTGGCTGATTTTTTGCGTGCAACTCTGCTTGCGTTGTCATGACTGCTTGTTGGCGGTCCACAACATCAATCAATGAAAATTATTTTGAAAATTGATTTCGCTTCATTAGAGTATTGGCCTTGAGCTTTCTGGAAGGTCTCCGCTGTTTTCATCTGGTTTCACGTTGCTAAGTGGCCGATTTTAGCTGCAGTCTCCGTCAACTGAGCCCGGTGGGTCAGGCCGGATCAGTGCATTTCATCATGATGAAAGACAGCATTTCTTTTTAAATCGAAGAAAATTTCACTATACGAAATTATTGAGGAGTACAAGGGCATGGCAAAGAAGGCGGTCATGGAAACAAGTCAACCAGAACCGCGCCGGGAGAGCATGGGCGGTCTGGAAAGAGGGCTTCGCGTCCTGCTGGCCTTTGATGGCGACGCGCCGTTTATGTCTTTGACTGATGTAGCGCAGAAAACCGGGCTTGCACCTGCGGTGGCCCGGCGATGTTTGCTTACGCTCCAAGATTTAGGGTTTGTCCATAATGACGATCGTCTGTTCCACTTAACGCCGCGGGTTTTGGAATTAGGGGCTGCTTTTTTGTCCTCTGCAAGTGTCGAAACACTCGTCGGTGATGCTTTACAGGCCTTTGCAGAGGAGACTAATGATTCGTCCTCTCTGACCGTTCTTCACGGTGATGATATTGTCTATTTAGCCCATGCTTCGGTTCGCAAACTCATGCGCCTTGAGGCACATGTTGGTAGCCGGTTCCCCGCTCACCCGACCTCGACAGGGCGTGTACTGTTTGCAGCTTTGTCAAATGACGATTTGGACTCTCGGCTTGCAAATATGAGCATTCAGGCGCTTACAGAAAAAACGGTGACGGACCGAAAGGAGCTTAGAGCCATAATGGAGCGGGCTCGCATTGACCAATATGCAGCTGTGGAAGATGAGCTTGCTTACGGCGTGGTGGCCCTGGGCGTGCCTGTTCGCAATCGGGACGGAAAAGTCATTGCTGCAATAAACAGCTCTGCGCATTCTAGCCAAATTAGCAAAGACCGACTTGTTGCGGAACGGTTAGATGATCTGCGCAAAATTGCTGACGAGATTGCAGAGCGACTCACTGCTTTTCCTGCACTTGAAAAAATGACCGAGATTTAATTCAGCAGCTTTTCGCTGAATCATCGTTTTTGAAGGCAAGCCTAAAAGGCGAAGGCCGACTTTCACGTATTGATTCCCGAAAGACCAATGTGTTTACAAGGTACCTTCGCCGTCATAGTCGATGGCTTTAGCCGCTTGCCCGGACATGATGAACCCTATGGAGCGCCTGCTTTCCTCTTGGAGATGACCAATCAACCCAGCAGTGCGTGCCAAGATTGATATCCCTTTAAGAGCTTCTCGCGGAAATCCGACATCTAACATGACCGCTGGAATGGCGCCACTGACATTGATCGGGAGAGGGCGGCCCAACACAGCCGGGATATGATCTTCAACAGCTTTGAGCGCTGTAATGTGTTTGTTTTCAATGCCATCTTCTTTCGCCATTGCAAGCAATAAATTAGCTCGCGGATCACCGCCAGAATGTTGTGGGTGGCCAAAACCAGGTATAGCTGCTTTCACCTTTCGTAGATCGACAACCGCTTTTTCTGCGACAGCATCTATGCTTTGCCCAGTCGTCTCAGCTTCAATCACAATGTCGCTGATGAAAAGCCCAGCCCGTTCGGAACTGCCAAGCACAACGGAACCGCAGCCCAAAAGTCCTGCCGCCACGGCACCTTGAAAGGCTTCTGGCGCTGCGGCATACGTCATACGTGAGGCAATAACGCTTGGAACGAGGCCGTGCTCAGCAATGGCCGCAAGTGTTGCGTTAGCATACCTCTTTTGGATTTCGGTCGGCTCTTCACCGGTGACGAGAAGCCAAAAATAACTCGTGAAGTCTATCTTTCCAATGATGTCTTCACAAAGATCGCGACCTCGCACCATGATCGTCTCGGCATTTGACGTCGATATAGCCGTAAAATTTTGCTCTTGCTTGCCAATACGCACTATTTTGCTTTTCCCTCTGCTCGCTGCTGTGCAGCATATTTCAAACTGGATCGTTGCGAACGGTCTTTGAGTTAGAGAAGCAAAAGCTCAGACCATCAATTCGCAAAACGAACTTGTTTTCGATATTAGAAGTTTCTATAGGCTTGTCAAACAGGATCGCTGAGAGATCGGTGGTCTTAAGCTGGGCGTTCTTTCGTGATGGCATTCATCGGTCTCGCTAAGGCCTTCGATGCCGGGGCGAATGGCGAGTGCGGTTACCCTTGGTAGGAGTGCAGTATGACGAAGATCTTGGAAAATGTGACCGTCTTGGAGATGGGGACGTTCATCACTGGTCCTGCTGCAGGTATGCTGTTGGCTGATCTTGGAGCGAATGTAATTAAGATCGAACAGCCAGGATCTGGCGACCCATTTCGATCATTCAAGGGCGGTCTATACAGCCCGCATTTCCAAACTTACAATCGAAACAAACGGTCGGTAACGCTGAATACAAAGCAGCCTGAAGACTTAGCCGCATTTGAAGAACTCATTAGTTCCGCGGACGTCTTTATTCAGAATTTTAGGCCAGGCGTCGCCCAAAGGCTGAATGTCGGTCCAGAGCGTCTCCGCGCACTCAATGACAGACTTGTTTATTGCTCTATTTCGGGTTTCGGGTCAGATGGCCCTGATCAAAAGCGCCCAGCTTTTGACAGCGTAGCCCAGGCATCAAGTGGTTTTTTAAGGCTGCTTGTTAATCCGGAACATCCGCGCGTTGTGGGTCCTGCTATCGGGGATGCTGTGTCTGGTTTTTATGCTGCTTTGGGTATTCTTGCTGCACTTACAGAGCGTACCAACACAGGTAAAGGGTGCTTGGTGGAAACATCCATGTTTGAGGCCATGTGCCACTTCAACTTAGATGATTTCACGCACTATTTCTCTGCCGACCAGGTAATGGGTCCCTACAGCCGTCCGCATGTATCGCAATCCTATGTTTTTGAGTGTTGTGATGGCGGGTGGATTGCCTTGCACATGTCGTCACCTCCGAAGTTTTGGGACAACTTAGCAATCGCAGTAGAGCAACCTGGCATGTTAAATCGTCCGGAATTTAAGGACCGGTTCGCTCGCATTGAACATTATGACGACGTCGTGTCGTTTCTAGCGCCCATATTTAGAAAGCGTCCCCGCGCGTATTGGACGGATAGACTGACAGACCTTGAAGTGCCCAATTCCGCGCTGAATACGCCGCAGGATGTTATTGATAGCCCGCAGGGTAAGCACCTTCAGCTTTTGGTCGAAACATCACATCCAGAAATGGGCACATTTCGAACAATTAGGCCGCCACTATCCTTCGATGGCCAGCGCAGGCTGGACGTTTTAGCCCCGCCAACATTAGGTGAACACAATAAAGAGATTTTGAAGCGAGACTAGAGCATTTTCCAACCTGATCGAGTCATTTTGGGTCCTATGTTGCGAGATTTGTGATTCATGATGATGGCTGGTGAGGGATGCCAGCGGCCATGGTCCAAGCCTTTTCCAATGATCTTCGAGCCTGGGTGATCGGGGCCGTTACTGAGCGACAATCGTGCTGTTCGGTTGCATGGATTTTCGGCGTTTCTCCGGCCACGGCGATCCGCTGGGTGGCCCAGTGACGCAAGACGGGCCTCATTGAGCCGGCTCGTCAAGGCGGCGACAATCGCTCGCACCGGTTGGAAGCCTATGGCGGTGAGATCATCGCACTGATCGAAGAGACGCAACACATTACCTTGGGCGAGATCGCCGCCCATCTGGAGAAGAACCATGGCGTGAAGGTGGTCAAGAACCGCATCTGGCGTCTGTTGGACCGGCGCGGCTGGACCTATAAAACCGCCCACGCCGCTGAACGGCAACGCGCCGATGTCCTGCGGCCTTCCTGGCTTATGTAGCGCACAGGTACTTGCCCCGACGCTGATGCCCGGTGACATCGTCATCACGGACAATCTGCCCGCCCACAAACCCGTCACCATTCGCCACGTCATAGAAGCCACGGGCGCGAAACTGCGTTTCCTGCCGCCATACAGCCCCGATTTCAATCCTATTGAGATCGCCTTCTCCAAGATAAAGGCGTTCCTCAAAAAGGCAGCAGTCTGCACCAAAGAGGATCTCTGGGAGGCCATCGCCCAAGCCATCTAAACCTTCACACTAGACCAATGCGTAAACTACTTCGCCGCAGCCTGATATGACTTCGAGTTATCGGAAAATGCTCTAACGCTGAGCCCCAGAAACCCGCCGCCTATTCTGGGCGTTTTCTGACTGGTTGCGACTTCGGTCTCATCGCATATGTTCATTTGTCCTTCGAAAAACTTCGGCTTAACCGGGCTCTTAAGTTGGCAACCGAGGAACCAAAAGATCTTGGTCATTGCGCCTCTCTTGGTTGGTCTTGACGTCAGTGGCACATTCGCACTTTTTGCCGGCTTTTATTGTGCCGGCCCAAATCATCTCGTAAAAAATATCAATAAATTCGTTATTCGAACTTGACTTCGATTTTCGAAACAATAAGCTCGGACGCTGACGCAGCATGATGGGTTGGTTCCGACGCAGATGTGTTGCGTGTTGCGCAGCAGGGATTAAAGGGGGGGATCCAAATGACCTGTCAGCTTCACTTACGGCGTATATTGATGGCTTCGTCCGTCATTGCTGCCGGGCTATCGAGCAACCACGCATTCGGTCAAACAGCTGACAATCCCGGATTTGTCGTGGAAGAAATCTTTGTGACAGCGCGGAAGCGGGCTGAGAGCCTGCAAGATATTCCGGCAGCGGTTGCGGCCTATTCAGAGACAACGATCCAATCCGCCGGCATCGAGCGCCCGTCAGACTTCATCAATCTTACGTCTAATGTTCAACTGGTTGAAACGCAAAACGCTGGCAACGCTTTTGTTGTCGTTCGCGGCATCTCACAGGCCCGAAACTCTGAACCCTCAGTGGCCGTCATCATAGACGGTGTTCAACAAGTCAATTCAGCGCAATTCAATCAAGAGCTGTTTGACATTCAGCAGATCGAAGTTCTGAAAGGCCCGCAAGGCGGACTGTATGGTCGCAATGCTATTGGCGGCGCCATCGTGATTAAGACCAAGCAACCTAGTGATGTATTGGAGGGACGGGTCCAGGCAGGGGTCGACAACGGCTTCGGCTATACCTTGCGTGGTGCGTTGAGTGGTGGACTGACGGATAACCTATTCTTTCGAGTATCCGGCTCACGCGTTGATACAAACGGATACATCCCTAACACCTTTTTGGGTGAGGACGCCGATCCATACGAAGATACGTCCTTCCGAGGGCGGTTGGTTTGGCAGGCTTCGGACAATCTGGAGATTGACTTAAGGGCATATGTTGGTCTGCTGCGGACCCAGTCCCTGTACTTCAACATCACGAATGACGTGAACGACACGAGTCTTCCTGTGCGGGTCAACAACAGAGGACAAAATGATCGGGATCTCTGGGGTACGTCGTTAAAGGTAACGTACGAAACAGACTATGGTACCCTGACGTCCGTCACAGCCTATGATTCCCTTGAGGAGATCTCCACCGGAGACGCCTTCGATTTTCTTCCCATCGAAGACTCTTTCTTTTTCGACCTCTTTGGTGTGGACTTTAACCAAAGCCAATTCACGGATGTCACTGCATGGAGCGAAGACATTCGGTGGACTTCGCCCGCAGACCGCAAGTTTCGGTATATCGTAGGCGCCTATTTTGTTGGCACCGATCGGTTCATTTCCACTGGGAACATGGTCGATTTGGGCAACGGGGTTTTTCCTGTCTTCCGTGAGCCCAGCACCAACCCGCTAAACCCGCAATCGACATTTTTGGCTGATGATCAAAATCAATTTGCATGGGCCGTATTCGCGAATACTTCTTATAGCATTCTGGATAACCTCGAAATTGATTTATCCCTGCGGTACGACAGAGATACACGGGAGAATACGACGCTGACACCGCCGGAGTTCTTGCCGAATATCCCAGGTTTCCCAGAAGCTGTGACCGGTGATGTACGTAAGCGTTCGTTTGACGATTGGCAGCCCAAAATTACCCTGACGTGGCAACCGACCCCGGATCTGACGCTATACGGAAGTTATGCCCGCGGTTTTCGTTCTGGCGGATTTAACCAAACCGGTGTCGGATCGGTTGCGGTCGCCAATGGGATCGTAGGCGTCAGTGATTTCTTTGAAGCGGAAACTGCCGACACGTTTGAGCTAGGTGCAAAGGCGGCGCTGTTTGATGGTCGTGTCCAGGCAAACATGGCAGCGTTCACGATCAATTCTCAAAACTCTTATTTCTTTGTTTTTCTAGCTGCTAACTCAACGCAGAATCTGGGAATTGTTCCTGAGGCGCGCATCCAGGGCTTTGAGTTTGATGCGACAGCTGCCCTGACCGACTATCTCCGACTCAATGTCGGATTTGGTTTCACGGACAGCGAAATCGAAGAGTTCGCCGACGCAAGCCGTATTGGCAATCAAGTCCCCCTTGTATCTCGCACCACGCTGAACGTGGGTTTGCAATACAACCAACCCATCGGCAGCACGGATTTGGAGGTTATCTTTCGCGCGGATTATCGGCGGACTGGCAAAACGTGGTGGGACGTCGAGAACTCAACCGTCCGCAATCCAGTGAGCTTGGTGGATCTGCGCGGTGGCCTTACGGGACCGAATTGGCGCGTTGAGGGATTTACGAAGAACGCTTTTGACGAGCGATATAATGCTGAATTCTCTCCTGGAGGTTTTGTCTTCAAAGGCCGCCCACGTGTGTATGGTGTTGACGTCACCTTTGACTTCTAGCCGGCTTTTTTCGTCCCCTTTAGGCTCATGACCTATTAATTTTTGGCCTTGTTAGAGAGGGTTGATCTATGCTTCCAGGTGTTGGAAGGAGTATTTACCATGAGCGAGCTGTATTATCTGAGTGCGGAACGGATTGAGCGTATGCGTCCTTATTTTCCACTGGGGCATGGTGCCCCGTGTTGATGACCGGCGGATGATCGGTGGGATCATGCATGTGTTGAAGCGAGGCTTGCAATGGCGGGATGCGCCGCAGGCGTATGGCTGCCACTAGACGCTCTATAACCGGTTCAAGCGCTGGAGTGAGATGGGCGTTTTTGACCGGATATTCATGGAGCTTTCCTCACGGTGCATTGCTGAACAATTACAGATAGATGCCACGCACCTCAAGGCCCACCGGACGGCAGCCGGTCTGGCAAAAAAGGGGATGTTCCCCGCGACATTGGCCGGACAAAAGGTGGATTGAACTCAAAGCTGTGCGGTCTGCGATGGTAAGGAGCGACCTCGCTCGTTGTGCCTGACGCCAGATAATGCCACCGCCTTCAAGGGAACAGCCATGCTCGCTCCCCACCTACCACAGGCCCCCGAGCTGTTGGTCGACAAAGGCTATGATGCCGACTGGTTTAGGGGGCACCTGAAAGAGCGAGGCATCCAACCTTGTATTCCATCGAAGAGAAACCGGTTGAAGCAAATCGACTATGACAAGAGCCTGTATCGCCAGCGGTACAAGGTCGAGAATATGTTCGGTAAACTCAAGGACTGGCGTAGAATCGCAACATGATATTACCGGTGGTCCCATACTTTTATGGCAGCAATCAAAATCGCGGCCATCGTCATTGGGTGGATTTAACGAGTTCTGAGCCTAGAATGGGTGACTGTGATCTGGGGCGGTATCAGTCAACCACCTCATACCCGCAGTCCACATAATGGACGCCGCCGGTGATGGCTCTGGCACGGTCGCTGGCCAGAAACGCCGCCAGATTGCCGACATCCTCCAGGTCGATCAGATGCCGGAGCGGAGATTTGCCTTCAGCGACGCTCAATAGATTGTCCAGGTCCGACAGGCCGGACGCGGCGCGTGTGGCAATAGGCCCCGGGGACAGCGCATTCACCCGTATCTTGGCAGGACCAAGCTCTACCGCCAGATAAGCGACCGAGCTTTCCAGAGCCGCCTTTACCGGACCCATCATATTATAATTTGAGACCACTTTCTGCGCGCCGTAATAACTCATGGTCAAAATGCTGCCGCCATCCCGCATCAACGGTTCCGCCCCTTTCGCCAGGCGCATCAGGGAATGGCAGGAAATGTCCATGGCCTGTGTGAAGCCCCCGACCGAGCTGTCAACGACACGTCCGTGCAGGTCCGCCTTGGGGGCGAAGGCAATGGAATGGATCAGAAAGTCCAGCCGGCCCCATTCCTTCTCGATCTTTTGGAAAAGGCTCTGCATCTGTTCTTCACTGCGCACATCCAGTGGCATGAAAATGGGGGCTTCCACACGCTCGGCCAATGGCTGTACGAAGGGTTTCGCCTTTTCATTCAGGTAGCTTACGGCCAGTGTTGCACCGGCGTCGCGCATGATGCGGGCACAGCCCCATGCGATGCTCTGCTCATTCGCAATACCGACAATCAGCCCTTTCTTGCCCTCAAGCAGTGTGTGCGTCATGCGTCCTCCAATATGTCAAAGGCATGAAGGGCCAGCATGCTTTCCTCATCCGTTTCAACGGTGTGGATGACGGGGGTGGCCCAATGCAGATAGTCCGCAATGGTCTTGCGCACCGTGTCACTGTTTTCACCGATTCCGGCCGTGAAAATAATGCTGTCCAGGCCGCCAAGGACCGGGATCAGCCCTGCCATCTCACCGGCGGCGCGATAACAGAAAAGGTCTACGGCCAGTTTGGCGTGCGGATCGTCGCTCTCTGTCAGAACCCGCATATCGTTCGACAGGCCGGATACGCCTTTCAGTCCGCTTTCCTTCGACAACAGGCGGTCTATGGCATCTGCATCCATATTGTGTTCACGCATCAGATAGATGAGAACGCCGGGATCCACACTGCCGGAACGTGTTCCCATCATCAGTCCGTCCAGGGCGGTAAACCCCATTGTGGTGGCGACGCTTTTACAGTTGCTGATAGCGCAGGCACTGGCACCGCTGCCCAGATGGGCCACGATGACGCGTGCCTTTTCCAGTCCAAGACCGGGCAGGCGCCGGGCAATCGATGCGTATGACAGACCGTGAAAACCGTACCGTCGCACGCCTTCCTGATAAAACCGTTCGGGCAGGGCGAAACGACGGGCGAGAGGGTCTTGCGTGGCGTGGAAGGCCGTATCGAAACAGGCCACATGCGTGGCATCCGCCAGACTGTCGCCAAGCGCCTGTATGCCGGCCAGTTCCGACGGCAAGTGCAATGGCGCCAGCGGGATCAGGCGATCCAGGTCCCGGATGACATCGTCGGTGATGATGACGGGTGCGCTGTAATGTATCCCGCCATGAACGACACGGTGACTGACGGCCCGGACCCTCAGGTCCTTATGATCGCGCAACAAGGTCATCACCGGTGAAAAATCCGGTGCCTTCAGGTCAAAGGGCGCGTTGCCGGATGTCAGTTTCCTGCCTTCCGGCCCATAGGCGAAAAGGCCGTATTTCAGGCTGGATGACCCAACATTGACGGTCAGGATCGCATCGCTCACAGGTCCACCCCATGCTCGGAACTCAAGGGGTTCTTTTTACGGACATAGAGCAGGGCAAGCGCGGCGGACATTTTGCGGGTGATGCCTTTGCCGGCGGCACGGCTTGTCAGGATGATGGGCACACGGGCGCCCAGCACCACGCCGGCGGCTTCCGCGCCGGACATGTAGCGCATCTGTTTATACAGCATGTTGCCGGATTCCAGGTCCGGCACAATGATGATATCCGCATCGCCGGCCACATCGGACCGGATTCCTTTGGCTTCGGCGGCTTCTTTTGAGATCGCGTTGTCGAAACCGAGCGGCCCGTCCAGTATCCCACCGGTGATTTGTCCGCGTTCGGCCATCTTGCAGAGAGCCGTGGCATCCAGCGTTGAGGGAACCTGTGCATTGACGGTTTCTATCGCGGACACAATGGCGACTTTTGGTGTACCGAAGCCGCATGTGGTGAACAGGTCTATGGCATTCTGAACGATGTCGACCTTGTGTTCCAGTGTCGGCGCGATGTTGATCGCGGCGTCCGTCATATAGAGCGGTTTGTGATAGCTTGGCGCGTCCAAGGCGAAAACATGGCTCATACGCCGTTCCGTGCGTAGCGCCGGGCGGGTGAGAATGGCATGCATCAGTTCGTCTGTGTGCAGCTTGCCTTTCATCAGGGCTTCAAGCGTACCGTCCGCGGACAGCTCCGCGGCTTTTTCCGCGGCGGCATGTGAATGCGGCACGGCCGCGATTTCATAGGGGCCGAGGTCGATATTTTCAGCCTCTGCCGTGGCTCTGATCTTGTCCTCCGGTCCGATGAGGATAGGGGTTATGATCCCGTCCTCGGCCGCGGCTATGGCACCGCCCAGTGAATTGCCGTCCGTCGGATGGACAACACCCACGCGCAAAGGCGCGAAACCGTCTGTCAGCGCCAGCAGCTGTTCATAGCGGGTGACCCGTGTCTCCTTGATTTCCAGCTCCGGGCGCTTCACCCGTTCCCGGGTGATTTTTTCCGCCGGGGCGATCACGGTGGCCTCACCGGTGATGACCGTTTCGCCTGCTTGATTCTGGCAGACGCAATCGAACAGAATTCGGTTTTTATCCTGTTTTGACGTGACGGTTACGCGGGCAATGATGGTGTCACCGACACCGACAGGGCGGTGAAAATTCAATGTCTGCGCGACATAAATGGTGCCGGGGCCGGGCAGTTCGGTCCCCAGCAGGGTGGAAATCATCGAACCGCCCCACATGCCGTGGGCAATCACCTTGTGAAAACGGCTGTTGGCGGCGTATTCCTCATCCACATGCGCGGGATTTACGTCGCCGGACATTGCGGCGAATATCTGGATATCCTGCTGTGTCAGGATATGGGACAGCTCAGCGCTATCGCCGACGGCGATTTCGTCGAACGTCCGGTTCTCGATCAGGCCCATGGTGCTTCCCCTTTACCGATGCGGCGATCGTACCGTTGGATATATGCCCTGCGATTGAGTCGTGCCGCAGTGCAGCATGGTTATCGGTAATAATGGCGCGGGTCACTTTGATCCAGCGCAAGGGGAGGCGAATTTTTGCGCGGCCAGACGCTCAGCCGGCCACGGCGGAGGCCGCGGAAAGCCGGTAGACGAGGCCGTTGTCCTTATCCGTGATCAGATTGAGCGTTCCTTCGATCAGGATCGGCTCATAGGAAAAGGCCACGCCGAAATCAGCCTTGACCTCAATCAGCTGGCTCGGGCCGATGCTGAAGTGAAACGGACAGGACTGCGGATATGCCATCAGGATGAAATGGGTTTGGGTATCGGCGTTCTGCAGGGGCAGCATGAAGCCATTGACCTTGATCCGCTGACCTTCAAGGGCTTTCACGGCCTCGCTGAAATCGGCTTCGAAGGTCCAGCTGTCGGCATCGAATGTTTCGGTGACCTTCGTGGTTGCAAAGGTGGCCCAGGACACAGCGCCCGGCGGCGTCGGGGCGGGTTGCCAGATGCCGTCCGGGTCCAGCAGATCCGGATCGGCATACCCCTGTTCCTGTGGTGGGGGGAAGGCCGCGCTCTCGCGGTGTGCCGGCTCCATGATGGCCAGGATACAGCACAGAAAAGCGGCCATTTTCAAAACGAATCCCATCATTTGGACCAATCCTTATCTTACGGCATACAGTCACGGTCCTGCGACGGGATGGCGAACGTTATGATGCCTGCGCCAATGTTTGCGCGATATCGACGCGGTAAGCCTGTATGGCCGGCAACAGTGCAGCAAAGCCCCCCAGCACAAGTGCGCCGACTATAATCCAGCCTTCGCCGGGAACAAGCCCCATGGCTGTCAGCCCGAAATCCGACAGCCCGGGAACCAGTGCCGCCGCTGCACCGATCGCACCATGGCCGATGACCAGACCGGCAAGCGCCCCGATGCCCGCCAGCAGCATGCCCTCCGTCACGATCTGGGTAAAGACGGCACGGCGGCTGGCACCCATCGTCCGCATCATGGCGATATCGTATCTCCGTTGTGCCATGGCCGACGAAAGGGCGACAAACACGCCGAGCGCAGCCGTTATCATCAGCAATACCGCAAAGCCGCGCACGGCGTCCAGCCCGACCCCGACCAGCGACAACAGCCGGGTCGTTTCAATAGCGGGGACCGCGGCCTGCAGGGCGCTTGCGTCCTCAATCCATTGCGGCAGGCGCAGGGCGGCCAGCGGCGTTGCATAGCGCACAAGCAGAACAGTCACTTCGCGCGCCGGGCCATCCGACACCACGGTGTTTTCCGCCTCATTGCTTCTCAGGCCATGATGTATGTCGGTATGTTGATCTGCAGGGTGGTTTTCCTCCCCGTGACCATCCTCCCCGTGACCATCCTCCCCGTGGCTCTCTTCTCCATGACCATCTTCTCCATGGCTGTCGCTTTCATGATGGTCATCTGCATGGTTGTCATGGTCTTCATGTTCATGGCTATCATCATGGTCATCATGGTCATCATGGTCATCATGGTCATCATGGTCATCATGGTCATCATGGTCATCATGGTCATCATGGTCATCATGGGACTCTGTGCCGATGCCGTGCATGGTCCATATGCTTTCGATCGATGTCAGAATCAGCCTGTCAACCACACTGCCGGTTGCCGGCAGGATGCCGACGACGGTAAACGGTTTCTGTTCATGCACGTGCAGCCGGTCTTCATCGCCGGCAATACCGTGTGCGCTGGCAAATTTCTGGCCCGGTGCAATGCCGAGACGAGCTGCGGCCTCGGCGCCCATGACGGCTTCGAAAGGGGCGTTCCACAACCGGCCTTGCGCGACATCGGCGGCATATTTCCGGGCATAGGCCGGCACGGTTCCGACCAGCCTGAACCCTCGGAAACTATCGCCCAGTGCCAGGGGAAGGGCCTCGGCCACCATGGGGCTTGCCATGATCGTCTCCGCGTCTTCCCATGGAATGTTCCCGGTCGGCACATCGACATGGTAAATGCCCGACAGGATCAATTGCAGGGGACTGCCCTTGGCGCCGACGACAAGATCTATGCCTTCGGCGTCGCGGGTCAGGCGTTCCTGCATCTGAACGGAAAATTTCAGCAGAACCACGATGGTGGCGGCGCCCAGGGCCAGCAGCAGGATATTCAGAACCGTGTTCAGCAGGCGGTCCCGCAAATAGGCAAGGGCCAGCGTAAAGACCGTCATGATATGTCCCCGGATGATCTGTCGTCTGACGGGTCTGTCGTCATGTCCGTATCGCCCAGGTCGAGCACATGACTGAAACGGGACCGAATGCGGTCGTCATGGGTGGCGACGATCAATGTCGCGCCCGTCCGGTCGGCCACGGTCATCAGCAGATCAATGGCCCGCTCGGCATTGCCCCGGTCCAGTGCGGATGTGGGTTCATCGGCGATCAGGATCGGTGCGTTCTGGGCCGCCGCACGGGCGATTGCCGCCCGCTGTGCCTCTCCCTGGCTGAGGGCCCTTGGCTTGGCATCCGCCCGGTGCGCAATGCCGAGACCCTGTATAAGGTCCTCCAGCAGTTTTTCATCCGCGGAACGTTTGGCAAGCGACCGCGCCAGCCGCAGATTCTGGCGCACCGTCAGGGCTGAAATCAGCCGGATATTTTGAAAGACAATGCCGAACAATTGTCCCCGGGCCTGATCGCGGCGTGCCGGCGGCAGGGTTGATATACAGACGCCGTCCACCATCACCCTGCCTTCGCTTGGCGTGATCAGGCCCGTCAGGATATTCAAAAGAGTGGACTTGCCCGATCCCGAAGGTCCCAGCAAAAGACTGTGCTGGCCTTTTTCCAGCGTCCAGCCGGGCAGGGACAGGACGGTCCGGTCACCATATCTGTGCCTGATGTCGCTCACGTCTATGAGGGGGGCGGACATGGGTTGAATCAGCTCTTCCAGATGTTATAAAATAACAGGATCAAACCCGGCCTTCCCGGAAAAATCAAGATGCAAAATCAGGACGATATGGCACCGCCTTGCGCACGGTCCGGCCAGCCTTTTAAAGTACTTTCAGGCATACCTGTTTCGGAGAGTGGATTGTGACATGGCGTGATACGACCCCCCCGGCCTGTGACATTGCGGATACCGGCGATCCGGTGGCATTGGTGGTCACCCCCAAACCGCGCAGCATCGGTGCATTTGACGTGCGTCGGGCCTTGCCGGCCGCAGAGTGCCGAAGCGTCGGGCCATTCGTCTTTTTCGATGAAATGGGCCCAGCCCTTTTGCCGGCGGGCACGGGGCTGGACGTTGCGCCCCATCCGCATATCGGCCTGTCCACCCTGACATGGATGATTGACGGGGAAATCCGTCACCGTGACAGTTTGGGCACGGATCAGGTGATCCGCCCCGGCGAGGTGAACTGGATGACCGCGGGCAAGGGCATCGTACATTCCGAACGGTCGCCGGACACGGCACGGGGTGTGGAAACGCGCATGCACGGCCTTCAGGTCTGGCTGGCCCTGCCGCGGGAGCGGGAGGAAATCGACCCCGGTTTCCAGCATGTGCCCGCAGCCGATATCCCGCGTTTCACGGTGGAAGATGCCGATATCATGCTGGTGGCCGGTCAGGCATGGGACCGCCGGTCGCCTGTCGCGGTTTATTCCGATACGCTTTATGCCGATGTAAGCCTACCGGATGGCGGAACGCTGACGTTGCCGGGCCGCTCAGTGGAGCGGGCGTTCTATATCCTGTGGGGCACTCTTGAAAGTGAAGGCCGGTGTTTCGGTGCTTCTCAGCTTGTGGTGCTGAAGGAGGGGGCGACACCCTCTGTCAGGGCACATGGCGATTGCCGTTTTGCGCTGATCGGCGGCGCCCCCCTGGACGGGGACCGGCATTTGTACTGGAATTTCGTCTCAAGCAGCCGGGAGCGGATAGACCGCGCCAAGACGGATTGGGCGGCACGGCGGTTCCCAGCCGTGCCGGGGGATGATGGTTATATTCCTCTGCCCGGGGCCGGCTAGGCCGGTCTGCCGTCAGCTGCCGATCGGCCATGTTTCCAGTCGGTAGGCGCTGTCCCAGAACATCCATTCATACTGTGTCGACCGCCTGAAGGCTTTCAGCATGGCGTTCCGGCATGTAGCGGACGCTGTTGCCGCGGCCCGGTTGGTGATCGCGATCACGGCTTCCACCGCATCACCGAAGTCAGCGTCCGAATAGGTGTCTATCCATGCCTGGTAAGGGTTGTCCGGGCCGGTTTTGCCGGCGATATACCTGCCAACGTCCCAGTAAATCCAGAAACAGGGCAGAATGGCGGCGACAAGCTCCTCATAGCTACCGGTATGTGCTGTCGACAGAAGAAAATTGGTATAGCCGTAACAGGTTGGTGAGGGGCTTGCCGCTGCCGCCTCGTCCGCCGTGATCCCGAATGTTTCAAAGAAACCGCCGTGCAGCGCACGCTCGACGACCAGGGCCTCCTGCGACGCAAGGGCAAAGCGTTCCATGGCATCCGGCTCGGGGGCCTTCGCTGCCGCTGTCGCCAGGGCCCGGGCATATTGTTCCAGATACAGCGCATCCTGTATCATGTAAAAACGGAAGCGGTCACCCGTCAGGCTGCCGTCCGCAAGGTCCCGGTTAAAGGGCAGATCGTGAATGGCACGACGCAGCGCGGCCGTATCGTCCCACGCGTCTTCGCTGAAAATTGTCATATGATATTTATCCCGACTGTACTGAAATGGATGCAGGTGTACCTAGAGCGGATCGTCCGCCCGTACAGCATGTTTCCGCCTGACTGCGGATAAATGAAAAGCTGCGGCCGGGGCGTCAACTCCGACCGCAGCGTCAAGACTGTCCTCGAAGGCCACTATCAGGCCTTGAGGGCCGATGATCAGACGATCGGTTTGACCGTCATTTCATGAGCACCCGCTTTTGTCACGGCAATGGCGCCGGGCACCAGCGCATAGCGTTCTTCCTTGACGGTGTTGATGAAAAACCACTGGGTGATCGCCTCTGACGGGGTCAGGGTCATTTCCATCCAGCCGCGATGCGTCGTCTGTGTATAGGCCAGTTCGGGGCTGGCTGCATGCAGCGCATCGCTCATACGTTCACCGCTTACGGGCAGATAGGATTCCAGCCCCGGCGAACTGACGGATGCCGTGCCGAACTCCACCGCAACCGGCGCCCCGTCTTTGTCCTTCATATTGAAGGCCCAGGCATTGTGCGTGTCCCCGGCAAGGACGACGGCATTATTGGCATGTGCCTTGATCAGGTCGAACACCCTTTCCCGGGCCGCCGGATATCCGTCCCAGGCATCCAGGTTGAAGGGCATCTGCGCGCGCGCCAGGAACTGCAGCGTACCCACCAGATCGGGTTTGACGAAACTGGGCCTGGAAAAGTCGAAATCCTCTTCCCGCAGTAAGGGCATGCCAACCTTGCCCATCAGCACCTGCTGGCCCAGAATCTGCCATGGTATGCCCTTGTCACGGGAGGCCTGCAGCGTGTCCGCCAGCCAGTCTTCCTGTGTTTCGCCCAGCATGGTGCGGTTTTCGTCGCCCAGTATGCCCTTGCGGAAGGTATCCGTATCCGGCAGATAGGCGAAGCCTTGCGGCAGGGCCTTCGGGTCAAGTCCCTGCAATGTCGGCCAGTCGGTGACGGGCTTTGGCGTACCGTCCCGCATGTCGAAGGGCACGGTGATCTGTCGTATGGCTGCTGCCGGAAGGTCTGCCAGGGCCGATGGGTCCAATACGGCCTTTGGTGCTTCGGGGTCGGAAAAATCAAACGGAATTTGCCGCATCGGCAGGTCCGTCTGATAATCCAGACCTTTTGTACGGCCGATCAGGCGGGTGTCCAGCATGATCAGGCTGGCCAGTATGCCGATATCGAAACGCCGGTAGATTTGTCCGTCCGGTGCGCCTTCCATGCTCGGCCGGTCATCGCGGATGGGCAGCCATTCCCTGTAGGCCTGAATGGCGGCTTTCTTGCGGGCTTCGAACGGGCCGTCTCCTTCATTGTGGTTTTCGGCACCGTCCACCCAGGTGTCGTTGGCGATTTCGTGATCGTCCCAGACGCAGATGAAAGGATGCGCGGCATGCACGGCCTGAAGATCGGGATCGCTGCGGTACAGACCGTAACGCATACGATAATCTTCAAGCTTGATGATTTCATGCGGCGGTTTGACATTGCGGCCCTTTTTCAGGATGGCTTTGTCCGCATACTTACCCTCTTCATATTCATAGATATAATCGCCCAGATGCAGCACGAGCTGGACGGGCCTTTTGGCGATTTCCTTGTAGATATGGAAATACCCTTGCGGATAATTGGAACATGACACCACCGCCATTTTCACGGCGTCCAGATTTTCGTCGGGCAGGGTCAGGGTGCGGCCGGTGATACTTGTCACTCCTTCCGCGATAAAACGGTAATAATAGCGGGTGCGCGGCTCCAGCCCCCTGGCGTCGATCTTAACGGTAAAATCCCGCTGGCGGTTGGTGAAGGTTGTACCCTCCGCCGCAATTTTGGTGAAGGCGGTGTCCCGGGACACCTGCCAGCGAACATCCAGCCGGTTTGAGGTGCCGTCGCCCGGAATCACCCGTGTCCAGATGACGACACGATCGCTTAATGGGTCGCCGCTGGCCACGCCGTGCGTGAAATGGGCCGGTTCATCCGCTTGTACGCCGTAACCGCGTAGGGCCGTCGCACCCAGCGTGGCACCCATGCCGCCCAGTACCGTGCGCCGGCTGATCCCTGTACCCGTCGCATCGGCCCCGCCTGTGAAGATCGTCATGCCTTTCCTCTCCCTGATCGTCGCAGGGTGCCGCCGGACCGTGGATGGTCCGGCGGCACCCTGCCAATGACAATGTTCGTCTATATCAGAAGCGGCCTGTCAGCTGTACGCCGTAAAAACGCGGCGGCCCGGCAACAAAAGTCGGGGTGCCGAAGGCGCCGCCCGTATTGCCCGCATCGATGATATATTCTCTGTCGAACAGGTTGTTGGCATAGAAGTTGACTTCCCACTGGTCGTCTGTCGCGGCGAAGCCGACGCGCAGATTGACCAGATGCACGTCGTTTTCCGAGATATCGAGTCCGGCGACCTGTTGGTTTTCGATCTCGAAAAAGACATCCGACCGGTATGTCCATGTGGCATTTGTGAAAAACTTCACGTCATCCGTGATCGGATAGGAGAACAGCCCCCCGGCTGCCGTCGACCATTCCGGTTGCAGGCGGAAACGGTTGCCGGCGAAAATACCGTTTTCCGGATCATCGTCGATGCTTGCATCAATATAGGCCACGTTGCCGAATAGCTGAAGAAATTCATTCACTTGGCCGCGCACTTCGGCCTCGACACCGAAATTGCTGGCTGTACCGGCATTGCTGGGGCGTGTCACCCCGTCCGGGTCCAGAATGGTGACCTGAAAATTCTCATAATCCTGATAGAATACCGATGCGGCCAGGTCGACCCGGTTGTCAAGGACCCGTGCCTTGAAGCCGGCTTCGTAGTTCCAGACGATTTCCGCCGGAATGAAGGTCGGATCAGCCACCGCATTGCCGTTTTCATCCAGGGTCGAGGCCACATCGATCACATTGGAGCGCCGTCCCTTGGCGACCGTGGCATAGACGCTGGCATCATCGTTGAGTTCATACCGCAGATTGAAGCGGGGCAGGAAAGCGTCAAAGTCGTCTTCAACCGTCAGAACCTGTCCGCCTGTATCAACATTGCCGAAGGCAATCAGGGGCGCGCCCGTGAGAACCGAGTTGGGCAGCCGGGCAAAGGCACCGCTTTCCCGCTCCTCGTAAATGAAACGCAGGCCTGCCGTCACTTCCAGCCGATCCGTCAGGTTGACGGTGGCATCGGCGAAGGCGGAATAAATATCGAAGCTGCCCGTATTGCCGAATTCGGCATCATAGAAAATCGGCGGCTGGCCCTGGGACAGGGTGACGGAGCCGATCGTGCCGTCGGGCGCGACGCAAGGCAGGCCGGGTATGACACCGGCCGCGCATTGCAGAAAGGTGCCTTCCTCCGTCAGGAAGGGGACGCGCTGCTCACCGTCCTCGGTGAAATAGTTGACACCGAAAAAGGCACTGATCCCGTCACTGTCATAATTGGCACGCAGTTCCTGGCTGAACTGATCACCGGTGGCGTCCTCGGCGAATTCGGCGAAGATTGCCTGGCTGCCGTCGGCATCGAACACCTCGACACTGTCGAATTCGCGGTAACCGGTGACGGATGTCAGCGTCCAGTTATCGTTCAAAGCCCATTGCATGGTCAGATTGGCGTCGTAAACTTCCCGGTCGATGCCCAGTTCGTCGTCGCCCAGTACCTCTTCCGAGCGCGGGCCGGCACCGCCCAGTTCGGCAAAGCTGAACGGGTCGGTCGCGCCGCCCGTGGGGGCGAAGACACCGGATTTGAAGCTTGTGCCCGTATCGTTATTCTCTTCGTAATTCAGCACCAGATCGGCGATGAAATTGTCATTGGGGGTGAAACGCAGGCTGCCGCGTACACCAAGACGTTCAATCCCGTTCAGGTCCGGCTGCACGACACCGCCCTCGGATTGGGATCCGGGATCGCCGGCGATGTTTTCAATGAAACCATCGCGCTTGCGGTAGCTGAAAGCGATACGGCCCTGCACATTCTGATTGCCGCCGGTCAGATAGCCGCGGGCCAGATAATTGTCGAAATTGCCATAGCCGACCTGCACTTCGCCGGACACTTCCTCTTCAGGTTTGCGGCTGATGACCGAGACGGCACCGATGGCGGACGCCGTACCGAACAGGGTGGCCTGCGGCCCCTTTGCGACTTCGACCCGTTCAATGTCGAACAGCTCGAAATGCGACCCGCGTGAGCGGGACACGTCCACACCGTTCAGATAAATGGATACGCGCGGTGCAATCTGGGCCGAGCCGCTGTCCGATGTGATCCCGCGGATGACGAAGGCCGGGTTGTTCGGGCTTTGCTCCTGGATGATCAGGCCCGGTGTGATTTCCGATACTTCGTCGAATTCATCGATGTTGAGGTCTTGGAGAAAACGCCCCGTATAGCTGGTGACCGTCACGGGGACATCCCGCAAATTCTGTTCGCGCTTCTGGGTGGTGACGATGATTTCTTCCACCAGGTCGCCGCCGCTGTCCTGTCCTGCGGCCTGTCCGCCTGTCTGGGCGAGGGCGGGGCCTGCGATGATAACGGATAGTAAACTGGCACTGCCTGATAGGCGTGCAAGGATGCTTTTGGGCATGGTTTCCTCCATATTATGGGACGGCCTGACGCATGCCGTCCGGTATTTTGCGATGCAGCATCCCTCTATAGTCAGGGCGGCGTGACATGCGTGACAGCTTGATGAAATTTTCGTGACGTTTCAGAAGGATACGGTCTTTAATGCACGTCTCTGGCGAAGTCCTGTGCTCACTGGTCGATCTTTAAGCTCATCCCGCGCCTGTTCAGGCGGTCAATGGCGTGCCTGATACGGTCCAGAATGGTCGGGTCCGTTGCGATGTGGGCGGCAATGTAAAGCGGCACGCTGTCGCCCACCGTACCGAGAGAGGCAAAATCGCCTTTGTCGAGGCCGAGTGCCTCGACCTGCTTCGTAAACATGTCCGGCACCGCGATGAAATAGGTAAACCGTCCTATTCTCGCCAGGCGCAGAAAAGGCTGATTTTTCTGGTTTTCCATTTTCACGATGCGTTCTTCCGGAATGCCTGCCGCCATCAACACATCGCACTGGATACTGTTCTTCGAGCAGGCAACGGCGTGACCGGATTTCGTCAGGTCATCCACTGTCCGGACATCGCCCATGCGCGGACGGTAGCCATACACTTCAAAGCGTTCCCGCGACAGCTGGTGCAGCCAGTGAAAGGTTTTCTCCCGTTCCGCCGTGCGGGACAGCATCATGATCAACGTGTTTACACGCCCCATGGCTAGGCCGTAGGCCCGGCTCCACGGCATGGCCTGAATACGATACTCCAGGCCGCTTTCCTGCATGATTGTGACGGCATGATCCGCGACAATCCCTGCCGGCTGTCCCTGGTCGTCGGTATAGATATAGGGCATGATATCGGGCCCGACGAGCAGAACGGGCGTCTGCCGATCCGGATCCGCCTCGGCTGCCATGCCGGCGGTCGCACAGGCCATGGCGCCGAAAATCACGGCCGTTAGAAAAACGATACGCATTCGGCCCCCAGCCGCTTCATAAAGGCGTATCCATTATACGCCGCTGATCCACCGCCGTAAGCCAACTTATTGAGTGTATTGCCGCTCATCTTGAAGTGTATCGGGGCAAAACCTTTGTTGAACACACCCAAAGATGTCACATAGTATGTGTATTTATCTCATATGTTATTGTCAGTGTGGCTGGCCCGCTGCTGCAAGTGTGCGAAAGAATATACCGGAATCATGGGTTGGCTTCCGTCCGGGCCGTCTTATATGATGACTTCGAAATCATGTGACCGGTCCGACCGGCGACTTTTCTTTTCGTTCTGTGTTTCCCTTAGTGAAAAACGTGACAAGCTTTGGAGAGAGCCTTGGCTATTGAATTCCGATTGAATGGCGAGACCGTCACGCTTGACGTCGAGCCGGACATGCCCCTCCTGTGGGCCATCCGTGAAAAAGCCGGTTTGACTGGAACCAAGTTCGGCTGTGGTATCGCCCTGTGCGGTGCCTGCACGGTACATCTTGATGGAACGCCGGTCCGGTCTTGTTCGCTGCCGGTTGAAACCGTGGCAGGAAGTGACGTGACCACGATCGAAGGCGGCAGCGGGACTGCGTTTGCCGCAATTCAGACAGCCTGGCGGGAACTGGATGTCGTACAGTGCGGGTATTGCCAGTCCGGGCAGATTATGTCCGCGGCGGCCCTTCTGACGGAAAACCCCGAACCGTCGGATGCCGATATCGATGACGCCATGAGCGGTAATCTTTGCCGCTGTGCCACATATCACCGTATCCGCAAGGCTATTCACCGGGCCTCGGACCTGATGAAGGAGACGGCCGATGCATGACGGCGCCCATACCCCGGATAATGCCCTGCCTGTTTCCCGTCGCGCTTTTCTGAAGGTGGTGACGCTTGCCGCCGGTGGTTTCGCCGTTGGGTGGCGTTTACCGGCAGGTGTGCTCGCGGATGGTGATGATGGCGCGGATTTGAACCCTTTTGTCCGGATCCAGCCGGACAACACGGTCACCGTTGTCATAAAACATCTGGACAAGGGGCAGGGCATCACCACCGGTCTGACCACCATCGTTGCGGAAGAGCTGGACGCGGACTGGTCGCAGATGCAGTTTGAATTCGCACCGGCCAATGATGAACTGTACAAAAATCTTTTCTTTGGCATCCAGGTTACCGGCGGATCCACGGCGATCGCCAACAGCTGGATGCAGATGCGTCAGGCCGGCGCGGCCGCCAGGGCCATGCTGGTCGCTGCGGCGGCTGAACGTTTCGGTGTTCCTGTCGGTGGTCTGCGGGTTGAAAAGGGGCGTGTGACCGATCCGGAAAGCGGGCGCAGCGCCAGCTTTGGCGATCTGGCGACACTGGCGGCGGATCAGGTGCCGCCTGCCGAACCTGTCCTGAAGGACCCGAAAGACTTTACCCTGATCGGCGCAACATTGCCCCGTCTGGACAGCCCGTCAAAAACTGATGGCACGGCCACCTATACCCTTGATGTGACGCGGCCCGGCATGCTTGTGGCACTGGTGGCCCATCCGCCCCGCTTCGGTGCCGTGCTTGCCGCCTTCAACGCGGATAAGGCAAAGAAAATCAGCGGCGTTCGGCATGTTGTTGCAATTCCACGCGGGGTTGCCGTCGTGGCGGATGGCTTTTGGGCTGCGACCAGGGGCCGGGAGGCTCTTGAGGTCCAGTGGGACTTTACCAATGCCGAAATGCGCGGCAGTGCTGAAATGTTGTCCGATTATAAGGAAACCGCCAAAACAAAGGGGGCAAGTGCCCGTCTCACCGGGGATGCCGAGGCGGCGCTCGCCGATGCCGAAGACGTGATCGAGGCCGAATTCGACTTTCCATTCCTGGCCCATGCGACGATGGAACCCATGGACTGTGTCGTCGATCTTAAAACGGACCGCTGCGATGTCTTTAGCGGTGCGCAGATGCCCACGGTCGACCGGCAGATTGTTGCGGGTATTGTCGGCCTTCCACTTGACAAGGTATATGTCCACACCCACTTCGCCGGGGGCAGTTTTGGCCGCCGCGCCGTTCCTGACAGTGATTATGCGGCAGAAGCCGCCATGGTCGCCAAGGCCATTGGCGGTAAGGCACCGGTGAAACTGATTTGGACGCGTGAGGACGACATGCATGGCGGGCGGTACCGTCCGATGAGCTTTCACCGTCTGCGCGGCGGTCTCGACGTTGACGGCAGACTGGTCGCCTGGGATCACCGTATCGTCATGCAGACCTTTCTCAAGGATACGCCCTTTGAGATTCTGATCGAAGGGGGTGTTGACGGCACCTCTGTCGAGGGGGCGCGGGGCTTGCCCTACGACATTCCCAATGTATCGGTGGACCTGCATCTGGTGGACAATGGTGTGACCACATTGTGGTGGCGGTCCGTCGGACATACCCATAACGGTTACGTGACCGAAGTCTTTTTCGACATGCTGGCGAAAAAGGCGGGGCAGGACCCCGGTGATCTGCGCCGCAGCCTGCTCCGGAATCACCCCCGCCATTTACAGGTTCTGGAAACGGTCTTGGACAAGTCCGGCTGGGGTACGCCGCTTGTGGCACGGGCCGGCGCCAGACGTGGCCGCGGTGTGGCTGTGCATGAAAGTTTCAACAGCTTTGTCGCCCAGGTGGCCGAAGTGACGGTGGATGATAACGGACTGAAAGTGGACCGTATAATCTGTGCCGTTGACTGCGGTATCGCCATCAATCCCGATATTATCGTTGCTCAGATGGAAGGGGGCATCGGCTATGGTTTGTCGGCGGCCTTGCGTGAAGCGATCACCCTGACCGACGGTATCGTCGACCAGGACAATTTTGACACTTACGAACCGCTGCGCATCAACGACATGCCCGATATCGAAGTCCATGTCGTTGCCTCGGGCGAAGCACCGACCGGTGTTGGCGAGCCCGGCGTGCCGCCTGTCGCACCGGCCGTCGCCAATGCGATCGCGGATGCGACCGGCCAGCGTTTTTACCGTCTGCCATTCGGCGATGAAATCGGCACGGCCTGATCCGCCAGTGTGATGACGCGCAGGCGATCTGTCTGTCAGACCAGCCTACAAACGGCGATTTTACAAGACGGCATCCGATAAGGGTGCCGTCTTTCTTGTTCAATCCGGTTCTATGGGGCTGACATAGTGGGGCGGTTTCACTGTTACCACGGAGCAGTCGACACTGTTCAGCACGTCTTCTGCCGTATTACCGATAAAAAACCCCGGAACCCCCGTGCGTGCGATGGTCCCGATCACAAGTGTATCGGCGCCAAGGTCCCGCACATGTTCCGGTATAACGCTCCTGGCGATACCACGTTTCAAATGGGGGATCAGGGCGGTCCGGTGATCTTTTCCACCCTCTGTCCAGACGGCGGCCTCTTCAATCAGCCTGTCGAAGGCATTTTCATGGGCCCTCTGGATGTCCCGGACATAGTCGTCGGCGGCTTTGCTGCCGTCCGGCGCGTCAGACCATAGACGGACGCTGGTCTCCCCCGGCGCGTCCCAGGCATGTAGGACATGCAATGCGGCCCCATGGGTCTGTGCGATACGGCTCGCGGTTTCAAGAATATGACGGTTCAATCCGCTCTGATCATCGGCTTCGTCAGTCATGAAGATATCGAGATCGACGGCAGCCAGCACTGTTTTTACCGGCTGACCGCCATGGTTGACGCGAAGCCAAACGGGGCAGGGACATTTTCGCAAAAGATGCTGGTCCATGCTTGTAAAGAAATACCGGTGCAGCCCCTTCGACTCCTCGGCAGTCTTGATCACCATGTTGGTACCATGGGCAAGCGTGTATTTGATCACTTCAAGGAAAGGCTTGCCGCTTCGGATTTCTATATGGGGGTCCAGACCGTGTGCATGACGGGCGGTCAGCCGGCTCACATGCTTGCGATATTCGGCGGTGAAGCTGTTTTCGATGTCTTTCCGCGAAATGCCGGTGGCACCGGACAGTCGGGCGATTTCCGGCGGGATATCCACCACCGCCATGACTGTCAGTTCCGCGTTATGGGCACGCGCCATGTTTGTCGCTGCTTTCAGGGTCCCTTCGTCATGCGCATCCAGCGTACAGACGGCGACAATTTTTTTCATCGGCAGACCGTGGGTTTTACCATCCGTTCCGACAGTCGCCTTACCTTCGGTCTTAAGGCGGTTCACTGGGCGAACTCCTTCTGGCCTTCCGGGTCGGCAATGGCCGGTGTATGAGGCGGTTTGTTTTGGGTAATCAGCAGGGCAGCCTGCGCCGCGGCATCGCGAAACGGCAGAAGAACAAGGTCGGCCCCGGCGCTTTTCAGCCTGTCGGCGGCTGTGCGGCTGTGGGCCGCCACGGCAACGTGTCCTTCGAAATTCAGTCCGTGCAGAGCTGTGATCAGGGATTGCCGGGGGTCGTCATGGGTCAGACCCGTATCGTGGTCCGGTACGGCTGATACGGCCCAACGGACACCGTCAAGCGGCAGATGCGCCAGAAATTCCGGATCGGTCGCGTCTCCGAAGATGGCATCGAAATCCCGGGCGCGGGCATTGCGTACGGCTATCGGACTGAAATCGATGCCAAGCACCCTGAAGCCGGCATCTTTCAGTTCAAGTGCGATGGCAAGACCGTAGCGTCCCAGACCGAAGACAATGGCGTCATAAGCGCCGTCCCCAGGCGTCCAGGCGTCTTCCTTGCCGCCTGCCGTGCGCCGTTCAAACGTTTTCAGAAGCGGGTCGATCAGATCATACAGCTGATGGGAATAGGTGATCATATAGGTGGACGCGGCGATTGTGATCAGGCCAACCAGCGTCACCAGGCCGAGCGCCTGCTCCGTGACATGACCGATGGAAACCCCCATGGCCATGAAAATTAGTGAGAATTCGCTGATTTGCGCCACTGTCAGGCCGGCTAGAAATCCTGTGCGCCTGCGGTATCCCATCGCCCCCATGATCGCCAACACGATCAGTGGGTTGCCGATCAGGACGAAAAGGGCAAAGACGCTGGCCGCGCTGACGCTGGCCCCGAGGATCGACAGGTCCAGTGACGCGCCCAGCGCAATGAAGAAAAACAGCAGCAGAAAATCCCGGAGAGAGGCCAGCCGGGCGGCGATTGCCTCCCGGAAGGAGGTCGAGGCCAATGACACACCGGCAAGCAGTCCCCCCAGTTCCTTGCCAAAGCCCAGATAATAGCCGATTGCCGCAAGGAGCGCCGCCCAACCGATTGCAAAGGATACCATCAGCTCCGGCGCGCGGGACAGGCGTTCGACAAGCGGATTGGCGATAAAGCGGATAAACAGGCCGACAGCGGCCAGCATCATGGCGCCATATCCGAAGACAAGCAGCACGTCGATCAGCGCGGCATTGCCTGCCGCCCCCACGCCCAGTGCGGACAGCACAATCATCGCCATGACCACCACCAGATCCTGAACGATCAGGAAGCCCAGCGCGATTCGTCCATGGAGGGAATTGATCTCGCGTTTATCGGAGAGCAGTTTGACGATGATGATCGTCGATGAAAACGTCAAAGCCACCGCGATATACAGGCTTGTCACCGTATCGAACCCGAGGGCCAGCCCGATCAGGAAACCGAATATGGTCGTGAACGCCACCTGGCCGAGACCGGTCATCAATGCGACGGGACCCAGGGTGCGCACCAGCTTCAGGTCCAGCTTCAGTCCGACCAGAAACAGCAGAAGCGCTATGCCCAGCTCGGCCAGCAGGTCGATATGTTCCTCGGATTGCGCAATATCCAGAACGGACGGTCCGGCAATAATGCCGACCGCAATGAAACTGACGATCAGCGGTTGACGCAGCAGCAGGCCGACAAAACCAGCGGATGCCGCCAGGACCAGCAGCGCGGCAATCTCATAGAAAATATAGTCGCGTATGGCATCGGTCATCGGACGTTTCCCTGTATGGCATCGGCGGTGAGTGCAGTGCGCCGGACGGGGGCATGGGGCCCGGAAGGACCCGGAGTAAAGAATCACTCCGGCAAAGCAGGCCGCGGTATTTTGACAGTCGTTTCAGCCTGTTTCGCCGTCATCATGTCCGTCTGGCAGACATGTGGCATGCGCGTTCAGAAACACCTCCAGATCCTTTACGGCGATGCGGAATTCCCGTCCGAGTTTGACAGCACGCAGGTCCTGACCGTGAATCCAGGATCGCACCGTTGACTCGCGCACCTTCAGAAGCTTGGCGATCTCCTGGGTGGTCATGAAAGGCTTGCTCAGCATATTCATCCCCCATCCGTGGGACAGATGTTATCCCAACGCCGTTGAAAATATATAAAAAGATGTCAGGATAGCTGAAATTTCTCCAGCCACTTTCATTAATGTTTATAGGCTGATACGGGAAATGACGCTGAGGCTCCGTGCTGCTGTTTGACAGCCTTGGCGGATCGGGATGCTGAACCGCTTGAAAGACGCTAGGCTTGGGGCCCCAAGGGCCGTGGAAAAATTGGAAAGACGGGATGCCGCGATTGCCTGATGATATCTACCGCAGTGACGATCCGCTGATTTTTCAGTTGAAACGCCTGATCCGTGTTGCCGTCAGAATTCTGGCCATCCTGATGACGGTGGTGATTTTCTTTGGCGTCATAGATGTGGGTTGGGTGCTTTACAAGAAATTCACCACCGGTGACAGCTGGATGCTGACGATCGCGGATCTTCTTGCCACTTTCGGCGCTTTCATGGTGGTGCTGATCGCGATTGAGATTTTTGTCAATATCACAGTGTATCTGCGTGATGACGTCATTCATGTGAAGATCGTTATGGCGACGGCCCTTATGGCAATTGCCCGGAAAGTCATCATTCTCGACTATGAAAAAGTCAGCCCGGAATATATCTATGCCACGGCAGCAGTTGTTTTTGCCATGAGCTTGGGGTACTGGCTGATCTGCATTCTACCCGTCCGCGCGCCTGAAGACGGCGTCGCCAGGATAGAATTGCCGCGAATACTAAGACAGAAAACCGACGAGGAGCCGACATGAGCCATCAGCACCATATTTTTCTGCATGTGATCCTGTTCGGGATATGGTTCGGCTCTCTTTTGGCCACTCTGGTCGTGCTGGGCCGGTTATACAGAAATGAGGATATGGCGAGCCGGACGTCTCTGCTCACCAGTCTTCGCCTTGTGGAGCGCGTTCCGAAAACCGCGTTTCTGCTCATGCTGCCCATGGGCCTGCAATTGTCCAGCAATCTCGGCCTGATCACATTGCAGGCGGGGACCACTTTCGGGGCTTGGGCGTTTGCTCTGGTTTGGCTCGCCATCTCATGGAGCGGTGCGCGCCACCAGCATGGCAGTACGGCGCGGGCCGCGCGTGTTGTCACCATCATCCTTCAGGTGTCCTTCGTGTTGGTCGTGGGTGGTGCCGGCATTCTCTCCTTACTCTCGCAAAGCCCGATTCCCCAGCCCTGGCTTGCCGCGAAAATGGTACTTTATGCCAGCACGCTCATTGTGATGATGCTCTATGATGCCGCACTTATGCCGCTGTATCCTCGTGCTCACGGGCCGGAAGGGGTTAGCACCGTCCCTGAAGACACCGCGGTTGTCCGCCGCGCCTGTCTCCTCGGCGGACTGGCCATCTCGGTACTGCTGTTCATTCTGGCACGTGCAAGCTGGGTCGGTTTGACGGCCCCGGCGTCTTAAAAGCTGCGTTGGCCATCCGTGGCCATCAATCTTGGGCCGTCGTGCCGTCAGTCTTCGGGCACATGGGCGGGGTAATCCTCCTCGCCCAGCCCCTCCAGTGACAGGTGAAAAGCGTCCACCGCCACCTCGGCGCGTGCGGGGCTTTTGAACATGGCGATATGAAACAGGGCGTCGCCCTCGTTCACATTGGGCATCTGGTTCATGCCAAGTACCATGCCGTCGTCCTCTGCCAGAACATCCATGTGATCCTCTCCGGTCAGGTCGGAGATACTGGCCAGTCGCTGGCCGCCCAGCACCCTGTCACCGGGTTTGACCGTCGGTGTCACGATACCGGACCGCGATGCCCGCACCCAATGCGATGACAGCGCTTCCAGCGTGGCGTGTGGTTTGGGCTTGCGCCGTTTCGCAATCATCCCCAATTCTGCCAGAACGCCGACCAGTCCGCGCACGCCTGCCTTTGTGGCGGTCGGGTCGAAGCGAAAGGCTTCGCCTGCTTCATACAGCAGCACGGGCTTGCCGGCTTCCAGCGCATACTGACGCAGCGACCCATCCCGCAAATTGGCGTTGACGATCACCGCCGTGTTGAAGGCATGGGCCAGTTTTTTTGTTTCAGGATCATTCAGATTGGCCCGGATATGGGGGAAATTGGTTCGGTGATTGGCGCCTGTGTGCAAATCGACCCCGTAATCCGATCTGTCGATGATTTCCGTGCGCAGGACATGCGCGACCCTGGCCGCCAGCGAGCCTTGTTCCCGGCCTGGAAAAGACCGGTTCAGATCGCGGCGGTCGGGCAGATACCGCATATGCTGCAAAAAGCCGTACATATTGACGACCGGTACGGCAATCAATGTCCCCTTCAAACGCTTCAGGGCGGTATGGCGCAGCAGACGCCGTACAATGTCGATGCCGCCGATTTCATCGCCGTGAATGGCGGCGGTGACGAACAGCGTCGGCCCGTTGCGCTTGCCATGCACGATATGCACCGGCATCAGCGTGGGGGTGAAGCGCGATTGACCGGGCAGGGGGACGGGAACGGTGGCACGGCTGCCGGCAGGGATCGCTTGTCCCTGAAAAGAAAAAGCCCCGCGAAGCGGCATCAGCCGCGTCCCTTGGTGCCGGTGCGGTTGGGGCGGGCATTCTTTTCAAGGAACATGATGATTTTCTCCGCCACATCTGTGCCTGTTGCGCTTTCAACGCCTTCCAGCCCGGGTGAGGAATTGACCTCCATGATCACCGAGCCGTGGTTGGACCGCAGCATGTCGACACCCGCCACATTCAATCCCATCACCTTGGCGGCACGCACGGCGGTGGAGCGTTCCTCGGGCGTGATCCGCACGGCGGTTGCCTGACCGCCCCGGTGCAGGTTCGAGCGGAAATCGCCTTCCGCGCCCTTGCGTTTCATTGCGGCAACGACCTTGCCGCCGACAACGAGGCAGCGAATATCTTCTCCGTGGGCTTCCTTGATGAACTCCTGTACCAGAATATGGGCATTCAGCCCGCCAAAGGCCTGAATCATGCTGCGCGCTGCGCCACGCGTGTCTGCCAGCACCACACCGACACCCTGTGTGCCTTCCAGCAGTTTGATGATCACCGGCGGCCCGCCGACCTGATCGATCACATCGTCCGCTTCCGTCGTGGCTGAGGCGAAGGCCGTTACCGGCAGTCCCAAACCCCGCCGTGACAGCAGTTGAAGACTGCGCAGCTTGTCGCGGGACCGCGATATGGCAACCGACTCGTTCAGAGGATATACCCCCTGAACTTCGAACTGGCGCAGGACGGCCGTACCGTAAAAGGTGATGGACGCGCCGATCCTCGGGATGACGGCATCAAACCCTTCCAGAATTTCCCCCTTGTAGCGGATTTGCGGCCGGTGTGACGCAATATTGATATACACTTTCAGCGTGTCGATAATCTGCGTTTCATGTCCGCGTTTTTCCGCGGCCTCGACAAGCCGTTTATGGGAGTACAGATTAGGGTTGCGTGCAAGAATGGCGATTTTCATGCTGCGGTTCTCCCTGCAATGGGGTCATCCGTTGTCCAGGTCTTCATGGTTCAGGCTATAGGAATGCGCGCTGTTCACCACATACCGGTCTCGCAGCGCTTCACGTCCGATCAACATTCGGAATGTCATTTCATCCCGGTTCGTCAGCGTCAGCAATATGGGGCGTGTATAAGGCCCCAGGGTCAAGCCGGTTTTCACAACAATACGCTGTTCAGACTGGCCGTTGGAACTGCGGACGGTGCGGATGTCGTGGACCGGGGCGCTGCACAGGATTTCCGGCCTGCGCCGCCTTATGCGCGGGTGGACGCAAAAATGCGCAACCGTGCCCTCGGGGTTTTCCTCTATACGGATTTTATAGGCGTGCAATGCCGATGTGGCGGCGCCGGTGTCGATTTTGGCTTTAATGGCTCCTATGCCCAAATCGGGTAGGGCGACCCATTCACGCCAGCCGATAATCAAACATGCTTTCATGGGACGCTCTGCGGAAAAGCCTGCGGCATATTCTGTCGGAGATATGGTCTATCCGGCCATGGACTAACAGGCCATGGTCTTCATTATTGGCAGCCTTGCCATGAAGCCTGCGCCTGCGCAAAGACATTTTCAGGTCCTGCGGTAAAACGCAGGCGCACCCGGGGTCATCCACTGCGCCATTTAATGGAGCAGCCCATGCTCGGAACCTGTTCACCGGGGCCCACACCCGTGTCTGCAATCAGGCGCATGGCGGCAAGCAAATCGCGCCGGGTCACATTTCCGGCATCCATCGGGCTATCGTCGATACGCCCGCGATACTGAAGCTCCAGATCGCTGTTATAGCCGAAAAAATCCGGCGTACAGACAGCGCCGTATGCGCGGGCGACAGATTGGTCTTCGTCCAGCAGATAGGGAAAATCAATTCCATGTTCCGTGGCAAAGGCCCGCATGCGGTCGGGTGCATCCTCGGGATGAGTGGAATAATCGTTGGACATGATCGCGGCTATGCCGATACCGGCGGTGCGCAGGTCCCGCACATCCCGGACCAGCCGCTCTATGATGGCCTGTACATAAGGGCAGTGGTTGCACATGAAAATGATCAGCGTCCCGCTGACCCCCCTTACATCCTGCAATGAGACCTTCATCCCGCTCAGGTCGGGCAAGGTGAAATCGGCCGCCAGGGCACCGAAATCGCAAATGGGAGTTTCCTTCAATGCCACCTCGCCGTCCTTTCCAATATCTGCTCGGTATCTGAATGCAGGTGTATGTCCTGTCGATCATGATGACGCTATTATGCGTATATTTCTAGCGTATGGTGCGCTGTGTAGGCCAGACCGCCGTAAGACGGACATTCGGCCACTGCGGACGAATCCAAAGAGGACATGTCCGTTTCGGTTCGACAGGCCGGCTTCTAGGTTTTAAGCTGCCGGCAGTTGTAAGGACTTCGTGAGGGTAGTGGGATGAACATGAATGCGCGTATGGCGTCAGATGATCGCCAGGACAGGGATATGAACTACAAAAAGGGTCTGACTGCCTTTCAGTGGGATGATCCCTTTTTCCTGAACGATCAACTGTCCGGTGAAGAGCGGTTGATCCGGGACAGTGCCAGGTCCTACGCGCAGGACAGGCTGATGCCGCGCATTCTCGAAGCCAACAGGCATGAGACTTTCGACCGCGCCATTATCTCCGAATTGGGGCAACAGGGTTTGCTCGGCATGACGCTGCCGGAAGTCTATGGCGGTTCTGATGCCGGATATGTCGCCTACGGGCTCGTCGCGCGGGAAATAGAGCGTGTGGACAGTGGTTACCGTTCCGTCATGTCAGTGCAAAGCTCTCTCGTCATGCATCCGATTTATGCCTATGGCAGTGAGGAACAGCGCCGCAAGTACCTGCCCAGACTGGCCACCGGCGAATGGGTCGGCAGTTTCGGTCTGACCGAACCCGACCACGGTTCCGACGCGGGCGGTCTGAAGACGCGGGCCGAGAAGATTGACGGCGGTTATCGCCTGACCGGTTCAAAAATGTGGATCACCAACAGCCCGATCGCCGACGTTTTTGTCATCTGGGCCAAGTCCGACGCCCATGGCGGTAAAATCCGTGGCTTTATTCTGGAACGCGATGTGGACGGCCTGTCCACACCCAAGATCGAGGGTAAATTTTCGCTGCGGGCCTCCTTCACGGGCGAAGTCGTGATGGACGGTGTCGAAGTCGGCGAGGATGCTCTCCTGCCCTATGCCGAGGGACTTGGCGGACCTTTTGGTTGTCTGAACCGGGCGCGTTACGGCATTTGCTGGGGCTCCATGGGCTCTGCGGAATTCTGCTTCAATGCCGCCCGGCAATACACATTGGACCGGGCACAGTTTGAACGCCCCCTGGCAGCCAATCAGTTGATCCAGTTTAAGCTGGCCACGATGGAAACCGATATCGCCCTTGGCCTGCAGGGCGCCCTGCGTCTGGGCCGTCTGATGGACGAAGACCGCTTTGCCCCTGAAATGATTTCGATGATGAAGCGCAATAACTGCGGCAAGGCTTTGGATGTCGCCCGCACAGCCCGTGATATGCACGGTGGTAACGGCGTATCGGATGAATATCACGTCATCCGCCATGTGATGAATATGGAAGCTGTGAACACATATGAAGGGACCAGTGACGTACACGCCCTGATTTTGGGGCGTGCCATCACCGGTCTTCAGGCGTTCACCGGTTAGAATCAGCAGCGTTTCCTAAGAGGGAGAGAACTCATGAGCGTGTCTTATGGGGTGACGGATCGTGTCGCCGTATTGACAGTGAACAACCCGCCGGTCAATGCTCTGTCTTTGGCCGTGCGGCAGGGCTTAAGCGATGGTGCCGCCAGGGCCGCCGCCGATGATGCGGTCGATGCGGTGGTCATCATGGCAACCGGCCGGACCTTCATGGCCGGTGCGGACATCCGCGAATTCGGCAAGCCGCCCGTGGCTCCGCACCTTCCGGAAGTGATCGATACCATAGAGGCATTGGAAAAACCCGTCGTCGCCGCCATTCACGGTACGGCGCTAGGCGGCGGCCTCGAAGTTGCTTTGGGGTGTCATTACCGCATCGCGCTTGAAAGTGCCAAAATCGGCCTGCCTGAGGTCAAACTCGGCATACTGCCGGGCGCGGGCGGGACACAGCGCCTGCCGCGCGTCGGCGGGGTGGACAATGCTTTGCAGGCCATGCTGACCGGCAGGCATATTCCGGCGTCGACTGCCGCGACATGGGGGGCTGTCGACAAGGTCCTGTCTGCGGATGCTGATCTGCAAGCCGAGGCCGTTGCATTTGCAAAGGACAGAATTTCCGATGGTGTGCGGCGGACACGCGATATGGTCCTGGACGGGGCAGAATACGGCGCCGCCTTTTTTGAGGGCGTGCGAGCGTCCATTGCCAAACAATCGCGCGGTTATTTCGCGCCGGAGCGGATCATCCGGTGTGTCGAGGCAGCCGTCAGTCTGCCGTTCGACGACGGCATGGCCCGCGAGCGGGAGCTGTTTGCCGAATGCCAGGCCAACCCGCAGGCCCGTGCCCTTCAGCATTTGTTCTTCGCCGAACGCCAGGTGGCGCGTGTCCCTGGCGTGACAAAGGAAACGCCGCGACGCGATATCCGCCTTGTCGGTATTCTGGGGGCCGGCACCATGGGTGGTGGCATTGCATTGGCCATGGCCAATGCCGGTATTGCCGTCACGTTGCTTGACACCGGTCAGGATGCACTGGACCGAGGCCTCGGTGTCATGCGGGGCAATTGGGAGCGTACTGCCAAAAAGGGCAGAATGACGATGGATGATGTGGACCGGCGCATGGGGCTCATCACTCCGACCCTGTCTTATGATGATTTGGCGGACTGTGATCTGATTATTGAAGCCGTTTTTGAAAAGATGGACATCAAACGCGAAGTCTTTGCCAGGTTGGACGCCGTGGCGAAGCCTGGCGCCATTCTCGCCACCAATACGTCCTATCTGGATGTGAACGACATCGCCGCCATGACTGCTCGGCCTGACGATGTACTGGGCCTGCATTTCTTTTCCCCGGCCAATGTGATGCGTCTCCTGGAAATTGTGCGTGCCGAAAAAACGGCTGATTCCGTACTGGCCACCGCACTTGATCTGGCGAAGCGGATCGGAAAGATCGGTGTGGTATCCGGTGTGTGCCACGGTTTTATCGGCAACCGGATGCTGGGCCCCTACGGCCGCGAGGCGATGCTGGCCGTGATCGGCGGTACCGAACCGCAGGCCGTCGATAAAGCCCTGTTCGACTTCGGCATGCCGATGGGCCCCAATGCCATGTCGGATATGGCCGGCCTCGATGTCGGATATTTCAACCGTCAAAGTGTTGGCCGCGAGAATTACGAGACCAGCGCCTATGACTGGGTCGACCGTTTGGTGGAAATGGGGCGCAAAGGCCAGAAAACCGGAGAGGGTATTTATAAATACCCTCAGGACGGTCGTACACCGGAACCGGATCCGGTGGTCGCGGATGTTCTGGACGCGGAACGGGAAAAGCTGCGCATCGTGGCCAAACCCTGGAGCGCGGAACAGGTTGTCGAGCGTTGCATGCTGGCCCTTATCAATGAAGGTGCGAAAATTCTCGGCGAGGGCATTGCCCTGCGCGCCAGCGATATCGATGTCGTCTATATCAACGGATATGGTTTCCCGCCCTATCGCGGTGGACCGATGCATTATGCCGATGCAATGGGTCTGCCGGCCGTGCTTTCCAGGATCAAGGCGCTCGCCGTGGAAAACGGCCCCCGTTGGTGGATGCCGGCACCGCTTCTGGAACGACTGGTGGACGAAGGCAAAAGTTTCGCCGATTTTGACCGTGAAAACGCATAAATCAGGGAATCCCATTCATGAGTGATTATTTGAAGGATCTGTTCAGTCTTGAAGGCCGTGTGGCGCTGGTTGCCGGTGCGTCTTCGGGTATCGGGGCGAATTTTGCCCGCGCACTCGCACGGGCCGGGGCCGATGTGGTACTGGGTGCCCGCCGGGTGGAGCGGATCAAAGCGCTGTCGGACGATATTGCCGACGATACGGGACAGCGTACATTGGCCGTCCAGCTCGACGTTACGGACGGAGACAGCGTGAAAGCCGCCTTCGACCAGGCTGCTGAAAACCTGGGAGTGCCCACGATTGTCTGCAACAATGCCGGCATCGCCGATCCCATGTGGGCCATCGATGTCACCGAGGAGAGTTGGGACAAGGTTATGGATACCAACCTCAAGGGAATGTGGCGCGTCGCAACCGAAGCGGCATCACGCATGCGCGATGCCGGCCGTGGTGGGTCCATCGTCAATACGGCGTCCATTCTCGGTCTCGGTGTTGGACCGACACACACCACTTATTCCACATCCAAGGCGGGTGTCGTGCAAATGACCCGCAACATGGCGATTGAGTTTCAGCGTTTCGGTGTACGGGTCAACGCTCTGTGTCCCGGTTATTTCAAAACGGAAATCAACGAAAGCTATCTGGAAAGCGAGCCCGGGCGTACCCATGTGGCCATGACACCGGCAAAGCGTGTCGGTGACCTGAAAGAGCTGGAAGCGCCTCTGTTGATGCTGGTCGGCGCCGGCGGCAGTTTCGTCAGCGGTGTTGCCTTGCCCGTGGATGGCGCGCACAGCGTACTCATCGTCTGACAACGGGGTACCGCCTGCATCCGCATATTGGCACCACAACTTGGTCAAATATGAAAAGGGCGGCCCGAGTAGCCGCCCTTTTCGGTTTCAGGCTCGCGATACCGCCTTAGAAGCGGTAGCGCAGACCGAATTGAATGCGATAGGCTGACGCCCTGTCATTGATGGTCGGTTGGGCAATGCCGTTGAAGTCATAGACATACTGGCTGCCGTCATCCGTCAGCCCCACATTGACCAGTGGCACATTGGCCGGTGCCAGGAAGCTTTCCGCGCGTCCCCAGCTGCTGTCGATCAGATTGCCCAGATTTTCGATATCCAGAATCAGTTCAACCGCATGACCGTTGAAAAGATTCACCTCCTGGCTCAGGCGCATGTTTACGCGATTGACCCACGGTGTGCGGCAGGATGCGCGTTCGGCGATCTGGCCGCGGAACTCATTCAGACAGTCCTCTCCATCGATAAAGGCATCAAGCGCTTCCAGCCCGCTGCTGCCGGCCGCATTGATCAGCGGATCGTTCAGACCCGTCGGGATATAGGCGAGCAACCCGCCCGGGTTCACGCCTTCATTGCCGAAGTCCGTCAGGAAGGCGCCGCCGAACGCTGTGGTCGAGCCGAACGTATACGAGAAATTGCGGCCCGACCGGCCGGTCCAGAACAGGTTCAGGCGTGTCGTGTTGTCACCGAACAGTTCCTCTTCCCAGGTGAAGTTCACCGTGAAGCGGTGGGGGATTTCAAACCGCGATGTGCCAAGCTCCCGGTTGTTCCGGTCGATCGTGGCATCGAAGTCAAAGCCTTCAAAGGCGGTGAAGCGGTTACCGGAATTGACCTCGGTGATATTCTGATGGGTATAGCCGAGCGACAGGGCGAAGCGGCCGACGTCCGTCTCCCAGTCCTTGTCCACCGTCACGGTGTAAACCTGGCTGTCGCCTTGTCCGGTATTGGTCAGAATAAGATCGAAACCGGATGTCAGGTCGTAAATGGGACGGCCGTCGGGGGCCGTATCAATCTGGGTGCGTCGTGTTTCCACATAATCGATGGCGTCCTGCACCTCCGAGAAAATACCCTCAACGCTGATATCCCAGCCGTCACCCAGGCCAATAAAGGACAGATCGGCCGTATAATCGGCAGCCAGGCTGTATTTCCAGGTGGAAAACAGGTCGAAATCAGGATCGATGGCATTGGTGTCGGCAGTGGGGGGCGGCGCCGACAGGAATTGCTGAAGGTTTTCGCGGGCGGTGTCCGCATTCGGGTTGTCGGCCAGTACGGCCTGAACTGCAGCTAGCTGTTCAGGCGCGAAGAAACCGAACTGTGTTGAAGACAGAACACCGGTGTTGGAATAGCTGTTGGACAGCCAGACATTCGGTGTTCCGCCGCCGAACAGGCCGATGCCACCGCGAAACGTCAACCGATCGGTCGGTGTCCAGTTGAAGCCCAGGCGCGGCAGAAATAGGTTTTTGCCGTCCAGGTTTTCCTGGTTGGTAAAACCGTTACGCTCGGTGAACGCCTGGTTCAGCTCGGGCAGGTCGTTGTTTTCCAGAATGTCGAAACGGATGCCGGCGGTGATCGTCAGCTCCGGTGTTGGTGTCCATTCATCCTGAATATAGAAACTGTGTGTCGCGAAATTGAAATTCGCGGCCGCATCCAGCGGGTCACCGGTCAGCGAATTGCCGTAAATGGCGAAACCGGCATTTCGGTTTTCAAAATCGTCAATGCTGTTGAAGCTGAATTCGCCGCGCGACCACGGTACGAACAGGTTCTGGATATCAATCGCTTCCTGCTCATAGCCGAATGTCAGTGTGTGATTGCCGAGATACCAGTCGCCCTTGATACGGAAGAACTGGGTGTTGTTGTCCAGATCGTTCGAATGGCGGAACTGGTCCGGACCCAGACGGATGGTGCCGCCGCCCTCGGTTGCCACGGTAAAGGCCGGGGCATCGCCGAAGAAGGAGCTTTGATCTGAGTTGACGTCCTTCAGACCCAGGCGGATTTCGGTCGAGAAATTGTCCGTCCAGTCTGAAAACAGCTGGAAGGAAAACGTCTGCAAACGGTCATTGAAATCATACCGGTTGGACTGCAGCGCTGCCGTATTGGTGACGATATTGGTGAAATCGTCCAGCAGAATATTGGACTCCGCCCGCTGATAGGTGGCGGCGAAGCGGTGGTCTTCATTGATGTTCCAGTCCAGTTTGACCAGCCACTTCTCGTCATCTTCCTCAATCGGTTCATCAAAGCCCAGGGGGTCGAAGCCGTAGACGTCCTGAGTCACCTGGCGGACCCGGTTGATGTCCTGTTGCGTGACGCCGGGAATTTCGTCAATCCCGATGGGAAAACTACGCTCGCTATCGAACCGTTCGTAGGACGCGAAGAAGAACAGCTTGTCCTTGACGATGGGACCGCCGAGCGAGGCGCCGTAAACGGTTTCCTCGAAATCGCCGATATTCAGGGGCTGGTCACCGCTGTTGTCGCCGGTCAGACTGTCGTCCGTGTAAAAGCCGAAAGCTGCCCCGTGAAATTCATTGGTGCCGGATTTGGTGACGATGTTGATATTGCCGCCCAGAAACTGTCCGAATGTGACGGAATAGGGAGCAATGTTCACATCCACCTGGCCTATGGCATCCGGCGAGATCGGTGACCGTTTGGTTGGGAAACCGCCGGAATTCAGGCCGAAATTGTCATTCTGCGCGACACCGTCCACCGTCAGGCTGTTGAACCGGAAATTGGAACCGGCGATCTGAATGCCGGGCCCCCGGTCAATGGTGTTGTCCAGCAGGATTTTGGGGTCGGTTTCGAGCGCACTGCGGAAATCCCGCGAAATCGCCGCCACCTCGTAAATATCCCCTTCGGTAAAGGTCTCGGACGATCCCAGCCGCAATTGCTGGGTAACCCGGCTTGCCGTCACCGTCACTTCCTCAATCTGTTCCGGCGAGGACGCGATGATAAGGTCGACGGCCTCTGTCTGGCCAAGTTGCAGGAACAGATCATTGATGGTTTGCGCCGCATATGCGGTGCCGTCGGCAAGCCGAACGATGTAGGGCCCTCCGACCGGCAGACCACGCGCGAACAAAAGGCCGCTGCTGTTGGTGGTGATAGTCCGTTTGCGCCCCGTGGGGACATGTGTGATTTCCACCGATACATTGGCCACCGCCGTGCCGCTCTGATCGATAACGCGCACGCGCACGCCGGACGTTGTGTCCTGCGCGCCTGCATGTGTGCCGATCATAACCGCTGTGGAGGCAACGCCCGCCAGGAGCGCGAGACTCCGAAGTGCCTTCATAGGACTACCCTTCCCGTTATTTTGGTATGTTGAACCCGCGAGATTTTTGAAACCTTCCAAATCCCGATTGTCACAAAAGTTCAAGAAATGCGAGATGATTGCACCCGTTGAGAGGAGGCGGGAGAGTGTCAAGCACCCGTAATGTTGCAAGCATGCAACGGCACTGCGGCAATAATTCTGACCAAATGGTCAAATTACAATGAGTTGTATTTCGGTTCTGTCGACGATTTCATTCTGTTTATTGCCTGAAAAGGCATGTTTCCCGTCTTGCAGCCGTGTAAACGGTTTGCAACGGCATCTTGCCGTTTGCTTCCAAAGGGCTTAGGTGCTGATGGAACAGGCGTGTGCCGGTCTATGCGAGCGGGCCTTGCGCGGGCGCACACTATTGGGATGCTATTATGAAATTCGACGATACCTTGCAGGAAGGCCGGCTGGAGCGGCGCTACAAACGCTTTCTCGCAGATGTTACCCTCATGACCGGTGAGACTGTCGTGGCACACTGTGCCAACTCCGGGGCTATGGCGGGGGTGGTGGATCCGGGCAACCGTGTCTGGCTTCTGCCCAATCGCAATCCCAAGGCCAAGCTGGACTGGCGCTGGGAACTGGTCGAGGCCGAGGGCACACTGATCGGTATCAATACATCCCGCCCCAATGCCCTCGCGGAAGAAGCCGTGGCGGCGGACCTAATTGACGGCTTGACAGGCTATGACCGTATCCGGCGTGAAGTGCGATATGGCCGTAACAGCCGCATCGACCTGTTGTTGGAAAGGGGGGCGGCGGATACCCCGTCCGAGACCTGCTTTGTCGAGGTTAAAAATGTCCACTGGCGTATGGACGGCGGCGCGATCTTTCCCGATGCGGTCACAGTGCGTGGTGCCAAACATCTGGACGAGCTGGTCGCGATGGTTCACGCCGGCCACCGTGCTGTGATGCTCTACGTTATACAACGCGCCGATTGCGGCTGGTTCGCTCCGGCCTGGAAAAAGGATCCGGTCTATGCCGAAAAGCTGGTTTGGGCGGCGGGAGAGGGGGTTGAGCTTATGGCCTATGCCTGCGATGTCAGCCTGGAGGGTATTGCCATTGCCCAGCCCCTTCCCATATCGCTGACAGCCCCCTAATATGTGGGGTCGCATGGACCAGACGGCCATGAGGGACACCCTCTGTGCTGATGCGGGATGTCACCTGCTTCGGCAGCCGGTATCTGACATGGTGCACCATGCTGAAAAGGCCCAGGATGTCGAAAAGGCCCGGGATGTCGAAAAGGAACGACCATGAATTACGTCAATGCCCTTGAAGCCCCCGAAGTGCGCACGGGCGCCATAAAGGTCCACGGACCCGAGGCATTCGAGGGCATGCGTGCCGCCGGGCGCCTTGCGGCTCAGGTTCTCGATTACATAGCGCCTTTCGTTGTTGAGGGGGTATCGACCGGGCATCTCGATACCCTGTGCCATGATTTCATCCGCGACAACGGCGCGGTTCCGGCGCCGCTCAACTATCGGGGCTTTCCAAAGTCCATCTGCACGTCGGTTAATCATGTGATCTGTCATGGTATTCCCGGCGAGAAAACCCTGAAGAAGGGCGATACGCTGAATATCGACGTCACTGTCATTCTGGACGGCTGGTACGGCGATACCAGCCGCATGTTTTTTGTCGGCGAGCCGAAAATTCTGGCCAGGCGCCTTTGTGACGTCACCTTTCAGGCCATGTGGCGCGGGATCGAGGCGGTGCGGCCCGGCGCGTTTCTCGGTGATATCGGCCATGCCATCCAGATCTTTGTCGAGGCCAATCGTTTCTCCGTTGTCCGCGATTTCTGCGGGCACGGCATCGGTCGTGTGTTCCATGACGAGCCCAGCGTGATGCATTTCGGTCTGCCCGGCCGCGGGCCGGAACTGAAGCCCGGCATGTTTTTCACCATTGAACCCATGGTCAATGCCGGCAAACCCCACTCGAAAATCCTGTCCGACGGGTGGACCGCCGTGACTCGCGACAAATCCCTGTCCATGCAGTTTGAACACACACTGGCGGTGACCGAGGACGGGTATGAGGTCTTCACCCGTTCGCCCAAGGGGTGGGACCATCCGCCCTATCCGTTGGACGGGACACCAGACGCGGCCGGCAGGGATACGGCGGGTGCCCCCGTCTGAGCGTCCCATATCTCCGTCCGACCAGGCTGTGGCCGGCGGTGTGGCCGTTCCCCATCACAAGGGGCACCGTGCCCGTCTGCGCCAGCGTTTTTTGCAGGCCGGGCCTGACAGTCTGGCCGATTATGAACTTCTTGAACTGGTGCTGTTTCTGGCCATTCCGCGCCGCGACGTCAAACCCCTGGCCAAGGATTTGCTGACCCGTTTCGGGTCGCTGGCCGGGGTACTCGGCGCCGACATCCCGGCCCTAAGCGCCGTGGACGGGTTGAGCGAGACGGCCGCCGTGGCCCTGAAGACCGTGCATGCCGCCGCCGTGCGTGTCACGCGTGAGGCTGTAAGCGACGCGCCCGTCCTGTCCGGGTGGCAGGCCTTGAACGATTACGTCCGCACCGCGCTCGCCCATGAAAAGCGCGAACAATTCCGCGTTCTGTTCCTGGATCGCAAAAACCGCCTGATCGTGGATGAGGCCATGGCCACCGGCACCATCGACCGCGTGGCCGTTTACCCGCGGGAGGTCGTGCGGCGTGCCCTGGAACTGGACGCCAGCGCTGTCATCTTGGTGCACAATCACCCCTCTGGAGACCCCAGGCCCAGCAAGGGCGATATCGCCATGACCCGTATGGTCAGCGACGCCTGCGACAAGCTGGACATCACCGTTCATGACCATCTGGTCGTCGGTCGGTCCGGCAATGCCAGCTTCAAGACGCTGGGACTGTTGTAGATGACCGGGCAGGACCGGATATGGATGGATCGGCGATGCCCTGACCGTGGGTCGACGGGCCTTTCACGCTTGTCCGCGCCGGGGAGGGTATGATCCCGCCTTTGCCGGTGCCTGCGCGGCCGCGCCAGCGTCCCAATCTGTGGACGCTTGCCGGGCGCCAGATGCAAACGCCCGGTCTGCCAGTCAGTGCCAAGGCGCTTATCATGACGCCGCGTGGCCGGGTGCTGATCCTGCGCAAGACCAACGGTCTGTTCGACCTGCCCGGCGGCAAGCTTGAAATGGGCGAGGGCGTCTTTGATGCCCTAAGCCGAGAGGTGGACGAGGAAACCGGTCTGCGGGTGGATATGATGGCTTTGGTCGCCGCCGGCCTGAAACGCCGTCCCGGTCTGGGGCCACGGCTGGTGCGCGTCTATGCCGGTCGGCTGACGGGCCAAGGGGATCGGATGGACCCGGGGCAGGGCGTCAGGGACGGCGGCCGGTCCGGTCCGGGCGCGGTGCCCGCTGCCCCCCGCCTGTCGTCGGAACATGACTGGGGCGCGTTCTTGACCCCTGCGGCGGCTCTGCGTCTTGATCTGGCACCGCCCTATGCGCTGGCACTGGCGCGGGTGTTCCGTCTGCGCATACCGGCGCGAGCACGCGCCCGGGTGCATCCGCTTCTGTAAGGGCGGTTTATCATAACGTATCCATAATGATTACGGGCCAGTGGGTCGCCGGGCATCGTATGCCCTAGTGCGCGTGGCGGGCGGCGATGGCTGCCAGCTTGGTGTCGATGGCGGCGCGGCCGAACCAGCGCCCGGCGGCCATGACGCTCCGGGGGCGGGCCAGCACCCCCATATCTGCGAGAGGATTGCCGGCCACCAGCAGCAGGTCGGCGCGGTGTCCCCGTGCGATCAGGCCGAAACGGTCCTTGCCGGCGAAATATGTGCCTGGGGCGCGGGTGCCGGCGATCAGGATTTGCGCCGGTGTCAGCCCGGCTTCCAGCATGATCTGGATTTCCCGCCAGATGGAAAAGCCAGGGACCGAAAACACCTGCGGCGCGTCGCTGCCCAGCGCAAGGAGCACGCCGCCGTCGGCCATGGCTTTCAGCAGACGCTGGCGGTTTTCGGCGATGCGCGGATTGGCGGCCAGGGTGACGCGCCGGGCGGTTCGGGTCCAGGTGTCGACGGTATCGGTGGGCATGTAGCGGTTTTCCGGCCGTGCCGTTAAGGCCGCGACATCCGCGCCGCTGCGGAACATGTTGAACAGGGCCTGCGTCGGCACGATCCATGTGCCACTTGTCCGGGTCATGTCCACCGCTCTGGCCAGATCCGCGTCCGTCAGGGCGCGGGCATGGCCTTTCAGCCATGCCATATAGCCGTCCATATGGTCGATGGAAATCTGGCCGGCCTCAAGGGCGCGCGGCACCCCCACCGCCTGCGGCACATGGCCGGCAAAGGGGATACCCTGCCGCGCGGCTTCATCGGCGATGGCGTCATATTCCGCCCGTGTCAGGCCGGGGTGGATTTTCAGCAGGTCCCAGCCGGCGGCGGCGTGGCGCCGCACCTGGGCGCGCCCGTCCTCGGGCGAGGAGACGCTGTTGCCGTTCAGGCTGGGCGCGGCCAGATACAGGCTCGGCCCCGCCAGCCCGCCGGCGGCGATTTCATCACGCAGGCGCATCTGCACCGGGTCGCCGAGCATGCCGCGCACCGTCGTCACCCCGCCGGCCAGATAGAGAAACAGGGTCTCCGCAGTGCGTTCCCGGCTCCAGCCGGTGCCGGGCAGGTGGCCGTGCATTTCCGTCAGGCCCGGCAGCAGCCAGCCGCCGGCCCCATCGATCACCGTGGCACCCGCCGGTATCGGGGTGTCCGTGGCCGCGCCGGCGGCGGCAATCCGCCCGTCCGCCACCACGACCCGGCCCTGTGCGATCACACTGTCCGCCACCGGGTCCGCCGTCATGGTCAAAAGGGTGACATTGTCGATGACGGTTCGGGTGACAGTCTCCCCGGTGGTCTGATCGCTGGTCTGGTCGTCAGTCTGGGCGAGGGCCGCCGGTGCCGTGCACAGGAGGGCATGGCCCAAAACGGCATATCCCAGCATGACCGCGAAAAGCTTTGAGAATATGGTGGCGCGGTTCATGGCCAAAGCCTCTTTCCCTGTTCGACCTCCGAGTGCCTGCGCTTCAGCGTCTGCCCTCGGCCGATTTCTGTCAAGCCATCCCTGTCAGGCCACCCTCTGGCAGGCGTGCCGGCCAAGAAAGTCTTGAAGCGGACCCTGCGGACTGCTAGGCGCTGTCTGCGTTCGTCATGCCCTCGCAAGGAGACAGAAACCGATGATCCCCCGTTACAGCCGCCCGGAGATGACGGCCATCTGGTCGCCCGAGGCCAAATTCCGCATCTGGTTCGAGATCGAGGCCCATGCCTGCGACGCCCAGGCCGATCTGGGTGTGATCCCGCCGGCGGCGGCGGCGGCCGTGTGGGAGCGCGGTGCCTGGGATATCGCCCGCATCGACGAGATCGAGCGCGAGGTCAAGCATGACGTGATCGCCTTTCTCACCAGTCTGGCGGAAAATGTCGGCGACGAGGCGCGCTTCGTCCATCAGGGGATGACATCGTCCGACGTCCTCGACACCTGTTTCAACGTGCAGCTGGCGCGCGCCGCCGACATTCTGATCGCCGATCTGGACGGTTTGCTCGCTGTCCTCAAGCGCCGGGCGGAGGAGCATAAATACACCCTGACCATCGGCCGCAGCCACGGCATCCATGCCGAGCCCACCACCTTCGGTCTGAAACTGGCCCAGGCCTATGCCGAATTTGATCGTTCACGCACACGTATGATCACCGCCCGCGATGAAATCGCCACCTGTGCCATTTCCGGCGCGGTCGGCACCTTCGCCAATATCGACCCCCGGATCGAGGCCCACGTGGCCGAAAAAATGGGCCTTGCGGTCGAGCCCGTCTCGACCCAGGTGATCCCGCGCGACCGTCACGCCATGTTCTTCGCCACCCTCGGCGTCGTCGCCAGTTCGGTTGAACGGCTGGCCACCGAGGTCCGCCACCTGCAAAGAACCGAGGTGCTGGAGGCCGAGGAATATTTCTCCCCCGGTCAGAAAGGGTCCAGCGCCATGCCGCACAAGCGCAACCCGGTGCTGACGGAAAATCTGACCGGTCTGGCCCGCCTGGTGCGCGGCTATGCCCTGCCGGCCATGGAAAATGTCGCCCTGTGGCATGAGCGGGACATCAGCCATTCCTCGGTCGAGCGCAACATCGGCCCCGACGCCACTGTCACGCTGGACTTCGCGCTTGCCCGGCTGACCGCTGTGATGGACAAGCTGGTCATCTACCCCGAGACCATGCAGGCCAATCTCGACCGTCTCGGCGGGTTGGTGAACAGCCAGCGCGTTCTCCTCGCCCTGACCCAGGCCGGTCTCAGCCGGGAGGAAGCCTACGCCCTTGTTCAGCGCCATGCCATGGCCGTGTGGCAGTCCGGCGGCCAGACCGGCCTGATGGACCTGCTGCTGGACGATGCCGCGGTGACGGACCGGCTGGACCCGGCCGCCGTGCGCGCCATGTTCGACATGGACTATCACACCAAACATGTGGACACCATTTTCGCTCGTGTGTTCCCTGATTGACTTCTTGTCCCTGGCAGATCTCCTGAAAGGCAGGCTCCATGACCGGCATGGATGAAACCGCTCCCGTCACCGCCGCATTGCTGATCATCGGCGATGAAATCCTGTCCGGCCGCACCCAGGACAAAAATCTTGCCTATCTTGCCGCCTGGTTGAACGAAGCCGGCATCGACATGGCCGAGGCCCGGGTCGTGCCCGATGTGGAGGCCGTGGTGGTCGAGGCCGTGCGGGCGCTGAGGGGGCGCTATACCTATGTCTTCACCACAGGCGGTATCGGCCCCACCCATGACGACATCACCGCCGAGTGTCTGGCCAAGGCCTTCGAGGTACCGCTTCAGGTCCACCCTGAGGCCCATGCCCGCCTGCTCGCCCATTACGGCGAGGCCGATTTCACCCCGGCGCGTCAGCGCATGGCCCGCGTGCCCGAAGGCGCTGTACTCATCGACAATCCGGTGTCCATCGCGCCGGGTTTTCAGATCGGCAATGTCTTTGTCATGGCCGGCGTGCCGAAAATCATGCAGGCCATGCTGGAAGGTTTGCGCGCACGGTTGAAGGGCGGTGTCACCGTCCTGTCGAAGGCGGTCACCATCCGCGCGCCGGAAAGCGCCATCGCCGGCGATCTCGGCGAGATTCAGGCGGCACATACGGGGGTGTCCATCGGCAGCTACCCCTTTTTCCGCGACGCCACGGGGCAAAGCGGCGCGCAGATTGTCGTCCGCTCCCGCGATGCGGCGGCGCTGGAGGCGGCCTGCGCTGCCGTCATTGCCTATTGCCGGCGGGAAAACCTGCCGTTCGAGGAAAACTGACCCATCAGGCACAGGCCGGTGAACACACCTGCGAACAGGGCGACCGGCCATATATGGCCCGACAGCACGTCCCATCCGTCCCCGCGCAGGAACAACCCGCGCATGGCCCGCACCATATGCGTCAGGGGAAAAACCTCGCCCAGCCCGCGCGCCCATGCAGGCATGCCCTCATACGGGAACAGGACCCCGGACAGCAGAATGGCCGGCAGGTAAAAGGCAACCGCGCCCTGCACCGCCTGTAACTGGCTCCGCGCTCGGTCCGACAGCCAGAAGCCCAGCGCCAGATGCGCCAGCGCAAAGACCGGCACCATGATCGCCAGAAACAGAACCGGCCCGCGCAACGGCAGCTCGAACAGCGTCACGGCAATCCCGGTGATCGCCCCGGCCTGAAACATCGCCGTCGCCACATGGGGCAGGGCCTTGCCCGCCAGCAGGTCCAGCCGCCCGACAGGCGTGGTCTCCAGGGTTTCGAGCGCGCCGCTTTCCCGCTCGCGCAACAGGGACAGGCTGCCCAGCATCAGCATGCTGATCATCAGCACCAAGCCCATCAGGCCGGGGATCATGCTCCAGCTGCTCAGCCGCTCGGGATTGTACAGCCAGACGATATCGGGCGGCGGCGGCCTCAGCCCGGTACGGGCCGCCTGCCGCCAGGCCGTGCGCGCCAGCGCGCCGAGGGCCGGCGTCACGGCCGCCGGGTTGGAGGCGTCGGCGAAAATACGTGCCGGGCCAGCAGCGTCGGCCTCGGCTCCCGTCTCTGTTTCCGCCCTCGCTTCCTCCTCCAGCTCGAATGGGTCGCCGGGGTCGGGCAGGCGGATGCCGATCAGGGCGTCGCCGCGCCGCACCGCCTCCAGTGCATCTGACGTTTGCTGTGCCGGTCGGAAATAACCGCTTTGCGCCAGAACCTTTTCCACCCGCGCCCTGTCCGCCGGTCGGCCCCCCTCGATCACGGCCGTGACAGTGCGCGGGTCTGGGTTGACCGCGAAACCGAACAGGAGGATCTGCAACAGCGGCACGCTCATCAGCAGCGCCAGGCTGGTCCGGTCCCGGGCAAGATACAGGCCCTCCACCCAGGCCACCGCATGGATACGCCTGAGGCTCATGCCATGCCCTTGTCGTGGGTTTTCTCTGGTTGCCGGGCCATCTCCGGCTGCTGCTTGCTCTCATGCGTCGCCACCGTCAGATAGGCGGCATCGGCCAGGCTGGGCGCGCGTCGCGTCAGGCCGGGGTGGTGCCCGATGATCCGTTCGGCCGCACCGTCCCGGACATACAGGCGGACGTCCGTCCCGTCCCGTCTGCCGCCCAGCACGCCGGTCAGGGCCGTCAGTGTGTCGATGGACGCCGCCACCGGCCCCTGTAGCACGACGCCGGGCGCCGCGGCCGCCATATCCGCCGGGCGGCCCGACAGGGCGGTCACGCCGTCGATCAGGAATAGACCCCGCCTGGCCCAGGCGGCTTCATGATGGTCATGGGTGGCAATGACAACGGCGGCGCCCGCGTCGGCAAGGCGGCCGATTTCCAGCCACAACTGCTGGCGCGCCACCGCGTCCAGCCCCGTGGTCGGTTCGTCCAGCAGCACCACGCTCGGCCCGTGCAAGAGGCAGCAGGCCATGTGCAGCCGCCGCGCCCAGCCACCTGACAGGGCGGCGACCCGCGTGTCCGTATGGGGGCCGAGGCCGAACCGGTCGATCATGCGGGCAATACGCCCCCCGCTGTCGTCCAGATGGTAGAGCGCCGCCCGGAAGCGCAGGGTCTCCGCCACGTTCAGATGCGGCGCCAGCGCCAGCCCCTGCGCCATATACCCGATGCGGGCGCGCACGGCCCGGCTGTCCCGTAAGGGCAGGTCGAGAATACACCCCGTGCCCCTGTCCGGTTGCAGCATACCGGCCATGATTTTCAGCGCCGTCGTCTTGCCCCCGCCATTGGCGCCCAGCAGCGCGAACACCTCGCCCGGCCCCACCGTCAGGCTCAGGCCCGCCAGCGCCGGCCGTCCGGCATAGGCATGGTGGATATCGTCAAGTGCGATGGCGGCCGTCACTGTCTGACCGCCTTTGTCGGCGCGCCCTGTTGATGAGGGACCGTCATCATACGGCCGTCTTGTCCGCGTGCGGCCCCCGCCGGAAGACAAAGCCGCCATACATGTATTTCGTCGCCTCGGCCCCCAGGATCAGTGCGGTTTCGCCCGGTGCCATGCCCGGTGCCAGGCTGGACAGCGCCAGCCAGATCGCTGCCGAGCCCGTATTGCCGCGCCGGTCGGCTTCCACATGGATCCTGTCGCGGGGCAGGCCGAAAAACTGTTCGATCAAGCCGTCCATGATGCCATTGGCCTGATGCGGCACGATGTGCGTGACCCCGTCAATGTCCACGCCCAGGTCCGCCGCCGCCTTCAACCCCGCCTGAAACAGGTCGGCGCCGTTTGCCCGCACATCGGCAAAGGCATGGTCGAAGGCCAGCACCGCCCCGCGCGGCGCCGGACGGGCCGAGCCCCCGTCCGCCAATTGAAAGCCGGGCGTCCGACCCACCCCGATCTGCCCGAAAAAGCTGCTCTCCACCATTCCGAGGACAGGGCCGGGGCCAGAGTCGGAGCCGAGAGCAGGGCCATTGACAGAGCCCGGCTGTCCGTCCACCCGGTCCAGCACCACGGCCGCCGCGCCGTCGCCCATCTGCACCATGTTGACAAGCTGGCCCCGGTCCTCATCCAGCGCCCCGGGATCGAAAAAGCTGGACCCGGTTTCCGACCCGACAATGACCACCGGGCCGATCCCTTGCTCTGGCCCCGGCTCTGCTCCCGGCCCCGGTCCCTGTAACAGACCGTGGGCGATCACCAGGGCATTGGCGAAGCCGGTACAGGCCTGGCGCAGTTCCATATGCGGCCCGTGAAAATCCAGCAGGTCGGCGACAAAGGCGATATTGCCCGGCACGGGCTGTGCCGGTGTCGCGGTATGGCCGATCAGATAGCCGATGTCCCCGACATCAAGCCCGGCACTGTCCAGCGCCGCCCGCACCGCGCGCGCGGCCAGGTCCGGGTTGCTGTCCCCGGCGCGCGGGCCTTCCCGGCGGGTTTGGAAATCCCGCGCCAGATGACGGGCCCGTATGCCCAGCTTGTCGGCATAGACCCGGGCGCGGCCGGCGATGTCCGGGGCAAACCCGTCCGCGATACGGGCGATCAGCGTGTCCGTCGTCACCGGCTCACCCGGCAGGGCGGCGCCGATGCCCCTCAGGGCCAGGGGGGTCCGGCTGGACCACGGCGCGCGCCCGTCATTTGTGCCTTGCCGACTGCCCGGAAATTGGCCCGGAAACTGAACTGTAACCGGGCCTTGCGTGCCATGCTGCGCCATGTCCGTCCCTCCCGATAACCGTTTTCCCCAAGCGGGTCTTTCTTCGGCGGTCGCCGTGCCTCTCGCACCGCCGAACGGCAATAGACCCGGCCCCATGGCCGAAGGCAATCAACACCTATTTCCCATTTTCGCGAGGGGTCCGTGAGAATATGTGTGGAGGAAACCGGGGCCGTTGTCGGATACCGCGTGCAAGCCCCTTGATCCCGACCGTGCCCCTGTGGTCTAGTCCGCCCGACCGACCGACCATGCAGGCCCGCGTGGCGAAATTGGTAGACGCAAGGGACTTAAAATCCCTCGGCCGTAAGGCCGTGCCGGTTCGAGTCCGGCCGCGGGCACCATTTCACAACAGAGTTGCGCACGGATTTGGACACGGATCTGGACACTGGGGTTTTGGTGTTTTCAAAGCCGGCGGCCTGTTCGGCGGGCGCGCCCCGTCTTCGCTGAAACCGGACTGGACACTCCCGCCCATGGACGCCGGCCTGGGCGCATGAAGTTGACATAAGCCTTCCACTCCAGAAGGGTGAGAGCCGAGGCGGCTGGACCGTACCGGATGCTTTGGTCTCTTCGGCAAATAAAGGGAGATACCCCATGATCACCAAGCGCGACTTTCTGAAATCGGCAGCCATCGGGACGGCCATGGCGGGGGTTGGGACGTCTTGGACCCATGCGGACGCGGCCACGTCGCCCGCTCTGCCCGGCCCGATTTCAGCCGATGAACGCCGCGTGCGTATTGCCAGGGCGCAGGCGCTGATGGGCCGGCAGGGGCTGTCGGGCATCCTGCTCGAGCCGGGTGCGTCCATGCTGTATTTTACCGGGCTTGGCTGGTGGCGGTCCGAACGGCTCGTGGCGGCGATACTCCCCGCCAAGGGGGATATGGCGATCGTTGCCCCGGCCTTTGAGGAGCCGTCGATCCGGGAACAGATGGAGCTCGACGCGGAACTCCGGGTCTGGAATGAGGATGAAAGCCCTTTCGCGCTGGTCAAGGGCGTGCTTGAGGATCGCGGTGTCGCCGGACCATTGGGGCTGGAAGCGAGTGTCCGCTATTTCGTGGTCGATGGCCTCAAAAAGGATATGAGCGGCCGTGAAACGACGTCAGCGGACGGCGTTGTCTACGGCTGCCGGATGATCAAGTCCGAGCATGAGTTACAGCTCATGCAGGCGGCCAATGACATCACAATGGCAGCCTATCGCGACATTTATCCGAAGGTCGAGGCGGGCATGACGGGCCCGGATATTGCGGCGATGATGCGCGCGGCGACCCGCAGGCATGGCGCCGAGCCGACCTTTGCACTTGCCCTTGTCGGAGAGGCAAGCGCCTATCCACACGGTTCAAGGAAGGTCCACACGGTCGGGCAAGGCCAGGTCATCCTGATGGATTGCGGCTGTGACGTGCATGGCTACAAATCCGATATCTCTCGGACCTGGGTGCATGGTGAGGCGAATGCGGAGCAGATACGCGTCTGGAACACTGTTCGCAAAGGTCAGGAAATCGCGCTTGAGACGGCAAAAGTCGGACGGCCCGCGCGCAAGGTGGATGCGGCTGTCCGCAAATTCTATGAGGCCGAAGGCTTTGGTCCCGGCTATCAGCTGCCGGGTCTGTCTCACCGCCTGGGGCATGGCATCGGGATGGAAGGGCATGAACCGATCAATTTCGTCGGCAATGAGGATACGGCCCTGGCGCCGGGCATGTGTTTCTCGAACGAGCCGGGGATCTATCTGCCCGGAAAATTCGGTGTACGGCATGAAGACTGCCTTTACATGACCGAGGAAGGCCCGAAGCTGTTCACGGGCCTCAGCCCGTCAATCGACAACCCGATGGGGTAAGTCCCGTCTTCCGGTCCACAAAAGGAAAACGCCTGAAAGCTCAACCCTCTCGTTCTCCATCAGATGTGGGGTTGAGCGGCCGGGCGGCACGGTCGGCGGTGAATTCCGGGTCAGACATCACAGCGCCGTAATGACGGCATGCGTGCGCCCCCGCACGGTATCCCGGGAACGGGGGACGCACACAGAGTAGGGGGTATGTCCCCGGCGCTTCAGAGCTGATCCAGCAGTGCCCTGGCCTGCGCGAAGTCCGGTTTCCTGTCCAGCAAGGCCTGGAGAAGCGCCCGTGCCTTTGCCGTGTCGTCCAGTTGTTTGTACGCCCTGGCCATCTGTAACTGCAATTGTGCGTGTTCCTGCATGGCCGGCACCAGTTCCATAAGGGCGATCGCCTGACGGGTGGCCTCGGGCGACGTGGCCCCTTGCGCGAAATAATAGCCGTAGAGTGCGAGCAGGGCCCCGTTATAGTCGTCGGGCGCCTGCTCATACGCCGTCAGCGCGCCCGCGTCGCCGTCCAGGAATCGGGCGATCAGGTCATATGTGGTCTCATCGCGGAACGGTTCCCGTGCCGCCGGCGTCAGGCCCAGCGCCCGCACCAGCGCCTCGGCCACCGCCGGGGTCGAGGCCGGGTTCTGCCCGGTGATCAACCGGCCGTCCCGCGCCACATGGCTCAGCATCATCGGCGCCGCCTCGAAACGCGCGCCGCGTTCCTTCAGCCTGTCCTCCAGCAGGAAGTCGAATTTGGACGCCCAGCCCTTGCTGAACAGGGTTTCCTCCTGATTGGTGAAGCCGTTGACCGACTTGCCGTCGACCAGATACCGCCCGTCGCTGAGGGTCACATTCACCAGGGCGGCCGGGCCATGGCACACCGCGCTGACCACACCGCCGCTGTCATAAATATCGGCGATCAGCCTTTGCAGCGGCTGGTGATCCGGCAGGTCGAACATCGCCCCCTTGCCGCCGACGATGAAGACCGCGTCATAAGCCGACGGGTCGACCGCCGCCAGCGGCCGGGTATCGTCCAGCTTGGACAGGATCGCCTTGTCCCCGGCGATGGCAAGGGCATAGGCGGCCTGTGGATCATGCTTGTCCGGCTCGGCCTTCCCGCCCATGGGGCTCGCCACATCGACTGTGATATTGTTCTGTTTGAAGATCAGATAGGCATGCGCGAACTCTTCCAGTTCATAGCCGGGCTGCGTCTCGCCGCCGTCGACGCCGTTGCTGCTGATCACCATCAGAACCCGCTTCGGCGCTTCTGCGGCGGCCGGCACCATCAGCCCGGCGGCAAGCAGCACTATGCTCGCTGCAAGGTGTATGAATTTCATCTTTGTGTCCTCCACTGTCATCGAACGAGGTCAGGCCTCACGGGCGACGGTGGCAGAGCCGATGTGAAATGAATGTGAAATCGAACGGGAGAAACCGCCGGCGTCAAAGGGATGCTGGCCTTGAGTGCTCGAATTAGTACTCGAATTGCGGTTGCGGCAATCCGCCCGGCCAGAGCGTTTTCAGAGCGTTTTCAGAGCGTTTTCGCTGGCTCCGGGCTCGCCGAAAGCACCCTGGACTTTTAGGTTTAGGCGCTTTCGGGTGGCAATCCGCCCAAACAGCGCCTGGAATCGCTCTAAAATCCCTGAAACAGGAAATCCAGCGCGCCGATAATATCCTCGCGGTAATGCGCTTCGAGATTGGCAACACATTGACCGAGGCTGCGTTCGGGCAGGGCGGCGATATCGGTGGTCATCAGGATATAGGCCTGGCCGTCAATCTCGAGAACGGGCTTAAGACGGGGCAGGGCCTCGTTCGCTGCCTGTGCGTGCGGCACCAGCGGTACCACGACACGGGTGTTCAGATCGCTGAGCAGATCGGCCTGCACATCCACAACCATTGGCGCGGTCTTGCCGGGATAGCGATGGACATCGAAGCGCGCCACCTCAGTCCGCCGCCCAGTCCGGGGTCAGCAGCGTGCCGTCCTTGTCCACCCGGGCATTATGGGCTTCTATGGCGGCTTTGTTGCCGCGCAGCCATTCCCGTGCCTGCACCTCCCGGATTGCCCGGATGATCCCGGCTTCCGCCGCGCGCGAGGTGTTCACATGCAGTGCTCTTGCAAGCTCCAGGACATCCGTGCGTATGGTCAGATTGGCGGCGCGGCGTTTGAGCGGTTGACCGTCGGTGTCGGTTTGCATCTCGACGCGTCCCTTTGTATGCATGGCCATAGTGTCCTGTATGATGACTATACATACAGTATGCGCATTAAAGATGCATATTTCAATATATGCCCACCTTTTGCCTGGGTGGGTGGCAGTCCTTGGAGCTCAACCACCACGCCGGCCCTAGCCGCCCCGCCGTCGCCTTCGACCCCTACCGCATCGGCCAGGACACTGACGGCGGGGCGGCGCCGGACGGGGGATAGGGGGGATCAGGAAAACGGCCGGGTCCATGCGCCGCCTGAAACAGGCTGTGCCGATCAGTCTGTCAGGCGTTTCTCCAATCTCTGTAGCATGGCGATCTGGGTCTTGTAGCGCTCGATTATCTCATCGGTCTGGCGACGCAGGTCTTCCTCATCGATGGTCTTGCCATCGGCCAGCTCGCCGACAACATTGCCGGGATGAGACAGAAATGCGATCGAATCTTCCAATCTCTCGATGTCTCTCCTGATCCATTCCAGCAGGGCGGGATCGGAATCCGTCATGGGCTTACTCCTTGAGATCACGCAGATCGGCACTATCGCCAAAGCTGTAAAATGATGTCAACGCCATGATTTGAAGACCGATCCCGGTACAGGCGAAACGACCGCCACGGACGGTTTCCGGTTGGGCCTGGCCTTTAACCTTTTGGATCGGCAGGTGCGGGTGTGGCCAGGGTGGATCTTTCTAGCTCGGCGTGATCTGTGTGCTGTTTGGGTTTGACCCGAATCATATAAGGTTTGTCGCGATGGGTTGTTTGCACACCGACATAGAGAATGCCTTTCTGCCTGTCTGCGGTCATGCGCTCATTATAAACCACGCTTCCCGTCCATGTTTTATTAACTCCTATCTCGACAGGCGGTTCTTTCCCGACTGGTTGGCGCATGACGACAGCCGTCATCGCCCACTTCCCTCTGATGCGGTGCCAACATGGGCCTGCGGTATGGACAAGCAAATTTGTGACAGTGGTCGGTACCCTGCCAATGTTGGTCGCCCTCAGGGCAAGTTTGGGCCTGCCATCGTCATCATATACCATCGCCATATCCTCTATGAGATCCAGTCTCAGGCGCGGTTTGTCCTCGAACCAGCGCCGCACTTCAAGCGCCAGTGCCGCGCCGGATAGCATCAGAGCAAGGATAACCCCCCAATCCTGTAGGCCCATGCGATTAACTCCCGTCCTTGTGTGATGAAGATCCGTAACGGCCGTGGTGGTTCACGGGCCGGCGTCCGGTGTTGTCATCGGGCCAGCATGAAACCAGCACCGTTTCCGCTCAAGCCGGACGCGCGTATCCCGCGAACATATACATTCCACTGTTCCAGGCAAACAGGCATCGGGCACCATGCCCTGTCCATGGCACGCCATGCGCGGGCTCGGTGTCACAGACACACCAAGTAGGGGCAGGACCAAGGCCCGCGAGGTCATTGCCAACCGTTAAGGGTTTGCCTCTTCAGGCGTGACCGTGTCATCCAAAGCGGAAGCGCTGTCGCCAGTCTGGCTTTCTGGCTGTAATTCGGCGGACCGCATGCATTTCAACCGGTCTGTCAGGCTTTTATCCGTAGCATCCCGGTACAGGGAGGCCCATTCGAAAATAGCCCCTAGGATTTCAAAATTATCGATGCTCCAAGTGCCTTCATCGCTGCGGCATATTTCTACGCGCCTGCGGATCGGAAGCGACGGTACGTCCGACTGACGCGGAAGCGTATCGTAATAGTTCTTCAAATGTGTTCTCAGGGACATCAGATTCGTGAAATCCAGCAAGCCGCTTAATCTGGGTGGATACCTAAGCAGGCCGTTAAACCGTTTTGTCAGCTCAGTTTTGTCGGAAGTCGAGGGCTCCTGAGGCAAGTTTGCGTGGATCGTGCATAATTCCAGGGCTTCGACACTGAGATCGGCGAGCAAGGTGGCCAAAGTCCTTTCATTATCCTCTTTGCGGCGTGTTTCCTCGATCTCCTTCGCCGCCTGGATTTGTTGGCGCACGGCAAAAAAGGCAACGCCTGCCCCGACCAGCGCCAAAAGTCCGGCGATCAGGCTCTGCCACTCATAGAAGGGTCGCCACCACAGCGAGCCCAACAGCATGGAATAGGCGAATGCCGTTCCGCCCCCGGCGCCGACCAGCAGCCCGGCCCACAGATAGGGGCTGGTCAGGGCTTTGATGAACCAGTTTCGGTCTTTCACACGCATGGGCCGGTTGTACCCGTTCGCGATCAGCTTGTCAGCCTATGGCATGCCGGCCCGTGTATACTGTAAATGCCTTCCAGACAGTCAAGCGGACTGGAGCTTTGATTTGTGCTTTGCGGTTATTTCCCGAATTTTCTTTTTCGCTTTTTCGCTGATGCTCACATTGTTCCATTTGATCGACCGGTTTCCGGGGTCGAATTCAAAAACCTTTCCCCGGTTGGACTGCCGGATATCATCCCGCCGCAAAACCCATGATTGGTCGTTGTGGGACTGCCATGATGCCAGGTTGCCATTTTCCAGATTAAGAACGAAAATATCGCTGTACTGGGCTTGGCCGGCCAGATAGTTGAACCAAACGCCGGTTTCACCGCCGCCTTTCTTTCCATCGGGAATGACCCCTCGGCCTGAGTCAAGATTGACCTCATTCAACCTGTTCACGATGTCGTCTATCAACCATCTTTCCAGCAGGCCGAAGACCGCATCAAGTGCCATCTCCACATGTGCCATGTCACCGCTAGCACCTGCATTGCGTTTCGACAGGATCGAGTAAAAAACATATCCACCGGTATCGTTGCCGAGCCAGATGTGGTGTGCCATTGCAGATATCCTTTTTCGAAGAGTTCATAACGACAGGGCGCAATTCATCATTGCTTGGATCGTGTTCGAAAGAGGCTTTTTGACGCGTTGGTCCAAGCCGTGACGGCGCCGCTATTTCATAAAAGCCCCTTACCTTTGGGGCGCATTGGTCAGGCTTTCACCCAGGGCCTTGTTTGAATGTCATGGCGGCCCTCCTCGCTTGGTTGTGTGAAAAAGTCACTCCCAAATACCATCATTGGATGATTTTGAAAACTTAAAAGTTCGTGTAAATAGTGCTGCTGCACTCTTTCAAGGCGATAAATGAGCGTCGCATATGGTTGCTAAATACGATGCGCGCTATGCGATAATGTTTTAAATCACTGAAAAATATTGTGAAAATATCAGATTGCCCTTGGGGTGTCATAAACGATGGGGGCGTGTTGCTCTTTTATTTTTATGATAAAAAATACAATTATTACGGTATATTCAGAACTTAAAAGTTTATATGGCCGATGCCGCCCCATATGGCCGGTTGAAAATGTCGTGGGACATGGATGCGGCCGCGAGGGTGTCACGCCTGATTGACTGGTCAGTCAGTGGTTTTCTTTAATGGAAGTAACAGGAATGGGAGCAATAGGCCGTATCCGTAAGGGCCTTTGTTCCAGTCCTCTCTGGCCCGTACCGTTGGCGGAACAGCCATACTCCTTGAACGTGGCCCGGACGGGCAGTGCCCTCGACGCACAGCGGATCGGGTGCATGGCCTGACGACGGCTTGTTCTGGCCCCTGACAGGTCGCCTGTTGCTTGTTCAGGTGGTATATGCGCGCCATGTGTGCAATATTTCCGTATAAAGACAACTTATCCGATACAGATATACAGCACCGGGCATCGGTGCGAGGACAGATCGGATATTAAAAAGGAGATGCATATCAATGGCTTATGAGAAGGGCATGAGCTTCGTTTATAACCGGCGGGACAGATCGGTCACTGGATACTTCAGGGGGCAAAAGTTCGAGATGAGAGGTCCTTTCAACGGCCGGGAGGCCGCCAGGGCGGCTTACGAGCGGCGGTGCCGTCAAATGGGCTGGCGGGACTAGACATATGGCGACGCAAGGCATGCAACATATTGTCAATTACCGCTGGGCCGTTCTCAATGTTTTCACCGATGGCGGCCGGTGGGCCTTTCCCGATACGGAGATAGATTATCTCAGGATTTATGAAGATCCCCTGGAAGCCCTGACGGCTTTTTTCGATTTGCAGGATGCGCGGGGGCGGGACGACATTGCCGCGATCGCCCTTGTCCGCGATGAAATCAGCATGGCGGACAACAGTCTTTTGAAGCGGGGCTGGTGTCTGGCGTTTCGCAGTGGCTGGGGCAGGCGAGACCTCAGCATGTTTGAAAGGCTGACCTTGACCCCTTTCAGCAACACGCCCGAGGACAGCGGTGTGCGGAAACGCATCCCCGAAACGGTCAGAAGGGCGTTTTTCGACGCGTGGCAGAATATCGCCGAGCACCACGGCGTGGCCCAAAAGGTATGAGACGGCAGGGAATGCCTGGGCATGTCCGGCAATGTCCCGGCGATGAGGCGCGCGAGCGCGGAGGGCGGTTTTGCCGCTGCCCTATGCGGTCCGGTTGAATGTGCGGCCCGGTTGAAAATGTCGTGGGGCATGGGGGCGGCCGCGAGGGTGCCACATCTGATTGACTGGTCAGTCAGCGGGTTTCTTTTAGGCGGGGTATAAGGCCGCACCCTCGGATGGCCTTCGGCCCGAACGTCCCTTATGCGGATGATTAGGGGGCGGGCGGTCAGGCGTGCAGGCCGTGCCAGAAAATCTCGAAACCCAGGCGGATATGCCGGTCCAGCGCCGGGCCTTGATAATCCCGGTCCTGGGCATGGGCGATGGCGGCGTCCATCTGGGCCCGCGCCAGGCCGTGCAGATAGGCGTCCGCCGGACCGTCGCGGCCACGGGCCGGGTCCATGCCGGTGGTCAGGGTGTCGTTCAGGACGGCGCTCACTGTATCATGGACCGGGCGGAACCGGTCTTTTGCCTCGTCCATGGCTGTCCGGCTCACCATCAGGGCGGCGCTCAGCACGCGGGCGGCCCGGTGGTCGGCCATATTGTCCAGCCCCCACCGCACCTGCCCGTCCCAATAGCGCAGCAGCCTGTCTTTGACCGGGCCGGTCGGGCGCAGGCTCGTTTGCGCCGTGTCGGCCATGGCCTGGACAATGGCCAGATAGACATGATCCACCAGCGCCTGCTTGCTGCGGTAATGGTTGAACAGCGTGCCGTTGGACACGCCCGCGGTATGCGCGATGCGGGCCGTGGTGACGGACGTGCCCTGACGCGCGAACAGGTCGATGGCGGCCCGGACGATGGGCTCCCCTGGGGCAATCCCTGTCAGGGTTATGTCTGTCCCGGCCCCTTTGCGGTCGACCCGGCCGTGGTTAACCCGGTCGGATGCCGCTTGGCCGGGTGCGGTCTTGTCGATGACGGGCGGCGCCCCGGTTCCGGGGCGTTCACTGCGGTGGACACGTTTTTTGCGCCCATGCCCGGTGACGGGCCGGTCGGTCGACGCCCGTGCCGCTGCGGCGGACATGTCAGCAATCCATGCTGCCGATGATCATCATCACCCGCAGCACCTGATCGCGCGGGAAGGACAGGGTTTTGCCCGGGTTCAACTGCCGCAGAAGCAGTGTGTCGCCCTTCCATTTGACGAATTGTTTGACCAGGCCGCGATGATCCGGCGTTTCCATCAGCACAAAGCGCCCGTGCCGGGGTTTCAGCGCCGGGTTGACATAGACCAGATCGCCGTCCCGGTATTTCGGCAGCATGGAATCCCCCGTGACATAAACGGCAAAAGCGTCTCTCACCCCGTGCAGGCTGGCCGGACGGAAGGTCCAGTCTATGGCGCCGTCCTCGATGACCAGATTGCCCTCATCGCCCCCCTGCGCCCGGCCCAGAATGGGCAAATCCTTCAACCTGTGGGCCGCATGGGACGGCAGATGCCGCATGATGGGGCCGGGGCCCGTGCCTGTGGGCGGGGTGGTCATGGGGCGCACGCTTGCTCTCCTTTGCATGGTCATGTGGGGTGTGTGATCCGGCCCCAAGCCTGAGACGGGACCTGGTATGGGGCCTGGGACGGGGCCTGAGGTGGGGCTGTCGGCGATTGTGCCGGCCGCCTTGCCGGTGATGCCGTGGGACGGTCCCGGAAATCTCTCGCGCATGGTCGCGCCGTCTCCGGCGAAAATCCTGTTGCGGCGGTGTGGCCGCGCGGTCCGTATGGCAACCTTTGGCATATATTTGTTCCTCTTTTGTTCTATTAAACAGCACGGGCTGGTAATCGTCAAGCGGGTAGGGCGGGCCTTTTTGTCCTGTTCAGGTGGTGCCTGTCGCCAATATCGGCCCTTTTGCCGGAACCCTTGTCTCCCCCCTTGTCCTGCGTCCGGCTGATCGGTGGGAGCGGAGGGTATTCGGCGCGGATGCCTCTCTTGGCATGTGCCTTGCTTATTCATCGGGCGCCGGACAGGCCCTTAGCCGATATATGGCGGTTTCAGCCCTCGGGTCGGCATGTTTTGCCCGGTGACGCGGGGCCTGTCATCGGCGGGGCCCGGACCCGGACCTGGAGAACGCAATGGCGCTGAACAACATCATCGATACTTCCCTGTCGGGGCTGTTTCTCAATCAGAGCGCCTTGCGCGTCACCTCAAGCAATATCGCCAATGTCAACACGCCGGGCTACAGCCGCCTTCAGGTCAGCCAGGAGGCCCGCGTCCTGTCCGGTCAGGCCGCCGGCGTGCAGTTGTCCGGGATCGACCGCGTGGTTGACCGCTTTCTCGACAGCGCCCTGCGCACATCCATTTCCAATGTGGAGGAATATTCCGTTCAGTCCCGTTTCCACGATGCCCTTCAGGGGTTTCTGGGGCGGCCGGATTCCGACAGTTCCCTGTCCTCCCAGTTCGACCAGGTGTTCGGCTCCATCGCCGCCCTGTCGCTCAGCCCGTCCGAAAGCCTGCGCCGTCAGGAAGTGCTGAACGAAACCCAGGATTTCCTCAACCAGATGAACCGCATACAGGGTCAGATTCAGGACCTGCGCGCCGACACCGGCCGCCAGATCGACGAAACCCTGCGCGGCCTGAACGAGAATCTCGCCCGCGTTTTCGAATTGAACAATCTCATCCTCAGCCAGTCGGCGCGCGGCGGTGAAATCGGCGGTCTGGAAGGCCAGCTTGATGATGCCCTGCGCAATATTTCGGAAGTCATCGACATCAATATCACGCGGGAATCCAACAACACCGCCCGTGTCACCACCGCGTCGGGCCTGCCTCTCGTGGATTTCAGCCTGCGCCAGCTCACCTTTGACGCGCCGGGCGTGGTCGGCGCCGAAACCCAGTTTCCGCCCATTGAAATCGCCGTTGTCGATCCCGTGACATTGCAGCCCATCACCGCGCCCACCGACATGGCACCCCATATCCGGTCCGGCAGCCTGCGGGGGTTGCTGGATATACGGGACAATCAACTGGTCGACCTGTCCCAGACCCTTGGCGAACTGGGCGCCCGCGTGGCGGACGAATTCAATGCCGTGCACAATGGTTTCAGCGCCACGCCGGCGCCGGGCACGCTGACGGGCAAACAGACCTTCGTCACCGGTACGCAGCCCACCAATTTTACCGGCACGGTCGAATTTGCCGTCGTTGACGCCGACAATCAGCTTGTCGCCAAATCGACGATCGACCTGACGGCCTTCGCCAACATGAACGCGGTGATCGCCCAGGTGAACACCGATCTGGGCGGTGCCGGTACCCTCGGCCTGACGGACGGCGTGCTGTCGCTGGACGCCGCCACGGCCGGCAACGGCGTGGTCATCGCCGACGTGGCCGGCCAGGAAACCGACAGGGGCGGGCGCTCCTTCTCCCATTTCTTCGGCATGAACGATCTGATCCAGACCGACAATGCCGGCATTTACGAGACCGGTTTCGCCGCCACCGACAGTCTTGAACTGGGCGGCGCCGGCACCATCGATTTCCGTGTCCGCGACGCGAACGGCGTTGAACTGACCACCGTGACGGTGGACATATCGGCCCTGCCCATCAATACGGTCAATGACCTGATCGGGACCTCCGGACTGTCGTCCCCATCGGGGCTCGGCGCCTTTTTCTCCTTCGGCTATGACGCCAACGGCCAGATCACGGCCGAACCGCTCAGCACCCGTCCCGGCGTCACGCTGGAAGTGATCTCGGACAGCACCGATATCGGCGGCACCGGCATCAATCTGAACCTGGCCTTCGGTCTGGACCCGTCCCAGCGGGGCAATGCCGCCCGCAATCTGACCGTGCGCGAGGATGTGCTGTCCAATCCCAACCTGTTGTCCATGAGCGTCTTTGACAATACCGCCGCCGTCGGCGCCACCGCGATGACATCCGGGGACCAGCGCGGTGCGCGCGCCCTGCAGGAATTGCAGACCAGCACGGTCAATTTCGGGTCCGCCGGCGAACTGGCGTCCACCTCCCTGTCCCTGACGCAGTATCTCGGCCGGTTTCTCGACAATGCCGGCCTTCAGGCCCGCCGTGCCGCCAGCCTCGAGGAAGACAACCGCGCCCTCAATCTCGAACTGGAACAGCGACGGGCCGATGTCTCCGGCGTCAATCTGGATGAGGAACTGTCCAATCTCGTGGTGTTCCAGAACGCCTACAATGCCGCGGCGCGCATTCTGTCCACCGTGCAGGAACTGTATGACGAGCTTCTGGCCACGGTCTGAGGCGGCAGGGAAAGGAATAAGTCATGGCATTTCGCGTTTCGACAGCCGGCCAGCAACAGGTGATCCTGACCGGCCTGTTCCAGAACCAGGCCCGCGTCTTCGAGGGCCAGCGCCAGATCAACACCGGCAAGATTTCGGATGATTATGCCGGTCTGGCCGGCAACGCCAGCACCATCCTCGACAGCCGGGCTTTCCAGGCACGGGTCGAAACCTATCGCTCCTCCATCGATACCGTGCGCGGCAATCTCGAGGCCAACGACAATCAGCTCCAGGGCATGATCAGCGCCATGGAGGAATTGCAGGACCAGATCCGCGCGGCCATCGCCAACAACGAGGCCCAGGGCTTCAGCGAGCTGCTCGACCAGACATTCAGCTTCGTCACCAGCACCCTGAACACCAGTTTCAACGGCGCCTTCCTGTTCGCCGGCGCCGATACCGGGACACGGCCGGTCAATGTCAATACACTGCCGGACCTGGCGGCCTTGGGCACCGTGGCCGATGCCTTCGACAATTCCGATGTGGGTTTTCAGGCCCGGATCGCCGATGATGTCGACATACAGTTCGGCCTGCTGGCCGACGATATCGCCACGGACTCCCTTCAGGTCATGCTGGACCTGTACAATTTCGACACCGGTGCCGGCGGCCCCTTCGACGGCGAACTGACGGCGGCCCAGGTGACCGAGCTTCAGGCCCGCCTCGGCGATATCGACAACGCCATCGGCACCCTGCGGACCCAGCAGGCCAACAATGGTCTTGTCTTCGGACGCCTTGAGGTGGTCGACGATCAGCATGCCGAAACCAGGGACTTTTTAAGGATTTTCATCGATGAATTGGAAGGCGTCGACGTCGCCGAGGCCATCACCAATCTGGACCTTGACCGTGTGGCCCTTCAGGCCTCCTACCAGGCCGTGGCCTCGCTGAACCAGCTCACGCTGTTGAACTTCATCTGATCGCTCGGACAATCCGGAAAATGATCCTTGCGGCCCCCTTTGGCGGGTGCTGCCGCCGGCTTGCCTGCGGCCTGTTTTGCCTATGCCCGCCGTGACACGGTCTCCTTTGCGGTCCGCTCTTGGAAACCGGCGGTGTATGCGCTACCTACCGTCTCAGCGTCGGTTGCGGTGAAAGGGCGGTTATGGCGGTCACGGATGATGTCTTCAGGGCGGGCATGCGCCGGCTGGGTGGTGCCGTTACCATTGTCACCACGACCGACGGCGTCCAGCGCGCCGGTCTGACGGCGACGGCGGTCACATCCCTGTCGGCGGCGCCGCCGCGCCTGCTTGCCTGCATCAACCGTCAGGGCGCCACATATGAAACCCTGTCGCGCGGCCGGGCCTTGTGCGTCAATGTCCTGTCCACGGCCCATCAGGATCTGGCCCGGCGCTTCGCCGGTCTCGACGGCTGTGCCGAAACCGAACGCTTCAATGACGGCGCCCTGTGGGCGACCGGGGCCACCGGGGCACCGCGCCTGATCGATGCGCTGGTCAGTTTTGACTGCCGTGTGGACAGCATTCTCGATACCGGCAGCCACGGCGTCGTCATCGGTGAGATCGAGACCATTACCGTCGACGCTGAAGAAAGTGCGCCGTTATTCTACCGTGACGGGCATTGGGCCACACTGTCCGCCATCGCCGCATTGTAAGCGTGTGGGGCTTTTGTCCTGCCTGTTCCTCTGTTCCGGTGGGTCCTCGCGCCGGCGCTTTCCTGTCCCATGGCCGCCGGGCAGGGCGGTCGCTTGCCCCTGTCTGGGGCCGTTTGGGGCTGTGGTGTGTCTGTGACACCCCTGTCCGCCTTGTGGCGGTCATGCATCAGTGGTGAATTTTTTAAAATGCGAATCGCTATATCTTGACTCTTGGAATCAATATGATTCGATATCTGGTGGTTGCGGCCCGATTGCGCTTCCCGCGACCGGGCCGGTGCCATGGAATGTCTTGAATCTTATTGATGAGTCAGGCATTTTCATATTTATCCACAGGGCTCTCCCCGGCGATCGCGTCGCGGGGGCGTGGTCCGGGGCACGCTTGATGCAGCGTTGGGGGAAACGAGGTGGGCATGGCGGCGACGCCTGTGACGGAATTGCTGAAACTGGCCCGGACGAAATCGTCCGAGGCCCGCAGCCGTCTTATGGAGAACATCACCGACCTGTTCCTGTCCGAGTCCGGTCGCCTGAGCGAACATGAACGCGCCCTCATGTCCGATATTCTCGGCAAGCTGATCGGTCAGGTTGAGCAGGAGGTCCGCAGGGAACTGGCCGATGCTCTGTCCCGCAGCGGCATCGACCTGCCCGATATCGCCCGCCTGCTCGCCAATGACGAGATTGAAATCGCCCGGCCGCTTCTGGAACGCAGCGGCCTTCTGCGCGATCCGGACCTGGTCGAAATCATCCGTATGCGCACCGACGAACACCGCATGGCCATCACCCTGCGTGAGGACCTGTCCGAACAGGTGACCGACGCGCTGGTCGAATACGGCGGCGAGGATGTCATCGAAAGCCTGTTGAACAATCACGATGCCCAGCTGTCCAAGCGGGCGATGGAATATCTGGTCGCGGAATCCCGCCGGGCCGACCGGTTTCAGGAACCGCTGGTCATGCGCGGCGATCTGCCGGGCGATCTGGCCTACCGGATGTTCTGGTGGGTCTCGGCGGCCCTGCGCAAGCGTATTCTCACCGAATGCGAAATCGATCCGGTCAGGCTGGAACACGCCATGCGGCGGGCCGCCGGCGCCGTCATCGTCGATCAGGACAGCGAACAAAGCGCCTATGTCCGCGCCCAGAAACTGGTGCGCCGCATGGCGGAAAACGGCGAACTGACGGTGCAGTTTCTCGTCAACGCCCTCAGACAGCAGCGCATCGCCATTTATGTGGCCGGGCTTGCTGAACTGGGCGGCATCAATTTCCGTACCGCGTGGCGTATCTTTTCCGACCCCGGCGGCGAAAGCTTCGCCATCCTCGCCCGGGCGGTCGGCGTCGAGCGCAATCAGTTTACCAACATGTTTCTTCTGGCCGTCCAGGCGCGCGAGGGGGCCAGCGCCAAGTCCCCCGGCGTGCTGAACAGTATTCTATCCCTGTTCGACGCGGTCAGCGAGGAAAACGCGAAAGGCGCGCTGCTCGTCTGGCAACGGGACAGCGCCTATCAGACCGCGATCGAAAATCTGGACCGCGTGGAGACCGCCGATCAAGGCGGCGCGGGCTAAAAGGGCAGGACCAATGGCAAAGGCAAAGTCGGGCAAGGCAGGCAATATCGTATCGCTCAGACGCGGACGCAAGGCGGACACGGACACCGGCGACCAACCCTTCGGCGCCAGCATCCGCCGCGCCGACCTCAGCGATCTGCCCGCCAACGAACAGTTGCCGGGCCTTGTCGATCGTCTGATCTTTGACGACAGCCTGCCGGTCTATCTGGCCGCCCTTGACGGCACCATCATTCACCTGAACGAGGCCTATCGCACCCTCGACACCGCGCTTGGCGATTTCGCGCTGGCCCCCGGCCCGGTCACCGCCGCCGGCGGCGTGCGCGTGCCCAGCCTGCGGCCGCTGATCGAGGATGTGCTGGCCACCGCCCGGACCGTCCGCGCCGAGGAAAAGGTCATGGTCGCCGGGCGGGAGCGTATTTTCATGGGACGGCATATTCCCGTCACCAACGACATGGACGAAATCATCGCCGTCGCCGGTTATTACGAGGACGTAACGTCCCAGGTGCGCAGCCTGGAGGAAGCGGGCCGGTCGCAAACCCGCTTTCAGGATTTCGCCCGCGCCAGCTCCGACTGGTTTTTCGAACTGGACGGCGCCTTGCGCATCAAGACACTGTCCGAACGCTTTACCGCCATTGTCGGCCAGCCGGCGTCCCTGTTTCTGCGCTCCCGGTTCGAACAGTTCGGCGAGTTTTCCGGCGATGCGGCGGAAAGCGGGCAGGGTCTGGCCGCCATGACCATGCGCAAACCCTTCCGCAACCAGCTTTTCACCGTGGCTTCGGCCGGCGGCGAGCCCCTGAAATTCCATCTGTCCGGCGTGCCGGTGTTTGACCGGGCCTCGGGCGATTTTCAGGGCTATCGCGGTGTCGGCATGGATGTGACGGAACGCTACCGCCAGGATGATGAAGCCCTTCAGGTCCGGCAGAATCTCGAAACCGCGCTGGCCGAACTGACCCGCAAGAACCTCGCCCTCGACGAGGCGACCGAACAGGCCCGCACCGCCCTGCGCGCCAAGTCGGAATTTCTGGCCGCCATGAGCCACGAGCTTCGCACCCCGCTCAATGCCATCATCGGTTTCGCCGACACGTTCGAATCCCAGACCTTCGGTCCCTTGCACGGCACCTATCTCGAATATGCGCAGGATATCGGCCGGTCGGGCCGTCACCTTCTGGGGCTGATCAACGATATCCTCGATGTGGCCGTGATCGAAAGCGGCGGCCTGTCCCTGAAACTGGACGAACTGCCCATTGCCGACATTGTCCGCAAGGCCACGCATATGATTGCCGACAGTGCCCACAAAAAGGGGCTGACGACCGACGGGTTCGATCCGGAAAGTGACGTGCTCATCAAGGCGGATGACCGGCGGGTGACGCAGATTTTCGTCAATCTTCTGTCCAACGCCATCAAATTCACGCCCGAAGGCGGCAGCGTCGGTATTCAGGTGGACGCTGACGAGGCCGGCGGTATGGCCCGCATGACCGTGTGGGATACCGGTGTCGGCATCAAACCGGCGGACCAGGGCCGGGTCTTCGAAAAATTCCACCAGGTCACCGATCATATCTATTCCCGGCGGCAGGAAGGCACCGGCCTCGGCCTGCATATCTCGCGCGAACTGGCGCGGCGCATGGGCGGGGACATCACCCTTGACAGCACACCGGACAAGGGCAGTCGTTTCACCGTGACCCTGCCGCTTGCCGACGGGACGGCGGACACCGATTTCATATAAGCCGGGTCGGAAAAACCGGCATATCACCCGGGCGGTCCAATGGGGACAGGTTTGGGACGGGACAGGCCCTGAACCATATGGTTCAGGGCCTGTATGTTTTGCATCCCGTATTTTCTCCGGACTGTTTTTTCAGATCCGTTTTCAGGTCTGTTTTTCAGGCCTTGATCAGGGCTCCCGGGCCTCAGCGCCCGGCGATAAACGCCCGGATATCGCGCACCAGCGCCTCCAGCGACGGTTCGTGCACATACATCATGTGACCGGCCGGGTAATAGGTAAAGGTCACGCGCCCCGTATCGATGCCATTGGCGTTAAAGGTGTTCTCGCTGGCGAAAAAGGGCGTGGCCAGGTCGTAATAGCCGCTGGCCACCATGACGCGGAAATCGCTGTTTTCACGCATGGCACGGCCGATATGCGGCGCCACATTGACATATCCGGACGAATAGCGCCCGTATTCCGGCGCGGTCCAGTGCCGGCCCACACCCGATAACACTTCATACCGGCGGGTGATGTCGACGCCAAGCCGGGATTGCAGATAATGATTGATCGCGGCGGTATAGGCCGCGTCGATGCCGTAGGCCGACGGGTCCGCGTCGAACCGTTCGCCGACGCCGTCATAATCCCGTCCCTTGTAACGCGCGTCCAGCCGGCCGACGCTGACCCCTTCGTCCCGCAGCAATTCCTTCATGAACCGCATGTTGCTGACCCGCAGGTTCGCATTGACGACATAGCTTTTGCGCAATCCCGTATAGGCGGACATGCGCGCCGCTACCCGGTCGAACTCCGCCGGGTCCAGACGGTTGCCCTGCAACAGTGCGCTCGCATAGTCGCCCAGGGTGAAGACCCGCACCTCGGCCAGATAATCCTGCAGGCTGTGGTCGCCGATATCGACCTTGCCGTGATGGACGGCGGCCGCCGCCATGGTCGGCAGATAGGACAGATAGGGCGTGTCGTTGCCCGGCTGGTAGCGCGCCGTCTGGAAATCCAGGATGCTGGAAATCAGCACCAGTCCGTTGATGGCGATATCCGTCCAGCCGCCCTGTAATTCCTTCATCAGGGCCGCGGCACGGGTGGTGCCGTAGCTCTCGCCGGACAGATATTTCGGCGAATTCCAGCGTTGATGTTTCACCAGCCACAGGCGGATGAATTCCGCGATCGACCGCGCATCCTTTTCAACGCCCCAGAAATCCTTGCCCTTGCCGGTGCCGATGGCGCGGCTGTAGCCGGTGCCGACCGGGTCGATGAACACCATGTCGGCCACATCCAGGATCGATGCCGGGTTGTCGATGATGCGGAAGGGCGCGGCGCCGTCATCCTCGGCGTTGCTGGGCACGGCGACACGCACCGGCCCGTACACCCCCAGATGCAGCCACAGGGACGATGATCCCGGCCCCCCGTTAAAGATGAAAAAGACCGGACGTTCGGACGTGTCCTGCACATCCGTGCGCAGATATGTGGTGGAAAAAATGGCGGCCACGGGGGCGCCCGTCTTGTCGCTCAGATGGGTTTCCCCGGCAATGGCGCGGTAGCGCACGCGGGTTCCGCCGAAGACGCCGCTGTGCGCCGTTTCATGCAGGACGGGCGGCTCCACCGGCGGCGCGGTCTTCCCGGCCTTTTTGTCGGCCGCGCTCGCGGCCATGGCCGTCATCAGCGCAACCGTCATCAGGACCGCCTTTCGTCCTGTTTTTCGTCCTGTTTTTCCGGGCGTTTTCCGGGCCGTTTGCGACAGCCGCCCGCCTGTTGTGAACATCCTCCGTACCTCCCTCATGTCGGTGTTGGGCCTGACCCGCGCCCCGGCCCTTGCCGGTGCCGCGCATGTGTGATGGGCCGTATCCCCGGCCTGCCGGCCCTTTTGCGAAAGCCGCGCCGGTCTCAGTAGGCAAACTGTTCCGTGAAAATCCGTTCTTCCAGATTGTGGTCGCTGTCGAACAGCAGGGTGAATTTATGGTCGCTGGCCTCCTCGACGGTCACGCGGCTGACGTCGCGGATCTCATACATGTCGGCAACCGCCAGAACCGGGCGTTTTTCCGCCTCCAGCATGCTCAATTCCACCGTAACCGTGTGTGGCAGCAGGGCACCGCGCCAGCGCCTGGGGCGAAAGGCGGCAAGCGGTGTCAGGGCCAACAGGTTGGCGCCCAGCGGTATGATGGGACCGTGCGCGGACAGGTTATAGGCCGTGCTGCCGGCAGGCGTCGCCACCATGACACCGTCACCCACCAGCTCGGGCAAGCGCACCTTGCCGTCAATTGCCACGCGGATTTTCGCCGTCTGACGGGTTTCCCGCAGCAGCGACACCTCATTGACCGCCAGATGCTCGATGGTGTCGCCGGTGGTGGTCGACGCCTTCATGCGCAACGGATGCAGGGTGAAACTGTCGGCCCGGCCGATCCGCTCGACCAGATCGTCCTCGCGGTTCTCATTCATCAAAAACCCGACCGTGCCGCAATTCATGCCGAAAATGGGTTTTTCACTGGTCATATAGGTATGGATGGTTTGCAGCATGAAGCCGTCGCCGCCCAGGACGACAATCACATCGGCATCCTTGACGCCCACGGTTTTATACCGGTTCTGCAGCGCCTTTGCCGTCTTGCGGGCCTCTCCGAACGCGCTGGCGACCACGGCGATCTTCATCGTCAGCTTTCCCCCCTCTGGCCGCCCGCGGGGGCGGGCGGTCCCTCGAAATGTCATGCCGAATGGATATCATCATCCGGCCGGCGGCCCGCAGTATAGGCCGTCAATCCGCCATGACCAGCCGCAATCATACCGCACATGCCGTACCATTGCCTGGCACGGGGCTCACCATAATATCCGGCCCGCTGCCCAACCCCGTATCCGGCACACTGTCGGTCAAGGGGGCGGTCCGGTCTTGGCATGGTTTCGGGGCCTGACGTTGGCCCGGTTTCGGGGCAGGGGGCGTTCCTCGTATTTCTAGCCGCCGGTCACGCTCATATGCCGGTCGACCGTCCCGGTCATGCGGCCGGACGACACGGCGAAATCATGGCCTTCCGGCTTGGCGCCGATGGCCTTGTCCAGAAGGGCGTCCAGTTGCCCGCGCCAGTCTTCCGACCGCAGGGCGGCCCTGAGGTCCACGTGATCGCCCTGGCCGAGGCACATGTAAATCCGCCCCGTACAGGTCACGCGCACCCGGTTGCAGCCGGCGCAGAAATTATTGGTCAGCGGCGTGATCAGACCCAGCCGGCTTGCGCCCCCGTTCACATCCCAGTAGCGGGCGGGGCCGCCCGTGCGGTGCAGGCTGGGGATCAGGGAAAACCGCTCCTCCAGCATGGGCAGGACGCCGCTCAACGGCAGATATCGATCTTCCCGGGCGTCGTCGATGCTGCCCATGGGCATGGTCTCGATCAGGGTCAGGTCATGGCCTTCGTCCGCGCACCAGGCCAGCATGTCCGGAATTTCGTGATCGTTCAGGCCTTTCAGGGCCACCATATTGATCTTGACGGTAATGCCGGCGTCCTTTGCCGCCGCCACACCCGCCAGCACCCTGTCCAGCCGGTCGCGCCGCGTCACCTCGGCGAATGTCTCGCGGTCCCGCGTGTCCAGCGATACATTGATGCGCCGGACGCCGGCGGCCGCCAGGTCATGCGCCATATGGGGCAATTGCGTACCGTTGGTGGTCAGGGTGATTTCCCTCAGGCGGCCGTCCCTGACACGCGCGCCCAGGGCCCGGATCAGCCACAGGATATTTTTGCGCACCAGCGGTTCGCCGCCGGTCAGGCGGATACGGTCGACCCCGCGCGCAATGAAGGCGTCGCTCAGGCTCAGCATTTCCTCAAGCGTCAGGACCTCGGGCTTGGGCAGGAAAACCATGTCTTCCGCCATGCAGTAACGGCAGCGCAGGTCGCAGCGGTCCGTCACCGACAGCCGGACATAGGTGATACGCCGCCCAAATGGATCGACCATGGACGCCGTTTTGTTCGGGGACGCATCGCCCCCGGCCCCGGATGATGTGTTGCAGCCGCTCACGGTCGCCATCATATGGGCCGGCGTACCGGGGGCGTCAAGCGCTTCACGCTCACAAGGATTTGATCCTGGCGGCGGGGCCGGTCCGGTCTGACAGATAGTCTTCGAATTGGTCCAAGGCTGGTTTAGGGATTGGTTTAGGGGCCGGTTTGCCGTCTGATCGGCGGGGCGGGGGCTTCCGTCAGCCTTCGTCGTCCAGCAGGCGGCCCAGTTCCTCGTCCACCTCCGATGCCGCGCGGAAAACGGCGGCATTGGCGCTGAACGCGGTTTCCGCGCGGATCAGGTCGACGGTGGCGGTGATGGTGGGGTCGGCGGTGACGGCCGCACTCAATGGGCGGCCCGATCCACCGCCGGGACCGTTATCGGGTCCGCCGGCGGGTGTTCCCTCGCCACCCGGTGTGGTCGTCGCCGGGGCTGGTCCTGATGCATCCGGGGGTGCCGACAGACTTTCGGACGTCGCCCGGATGATCCGGCGGGCGGCATCCTCGGCGTCACGCTCTGCCCTCAGCAATCCGTTTGCCGCAATGTCGGTGGCGGTGGTCACAAATCCGTCTTCCCACAGTCTTCGCTCATCGGATCAGGTCGTATCATGCGGGCTGACGGGTAAACATTTTCTTACCCGCAGCCCGTGGTGCTTTGCCCGCCGTCTGCTATGCTGTCGCCTTGCAAGCGGGAGAAGGCGCATGGAAATCGACGTTGTCATCGATGTGGTCTGTCCCTGGTGTTTCATCGGAAAACGCCAGCTGGACGCGGCCTTGAAGGAACGCGGCGACCGGGTCGGCGCGGTGCGCTACCGCCCCTATCAGCTCAACCCCGACACCCCGGCGGCGGGTGTCGACCGGGCTGACTATTACGCCCGCAAATTCGGGGACAGCCCTCAGTACAAGGCCGCGCGGGACCATATGGAAACGCTCGGCCCGTCCCTCGGCATCGCCTTTGATTTCGACCGGCCGGCGCGTATCGCCAACACGCTGGATGCCCACCGGGTCATCCGCTGGGCTTTCAATACCGGCCGGCAGGCCGACGCCGCCGATGCCCTGATGAAGGCCTATTTCGAGGACGGGCGCTTCCTCGGCGACCATGATCTGCTGGTATCTGTGGCCGAAGGCGTCGGCCTTGACGCAAACATCGTCCGCGACCTGCTCGCGGGCGACAGTGACAGCGACGTCATCAGGGGCGAAATCGACAATGCCCGCACGATCGGCATCACCGGGGTGCCGTTCTTCATCTTCGACGGCCGGCACGGCGTGCCCGGCGCCCAGGATGCCGCCAAACTGATCAAGGTAATGGACGAACTGTCCCCGGCAGCCTGAGTGGCGGCCTGACGGCGGTCTGGTCGGGCCTGCCGGCCTGGTCCGGTGACAGGCCGGTTCACCGGGGGTCAGGCGGCCCGGTCCGTCGTCTCCGCCAGCGTGGCCAGTTTGCGGGCAATGGCGGCCACCGTCTTCAGGCGCTGGCCGATCTTGTCCATGCGCGCATAATAGACCAGCGTGTGATCGGGGCGGATTTTTGCCGTCTGGCCGGTTTTGGCGATGAAATCGACCAGCCCGCTCGGATTGGCGAAAATGTTGTCGCGGAAGGAAAGGGTCAGGCCCTTGGGGCCGGCTTCCAGTTTTTCGATGCCGGCGCGCTTGGCATGGCCCTTGATGATCATCACCGCGCCCAGCTGTTTCACCTCCCCCGGCAGGGGGCCGAACCGGTCGATCAGCTCCGCCATGAAGGCATCCACATCCTCACGGCTTTCCAGGCCGCCCAGGCGGCGGTACAGGGCCATGCGCTGGCTCAGGTCGGCGACATAGCCGTCCGGGATCATCACTGTTGCCCCCAGATTGATCTGCGGCGACCAGTCGCTTTCCACCATCTCGCCGCTGCCGGCGCGGGCCTCGGCAACCGCGTCCTCCAGCATTTTCTGATACAGCTCGACCCCGACCTCGCGCACATGGCCCGACTGCTCTTCGCCCAGCAGATTGCCCGCACCCCGGATGTCCATGTCGTGGCTGGCGATGGTGAAACCGGCGCCCAGCGTGTCCAGCGTTTGCAGAACTTCCAGCCGCTTGTCCGCCGTGCTGGTCAGCAGGCGGCCGGCCGGCACCGTCAGATAGGCATAGGCCCGTGCTTTCGAACGGCCGACGCGGCCCCTGATCTGATACAGTTGCGCCAGCCCGAACATGTCGGCCCGGTGGACGACAAGGGTGTTGGCCGACGGCACGTCGATGCCGGATTCGATAATGGTGGTCGACAGCAGCACGTCGAAGCGCCCGTCGTAAAATCCGGTCATCACCTCTTCAATTTCGCCGGGGCTCATCTGGCCGTGGGCGACGGCGAATTTCACCTCCGGCACCTGTTCCTTTAAAAAGGTTCCGGCCTCTTCCAGGTCGGCGATGCGCGGGCAGATGTAAAAACTCTGGCCGCCCCGGTAATGCTCCCGCAACAGGGCCTCGCGTACCACCACCGGGTCAAAGGGCAGGACGAACGTCCTGACCGCCAGCCGGTCCACCGGCGGGGTGGCGATGATGGACAGGTCGCGGATACCGCTCATCGCCATTTGCAGGGTGCGCGGGATCGGCGTGGCCGTCAGGGTCAGCACATGCACATCCGCTTTCAGCGCTTTCAGCTTCTCCTTGTGGCCGACGCCGAAACGCTGTTCCTCGTCCACCACCAGCAGGCCCAGACGCTTGAACGCCACCCCGCGTCCGAGCAGGGCATGGGTGCCGACGACAATGTCCAGCGTGCCGTCCTCAAGGGCTTTTTTGGTGGCGGTGGCCTCCTTCTGGCGCACCAGGCGTGATAGGTGGCCGATCCGAACCGGCAGGTCCTTGAACCGCTCGCGGAAGGTCAGGAAGTGCTGGCGCGCCAACAGGGTGGTCGGCGCGACCACGGCCACCTGATGACCCGCCATCACCGCCATGAAGGCGGCGCGCAACGCCACTTCCGTCTTGCCGAAGCCCACATCCCCGCACACCAGCCGGTCCATGGGGCGTCCCCGGGACAGATCCTGCGTCACATCGCCGATGGCGCGCAGCTGGTCGTCGGTCTCGCTGAAGGGGAACCGCGCACAGAATTCGTCATACGCCCCGGCGGGCGGCAGGATTTTTTCACCCGGTTTCAACTCGCGCGCCGCCGCCAGCTTGATCAGGCCGTCGGCGATCTCGCGGATGCGCTGCTTCATGCGCGCCTTGCGGGCCTGCCAGGCCACTCCGCCCAGCTTGTCCAGTTGCGCGCCCGCGTCCTCGCTGCCGTACCGGGTCAGGACCTCGATATTCTCTACCGGCACGAACAGGGTGTCCCCGCCCTGATAGGTCAGGCGCAGGCAGTCATGCGCCGCGCCGGACACCGTGACGGTTTCCAGTCCTTCGAACCGGCCGATGCCGTGGCTCGCATGCACCACCATATCGCCGGCGGTCAGGACGGCTGCGTCGGTCAGGAAATTCTCGGCCTTTTTCTGCCGCCGCGCCCGGCGGATCAGCCTGTCGCCCAGAATGTCCTGTTCTGTGATGACGGCCAGCGTTTCCGTCTCGAAGCCCGTCTCGATGGGCAGGACGGTGACGGCGACGGTTTGGACCGGGCTGCGGCGGATGTCCGCCCAGCCTTCCGCCCGGCCCAGCGGCATTACCCCATGATCTTCCAGCACCCCTTGCAGGCGGTCGGCGGCGCCGGCGGTATAACTGGCGAAAACGGCGCGTTTGCCCGCACGGCGCACCGCATCCGCATGGGCGGCCACCGCGTCATAGACATTGGTGTCGCGCTGCTGGCGTTCGGGCGCGAAATCCCGGCCCGGCCGGGCGCCGTAGTGCAGCGAGGCCAGCGGGTCGGGGCCGTCGAAAACCGCCAGCCGGTGGGCGTGTTCCAGCAGGGCGTCCCATTCTCCGGCGTCCAGATACAGGCTGGTGACGGGCACCGGCTTGTAGGGCGGGGCGGTGCCGCCCTTGCCGTCCTTCACCAGCTCCCAGGAGGTCGCGCGGGCGCCGTAATAATCGGCGATGGCCTCGATCCGTTCCTTGGCCGCGTCGTCCGCCTGCGGGTCCAGGGTGATCAGGGCGTCCGGCAGATAGTCGGTCAGCCGTTCCAGGCTGTCATGAAACAGCGGTAGCCAGTGTTCCGCCCCTTGGGCCTTGCGGCCCGTGCTGATCGCCTCATAAAGGATATCGTCGCCCTTGGCCGGGCCGAACCCGGCCACATAGGCCCGGCGGAAACGGGTGATGCTGTCCTGGCCGAGGGACAGTTCGCTCGCCGGTGTCAGTGACAGGGTACCGACCGTGTGTACGGTTCGCTGGTTCAGGGGGTCGAAGGCCCGGATGCTGTCCAGCTCATCGCCGAAGAAATCCAACCTCAGGGGCTTGTCGGCGCCGGGCGGGAACAGGTCCACCAGCCCGCCCCGCACGGCATAATCGCCCGGCTCCATCACCTGCCCGGCTCGGGTGTAGCCGTTCGCGGCCAGAAAATCGGTCAGACGCGCCGGATCCAGGGCGTCGCCGGGCGCGGCTTTCAGCGTACCCTGTTTGACCGCCGCGCGCGGGCAGACGCGTTGCAGCAGCGCGTTGACGGTGGTCAGGACCAGTCGGGGTTTGCCCGGCGCGCCGCCGGCAAGGGTTGCCAGGCTCGCCATGCGTTCGGCCACGATGTCGGCGTGCGGGCTGACCCTGTCATAGGGCAGGCAGTCCCACGCCGGAATGCGGATGATCTCCAGCCCGGGGTCGAAAAACCGCGCTGATATCTCGGTCGCGGCCAGGCGGGCGTCATCGCGCGCAACGTGCAGAACCGGGCGCCGTCCGTCGGCGAAGGCACGCGCCGCCAGCGTGGCCAGAAGGTCGCCTTCCACACCCGCCGGCACGCCGCCCACATGCGCCGCGCCGTCTCTTTCCAATAGGGTCTCGATCACCATAGGGGGCGGCTTATCGGGCCTTCAGCGTCATGAAGTCAAGCCTTTGCAGACGTGTCATCATAGGTGTTTGAAACTGCGGCGGAATTGGCTCGTCGCCGCCGGTGACCCAGTTGAGGACGCTGTGGTCCTGTTCCTCGAACAGGGCCTCGAACCAGGCGCAGTCGTCATGGTTGAAGCTGTCCAGGTGTTTTTCCACGAAGTTGCCCATGATCAGATCCAGTTCCTTGATGCCCCGGTGCCAAGCCCGGAACAGCAGTCGCCGCCGCCGCACGGTCAGGGCCCCGGGTGTGTCATCGGAGGTATCATCGGGGGTGTCATCGGAAACGCCATCGGACACGTTGCCCGAAACATCATCGCCTGCCTCATCGGTCATGGTATTTGCCACTTCATCGGCCACCTCATCACTCTGGCTGCCGGGCCGGGTGTCCCTCTTGTCGTCAGATTGATCGTCAGGGCCGGATGCGGCGGAATCATGGCGGTTTGACGGCGTTTGTGTCATCTGGGTCGGGCTTTCGCTCTGCCGCGCGTGCCTCTGACGGGCGGTGCGCGGCCTGGATGGATCGGGCGATATTATCACGGGTCGGTACGGGTACCGCACGATAGATAGGACAGGCGCGGCCCCGGCGAAAGCCCGCACCGTCCCATGCGACCATGTGCCCCCGGCCTGCCATCCGTATCGCCCCATGCCCATGTTGCTCCATGCCCGTGTTGCCCTGGACCCTTGTGACCCCGCGCCCCGTCGCTCTACGCCCGCGCCGCCCTACGTCCATGTTGCCCCACGCTCATGCCGCTCTGTGTCCATGACGTCCTGCATCCATGTTGCCATGTGCCTGTGCGGTCATGTACCCGTATATCCATATGTGCCTGTTGCCAGGAACCCTTATGGCCCTTTACCTGTGTCACCCCGTTCCCGTGTAACCGGGCGCGCGGATGCCGGCGGCTCAGCAGGCGCGGCGCGGGTCGGCGGCGTTGTCAGGCGGACGGTGCCGGGGGCAGGGGCCATGACACGGGGCCATGACACTGGGCCATGACACTGGGCTATGACACGGGGCCGTGACATACAGGCGGTGACGACAGGCTCATAGGGCCCAGGAAGGGGGAGTAGACGGATCGATGGCGCGCCCGGACGAACTTTTTGCCTATTTCGGCGATATCGGCGGCCTGCCGGGCATCGGCCCCCGCAACAGGGTTCTGGTCGAGCGGGTCGCGGGCGCGCGTCTGAAGGACCTGCTGTTTCATCTGCCCGCCGGCGTGATCGACCGGCGCTACCGTCCCCATGCGGCGGTGGCCGAACCCGGGCGCATCGCCACCCTCGCCCTGACCATCCTCAAACATGTGGCGCCGGCGAACCGGCGCACGCCCTACCGTGTGCTCGCCCGTGACGACAGCGGCTTCATGACGCTGGTATTCTTTCACGCGCGCGCCGATTTTTTGCTGCGCCAGATGCCGGTGGGCAGCGTGCGCCTTGTCAGCGGCCGGGTGGAGCTGTTTCAGGGCGACCGGCAGATCACCCATCCCGACTATATCCTCGCGGCCGAGGACGAAGACAGCCTGCCGCGGATCGAACCCGTCTATCCCCTGACGCAAGGCCTGTCCCTGAAGACCCTTGAAAAGGCCGTGCGGGCGGCGCTCGACCGGGTGCCGGCGCTGGCGGAATGGCAGGACGGGCCGCTCCTCGCGCGGGAGGGATGGCCGTCTTTCCACGACGCCCTGCGCGCCCTGCACGCGCCCGTCGATGCCGCCACGCTCAACCCCGACAGCCCGGTCCGCCGGCGTCTCGCCATGGACGAACTGCTCGCCAGTCAGCTGGCGCTGGCGCTGGTCCGCCATGCCGCGCGGCGCAAGCGCGGGCGCAGCCTCAAGGGCGGCGGGGCCGTGCGCGGGGCCATCCGCCGCGCCTTGCCCTATGCCCTGACGGCGGATCAGGACGCGGCGGTCCGGGACATTCTCTGCGACATGGCCGCGCCCGAGGCGATGCTGCGCCTGTTGCAGGGCGATGTCGGCAGCGGCAAGACGGTGGTCGCGCTCCTCGCCATGGCGGCGGCGGCCGAGGCGGGCGCCCAGTCCGCCCTCATCGCGCCGACGGAAATTCTCGCCCTCCAGCATCTGGACGGCATCCGGCCGCTGGCCGTGGCCGGCGGGCTCGAGGTCGCCGTGCTGACCGGCCGCCACAAGGGCAGGGCGCGCACGGAAAAGCTGCGCGCGCTCGCCGACGGCGACATCCACATCCTGATCGGCACCCACGCCCTGCTCGAGGACGATGTGGTCTTCCGCGATCTCGGCTTCGCCGTCATCGACGAACAGCACCGCTTCGGCGTCGCCCAGCGCGCCCGCCTCGCCGCCAAGGCGGACAGGGGTCTCGACATCCTCGGCATGACCGCGACCCCCATCCCCCGCACCCTCAGACTGGCGGCCTACGGTGACATGGATGTCTCGCGAATCCGCGAAAAACCGCCGGGCCGCAAGCCGGTGACGACCCGCGTCGTACCGCTGTCGCGCCTGGACGAAGTGGTCCCGGCCCTGTCGCGTGCTGTCGCGCAGGGCGCCCGCGCCTACTGGGTCTGTCCCTATGTGGAAGATTCCGCTGGCGACGATGTCGCCGCGGCCGAAGACCGCTTCCAGATGCTTGACGGTCTGTTCGCCGGGCAGGTCGGCCTGATCCACGGCCGCATGAAAGCAGCGGACAAGGACGCCGTCATGACCCGTTTCCAGGCGGGCGAGATCGCCATCCTGGTTGCGACCACGGTGATCGAGGTCGGCGTCAACGTGCCCGAGGCGACGATCATGGTGATCGAACAGGCCGAGCGTTTCGGGCTGGCGCAACTGCATCAGTTGCGCGGGCGTGTGGGGCGCGGGGCGGCGGCGTCCACCTGCCTGCTGCTGCGCGCCGACGAGATCGGCGAGACGGCGCGCCGGCGCCTGAATATCATGCGTGAGACCGAAGACGGCTTCGTCATCGCCGAGGAAGACCTGAAACTGCGGGGCGGCGGCGATCTGCTCGGCACGCGCCAGTCCGGTCTGCCGGGGTTTCGTCTCGTGGACATGGAGGCGCACGGCGACCTTCTCGACATCGCCCAGGACGATGCACGCCGGATCGTCGCCACCGATCCCACACTGGAAGGCAGACGGGGGCAGGCGCTCAGGCTGATGCTGTATCTGTTTGAGCGGGACGAGGGTGTACGCTGGATGCTGTCAGGCTGAGGTCTGATACCGATGACGGGACAGTGTTTTCGCCGTCCGTCAGCCGGCCAGCGGTTTCTCATAGACGCGGTAGGTTTTATAGACCCGGCAGCCGATATCGACGAGAATTTTGTTCATGCCGTCATTGTCTTCGAGAATCCAGCTCAGCTCGCCGAAATAGGCCCCGCGATCGACGACATTCCTGCGGCTGACCTCTATCATCCACAGGGCCATGGCCGCGCCCGCCGGTTTGCGCTGAAAGCTCTTGCGGACACCCATCAGCGGTACGCGCATCCGGTCCTCTTTCCTGGAAAGCATCCGGGCCAGCAGCTTGACAATCCCGAAGGGGAACAGACGGCCGTTCAGGTCGCGGATTTTATGGTTGATGTCCGGGATGGTCAGCATGAAGGCCACGGGTTCGCCGTCATACTCGCAGATCATGGTCCGGTGGGGTTTGACCACGGGTTTCAGCGCGGCGGCGGCGTGTTTCATTTCCGCCTCGGTCATTGGAACATAGCCCCAGTTTTCGCCCCAGGCGTCGTTAAAGATGTCGAGGACGACGGCCAGTTCCTGGTCAAAGCGCTTCATGTCGATTTCGCGCATATGGATGCGGCTGTTGCGCTTGGCCGCGGCGACGATGCGTTTCGTGCGGTCGTGCGCCTCGCCGGTGATATCCAGTTCGTAGGCGAACAGGTCCTTGGCCTTTGCAAAGCCAAGTTCTTTCAGCCATCCGTCATAGCCCGGGCGGCCATGGGGCATCATCACGGCAGGCGGTGTGTCAAAGCCGTCCACCAGCAGCCCGACCTCCATATTTGCGGAAAGCGACCAGGGGCCTTGCAGGCGGGTCATACCACGGCTGCGGGCCCAGTCTTCCACCGTGGCGACGAGTGCGGCCGCCACCTCGGCATCCTCTGCCTCGAAAAGACCGAAATGTGCCAGTTTCGGTCCCCAACTGTCCTGTGCCAGGTCATCGATCTGGGCGGAAATACGGCCCACGGGCCGTCCGCCGCGTTCCGCCAGCCACATGGTCACTTCCGCATGGTTGAAAAAGGGATTTTTGTCGGGACTGAGGGCGTCGAGCCTTTCCACCATCAGGGGCTGAACCCAGTTTGGATCGTCGCGGTAGATTTGCTCCGTGACGCGGATGAAGGTCTTCAGGTCCGCCTTGCCCGTGACAGGTCTGACGGAAACCGACTGGTTGCGTGCGCTCATAAAATCCGATGTGCCGTTATGCCATGGAGAGTGTGTCGTGCCGCCACAGTAAGGCGGTCGGTGCCCAAAGGCCATAGTCTTGATCACGGGGCGTTATGCGGGGCTGCCCCGTTTGCCTTGAAGGATGGGCAGGGGCAGGGCGGCCCTGTCGTCTGCCGGCAAGACAAAACGTATGATGCCGGCCACCGAAAGCGCGAAGGAGACAAGGGCCCATGCCAGCCCCCAGGGCGGGCCATACGGTCTGAGGAGAAGACCGCCGGCGAGAATAGCCGCACCGGCAATGATGGCCGCAAGGATCACCGGCAGGCCGCTCCGCGTCAGAGGGCTGAGACGGAACAACAGACGCAGTTCCATAAAGGCCAGGAGGGCCGTGATATTCAACCCGGCGGCTGCGGCCAGCGCCCCGCCTGCCACACCAAAAGACGGGATGAGGGCATAGCTGAGCGCGGCCAGCGTTCCAAGGCCGGCCAAACCGTTTATGGCGGGCAGGCTGCGATGGGCGAGCATTTCCACCAGTGCCGGCGACGGGCCTGCAAAGGTCTCGCTGATACGGCCTGCCGACAGAATGACGATGGCCGCGTAAGCGGCCTGATATTCCGGCCGCATCAGGGCCAGAATATCGTTGCCGGCGGCAATCAGGGCCGTCGCCAGTGGCAGCACAAGAGCAAGCGACAGACGCGTCGCGAAGGCAAACAGATCGGCAAGCTGTGCACTGTCCCCTTTTGCCGCAGTCTCGGAAGCGATCGGCGCAATCACGTAATCGAACGGCAGACGCACGAGTTGCAGCACGCTGGCGACTTTACGTGCCACGGCATAGATACCGCCCGCAGCGGCGCCCGCGGCGCCTGCGAGAAGAAAATTCAGGAAAATCACCGGCAGTTCGCTGACCAGTTTTTTGACAAAGCCGGCCGGCATCACGCTGAGACCGTAAAGAAGGACGGTGCGCGGCATATCGCCCGTCATCGGGGCGGAAGCCAGTTTCCGTAGATCATAGTGGCGAGCCACAAGTCTGAGTGCCAGAATTGCGGCCAGAGCCGTGCTGACCAGATGCGCCAGAAAAAGCCCGTAAACCTGCCAGCCCAGTCCGGCGAAGGCCAGTGCCGCCAGAAGGCGCAGCCCCTGTTCATAAAAAATACGCACACGGATTTCCGGACCGAAGGTGCGGCGTGCGCGGATGGCCGCTGTTGCCACCTCGATCAATGTCCAGAATGGCAGCACCCAGACATACAACCGCACAATATCGGTCATATGGCCGGCGCTGGCGTCACCCGTATTGATATGCGGCGCGATGTATGGCGCGGCGGCAGTCACCGCAAGAGCGATGACCACCGCCGCCGCAACGCTGATTTTCATGGCAAAGCCTGCCGCCGCATGCGCGCCGGTCTCGTCTGCCTGCGGGACGAAGCGCTGCTGCGCTGTCGGCATGGCCAGTTCGGCCACGGCCGTGCCGATTTTCACAAAGCTCCACAAGACGGCGAACAGGCCGAAACCGACCGTGCCATAGGCCCAGGTGAAAACAAGAATGGATGCGACCTCAATCACGGCGCCAAGCCGGCCGAGAAAAGCGGCACCGGCCCCGCCTGCAAGCCGGCGGCGCTGATCGGTGTCCCGGTTCTGCGCAGACATCATGATTGCGGACCTGACAGGGGTTTTCCCGTCCCAGCGGCTGTATCTTCTGGCGGTCTGTACGCCGGGGAGCGTCCCTCTTCGCTTAGGAAAAGAACGGCATAGCCGAGTATGAGAAACAGGAAAAACGGCGCCCACGCGGCCAGCAGCGGCGGTGCGACACCAAATTCGCCCATGGCCAGCATGAAATTGTCGGCGACAAAAAAGGCAAAACCCAGCGCCATGCCAAAAATGACGCGCAGAACAAGGCCGCCCCGTCGATGCGCGCCAAAGGCCGCAACCCCTGCCAGAAGCGGCATGAGGATGGTGGCCGCCGGTCCGGCGATTTTCTGGTAAAGACTGGCCATCAGCCTGTCGGTGGGAAGACCTTCATCCTGTAATTCCTCCATGGCGTGCCAAAGGGTCGCCAGCGTCACATGATCCGGATTGATCTTCAGGGCGAGAAAGCGGTCCGGTGGTGTCGAGATGCCCCAGTCGATGCTGGCGGCTGACGACAGCAGATGGTCACCGGCATCAAAACGGCGAACTTCATGCAGTGTCCAGCGGCCGTTCTGATGCCATGCGAAATCGGCACGGACGACGGCAACAAGGCGCCCTCTTGCATCCCGTTCAAATAATGTCACCCCGTCCAGGATCACCCGTCCGCCGGAGCTGCGAGACGCCCTGTCCACAAGGATGAGGGTGCTGTCCTCATTCATCCACAAACGGCGCACCGTCTCGGAGCTTAACGGCAAGTCGACGGCGAAGTCGTTATCAGCCCAATAATCCAGCGTTGCCCGTGCCGGACTGACAATACGGTCGGCAAACAGGAAATGGCTGACAGCGATGAAAAAACAGGCAAATCCGAGCGGAGAGAGGATCCGGTGCGCCGACAGGCCGGTTGCCTTCATCACCACCACTTCGCTGTGCTGGTTCAGGGTCGCGAGCGTCAGCAGGCTGGCCAGCAAGGCAACGAACGGTGTGAACTGGTCGGCCAGTTGTGGCAGGCGCAGCGCCACATAGCTGGCAATGGACGACCAGGTCGCCCCGTCCGCCGCCATGACATCGTCCGCCGTGGCGAGAAGGTCGAGAATCTGGAGAATGGCCGTCAGTCCGATCAGAATACCGAGAAACCGGCTTAAAAAAAGGCGGACCATATACCGGCTGAGGGTCCTGGACGGTATAATCATCCGCCGCATCCGTCGCCAGCGGCCAATTCTGTCCACGGGCCCGGTTATCGTTTGCCCGTCTGTCATGACCGTATGCCCAGAATTGTTTTCATCAGCCGGGTCAGGGGTGTGGACAGCCTGGACCATAGACTGTCGATCCAGCCCAGCGGTTCACCGCCCGCCTTGAGCGATGCGGTCCTGAAGAAGACAAGACTGAGCCCTAGGAACATGGCAAACAGGGCCCAGATCGTCAAAAACGGTGACCTGCCATCCGCGACAAGACTTTCCATCACTTCCATCAGTTCATTATAGACGATGAGCAGACTGACACCGACAACAATACCGGTGCCGCGCCCGGTTCGCTTGTTGGTCAATCCAAGCGGCGCGGCGAGCAGGGGCAGGACGAGAAATGTCAGGCTGTGCATGACCCGCCAGTGGAGGCTACCGGTATAGGCGTCGCGCACCGCCCTCGTATTCCGAGGGTTTGCCTGCTCGCGGTACAGTTCCGGCAGGGTCATTTCCCGTTCTTCGCCGCCACGGTCCCGGAAAGGGGCGCTTTCGGGCAGGGTGATGGCGATGTCCTGACGGTCGAATTGCAGCACGCGGGGCTTATTCTGGCGTTCGTTCACATCAATCAGAACCCCATCATAAAGCCTGAGCAAAACGGATTGCTCGTCCCCGGTATTGAAAAAACCGCCACGGGCCGCCGAGATTGCCACACTGCCGTCTTCCTTCAGGCGTTCAAGGAATATTCCCTCCAACTCGGCACCGTCCTTGTTTGACACTTCAATACGCAGGACCATGTCATCACCGATTTCGACAAACTCGCCGACCCTGACACTGGCACCGAGCGCGCCGCTGCGCAGGTCAAAAACCAGTCCCCGATAGGCATAGCGGCTATAGGGCTGCACCCAGCCAACCAGCAATGTGTTAATCACCATCAGGATGAGGGAAAGCATCAGAATGGGCCGCATCATTCGTGGCAGTCCGATGCCAGCGGTTTGCAGCGCATCGTATTCGCTGGACAGGCTCAGTTTTCGGAAAGCCATCAGCACCCCTAGAAACAGCCCGACAGGAAGCGCCAATCCCATATAATGCGGCGTCAAATTTGCCAGCATGCGGAAAACAACGCCGACCGGCCCCCCCTGGTTGATGACGAAATCGAACAGCCGCAGCATTCTTTCCAGAATCAACAGCAGGGCCGCGATACCCAATGTCATGAAAAGGGGACCCAGTATCTGGCGCAGGACGTAACGGTCGATGCGGGTGAACATACGGGCTGGGGCCTTGACGCTGATAGGTTTCAGTTTTTCCGACAGGTCACGCCCTTATACCGAAAATGAGGGTTTATCGACATAATTTCGCCATTTAATGGGGATTTATCTTGAACTGGATCAATTAATTTCGAACTGCATATGAGATAAGGGTTGCGCCGGCCCGGATGCTGATTCTGACTATGTGGCAGGCCGTTGGCAAACGCCATGGGGCACGTATACGCATGACAATGGAAAAACAATCCTTTGTGGGCACTGTCGCGGCCATAGCCGCATTCGTGTCGCTGACCGGCATGTTCGTCGGCGGATTGAGTGCCACAGCGGCCTGTCCGATAGAGGAACAAGCGGATGCGGCAGCCCCCGTTCTTCTGGTGCATGTGAGCGGCGTGAAAAAGATCGAAGGCAATCTGCGCGCCCAAATATACAGTGATAACGCCGAGGAGTGGTTGGAAAAGGGCAAGAAACTGGTCAGGGTCGAAGTTCCTGTCCGTGACCACAGTCAGGATATGTGTGTTCCGCTGCCGCATCAGGGTAGTTTTGCGCTGGTGGTGCTGCATGACCGTAACGCAAACGGCAAGGCAGATGTTTTTTCCGAAGGCTTCGGCTTTTCCAACAACCCCGAACTGGGTTTGGGCAAACCCGATCATGAAAAAGTGATCTTTGCGGCCGGTTCGGGTACAACGACAATGGATGTCAGTATGAATTATCTGCTGAGCGGGTCCGATGAAAAGAAAAAGCATCATCGTGCCCGGCGTCGCTAGTGTTGCATTTTTTTTAAATCGCTTTTACATAAAAGCGCGTGATAGTTTTCAAGTGTCGGGGTCTGAAAACCCCGGCGCTTTTTTGTGAAAAAGGCCAATATCGATGGAGTTGGATCAAAGACGCCTGCAAAGCGGGGCCATTGTCCCAATTGTGGCAGTATTGTCGAACCCGAAAAGTACGACCAATGTTGAGGGTATCGATAAAGTCCGCAAGGTTGTCAGTGATAGTGCCAATGTCGTTCATTTCGAGATGGACGGCCTTGATTCCATTGATGAAGCGTTGAGCCTTTTTGCCAAGGCCAGCCCGGCCCTGCTGGTCATCAATGGTGGTGATGGCACCACCGGCCTTGTCCTGTCGTCGCTGCTTTACCGCAACCCCTTTTCCGTTATTCCGCCGATCGCCATTTTGCCCGGTGGAAAGACCAATATGACCGCAGCCGATCTGGGAGCCAGAGGATGCCCCGAGAAAATGCTGCGCCGGTTGCTGAAAATCGTGAAGGAAGGGGCTTTGCAGGATCGGATGACCATCCGTAACCTGATCGAGCTTGACATCGGCGACGGGAGTGAAGCCAAGGTCGGCACCTTTTTCGGAACCGCCGGTATCGTCAAGGGCATTCACTGGTGCCGGGAGCATGCCTATTCCAAAGGCATGCCCAACACGCTGGCGCATATCTGGTCGTTACTGACATTGCTTGGTGCCGCACTGGGTGTTGGTGCGCAGCGTGACCTTCTGGCCTCGGCGCCGATGACGCTGTCGCCCAAAGGAGAGGCCACCATTGATGGTCGCTATACGGTTGTTATCGCTACCACGCTTGAAAAATTATTGTTTGGTCTCAGGCCTTATGGTCGGGCTGGTGCCGGTGGGCTCGGTTTTTCCGCAGTGGGGACCGGCCGCAAAACGGTCATCAAGGCTTTCGCCGGTCTGTTGACCGGGGCATTCGGTGCAAAAGATATTGGTGGTGTTGCACATGGCCGGGGGGATGAAATTCTGATAGACGGCTCCGATCCCGTCACTCTTGACGGTGAGATGTTCTCGCCCCTGCCTGGCAAACCGATGCGGTTGAAAGCAAATCGTTCCCTGACCTTTGTCCGTCTGTAAAGGCGGCTTTATGGAGGGGCAGGCCGGGATGGCGCTTACGGACTTTGTCCTGGACGAATGGCGGCGAAACGTTCCGACCCCCGTCCTGGCAGCCGCCCGCGCCATCGCAGCCCGCTATGGTGACAGCGTACTTGGTGTGCTGTTTTACGGATCCTGTTTGCGTACGGGCGAAATCGATGACCGGATCCTCGATTTCTATGTCATTGTCGATGACTATGGGCATGCTTATGACAAGCAATGGCTGGTGATTGCCAACGCGCTGTTACCGCCCAATGTCTTCTATCACGAGCTGCATGTGGAGGACCCGGAAAAGCCCGGCGGCGTTACAGTCCGTAGTAAATACGCGGTGCTCACGCTGGAGGCTTTTGAGCGCCGAGTGCGGCCTTCCTGCCTGAATGTGTCCCTCTGGGCACGGTTTTGTCAGCCCTGTCAGCTATTGCTGGCCCGCGATCAGGATATGAGGCGTCGCATGGCCGCCGCCGTGGGTCGGGCGGCCATGACCATGTTGCAGTCCGTCATAGACCTACTGCCGCCGTTTGTAACGCCGCGCCTGCTGTGGGAAACCGCCTTTAGCCGTACATATGGTGCTGAACTGCGTTCTGAAAGAGGGAACAAGGGGGCTGAGATCTTTGCCCTTGACCGCAAGCGGTATGAAGATATGACGCCCTTGGTCCTGGGTGCGCTTGGACAGGCGGATATCCTCGGTGCCGGCAGTGCCGTGTCCAGTCAGCCGCCACGGGGGCCCTATTATCGTGCGTCACTGCTGTGGGTTTTGCGTACGCTGGACGGTAAAATCGTCAGTCTGTTGCGCCTGATCAAGGCTTCCATGACGTTTGATGGCGGTATCGATTATCTGGCCTGGAAAATCCACCGCCATTCCGGGGTTGAGATCACGATAACGGACGCCATGAGACGGCGCCCTGTTCTGTCGGGGTTGCGGATGTTTCTGTCCTTAAGAAAAAAAGGCGCATTCAAGTAAGCGCCTTCTCCCGGGTCGGTTCAAATTTCGTCAGATGCAGGCCGCTTTGGTCTCAGGCGGCTTTTTCCAGTGACAGTCCGACGCTTGCCGCTGTGTGCTTGAAGCGTTCAATGATCATGTCGACCTGTTCGGTCGTGTGCTGGGCGCAGAGACTGGCGCGCATCAGATTCAGTCCGCCGGGGGTTGCCGGCGACAATGCCATATTGACATAAACCCCTTCCATCAGAAGGGTTTCCCAAAAACGGGTGGCGATCAGCGGGTCCGGCAGACAAACGGCGATGATTGGACTTTCCGCCTGCTGTGTTGCCAGTGTGAAACCCGCTGCTTTCAGGCCAGCGTGCAGACGGCGCGCGTTTTCCCAAAGGTGGGCACGGCGATTTCCGGCGCGGGCGATGGCTTCAATGGCCTTGGTCGCCGAGGCAACGACACTGGGTGGCAGCGATGCGGTAAACATGTAAGGCCGGCAAACCAGGCGCAGCACATCAAACTCGGGGTGATTGGAAACACAGAAGCCGCCAATCGTACCGACCGATTTTGAGAAAGTACCGACAATGAAGTCGCAAAGATGTTCAACACCGAGGTCTTCGGCGACACCGCGCCCTGTTGAACCGCAGAACCCCATTGAATGGGCTTCATCCACGAGTGTCATGGCGTCGTAGCGCTTCGACACCTCCAACAATTCCTTGAGTGGCGCCGCGTCGCCAAGCATGGAATAGATACCTTCGACGACCACAAGCTTGCCGGCATTTTCCGGAAGGCGTTTCAGGCGTTTTTCCAGGCTGTCCGCGTCGTTATGCTTGAAACGGACGACCGTGGCATCGCCCATGGAAGCGCCGTCATAAATGGAGGCGTGGCTGTCGCCGTCGATGATCAGGTAATCCTCCCGGCCCGCCAGTGTTGATATCAGGCCCAGATTGGCCTGATACCCGGTGGAGAACACCATGCAGCTCTTCATGCCGTAAAAATCCGCGATGGTCTTTTCAAGCTGTTTGTGGCCGCCGTAGGTTCCGTTCAGCACTCGGGATCCCGTGGTGCCGGTGCCAAACATATCCAGGGCCTGCTTGGCGGCTTCCAGAGCATCCGGCTGGAAGGTCATGCCCATATAATTGTTAGTGCCGGCCAGAATGGTATGGCGGCCTTCAATCAGGGCTTCCGTCTCGGATATGACCTTGTCCATGACGACCTTGAACGGGTCGGTGTTGTCAAAGGGCAGGCTGTTCCTTTGCGCGATAACGGGTGCGAATTTTTCCAGAAGGTCCACGGCTTTTACTCACTGTCTGCGATAATTTTCTCAACCGCATCCGCCACCTGGCCGATGGTTTCCAGGTCCGGCAGCATGTTGAGCGGCATGATGATGTCAAAACTGTCTTCGATTTCAGCAACCAGATCCATCACGGTCAGGGAGTCGAGTTCCAGGTCGGCTGCGAATGTCGTCTCGGGCGTAAGCGATATCCCTTTGCGATTGATGGGAGTAATCAGGTCGTAAAGGGTTTTCAGCGTATCAGCCTCAGCCATGGTGTTTCCCTGTATCCGTTGTTTTTTACGCCGTTATATCCGGCACTAAAGCGCGACGGACCGTATCATAAAAGATCCCGGGCGCGATACCATTCTATGGTTTCCGCCAGGCCCTGCGGCAGGGCGTATTTCGGTTGCCATCCTTCCAGGCGGGGCCGCAATGCGTGGCGAACGGTCCAGTCCGCATGGCAAAGATAACGGGCGGATGAACCCGTCAGTGTGACAGGCCGCCTGACAAGGCGTGCGACAGCCCCGTTGACCAGTCCCAGCGTGACAAGAAGGGGTTTGGGAACGGACAGGATAATGGGAGGTTTTCGCCGTTTCCCTCCCGTGCCGCCGAAGGGAGCGGGCAGGGCGGCGGCAACATCGGCCAGTGTATATCCGCCGGTATGCCCGTCATCTATTTCAACCGTCTGTCCGGCATTGCCGCCATGGCACAACAGAGTGAGCGCATCCGCGAGGTCGCGCGCATGCATCATGGAAAACCGGTTGTTACGGCTGCCCGGTGCCGGGAGGAAGCCGTATCTCAAAGCCTGAAGGAGTTTCAGTATCTCCCGGTCCCCGGGGCCATAAACAGCCGGTGGACGCACATTGACCCACCGAAACGGCCACTTCCTGGCGGTCAGCAGCAGTTCGGCGGCCGCTTTGCTGGCACCGTAATGCGACAGGCGCGGTTCCCGTGCCGCGAGGCTGGACACCTGTATCACATGTCCAATACCCGCTGCGGCGGCGGCCTCGAAAACCTTGCGCGATCCGGTCACATTGACATCAAAAAAGATATCACGCGTCAGGGCCTTGGTCAGTGCAGCGCCGTGGATGAGGACGTCTGCCCCCCGGCACAGGTCCATCAGGCTTTCAGTATTGTCAAGGTCGCCCCTGATCCAGCTGACACCGGCCCGTTCTGTCTGTGGACGGCGGGTGAGAGCACGCACCGTATGACCGGCCTCGGTGAGGGAATCCAGCAAATGTCCGCCAAGGAAACCGGTTGCACCCGTGACCGCTACAATCAGCCGGTGCTTTGGGGGCCGGCCCTTTTGATCCGTTTCACCGGATACGGGGGCACGCGGCGTATCGGCTCCCGGCGCAACAAAGGAAACAGGCCCCGTATCGGTGCCGGTTTGCGTCATCGACATGTCGGTTAATCAGCTTGCCAGGGCCTGCAACCCGCCGGACAGGTATTCATTGCGGGCTTTGACGCGGCTGAGTTTGCCTGATGAGGTGCGGGGCAAGGATCGCGGCGGGACCAGTTCGATCATGCAGTTGACGCCGGTAACCTTGTGGACATGCCGCTTCATGGCGTCGATGAATTTTGCCCGCTCCGCCGGGTCGGAATGGCGGCATTGTACCAGTATCATCGGGACTTCTTCAGAGTTTTCACCGGGGACCGAAATGGCGGCCGCATCACCGGTTTTTACACCGTCGATCTGTTCCGCCGCCCATTCGATATCCTGCGGCCAGTGATTACGGCCATTGACGATAATCATGTCCTTGGCGCGTCCCACGATATAGATATCGCCGTTTTTCATATATCCCATGTCACCGGTATCGAGCCAGCCTTCCGGGCTGAGCACCGCACGCGTTGTTTCGGGATCATTGTAATATTCGCGCATCACAGACGTTCCGCGGATAAAAATCCGTCCGACGTGATTTTCCGCGAGCGGTGTTTCATCCTCATCACGGATATCAATTTCATATTCGGGAAGAGGACGGCCGCAGTTAACAACCTCCCGCATGCGGACATTGCCATCCTTGCCGTTCACAAGCACATGACGGTCTCCGGCAAGGCGGGCTTCCTCCACGAGGTCGATTTCAATACCCTTTCCGGGCTCGGCAAAGCTGACGCCGAGGGTGCACTCGGCAAGGCCGTAGCTTGGCAGGAACGCTTTTTCGCTGAACCCAATGGGACCGAAAGTTTCTATGAAGCCACGCAGCACTTCAGGGCGGATCATTTCCGCTCCCACGCCGGCGACACGCCATGTGGACAGGTCCAGACCTTCCAGTGCGTTCTTGCGCAAGGCGGCGCGGCGGGTGCAGATGTCAAAACCGAAAGTCGGGCTGTAGGAAATCGTTCCCTTGTTGGCGGACATGACGCGCAGCCAACTGAGCGGACGGCGGGCAAATTCTTCCGTGGGGATAAAATCAACGGACATTTGGCACGTCAATGTCGTCAACAGCGTACCGACCAGCCCCATGTCATGGTAAAAGGGTAACCAGCTGACACAGCGGTCTTCGTCCCGCAGCATGACGCCGTGATAGCCCATGCCGCGTGTGTTGGAGAGCAGTGAGCGGTGCGTGACGGCGACACCATGCGGAAAGCGGGTGCTGCCCGAACTGTACTGGAGGTAGGCCAGATCATCCGCCGAGGGCAGTGTGGGGTCTTTGTCCTTACCGCTGTCCATATAGTCGGCCATGCTACCGGCAAAGCGCAGCGACGTGCCTTCGGCGGCCTGGGCAATCATATCGTCCATGAAGCCCGGTGCCATCACACCATTGGCCATGCAGCTTTCAAGCTGAAGCCGCAACTGGCCGACATATCCATTTTTCCCGCCAAAGGATGTGGGCAGGGGCAGCGGGACAGGCAGGACGCTGGCATACTGGCACCCAAGGAAAAAGCACACAAAATCCGCGCTTGTTTCGGCAATAAGGGCGATGCGCTCGCCCGGCTGAAAACCGATCCCTGCCAGAATGCGGCCGATTTTTTGGGCGCGCTTCTGGGCCTCTGTCCATGTCAGCGTGGATATCAGGTCGCCCTTGGCATTGTAGAAATTGGCGCCGCGCAAGCCTTTGGCGGCGTATTCCAGTGCCTCGACAAGGGTATCAAAATCCGCAAAGCGGCGCGGTAGGCTGGGATCCAACGTGGGCGTTACAGCATTCATTGCGTTTGCTTCAACCATTTCCACCCGTCTCGCTCTTTTTATTCGGCGATCCGGCCATTATACACAAATTGCGGGCTAAACCTATGGCAGCCCTGAAAAACTCAGACCAGCCGCCGTAGCGGCCTGTTTTCCCGACCCGGATCTGTTGTTTTTACCGGTCTCCGGGGTTTCGACAATCCTGCACCGCATCGCGCCAGCTTTACGAAATCTTCAGTCGCGATCGAACCAAAACCACAAAACACCGAGAGTGCCATTTTTATATTGCGCGGGGCCTGCTTTCTCTACTTTCATGGACAAGTTACGCGCTTGAAAAAGCGTGTCTAAACCCGCTTGAGAAAATGCACACCACGTCTAAATGTTACGGCTGAATTACAGTTTGTAGGCCAAAGACGCAAGAGAATTCTGGCGGATCTCCTTATCAGGGCCTCCAAAAACCTTGCGCATCGCCGGAGAATAAAGGGCATGAGCATTGCCGAAAATGTTGAGACCGAGCCTCTGTCGCAAACCCACGCCGTGTCGCTGGACATAGACTGTTTGCGTAATGAAACCCCGGGCGTGGAAGATCATGTCCATCTGGATAACGCCGGTGCTTCCCTGATGCCATGGCCGGTTGTGCAGGCACAGATCGACCATATCGGCCTTGAGGCAAGGCTGGGAGGATATGTGGCCGAAGCTGAAAGAGAGCCTGAAAAGGAAAAACTCTATCGCAGGCTGGCCGGTGTTTTTGGCGGCGCGAAGGAGAATTACGCCTTTGCCGCCAGTGCGGTCGACGCCTGGAACAAGGCATTTTACAGCGTGCCCTTTTCTTCCGGCGACAATCTTGTCACGGCGTTCAATGAATATTGCAGCAATTATGTCGCCTATCTGCATATGGCGGAAAGGCATGATATAGAAATCAGGGTCGCCCCCGCGGGCGTGGACGGTCGTCTGGATGCCGGAAGTGTCGCGGCATTGGTGGATGACCGGACACGGCTGGTCAGTCTCAGCCATGTTCCGTCATCAAGCGGTCAGATCAACCCGGTGTCCGAGGTCGGGCGCATGCTTAAGGGGAGCGATGTTCTTTATCTGGTCGATGCCTGCCAGTCTGTCGGCCAGTTAGCGGTTCATGTGGATGAAATCGGCTGCGATATGATGACAGCGACGGGCCGTAAATTTCTGCGGGGACCTCGGGGAACGGGATTTCTTTATGCCGGGCCACGTGCGCTTGCGAAGCTGAAACCCGCCATGCTGACCAACCAGGCGGCGTCCTGGACAACAGCGCACCAGTATGACCTGCGCACCGATGCCCGTGTTTTTGAAGCATGGGAACGCGGTATCGCCGGGCAGTTGGGGCTGGCGGCGGCATTGGGCTATCTGCGGGATCTTGGTGTGGAACGGGCAACGGCGCGGACGCAGATGCTCGCACAACGGTTGCGCGATGGTTTGGCTGCGGTCAAGGGGGTGCGTCCGACCTGTCCCGACGGGGCATCGGCGGCGATCATTACGTTTCAGCTGGACGGTCTGCGTCCTGAAGATATCAAGCGGTCAATGGCCGGACGCGGTTTTGCCGTGCAGGTTTCCAGTGTGTTTCATACGCGTTTGGATATGGAAGCGAGGGGGATTGAAACAACGGTAAGAGTCTCGCCGCATTATTATAACAGCGATGGCGATATTGATGCTTTTCTGACCGTGGTTGAAGATATGACCTATGGGCATGGGATGCCAGCCCTGAGGACATCGTAAGTAAGCACCATATGGCAATGGGCGCAGTGAATGAATGACCGCAACATCCAACCCCGCCCGGTGACGAAAGCGTATCTGGAACGTGCGGCCCTGCATTATCTGAGCCGTTATTCAGCAACCGAAGCGCGGCTGGCGGAAGTGTTGGCGCGGAAAGTCCTGCGTCGCTGCGCAGGCCTGGAGGTTCCGACGGATGAACAGTCGGAGTGGATAGTCGAGGTTGTCGCACGGTGCGTCAACCTCGGATATGTGAATGATGCGACGTATGCCCGTCGCCGTGCGGCGAGGATGATCGCGCGCGGCAGACCGCCGCATCAGATCGCGCAGGATTTGCGCAGCAAAGGCGTGGATAGGGTCCTTGTTGAAAGCATTCTGGCAGACATGTCCGCAGAGTTTGGCGAAGGGAGGCTGGCTCTGGAAGCCGGGATTGCCTATGCACGTCGCCGGCGATTTGGGCCCTTTCGTCGTCAGGACAGTCCGGTACCGCCGGACAAGGCCCGCAAGGAAAGGGACGCGATGCTGCGTTCTGGATTTTCCCCTGACGTGGTGCGCCGGGTTCTGGAGGCTGACGACGAAGAGGATTTCCTGCCTTGGGCGGATTGTTCCTAAGTCCGTATCAGTCCCAGTCGTGTTGCATCGGCCGCTGTGTCCACATCCATATGAATGCCGGGATCATTACAGTCTTTCATCAGAACCTGGTCCGCATGGTCGGTCATCAGTGACCGTCCGCCCCTGTCGCCTTCCAGTGCCGCCAGTTTGCTGAAATAACGCCTGTGCCACAGAACCGGATTGCCGCGACGGTTCCCGTAAGAGGGGACGATAATCCCCTGATCTGTGTGACGATACGCTACCGCGATCAGGGTGCCGATGGTGGCCGCCCGCACATAAGGCATGTCGGCAAGCGCGATTAAAACATGGGTGGCGTCATTGGTTCCGGTGGCCGATGCCAGTTGCCGAAGACCCGCCCTGATCGAACCGGCCATGCCGTTTTCCGGATCCGCATTGACGGCAAAGGTCACGGCAAGTCCCGACAGGGCGGCCCGAATGTCACCGGCACCGGGACCGGTGACCGCTATGAGCGGAGAAACGCCCGCGCTCAAAAGGGTGTCGGCCGTCCGCCTGACCATCGCTGTACCGTCGACGGGTAGCAGCAGTTTATTGATGTCGCCCATGCGCCGGGACAGGCCTGCGGCCAGCAGCAGGCCGGGCAGAGCCGGTGTTTTCCTGGTGCAGGTCAATCCGCAACGGCCCTTAAAGGGAGGCACCGCGCCGTATGGCGGTGATTTGCGACAGGATGGATAAGGCGATCTCGGCCGGTGTGCGTGCACCGATCGGCAGTCCGATCGGACCGAAGATCCGGTCAAGGGCGTTTGTATCGAAACCCAGTGCGGTCAAACGTTCGCAGCGTTTTGCATGGCTTTTCCGGCTGCCGAGGGCACCAATGTAATAGGCCGGGCTGTCAAGCGCCGCTGACAGGGCCGCATCGTCCAGTTTCGGATCGTGGGTCAGAGCGGCCACGGCTGTATGGGCATCAGGCGGGTTGGCAGCCAATGCGTCATCGGGCCAGTCCTCTATCATGCGGGCTGCCTCAAAAGGGCGGGCCTCGGTAAATGCGGATCGCGGGTCGATAATTTCCACATCATGTCCGGCGGCGGATGCCATGGCGCCGAGCAGGGAACTGATATGGACCGCGCCGATCAGCACAAGACGTGGCCGCGGCCTGACGCGCAGGACAAACAGATTGTCGCTCAAGCCGGGCTGGTCGTGTTGAATCCCGGCGCGGTCGGGTACATGCATGCCGAAAATACCGGTGCCGATATCGATATGGATATCCAGTACGCCGCGCCTGTTCAACGCATCCGCCGCATGCGCCAATACCGCAAGCCGTTCGGATGTGACATCCATCAGCAGAAGGCTGATCTGTCCGCCACAGGCAAGCCCGGCACCGATGGCCGTTTCGTCAGTGACACCGTACTCCAGCTGTTTCATTCCGCCATGGTCGATCAGTGCAAGGCTTTCGGCGATGACCTCGCCTTCAACGCACCCGCCGGAGACCGATCCCGTCATGGCGCCGTCCTGGCGTACCACGAGAAGGCTTCCGGCCTGGCGCGGCGCCGACCCCCATGTCTTCATCACCAGACACAAGGCGCAGCCCATTCCCTCCGCTTTCCAGTCCAGCAATTTGTCGATTTCTTCTTTCATTTACGATGCGTCCGATGTGCGGGAATGTCGGCAGTTCCGATATTTGGCGGCTTTGCCGCTCAGCATGCCGTAAACAGGTCCGGCATATATAGCGTTCTGGATATTACAGTACGGCTCCGAGGGAAAGGCCCTGACTTTGGCTTGATTTGCGGCTCCGTGGCTTATAAAGGTGACGCTCGATTTCCTGCGCCGTCCGCATATGGGCGTAAAAAAACTTTTGAGAGAGGGGATTTTGCATGTCCTTGCTGACGAGCCCGGCTGGCCGCAATTTTCTGGGTAACTCGGCGGAGTGGTACAAGCTGACCATCTTTGCCTTTCTTGTGATCAACCCGATCCTGTATTTCGGCGTTGACAGTTATCTGGCCGGTTGGGTGCTGGTTCTTGAGTTTATCTTCACGCTGGCGATGGCGCTGAAATGTTACCCTTTGCAGCCGGGGGGTCTCCTCGCCATTCAGGGTGTCCTGATGGGCATGACCTCGCCCTACACGGTCTGGCATGAGATACAGGAAGGCTTGCAGGTAATTCTGCTGCTGGTCTTCATGGTGGCCGGCATTTATTTCATGAAAAGCATGTTGCTGTTCGTTTTCACCAAACTGCTGGTGAAAGTGCGCAGCAAAGTCTTGCTCTCATTGCTGTTTTCCATTGCGGCAGCCGTGTTGTCGGCTTTTCTCGACGCACTGACGGTGACTGCGGTGGTGATCAGCGTGTCGGTCGGGTTTTACTCGATTTACCATAAGGTTGCCTCCGGTAAGGAGTTCCACCACGAACATGATCACCTTCAGGATGGAAGTGTGCAGGAATCCCGCCGTCAGGATCTGGAGGATTTCCGGGCCTTTTTGCGCAGTCTGATCATGCATGCCGTGGTCGGCACCGCACTTGGCGGCGTCACGACGCTTGTTGGTGAGCCGCAAAACCTGTTGATCGCGGATCGTGCCAATTGGGAGTTTGTGGAATTTTTCCTGCGTATGTCGCCTGTGACCATGCCTGTCCTGGCGATCGGGTTGACGACGGTCATTGTTCTGGAGACGACCGGCTGGTTCGGTTATGGCGCTAAATTGCCGGAGCGGGTGCGCACCATCCTTGAAGATTACGACAAGTATGAAAACGAGCGCCGTACCCCGGCTGACAAGGCGGCCCTGTGGGCCCAGGCCCTGGTTGCGGTGTGGCTGGTGGTCGGGCTGATGCTGCATCTGGCGGAAGTGGGATTGATCGGCCTGTCGGTTATCGTTCTGGCGTCCGCATTGACCGGGGTGACGGAGGAACACCAAATCGGACATGCCTTTGAAGAGGCGCTGCCTTTTACGGCACTTCTGGTCGTTTTCTTCGGCGTTGTTGCGGTGATCAAGGATCTGAACCTGTTTCAGCCGGTGACGGATTTCGTTCTCAGCCTTGAGGGCAGCGGTCAGATCACCACCCTGTTTCTGGCCAACGGGTTGTTGTCCGCCATATCCGACAATGTGTTCGTGGCGACCGTTTATGTCGGGGAGACATCCAAGGCGCTGATTGATGGCGTCATCAATCGGGATACTTTCGATCTGATGGCCGTTGCTATCAATACGGGTACAAACATACCTTCGGTCGCTACGCCGAACGGTCAGGCCGCTTTCCTGTTTCTGTTGACCAGTGCGCTGGCGCCATTGATCCGCCTGAGCTATCTGCGGATGGTCTGGATGGCATTGCCCTACACCATCACCATGTCGATCGTCGGCTTTCTGTCCGTTGCCTATCTGTTGGCGCCGGCAACCGAGTATCTGTACGATGCCCACCTGATCCAGCATCATACCGAGTTGCCGGGACAGGAAAACAGCGCTGGTGGCGAGGGGCACCATTAGTTTCGGCCCGGCAGGGCGTGACATCCCTGCCACAAGCCGCTGAAAATAAAAGCGTCCGGTTGCAAAATCGGGCGCTTTTCCGTTTGTCGGACTTGCTAAGGTGTTAACGGATGCTTAATATCGTCTTTTGTTGTGCATAATAGTGTAAAAGGGGTCAGCATGGACGACCACAGCAAAGTTGACGCTGAGGCACTTCCAGCGGGCTCAGAGGCCCAGACGTTGGTTGGACGCGTCAAGTGGTTCGATGCGGTGAAGGGGTACGGATTCGTTGTGCCGGAAGATGGCGACGGCGATATTCTTCTGCATTTTTCGGTTTTACGCGAGGTTGGACGCCGCTCGGTGCCCGAGGGGACAACCGTCACGTGTGAAGCGGCGGCGCGTGATCGCGGGCGTCAGGCAACACGTGTTGTTTCGCTGGATTTGTCCACCGCTGTTTCACCGGAAGATCTGGGACGTTCTTCCTTTTCCCATCCCGGTATGGACATCGAAGTTTCCAAGGATTTCGAGGATGTGCTGGTGAAATGGTTCAACCGCACCAAGGGATACGGCTTTGTCTCCCGCGGTGAGGGATCACAGGATATCTTCGTCCATATTGAGACATTGCGCAGGGCCGGCCTGACAGATCTGGAGCCGGGGCAAGAGGTTCGTGTCCGTGTCGGTACGGGAGACCGTGGGCCACTGGTAGCCCAGATAGCCCTGCCTGGCGATGCCTGAGCCGGCAGGTGACGGGTTTGAGATTTGACACCAATGCTCCGCCGCATCCTCTGCGGCGGAAAAATCCTTGCAGTTTTTTTAACATAGTTTTTGTGTCCGTCGGTGTCCTGGCGGCTCTGATGCTGAACACTACCACGTCATGGGCGCAGATGCCGGTTCCCGGTTGCGGCGTGCAGGATTTTACGCTGTCATCGCTGTACGTACAGCCGTCGGGCGGTCAGCAAACCCTTATCCTAGTGGAAACGGCCCTGACGCCGGAACAGCAGCAGTGCGGCATGATGTTCCGTACATCAGTGGCGCCCGATCAGGGAATGATATTTGTTTTTCCCGAAGCAAAGCAGGCGTCTTTCTGGATGCGGAACACGCTTATTCCGCTGGACATCATTTTCGTTCGTCGCAATGGACGAATCGCAAATATTATTGAGAACGCCGAGCCGGAGACATTGTCTTCCCGGCCTTCCAAGGGCAGGGTGATTGCGGTTCTGGAATTGGCCGGTGGCCAGGCGGCTGAATTGGGGTTGAAACCAGGAGACATGGTGCGTCACCATCTGCTTGGTAATCTTGCGGATGATCATGACAACTGACGGGATAAGCGGCCCCGGGGCGGACGCCGGTCAGGCCGTGCCGGATAAAGCGGTGCCCCCGACTGCCAACAATGCCCTGATACGGCAGGGTCGGCGGGCCACGCCGGATATGGTGGCCGCAGCCCGTCCGCCATCCGGTTTTGAGCCAATTGTGTCCAATTCCCCCTTCGGTTGGGAGAACGGGCCGCTTTTCGAACGCGTTCCTGAAGGCGGCGGGTTTGAAGATGGCGGATTGGAGCGTGGTTTCCGTGTCGACGAAAAGCATATCAACGCCGGCGGGTTCTGCCATGGCGGCATGATCATGACTTTTGCCGATATCGTGCTGGCAAGCGCTGTGATGACGGTGGCCGATCCGCCTTTTGTCACGGTTCGCCTGACGACCGATTTCATAGCCTCGGCAAAGCTGGATGACTGGGTTACAGGACGGGGCAGGGTTACCGGTCAGCGGGATGGGCTGGTGATGCTGTCAGGCGAGGTTCTGGTGGAGGATACGATTATCGCCGGGCTGAGCGGTGCTTTCAAGCTGCTGCGGGCGCGCGCGGCTAAATGAGACGATTGACCGTAAAACCGCTTGCCAAAAGCGAGGCCGGACCATAGATAGCGACATGGTCGCCTCATTTCTGTGACAGGACCGGTTTGTTACAGGAACAGGGGAGACCATGGCCCGGACGGGGAGTGGCGCAGCCTGGTAGCGCATCTGCTTTGGGAGCAGAGGGTCGCTGGTTCGAATCCAGTCTCCCCGACCATGGCCATCTTCTGGTCCTGCCGGTCGATTGTACCGACGGGGACAGATATTCGCCGTTCAGACGGACACGATTAAAGGACGCGCACCCATGAAGGCACGGATTTACCGTCCCGCGAAAACCGCCATGCAGTCGGGCACCGCCAATACCCGCCAATGGGTACTGGAATATGAACCCGAGCACCGCCGCACCATCGATCCGCTGATGGGCTGGATCAGTTCGGACGACATGCGGTCACAGGTCAGGTTGCGTTTCGATAGTCGCGATGAGGCTGTCGCATATGCGACGCGTCAGGGCATTGCCTACGACATACAGCCCGAACACCACCGCAAACGCCATATTCGCGCATATGCCGACAACTTCAAATAATCAGGTGCCGTGCTTGCAGGCATAAACACCGGTTTCCTTTCCGGCCCCGTAGCTCAACTGGATAGAGCACCGGACTTCTAATCCGACGGTTGTAGGTTCGAGTCCTACCGGGGTCGCCACTTCCAGTCCTGACCGCTTGCATACCTGTTCGCCGCATATGACCGGACACGATCGTGTCCATTCTGTGCCAATGGAGCGGAGGCCGCAGCGGATATTTGCAATTTGCAAGCCCCAATTGTGACATTAATATTTCATTAGCATTACATGTGCATGCTTCTACCGAAGGGGACGAAGTATGCAGAAAAGCATCTATGATTTTATCAGCGGCCTGATCAATGATCGGCGTTTTCCGGTAAAGGATCAGGACATCTGGGCTTTGTATGCCGCGCTGGGTGTGGTGGTCATCAAACGCCAGCATGCAGAACAGGGTATGGACTATCCTTCGGTTGAAGATGATCTGAAGCGTGTTTTTGCACGCGGTAACTTTTCCGCCGACCTGAAACGCGATATTGCGGATCTTGCCTACACTGAAGATGACACATCCCCATACCGGCATCGTTTGGCGGCGGAGTAAAATATGACCGATGCCGGAACCGGGTATCGGTTTCGCTGTAAGCCCATGTTGGTCCGAGCTTATCCTATTCCACAGGTCTCGACCCATAAATAAGTCAACCCGTCAAACCGGCTAGGCAGTTCCATAGCCTTTCCATTGCAATTGCAGATTTGCTACGATGCAGAAAGATCTATTGGGGGATATGCTGTGTATCTGCCCGGAATGGTTTTCGATTTTGCTAAAGAGCTGGAGTGTGTTGAAAGCGTCGCGGCGCTTACGGAATTGTTTGCACTAAAAGTGGGTGATCTGGGGGTCGATTTTTTTCATTGTGGCAGTTTTTTGGGACCGGACGGGATGCTTCAGCTTCTGCCGACATTTGGCATGGCTGACCATGATTGGATGGTGCGTTATCGCCAGCAGCGTTACTTCAATGAAGATCCCGCCGCCCGTTGGGGATTGAGAACATTCAATCCTTTTACATGGGACGAAATGATGGCTCGCTCCAGATTGACGCCGGCTGAGGCCAAGGTCATGCAGGACGCCCATGATCATGGTTTGCGTTGGGGTCTCAGCATACCTTTGCATGGCCTTGATGGCAGGGTTTCGTTTTTCATGGCGGCAGGAAGACATAACCCTGTCGATGATGACAAACGATTGGCCATTCAACTGATGGCAACTGTTGCCCAGATGCGCGCGGAGATTCTTCTTAAGCGTTCGCCTTTGCCGCAATGTCCTTTAACACCCCGCCAGGTCGATGTTCTGTCGTGGGTTTCCGAAGGCAAGACAGATTCTGAAATCGGTCATATCCTGTCTATCAGCTCGGAAACGGCTCACAAGCATGTTGAGCGGGCAAAAGCAAAACTGGGTGTGACGACACGCACTCAGGCGGTCGCGGTTGCTCTACGCTCCGGTTATATTCGTTAATACGTGCAGTTGGTTGCAGCACTTCCCGCAAAATATATAAGGGTAGGGTGTACCTGATTGGGCCATATCCATGCTGTGTCGTTCCAGTCTTTATGTTGGCTCGTTTGTTGTCGACAGGGCCACCCCGGAGAACAGGCACAGTGATTTACGTGATTGATGCCAAAAATCGCCGCGATTATGCCGGTTATCTGAAATATCTATGGGAAACCGATAAGATGGCGCATGCAAGTCGTCATATGGAAATATCCAGCCAAATTCACGCCAGTTCTCGTGCGCTGGATTTGATTTGCTTTGATGAAGACCAGAATTTTATCGGTGGAGCCCGTGTCACCCCAACCTATCACCCTGATTTTGAGATGGCGGGGCAAACCATGCTGAAAGAAACCGGAGACGCCTCCCGAGCCATGTATCGGACATGCCGGCGTACCTGGGTAACAAGTCATTTTTATGCGAAACACAGTGTCTGGTGTGACAGGAGCCATGTGCCCGCACGTCATGAAATTTTTTCGGCTATTCTACAGATTGTTGAGGAGCGCGGCGGGGAGGAACTGACCTTTACCTGTGATGCAGATATTTTACCGGCCATTACGAAATTACCATGGGTCCTGCGTATCGAACCGATTGAGGGTGACGGCGCTGAGGAAAGCCGTTGCAATATTACACTCGCCTTGAATTTTGCGGTTGTTGCTTGTGTCAGTGCCGCTTTCGGCATGGAAAGAGCTGTCATCCGTGAAGCTGCTGCTGAATTGATTCCACTGCCTCTTGCTATGCACTCTCCTGATTGCTCCTTGGTGCCATTCATAACTAAATAGGAAACCATCCCGATAAAGTCTTTTCGCAGGTTTTGAGCGAACAGGCCAAAGGAGACATCATGCCCTTTTGGCATGAAAACCAGTTCAAGATAACCAATTCCTTGTCAAAAAGCGTGGCCGGCGGTCAATCTATCAAGACATTTTAAACCTTGCTAAACGTAAAGTGACCACAAGGTGACTGGCGGATGGCTGTGTTCTGGTTTTAAGTCTGATATCCGTATGTGGGGGTACCCATAACGGCGGCGGCAAGAAGTCGGTTTCAGACAGACGGCCGGTTTTGGAGATGAACAATGGCCAGGACAGATTTGCGGACAAAGAATGGTTTGGTGATCGTTCCGGCTTTTTCCGTTTCCACCGTTGCCGGATATGTCAAAGCCCTGAGGTCATTGTTCTGTCTGATCGGGATGGTTTGCGGCTTGTCCGCCACGGTCCTCGCCGCCGGGCTGGGTGTAACAGTGACCGACCCGAAGGACAGGCCATTATCCGATGCGGTTGTCACGCTGACCCCTTTGTTCGAGACGAATGGTCTTCCGCCTGTATCCGTCAAGGCTGAGATGGTGCAGGAAGGGACCATATTCGTCCCCTTTGTTCTGCCGGTCAAAGTGGGGAGTGTCGTGGACTTTCCCAATCGCGACCCCTTCCGTCATCATGTCTATTCCTTCTCCAAAACCAAAACTTTTGAATTGCGGCTTTACAGTCAGGCGCAGGAGAACAGCGTGGTCTTTGACACCGCGGGTGTCGCGGCTCTTGGATGCAACATCCACGATAACATGCTGGCCTATGTCTTTGTGACCGAAGCGCCTGTTTTTGGAACGACGGATGCGGACGGTCGACTGACGTTCATGGATTTGCCTGAAGGCGACTATACGCTTGAGATATGGCATCCGGATCTGAAGAAAAAAGCAAATGGTGCAACACAGCGGATTACCATCACGGAACCGGAGGCAGTGATATTGCGCGTGCCCGTCGACGTGCGGTCTTTCCGGCGGCGGCAGCGCGGTCCGGACGGTACAGAGGATTATTGACGAAAGCATATCCGGCTTCATCCGGGCACAGCGCTTAGGCAGGGCATTTTTTGGGTGGAGCCACGGTCCGGGTACCATGAAACCGGCACCATGAAGACAGTGATGACAGAGGTATAACGGCTTAATGTCCCTTCGTTTCGGCACTAAACTGGCGTTGATTTTCATGGCTCTGTTCCTGGGCGGGCAGGCGGCGCTTTATCTGGTGATTTACCAAACGACAAATCGTAACGTCGAAGGCCAGATCGCTGACCAGTTGCGTGCCAGCGGGCGTGTCCTGCAAAGGGTGTTGAGCGAACGGGACGCGCAATTCACCCAATCCGTCAGTTTGCTGTCCCGAGATTTCGGTTTTCGGCAGGCCATTGCAACCGGCGACCAGCCAACCGTGCTTTCGGCATTGGCCAATCTGGAGGCACGGTCAAGTCTGGACACGGCTGTCGTCGTGGACCTGGACGGCGAGCTTCTGGCGCATGTCGGCAATGTGGAGCAGGCTTATGCCGGTGCGCTGCTACCGGAGAGTTTAAGGGAACAAACACTTGACGCCGGTGCAATTTCGGCGATTGAGCAGGTGGGAAACCGGCTTTTTACCGTTGTCATCGCGCCTGTTCTGGCGCCGGCCCCGGTAGGGTGGATTGCTTTCGGCACGGAACTCGACGAGCGCGCGGCGGCTGAAATTCAGCGTCTTTCGCCGATCGAACTGGATATTGCCTTCGTATCGAGCCGCGTGGGCGCGGGCTGGCAACTGGCGGCGGCCACTGACCACGAGGCTGAACTGCGCGCTCTTGTCGCCGAAGGGACGCTTCGGGCAAGTGCGGATCAGGACGGAGAGGTCGTTCGCGGCGATGTGGCCGGCGAGGAGCATCTGATCTGGCGCCAGTCCGTTGGCCAGTTGGCCGGGGGCGGCGAGGTCGATGTGCTGCTGTTCTATTCCCTGAATGTCGCACTGGGGCCTTACCGCGATCTGGCGATTACATTGCTTGGCATCGCTGGTGCCGGCTTTCTGGCATTGATCCTGGGCAGTGTGGCGGTTTCACGCAGCGTGACAAAACCGCTGAGACGGCTCGCCAGCGTCGCCGACCGTATCGCCAGGGGGGATTATGAGGATATGCCCCCGGCCCCTGCCAGCCGGGACGAGGTTGCCACCCTGTCGCGCAGTTTTGCCAGCATGGTTGGCGCGGTCAGGGAACGGGAAGACCGTATTCTTCACCAGGCGCTGCACGATCCTGAAACCGGCCTGCCCAACCGTATTGGATTTGAACGGCATCTGGACTCGCTGGTGCGCAAAGGCAAGCCTTTCGCGGTTTTGGTGGCCGGTGTCGCTGATGTTTCCGAACTGCGCAGTACGCTGAACCATCAGTATACAACCGAACTCATGGCCGATATCGGTCAGCGTATCAAGCATGTGGGCAACTGTCAGGTTACCCGCCTTTCCACGGAATCCTTCGCATTGTGCGTTTCAGATCCTGACCGCGCCGGTGATGTCGCCGCGTCCGTCATCAATGCTTTTTCCGTTCCCTTGCCCGTGGCCGATGTACAGGTCGATGTGACAATCCGTATCGGGTATGTGCGGTTTCCCAAAGACGGCGAGGATACAGCCACATTGCTGCGAAGGGCCAGTGTGGCACTGGATCTGGCGCGTCATGACCCGACGCGCTCAGCGGCTTTCGATCCTGAAAAGGACAGTACGGCCAAAGAACGCCTGTCCCTGATGAGCGCGCTGCGCCATGGCATTGAACACGGGGAGGTTACCTTTGCCTACCAGCCCAAATACGATCTTCGTGCGGGGCGGGTGACGGCGGTGGAGGCCCTGGTGCGCTGGATCAGCCCCGAGCGGGGCTTCATCCCGCCGGACGATTTCATTCCGATGGCCGAGAAAACCGGCGATATCAGACATTTGACGCGCTGGGGTATCAATGAAGCGGCGGCACAGTGCGCCGCATGGCGCAAGAAGGGCTGTATGCTTACCGTTTCGGTCAACCTGTCGGCATCGGACCTTATGAACCCGGACCTTCCGGCGGAAGCCCTGCGGGCACAGAAGGAATATGATCTGCCGACAGGTGCCCTGCATTTCGAGGTTACGGAAAGCGCCATCATGCAGGATATGGACAGGGCGCTTGAGGTTCTGTCCGGCCTGTTCAGCATGGGCTTTCCCATGTCCATCGACGATTATGGAACCGGTTACAGTTCTCTCAGTTATCTGAAGCGATTGCCGGTGGGAGAGTTGAAGATCGACAAATCCTTTGTCCTCAAACTGGCACAAAGCGAGGAAGACCAGATTCTTGTCCGTTCGACGGTGGATCTGGCGCATAACCTCGGCCTGAAGGTGACCGCGGAAGGCGTTGAAGACGAGGCCTCAGTCGATCTGCTGAAACGCTATGGCTGCGACGTCATTCAGGGGTATCACATCGCCCGTCCCATGCCGGCGGATGAAGCCCTGGACTTTATCATGCGGAGCCGTGTCAGTGCCGAGTAATTTATTGTCCGGCAAGGGGAAATCCTTTTTTCCAATACAGGCACGCCGGTTTGGCGGTGTGAGGGGCATGGCAGCCGGGCTGATCGCGCTTTGCGCCGGCGGCGGTGCGACCGCAGGCGACAGCGGTTTGCCTCGGATCGATTGGGAATTCTGGGGCGACCTGCGTTTGTCCGCCACATCGGGTGAACCCGGCTGGCTTGACGGCGGTTTCGGCAAGGGGCGATACGGTGGCCGGTTGAACGGCGACAGGGATGACGGCATTGTCCGCGGCGAGGTGGCGCAGGCCTCCATTCTGGCAAAACCTGTTTTGGCCTGGGGGCTGACCGGACTGGTCCATGTGAAATATGATCAGGTTCAGGATAAACCCGCCGATCTGGTTGAGGCCTTTTTACGCTACCGCCCGGCCCCGTCATCCAATCTGTCCTGGTCCGCGAAGGCGGGGCTATATTTTCTGCCGGTTTCGCGGGAAAATACCGGCCCGGCATGGTCCAGCCCCTATACGATCAGCTTCAGTGCGCTGAACAGCTGGATCGGCGAGGAGGGAAAGGTTGTCGGTGCCGAGCTGCGTGGTACATGGCGCAGCGGCGGCCATCGTCTGTCCGCCACGGGGGGTGTTTTCGGCTTCAACGATCCCATAGGGTCTCTTATCGCCTGGCGCGGCTGGGCGCTGCACGACCATATTCCGGGGGCGTTTTCCACAGTGCCGTTGCCACCGGTGCCGTCCATTTCCGAGGGCGGCTTTTTTGAAATCCAGCCCGATTATGTCAATCCGGTGAAGGAAGTGGACAACCGGCCCGGTTACTATGTTGCCTTGGACTATGATTTTGACCGGCGGTTCCGTCTGGGCTTTTTCTACCATGACAATCGCGGCGAACCGACCACCTTCCGCGATGGTCAATATTCCTGGGACACCCGTTTCTGGGTGGCAACGGCTGAAGCCAATCTGCCCGGCGATGTGCGTGTCATCGCCCAGCATTCTCAGGGCAACACCCAGATGGGGAAACCGTATTTTGGGCGGCAGCCGTTGGATACGGATTTCGGGGCCGGGTATGTGCTGGTGACCAGGTCTTTCGGCGCGGCACGCATCTCGGGCCGTGTCGACTGGTTCGATACCGATGACCGTATCCTGATCGTCCGCGACAATAATGAAGAGGTCGGTTATGCGGCAACACTTGCCGCCGGCATACCGGTGACACGCCATGTCGGTGTCATGGCCGAATGGCTTTATATCAACAGCGACCGCCATGGCCGGCGGTATCTGGGCCTTGCGGAAGAGCAGGATCAGCACCTGGTGCAGGTGAGCCTGCGGCTGCATTTTTGAACCGATACGACCAAATCGCCATTGGGCCGGGGCGAAGGGTCAGTCTTCCGGAGGCAGGTCCACGGCCGCGATGATGGCGCCCCGGGCCGCGACCGCCTTGATCATGGCATGACAGGTCATGCCCGGCGCCAGGCCAAGCCGTTCGACGGATGCATGTGTCAGACGCGCTTTCAGGGTCAGCTCCGTGCCCGTAAGGGACAGTATGACATCCGTTTCGCTGGTGCGTTCCGGGTCCGTGCCCTCTCCACCGGTATTGCCATGGTTGATGCCCTGCCGGCTGGTCAGCCTTTTCACTTTCGCGGGCAGGCAGTTCAGGATGCTGAGACCATCGGTGGACCCGGTTGTGATACCGACGTCGCGCGCCCGGATACGCAGGCGCATTTCCTGACCGAGCGGATCGCCGTGATCGGGCAGCCGCAGGCGCGCACCGCCAAGATTGACCGAGATCAGCCCGGCTCCGCGCTCCGTGACCGTTCCGCTCATCAGTGTGCCGGCATCGTCAAGGCCCAGCACTTCCGGTGTCACCGGATCATCCAGAACGCTGTCGAGGGTGTCGCTGCGCAGAATTTGCAGGTCTGACATCAGGATCGCCCTGTCGGCAATACTGAGCATGTCGTCCAGGGCATGGGTGACAAAGAGTGTGGGGACCGCCGTGACACGGGCAAGTGTGGCAACCAATTGCAGCATCTGCCGGCGTTTCAGGGCATCCAGCCCGGCCGTCGGTTCATCCAGAATCAGCAATGCGGGGTCCGAGGCTAGGGCCCGTGCCAGGGCGACACGTCTGGCTTCTCCGCCCGATAGCCGTGCGGGCCGTCGGTTCAGCATGCCTTTCAGGTCCAGTTCCGTCAAAAGGTGGCCGAGCCTTGCTTCGCTCAGCTTTAAACCGAAACGAATATTCTGCTCAACACTCATATGCGGGAACAATGTGGGGTCTTGCGGGACATATCCGATCCGTCGTTTGCGGGCCGGCACCCAAAGCTTTTGCTGACTGTCGAAAACCGTTTTTCCGCCGATGCGGATCTGGCCTGAGTCCGGCTTTTCGATCCCCGCGATAAAACGTGCCAGACTGGTTTTTCCGCCACCCGACGGGCCGATCAAGGCAGTGACCCCTGGCATAAGCCGGCATTGTCCGGCCCCGCGCCGCCCTTCGGCGCGCCACCGCACCATGATATCGGCAACGGGCGGCGTGTCATGGTCGCCCACCGTTTTCCCGTTTTGGGCCGGTTTGTCCGCCGCTGCGATGTTTGCGCTCATGCCTCAACCTCCCAGACGCTTGCGGGCCCGCCCGGCAAGCCATTCCGCCAGAACCAGGCTCAGCAGGGCCGGTATCAGGCTGATAACGGCCAGACGCAGCGCCGCCCCTTCACCGCCGGGACTTTGCGCGGCTGTGTAGAGAGCAAGCGGCAGGGTTTGTGTCATGCCCGGAATGTTTGCGGCAAAGGTGATGGTGGCACCGAATTCGCCGATGGCACGGGCAAAACCAAGAACCAGCGCCGTGGCGAGGCCCGGCCAGGCCAGCGGCAGGCTGATGGTTAGAAACCGCTTCATCGGTCCTGCGCCCAGGGTATCGGCCACGTGTCGCAGGGCTGGGGCCTGGACCTCGAAACTTTGCCTGACGGCGCGCACCATCAGGGGGAAAGCCATGATGCCGCTTGCCAGTGCCGCGCCCTGCCACCGAAACGAGGGGTTGAGACCCAGATCGGCCAGAAACCGTCCGGTGGGCGTGGCCGGTGCCAAAAGGATCAGCAGCACATAGCCGACGACCACCGGCGGCACCACCAGAGGCGCGTGTATGACCGCGTCCAGAACCGTTTTCCCGGGAAAGGAAAAGCGTGCCAGCACCAGTGCGAGGCCGATGGCCGCCGGCAAGCCGATCAGTGTGGCACTGAAGGCCACTTTCAAGCTCAGCGTCAGAGCGGCAAGTTCGAAGTCCGATAGCATTTCAAATCCCTTAAAAGCCGCTTTGACCGTTTAAATGTCTGCCATAGCGGGTCAATCCGTCGGACAGGTCGCTGATCAGGTCTTCAGGGTCTTCCAATCCTATGTGCAGCCTGACAAGAGGGCCGTCCGCCGACCAGCGTGTGGCGGTTCTGACCGGTGTCGGGTCGCTGGGGACCATCAGACTTTCATATCCGCCCCAGCTGAAACCCATTTTGAACAGCCGCATTCCGTCCGTCATGGCAGCGGTATCGGCATAGTCACCGCCTTTCAGGATGATGGAAAACAGGCCGCTGGCCCCGCTGAAGTCGCGTTGCCACAGGGCATGTCCCGGATGGCTGTCCAGGGCAGGGTACAGGACATCGGCCACGGCTTCGTGGCCTCGCAGCCACCGTGCCACTTTGAGCGCGCTGTCCTCATGCTGGCGCAGGCGGGCCGACAGACTGCGCAATCCGCGCAGCGCCAGAAACGCATCATCGGGGGACACGGTCTGGCCCATGTGTCCGGCCCCGCGTTTCAGTGCGGCAAGAGTCCGTTCCCCCGCCGTCGCGCTGCCCATCATCAAATCCGAATGGCCGCCGATATATTTCGTGACGGCTTCTATGACCACATCCACACCGTGGGCAAGCGGCTGGTGGAACAGCGGCGTCGCCCAGGTGTTATCAACCACCACAAGGGCATCGTGGACTTGCGCGGCGGCGACGATATCCCGGATATCCTGCATTTCAAAGGTGAGCGAGCCGGGCGACTCCGTGAAAATCATCCGTGTCCTGTCCGTCATCAGGGGGCGTATGGGAGCGAGCGGGTCGAAATATGTCACCCCGATGCCCATCCGTTTCAGCAGTCCGCCTGCCATGCCGCGTGTGGGTTCATAGGCATTATCGGTGATCAGCACATGATCCCCGGCCTGTAAAAGCGACAGAAACACACCGGCGATCGCCGCGACGCCCGACGGATACAACAGGGTGCCGGCACCCCCATGCAGGTCGCTCAGCGCATCGTCGAGCGCCCACTGCGTGGGGGTTCCCTTGCGGGCGTAGAACAGTTTTTTCTCATTCGGGGCGGCGGTACGGGCGCGCATCTCGGCATAGGTCTCGAAAACACAGGTGCTGGCCCGGTAGACCGGCGGGTTGACCACCCCGTGCGTCCACTCCTTATGGCGGCCTCCGACCACAAGCCTGGTGTTTTGCCCCGTTTTTTTCGTATCGGACATGGGTGCTGCCGTCTTTCCGTTTCGCCGGGTCCGGAAGGATGCCGGGATTTTGCCGCAGTGCGTGGGTGTCAGGTGACAGGCGTGTCGGGCTGTGCGCCCCACTCCGCCCACGATCCGTCATAAACGGGAACATCCCATCTGCCAAGAAGGGCAAGCGCGAGACTGAGCGCCGCCGCTGTAACCCCGGAACCGCATGTGGTCACAAGAGGGCGGTCGAGATCGACGCCCGCGTCTTTCAGGGTTTGCCTTAAGGCGTCGGGTGATTTGAAGTGACCGCTCTCTTCATACAGTGCCGCATAAGGCAGATTGCAGGCCCCCGGCATATGTCCGCTCCTGAGGCCGGCACGCGGTTCGGGTGCTTTGCCGCTGAAACGGGGGGCCGAGCGTGCATCGATGATCTGTGCAGTCTGCTTGGAGACGATTTCACGCATCTGATCGAGGGTGCGGACCAGGCCGGCGGGCTCCTCTGCCTCATAAGATCCCCTGGCGGGCGCGGGCGCTCCGGTGTCGAGGGGCGCGCCCGCCGTTTTCCAGGCCGCGAGTCCCCCGTCCAGTACATGGACCCGGTCCCGTGCATGGCCGAATGCACGAAACATCCACCACATCCGCGCGGCGGAACGGACAGGGCTGTCATCATAGATGACAAGGCGTTTGGATCTGTCCAGGCCAAGTGCGCTCATGGCGGCGGCAAAATCCGCTGCTGCGGGCAGCATGTGCGGCAGTGGATTGCCGGTATCGGCAATGACGTCGATATCGGCGAACACCGCCCCCGGAATATGTGCATTCAGAAAGTCGCTGTGCGGCGTGCGGCCACTGTCCGGCATATCCCAGGTGGCGTCGATAACGGCCAGGTCCGCATCGGTGAGATGCCGTTGCAGCCATTCGGTGCTGATGAGTGGGGTCATGGTTTTCCTTCATGTCCGATGACCGGAAGAAGGCAAACACTACTTGGTGCATTGCGGCAATAACAAGCGTCTGTCGGTGATTCACCGTGAAAAAAATGACATGCCCTGACAGCCCGTCATAGCGGGCCGGGAGTATTTAAGGGGCTAGTGTGTTCGGCGCTGTCAGGGCGCGATCAGTTGATGCTGTAACGGGCCTCGAAGATACCGTTGTCACAGGTGCCGCCATGAAACAGATGTCCGAAAAGCGGATGTTCGAACGGCGTTTCCTCGGTACAGAGCTGGAGGTTTTCCTCCGCCACATATGTGGTGTGCACTTCGCCGTCGACGAGAACATGATACCATGGTCTGTTCTTGGCTGGTTCCGACTTGGCCATGCTTTCATACCATTCCGCAGATTGGCTGTAGCAGGCATCCACATCGAAAATCAGGCCGCGATATCCGAAACGGGCGTGACGGACCAACTGACCGGGAGCGAAGCTGGCTGTTTTTAGTTTTGCCATTTTTTGACCCTCCTAACCATCTCTCATGTATATGGTTCCGAAAACCCGCTTATCTTGCCGTGCAGTGTCGTACTGACGGCGTATTGGAACCACAAATCGACCTTTTAGACAGAAACGGATTATTATAGTTGATGGAAAAACAGTTTCTGCCACTGGCTTTTTCTGACTTATTACAAATATACGGAGGCAGATATGAAAAAGATCTAAATATACCCTTCAGGTCGCTTTCATATTTGCGTTATGCAACTATGGGGATAAATGCCCGACAGCCTTTTGACAGGATTCTGTGATTATAATTAATGAATCTCAGTTTCAGGGGAGTGAATAAAAGAGATTAATGATGACAGACTCGGTATATGACGACCTTGAACAACTGGGTGGGATGGCAAAGGCGCCCGACCGTCCGGAAGATGCGATCCTGGAAACCGTGCGCAACCCGCGTCCGGACAGTTTGTATCTCGTACGCTTTACCTGTCCTGAATTCACCAGTCTGTGTCCGGTGACCGGGCAGCCCGATTTTGCCCATCTGGTCCTTGATTATGTTCCGGACGGCTTGCTTGTCGAAAGCAAGTCCTTGAAGCTGTATCTTCAGTCTTTCCGCAATCACCGGGCTTTTCACGAGGATTGCACGGTCGGTATTGCCGAACGCCTGGTCGGTATCCTGAAACCTGTCTGGTTGCGTCTTGGCGGATATTGGTATCCGCGTGGCGGTATTCCGATCGATGTTTTCTATCAGACCGGCCAACCGCCACAGTCTGTCTGGGTGCCGCCGCAGGATGTTCAGCCATATCGCGGACGCGGATAGGGCAGGGTATCGGGCTGGCAATCCGGCCGGTTTGTTTTCAGGGAATCCCGATGACCTTGTGTGTTTGGACACTCAGCCGCCATTTCGGATGACTTTTACAGTAATCCACGGCCGATGCGGTGTTCGCGGGCAGGTCCGGGCCATCCATCGGCTGCAAAAAGAAGTGTGAAAAGTCGAGGATCTCGTAGCGATCCGGCATGCCCCCGTGCTGCGGGTAAACCAGCTTCAACTCCTGGCCGTGGTCCACAAGCAGATCTGCCCCTGCCTTGGGGCTGACGCACAGCCAATCGATACCGGCAGGCGGCTGGATGGTGCCGTTGGTTTCCACGGCGATCTCGAACCCGGCGTCATGAAAGGCATCGATCAAGGGCTTGTCCAGTTGCAGCAGGGGCTCGCCGCCGGTGCAGACGAGGAAAGGCCGCCCCTGCCGTGGGCCACCCGGTGTTTCCGGCCACAGGCTGCGTGCAGCCGTCGCCAGTGCCTGGGGTGTCTTGAATTTACCGCCGCCGGGGCCGTCCGTGCCTATGAAGTCCGTGTCACAAAAACGGCAGACGGCGCTGGCGCGGTCCTCTTCGCGCCCTGTCCAAAGATTGCAGCCCGAAAAGCGGCAGAAAACCGCGGGACGGCCTGCGTTCGCGCCTTCTCCTTGCAGGGTGTAGAACAGTTCCTTGACCGAGTAGGTCATGTGTCCGCCTTACCTTTGAAAAGAGTCATGCCGTTTCTGATAGCGGGTCGGGTCGTCGACCCCGGCTTCGCGGAAGCCTTTTTTGCGTAACAGACAGCTGTCGCAATGACCGCAGGCGCGGCCTGCATCATCCGGATCATAGCAGGAAATCGTCAGGCCGTAATCGACACCCAGAGCCGTGCCGGTCTTGATGATATCGGCCTTGGTCATATCGATGAGCGGCGCCTGAATTCTCAGCGGCCGTTCACCGCTGACGCCGGCCTTGGTGGCAAGGTTGGCCATGGTTTCATATGCCCGAATATACTCCGCCCGGCAGTCGGGATAGCCGCTGTAATCCAGTGCATTGACACCGATGAAGATATCCCCCGCACCGCTGACCTCGGCGTAAGCCAGGGCAAAGGACAGAAAAATGGTGTTGCGTGCCGGTACATAGGTGATCGGGATATCAGCCGTCATCGCATCTTCCGTCCTGTCTTTCGGAACAGCGATATCCGCGGTCAGGGCGCTGCCGCCGAACAGGCGCAGATCAAGTTCGGCGATCTTGTGTTCCGCCACACCCAGCTGTTTTGCAACGGCCTCGGCGGCGGTCAGTTCGACACTGTGACGCTGGCCGTATCTGAAACTGAGGGCATGGACATGATAACCCTGATCGTGCGCCATGGCCACGACAGTGGCTGAATCCAGCCCGCCGGACAGAAGAACGACGGCCTTTTTTCCTGATTGCTTCATTGGTACCGACGGATTGACCCGACCCTTTTTGTAAGGCGAAACAGGGCGCGGCTATACCACCGGGACCGGCCCCCATACAAGAGGATCTCCACGATGAAACCCGGCTTTTACCCGCCGTGCCTTACAAACACAGGACTGCCACTCGTGATTATGGGCCGAACCGGTTCAGTCAACCGGTTCGGCACGGAAGACATCGGTATCGATTTCGTCTTCCCATGTGGCAACCGCAGTGGCAACGGACAGGTCCCCGGTGACATTGACAACTGTCCGCATCATATCCAGCGGACGGTCAAAGGGCAGCAGAAAGCCAACAACGATGGCGGTTTGTTCGGCATTGATGCCGATTACATCCAGAACCGCAGCCAGAAGAAACAGTGACGCCGATGGCACGGCCGCTGTTCCGACCGACACCAGCGTTGTCGTCAGGGCGATCAGGGCATATTCAGCCAAGCCCAGATCAACCCCGAAGGCCTGTGCGGCGAAGACTGCGACGATGCCGACATAAATCGCGGTTCCGTCCATATTTATGGTCGCCCCGAGGGGCAGAACGGAGGCGGCCACCGCTGGTTTGATGCCCATATTTTCCTCGGCAACGGTCAGGGTCACCGGCAGGGTCGCCGATGAAGACGACGTGGAAAAGGCAACCATCTGTGCGTCCACGACACTGCGGAAAAACATGACAGGCGGCAGGCGCAGCAGAAATTTCATGATGCTGCCGTGAACGATCGCCATATGGGCGATGCAGCCCAGAACCACGGCCAGGGCCAGCGTGATGACATCCAGCAGAGCCGCCGCGCCCTTGGTGCCTGAAACCCATGCAATCAGGGCAAAAACGCCGAATGGCGCAACTTCCATGACGATATGGGTGACCTTGAGCATGACTTCGGCACCGGCCTCGATCACGTCCGAGACCGACCGGCCCTTGTCTCCGGTCATGAGAATGCCGGACCCGAACAGGATGGCAAAAAAGATGACGCCCAGGACATCGCCGCGCGCGAGGGCCCCGATCGGGTTGACGGGTATGATGCTCATCAGGCGTTCCTGCAGGGACTGGGTGTCTGCCAGTGTCTGCGGTGTCGCACTGCTGAGATCCACACCGACGCCCGGCTGGATGATGGTGGCAAGGGTCAGGCCAATGGTGATCGCCATGGCCGTGGTGCCGATATACATCGCCAGTGTCTTGATGCCGATGGAGCCCAGTTTTTTCGGGTCTCCCATGGCGACGACCCCGCTCACCAACGTGGTGAAGATCAGCGGAATGACGATCATGCGGATAAGACGGATAAAGATGTCGCCGATCCATTTAATACTTTCCGCACCCTCACCCCAGACGGCACCAACGATAAGCCCCAGCACGAGCGCTATCAGGATACGTTTCCAAAGTGTGGTGGCGAACCATTTTGCCGCCCATTGCCTGATCATAATCCCCCCAATTTCTAAGCCGTTCGGCGTGGCGGTAAAGCCGTCACACCGTTTTAAAACGGCTGTTCATGACAGTAGCCATGGGCAAGAGGGTCGACTTTGGCAAGCATTTTTCCGAAATCCTAACAAGTCCGTTACATGAAACGCCCAAAGTGATATTTATGGTTTGCGAACAAACGACCGGAGCGAAAAGACCAATCATGCGGTGTCACAAAACACTGGGTATCGGACGTGCGGCGATACTTGCCCTGTTGATGGGCGTGAGCGGTCAAACCGCTGTTGGCAATGACACCCCTTGCCTGTCCCGCGATGAAGCGGATGCCCATGAATTGCGTTTCGTACAGATGCATCTGATGGTCGCTGCCTTGGTATGCCGGCGATCCGGACTGCATTTTGCCGAACAGGCCTATAACCGTTTTGTCATGGAACATGAGACGTCGCTTAAGGCCAGTACACCGGTTTTGCGATCTTATCTCCGGCGTACCGGCGGCCCCGACATTGATGCCTTTATGACGGCTCAGGCCAATGAACTGGCTCTTGAAGCCGCGCTGATCCCCGGTTTCTGCGGCAAGATGCATGCCGCGCTGAAGGCCCGGGTGGATAAAATCACCTCGACGGATTTTGTCGATGCCTCCGGACTGCCGATTGCCTATAGCCAGCCGGTGCGGTCCTGCGCCGTACAGCATATTGCCAAAAGCATCGCCGGCGGTTCGGTTGGTTCCGATGTGCCGTCAACCGGGGGGGAGACATCGGATGCGGCGGGCAATCAGTAGGCTTGGGTGATCCACTGAATCGGCCAGATGCGGATTTTCCACTGCATCACTGCGGTACATTTTTTAGCGGGAAAGAAAAAAGGCGGGGATTATGTCCCCGCCTTTTTCGGCTTTGTTTGCCGGTGACTATGCCACCGGTGCCCGTCCTCAGCGTGTGAGGATAATTTCCGCGCGGCGGTTTTGCGGCTCGCGAACGCCGTCTTCCGTCGGGACCAGGGGATCGCTTTCCCCCTTATAATCGATCGTGATCTGATCGGCCGATACCCCGGCCCGTATCAGGGCAGCCTGAACGGCCTCGGCGCGCCGTCGTGACAGGCCGAGATTGTAGGCGGTCGGTCCTGAACGGTCCGCGTGCCCTGTCGTTTGCAGGCGGACAACACGGTTCTCACGGAAGGCTCTCGCGGCTGCGCTGATGATCCGCTGCGCTTCCGAAGTGATTTCTGTGCTGTCCCAATCGAAGAAAACCAGGAAAGGGCCGGGCAGGGGCGCAGGCTCCGGCTCAGGTTCCGGTTCCGCCGTTACCTGGGGCTGTGGGGTCGGAGCAGGGCGTGGAGCCGGTTCAGGCTCCGGCTGCGCGATGGGTGTGGGGGCCGGTGCGGCTTGCCGCTTTTTCTTTTGCCCGCCCAGCTTGAATGTCAGTTGGGCGAAGACATCATGGGAGGAGAACCCAAATTCGGCTGAACCGTCCTCGGTCAGAAAACCGCCGGGATATGTGCGGAAATAGCGGTACCCAACGCCAAATTCGGCTCTGTCCGAAATCGGCTTCATGAAGGTCAGCATGGCTTGACCGGCACCGCGCCAGTCGCTGTCGTCAATGATAAGCGTTCCGCCGGAACGGAAGCGGCCGGTATCAATATGACTGAGACCGATACCAAGGCCGGCCCAGATTGACCAGTCATCATTGCTGCCAAGCAGCCTGTGGTGCAGATTGACGAGCAGGCTTTGGGATTTCTGTTGACCGCCGGCCTCGCTTTCACCGAGGGGAAGGTCCAGCCCCGCCGGATTGGCCACGTCGACACGGTTATAGGTGTTCCAGCGCATGGAATAGTTCAGTTCCACCCGCCAGTTGTTATGGAGACGGCCAAAAACCAGATCGCCGACCGGCCCGAGCTTTTTGTTGTCGGACAGGCTGAGGCCGCTGAACTCACTGTCGATTTCATGCGTGCCGGCCTGGCTCAGACCCAGACGAGCGCCAGCGTAGAACCAATCGTCTTCTTCATCCTGGCCCAAACTGGCGCCACTGACAGTTAATACTGCAAAGAGGGCAGTAAAAATGGATTTCATGGTTGTCTCCCTGAATTGATTTGCCCCTTGACGTGGCTGTATGCCGGATATCTCACTTCAATTGCATGCTTTTCAAGCACACCGAAGGCTCCGTGCGTAAAATGTGACGGCATCCCGGATGCCTGAATGCTGTCTGAAGCGGCCATATATATGAAGGGTGGCGGACGCTGCATTCCCGCCACAAACTGCTGTTTTCTGTCATTCGACCCTCTGTTTCTCACCCTCGCAGGATTTTCACGATACCCCTAAAGAGGGTGAAACGAAATTACCGAGGTTGAATCAGCCGCCTTTATCGGCCTTACCCACTGTTCCGTACGGCGACGGAGAAAGCTTCTGCCAGTAATATGTCAACGCTGTGACAAAAGATGTCCTTGATCAGGCGCAAGATTTCCATGTGGAGAGGTGTTGCCTGTTTGCAATTATGATTGTGAAGGCGAGCACTTTTTAGGATTTTGGAGCGGTTGTTTCCGCAGTTTTTCTTAGCTCGATCATACCCTTTTATGGGTTTCGAACCAGCCTTGTGCCTGAATGGCGGGTATGCGGCTTCTGGCGACAGGAGCCTTGACGCCGTTTTTCAGAACAATAACGCTGCCTTGCGTGCGCCGCTGAGCCGTGTCAATGCCGGATTGGGCAACCCACCAGGATCTGTGGGTGCGCAGGCCCTCAACCCCCGCCATTTCATCAATGGCATCGGTAAGCCGAATCAATACAAGGTCATCCCCCTTTGATGTGTAAACCCGCACATAGTGATCTTCCGCCGATAAAGCCCATATGGTGGCACCCCGCAATTTTGGCGGCAGCCTGCGTGCAAAGCGGGGTGGCACGGTACCGGTTATATCTTCGGTAATGGCGCCAGTCGGGGCAAGTTCGGTCATCACTTCCCTATCCGAGACCGGCAGTGTCCCGATGGCAAGCAAGCGGGTACCCGTCACCCCCAGAACCACCACGAATACCTTAAAGGCAAAGTTGGCCAGCATTTCCGGTGAAACGGGGAACCCTATCGCCGTCTGGGCAAGGGCAACAAGCCCTGTCATGGGAACAGTGAGTGTAAGGGATACGGCCAGCCAGTGTACGGCCCAGGGCGTTCGCCGGGGCAGTGCGGATATCAGTTGCTGCCGAATGCCCATTCCAAACCATACGCCGAGTGAAAGGAGTACGACCCAGTATAACCAGACGAGCGGCCAGCCGAGGCTGTCGGTTCCATAAAGGCCCGACATGGCAAGGAGCGTACCGGCTGCGACGGGGAAAAATGCCAATCGTGTGATCCGGCGATATTTCAGGCTGTCCATATGTTCCGTCACTGGCGTATCGCGAACGGTCAATACAGTTTTTCACGAAGCGTTACAATGTGTTCGCGCATTCAGGCTCGTACATGCCCTTCGGCTTCCGATACCTCTCTCAGGGTCTGTTGGAACCATATCTCAATTTTTGGAGGGTTACATGAAATCGTTGACATGTTTGATGATGGCGGCAGCCATTTTTTCCTTTTCCGATAACGCCGTGACGGCAAACGATCACGTGGAACAGAATACGGAACCGGCGAAGACCATCCTGACGGTCACTTTCACTGTAGAGCGTCGGGAGGGGGCTGTCATGGCTGCCTTGTTCGACAATGCCGCAGCCTATAAAGCGGGAGAAGCCGCCAATGCCGTCACGATTGCCGTCGATGGACCAACCGCGACAGCCGTGTTTCACGACCTGCTGCCAGGACGTGTCGCCCTGAAAGTGTTTCAGGACCTGAACGGCGACGCCGTGATGAATGTAAATCCGTTCGGTATGCCTGTTGAACCCTTCGCCTTTTCGAACGATGCCATGGTGCGTTTTGGGCCGCTGGAGTGGGAGGCCGCCGCTTTTCCCGTTAAAGCGGGGCGTAATGTCCACACGATTGTTATCGATTGAGGTGGAGACGGATAATGACGACGGTATCCAAAAACATCGGATATTCAGGGCCGCATATGACGCGCAGAGCTCTGTTGACGGGCCTGATAGCTGCTGCCGGTGCCGGTCTGTCTTTGCAACGTGTTCATGCCTTTGCCGGGCAGGAGTACGACTGGCATCTGGGGTTTCGCAATGCGCCGCCGTCTGTGGATCCTGTCCGGCTGTCACGATTGCACGGATATGTCCCTGTGGGGTTGAAGGGCGTGTTGTATCGCAATGGTCCGGCCCAGTTCACGCGCGGTGGTGATACGATTGGTCATTGGTTCGATGGCGATGGCATGATCCGGGCCTTTCGGATCGCGGACAATGAGGCGACGCTGGCGGCGCAATTTGTCGCGACGCGAAAGCGGTCAATCGATGCTGCGGCGGGTAGCTTTGCGGTGCCCGGTTTCGGTACTGCCGGTCATCACGGCGCGCCGGTTGCCAATGCCGACGATGTCAATGCGGCCAATACATCCCTTCTGGATGTTGAGGGGCAGCTCTGGGCCTTATGGGAAGCCGGAAGCCCCTATGCCGTTGACCCGGTGACACTGGCCACCAAAGGACCCGTCACATTACGGCAGGACCTTCGTTTCATGCCCTTTTCCGCACACCCCAAAATCGAGCCCGGGGGCCGTATCTGGAATTTCGGCCTTGGTTTTGGTGGGGCGGCCGCTTTTATCTGGTCATTGTCGCCGGGGTGCAGGGTGGAAAAAGCCGTTTCCATCCTCTTGCCACGACGGGCATATCTTCACGATTGGGCGGTAACACGCACAAAACTGATCCTGCCGCTACAGCCCTGGATTTCAACCACTCGGCTATCCCCTTTCGCCGCAAGTCTTGAATGGCGACCGCAGGAGGGTATGCAGGTTCTGGTCATCGACAAGGACGATTTCAGCTCCCAGTGCATATATGATTTGCCGGCGGCGGCTTTTCTTCATACCGGGGGTGCGTGGGAAGAAAAGGACGGTAGCATCCGTTTCGATGTCTGTTTGGCAAACCGTCCCACTCTTGATGCGGAAACCGGTGCCAGGATTGTGCGCGGTCAGCCCTATGAACGCACTATTCCAAGGCTTGCCATGGCCGTTCTGAAGCCGGATGGAAAGGCGGATATCACGCGATGCACTCATGCCGCGGAATTTCCCAAAACGGACCCCCGCCGTCAGGGTGAGGAACGCCGGTCCGTCTGGTCTGTCACAATTGCCGGTGATGAAAACAGCCGGTCTGTCGGTTTTGATGCCGTGGCAAGGACGGACTGGGACACCGGGCATGTCGACCGCCATGTATTTGGTAACCATCAGATGGTCGAAGAATTCATATTCGTACCCCGGCAGGGCGAAGATGGGGAAACGGACGGCTGGTTGATAGGAACAACGTTGAATCTGAAGGCCCAGGCCACGGAACTGCACATTCTGGATACAGGTGATCTTGATAAAGGGCCCCTGGTCAGTTGGCGGGCACCACTTGCACTGCCGCTTGGATTTCACGGTGTCTGGCGTGGCGGGGCCTGAATGCAAGCGAAGCCTGCCGGTAAAGCTGGTCATGATAAAAGAGAAATGGTCGAGAAGCATGTCTCGACCATTTCATCTTCGAATAAATTGGCTTACCTTCGTGAATGCATATCGAACCCTGTGCCAGGCCCGATATAGCGCCTTCAGAATTGTATTGGAGGAGGCTGGACGGTCATGCGTGGCCCCGGAGGTATCAAGAAGACTGTTAGCCGCAGGTCGGCAACAGCTTTGAGGGCTTAGTAGTGCGGTGGCGTGGAGGGGCAGGTACAAGCGCAAAGCGATCACGGTAATCGCGGCGTTTCAAAATCTCACGTGGCGTCTTCGCCTGCTTCCTACTCAGCTTTCGCCTGCCCACAAAGCGCGCAGCCCTGATATTTGAGCTCGTAGCCGAGTTCCTAGGCGATGGAGGTGGCCAGCGCTTCGAGCTTGTAATTGTGGAACCCGGCGATATTGCCGGTCTCCAGATCGATCAGGCAGTCATGATGGCCGCTGCACCTGACCTCAAACCGTATGCGACCTTTGCCGAAATCGTGTCGTATGATGAGGTTCCCATCCTCCGGAATGCGGAACATGCGGTAAACGCGCGCCACGGCGATCGCCGGATCGATTTTGCGGGTGTGCTGATGAAGTTGCTCGGCATCGGGATGATCTTTCGACCGGTCGAGCATTTTGCAGACCGGCTCCACGCTGCGCGGTTGTCTTGATGCCTTTATGGCGGGACTTCTCAACCAGCGAGGATGCGGACGTGACGTTCATCCCGTGTCAGCTTTCGGCATTGCGGTGGGCGCGCGCACCGAACGGGAAGAGCACGCGAAGCGCGGCCGGCCTGTAAGTAAGCATCATGGCAATTGTCATCGCGCTGACAGCAAAAATGAGCGGCCAGAGCAGTGCTGCAAAGCTCCAGCCGTCTCGCAAAACGCATGGGACGAGGGAGGTGAAAACAAGCAGCCAGCCTATTTTGGCAACCTTCGGCGGGTCGGCCCTTCGATTATTGCGCACGGTACGCCAATGGCGGGTCTGGCTAAGCGCCAACAACGCACAGCCCAGCAGGCAGATCGTGTAGGCCAGCACCAGCAAGGCTATGGCGACGATTGGGTTCATTCCGTATGACTTTTCTCAAGCATGTCGGCGCCGATTTCGCGCTGGGCCTTCTTGATCTCCTCGGCTTTGACTTTCGTTTTTGCAGCGGCGAACAGCGCGACGCCCGCCCCGGCAAGCAGGGTCAGGTCCATGCTCCAGATTTGTGTGAGTCCTTGCAAGGCGGCCGCGATAGGATGATCGCCGGTTGTAATCCAGTTGAGGAGGACGGCCAGGACCGCGACCGGTGCGATGGCGAGGCACTGCTCGCGCCAGGCGAACCGACCGCGGAACCCTGCATGGATGAATGCGCCAATCCAAACGATGTAGAAGATCAGCACTTCGAAGTTGGCGCGGCCTATGCCGAAGCCATCGGACGCGGCCGGGATCAGGCGGTTGGCAACGAGATAGCCGCCGCTTGCGAGGATGATCCCGGTAACCGAACCGGCGGTGAGCGCGCGCACCATACGCACGCTGCGCGGTTCTATCGCGCCTTTGCGGATACGTGCGTGGATCCAGAACATAAGGCCGGAGGCGACCATCAGGCTACCGAGGAGGCCGCCAGCAAAGTAGAGCCAGCGCAGCGTCCAGTTATCAAAACCGATGTAGTGCGCCCCAGCGAGCCATGAGAAAGTCGAACGTGCATTTCCGGGTTCCGCATCCGCGATCACCTCACCGGTCACGATTGACACCGTCGTGCGATACTTGTTCATGGAAACCGCGCGTGAGTTAAAGTAATCAACCACTTCGAGAGCAGCATTGGTATCGCTTTGATCCCACAATCTGACCGTATCGGCTTTGGGGTGACCACCGGAACTGCGCGTTGCCCAGGCCTCTTCAACCTGACGAACGATACCCTCGACATCGACGTATCCTGATCGCGGTCGACCGTGCGGGTCCGACTTGACAGAGCCGTATACTGCTTCATTCCTTTTGAGTTCATTCCCGTGGAACAAAACAAGTGATGACCATGGAAGATAGACAGAAAAGAAAATCATAAGCCCTGTCAGGGGAAACAGGATGTGCAACGGAAGCGCCATCAAGCTCGACATGTTGTGAAGGTCAAGCGTCGAACGACGCAGCGCTTTCTTCGGTCGAAAGGTGAAAAAATCAGCGACAATCTTGCGATGGATAAAGATGCCCGAGACGATCAGGACCAGCGTTGCCATGGCGCAAAATCCGACGACCCAATACCCGATCCCTAACGGGTGAATGTGAAGCATGTAATGGAACGGGTAGAAGAAGCGGGTGCCCGCGTAGCTCTCGGTCACGCCGACAGGTGCGTTCGTCGCCGCGTTGAAATAGACATCGATATTATCGCCTCCTTTTTCTCTCCAATAGTAGAAACCGAGCGGCATGCGTTCACTGGGCGCTGCGACCGCAAGCGTTGAAGCATTGCGCGCTTCGCCGGCAAGCAGCTCATCAAACTTCGCCTGGAACGAAAACGAACCTTGCGGCGCTTCGACGCGCATCTCCGGTTTCATCCAGAGGTCGATTTCCTTGTCGAACACCGTGAGCGAACCCGTCCAGAAGATCACGAACAGGAGACACGAAACGCCGATCCCAACCCAGGTATGGACCCAGGTCATCGAAGCGCGGAAGTCGTTGGAGATGTTAAGTTTGAACATCAGCTATCACTGCCCAAGCTGCGCTGCGAGAATGGGCGCGACGCCAATCATCGCGGCCCCACCGCCGACGATGATCGCCGACGTAATCCATGGACGGGGGGTTGCCGCAGCCCAGATGGCCACCAGCGTGTAGATTAGAAAGCTCGACAGCACGGCCCAAAACATGGCTTCCACCGGGCTCTCGCCGAGAAGGGCAAGTAAGACCGAGAAAAAGGCGAAAAACCCGACCGTAAACGCATAACCGCCGAAGGTCGCCAAGAGCACCCGATATGTCCGGCTGAACGCCGCTCGCTCTATTCGTTGTTTCAAGTTCTTGGGAGCCATGTGTCTATGATCAATGTATCGAGAACCGTTTTGCCTGAATGAGCGCGGGCCCCCGTTTTCCGAAACTATGCTGTCCTAAGGAAACTTTAGAATCTGCCCCGAATACCGAACTGGATAACACGGCCAAGCGGACCGACCGGCCGGACTGATGATGAGTCGACGCGCCGGTCAAATGGTTCACGATCGAATAGGTTGTTGACTTGCACACTGAGTTCGGCTGAATCGTTAAGCCTATAGCTTCCTCCCAGATTGTGCACGAATGCATCGCCCGTTTCGGTTACATTTGAGAAAAACGGGTCGGCGAGGGCTTCTGGATTGTCAGCACCAGGAAGAATAAACGTACTCAGCAGTACGCTCGACAGGTATGTAAACCCATAATTCGCTGAAAAGTCGTTTTTATTCCAAACAAGAGAGGCATTTATGGCGTGCCTTGGGAAGTATCTTCCGCCTGCGTCTCCTATCTCCCTGGTCTGGATATCGACCGACTCAGGTATGGCGCTATATACTTGTTCCTCGCGTTCGATCAGATAATTCCCCCCGATCTCGGCGGTAAAATTACCAGTCGAGCCACCGAACCATTCGTCAAGGTTGAAAGCATAACGCACCTGGTAATCAATGCCGCGGGCTGTCGAGGAAGACAGATTGAGGGCCGTCAATAGAATTGATTCTACGCTGCCGTCCGGGCGCCTCTGAATCGCATCGCATGCCGCATTGTTAATCGTCGGCGCATCGGCGCAAGACCTGAGAACAAGATCTATCTCCGGAAACTGTGTAATCGCATCATCAATCTGGATGTTATAGTAATCGGCGACTATAGACAGGCCAGGCAGAAACTGCGGCGTGAAGGCGAAACCGACGGTAAAGGTATCTGCAGTCTCTTCGTTGAGATTGGGGTTTCCGCCACTGGTCAGTGCCGTGGCGGGCTGAAACCCAACCGGGAAATTCGGGAAGTTGGCTGGCACGAGCAACGCGCAATTGTCTGCTCTGGTATCACTGCCATCATCTAGATTGGCCGGATTACACGGGTCAACGAGAACCTCAACGCCGCCGTTGCTTACGCGTTGCGGCGTGAACAATTCAGCAATGTTGGGCGCACGCACAGCCCGGTTAAACGCTGTCCTAATCCTGACGTCTTCCGTTGGTTGCCATACACCGCCAACCGCAAAAGAGGTGGCGCCTCCAATTGTGCTGTAGTCAGCAACGCGCACCGATGCATCCAAATCCAGCCGCTTTGCAAACGGCAGATCGGCAAGAATTGGAATGTTGACTTCAACAAAGCCTTCGAAAACATCGAAGCTGCCACTGACGGTTTCAGGAAGGTCTCCCTGGAAACCCCGTTCGCCAAGACCCGCGGTTTCAAGTGAATCCGGTTCAAAGCGACTGCTTTCATCCCTGTATTCAAAGCCAGCCGCATAATTGATCCCACCTGCCGGAAGTTCGAAAAAGCTCGAACTGTTGCCGGTAACCGTTGCGTTGATCACGAATTGCTCGATCTTGAAGCGCTGTGTGATTGACGTTCGGAAGAAATCCACCTGCTCCTGCGTAAAAGGTGCGAAAAGGTTGATCGGAACGCAGGCGCCGCCTGCAGCATCAAAGGTCGCAACCCCAGGCGTTGCCGGTCGTGGAAACGTAAATGGAAGGAAGTTGAGCGGCGCGGATGGATCAAGCGTGGACCGGCATACGACCTCACCATTGCTTTCCACAGCGTCAATGCCTGCGAAAAAACGATCAAGTAATATCTCATCATTGGTCGTCGATGTGGTGTTTGTCTGCCCATAATTTGCGGACACGTCATATTGCAGTGCGGGCGAGATGTCTCCGCGTACACCGCCAACAATGCGATAGGTGTCCCGATCATTTTCGAACGGTTGGTTCACCAGAGGGTCCGAGACCTGAAAATTGGCAATGACAGGGGGGGCAAATCCTATAGCGGTTTCAAGACTATCGAGTTGCCCTGCCACTTCCGCAGGCAGAAATGCATTGTCGCGCGCTATCGGAACAATGGTTGGTCGAACCGGTATTGGCGGATTGCCGGTTGACTTATTGCTCGCATATTTCGCTTCCATATAGACATTTAATTCCGGCAAAACATCATAATCGGCAAATCCATTGATAATGACGCGCTCCACATTGGGAATCGCGGCGCCATCAAGGTTGCCAACGCCAAAGGGTGCACCATCACCACCAAAACTTAGGGACGAAAATTGTGTTTGCGGGCCAACATTGAATGGCCGCAATTCACCAGTCTCCCGGTTGAAAAATTGGAGGCCGGGGACGCCAGAGATTGTACGATCATCAGCATCTAGGAGGGCAAACGGATCGCCGAAAGCGAGCTGAAGACCAGGAGGTTGCGCTATCCCAGAACCTCTCAAATCTGGAATGAAAACGTTCTGAAATCGCGGATCAATGCCAAGCGCAGCGGCCAGTTCCGGCGTACTCGGCCAGACTTGACCTGCAGTTTGCAGAAAGTCTCGGTCGCGCGTTCGCAATTGGGTCTGCCGATTGTATTCGACGCTGATCACCGCGTTGCCGCGATCATCGGCGAAATTGCCGCCCATCGCCAGCGACCCGGCATAGGATTCGCCTTGGCCGCGCGTCGGTTGACCATAATTCAAACGATATTCAATACCCTCAAAATCATTCCGGAGGATGTAGTTGACAACACCGGATACGGCATCGGCGCCGTAGATGGACGAGCCGCCACCGGTCAGCACCTCAACGCGCTCGATCAAAGCCTGCGGTATTGTGCCGACGTCAACCGCGGCCGATCCCGGGGCTCCAGCCACATGCCGCCGACCATTGACAAGAACCAGGGTCCTTTCGGCTCCGAGCCCGCGCAGGTCGAGCGTAGAAATGCCAATCGCGCCAAATTCCGTATCGTCAATTCCGTCATTGCCGCTTGAAAACGCTTGGGACGAAAGAAGAGCGGGGGAGGCGAAGCGCAATGCCTCAGTGACTTCATTCAGGCCGAACCGGTCAACATCTTCCGTCGTTACGATATCGATCGGGCTTGGCGCGTTCACCGCGGTTCGTTGGATGCGGCTGCCTGTGACGACAACTGTCTCTACTTCAAGCGGCTCCGAATCCCCTGGCCGGTTGCCAGCATCACCCATGGCTGAATTAATCTCAGATATCCGTTGCGCGACAACGAACGTTCCGGGCTCCGATTGCTCGGCTTCGAGGCCCGTTTCAGCCAGGATGGCTTCAAGTGCACTTTCGAGGGTCTGCCGCCCCGAGACTGCCGGCGCTGTTTGCCCGTTCACCAAACTCTCATCGACAAGGATCGTGACGCCGAGCTGCATTGATAGCGCGATCAGCGCATCGCCGAGTGGCTGCTCCGCCAACTGAACTTGCTGAGTGCTGTTTGTCGTCCCGGTCTGAGCAAGCGCTTGTGGTGCGGCGATGCAGATGGCGGCGGCGGACGCCATGCAGACCAAAGTTGACTTTATAGCTGTTCGAGATTCAGACACTTTCGGCCCCCTCAGATTAATTTCTGCGAGTGCGCCTCAATTGCACTCTCATTAACATGAAGAGTGACCCCTCGAAAGTGTCACCGATTTTGCGAAAAAAAATCAGAAATCTGAAAGTTCTATGTATTTCATGCAGTTATTGCTGCGCTTTTTTGCGCACAACGATCTGCGTATCGTTCGAGCGATCAATCTCGACATCATGGATCAAGGTCACCGTGGACAAGAGCCGATCGATATCGGTTCCCTGGAAGACGCCGCGCAGTTGAAGCTGGCCAACCGCTTCCGATCCAGGTGCTATGATGATCGGCATTGCCGAATATCGATTTGCATCGGCGAACACCTCATCCAGCGTCGCGCCCTTATAGACAAGCTGGTCTTTTCTCCAGGAACCAATGTCCTCAACGTTTACATTGGTAACCGAGCGCATCCCTTCGGCCTCGGCCGCTGCGACGGCTTGCCCCGTATCCAACTTCTCGCGACTTAGCAATCCGCTTGGCGCTTCGTTCAAAATGATCGGGAAAGACACCTCAACCTGACCTTCCGCCACAGCCACGCGGTGAATGTTTGATCCCTGGCGCACATCGAAAGCTGTGCCCAGCGCGGTTGCTGTCAGATTTCCGGACTTCACCGAAAACGGCCGGGTCTCGTCGCGCTCAACGTCAACGAAAACCGCGCCTGCGATGAGTTCCACTATGCGTTTGTCTTCCGAGTAGACGGACCTGGCCAGCGATGCGGCGCCCAAGGTCATTTCCGTACCATCAGCCAAAGTAAAACTTTCCGTCTGGCCGATCTCGGTTTGATAGCTTTCGCTGACCGGATCGGAGAGTGGAGCCGTAGCCCTATTCGGCGCCAGAATTTGAGGCGCGATGACAAGTGCTGCGGCAACAGCCGCCACCGCGCCTGCCGCAATGCGAAACCTTGTTTCAGAAAAAGCCGTAGAAAGGCTATCGGTAAAAGCCGTTAGCCTCTCCGCAATTGTCGGCATATGGTTGTCGCCATCGAAATCATCGTCTGCCAGGCTGACGAATGCTTCGCGGAAGGTAATCGCCTGATCGTAGATATCGCGGTTTCTGGCGCTGGCATTCAGCCACTCGACAAAATGCTCCCGCGTCTCCTGCGTAACATGGGGATCTTCAAGTTTCAGAATCCATCCATGGGCGATTTCCAGAATGCGTTGGGTGTCGGGCTTCACTCTTTTGCTCATCGTCTCAGCCCTCAACGTCATCCACAAACAGTGCGTTAATCTCGGCAGACGCCGTTGCGAGATGCTTACTGACCATGGTCCGGCTGATTTTAAGCCGGCGCGCAATCTCCGCCTGGGTCAGACGCTCTACGCGGTAAAGCATGATCGCACGTCGCCGATTTGCTGGCATGGTTCGCAGCAGTTCATTGATCGCCTTTAATTGTTCTCTCGCTATCATGACGGTTTCAGGTGAAGAAATGTCACTCTTCAGCGGAAAAAAGATCTGTTCGATTTCAAAATCATATTTTGAACGTGAGTTTTCAGACTTCAGCGCATCGAAAACGAGATTGCGCGCCGTGCGCCACAAAAAGGCTTTCAGATTTCGAATTGAGGACGGATCGTCTTTTTCAAGAACGCGGCGATAGGCCTCCTGGGCGATATCGTCAGGATCGGGCGGGCCGTTTCCGAAGCGATCGCGCAGACCGATCGAGAGGTCCTTCAACTCATTCGCCGAAATGCTCGTCAGGCGTGGATCGGTCGGGGCCTCGATGACCTTCGAAGCGGAAGCGTCAGATCCATCGTCCACTTCATTGGTCTTTAGGGCCTTACCGCCATATGCCGCTCGGTCCATGTCACACCATCCAGGCGCACGCACGATGCCGACTGCGTGTCACATCGCTACAAATCTCTGGTGCACGGTACATACCGAGCGTCTCCTTGCCGGGCAGCCCGGTGAATGCAAACTGTTCTCAACAACTATCGATTATGCATGTTTTATCAAGCGGTTTGCTGATCCACTGTGCCTCCGCTTATCAATAAAAACTTTAGATTGCGTTCTTTCTCGCTTTTTTGGTGACATTTCCGGCCCCTCACTCTTCATGTCTATGGAGGCATGTCGTTTCGTCTCCGCAGTCGCTGCAGGTCGCCAGCTTTGTCCGAACTTCAGCGGGGTACGCAAAGTCTATCGAGGAAGGCGAACGCCGAAACAGGCCTTAATCCAGAGACTCGGGACAGCCGGTGCGGCCGTAACACCGCAGCGCTCGGAGCGTTTGAATTTGCGCTGTCAGTCCTATGTCGTTGTCAATGCCACCAGCTTGCGGACAACAGCTATACGGATGAAGGAAGCGAATTGCTCAAACTGGCGAAGATTGCGCGCCGCATCTTCGTGCTGCAGGCCCTCGGTGTGAAGCAATTTCCTGGTTTCGAACCGTTCCTAGACGAACGGAGAACTGTCCGTGGATCTCAGGCAACCTTTTAAATTTATTAGCGGAAACGGTGGCCATGGACACACATGCACAAACGGCCGGGATCGTGGATCCCGGCCGTTTTGAAAAATGGCTCCCCAGGCCGGACTCGAACCAGCGACCCAGCGGTTAACAGCCGCTTGCTCTACCAACTGAGCTACTGGGGATCAGTTTTCAGACGACGCAACTCTTAAGGATCCGTACGTCGGTGGCAGCGTTTATACTCCAAAATTCGCTGCTGCCAAGTCCCAATTTACATTTTTCTGACAACCAGTATCGCAGTCCTGTTCCAGACAGGCAAGGTTTGCATATGTACGACAAGCAACATCCGTCCATGCCTTCATGGAGCGTCGCACATGATACAGAGCCTGAAATAATTGCTGAATGAAGGTGCGGACCGGAATCGTATTCCTTGTCGCCGATCAGTGTCGCGTCGCTGTGTTCCGGCAGTGCCGGGTGAAGAAGTTTCGCGCCGGCATGGTCTGGAATTTTTACCTTGCCGTCGGACACATGGAGGCGGGGCTGTCCGCGACGTCCGGTCAGGCGACAGAAGAAACAGTTTGGATATGACAAAGCTCCTGTGCCGCCGTGAATCACGGTTCGCGCCTCAGCACAAATCAATGGGAGCTGAGCCTAGTTAGTTGAATCCCCAGAGGTTTTAGAGACTTCTGCCTGTTTGGCCTGTGCGACCATCTCTCTCACGTTTTTCAACAACTCCGCCGGAATGTATATGTGCCCGTCCTTGACGACATATTTGATCGCGGTTGTCTGGCGCGGGCTTGCGTCTTCGGATCGGGAGGCGGGAACGCCCATCGCACCCAGTATTTTAAAATTCTCCAGCGGATTGCCGTCAATAACGAGGAGGTCGGCGAGATATCCCTCCCTGATCAATCCGAACTCCGCCGGTTTGCCCGTCGGGCCCGCAATCACCTGCGCACCGTGCCATGTGGCCGCGCGAATGACTTCAAGCGGTGTGAAGCCGGCATGCTGCAGAAGCTCCATTTCACGGATGTAGGAAAAGCCGTAAAGTGCGAAAAACACACCTGCGTCCGTCCCCAGCGTAACCCGCCCCCCTAAATTTTTGTATGCATTGAGAAACGTGAACCACTTGTGAAAAGCGGCATAGGTCGCGGCCTCGTGGCTGGAGGTCCATTGGTCTAAAAATCCGCCATGCTTTTCCGGATTGGGTTCGAAGGCTTTCAATACATTCGGGTGGGCATAGTGCCTGAACCAGGGTTTGTTGGCGGCGCGCAGTGTGTCGCGCATGCTTTCGGAGATGGCAAGCGTCGGATTCAGAGTGACGTTCGTTTCAAGCAGGGATGCCAAAACGGCCTCCCATTTCGGTGATCCGGGATGTACCGTTTTTTCCCAGATGCCCACCCAGTCCGAAAAGCGGGCGATTTCGTCAAAGAAATTATAGTCCGGCGTGTACGGCTGGAGGTCCGACCCGCTCAGGAGCGCTTCAGGCACGCCGTACCAGTGTTCGATGGAATCAACGCCCAGTTCAGCGGCCTCTACCGCGTTGGTTTCTCCATTCCAAAGCTGCATAAGGTGGGTGGCGATCCCCAGTTTCTGCTTGTGCGCCTCATCGACCAGGGCGGCAAAGACGGGTCGCGGCAGCCCATAGGTCTTGAAACCGTCCACGCCTTGGGACCGCGCGTACCGCACATAGGCGCGCGCCATCTCCGCCGTCGTCAGGGCGTGACCCTTGCTCCAGCCATATCCGGGGCGTTCGGCCAGACCCAGAAGGTCGAGATTTGTATGAACATAGGGAAAGAAACGCGGCATCGGCGCGGCGTTCTTCCGGCTGCGGTCCTTCTGTTCGACACAGAAGACGATGCCCCGATGGCAGCCGGGATCTCTGACCGACGTGATGCCGTGCGCGAGCCACAACATGTGAATATAGTCTGCCGGGACGCGGGTCCGCAAATGGCCGTGAAGGTCCACAAATCCTGGCAGCACATAATGATTGGCCGCGTCGATAACGCGGGTGTCAGGCGGCGGTTTACCGCCGTCAGGGGCCCCGAAACGGCGCCAGACGACCCTGTCGATCCGGTTGTCTCTGATGTGAATGTCGACAGGTCCGATCGGTGGTGCGCCGCTGCCGTCGATTAGAATGCCGCCGCGTATGAGGGTGTTGCGGGCTTGTCCGCCCGCCTCGAATCCGGCGCGGCCCGCACCGGTGAAGCCAAGGACCCAGATGCCGGCGCAGATCAATGCAGCCACCGCCCAGGTCCTCCTCCTTGCCGGGGACGGGGGCGTTTGCGGGGCGCTGGCGATCCGTGCCCGCAGGTTTTTACGCTCGCTCAAATGCCCACTCCTGTCCGTTTCCTGCCACATACCGGCGCCATGGCACTGTGCGGTCCCCCAAGGGTCCCCGCCTGCAACAAACCAAATGCGCCGCCGCGACAGGCCCTGGTTCATATTTCTCCTTTTCATGCCACATTCCAGTGTGCAATGATAGCGCTATCATATTTTCTCCGGTTTTGTCCGTGTTGCCTTTGAGGGGCGGTCGCTTTTCATGGTTTTGAATTTCACATCCACTTCAGGCGAGGCGTGTGGCTTGTGGCCACGGCGGCGCAGGATATGAGTGGTGCCGCAAGCCTACCGTTGGATAGGGACCTGTTCGTATCGCCGCCGCCGCGCCTGAGCTTCGAACAGGTGGCCGCGTTACTGGAGCGTGCATACGGTATTCATCCACACGACATCACCGCCCTTGCCTCGGAGCGTGACGCGAACTTCCGGATCGATACGGATGGCGGCCGTTTTACATTGAAGGTGTCAAATGCCGCCGAACCGCCTGCCGCCGTCGATCTCAACAGCTGCGTTCTGAATCATATCAATGAACGGGCTCCCGATTTTCCCGCGCCCAAAATCGTGCGAACCGTCGGGGGCGGGTTCAATACCATTGTGACCGATGGGACTGGTAAGCCGAGCAATGTGAGGCTCCTGACCTATCTGGACGGACTGCCGCTTGGCGATGCGGAGATTTCATCTCCGCTCGTTCGGTCGATCGGGTCTGCCCTCGGACGACTGTCTTGCATACTGGATGACTTCGACCACCCTCATAAAAATATACCCATACTGTGGGATTCCACCAACGTTCATCGACTGGCGCCGCTTTTGGACAATGTGCCTGACAAGGGGCGCCGCGATGTCCTGAAACGTCATCTGAGACATTTTGAAACGCATGTGCGGCCAACGCTTGGGAAGCGCCGGCGGCATATCATTCACAATGATGCGAATCCGGGCAATGTGCTCGTCAATGTCAGGGGCACCGCCTCTTTCGCGGGCATATTTGACTTCGGCGATATTGTTTATGCGCCCGCGATTAACGAGCTTGCCGTTGCCGCCACGTATCTTTTGGCGCGCTGCGACGATGTCGTATCGCTGATCTCGGATCTCGTGTCCGGCTATGCCGGGCACGCCGCTTGTACGTCCGAAGACCTGTGTATCGTGCCTGACCTTATGACGGCGCGGTTTCTGACGACAATTCTCATCACCCATTGGCGCGCCGATCTGTTTCCCGGCAACGCGGATTATATCCTGCGGAACAACCCCGGTGCCTGGGCCGGGCTGGAGCGCATGGACCGTATGGACAGGGCCGGACTGACGCCGCAAGGCATCCAGCAATTGACAGGGCAGTCATAGGCATGAAAAGCGATACCACACCCAACAGTTTCGTCCCCGGTGCCGTTGAATTGCCCGCTGAGATGCAGACGGCTATTGCACGGCGCGGCGATGCGATGGGGCCCGCGTATCGGCTATCATATGCCAGGCCGGTCGCGTTTGTGCGCGGGCAAGGGGTCTGGCTGTATGACAGAGACGGCAACGGCTATCTCGATTTTTACAACAATGTCGTCTCCCTTGGTCACTGCCACCCCCGCGTGGTCGAGGCCATGCACCGTCAGGCAGCGCTTCTGTGCACCAACACCCGCTATCTGCATGACAGTGTTATCCAATATTCCGAGCGCTTGACGCGGTTGTTCCCGGCGGAGATGTCCCAGGTCATGTTTTGCTGCAGCGGCAGCGAAGCAAATGACCTGGCCTTTAGAATCGCCCGTCATCATACCGGCGGCGAAGGGATCATCGTTACGGAACATGCCTATCACGGGACGACCCATGTGGCGTCCGGCATGTCTCCAAATCTTGGTGTGTCCGTTCCGCTGAACCCCAATGTTCGGACCGTACAGGCGCCCGCGGATTGCATGAATATCAGCGGCCGGGAGCAGGTGGGCCGGATTTTTGCGCGGGACGTTCAAAACGCCGCCGCCGACCTGCGGCGTCAAGGTATCAGGCCCGCAGCCCTTATTGTCGATACGTTGTTTTCAAGCGACGGTGTGTTTCCTGATCCGTCCGGCTTTCTCGCCGAAGCCGTTGACGCGATCCGTGCCGCCGGCGGTCTTTTCATTGCCGATGAAGTGCAGCCGGGCTTTGCCCGCACCGGGGACGCCATGTGGGGGTTCGAGCGTCATGGGGTGGTGCCGGATATCGCGACCCTGGGCAAGCCCATGGGCAACGGGTATCCCATGGCGGGCCTGGTCGTGCGCCCCGATGTGGTTGAAAGTTTCGGCAAAGGCGCGCGTTACTTCAACACTTTTGCCGGCAACAGTGTGGCGGCGGAAAACGGTCTGGCTGTGCTGGATGTCATTCGCGACGAGGCGTTGCTTGAAAACAGCGCAACCGTGGGCGCGTATCTGAAATCCGTCCTGACCGATATCGCCGACGACCGGATCGCGAGCGTCCGGGGGGCGGGGCTCTTTGTCGGGGTTGAGATGCGGGTGCCCGGCGGTGATGCCGGCGAAAGCCGCGACCTGGCATTGGGGATCGTCAATGCCCTGCGCGATCGACGCGTATTGATCAGCACGACGGGCAAATATGAGACCGTCCTAAAGATCAGGCCGCCCCTTGTCACGACATCTGTCCATGTGGACCGGTTTATGGAAGCCTTTGCCGCCGTCTTGAAAGAGACCGGCTAGTGGCGGGGGCCGTAACCTGGTCTTCGCGCGTCAGATTTATTCTGGCGACCACCGGCTTTTCCGTTGGCCTGGGGAATATCTGGCGCTTTCCCTATTTGGCCGGCGAGAATGGTGGCGGCGCCTTTGTCGTGATTTATGTTCTCTGCGTTGCCGCCATAGGCGGCCCGATTGTAGTGGCGGAGCTTGCGCTTGGTCGTCAGGGCCGTGGTACACCGGTGGCGGCCTTCGCGCGCCTGGCCAGCCGGGAGAAGGCGTCCCGGCCTTTTTGGTCCCTGGCGGGCGGCCTTGCGATGCTCACGGCCTTCATGATCCTGTCCTTTTATTGCGTGATCGGGGGGTGGATTCTCCACTATATCTATCTTGCCCTTTCCGGCGCATTGACCGGCATCGATCACAGGCAGGCAGAGGCGGTTTTTTCCCGCCTGCTGGCCAGCCCCGTCACGCTTGTGTTTTGGCAGGGCGTTTTCTTGCTGATCAACATGGGCATTATCTGGCGCGGGCTTCACAATGGCATCGAGCGTGTGGTGTCTTTTTTAATGCCATTGTTGTTCGCGCTGCTGTTCGCGCTTGCCGTTTACGGCGTCTGGATTGGAGAGGGCCGTCAGGCATTCGGGTTTTTATTTCAGCCTGATTTTTCCGCCTTGAACGGACAGACAGTTGTCGACGCGCTGGGGCAGGCTTTCTTCTCCGTCGGCGTCGGTATGGCTGCCATGTTGACCTATGGCTCATATCTGCCATCGTCGGTTTCGATACCGCGCACCGCATACATCATCGTTTTTGCCGATACCATCATTGCCCTTGTCGCGGGACTGGCAATTTTTCCCTTTGTCTTCGCCTATGGTATTGCCCCTTCACAGGGACCCGGACTCGTTTTTGTGGCGCTGCCCGCGGCCCTGGCAAGTTTTGGCGGTGTCCTGGCGCTTGGCGGCTTTTTTTGCCTGTTGGCTGTCGCTGCGATCACCTCGTCGATCGCGCTGCTGGAAGTGCAGGTGGCCTGGGGCCGCGAGAAGGGGCTGCCGAGAGGTGTCTGCGCGTTTGGAGCGGCTTTGTTGTGTTGGGCGGTCGGTCTGGCGACCGTTTTTTCATTCAACCACGCGGCGCATATATATCCGCTTAAAATGCTCCCGGGGTATGAAACAGCGACGTTTTTCGATGTTTTCGACAGACTGACATCCGGTATTGGCCTGCCTGTCGGCGGTTTTTTGGTTGCGGTGTTCGCGGGCCGGGTGCTGTCCGCCGAGAAGATGGCGGACGAACTGGGATGGCCTTATCAGGGGCGTGCCTACATTGTTTGGCGCTTTCTCATGCGGTGGGTTCTGCCACTCGTCATCGCCGTGCTGCTGGTCAACGGTGTTCGCGAATGATCGTACCTTCAGTGACGGCCGTTCCGGTTGCCGGGGATGCGGTTTGGTCCGGCGATACAATTCTGTTGCTATATGATAGCGCTATCATATAGCGTCCTTTCGACGATGAAAGCTTTGTGGGTTTGGAAAAAAGGGGCGGATTTCGATGGCGGCGGGGCAAGACATGGCAGGCCAAAAAAACATGTCCCTGCGCCGGACTTTTTTAGGCCACCCCGGCGGGGTTTATCTTATCGCCGCCGTGGAGGTGTGGGAGAGATTCAGCTTCTACGGGATGCGGGGGCTGCTTGTCCTGTTTCTCATCGCCCCGGCAACCCAAGGGGGGTTCGGTTGGGGCGAGGGGCAGGCCCTTCGCTTTTACGGCGCTTATATCGGTTTGGCCTATGCGGCCCCTATTATCGGAGGATATTTGGCGGACCATCACCTTGGGCCGCGCCGCGCTTTGTTTTGGGGAGCAATGCTGATGTGCGCCGGTCATTTCCTGATGACCGGGCCGGTGTTGTTCCCCTGGCTCATCGGTCAGCTTCACGGGGTGCCGCTGCATGCCCTGCTTCACAGTTCGCCGGACCTTGCCATGGGCGCTCTCGCCACAACCGGGGAGGTCGCGGCGAGGCTTGCTGCAATGGCCCGGACCGCCGGTGTCTCGGCCTCCGCACTCGGTGCCGCGTATCTCAGTGCGAGTTACAGCTTCTATCTGGCGGTCGGCCTGATCGTCCTTGGGACCGGGTTCTTTAAACCGAGCACATATGCGGCGCTGGGCAGATTATATGCCGGTGATGACCCCCACCGCGAAAACGGTGTTTTTCTATACCAGATCGCGGTGAATTTGGGCGCCATGTTCTCCGCGCTGATCGCCGGCACATTGGGTGAAAAATATGGCTGGCATTACGGGTTTTCAGCCGCCGGTGTCGGCATGGTCATTGGCGCCTTGATCTACAACTGGAAGCAAAATGCCTATCTGGGTCGGATCCCGCATATGCCGCCCGCGCGTGCCCATCGCGCGCGGCATGGCCGCCGTGCTGACTTAAGCCCCGCTGAACGTCGCCGGCTCCTGACGATTGCCGTCATGGGGATATTCAGCGGCCTGTATTGGCTCGCAGCCGAGCAATCGGGCGGTTCGATCAATATCTATGCGGCGCAGCATACGGATCGCGCCGTGCTTGGGTTTGAGATCCCGGCCACATGGTTCCAATCTCTCAACCCATTTTTTATCGTCGTGTTGACACCGCCGGCCATGATTGTCTGGCTCAGACTGGGCCGGCGCGTCAATCAGGCGCAGAAATTTGGAATTGGTTTCGTCCTGACGGCCGTCGGTTTCGGATTGATGGTCGGGGCCTTTTTTGAAGGGCTGTATGCCGTGGACGGCAGAAGTGCCGCTCTGTGGCTTGTGGGGGCCTATCTTTTTGTCACGCTGGGGGAGCTTTGCATCAACTCTGTCGGTCTTAATTTCGTCAATACATATGCGCCCCTGCGCATGGTCGGCATTGTTCTCTCCTTCTGGTTTCTGTGCACGGCCGTTGCGAATTACGGCAGCGGTCTTGTGGGCTCGCTTACCCAGTCCGTGCCGGATGGCGCCGTCTTCGGCGGGATAGCTTTCGGCTGTCTGTGCGCCGCCGCGCTTTTGTTCATCATGTCAAAGTCATTTTCCAGTTGGCTCGAAGCGCCAGACGGGGGCGTAAAATGACGCTGCGGGTCCGGGCTGTGCAAATATGCTTATGCGCGGCATCCATGGCCGCCGCCTGCGCGGCGAAAAGCGACCCTCATGCAATCGTTCCGGACGCCTGGATTGACGAGACCGTCGAGCAGGCGCGCGCCGATTTCAAAAGTCCATCGATCGTGATCGCCGTCCTGCGACGCGGCCGGCCGGCACTGTTGAAGGGGTACGGCGTGACGGATCGTGTCTCCGGGCAGCCCGCGACGCCTGAAACGCTGTACCAGATTGCCTCGGTCACCAAGACATTTGTCGGCCTTCTGGCTGCAAAGCTGGCGGCGCGGGGCAAGGTGGATCTGGACGCACCGGTCACCGACTATGCCCCCGATCTGTGCTTTCAAGGCGTGAAGGGGACCGCGCGTATCACCCTGCGCCATCTGCTGACCCATCGTTCCGGACTGCCATCCAACCCTGCCAACCGAAAGAACATTCCGGTTCCGGGGCTGCCGGATGGCTTCGATCCGACCATCGCCGAGCCCTACACGCTTGAACAGCTCCATGACGGCCTGGCGCAAACGCCGCCGCTGTTTGCTCCCGGCGAGCGCTACTATTACTCCAATCTTGGAATGCACCTTGCCGGCTATATCCTGGCGCGGGCGGTTGGACAGAGAACATTTGCCGACGCGCTGCACGCGCACATTCTGGGCCCGTTGCACATGGCGGACAGTTTCGTTCGCACCTCGCCGGCGCGCGATGCCGGCATGGCAACCCCTTATGCCTATGGCGACGATGAATATTACAAGGTCTTTCCGCTTGGAAGCAGGACCTATTACCGGATTCCCCCCTGGACGTTCGGCGAGGTGACCGGCGGACTTGGCCTGTCATCCAATGTGAAAGACCTCGCCCGGTATGTCGCGGCCCTGCTGGAGGCGGGGCGGCCCGGTGCCGCTCTGTCACAGGACGTCATCGACCTTCTGCTCACGCGGCATGCGGCTTTTGTGGCGAAGGGTGAGTTCATTTACGAAATGGGGCTTGGCTGGCGCATAGGCGCTTTCGGCCCCTTCGGCACTGTCTACACCCATGGCGGGCACAATGACGGCCATCACGCCTATGTCGTCTTCTCGCGTGACCATGGTCTGGCTGTGATCGCGCTGACAAATGGAGCGCATGCCGCCAACCGGGCCTTGGCGACGAAAATCATGCTGAAGCTGATGCGGCAGGCATCAAAGGAGCAGGGCAATGTCCACGCATCAAAACGATGAACTACACCGGATTCTCGGACCGGGGCTTGAGCCGTTCGCGGATGTTATCCCCACGATGCTGAGGCAGGAGCTGCTGCTCGATGATCGCGGGTTTCTGGCACGCTACCAGCTGTGCGAGGCCCTGTTGTCGCAAATAACGCCGGAGATGAAAAATTGGGCCACGCCGGATGTCTTGCGCCATATTTTGCCCGAGACGGTCTTTCACAAAACCCGCATGCAGCCGATTGCGGGGGCACTGGGCGCGGTCAGCTGCCAGGCCCATCCACAGCTGAGTTATTATCCCTATATCCCGGTTCGATTCATGGCGGAAAAACGCACATCCGCTCCATTAATCGTCGCCGTCCACGGGTCCAGCCGAAATCCCAAGGATTTCCGCGATCTGTATTGTGAATTCGCCGAGCGGCACGGTTGTTTCGTTATCGCACCGCTTTTCCCCATGGACACGGCAACGGACGTTCCCGACGAGGAGTACAAATATCTGCGTGGCGATAACGTTCGCTATGACCACGCGCTTTTTGCAATGATTGCCGAGTTTGCAGGCCATGTGGGCGTCGATTTTAGCGGGCTTGTGTTTTTCGGATTTTCCGGCGGCGCGCAATTCGGCCACCGGCTGCTGTATCTCTGGCCCCAAAAATTCCGTGCCATGAGCTTTGCCGCACCCGGCTTTGTGACGTTACCGTCCGATCAATATGACTGGTGGGTCGGAACGCGGGATATTCACGGTCTTTTCGATGTCACGCTTGAGCCGGACGTGCTGTCACGCACGGCTGTCCAGCTCATTTGCGGCGAGGCTGACAATTTTCCCTATGAGATTTACAGCCGCCATGAAATGGGTATGGGCGACGCCGCGTACAGCGCTTATGGCGCGACGCGGCTGGAACGCATCAAAACCCTCAAATCAGAGTATGGCGCGCTGGGTCTATCCGCGGACCTGACGATTGTTCCGAACTGCGCCCATGACCTGCCACCGCTTTTGGAAGCCTCGAAAGCCTTCCTCTCGTCCCATATAAAGACAGGGTAGGAGACAAGGCGTGTCGCTCATTGCGCCGGAAGACGATTATCTCGTCTTTGCCTGTGTCGCCGTTCTGGCGTGGATCGGCTTTGCCGCCGAACGGACCCGGTTCGGGCGTCTGTTGACGGGGGTCGTGTGGACGGGCGGTCTTGCGATCCTTATGTCCAACCTGGACATTATTCCGAAACACGCACCGGCTTACGATTACGTCAAGCGCTATCTGGTCCCGCTTGCCATCCCGCTGTTTCTCATGCGCGTGAACCTGTTTGAGATTTTCTCGGAAACGGGAAAAACGCTCGCCGCCTTTGCCGTCGGTGCCGTGACAACGGTCCTGGGTGTTCTGGTTGGGGTGCTATGGTTCGATCTCGGGCCGCTGGAAGCGGATCTGGCGGGTATTTTCGCGGCAACCTATATCGGTGGTACGCTGAATTTCGCGGCGGCGTCCGAAGCGCTGGCGTTCCCGGACAGCGTGTTGTTGTCCGCCGCGCTTGCGGCTGACTCCTTGGTGGGCAAGTCATATCTCCTCGTGCTGGCGGCCCTGCCGGCCCTTTCCGTGATGCGCCGTGTCTTTGGCGGGTCTGGGCCGGAAGGCGACTTGCAGGGGCCGGCGTCGGCGGACGGAGAAGATCGGCCCACCCTTTTTTCACTGGCAACCGCACTTTGCACGAGTGCGGTCATTGTCGGTGCGGGGTATTGGCTGGCCGGTGTCTTGGGCATGAAGGCCTTTGGTATTTTGTTCGTGTCCGGGCTCGCGCTTCTGCCGGGTTTGTTCGCGCGGTTCCTCGGTCGGTACACGCAGGGCGCCCATGCCATTGGAATGATTTGTGCCTATTTGTTTTTCGCGGCGGTCGGGGCGGGCGCGGATGCGTCAACTCTGTTCAGCGTTTCCGGCCAGGTGATGCTGTTTGCCCTTATCGTCGTGGTGATTCATGCGGCCCTGTTGTTTCCATTGGCGCGCCTTATGGGGCTTAGCCTCGCCGAGACGATTACGGCTTCGAACGCCTGCATCCTCGGTCCGACGACGGCAGCGGCGCTTGCGGCCGCACGCGGCTGGAACGCGCTTGTGACGCCGGGGCTGCTGGCCGGGCTGCTGGGCTACGGTGCCGGCACGTTCGTCGGGGTTCTGGTCGCGCGGCTACTCGTTTGAGCAAGCGCATCCTGACGGGTCATATCCCCGCTTAGGGTCTTTCTCAGGGTCCACAGGAACATAACGGGCGCGAGCGTAAAAATGCTGACGCCGGATAAGGCGTATCGCAGGCTTTCATCGCCATGGGCCGGCGTTAGAAAATCGCTGAGCAGGCCGATAACGAACGGTCCGACACCCATGCCCAGGATGCTGGCGGCAAACATGATGGACGCCGTGGCAGTGGCGCGGACACGAGGGGGAACCACGCCCTGAACCATTGCGATCGCAGGCCCGCTTGGCAAGGTGGTGACGATCGTGGCGGCAAGGTTGAAACACAGTGACAGCCCGGCCCATGGGGACAGGGTCATGCCGAGCCAGCAGGGAAAGGCAACAAGGGATGCAAAGATACAAAGCGTGACGACCTTTTTCGGGTCGTTCCGCATGAGGCGGTTCCCCAGATACCCGCCTGCCAGTATGCCCACCGTTGAGCCCAGGCCGAAAACCAGACCGAAGAGAATGCCTATCTCGCTTTGGCTCAATTGAAAGGACCGGCTGTAAAATGATGGAATCCACTGGCTGAAGCCGGACACGGCCAAAGACATGACGGCGAAATACCAGAGCAGGTTCCGAAAGGATTTTCGCGCCCACAGCAGCAGGACGGCTTTTTTCATGGACGGGGCGGTGGGAGACGCCTGAAAACCGTCCGCATGGCCGTGTGGCGGCTCGGTCAATGTGAAGAAGATAACGATGCTCAAAAGAATGCCGGGCGCGCCCAAAACCACAAATGTCAGCCGCCAGCCAATGCTGCCCGACAACAATCCGCCAAGTGCCAGCCCCGCGATGACACCGACCGTCGCGCCCGCCGAATATATGGCAAAGGCGCCCGGGCGTCTCGAGGGAGAAAAATAATCGCTGAGCAGGGAATGCGACGCCGGGATGCAGCCCGCCTCGCCGATGCCGAGCCCTATTCTTGCCAGCACAAGATGGAGAAAATTCTGTGCCGCGCCAGTGAGGCTGGCCATCACACTCCACACGATCAACGATCCGGCGATGATATTGCGACGGCTCCATGTGTCGGCCAGCCTGGCCAGGGGCAGGCCAAAAGACGCATAAAATACGGCAAAGGCGAAGCCGGTTATGAGGCCCAACTGTTTGTCATTGAGCGCGATGTCTTTTTTGATTTCAGGTAACAGGACCGGCAGCAAAAGGCGGTCCATATAATTCAATACATTTGCCGCCGCCAAGAGCAGGAGCACATAGCCAAGGTATTTCGGGGAGAATGCGTGTTTTCCACCATCACCTGTTTTTTCCGCCATCAGCCTGTGCACGCTCTCCATAGTCGGGCTTCAACGGTTCCCGGAAATCATATAAACTGATGTGTAAGTCTCTGATGTTGCACGGTAAATCAGTAGTGCAACGCATTCATCGCGCAAGCTTTCCTGCCGCCGTAAACCGGATACATCCAGTCACGGTGGCACAATAATCCCATATGTTATTTTAAGCCCTGAACAGGGGTATGCCAAGATGTAAACAGATGCATTGAAGGCCTTGATATGAAAAAGCCATGAACAATACCAATCATAACATAAATGCGCGCATATATTGCGGCCGTTTTATGACAATACTGCTTCTGTATATTCTGACCGGAGGGTTTTACACCCTTGAGGTTTTGGATGTTGTCAGTAGAGCTTGTTTTGAAATTCGCCCAAAAGCAAATTACTGGTGATGGCCGACGCAAAAACTCCAACCTCCACCACTTCCAGCCGAAGAGAGCGCTGTCAGAGCCAATGGTTTCGCGCTGGCAGGGCAGGGGGAAACAGCTGTCAAACGCTTTCGCGCTGGATGAGCTCATAGCCAACGTCCCAGACACTCTGGGCGATGTCTTCGCCGCTTAATTTGCGCAGGAACAGATTTGCGATGGTGCTGCCAATCTCATAGCCCTTCAGCCGAATGGTCGTGAGGCTGGGATGCAGTTGTGAAGCAATGTCGGTGTCCCCGAAACCGGCAATCGCGACGCGTTGGGGGACAGCCCAGTCGTTGCGCGAGCAGGCGAGCGTGGCACCAATCGCAAACATATCCGCGCTGCAAAAAACCGCTTGGGTTTCGGGGTGTTGCGCAAGCAGTTGTTCCAAAGCCCGGCCGCCGGCGTCAATGCTGAGTTCCCCGGCTTCCACTTGCCGTCCCTCAATGCCGGGCAGGCCCGCTTCTTTGAGACCTTCGACAAACCCCTTGAGGCGCGGGTCGACGCGTGCATCAAAGGCCTTGGGCGGCGTGATGAGACCTATTTTCCGGTAGCCTTTGTCTGCCATGTGTCGCGCCATGTCCGCTGCCGCGCGAAAGGTTGAGCATCCGACAGCCATGTCGATGGGCGCATCGGTCAGCTCAAGGGTTTCAACAACCGCCACATCGGCGCCTTCCAGCATCTTGCGCGTATTCTGGGTGTGGGCAAATCCTGTGAGAACGATACCGTCCGCGCGCCGGCTTAAAAACGCACGCACCAGCCGTTCCTCCCTTTCGATGGAGTAGGACGTGCTGCCAATGAGCAACTGATAGCCTTCATCTTCCAGCGTGTCCGACATGCCCTGCAAAATATCCGAAAACGTCGACGTTTTGATGAGCGGCGCCAGGACCGCGATGATTTTGCTTCTGTTCGATGCCAGACTTCCGGCCATGAGGTTCGGGACATAGCCGGTCTCCAGGATGGCGGCCTCTATGGCCTTGCGCTTTGCGTCCGATACGGCTTGCGGATTGTTGATGGCCCGTGAAACGGTCATGGCCCCCACGCCGGCTAAACGCGCCACATCTTCAATCCGCACGCGACCGCTTTTGCGTCTTGTCGTATTTTTCGGGTTCTTGTTTTTCCCGGTCATGTCAAAACGCCCCCGGCCTGCGTGACTGTTTCCATCCTGTCAGCTGCCAACCCCCTCCAGTGTCTTGAAAAATAAAGCGACTTAGCACGCTTGAGACTGAAATGTGATGCCATCTTTGTAAGCGGTTCCGCAAGGCGCATTTTCTTCCGGTCCCGTGTCCACAGTGTGCAAGCCCCGCTGTTATCTTCAAAAACCAGTGATTTCATCTGTGTGATTTTTGCTACAAATCAGGCAATTCGCATGGTGCGATTTCAAAAAATGATAGCGCTCCCATAAAATTATGTTAACGCTATCAATTAATGATTCGAAATAGGTCATATTTGTATTTGGGGAGATAAAAATATGATGGAGGGGGCCAGGATGACCTTGGGTGAGGAAAAGGCTTCGTGGATGCGTGCCGTGAAATTGGCGGCGCGGGCCGGAGTATGCGCGGCCGCAATTTGCGCGGGTATGGACGGCGCATACGCGCAATCGGCGGATCAGACTGGCGACCAGGCTGATGACCGGGGCGATGAAGAGGCCGACGCTTTTGTGCTGGAAACCATTATGGTGACGGCAACACGCCGGGTTCAGCGATTGCAGGATATTCCCTTGAGCGTTACCGCGTTTGACGAGGCAACGCTTGAACGGCTTGGCGTCAATACATTCGAGGATTTCGCCCAGCGTACGCCCTCTCTGCTCTTCAGCAATGACGGGGGGCCGTCCAATCAGACACTCAGCATTCGCGGCGTGGGTGTGTTGTCAGGCGGGCAGGCCGGTGCGGGTTCTGCCTCCACGGTTGCCGTTTACTTTGACGAAACACCCGTCATTGCGCCGTTTTCACGCAACGCCTCGATCCAGCCGCCCGTTTTCGATCTCAACCGTGTCGAGGTCATTCGCGGGCCTTCCGGAACCCTGTTTGGTGCCAGTTCCATGGGCGGCACGATCCGCTATATTCAGAACAAGCCCGACACGCGTGAGTTCGCGGCCAAGTTTCTGGCGGAAGTCAACACAGTCGAGGGGGGCGGTACAGGCTATGGCGTGAACGCCATGGTCAATATACCGCTTATTCAAGACCAGTTGGCCGCGCGTATCGTCGTCTCACAGCGCGAAGATGCCGGCTTTATTGACCGTCTTCCCGAGACATTTTTTCAAGACCCGGACGTTGAACGTACCGAGGAGAATGTAAACAGTATCGAGACGACAAGCGTGCGTTTGGCGCTGCGCTGGACGCCGACGGAAAACCTGACGGTATCTCCGACATTCTACTATCAGGACATTACCGCAAACAGCAGTGGTACGGCGGACGTCGTGGCGGGCGATTTTCTTCAGGTGCGACCGGGCGATGAGCCGCAATCGGCAGAGGATAAATACGCGAACCTGCTGATCGAGTATGACTTCGGCTTTGCCGATCTTGTCTCCTCGACCACCTATCTGGATCGTCATGTTCAACGAACGGATGAAGCCGGGGCCTTTTTATCATCCGTGCTGAGCCTGCCGTTGCCGGTTCTGGTGGCCAATACCAATGAAGACAACCAGAATTTCGTGGACAGTCCAAACGAGGTGTTCGTCCAGGAAATAAGGCTCCAGTCCAATGACGAGGCGCCGCTTCAGTGGCTTGCCGGTGCCTTCTACTTTAACCAGGACGGGGGCGAACAACAGAGCCTGCCAGCGGAAAGTCTGGGTGTGTTCCTGAAGGGCCTCGGGGCTATCCCGGCCGCAGCGCCCGATTTTTTGTTCGATGAGGATACGCGGACGAACGAGGAGCGTTTCGCGCTGTTTGGCGAGCTGTCCTATACCTTCTGGGATCAACTGGAACTGTCGGTCGGTCTGCGTTGGACCGATGTCCGGCGCGAGACATTCAGCCAGACCGACGGTTTTCTCTTCGGTGCGGACCTAACGGATATTTCCGAAAATTTCAAAGATGAGATAACGCCGCGTTTTTATGCGGCTTGGACGCCAGATGATGATCATTTGATCTATGCGTCCGCCTCGCGGGGTTTTCGTGTCGGGCGAGAGCAGACCCCCATTACCGACGGGCCCTGTGTTCCCTCGCTGATTGAACTGGGGATCGATCCCAACAGTTCCGGCCGGGTCGACGGCGACAGTCTCTGGAACTACGAGCTTGGCAGCAAGTCGTCCCTGTTCGGCAATCGTCTCACGGCTAATGTCGCCGCGTATTATATCGATTGGCAGAACATTCAGCAGACGGTCAATCTGTCTTGCGGTTCGGGTTTCGTCACCAATGCCGGCAGTGCGACGATCAAGGGGGCCGAACTGGAGCTCAGTGGCCGCCCAACGGAGAATTTGGAATTTAATCTGGCGCTTAGCTACAATGACGCGGAAACGAATTCCGAAGGTCAGTTCGATATTCCGGGTCAGGAGCCCGGCGACCCGTTGCCGGAGGTTCCGAAATGGGTCGTATCCGCCGGGGCCCAGTATTCTTACGATATTACGGAGAGCGCGCGTGGTTATGTGCGGGGGGATGTGACCTGGCGCAACGAGGTCTTCCAGGACTTCGCGCGCACGGACTTATTCCGCCGTCCGGATTTTTACCTGGGCAGTGTTCGCCTGGGCGTCGAATTCGAGGACTTCGATGCGTCTTTTTTCATCGACAACATCTTCGATGAATACATCGTCTTCTCAATCGACTCCACGGGGCAGTCGACGCGTCCCGGGCGACCGCGTACCTTTGGCGTTCGCGTCTCAAGCCGCTTTTAGGCGGGGTGCCCGTGGTTCGGTGGGTCAGGGGCGTTTCGCCACGGCGATATCCGATTGTCACGGCGCTTAGGCGGTGTGCGGGTTTGCCCGGGGTCATTGACAGTTTCCGAGCACGCTGTGATGATAGCGCTATCAATATGAACATGGGGCGGGCTACGGTGTCGGATCCATTTCGGGCAGTGTTCTTGACGGCGGTTTCAGCGCCCGCCCCGGTGAACGTCACCGGCGCGGCGCGGGACAAGACCTTCGTTATTCCAAAGCGCGATGCGGTGAATGCGGCCAGGCCGTATTCGTCCATCCGCCACCTTCGGGAGCTTGGCTATGTTTAAGGTAAATTCCATACGTGCCCTCATCCTGTCGTTCACCATGGCGGCTGTTGGTGCCGCCCATGCGCAGAACGTCCCTGAATACCTTTACGTGGAAAACACAAAAGGCGGGGATGTCACGGTCATCTCCATACCGGACCACGAAGTGATCGGCCGGATTCCCGAAAGCCGGATTGGCGGTCATCCCGACGATGTGATCGCCTCCAAAAACGGTGAGGTCATTTACGTCAACCGTGAAACCAACGAGGATGTGCTTGCCATCAGCACGAAGACGGAGGAGGTGCTGTTCCGTGTGCCGGTCACGGGCATTCCGCATCATATGACATTGTCGGCCGATGAGCGTTATCTCTTTGTGCCGATTTTCAATTATCCGCGCCTGGATGTCATCGACCTGAGAGAACGAAAGGTCATCAAATCCGTCGATGTGGGCTGGGGCGCCCATGGCACACGTCTGTCGCCGGATGGGAAACGGCTCTATGTCGGCCATATCTTCCATGAGGCCTTTGTCATTATCGATGTGGAAAGTCTGGAGGTCGAACGCGCGATCTACATGCCGGAAGGCGTTCGTCCGTTCGAAATATCGCCGGATGAAAAACTGATCTATGTCCAGCTCTCGAATGTGCACGGCATTGCCGTCGTGGACGTCGAATCCGGCGAGATTTTACAGACTGTCCATATGCCACCGGAGATAACGCCGGACCAGCTCAAACAACCGTTTCCCTTTACCGTCAACCACGGCCTCGCCATCACCAGGGATGGCGGGATGCTGCTTTCCGCCGGTTCGATCACCGACAATGTGGTGGTCTACAGTTTGCCGGACTTCACGCGGCTTGCGGACATCCCGGTGGGCCGTGAGCCCAACTGGATTATCTTCAACAATGATGAGCGCTTTGCTTATGTGACCAATCGCCGGGACGATACTCTGTCCGTGATTTCCATGACGGAGCTGAAAGAAATCAAACGCATCAAGGATGTGGGAGATTATCCGCAGCGGCTGGACACGGCTTATGTCCCGAACCGTGAGGTCAAAAAATAGCGCCGGCTCTTTTGTCCGGTCCCTTCAACACGTTCCTCGTGAAGTTCTTATGTCGACTTCGATCAGCCAAGGTACTGCCCACATGCTCAAAACAAAAATTTTCGTTTGGCTTGTTTTGCTCGCACTGGCCGGGTACGGCCATCAACCTTCAGTGGCCGTTCTGAAAACCGATGGACCTTCAGCCGATGACAGGGCATCGTCATTCGGCGTTTATCGCGGCTATTCACAGGCGAAATACGATCAATGGACGAGAACGTCGCGCTATGTCGAGGTGCGTGACGGCACGGCCCTGGCGGTCGACATTGTCCGTCCATCCTTGAATGGCGCGGCGGTTTCAACGCCCTTGCCGGTGATCTACACCATGCAGCGCTACGGCAGGTCGCATATCTATCCGGGCCGTGACGGTGTTTTGACGCCGGTGGATACGACCTCTTACATTCGCAGTCTTGTGCAGCACGGCTACATTTATGTCAGCGTGGGTTTGCGTGGTTCCGGTGCATCGTTTGGCTCGGTCACGGGCGTTCAGGCCGCCAGCGAAGCCAGGGATGCGTTCGATGTCGCGCAATGGATCGTCGACCAGCCCTGGAGCAACGGCCGGCTTGGAATGATGGGCAATTCCTATCGGGCCAATGCATCCCTGATGGCCATATCGGCGCCGCACCCAGCGGTCCAGGCTATTTTCCCGTCCATGATGGACTTCGACAACTATCTCACGGCGCGGCCAGGCGGCGTGCTGAACGCAGGCCTTTTGACGAGTTGGAGCCAGGTGACCGCCATTCTGGACGGGATGGTGCCCGCGCCGGAAGGCTTGCCCGTCCCGCAAATCCCACCTGTCGATGATGACCCCGAGGGAACGCGTATGGCAGCGGCGATGCTGGAGCATAAGCGTAACTCTAACGCGTTGGCCCGCGCCAGCGCGCCCGTACGGCGCTACCGCGACGGATATTCCTATGCCGCGGAGCCCGCGGAGGATGAGAACGTACTGGCCGCCATGCTACCCAGGATAAACAGGCACAAGGTACCGGTTTATCTTTGGTCCGGCTGGCAAGATCTTTGGCCGAAACAGCCGTTTTTGTGGATGGCCAATCTTGAGGGGCCGAAGAAGCTTGCCATGGGCCCCTGGTCGCACGACCCCGATGAGCGGGACGCGCAAGGCCAGCGGCAGCCGAATGAGGTTGAACGCAGCCGTTTGCAGTCCGTTGAGATGCTGCGGTGGTTTGATTATTGGCTCAAGGACGCGGACAACGGGATCATGGACGAGCCGTCCTATGCCGTGTCCATCATGGAAGATGCAGGCAATTGGCGTTGGGTCTTCGCAGACAGCTGGCCCCTCACGGACGGTGTGCAGGAGGTGCCCTATTACCTGTCCGGCGGCGCGGACGGTGACGGTGTCTTGTCCACCGCCGCGCCAAAGTCGCAATCGTCGAAAGACAGCTTCAAAGTGGATTACACGGCAACCACCGGCCCACAGTCCCGCTGGATTGATGGTACGTCCTTTTTCCCGTTGAGCTACCCTGACCTCACGGACAATGCCAGGAAAGGCGTGTCCTTTCTGACGCCGCCGGCAGAAGAGCCGTTTTCCCTGGTCGGCCATCCGGTGGCCGAGCTCTATGTCACCTCGACCGCGCCGGATGCCGATGTGTTTGCCTATGTGGAAATCGTCAAGGCAAACGGTGAAGCGCGGTATCTCACCGAAGGGGTGCTGCGCGCGTCTCACCGGACCCTTGGGGACGCGCCCTATGATACACTCGACCTTCCCTGGCCGACGCATCGCAAGGCCGATGTTGAAGCCGCCGGCCCGTTATCGGGCAATATTGTCAAGCTTCGGTTCGCATTGCTTCCGTTCTCTCAGGCGTTCGCGGCGGGGGATCGTATTCGCTTCACCATCACCGGCGCGGACAAGGATAATTTTGAACCTTTCATGCAGGAGCAATCCCCCACGCTCACGATCATGCGCTCCGAACGCTATCCATCTCACGTTCGGTTCCCGGTCCGCGAAGAGACAAGCCGCTAATGTCATTTGCGCGATGGCGGATAGGTATGGGGCTGCTTGTCGGCGGCATGGTCCAGCTTGGCTATGTTTCAGCCTTGAGTGCCAACCCGGTGGCCGTGACGGAGCCGTCAGGCATTGCCGAAGATGTCGCGGCCCTGCGGCAGCAGATTGGTTTGGCCGATCATGTGCGGGGTGGGGAAATCCGTCACTTTTGGAGCAGGGACGGGGCGTATCTATATTATTCCGAAAAGAACGCGGCGCCTGAAGACATTTGGCGCGTGGACCTGAAGACCTATGACCGCATGTCGGTATTCGCCGGGGCCGATGCACCGCATGGCAGTGCGCGAACGTCGCTCTATGCAGGCACGTTAGAGCCCGAGACGGCCAAACTTTACCTTGAGCGTGACGGTGCGCTTCACTCTCTCGACGTCCGAACCGGACAATTCGATGCACTGTCCGAAGCGCAGGCTGAAAAGTACCGGGCACGCCGTCCTAAAGTATATGGATCGCGCTTCCCGCAGGCCCCTGATGGGGTTTTGCGGGAAAGTCCTTCACCCGACGGATCGGCCTTCGTCTCAATCGGGGAGACTGAACTTATGCTGCGCGCGGAAAGCGGTGCAGCGCATGCCCTCAGCCGGGACACACTCGGCGGACATGTCTGGAACCCCTATAGTTTCCGCTGGTCGTCGGGGGGGCGTTTTTTGGCGGCTGTTCTGGATGATTTCAGCCAGTCGCAGCGTATCGCCCTGGTGGCCCACCGGCAGGACGGCGACCATATCGACCATGCCTACTATCCCCCCGTGGGCAGCCGGTTTCCGCAAGGCCGGGTTCACATCCTGGACGTTAAGGCGGGCAAACCCCTTTCAGTGCTGGAGACAGGCGGCGACGATCATTATCTGCGCCTTCACCGTTTTTCGGCGGATGAAAAGACGCTCTATTACTTTACACTTTCCCGTACCGGCAACGTCCTGGAATATTGGGAAGCCGATGTGGAAAGCGGGCGCAGGACGAGGGTTTTCGCTGAGCGCTCCGAGCTGCCGTTCGCTTATCCATATGCCTTTTCATTGGCGCCCAACGGCGCGCCGATTTTCCCGCTTGCCAATGAAACGGGGTTTTTGTGGCTCTCCGAGCGCAGCGGTGCGCGAGAGCTGTACCTTTATCGGCCGGACGGCAAGCCGGCCAGGCAACTGACCAACGGCCTTGGCCGGATACATTCGATCATTGGCTATGATGAGGCCGGGAAGATTGCGTATGTCCTGGTGCAAAGCGACCGGGGGCGGCCCTATGATACGCATCTCTTTGCTATTGATGTCGCCGGTGTAGGGGCCCGTAAGCTTACCACCGGACCGGGCCGCAGATCCGTTCAGATTGATCCGCGCTATACACATGTGCTTGAGACGGTTTCGACGCCGCAGACACCAACGCGCACCTATCTTTGGTCCTTGAAAAGCGAAGTGAGAAGCGAGCTCAGTCGCGCTGAATTCGATGAGGACGGTCTGTGGCGAGCACCGGAAGAGTTTTCCGCTTTGGCTGCGGACGGTCGCACAAAACTCCATGGCCTGCTCTACAAGCCGGATGGGTTTGATCCGTCAAAACGCTATCCCATGCTGGAGTATATCTATGCCGGCCCGCAGGCGGTATGGACGCCCAAGACCTTTCTCATAGGGGGGCACTACCCCCGCGCTTTGGCCAAAGCGGGTTTTCTGGTCATGGTTGTCGACGGGCGCGGAACGCCGGAACGCGGTCCTGCCTTCCAGGGCCATACATATGGCCGTCTCGGACAGGTGGAGATCGCCGATCATGTCGCGGTCATAGACGCCCTGGTGCGGGAGCGGCGATATATCGACCCTGGGCGCATTGGCGTTTTTGGAACGTCTTTTGGCGGTTACTACTCGATGCGGGCCATGCTGGACGCGCCCGGGACCTACCGTGCCGGGGTGTCTTCGGCCCCGGCGATGCTGTCGCGGGCGCATATTTTCGCGCCGGTTGAAGCGTTTATGCGCCTGCCCCGCGACAATCCGGAGGGGTATCGCCTGACTTCGCTCGATCCGCTGGCCGACAGGTTGGCCGGTCCACTGCTGATTATGACCGGGACCTGGGATGTGAACACGCCCTTCGCGCATGCACTGGCCTTTTCCGAAATGTTTACCGCTGCGCGCAAACCGGTGCGGATGATCGTCATGCCGGAACGCAATCACCACTTCATGCGTCGCGGTGAGACCGTACGGGATATCGCCTGGACGCTGGCTATCCGCGATTTCTTCCGAGAAGCCTTTCATATCCAGTCGGGGGGTATGCATGAGACGCCTTAACACACTTGTCCTGTCCAGCGGTCTTTCGGTGCTTGCCGCCTGCGGTGCCGCGCCAGACAGTCAAGATTACAGTCAAGATTACAGTCAAGATTACAGCCAGGACTACAGCCAGGACTACAGCCGAGAGTTCGATGCCAATGTCGCTGGCCTGCAGGCCAAGGTGCTGTGTTCGGAGACATTCGTAGCCGGCCGTGACCCGGCGGACGTTCAAGCGGCAGAATTATCGTCCCCGAACCTCCATCCGGCTGTCGAGCGTGTCACGGCTGAAATCCTTGAAGAGACCGGGGTGAAGGGTGCTCAAGCGTCGGCCGGTGGTACAACGCGTTTCGCCGTTTTCCGCGGCCAATATGGTTGCAGCATCGTTCCCGAGGCCTATGACCTGTCCGCCCTGGTTCGCGGCGATCTGCATGACCCCGCGCTGTACCGGCAGAAGGATGCCTGGGGGGCACCGGAAAACACCGCAAACGCCCGGCATGCCGCATTGCAGGGCCTTGCAGAGGCCACGCTGGAAAATCCAAACGCACTTGCCTCGGGGCGAACCCGTGCTTTGCTGATCATGCGGAATGGGGCGCTTTTGGCCGAAGCGTATGCGCCGGGCTTTGGCCCCGAGCGCCCCATGGCAAGTTATTCCATGGGCAAGGCCCTCACCAATGCCCTTGTCGGAATTTTGGTGCAAAAAGAAATGATCGACCTGAAGGCGCCCGTCCCTGTCGACGCCTGGCAAGGCGCGCATGATCCCCGTCGCGAGATTACCGTCGAGCATCTTTTGCATATGTCAGCCGGGTTGGACACGGAATATGCGGGCCGCAGCGACATGGGCAGCCCCGCCATGTCAGCCTTGTTCGGGTCCCTTGACCCGGAGCATTACGCGCTTTCCAGTCGGCTGCGCCAGCCCCCCGGTACGCTGTCATGGTATTCAAACGCCAATACATTTGCCCTCATGCACATTGTTCGGACCCGGGTTGGCGGCGGCATGGCGGACCTCCAGCGCTTTATCATGGAGGAGCTGTTCAAGCCGCTGGGCATGCAGCATTCCATGATCGAGTTCAATGCGTACGGGACCCCAATGACAACCTCCTTCAATTATGTGTCCGCGCGGGATTGGGCCCGTTTCGGGCAGCTCTACCTGAATGACGGCGTTGTAAACAACCGCCGTATTCTGCCCGCGGGGTGGGCGCGTTATACACGCACGCCGCTGGCGTCCTCGAAGGACCGCACCTTTGGCGCCCACTGGCATGTGAATGCGGGCAGGTCTGCCGGGCATGCAGACCCGGAGCACCAGGGCAAAAACGATCGTCCCCCGATAAAATCGGTGCCGGAAGACGCACTTTTTGCTTTGGGGGACAGCGGGCAAAGCCTGATGGTGGTGCCGTCCATGAACCTGATCGTCGTCCGGCTCGGTCAGCTCCGCCCGCCGGGTGAGGGCTGGAACTATACGGCATTCCTGGACGACCTTATGGACAGTCTTCTGTCGCAGGAGGCCGGTGGATAAAGATTATTCGGCGACCGGTTGAAAGCGGCCGCCCGATTTCAGTTCCGCTGCCGGCCTGTAGCGCATCCGGGATGGCGGGCCATTGCTCACGAAAACGCGCGCCGGGTCGCCGAGATCGAAAACAATCGAAGCGAAGGTGTAGTTTATTTGACTGTCGCCGCTGTCTTCCGCCGTCAGTTCGCGCGAAACAGGCTGATCAGGGTCGTCGCGGGACGACAGGGCCCTGCCTATAAGGTCAAGGGCGGAGGCGCGATCGGAAAAACCTTCACCGGCGTATTTCCGCACGGCGGCGAGGCGCGCATATGTACTTGGCGACGCGGGCGCCGTTGCCGTGGTCTCGTAATGCCCGAACCATAGCGGGTGGTTGGTGTGTAAACACAGCTGTTTCCGGGCCATGGTGCCCGGCCAGACTTCCGTCCGGGCGCCGCTTGCCTCGACGCTGACAAGCGATTGCCCGGTCGCCAATGTGTAACACTGGCCGGAGGCGTGAGTCGTCTTTTGTAGGGTATGAAGCGCTTCCTCCGGGGAGCCGGCCTCCATGATGCGCCTGACAATGCAGGAAACGGGCACGCCCGCATCATCATAGGGAAGGTCCATGAGCGCATTGCATGTGACAGCCAGACCCGCGCCGTTCATACCGCACAGCCCAAGATAACCGGGGAATGTGAGAACGAACCTGTCGAGGCCGCCGGGGTGCGCATGGTGCAGCAGTGTTTGTCCGCCAGCGCTCCAACTGCCGATATCCATGTTCTGCGCGAGAATGGCGTGGCCCAAATGCTTCGGACCGATCCCGAAAACACTGCACCGTCCCGCGGTGTCGCCTTTGACGGAACCGTTGCCGGCCCGCCGTGCGAAATTCCATTCTTCGTCCATGAGCTGAAAAGCGAAGATCAGATCAAATGCGATGTCCGCTCCACTGCTAAGACCCTTCAATTCTTCAAGCATGTGCGGATAAAGGCGGCTGACGGTGTCCAGATGCCCGGTGGCCCGTGTGAGCGTCCTCGCATAGCCGGTCACATCACCGTCAGGCGGATCAAGGCTGGCAAGCCAGCGCTTCAGATACTCTGCCACTTCCCGCCCATGGCGTTGGCCGTAGGCTTTCCCGCGCTTGAACGGTTCGGCGCAGTCTGTTTCGTGAACACGCGGTTTTGGCGATTGAAACACTTGTGCTCACATCATTCCCAATATGAAGTTGCCGAGCCCCATGCGAAACCCAAGGCGTGCGATCCACGGCGGGACATCAAATTCCATGATTGGCAGGTCGATCTCTTCAGGCACATCGTTAAGCGCCTTGCCGGCCAGGAAGCGCTTTTTCAGCGGCAGAAAATCATCCCAAAGTGCTTCTATTTCGCGGTGCCGGTGGCCGCCGCCATTGACGAGGATTTCATGGCGGTTGGGAAACTTGCGTAAAGCGCGCCGTGCGCCGTCCGGCGGCGTGTTCCCGTCGAATGAGCCGATGACGGCGAAAACGGGCACGGGCGACGTAAACGGATCGGCCCAGCTTTTGTCCAGGCGGGGAATGTCAAGCTCATCACAACCAAAGAGCGTGGAATAGGGAACGGCAAAGCTGCCCGTCCAGTGTGCCTCCATCGGCTTGGCCTTTTCCGCATTGAAACGCGTCATGAAGGCGTCGCTGTTGACCTCGTTACAAATGGTGGCGATTGACGACACATTGACCTCTGGCGTTTCAGCTTTCAGCCCGGCTTCCAGTTGTTTGGTGAGCAAGTCGGCAACGCCCTGATAGGCGCCTCGGTCAAGGGCAAAGATCAGACCGGGCAGTTTCGCGGCGCCTTGACGGTGCTGCGTTGCACCCGCCAGATACAAGAGGAAGGTTAGCGTTTCCGGGTCAAAACGCAGCGTTTCTTCCCGTCCGTTAAAGCGCACGGTGACGTCCCTCGGAGACTGTTGGAGCCGGCGCATAAGCCCGTCCACGACATCGACGAATTTGCGTTGTCCGAACAGTTTCTCGGCGTCGGGGTTCGCATCAATGCGCGCGCCCAGATCCTCAAAGGCGGCTTGCATTTCGCTTGGCAGGTCAATGGCGCCGTCGAGACCAAAAACACCGCTCAGGGCCGCGCGGTAAACATGTGCGCCATGGCGTTTGATGATCGACATGGCCCAATAACTTGCGAAGCTGTTGCCGGTCAGGGAATATTTCTCATAGCCCAGAGCCGTTGCCAGTTCATGCACATCGTCGGCATATTCCCTGGGATTGTAGCCGCGTAAATCCATGCCTTGCCCCTTGTGTCGCGCTATACATTTCGCGGCTGCGGCGATGAGCGTGTTCCGATACCGCGTAAAGTCATACACGAAGACATCGGGTCTGACAGGGCAGGACAGGCGGGGCTCGGATGTGCCCAGTCCGCGACCGTCAACGAGGATATAATCGGCAACGTCTTGCATTTCTGTCAGGACGTTGAGTCGTTTTGACCGCGATTCAATGATGGCATCCCCGCTTGGGCCGCCATGCAGCAGAAACACCGGCGGTGCGGGTGTCGGCGTGGTGGCCGGTATGCGGATGAAAGCGACTTTGATCCAGCGGCTGTCCGGGTCGCCCCGCACTTCGGGAACCGTGATATATCCTTTTTCGCCGGTCAGTGTGTTGCCTTCGGTGTCATTAAAAACATGCTCGCCAACACTGATTTTTCGTGCGCTGTCCACGGAAGCCAACGATTGGGGACCGGCGTGGGCGCCTGCACTGAAAGCGAGCGCAACCACAAAAACAGTATCGGACAGCCGCGTCGGCAATCGCAACATGGGGCGGTTTCGTTTGGGCCGCATAAGCACATTCACTCCGCTGAAACACAAGTGTTGATAACGCTACCATTTTACCTTAGGATCGCGGGACCTGTCCAGATTTATATGCCCGGGTTTAGAGGCGTCTCATACGCGCGCGGCTGCATGAAAGGACTGAGTGGGGCTGTGGTGAAACTCGTATTGTATAGCGGTGGCATATCAAATCGCCGTCTTTGGCGGCGCTGGTTTGACGTCCGTGTTTTTGCCCTGGCGCCTTGCGGCCCGTCTGCAATGACATCCCGGCATGATCCTGCGTCTTTCGCTGGCGCGGGGCGCTGTTCCGGATATGCCATGGCGCCATCGGGACAGCCCTCATGCCGCGCATGGCCATACCCGGACGATGCCGCCAGCCGGTCCGCGACCATGATGGGACCCCGACATTGAAATACTCCGCCTTAAATCTTCTGCGGCAGGGGATCGCCGGTCATAAGGGCTGGCCGGCCGCCTGGGCGTCGCCGGAGCCGAAAAAGTCCTATGATGTCATCATCATCGGCGGCGGCGGGCACGGCCTGGCAACGGCACACTATCTTGCAAGGAATCACGGGATTGCCAGCGTCGCGGTGCTGGAGCGTGCCTGGATCGGCGGCGGGAATACGGGCCGCAACACAACCGTCGTGCGTTCAAACTATTTCTTCCCCGAAAGTGCCGCCTTCTATGATTTTTCCCTGAAATTATATGAAGGCCTGTCCGACGAGTTGAATTTCAACATCATGCTGAGCCAGCGCGGCATGATGACATTGGCGCATAGCCATCATGACCTTGAGATGATGAACCGGTCCTGTAACGCCATGCTGATCAATGGCGTGCCCGCGCAGATGCTGACACCGGATGAGATCGGGAAACGTGCGCCGGCGCTGGATATGTCGGCTGATGCACGCCATCCGGTTTTGGGTGCGCTGATGCAGGAGCGCGCCGGCGTTGCCCGTCACGATGCCGTGGCCTGGGGATATGCCCGGCAGGCCAGTGCCATGGGGGTTGACATCATTCAAAACTGTGAGGTGACGGGCTTCGAGACCGTCTCTGGCCGGGTAACGGGCGTGCGCACCAGTCGCGGTGATATCGCCTGCGAACGGGTTGGTATCGCCGTTGCCGGTCACTCATCGGTCATGGCCAATATGGTCGGCGCACGTTTGCCGCTGCGCAGTTTTGCCCTGCAGGCATTTGTCTCCGAACCCCTGAAGCCCGTTCTGGATACGGTTGTCCTCTCGCCGGCAACCGGGGTGTATGTAAGCCAGTCCGACAAGGGGGAACTGGTGATAGGGGCCGGGCTGGACCTTTATACATCGTATGCGCAGCGCGGTAATTTGCCGATGATTGAGGATGCCGTGGCCGGTCTCATCGCGATGTTTCCGGGTTTCAGCAGACTGCGCCTTCTGCGTCAATGGGCCGGGATCGTCGATGTGGTGCAGGATTCGACCGCGATCATGGACCGGCTGATGTATGACGGCCTTTATATCAATTGTGGATGGGGCACCGGCGGTTTCAAGGCCATACCGGCGGGCGGATACACGTTTGCCCACATGATCGCGCATAATGCCGCGCATCCTCTCACGGAGGGTTTCGGCCTGGACAGATTTGCCTCCGGCGCCTTGATTGACGAAGCCGCCGCATCGGGCATCGCGCACTAGGGAAACCGGACAATGATGCTTATTCCTTGCCCTTTTTGCGGGCCGCGAGACGAAGCGGAATTTCACTGCGCGGACGAAAGCCATATTGCCCGTCCCGAGCCGTTCCGCGACGTGCCGGAAGAAGACTGGGCGCACTATTTGTTCTACCGGGAGAATCCGAAAGGAATTGTCGCGGAACGCTGGCACCACCGCTTCGGCTGCGGCCTTTGGTTCAATATCGCGCGCGATACCCGCACCCATGAGATCACGCGCGTCTATGAAATGACCGATCCCAGACCTGATCCGGAGGCCTCATGAGCGGGTATCGTCTGAACGGCGGCGGATTGATCGACCGTGACAGTCCTGTGAACTTTACCTTCAACGGCAGGGCGTATCGGGGATTTGAGGGCGACACGCTGGCCTCGGCGCTCATCGCCAACGGCGTGGACGTGGTGGGACGCAGCTTTAAATATCATCGTCCGCGCGGTTTCCTCGCCGCCGGGGTCGAGGAGTCGAACGGTCTCGTGCAACTGGGCACCGGTGCACGCAGCACGCCAAATCTGAAAGCGACAATGGTACCGCTGTTCGAGGGCCTTGGCGCCAACAGCGTGAATGCCTGGCCCAGTTTGCGCTTTGACCTTGGCAGCGTGAACGGCCTGATCAGCTGTTTCTTGCCGGCGGGCTTCTATTACAAAACCTTCATGCGGCCCGGCTGGCGTTTTTTTGAGCCCTTTATCCGCCGCGCCGCCGGCCTTGGCATCGCGCCGACAGGCCCGGACCCGGACCATTATGATACCCGTCATGCGGCCTGCGATGTTCTGATCGTGGGAGGAGGGCCCGCCGGGCTGGCCGCGGCGGTCAGTGCCGCCCGCGGTGGCCTTGACGTGATCATCGCCGATGACGGTCCGGAGCTTGGCGGCAGTTTATTATGGAACGGCGAGGAGGCGGCGTTGGCGTTCGCGCGTCGGGCTGACGCGGAGTTGAGGGCGTTCGGTAATGTCACCCGGCTGTGCCTGACATCGGTGTTTGGATATTATGATCACAATTCCCTGGCGGCACGGCAATATCTGAAAGCCCCGTCGTCCGGGACGGCGGAGGGCGGTGTCGCTGAGAGAGTGTGGAAAATCCGTGCAACGCACGTGATCCTGGCGACAGGTGCTATCGAACGCCCGCTTGTCTTTGCCGATAACGATCGTCCGGGCATCATGCTGAGCGCGGCCGCGCAGGAGTATGCCGTCAGGTACGGTGTCGGCGCCGGCCGCGCGGCGGTCCTGTTCACCAATAATGACGACGCCTATAAAGCGGCCCTGTCCTTACGCAAAGCAGGCATCGACATGCGCGCGGTCGTCGATGTCCGTGCGTCGCCGGGCGGTATCTGGTCTGAACGTGTGCGCGCCGCCGGATTGGAGATTTACACCGCCAGCGGAATTGTTGCCGTGCATGGCGGGAAACGTGTGCATGGTTTGGACGTTGCCGCCCTTGACGGTACAGCGCGACGGACACTCCGCTGCGATCTGCTGCTGATGTCCGGCGGCTGGGTGCCACGGGTTCAGCTTTTCGCGCAGTCTGGCGGCAGGCTGCGTTTTGACGACAGGTTACAGGCTTTTTGTCCCGGCAGCGGTGTTCAGCGGCAGACCAGCGTAGGGGCCTGCAATGGTGTGTTTGGGCTGTCGCGGATCTGGCGGGACGCGGTCGGCGCGGTTCAGGCCATTTGCGATCGGCATGGCCGCGATGTCTGTCCGCCCCCAAATCCGTTTTCGGAGGACACCGGGGCAACGGCCACCGCGCCGGGTCCCTGCCGTGTTCCGGCAGACCTTGCGCCCGGTAAAGCCTGGATCGACTATCAAAACGATGTGACAGCGTCCGATGTCGAACTTGCCGCGCGCGAAAACTATGTCTCGGTCGAACACCTCAAGCGTTACACCACCCTCGGTATGGCGAGCGACCAGGGCAAAACCAGCAACCTGAACGGCTTTGCCGTCATGGCGGCAGCGCGCGGCGTGGGTGTTGCGGATGTCGGGACGACGAAATTCCGGCCCCCTTACGATCCCGTCACATTCGGTGCGCTTGCAGGCCGCCGCGTTGGCGACCTGTATCACCCTCTGCGCCGCTTGCCGACACATGCGTTGCAGATTGGCCTGAACGCCCGGATGGAGGATTGGGGCGGCTGGTCGCGGCCAAGTCATTACGCGCGAAACGGTGAGACCCGTCAGGACGCTGTTTTCCGCGAAGCCCTCACGGTTCGAACCGCGGTTGGAGTATTTGAAGGCTCCCCCCTGGGCAAGATAGAGGTCAAAGGGCCCGATGCCGCCACCTTCCTTGACAGGATCTACGTCAATACGGCGTCAACCCTGAAACCGGGCAAGGCCCGTTATGGCCTAATGGCGAATGAAAATGGCGTGGTGTTTGACGACGGTGTGTTCTTCCGCCTGTCTGACGATCACTTCTTGTGCAGCACAACCAGCGGCGGCGCACAACGGGTGTATGACTGGATGCAGGAGTGGTTGCAGTGTGAATGGGTGAATTTGGAGGTGCTGGTTGCCAATGTCACCTCCTCATGGGCGACATTTGCTGTCGCCGGTCCGTTGGCGCGGGATGTTCTTGCAAGGCTCTGCGGCGATACCGATTTGAACGCGCGGGCCTTGGCGCATATGTCCTGCACACAAGGCGTGATCTGCGGCGTTCCCATGCGTCTACACCGTGTCAGCTTTACCGGCGAGCTCTCCTATGAAGTCAATGTGCCGGCTGGCTTTGGACCGCAGGTCTGGACCGCCCTGACGGAAGCGGGAGCGCGGTACGGTATCGCGCCCTATGGTATCGAAGCCAATCTGCTGCTGCGCACGGAAAAGGGGTATTTACATGTGGGTGCCGATACGGACGGCACCACCCTGCCACAGGATATCGGTTTTGGCGGACCGGTCGCAAGAAAGACATCGGATTTCATCGGCCGGCGCTCGATGCTGCGCAGGGACGCCGTGCGCGCGGACAGGTTCCAGTTTGTCGGCTTGCAGGCGTTTGATGCCAAAGAAGTTTTGCCCGTAGGCGCCCATATCGTCAGACACGATGACGGGCGGCGTAAAACCGACGGCTATGTCACCTCCAGTCACTGGAGCCCCACATTGCTGCACGGTGTGGCGCTGGGCCGTGTGCGGGCCGGCCGCGACCGGTTCGGGGAGGTGGTCGAGGTCTATGACAACGGCAACAGTTACAGAGCGAAAATCGTCAGCCCGGTATTCTATGATGCGAAAGGAGAGCGCCTTGCAGCCTGATATGCAGGCACAGCTTGGCCTGGGGGCTTTGAGCATGACGGACGGCTGTGTCAGCAAAAAGCCGGGATGCCTGCTGAGGCAGCGTCCTGATCTTGGCCTTCTGGCTGTGCAGGGTGATGCCGGCGATGCCGGTTTTCAGGCATCGTTTGAACGTCTCTTTGCAGTTATGCCGCCGGACGCCGGTCAAGTCGCCGACAGCGGCCCGCTTTCAATTGCCCGGGTCGCCAGGTGCGAGTACCTCATTTGTGGCCGACACGCGCACATCGCGGACTTGAAAGCGCGCGAGCATACGTCACGGGGTGATGTGTCATGCTGGATCCTGGACATCACCCACGGACAGGCAATATTCGATCTCGAAGGCCACAGGGCGCATGATATTCTTGCCGCATCCTGTGGGCTGGATATGAGGCTCGGAGCCTTTCCCGTGGCATCGGCGACCCGAACCCGCTTCGCGCACATCCCCGCTTATATTGAGCGTCGCGGACTTGAAGGTTTTCGTCTCGTTGTCGAGCGTCCTCTGGCTGTTTACATCAGGGATTGGATTGAAACCGGTATGGACGCATTGCGCTGACCGGCGATGTTTTCGCTCCGCCTTTACGGCGTGAGGACGGCGCTGTCATGACTTCATCCACGGGAGCGGAATATGTCTCTTTCGGTCAACGGTTTCGGGACTTCAGCAGGAAGGCGGTTGCATGTTGTACGTTTCTGAACAGATGGTCAGGGATCTGGTGCGTCAGGCGGACGTGACGGCCGCGGTGTCGGAGGCCTTCGTCGCGCTCGCTGATGAAAAGGCGGTCTGCTGGCCCATCGTGCGGGAAACGCTTGGCCATGCGGATGCTGTTTTTGGCTTCAAGTCCGGCTTTGATAAGTCTTTGCCGGCCATGGGTGTGAAGGCAGGTGGTTTGTGGCCGGGCAATGCCGCCAGGGGTGTGCCCAATCATCAATCAACCGTCGTGCTGTTTGATGAGGACTCCGGCGCCCCCAAGGCGCTGGTGCGCGCGACCTATCTGACCGCGCTGCGCACCGCGGCCGCGAGCGCCTTGTCAATCCGTCACCTGGCCCGCGCGGATGCGCGGGTGTTGGGTCTCATGGGCGCCGGCGGACAGGGCGCTTTTCAGCTGGAGGCCGCGCTTGCCGAGCGCCGGTTCACGAAAGTGCTGATCCATGACCCAAACGCGGCCAACGTCGAAGCGCTTGCCGACTATGCCCGCGCAAAGGGCGTAAGCGCCGCCACCGGGGATCCGCGATATGTGGTCGCCGAGGCGGATGTGCTGATCACTGTCACGCCGTCGCGGCAAGCAATCGTGAAAGAGGCCTGGGTCCGTCCGGGCACGCATATCGCCGCCATGGGTGCCGATACGGTGGGCAAACAGGAATTGGAGGCAGGCATTCTGGCCAGCGCGACTTTATTCGGCGATGTCGCGGGCCAGGCTGTCCGCCTGGGCGAAAGTCAGCACGCCTTCGGACAAGGACTTATCGGCGAAGAGACGGTGAGGTGCCTTGGGGATGTGATTTCAAAGCGCCACCCCGGCCGTACGGATGATAAGGAGATCACGGTGTTCGACAGTACAGGCATGGCGTTACAGGATCTGTCATCCTGCATGGTTGCACTCAAGGCCGCGGTTGACGCGGGTCAGGCGATTGAACTGCCATGACCTTGACCTTTCACGCTCTTCCAACGCCATCCCTGCTTCTGGACCGCGCGCGCATGCGGGCAAATATTCGCCGCATGGCCCGTCACATACAGGCGCTTGGCCCGACACTGCGGCCGCATGTGAAAACCCATAAGTCCCGCGATGTTCTGGCGGATGTGAAGGCACTGTCCGGCAATCAGGGCATCACCGTCTCAACGCTCCAGGAGGCGCGGTATTTCTTCGAAGGCGGAGAAAGAGACATCCTGTATGCCGTGGGGATGACGCCGGGAAAGGTCGGGGATGCCGCCGCGCTGATCCATCAGGGGTGTCGCTTGAAGGTCATCACCGACAATCCGGCCATGGCAGGGCTGCTCGACGAGGCGGCGGGCCGGCACAGGGTCTCCCTGCCGGTTCTGATCGAGCTGGATGTGGATGGCCACCGCTCCGGTGCCGATCCGGAAAGCGATATGCTGGTCCGGCTTGCGCAGCGGATTCACCAGGGGTCCGCGTTGACGCTTGAAGGGGTTATGACCCACGCGGGCGGGTCCTATGACCTGCGGTCAACCGATGCGATCCACGCCCATGCGGAACAGGAACGGGCATTGACGGTGAAGGCAGCTGCAAGGCTGAAGGATGCAGGATTGCCATGTCCGGTGGTTTCCGTCGGATCGACGCCCACGGCTGTCATGGCGCGGGATATGACCGGCGTGACCGAGGTACGCCCCGGCGTCTATACTTTTTTCGACCTGTTTCAGGTTGGCCTGGGCGTGGCCGCGCTTGAGGATATTGCTGTGAGCGTCCTGACCACCGTGATTGGTCACCAGCCGGACAAGGGCTGGGTGATCGTGGACGCCGGCTGGATGGCGATGAGCCGGGACCGGGGGACGGCAGGGCAGGCGGTCGATCAAGGCTATGGGCTTGTTTGCCATGAAAACGGGACCCCGCAAGACGATGTCATCATGGGAAGCGCCAATCAGGAGCACGGTATTCTCATGGCCCGCGACGGCACACCGCGCCTGGACATTACACGCTTTCCCGTCGGGTCCAGATGGCGCATCCTGCCCAATCATGCCTGTGCAACGGCGGGTCAATACAGCGGGTATCATGTGCTTGAAAACAAGACCATCACAACCCGATGGCCCCGCACGCGCGGCTGGTGATCATATGGGCCCTCGATGTCTACGGCGTTTGGAAGAGCACTGTAGGAGTCCAGCAATTGAGGGCGACGACCCCTACATTGCATCTCTTTTCCCTATATTGTCATGCAGTACGCTCTATGCCGACCTTAGTCTGGAACCGACTGCTGCTGCATATTTCTGAAGTGCTTTCATGGAGATGGGTTTACGCGCCCACTTTCCAGTTTCACTATGTAGAGCTGAGAGGTTTGTATTTTTTCAGCAACTTTTTCCTGTGTCATGTCGGCTTGGGCTCCAGCATGGATGAGCGTTTCAGCGACGGAGTCTTGTGCTTGCTGTCAGATTTAGTTCTATCGCCACAGGAAGGCGCCATTGCATCTGACGACTGGATACAATCCGTTTCCATCAAAAACTTTATAATCTTTTTCCTTGGGGGTGAGGGCACGGATGGCGCGGTCTGTCAGGGGCATGGTGGTCGTCTCAGCCGTTCATGGTCATTCGCATGGTATCGGTTTTTACTGCATGGTAACGGCATTCTCGGGGAGCGCCGTTACCATGCGGTATTACCATGAAATGGCCTGGATTGGGAGGGGTGCACACGGACAGCTATGGACGGTCGGTTTTGAATTTCCGATATTTTTCAATCGGTTATGGATGATTATGGACCATCCTGGACAGGTCGTTGGAGGGCGGACCGGAATGGAAAATTCCACGTAACTATATGATATCAATAGACGTTTTTTTCTGAAAAAAATTTGTTGTCATGATCGTTACCATGGATGCGATGGAATCATGAGAATGATCGGATAATCTTTTTTAAAACAACATATTAACTATTTCCTGAATGGGTGTTGATTTTGAAAGCGGTAAATTTTTTTGTTCATATCCTAAAGTCATGTCCTCCATTTTTTGCGAGCGTATGCGCAGTCGTAATGATGCACCGGTTATCGTGCGGGGAACGGTCCGCGCACTGCTTGAATGGCATCGAGTATGCGTTGATGGGTTACTTTATTGGGCTTGTGCTGCCCTTCGGTCATGTGCACGCGCGACGGCGAAATCGGTCACCGGATGATTCCCTGAAATACAAACGACCCAGCCCCGGCAGGCGGCCACAGGCGTGGTGAGCGCTATACACTGCACACTGCCAGGATACTGCACAGAGCAAGAGCACTTCACAGCGCCGCTCACCTGGTGAAAATTCTTTGTAGGCTGGTTGCGGTTTTGCTATTGCGCGGATATCCCAAAGAGCACGGTGACGCAGCGGATTCCAGGGTCCAGGTACGACTTTCCGACTCCGGCCCACCGTCTCCGACAGCCTATCCAAGATGATCCGCAATCGCCCACAACTGGTTGAAAAAATTGAGAATTCGAAGCGAACTGTCTACAGCTTTCCGTGCCCTTCCCAACCCAAGCCTTTATCACAGTATATCATATAGTGATGGACACTCCCCTAGAACGCCGTTACGCCAATCATCTGTTAATAACCATTACGGCATGAGACTATCTGTCTCATAAACTTATATTTACCTCGCAATGTGATGCACGCTAGGGGCCAAGCAACTCCGTGCTGAGCCGGTCGATGCGAAATCACTCCACACCCGGAAGCACCGGCCCAAACAATCTTGCCCTTTCCAACAGCCTGTTATTGAGCAGACCAGCGATGATCCAATGTATTGATTAGACAGTTGGAAAACTGCGCCAGCTCAGTGCCGTCTCCCAGTAACCTGTTTCTCATAGGCCGACTGATCTCGATATGGAGAAACTCGGACCGTCCTTCTTCCTGTCGCAGATACTGCCCTACGGGATTACTGGTCGCGCCAAGCGTGTTAAACACATCTCGCCCAAATAACAAATTGTTAGAGCCAAACTTCAACCGAATGCACTGCGTAAATCGCTGTGCGTATGTTCCCTGATAATCTGCAGAGCCGGTGCTCACAATAAAGTCTGCAGTGGACCGGGCTCGCTTCTGTTCCTCTATTATTTTGCATGCTTTGGAGTCCTTGGGCTGGGTTCGCTTCTGCCCCTCTATTGCTTTGCACTCTTTGAAGCCCTTGATGTTTTTAGGAACCTCAACACCAAATCCATGCAACTGGACGATGGCCGTTACCTGGTGGTCTATTCCGGATCCAAGGTATTCTTCAGAAAATGCTTTGCTGATAGCCAAAAAATGGCTGTCATTTCGCCTTGCAAAATCTGCGCTATGTTTTCCCGAACCGCGGCAAGAGGTCTTCTGCTTAGTACAGTTGAAACGTCTTGTAGTGTTTGCGCCAATGGCCGCGTAAGGATGAATTTTAATCAGTCTTTCTAGAATGCGTAATGTACCTAAGTCGTGGTACCGATGGGGTGCCTGCAGAAAAATTGGGATGATGCCTGGTCGCGGTTCCCGAAGCATGTAAACTCCTCGGCCTTCTTTCCTGTGAGGATGCTCGATCAGGCCCCAAAGGCCCTCTGTCGGCCGGTCGAGACGGACCCAGCGCCACTGCGCACCCGATGAGAGGCGCGACATGCGCTTTCTCATGGGGACATTGAGGAACCTTTCGTCATGTGTTGCCAAGTCAATCGCCATGGCACCATCGACTGTCGCTGCTTCGCTGGTGGGTACATCCATGCTCATGGGGACCAAAGGTTTGGTATTATTTGCGATCATGCCAACGGTAAGGGCTTGGGACACCGCCGTTGCTTGGTCATCATTGGGTACCCCCGTCTCAATCGGGATTGAATGATCCTCGGGGATCGATCTAGCGCTCATCCTCTGGAACCAATATGCGAAAAAGCTGCGGAAGTCCGAGACCTCACGGCTGTCGGGGGCGGGAAATACCAGATCAGGCGTCGCCGAGTGATCCAGGAATTCCCGCAGGGCCTTTTCAACAGACCTGCCTGTTCGGGCATACCAGTCCTCAAACTGCAACTCTTGAGGGTCGGGGAACGGCGTAGAATCCCCATAGGATGGATACGAATTACTATTTTCATCCACAAAAGATTGTGTTTTTGCTCCCGTTTCATGCTCTAATTGTGTCCTGTGATCATCCGGCCTTGCGGTCGTGATATCAGCCAACGTTGTCTGGCCAACTGCTGAAGGGGACAGTGTGGACAGCCCAATTGCAATCATCGTCAAGGCAAAGAGTGCCAGGCAACTGACCGGTGGTAACCTATTGCGGATCATCTTCAGCCGGTTCCTTTTGTTTAATTTCCGTGTAAGCAGGTAACGCTACTTGAATAGTGGCTTAGGGCTGTATCAACCGGTCATAAAAAATGACTGGCAAAGGCTGGTTTCGCAGCACGGATATCAACGCATGTGCGGAAGTTAGTCTTCTCCAAGCTTTCTTCTCACAGATTCCAATCTGGGTTTCTTAGCGTTTTTACTCACAAGCAGGTAGCTGGACCTGCCACTCAAGCCGAGCGGAAACCACCGGATCCGTATCATTTTAGATATTGTCTCTTTGTTAAGAAAATTTCTAACGATCGGTATATCCAAGTCGATGTTAACCATAAAACGGTGTTCGCTCCTGACAGGGGCGATAAGTGTGTTACCTGACCCCATGAGAAATGCTGTATCTAGTATTTGATTGGCATTTAGAAAAGATGTATGAAAAACATTAAAATTCTCCGGGATGGTGCTCTGTTTTTCTTGCCGTTCCCAAGTGGAAACCCAGAGAAAAGGCATATATCCCCTTCGGAAATGCATATCATTGATATAAAAAATTTCAGATTCATGAATTTTTATTTGGTGCATATATATCGGCTTACATTCAACAAAAAGAAATCCGTCCGTGTTAGCTCGCCGAATTCTTGTTTCATTATAATCTAATACAAATGGTATATTGACAGGCTCATTGAGCATATACATCGGAACACCGGATACAAAGGAACCAGTGGTGTCAGCCAATAAGCCATTATTCGTATCCTGTGCTTCGCCTTTTAAAACTATACTTTCCGCTTTCAGCTTTTTCGCAATTTCTGCGCTGGTGGCATGCAAGGACCCTCTCTCTTTGGCCACATCACGGCCGGCATCGCCTAGTGCAAGATTTTCGCCCAGCCGTACCTCACCGGAGTCCGTCATCTCCAACCCCCGATCGGCTTGGCCCTCGGGATGGACTCGATAGACATTTCCCGTCAGGTCCATGGATACGGCAGAGGATTTGAATCTGGTCATGATTGGGTCCTTTCTGTTGACAAGTGTGGCACCAAAGCACTCAGAAACATGCAAAGATTGAAAAAGATCATCGCACGATGGAAATCACATCCTGCCCCTCGGTCACGCGTACCTCGCCACCGATAATGTCAATTTGCGCGATTTTCGTCTGAGCCGTCCTCCTTTTCTCCCACAGGATGACAACGGAATTGGCATTTGGAATGTACTCCATCGTTATTTCGCGATCTTCTGATCCTTTCTGACCGTTAATTGAAACGATCATGGGAGTCGTGGCAAACCACCCGAGTTGAGCAGATGACTTCACACGGAATGTCCTGATTTCACTAAGGCTCCCCAAAACAGAGGCGGAGTCAGATGGATAGTACGAGGGAGCGAACAGCCTTGGGCCATTGACGCTCAAGGTGTATCCGGTTTTCTCATCTACATCTATTGCCCAAAGACGCGGCGAGGCACCCGACCGGTAAACGATTACGTCATCGGCACCGAGGGAAAGGTCATGCCCACTCTGGACCCAGAAATTTCTCTTGCTGGTATATACCGAATCTCCCCGACAAAGCATCTCCTCGGTGTCCGGTTCTTGAGATTCGGTACAACCACCACTACCAATAAGGGCAATGACACCGTCAATACTCACCATGGCTCCTGAGCCGGCCAATTCTGCCTGCAGCGTACGCGCCACCTTCGGAAACGCGATATGGCCAAGGTCATCCGGCTTTTCCCGTAGAGAAAAACGGTATAATTGACCGGCGGTACCAAGCGCGACCAACTCATCCGTCTGCTCAAAAACAGGGGCAGACGGTTGGCCAAGAGCGTCCAACGGCTTGGCTGCCGGTACCTTGGCATTAGCCCAGGAAGCACCATCCTGATCTACCGATTGTTCTGGGCGCGGGTCTCTGGTGCGTATCAAAGTGTATATTGAATGCGACAGTAATCTCCAGTCATTGGTCCCTAGAATGGGGCCGACAATGCGCTCAGGCACCCAGGTTGCTTCACCGGTCACGGAGAGCTTTGGATCGATCGAAAACACATGCGTTTCAATGGGAGCCGATGACCGTCCGTCTCGCCGATAGTCGGAAACACGCAATACAAGCCGGTTGCCAACGCCATTCAACTGATAAGATGATATCACACCTGCCCGGCCAGTTTGCTCCAGCGCCAACGGCATCGAGAGTGGGATGCTCGGGATTACGCCATCTTTTTCAATGTGCAGGATCACTATCTGATGCCGCTGACGCTCTGAGAGCGCCGGCCCGTCCGGCAAATCAACGACTGCTGCGATCCCATTGTCGCCCGAGGCAGTGATTGCGTGGCACGGTGTCTCTACCAGGCGCTGCAACCGTTTTTCAGCGCGTTCTCTTACCGCGTCGGCACCAGAATCAGAACCAGCGGCATTGGCCCGAGACCTTACAGCAGCCTTCCAGTTCCTATTGAATGGCGGGAAATGGGGATTAACTGCAACGGCTGCTGCAGCCGCCTCATCATTAGCCCCGACAGTTGACTGCCACAAACCGGTTTGTGTGCACGCAATCAACTTACCGGCGGCATAGGATAAGCCCCGAACGTCACCGACATGCGGCCTCGGCCAGTCTTTGCGCTTGGCCCACCGGGCAATATCATAGGTTCGACGGATACGGTCTTGTCCCTCAAATCGGCCAACCGCGAGTTCGCTATCTGATGAATGGACTCTTTCGAGATCAACATGGCCCACCAAATCAGCATTCCTGCTCTGCCCAAGCCCATCAAGAGCAGGCCTCGTAGGCACTCTAATTTCCATCGGGTTTTTAGAACCATCATGCAGGTTCAATCTCATTACATCGCCGGCTCCGGGATGGTTCAAGACCAGCCGCAAGCTTTTTGTGGAAATACCTCTCTGTCTCCACCAGTAAGCGTGAATACGGCTCCCTGGAAGCACCCATGACCGCCCCAGAGACAACCCTAAATCATTCTCTGGCCTCTCAACATCGATTGCAATGATCCTTATGATGTTCTGATTGCGTTCTCCTGTCCCTCTTACTTCAACGTTCAGCACATAGACAGCACTGGCTAAGGCTCTGACCGTTAAACGCCCCTCACTGATTCCCAAACGATAGTCACGATCCACTCGCGTATCCGAATTGTCACCGCTTTCGCATTCCGGCCCGGTTCCAGAAGGAAAGTCACCGTCCACTCGCGTATCTGAATTGTCACTGCTTTCGCATTTCGACCCGGTCTGTGTATTTACGTCCGACAATGTTACCATGGTCTGACCGTCACCAATCGGTCCCGATAGGGTCCCCGAAATCCCCCCGGTCACGTTCCATTCCAGTGTTACCGGTGTTCCCAACGGAAGTGCGGTCGGATTTTCCGATACCACACGGAAACTGACCAAGACCGGATTCGGGTCATCATTCGCACTTTTGACGGTCACCTTTCCCGGATGCTTCTGATCTTGGAATCCCATCTCGTTCTCAGCGACGTCGTACAACACGTTAAAATCATTCTTCACCACGCCCGAAAGAGGAATGTGGATCACCAAGTCCTGTTCCGGTGATAGCGCGCTGAATGGAGGAAGCGGCTTCCTCAAATTGTCACCCGAAAAGTTAACCAGGAATAACTCTGTTAAACCCGTTTCAGTGGTTTGACCTCTGCGCACTCTCCAGAGATCATTGCCGGTGTCGACAACGATACCAAATCGGTCCGTCACATCCGGGTGTTGCCCAAAATCTGGTTTACGGTCTCGGAGTTTATCTTCGAGCAGGCCATTGGGAACCCGAAGTCGGACCAATAGTGAGCCATCCATCTCAAGGGTTGCTGACCGCTCAACAGATCCCTGCTTCATGGACCTGACTGAGATTTGTAAACTATCTTTCTTTTCGCTGCTGACAATCTTTGCCTGCACATCAATCAGTGATGTTGCAGAGGCCGATAAACGGGCGGGCCCCATAATGAACAAAGTAAGGATGATGTACAGCAGCGTTCTGTAGCAAACTGCGGTGCGCATTAGCTCAACCTCCACTTCTAGGGTGACTCGCCCGCCTATTTACCGCCCGTTTCCATGCTTCAGGATAAGGCGCCCCTCCGTGGCCAAGGGCAGGGCCCCTGTAAACTTAGGCGAAGGTGAGAACGCCGCCACGGGCAAAGGCGGATGACCTTCACGTTCAAACACCCACTCACCCCGCTCTCCGGTCGCAACAGGGACCGGCCAGTAGTCCGGCTGCCCTAAGATTGGCCCAATGGTGATAGACTGATCCAACCGGGAAGCCTGGCGCTGAACCTCGTCGGGCGGCAGCCGCTCGGACTGGGCGGGGAGAATGCCTGTTGTCAGGCGCACTGATGCGAACGGATCCATCAACACAACCAGTGGGGTTTGCTCCATGAATCCGATCTTAGTGGAATGCCCACCGGCGCCGCCCTGGACGAAGTAGTCACTTGGATATTGGCTAGGTTCTGACTTTTCGCGTTCAATAGGCACCAATCGATCCAGGCGCTGCGTCTCATAGAACCCGACCACACCGTCACTTCGGTTTCCAGGATCGCCAAGCCACAATCTGAAGACTTGTTGATCGACGATTGTGCTTCCGCTACCGGATGGCGGAACGGAATTTGGATCCACACCACTCCATGCCCGACCAAACAGTTCCAGCTTGGCCGCCAAGCAAACAAGTGCGAGCGGTCTTCCCGTGAATACGGAGAAACCGGTTTGGTCCGCTACGTCTATGTTCCTCAAGGACCGCTGTATCAGGGTCATCAAATCCCTCAACCGCGGTCGGCTCACGCCGGTCTCCAGCAAGGGGGTGAGAATGGCTGCCAAAACAGGGTCGTCAAATGGAGAACGAACAACGTCATCGTCCTCACCACCGATGGGAAGCCATAGGGCGTTCGAACGGTCATTGTTCTCCCGATCCAGCCTCAGTGCACCCATCAGCCGCCCACCCGGCTCACAAAGTCCAAGCGTGGAGTCCATTTGGTTGTACTGTAGCCAACAGAGAACAGGATCTTGAGCACGCCCATCGGTTGACGCGAACTCAGCCCTCAAACGTGCTGGCTGTAAAACTCTGGGCGGCATCGATATCGCCGGCTGCTGGCTGTTGATCCCGCGCCCTGGAATAGGATGCCGACATCGCGGATGGACCCAAATTCCGGATGACAGATCATTCAGGACGTCAACCCACTGTCCGAAATCATCGATCACCCACAGATGATCGACACTGAACCAACCGGACCGCCGGGGCTCAGCGTGACGCCGTTCCGCCGTGTGATCCGTGTCGGGAGGTGCCAGATCTGGCACTGCCATGTGGTCGGCCACCCCAATGGCCTTGCAGGCAGTCTGAGCCAACGTTTCCGCAGTCTCCAAAGCCGTTGCAATCAGCCGTTCCACATCCGCATCATCCGTCCAAGGGGCGGACGGCCGCGGCAGAATGCGTGGCGCCAGAGTGTTCCGGCCTGCCAGTCTTTGGTTGAAACCCGTGAGAGCTTGGCCCACCAACCCCTGGCCCAGCAAATCAGACACACGTTCTGCTTGGCTCACATCCTTCTCTCTCAGTTCCTCCAGGGCCGCCTTTATGGAACCGCCAGCCATTGAAACCAAGAGGCTACGTCCCCGCAGTGAAACCGGGTGGTCTTGGGGCACGGTTTGATGAGGCTTGGGGCGGTAGTCGAAACCCCAACGGCCATTCGGACCGGGACTGAGCTGCCAGGCTTGTTCCAGGTCTCCATCCGACAAGTCATCTGGGCACCAACTAACTTGCCAATCCAGGTGTCGTGGAGACCAGGGTTGCTCTCCCCAGAGCGAGGCCAATTGGTTCGGCTTGATAGTGTGCAACTGGCCGGTTTTGAGTTCAAGCCTCCGCTGCGTTGGTGGATTGGGTGAAAAGATCTCGGCGAGATTATTCTTCCATCGGTCCCACCGATCGCGCCAAGCATTGCCATCACGGCTTCTTTGCGGCCTGTCACGGACCACCAAGGCCGCCACAGCCTGTTCAACCAGAGCGCCTTCACGGATCAATGCGTTTAGGACACCTGCGTGCGGAAACAATCCGTCAACAAGCCGCATCACATCCTCGGCGGCATCATCTGCCAGTCTGACCTGATTTCCGTCAACTTCTGCCTGCTTGACAATCTGATCTTCAAACCGGCAGTAAAGCGGGTCAGGGAAGCTGTGATTGTGCGAAGGTCCCATGTTTTGGATCATGACAACGGGATCAGATGCTCCCCAAAACGGAGGCGACGCCTCGGCTTCCAGCCTCCAATCAGACCCCAACGCTTCAGCCAAATCTAAGCGGCGCTTGCGAATTCGGTCGACTAAGGCAGTGACCTCGGCTTCTCGACGTTTGACGTCTTTGGCCAGCACGATGCAGCGCGCCTTGAATGTCTCAGCGATGCCAAACCGAAGAGAATTCCAGAGATAAAACCACCACTGATCATACAAAAGCTGATGAAGCGAACAAACTTCCCGCAGATTATGATCAAGGTCATTTTGAGCTTGATTCAGTTCTTCAAGTTTTGACCGTTGTTCTGGCGTGGGCAATCCGTCATGCTCGCTCTGGCCATCATTGTGGTCCGGCTCATTTTTGCGGACCACTGTCCATTTTGCCCCCGCCCCGGACGCGATAAACCCCAAGCCGTGAGCAGTTGAACCAAGCACTGCGGCATCAGCAGCATGGCCGGCCGGAGTTTGTGCCGGGCGCAGCAAGTGATCCTCAAATTTCTCCCATAGAGTTGACGGGGTACCCGTCTGGTGATGGTCCACGCCATCTTCACCCGCAAGGAGTGCTGTCAGCGCCTCTTCAGGCGTTGGGCCAATGCCGACACTCAACGGGGGGCGTCCTTGACTGGTTCCGGCATGCACAAACGAAGCACCCGGATACCCCAGCATGGTTCCGCCAAAGACCTCAAAATTCCAATAATTCACATGAGCCACCAGCCCATGGAAAATACATGACTGCTCTTGGTTCACAGCGGCGGATTGTGCATCCGACCGCTCCATCGACCAGGACAGCCGTTGCAAAAATGCGTCCAATGTCCAAGGCTGTCCTGCGCAAAAGTGATGAAGCGGATCGTTGTGACGATCTCGATACCACCCCACCACCAGATAACTTAACGTCAAGTTACTGGGAATCCGTCCATTTTGCCTGAAGCCGTCCAGCGGGTCGTGCCAAGACAGGATATTGCGGTTCTCGGCAAGCGAGGCCGCAAACGTGGCCGACCCCGTTGTCTCATTCCCCAAGGCATTGATGACCGTACGGTCGGCACCAGCGAACCCATCGGGCGAATGGTCGGCAAGGGGGACCACTTTACCAACCCGCCTTGATCGCCATGCACCCTCATGGCTATCCGACAAAAGCAAACTTGCCGAGTTGGGGTCATCGCCAACAACGCCCCCGTCTAGAAACCACGATGATGCAGCTGTTGCACCGGTATCGGATGTCCGTGCAAAACGAACCAGAAGCCACTGATCAGGAAGTGGTGGGAAATCAAGCGTGTTGGGGCGTTCTGCCTGCCGGAGACCGGAAGGAACGGTCCACCGGACGAAGACACCCCGGTCCGTGCCGACAGGCCGATTGGATACAGCCGGCCACAAAAACGTGCTGGCCTGTCGCGATGTCAGCGACTGATGCGGATCATCCCCCAAAAAGATGGGAGGTCCTGCCGAAGACAATCTGCCGGTTACATTGCTATAATCGCTTCTCAGAGGCGACCATTTCAGGTTGCCGCCCCTCTCATCCGATGGGTTTGCCTGATCAAGAATGCCTCGCGGCCCCGGTACGCCATCAATAACAAGGGCTTCCACATGGATTGGAACCAATATATACCTATGCACGGCGATCACAGTCCGTCATCCCGTGTCCAGCGAATTGTCTGGCTAGCGCCGCTTGCCATCATCTTTGACGCAAGGCTTGAAGAATCAAACCGTCCCTGGTCGCCGTGCTGTCCGGCATAAGCTTCAATATCCAAAACGCCATGACGCACTTGGTCAGTGCGATATTTCATTTGTTCAGGTGCCCACTGCACAATACCTTCTGGGGGTTGAAGTAAAGACACAGACTGTATGTCACCAAGAACAATACAAAATAGAACCCCCTCGCCAATTCTCTCAATTTTCAGCGGCTTTTTAACTTTATTGTCTGTCGTTGTTATCTCAATCTCCAGGCCGGGCCACCCTGAAACCAATGCCGAGCGAAGAACAAAGCCTGTCTTGATTTCTTCAAGAAAAGTTGATTTTGGGATGCTTGTTGACGTCCTGGCATCCCGCCAATCCAAGTATCGCTCGACCACTCTCGACAGATTTGTCTGTAGAGAATCGGCTGATGGATCCGCGCCGGCGCCGCTTAATGATAAGGCTCCGGAACCCAGAGCAACCAACCAGTTGTTGTCTATTTCAAAAAACCGGATGGATTCTTTTGGAAGTAGGTTTTCAATAATCACGAGATAATGAAAGGGCACGCGATCCAAAAGCAGGAGTTCTGCCAGCCACCGCGTTATTCCAATCACAGCGTCGATACGCCAGAACCCAGAGCCATCCTCAATCTTTGCAAGCAACAAAGGATCATAGGCCGCCTTCTGTTCAGGCTGTTCGCCCGCCGCCCGAAGCGCATCGCGATATGTTTGCCAAAACCGTTCCAGGCGTTGAGCCGTGGCAGCCGGATCCACCCCATCAGCCCGACCAGCCCCTTCTTGAATGAAGCGGCGAACGGCATCCACATAAGATGGCGCGGACAAAGCCAACAGCCGACCCATCTCCCAAGCCGCAGCATAAGACAGGATCGCCATCCCTGTTTCAGATTCAATCATGAGCGCGGCATCGGATGAGTTGAAACAATCATGAGGCAACACAGATGTCCCGCCTGGCGTCAATGGCCCGCGATACCATGCGACGGTGGGGGAACTGTCCTGCCGGGCATAGTCCATCGGGACAAACCCCGCACGGATCATCGCCTTACTCCATTCGTCCAACGGCGGTCCCGTCTCACCGCCCTCTGTCGGCGTCTCGGTACCCGGCATTCCAGCTCCGAACGTGCCAACATTCAGATCAGCAGCCAACCTGCTGAAACTGAAGTCCCTGCGCCGATCATTCTCGAAGTGCCAAAGGTGGAGAACAACAATTTGAATGCGGCCAACCTCTATGGTGCGCTTACGCTGTAAAAGGGATTCCCATCCTTCCAATGATACCAAAAGCCCGATATTTGATCCGGGGGATGGCGTTCTGTTGGATGTTATGATGGAAAACGCCCCTTCGGCATGCATGCCCAGATCTGCTTTGCGGTCATGGCCGACCATGCGGACATGGGCCAGCAAAGGTATCTCCGTCGGCCGCGGCGCCACCGCCATAAACATGTCGGCAGGCATCTCAAACACTCGAATAAGAGCGTCATCGTCCGCGTTCTCATCCGACGTGATGGCTAGTTCCGGTGATGCAGCATGAGCCCCATTTTGATCAGCCTGGATAAGTTCTTGCAGTTTTATCTCTGACAGAGATTGATCGCCACCGGCTTCTTCATACTCCTGGCGAGACAGAATGAGCAAAGCCAACCAAGGACAGGGTCGCGGCACATTTTCAAACCAGATAGAGCGGTCCCACGGTAAAGACCGTTTACGAAAAACAACGTACGGCAGAATGGACTCAAATTCACCAACCGCTCCGTTCGGTGGAAAACTGGCGTGTACGTCCTCCTCTGCAAGGAAAAAGCGTGGTCCCTGCACAATAAAAGGCTGATCATGATAATAATGATATGCCTCTGGCGACCCTTTATGAATGAACTGAACGGATTGCTGCAGGGCAAGGCGATAATGACCTCCGGCCAGCGCCGGCTCATAGGCCTTATGCAAGGTTACCGCCTCGGCTGCTTTGGATAGTGTGTTGTCAGCATCACTGGTCATGCGGCAATTCGCGTATCAGCTTCAACCATCAAAGGCGGCTCCCGGAAAGGACGGGTCGCCTCGGGCCCAGTATCGGCCGTAACGGTCACCGCGTAACCCAGGCTGGCCAAGCCATCGATTATTGATCGCCGCCGCTGTTGATCGGCGTCCACTTTTGCGCCGGTCTCACGCGCTGCGGCAAAGGTCAACGGGTCCTTAAGTCTCTGACGTTCTCCGCATTTCACCCGTGAAGCTCTCAGTGACGGAACGACAAAGACCGGATCACCATGCAGGTGCCCATCACACGGAGCCAAACGCGCCAAACCGCCTATGAATGGCCCAACCATCTTGGCGGCAGGGGTGTTGGACGGCCTGTCTCTGTCCCACAAGGCGCCGGGCACGCGAACAATATCGGGATCGACTTCCCATGACGACAGATCGACGCCTATCTTATTCGCGCGTCCTGCCGGATCATATCGCACGATCATGACGAAAAGGCGGGAGGTCACGCTTGATACACCAAGGGGCGCTATACCGAGTGTGGTATCAGTCCGTTGAAGCGGTGTTTGGTCCTTCGGTGAAAGCGGGGTGTGTATCGTCAGGTGACGGCCGTGCCGTTCCTCTGGGTTGAACCGGACTGCTGCGAAGGTTGCGTCTGCGATATAGAGTTCTGTTGCCGGGATGACGCTGCCGACGGTGAAGACGGCCTCATCTCCGCGAACCATCCATGGAGCGTTTTCATCACGTTCCTTGGCGCGCGGATACACGAGCAGACCACGCGCGAGCGTTGTGCGCAACAGGGTTGGTCCGTCAACGGCTTGATCTGGATTTGGGCGTGTTGTCCATTGATCCGAGGATTTGTCTAAAAACAGCTTTCCAAATTGACTCCACCCTTCAATTCTCTCCAAGCGCTGCTGATTGCCGAATTCAATCTCAAAAGTAATTACTGAGATCTGTATTGCAGCTTTTCCCGAGAAGGGCGGACCGCGCAGTGTTAATGCCACTGCAACGGAAACGTCCAAGGTAATGAGCAGCTTTGCTCTAACGCGTATGGAAATGCCGACGCTCAGCTCATACTGAAGCGGAGCCCACTGCATCAGGAAATCGACATGGGCCACGAATGTCGCGGTGATCTGCCCACTCCTAAACACAGCCTCCAACCGCCCACCGGCCATCAGATGCGATGGTGTCAACGCGAAATAGAGCTCACCCCTTATAAAGAGCTCGTCACTTACAACCCAACTGATGCCGACCCTTGGCACCACGGGATAATGCGCCGGTGGATTGAGCTTTGGATGGAAGCCCCCAAGAGATAGGATAAAATCGCCCTGGTTAGGGCCACCAAACCAGACACAAAGCGCAAATCCTCCGGTTAAGCGGCAGCGCTCATCCAAAACCCAGGACCTCGGCGTCAGCTGAGCCTGCATCATGAACACGCCGTCGTCCGGTTTGACTGCGAGCTTTAACGCCAACTCGATGCGGCAGAACCCAGTCGTGCCGACAGACCTTTCAAAGCGGGCCAATCCAACAACAGAGAGTTCGAAAGATTTACCGAATTGAACTACGGCGAGAGCAAAGCAGTCAATCGTTTCGGCTATGGTAAAACGCAATCCAAGGCAAGCGAACACCTGCTTGGACGCATGAGGCATGATCCGGCTTAGTTCCGTTATTATTGCGTTCGGCGTGGAGTCGGTTTCGCCGCGACGGTTTTGCCCGCCGTCGCCCATCACGGAACGAACCAATGGAAACAAGGCAATGCCACCGATATCGGGAACGTCAACTCGCCGGTTTAGCCCAAAACCCAAGGCCAGTCCGGTGATGGTGATTGCGCCCAGCTTAAGACCGGCGCCACCCCCCAGCGACAAACTCCCATAGATGACCAGAGAGGTCTCCGGCCCGCCCTCACTGGTCTCGAACTGGCCGTAGATACCAAGCACACTGATGGTACAGCCCGGTAGCTCCACCCTTAATTCTCCGACGTACTCGGACTCCGAGACGCGGAGAAAACCGCCCTTTACCGAAATCTCGCCTTGTTCGAAGGAAAGATGCATCCCTTTGAGCGCCGGCACCATTTCCGATGGACGTTTCAGTGGCAAACGCAACGATGCGTCCAGGAGTTCGAGAGTGAGAGAGCCAACTGAAAAACGGCCGGACAGTAGGATCGCCAACTCCCACGACCGTTTCTCCTGCTTGAGTCCAACCCCGAGCTTCTCAATCGTGAGTGGCCCTAAATCTTTCTGAAGAGGCAGCCAGATCACATCTGTTGGCCTGCCATATTCATCAAACAATGTTATATCAAAAATAGATCTGTTCTTTTGGTTTTTTTGAGAATGGGCGCTTCTGCTCCAGAAGTATATTACTTCAATGGAGAACTCCGCTCGGTTGTCCTCAATCGGCCCGGATGAAGCGTCAGCAGCTTTTCGAGTATTGGAGAGGATCTCCGCAGCGGGGCCTTCCCCCGTAGTGCTGCGGCCACCTAAGGGAATGGCAATTCGCCTCAGTTGCGTGCCGACGCCAAACGCCCCTGTCAAGGAGTCCCAGTAGAAACGTCCGCGAACACCGTCCAAGGAAAAAACACTTCCACTGATCAGCGGATTTTTCTTGCCTCCCTCGACATCAAACCCTATGGCTGACAGACGGACCGACGGCGTGTCACTCAATCGCAGGCCATCCCGCTCGGAATACTGAAGAAGAACCATCTCCAAGCCAGGTTCTACGTTTGCCCGCCCCTCCCAAGCATTCTTATCCTTACCGCTTGGCAACCAGTCTCCCAACTGGGCCGATACGTTGATTGCTGTGTCTTCATCACCTAATGATACGCCGAACGATGGGATGGTGGCACGCACCCCAAAACCGTTGGGCCGCTTGGTCAAAAACGGGACGGACCCCGCCTCGATTATTGATGTGATCCACGAAGCAATTGTTGGCGGCTCTTGGTTTTCTTCGCCGCCCGCCATGGATTCCACCAAAGATCGGCCGAACGCCGTCAAGGTATACTGTTGAATGGACCCGTCCGTGCCGTCGGTCTGCGCCTCCTGTTTCGTGAAGATATTGGCTGTCTCAAAAAGCGAGCCGAACGTGAACGACAAACCGGAGATGGGTGGACTGGTGAAAAACTGCGTTGCAATTCGAACGATATCATTAATGGCGTCAACAAACTCGTCTGGCTGTAGTTCGCGTTCTTCGAACGCGTTACCGTCCGGCTTCTCCAACAGGCGCCCAACGTACCGTATCCGCGTGTTCTTAAACTGCAGTCCGTTGAGCGCCAAAGTCCCATTAAGCGAGATCAGATTAGGTGTCTGATGGAGAAGTTGTTTGAGTGGATACAGATCAAAGCACCAATCAATACCGAGACCATCACCCTCTGCATCAAGAAGCAACTCCGGCATCTGCTTTTCACGGAGCTCCAGCAGAGGAAGAGAAAATCTGAAAGACCCAACGATCTGATCGCCGGAAAACACCTCCATCAAGCCGATCGAAATCGTCGTGGCCATCTGGTCTTCCGCTGGCCTTGAAGTCACGACACACAAACCGCTTTCAATCCCCTCTTCCAGACTGATGGCATAGCACCGCTGTTGATCGTTGGATTTGGAAAGACGCCATTTCGGCACGACGAATCCAGCGCCGCGGGCTGGCTTCATCAAGATGTCCAAGACCGAGACTACATTGGCGGCACGAGTGGGAAGCTGACGGATCCGGCTGAACGGTTCCTTGAACCAGTCCATATCGATCAAAACGTCGGTGTCACCACCCGTGGAACGATCTGATTTTGTCAATAGACCGATCAGGACACCAAGAAGGACACCCACTTTCGGAATCTCAGCCGTGTCAATCCGAATGTGTGTTTCCTGCCCCTGGTCCATAGTCGGTAACCGTCCTTGGAGACGCTAGCCAGCACACAGCACAAGCATGCCTGACAGTGCCTTCGGCTATAGCGTCAAACCAATCCTGTGAAGGTTCCACCATATAGGCAGCAGAATACACTAATAAATTAAAAATACAACTTTTGATCTTAATTAAAAAAACCGTGCCAAGAAACATGTTTCATGTGGCTGTCGGCGACAATAGTTACATTCAGACTGATCGCCCCAGATTGATCGTTCACACAATCTATTGATTTTACTAAGAAGTGATCTTTTCGTCTGACTGAAATGCTGACTGCGCAGAACCGTCTTCGGCAATTTTCATCTCAAAGTGCATCGTGTGGTATCGGTTAGCGAACAGGTAAGACAGTGCAATGCATCCGATGTTCTGACAACTGTAGGACCAGAAAAATATACCCCCTATACGATTATTATTGCAGGCTGTTTGCAATTGCCATCGGCGATCCAATAGCCAAGCGGGCTAAACGAGGCTTGTGCCTAAATATTGATCCACATACAGCTATGGGCTCCCAGGCTCGACTCCTTTATTACACCTATCATAGGGAGAGCGCCTCTAGCGTTTTGAAAGTATTATTGATACGCCGGTGCCCCTCATCCCGACCTTATTTTTTGCGTCCACCAGTCCAGAATGGTTACGTCCGTCACTTGGATCCATTGCCCTTGGAAACGCTGGACGCACCATTATGTAGTGTAGCGCACCAACATTATATGCATCACGGTATTCAGGATTAGAGACAAACCTGAAAAATTGCATAACATTACTTAAGAAATTGCCGGTATCATGAATGCATCGATGCCCCATAAGTATTTTTAGCTCTCTCCTTTTAATGTTATCTTGATTTTGCATGTCTTCTAAATCATGCGTGCTTCTGGGGTCATCGTATTCTGTAAAGACAACCTCATTATTTCTATGCATTGTCTCTAGAGTTTCGATCTCCCTTAAGTAAAGAAGCCGCAGGAGCCTTCTTGCATATGTCCGATATACTCGTACCTCAACATTCAAATCCAGCATGCCTCGTGCGCATCGCGCAATATTCGACGGCATACTATATTGCCGATCATGATAATTGTAATTCATATAGGGAATAGTCGACACATCATTATTGGCGATATTCTTGATATCTTCACTCGCAGTCCGCGCCTTTTGTATCGCCCATTCCGTTGCTAGGCTTGTTCTATCGTTGGGTGCACCTCGTGCAAGGGCTGTCACATTATATAAAAGATACTCAAAAGCATCCAAAATATTATAAAGGCGAAGCTTACCGTCTTTTTGATCAATAGGCCCGGGGTCTGCCAAGCTTGCTTGCTGCTGATTATCCTTATTTGTTGCGGCTGTCCTAGGGTATTTGAGCGAAGACATGATAAGAGGATGAAGCGGAATGGGGGTACGGTTGATACCAGTTTCCGTCAAATAATTTGGCAGTTGGATATGAGTGACGCCAAGCTCAATCGCGGCGGTCAGCAATGATGCCGCGCCGCAAGAATTGTCGGTGATCTGCTGTTTTTCCATCATGCTCTCCTCCCACATGATAGGAATGAGGTTGTATCACCCAATTTTCACGCACATCATATCTTAGCAATCAAGGCGGGATATAAATAAACTTTTGGATTACTAACATATGAGGGACGGATCCACAAACCACTATTCAACAGATCACAGCCGGACAGTACGGCCTTTGTGCTTAACCTAGTTTCCGAACGCCTTGGTTGCAAACGGAGTCGTTCAGTCACGTGTATATTACGCGTTTCCAATATTGGACATATCGCGTTTTTGAATCGCTCGGATTGCTCATTTAAGCAACCTTTCTTTCAATTGCCGAGCATCAGGGCATGGCTCAAAAGGTATGAGGTGGCAGGGAATGTCTGGGGCATAGGATTCTGACGGTTTCCAGGAATGAACGCAGCCATGATGACGGCGAAACCGTGTTGCTTTACGGTAAAATGGCGCAGACAGGACCGGCACGGGCTGGAGGAGGAGAGGGGTTGGGACATGCCGGTCTGGACGCGGTCCTGCGTGCGGAGCCCATGGACGACGCGCCGTCGCGCCGTCCCTTTGCATACCGCCAGCACCTCACCCTCCGCGTTCTCATCCGCAACTGCCGCCGATCATGTCGGCCGTCAGGGTCTTCGACTGGATGCCGGCGACAGATGGCGGGCGGCGCCATCGTCCAAGGGGCATGTGTCAGCAGTCGGCGTAAAAGGGGAACTTATAAGGAAGGTTCTGGTCGATGCCGCTGCGGCTTTAAGAGTAAAATTCCCGTCCTCGCTGCCGGTCAGGGCAAGGCCTGAAGGGCGGGAATTTTACTCTTAAAGCACCTGTTGATTGGGGTGAGGGCGCTGATCTTGATGAGTGCGTAAGGTTTGAACTATGCGGGAGTATGGATATGCCTGTCAGTCACGCTGTCTGGACGGTTTCAGACAATCCTTTGGAGGTGCCTCAGGGAGTGTTGCCTTCAGAGCAGTTGCTCGAAGAAATGATTATCGCGCAGCCGCGCATACTTTCATCGGAATGGATGCTGATCGGTAGACAAATCGACACAGGGTTCGGCGGACGGGTTGACCTTCTCGCTATAGCTCCGGACGGATCGCTCGTTCTCGTGGAATTGAAGCGAGATCGCACCCCGCGCGAGGTTGTGGCACAGGCGCTGGATTATGCAGCCTGGGTCGAGGGGTTGGCTGCTGAGGATGTTGCTGAAGTCTATGCGCGCTATTGCCCAGGGCAGAGTCTTTCCGAAGGTTTCCGCAGGCAATTCGGTCAGTCTCTTGATGAAGACACAATCAATGAGACACATCAAATTGTAATAGTCGCAGCTGAGCTTGATCCCAGTAGCGAGAGGATCGTGAATTATCTGAACGAGCGTGGCTTGGCGATCAATGTCCTGTTCTTTCAGGTGTTTGAACACAATGACACCCAATTGCTAAGCCGTGCTTGGCTCATCGACCCCGGTGACGTTCAGGCACAAGCAGCCAATACGGGGCGGCGTGGTGAAAAAGAGCCTTGGAATGGAGAATATTACGTCAGTTTCGGCGCCAATCAGCACCGTAAATGGGATGACGCGATACGCTATGGCTTCGTTTCCGGCGGAGGGGGCACCTGGTACAGCAATTCACTCCGAATGTTGAATAAGGGAGACCGTATTTGGGTCAAGATTCCAGGCAAAGGCTTCGTTGGAGTTGGACGCGTGGCGGGGAGCCGGGTTGCAGCGAAGGACTTTCGCATCGCTGAGAAGCCTGCGTTGGAGGTGTTACAGGCTGAATATCACCGAGAATTCGAGCATGACCCCGAGAGATCGGAATATTTCGTACCGGTCGAATGGGAGCATACCGTTCCCGCCACTCAAGCCATCCATGAACTGGGTATGTTCGGCAATCAGAATACCGTCTGCAGACCCGTAACGCCCTCGTGGCGAACAACTGTTGAAAGGCTGAAGGTTGCACTGACTTGATCGGCTTTGCGCTTTTAACGGTCTGCCTCAGGCCTTCAAGGAGCGTCCGACGACAGAGCGGGGCCCGTTGCACTGGGCCAATGCCAGTCCTCGATGTTCTGACGGGCGTGGGTCATTTTCGCGGAGGAAAATGTAAGACGGTTTCAGGAAGGGGCTGTTCTACAGGAACAGTTCCTTGCGGTGGGTGCGTTCTATTCTGCCGATATCGGATTTGGGGATGCCGGCTTCATCCGCGAAAGACCGCCAGTCCCTGATTGCCGCGGATACGTCAGCGAGCAGGGTCTTGGCTCTTGCTGTCTTGATGTCCCCCAGGCCGGCAAACTCAATAAGGTCGTCGATGCTGAAACCATCGCGTTTGCCGGCCAGACTCATCTGATGTCGGCTTGTCCATGCGCCTGACGGATTGTAGGAATAGGCGACGTCAAAGGCAGGCGACAAACGCCATGCGCCTTTTCGGTCCATGAGAAACGCGATGTTTTTCACATGATCATCCTGGTTGCGCGCCAGAATATTAAAATAAGTCCGGCGCACCTGCTGCTCCAAATCGCTCATGGGCAATGAGAGACGCCGGATTGTTTGCAGGACCTGCTCATAGGCATAAGCGCCAGCGTCGTTGAAATCATAATGCATCATGGCCCCGAGCGATTGCATATGCCGTTTCTCGCCATCGTCCGTGCGGTCAAACCGCTTTGTCATGAAATGCGCCCGCCCGCCTTCCTCATGCAGGCGGCAGTCCTGCATGTCGATGCCCGCTGCCCGCGCCATGCGGTGGTATGCATATTCGATGCGTCCAAAGCCTTGAGGGTCGGCGACCTCCCTGTCCCGATTGCCGGCAACGCCGTCGAATTTCATAATCCAATGACTGAACCCGTCTGCGGCCGGCGCCTGTCCGGAACGGAACTCTCCTGTTGCCCGGTTCCACGCCAAAACCGCTTTCGCACGTGCTCCGCCGGCCGACGTGCCGACACGCAGAATATCCTCTATCACCTTATGGTCGTCGCCTCCGGTCAATTTGCCTTCAAGGGTTATGCGGTCGTCAAGCACCCGGTTGGCAAGGGCCACGAGAGCGTCAATCTCGACCTTGCGTGCGGCCTGTGGCGTCTCTTGCAAGGCTGGTTTAAATTCAAGTGCGCCCATGCCCCGTGTGCCGGTATAGCAAAGCCGTTCCAAAGGGGTGAAGCTGTCGGGCGGTCGGTTTTCGCGGGACAGCCAGGCATCAATCAGCGCATTGCCGAATTTGTCCGGCAAACTATCGGCCAGCATGCCGGGCAGACCTTTGAATGTTTCCCTGGACAAAGACGGAAATTCATAAGGGGCATCGTTCAGCGGCATCATGAGCGGCGCCACTTCGATGCCGGATCGCGCGAATTCGGGCGTGTATTGAAACACGCCGATGGCGCGGTCCGGCAGCCATGTGACGGCGCCGATATCACGACCCCAAAGAATGACGCGTGCCGTATCGGTCATGCCTCTTCATCGCCCCATGACCATTGTGAGTTTTCGTGTCTTTTCCTGCTCGCTCTTCGACGTTCTGCGCCTTCAAACCGGAGGCGCTCCACAGGACGAACGCCCGGGTCTGGAAGCAGAGCCGCGAGATGATCCGTGAGCTGCAAGGCCCTCATAACGCGCACAAATGAATCCAGTGAGACCTTTTGACCGTCCGCGAGGCGCGTCATCGTGCTGCGGGAGATGCCCGCTTCTTCGGCAAGGTCTGTTTGGCTGATGTTGCGGCTCAGCCGTATCTCCTCAAGGCGCTTGCACAACGCTTGGATGATGGCTTCTGTCGAGGCGGCAGAGAAGTTGATGTTATGCATCATTTTTGGCGCAAAGGCTCCTATTTTTGATGTTAATGATCCACTTATGACACATTATCTTGAAAATTGAAAGAGGGGTTTATGCGTCTATCTTGACGCATAAAGTCGATTATGATCTATTTATGTCTCAAAAATGATGCATTAAAAATAAAGCAGCACGGAAAAAGTCTCGTGTCGGCGCTGCCATATCTGCCTAAACGTTCCCGGTTTGCGGTCAGGCTATATGGACGTAAAACAGCCTGACCGTTGGAGTAGGGCCATGCATACCAACACCATTGCAGCAACGTCCGGGCCGAAAATGGGATGGCAGTGCCTCTGACCAGATGTCAATCGGGGATGATGCGCTGGTCCATGTCCCGGTCTTTCGCCCGGTCGCTCTCAATCAATTGACGGATGAGAGGGCGGTTCAGGACACGCTGCCGGTAGTCGTTCAGATGTCCGTATGACGACGGGTCAAGTCGGGCATTGTCGGACAACACGAAAAACCACGTAAGATACGCATCGGCGGCGGAGAAACTGTCCCCAAGCAGATAGGGACGATCCGCAAGATGATCGTTCAGGACCTAGAAACGCAGGGGCGCCAGATCCCTGATGCGGTCTTTCATCGTGTCGCTTGCCTCCGGATAAAAGACGATGCGGAAAATCTGTTTGTGCAGTTCGGTCGCGCAGAAGGCGATCCAGCGCGCCAGCTGGAAAAACGCCGGATCGAATGGATCGCGCCGGAACCATGCCACCGGAGACCGTGACTGTATCCACAACAGGGCCGTCGATGTTTCGGTGAGGATCCCGCCATCCTCCAGCCTCAGCACCGAGACCTGGCCGAGCGGGTTGATGTCATACAGCGACCCGCCGGTCTCAAGCGTCTTGGTGCGCAGGTTGAGATAGGCGATGTCCAGCGGGACATGTCCCTCCGCCGCCGCCATGCGGACGGCCAGCGAACAGGCCAGCGGTGCATGATACAAGGTCGCCGTCATTTACAGACTCCCTCCATTGAGACACGGAAACATTCGTGCTTTCAGATAGCGCTCGGTCGTGGTCACCTTCGCGAATGCGAACTCGAGGGCCGACATATAGGCATTGTGTACCTCCTGTGCCGGTATTGTCATGTCCTGAAACACCAGATCGCGGGACGCGCAGGCGTCCGCGACCACCGTGACGTTGAACCCGTAATCAGACGCGGACCGGGCAGCGGAGTCGATGCACATATGGCTCATCGCGCCGATGATCGTCACATCCGTGATATCGTCCGTGTCCAGAAGCGCTTTCAGTTCCGTTTTGTGGAAGGCGTTCACTTCCGTCTTCAATACCGCCCATTCGCCGTCCTGCGGCGCGCCGCTTGGATGGATTTGCGCGCCATGCGTATCCGGCGCGAAGAAGGGCGGGTTCTCCGTCGCGAACTCGTGGTACACATGGATGACCGGGTCGCCGGCCTCCCGTGCCGCCCACAGGAGTGTGACGGCGTTAAAGGTGACGGTTCCGATATTGTGAAGAGGCCATTTCCCCGACGGGTAATAATCATTCTGCAAGTCGATCACGATCAGTGCCTGTTTTTTCATGGCCCAGTTTTCCTCATTGTCTGGTCCTTTGCATTACCAGATCCTCCGTTCAAAAATTTTCGCCGGTGTTGTGGGGCATCGCCAACGCGGTATGCGGACGATCACGTTTAGCCAACCGGTGGACAGACGGTTCCTGTCCCCGGTGTGGGGCGCCGAGACGTCCGGCCGGACGTTTTGTTTGGTATCGCACCCGGGCGAGCGGCGGCAGGGAGTGGGTTTTTCCTTTCCGCAATGATCCCTGTCTCGCCGCCTTACTCTTTCCGCTACAAGCTCTGCGTCTCAGGAGAAGAGAAAATCGCCCGTATCGACAGATGCCGTGGCATCGAAGAAGATGAACTGCCGGACACCATTGTTGATGAACTCGGCGAAGTCCTTGATTCCGCTGGGGAAATTTGTGAAAGAGACATCGCTTGCCGAAATGTCGATATTGCGTGCATCGATGATGTCCTCGCCGGGGTTGAAGTTGTTGATGGTGAAACTTCCGGCATGGGCCCGGTCCAGAAAGAAACGTTCGCGTACGCCGTCCACGCCGGTGACGATCGGGGCGCCGGTCAACACCGAGATGAAAGCGGGCGTGCCGAGATCGATGACGCCGTCTTCTGCACCGTCCGCGGCATCGGTAAAGGCCAGATCCGCCGCTAGCAACAGTGTCGCCTCGCCGGCATCGGCACTCGCTCCGTTCGCGCCGATGAGCAGGTCATCGCGGCCGTCGCCGTCGACATCGCCGGCGGACGCCACGCTGATGCCTGCCCGGTCTCCGGCTTCCGTACCGATGAACTGGTAGGACCTGGTCTGTTCGTTGGCATTGTCGAGATCAATGATGCTGTCGGTGGTCCCGTCCGCTGCGTCTGCTGCCAGCGCCATAGCTGTGACGAGATAAGCCTCGCCGGAGTCCATACCGCCTCTGTTTGCCAAATCTGCGCCGATGATCAGGTCGGCGCGTCCGTCGCCGTCGATATCGCCGGCGGACGCCACGCTAACGCCCGCTTTATCTACGGGTTCTGCCCCATTGAAGCGGTAGTATGTAAAGAAAGGCTGTGGGCTGTTTTGGGTGGCTTGGGTCATCATATTCTCTCTATATCTGGGTTCATGTTGTAAGCATGACGGTGTAAAATACCTTGACCGTTGGGGCAGGGGCTCTCTTCACTTGGCCATGCACTGCCACGTGTTCCCCAGGTCTCAGGCGAAGAGGAAATCGTCTGTATCGACAGAGGCTGTGGCATCGAAGAAAATGAACTGATTGGTTCCGTTGTTGGGGAACTCTGCGAAGCCTGTATTCCCGTTGGATGCATTAGCGAAAAGGACCGCACTTGCCGGCACATTGATATCGCGGGCATCAATGATGTCTTCGCCGGGGTTGAAGTTATTGATGGTGAAATTTCCGGTATGAGTCCGGTCCAGGAGGAAACGCTCGCGCACGCCGTCCGCGCCGGTGACAGTGGTGGCACCGGTCAGTATCTCGGCAAAGTTCGAACCAGGGGCGATGGCCGCATTGTCGAGATCAATGACACCGTCAGTGGTACCGTCTGCCGCGTCCGCTATCTCCAGTAAAGAGGACGCCATCAAATATACTTCGCCGGAACGTGTGCCGCCGCCATCGGCGCCGGCTGCTCCGATGATCAGATCATTGCGGCCGTCACCATCGACATCGCCGGCCGAGGCCACGCTAATGCCAGCATTGTCCAAGGCCTCGGTACCGATGAATTGATAAGACCCAGTCTGTTCATTGACATTGTCGAGATCGATGATGCCGTTTGGCAAAACTTCGTGAGTGGTTCAGCTCGTCGATTAATTCGTCCTTGTTTTTGTCATATGATAATATCTCTCCATTGAAATGTTGGGTAATGATTGCCGAAAGGGTTTTGTAGACATGGAGCGTTGAGCGTTTCTCCTCATTCCATTCGGCAGCGAGAAAGGGCAGGGGCCGTTTGTCGTCCGTTTTAGAGAAGAAATCACCATCCTCACTTACGATGTGAATGTCCTGTCCCTCGGGCACTTGATCCAGTAGGATAAGCCAGTTTACGGCCTAGAGTGGTTGGAATTGGTAGTATTGCCATTCTAATGGTTGTGATCGGTAGCCTGCTGTGCACCGTTCAAGGCATCTCATCGATGTAAGCAACTCCCTCTGGACCCTCGATCCGGTTTTGGTGCTTGTTCCAAACACAGCATATGTCGATATATGTTCGATGCACCACGATTCTCCAAAGACCAAACCGTCAAAAAGCATGCGACGTGCCATCCGGCTTCTGATCCTTCAAGATGGGAAGTGCATCCTATGCGGCAAGCCTGTTGCCGTCAGGGATTTAAGTATCCACCACTTTATCCCCAGAGATAGCGGGGGCCATGGCAGCAACCTGTACAACCAGACAGCAGCCCATGTTCGTTGCAATCATGTCCAATCCGCCAAAGCCCCCAAGCTTATGCATTGGTGGCGATACAGGCGCCTCGTCAAACGGATTCTTGAAGGAGATTACCAGCGAGCGGATTGGACCATCTATCGAAGAGAACTGGACGGTCTCTAGCGGTCATACCATGCCTTGTACCTTTGGGGTACGGACAGAGCTTCCCACTGATCCCAAAGCTTGGCGAAAACCGCGTCCCCATTATCAATGACATTATGGGGCTCGTGGGATAGTTGGACACGGCATCGCAGGACTGTAAGGGCCGCATCCAGATGTTTGCTATCCAAAAGGCATAGATCGGTCAGATTCATATGCCATTCGACGCCATTATAGACGCCGAGCAGCACTTGCGCTGCCGCACGGGCGCCATGGGTATCGCCGCGCGCAAGGCGGACAAGACTTTCGACGGCTTCCCGATACGATCTGAAATCGTCTGATGGTGCGGTATCCATGGGCGTTTCCTGAACTTGGGGGTGAGCTTATTATTGACTGGACCTTCTCGCCGCGACCAGCCGCTTTTTGGGCAGACGGCGCTTATAGTCTTTTCCGGTCTTTCTCTCACGTTCGATTATCCAGATCGATTTTTCAGTCTCTCGGACAATTCGGGTTATGGTGCATGCGTCCGGGGCATTATTCCAAGACAGTATATCTCCCACTTTAAGGTCGCCAGCAGGGATGGCGGGTAGCTTTCCGATCCCTTGCGGGTGAATGGTTTTGTCCGGGTGTCTGTATCTCATGGTGGTACCTCTTGTGAGATTGGTGATAGGCGGTCACGCATCCCATAAGGGTTTGTGTCGGGTAGTGCGCAGCCGTGCGTTGGTGCTCGGGGCCATACGCACGATCTCAATTCCGGGCAGGGTAATGAGAAGGTCTTGCCAGACTTGGCCCGGATTGGCCGCGAAAACGTAAAGCTGTTCGTGGTCGCCGTCCGCGTCGCGAACAAGAGCCGTATAGCCTGTCAGGGCAGGGCGGTGGGTAGGAGCGTCGGCCATGGGTCGATATCCTTTCGGCCATGGAGAGGTGGGGGAAGCGGTGCATCGCTTCCCCTGTCGGGACTGATTAGGCTGCTTTTTTCACTGGCGCGGTCTTGGCCGATGCGGGCCTGCGTCCGCCCTTGGCGGTCCGGGGTGCCGGTTTGCGTACCGGGGCCTTTTGCGCGGGCTTGGAGGTGGGAAAATCCATATGGTCGGGCGTCCATGTCCGGGCTTTTTTGATCACGTCCTTGCCATAGACTTGTGCGGAGCCGTCAAAAACCCCTGCCAGCGCGGTGACCAACTCAGCTTTTTTGAGACTGCCGAGGTCAAGCCGGAACTGCTTACCGCCGATTTTGTCGGCAATGTCCAAAAGCTGGTCTTTGGTCAGGCGATTGAGGAAAGCACCATCGGGTTTGAAAGTCGTCCGTATAACGACCTTGAACCTAGAGCCCAAGATATCATGATCATCATGCTTGCCTTGTGTCCAGGCACTGGCTCTTGTGACTTGCCGGGACAGAATGGCGGCAGCCCACTTGTCTTTTTTGGCATTGGATAAAGCGCGGAAAACCGCGTATCCGTCCCAAAACGGTTTATCGAGGAACGACCGGTCCAATTCGGCCATGAACTCGGTGATCTTTTCCTCCGCTTGGATTTTGTATTCGGCAGATGTTCGGTTGTCGATAAAGCCTATAGGCATTGAAATAGGCTCATTACTTGTTGACCGGTGATTGAAATTCCGGGCCAAGCTGTAGAGCATGAGATCAGGCGCTTCCGCATAGTTTCTTAAGACACCGTATCGTAAGGCGGCGGTTCGTTCTGCGGTCAGATCGCCTTGTAGCTTTCCGCTATAGTATTTGGGACCGGAGGTCTTGGCTTTCTTGGCGGGCGATGGCTGGCCCGTATTACGCAGGACCTTCAAGGCGGGCACGTCTTCGTCACGCACCAGACCCCGCACCGTCTGAACATCACCATTGGAGTCCAGATAAACTTTGACCCCGGCCACGGCTTTTTCGGCGGGATTGAAGTCGGTCCGTGCATTGTGCATGACGCTTAACCGGTCATTCAGTGCGCGAATGTCGTTTTCGGTTTTTTGATCCGCTTCCGCTTCCGCTTTTTCCGTCAAGATGTCGATTTTGGAGAGGATACGGGTTTCTTCGGCCTTTTCCGGCTCGGTCATGGGCCGCGTGGTCCGGGTGATCTTGGTGCTTCCATAGGTGGGGATATGGGATTTCAGCGACGTTTCTGCCCACTTGAAGCCTTCGCCAGTTCCGATCTTATCAGCTTCGGCTTGCAGCTTTGCCTGTGCAAGGTTTTCCAGTAGTGCGCCGTCCACAAGGCGACTACCCTTCTGGAAAAGGTCTTCCACGATCCGGCCCCCTTTGGCCCTGTAGGCGTCAAGCCCCACAAAGACTGCCAGCCGGTGGTCTTCCGCATAGCTGTTTTCGCGAATGGCTTCACTGACTGTGTAAGCCGTGAAGTGTCCCCGATTTTTCAGGGCTTGCCATACCTGCAATTGACGCTCTGTGTCGGGCTCACCGCCGAAAGCTTTGGCAATGTCCAGTGTGATTTCATCCTCGCGTAAAGCTTCGCGGATGGGTTCTGCCAGCGAGCCAAGACGAATGCGCTGTTTGATATGACGTGCCGTGGCTGAAAATTGTTTGGCGAGGTCGCCCACGCTCGCTCCGGCCTCCAAAAGCTCTGCATAAGCTTCATATTCGTCAACCGGGTTCATGGCCTGACGCATGGTGTTTTCGGTAAGCTGCTGGACCGCCTCGGGCACCATGGGCGGTACATTGTCCACGATGCATGCCACCGGATGAGTGGGCAGAATTTTTTTCTGCTTTATAAGCAGCTTGAAGGCGGCCAAGCGGCGGCTGCCCGCAATCACCTCAAAGCGTCCGTTATCAAAGGCACGAACTTTCAGGCTTTGCTGTTGTCCTGTGGCAAACAGGCTTTTTGCCAATACATCAATGCCTGTGAGAGGGCCTTTGCGGACATTGCTGGTGGCCGGGTCCAGCCTATCAAGAGGGATCATAAACGCGTCGGCTGGTTGCTCCGTGACTGTGCCGGTTTCCGTCTCTGCTGTCGCGATGATTGTCTCTGCGGCGTCCGCCTCCGTCGCTTTCGCCGGAGTGGCCTGTGTGGTCTGCGGTGTGGGGGCTTTATTTACTTTGGTCATGTTTCAGTCCTTTGGGGGGTGAGGTGCTGATTACTTTATAAGTTTACTGTATTTATCCAAAAAAATCAAATAAACATTGAGATATTTAAATAATACTTCTATATATACAGTTTTTTTATTTTCAATATATGTCAATATTTATGAGATTAAATGAATAGTGCTTTTCATATATTACTATGAGTATTTCCATCCATAATTTTGAGGTAGGAAGCGGGGGCTGCTGGCGCAGAATGGTCCGGTGAGCGCCACACCCCGTCCGAAGGCCATGGCGGCGGGATTTTTGGACAGCGCGGGACGGGGTCAAGGGCCGCGTCAAGCGGCCTTGGGCACCCTTGGCCCCGTCCCGCGCTGGCCTTACAATCGCGCGCCGCCTGTAGGGCGGGAGACGCCTTGCGGAGGACCCTCTCCCCCTGGATCTTGGTGCGGGGCCAGTGGTCCGCAGGATGGCTAGGATGGTGGTGCGAGAAAGAAGCCCCTATTTGTCAACCGGACCGGGAGTGTGGTTGAAGTGTGCATGATGGATCAATTCCTGATCCGCAGGCCGGGACTCATACACCATGCCCAGGCAAAAGCCTTGCTATATCAAGACTAGAGGCCGTTCTCAGATTTAGGGCATGTTGTATGTCCTAAATTGTATGCAATCTAGTCAAGCTGATCAGACAAAGGGACATATCTAGTTACCGGATTCTGCGATAGACTCAGCAAAGAAGCATTAGTGGATAAGTACAAATTTAGCAAAAAAGAATTTAATAAGATGAAAGCTTCATTATTCTGAATAGAATCGATAAATATGATTATTTATCAATGATTATATTTTATACATTTTATATAACAAATAAATATATACAATCAAAGCATATATATTCAATCTATGATTACAAAGATATTTGTTATTTAACCGAGGGTGCCTATTTGCGATCTACAGGATTCTATTATTGATATTTGCAACTTGTCCGATGTTCTCTGCTTGTCCAATTTATAGACTGGAACGTGGATTGCCCATGCTGCACACCCGCAGGGCGCAACGGCCTTTGGATCTGACTCTTGACCCAGCAACAAAGCCAATTCGCTTGTACGGAGCGTACCCCAACGACAAATTCGCACATGGTTTTGGTGGAAGAATTGTATAGAATCCACGTCGAAAACCTGCACGCCTATATCCGATCGAGATATCATGACGTGGAGCCCGCCGAGACGATCCAAGCCGTTTTCCTGAAGCTTCTCAAAATGACCAATCCGCCCACCAATGGCAATTTGGGGGCGTACCTGTGCCGCATGGCCGACAGTGAGGTCATGAACCGATACAGACGCAAATCCAATAGACAGGTGTTGGAGGGGGCCGATGAGCAGGCGGACGATCATCCAGCCTTGTGGGAGACCATCACGCCGGAACAGATCGCGGCCGACAGACATGAGCTGACGCTTGCGATCATGGCGCTTGAGAAAATGCCCAAATACCAACGCAAACTGGTTTTGATGTATGGCTATGGCGATTTGACCTGTGCGGAGATCGCAAGACGGCTGGGGGCGCCGGAAAGGAAGGTGCGCCGGCATGTCAGCAAGGCCATGGCCGATTTGCAGAGACTGATTTCCGAATTGAAGACAGAAGACGCATGACCGAAAGCCGTACCCATAGTGACCGCGCAGTGAAGGATGCGTCTGACTGGCTGGTCGAATTGTCCGAGACCCCTCTGGATGCCGACAAGCAGGCCCGTTTCAAGGCGTGGTGTGATGCCGACCCAGGCAACCGGGCCCTTTACGAGGAAATGGCAAACCGCCGCCGGCTGCTGCCGCAAATGACCGCCTCGGATCTTTCCGGTCTGCTTGACCCTGAAGATGTGAGCCTTTTGGACGCGCAGTTTGTCCCACCGAAACGGTCACCCTTGGCGGCTCTTTGGGCCTCGATCGGCCAATGGTCGGCAAATCCCGTCCCACAAGTGGCGGGTGGACTGGCGGCACTGGTGGCTGTGGCCTTTGTGGTTGCCGTCATGCTGCAAGAACCGACGTCACGGGAATATGGGACCAGTGTGGCCGAAGTTGACGATGTGCGTTTGCCTGACGGCAGTGTGGTGACTTTGGGCGCCAGGTCCCGCATGACGGTGGCTTATTCGGACAGCCGAAGGGTCGTCCGCCTCTTGGAGGGTGAAGCCTTCTTTGATGTGGAAAAGGATGCGTCCCGGCCTTTCATCGTTGTAGGCGAGGGGGCACAGGTGCGGGTTTTGGGTACAAAGTTCGGCGTGCGCCGGGGGGCTGGCGGCCTGCATGTGGCCGTTGAAGAAGGCACGGTAGAGGTCAGCCGCACCATGGCGCCGAGATTGGCCGACGAATCTCCAACGCAGGACGCCGGCGATAAAGCAGAAAACGAAGTGCAGACAAGGGCCGTACTTCAGGCCGGGCAAAGTATTGTCGCCGGCCATGTCGGCGCTATCAGTCCCGCCAAGGTGGCGCCTGTCAGCGCCCCGCCCGGCGCGTGGCGCGAGGGCAGGCTGATCTATATGGATGTTCCCTTCTCGGAAGTGGTGGCGGATATCAACCGCTATCACGCTCGCCCGTTAAAACTGGCATCCGCCGATGTGGGAGACATGCGGGTCACTGGTGTTTTCCTAACTGACAGGATCGACGTTTTTGTGGAGGGGCTGCCCCGCTTGTTGCCCGTAGTGTTGAAGGCGCGCGCTGACGGGTCGATCCTGGTAAGCCATAACCGGGAATAGCCGTCCGGCATGTTTAGATCTACACCTAATGGGCTGTATTAAATCATAGATAGTGTATTACTACTCATAATATAGTCTCTCAAGACAGGGTGGCTATGGCGTCTACATATACGCGCATCTGAATAAAATTGAAAAAATAGACAATCCATAGAGTAAATATACACCCTTAACGCGCTTTATATTCGTTTTTTAGGCAATTCTCAAAAAAATTTGCACCACTGGTGTCCGTTTCTGCTTTGGCGGTGGTTATATTCACGAGGTGAGTGAATTTCACGAATGCATTGGAAATGAGGTGAAATCACTTCCTCTGGTGAATCTAAAGAGCCATGTTTTTTGCTAGGGGGAATAAGTGGGCAGTACAATTTTTACAAAGGGTTTTGTGAAGCTGGGAATGGTTTCACTGGCGGCGGTGACGGTAGGGCTGGCCGCCCAGGCACAAGGGGAAACTCAGCGTTTCAGGATAAGCCAAGGGTCTCTGCAACAGGCCCTGGTGGAATTTACGGTCCAGTCACAATATCAGTTCATGGCCACCGAGGGTCTGTTATCGGGTAAAACCGTGACGCCGGTGATCGGCGTGATGTCCCGTGAAGAGGCCCTACAGCGCCTTCTTGAAGGTACGGGTCTTACCTACGAGATCGATCGGCAAGGCCGGGTTATTCTGGAAGAAGACAGGGAAAAGCATGGGGCTAGTGGACCCAGCAATAGCACTTCCTTGGTTCAATATGCGGCTGTTTCTGATGCTGAGATCGCACGGCAGAGCAATGGGGCCGCAGTGACCAATGCCAGAAATGGCGGTGATGTCGATGAGACGGATGGTGATGGATTGGAAGATGGTGCTGTCGAGGAAATCACGGTCACCGGGTCCAATATCCGGGGAACGGAGCCCGCGTCTCAGGTCTTTAAATATGAACGGGAAGAGATTGAACGTACCGGCTTGACGACGCTACCGCAGTTTCTGAGGACTTTGCCGCAAGTTTTTGGCGGGGGTGCACAAGACGGCAATGGGGGTGGTAACTTCGTTGCGCCTGGTAGTGGTGCAGGATCGAATGTTGGCTTCGGTTCCGGCGTGAACCTTCGCGGCCTTGGCAACCGGTCAACACTGGTTCTGCTCAATGGCCGGCGTATGGCGCCTGCCGGCTTTGGGGAGGTCGTTGATATATCCCTTATTCCTCTGCCGGCGATTGACAGCGTTGAGGTTCTGCCGGATGGGGCGTCGGCCTTGTATGGCTCAGACGCCGTTGGTGGTGTCGTCAATTTTGTCCTCCGGGACGATTATGAAGGTGCCCAGACACAGGCTCGGTATGGCTTCGTAACGGAAGGGGGGCTGGATGAACTTCAGCTTTCCCAGACCTTTGGCAAGTCTTGGAACAGTGGTCATGCCATGCTCAGCTACGAGTTTTTTGACCGGTCTTTTTTGGACTCAGAGGACCGAGATTTTAGCGTGAACTCGCCAGACCCCACCTACCTTTTACCAGAGCAGACCCGCCATAGCGTGTTTGCGGACGTTGGCCAGAGCCTGTCCGATCAGGTCGAAGTGTTCGCCACCGCCTTCTACAGTGACAGAGAATTTGAAACTTTTACGGCACTGACAACCTCTCCACTGACATCCCTGTTAACCGGAAGCACGGAACAATTTGGAGGGACTGTTGGTGGGAACGTGAATGTCGGCAATGATTGGCTTTTGGAAGTCGCCGGAACCTATAACGAGACCACAAGCTTGTTGGTTAATAATACTTTTTTTATACCGTTCGACCCAATGTCTTCTCCACTATTCACTTCAATTAATGAAACCACCTCAGAAGCCTTGGTGATCGATGCAATACTGGATGGGCCTCTGTTCCAAATGTCCGGTGGGCAGGCGAAAGCGGCAATCGGCGGCCAGTTTCGCGGCGAAACTTTTCAACGCAGGATAGGGGACGTCGTGAGAACTGACGAGGATCGGGATGTCTATGCCGTGTTCGCAGAGTTGAACTTTCCTTTCATCAGTGCCGAGAATCGCTCGCCGGGTTTTGAGCGTTTGGAACTGAACATTGCGGCCCGGTATGAAGATTATAATGATTTTGGCTCATCCACAGATCCTAGGATCGGCTTGGTCTGGTCACCTGTGGTTGGCCTGAAATTCCGTGGGACATGGGGTACATCCTTTAAAGCACCTTTGTTGTCCGAGTTGGATGAAACAGGCAATCAGGCTTTTCTGCTGGATATCGAGAATCCGGACAATCCCTCAGAGATCATCCCTGGTATGATATGGATCGGAAACAATTCGGATCTCGGGACGGAATCGGCAACTACGTGGACGGCAGGGGTCGATATTACGCCGGTGTCAGTACCGGGTCTGTCGATAGAATTCACTTACTACGATATTGATTTTGAGGACAGAATTACAACTATACGCGCCTTTCTGGACGGTTTTTCAGATCCAAGGTTTGCATCTCTACTGACGCGCAATCCTAATGCGGAGTTGATCAATTCTCTCTCCAGCCTGCGGCTTTTTGAGAATTTCTCCACGATGTTTCAGCCGGAAGACACACAGATCATCTTTGATCGTCGGCTTCGCAACCTTGCAACGGTTCAAACCAATGGGCTCGACTTTGCCGCTTCATATGGCTTTGACAGCGATATCGGGACTTGGAACGTTTCCATTGGCGGGTCATACATTTTAGAATTCACGGAGCAGATTTTCGAAGCGGACCAGCCTGTCGATATCGTTGATACAGTTTTCAATCCCTCAGATTTGCGGCTGAATGGGGCGGTTTCGTGGGAAAAAGATGGCTTTGCGTCCAATGTTCAAATCCGCCATACCGGCGCCTACAGGGATGTGCGCGAGACCCCGGCCGCGAATGTGGACTCCTGGACAACGGTCGATCTGAATCTTAGCTATAATACGTCGGGTAACACGGACAGCCCGTGGTTGCGCGATACCGTCTTTAGCATCAGTGTTCAGAATCTGTTTGACCAGAACCCGCCCTTTGTCGTGGGCAATGCCGGTGCAGAGCGGAATTTTGATCCTGAGAACGCCACTTCATTGAACCGCTTTATCGCGTTTCAGATATCGCGGAGCTGGTAAGCCGTTTTTTGCTGGCTGTGGTGCTCTGCGTCATGGCCAGCAAGCTTTTTCCGTGCCGTTCGCATCATTTTCTATGCTCCAAGTCTTCGAGGAGAATCCAGTCATGGATTTGCGGCTATTTGTATTTTTGTGGTCCTTTTGGGTAGGGTATAGCGGGGCTGTTGAGGCACAGGCTGACACGAGGCGTCCCTTCAATGTTGAAGATTCCATCCGTATGGTCCGCATTGTGGAGCCGAATGCTGCGAATTCAGTATTTATGCCCACCAAAGTCGAATTATCGCCGGATGGACGATTTTTTGCTGTTGTGACTCAAAAGGGAAATCTGAAAACGCTGAAAAATGAGTATGAGCTGATCCTGTATAAAACCCAGGACGTGCTTGACTATGTGAATGTTTCTATACGGACCGACCGGGAGTTGCCTGAAGCTCGTGTTCTTACTAGAGGAGCAACAGATTTCAATGAGGTCGCGTTTCAAAGTCTGAAATGGTCTGGCGACAGCAAGTCCCTTTCCTTCATCGGTTATCTCGAAGATGACGCCAAAGTGCCGGGACAGGTCTATGAGATCGCCATCGAGACGGGAAAGCGCGTAAGGCTGACCAATCATCCGCGCCCCATAACCCAATTCGCCTATCGGCCAATCTCTGACAAGCTGCTTTTTGCGTCCACATTGTCGTCTAACAACCCCGATGCCGCTAAACCGAGCTATCTTGTCGGGGTCAGGAATGTAAACGAGACTTTCATGCCGGAGGAAGATGCACCTCCGCCCGCGATACAGTACTACGTTCAGGATGTGCAACGGCGGCAGGCAAACCCTTCCGACGCCCGTCGTGTTGGTGATGTGTACCCGGGATCATATTGGCCCTTTATCTGGTTATCGCCGGATAGCCGCTACGCCGTGGTTTTAGTGACGAACAAAATTGGTCCGGCCCATTGGATGGCCGGGTATGACTACCTTCAAAGCAGTTTTCTTCAGATGAGCCTGGCGGAGTTCGACGAAAATACCATGCGCCGCCGTGAAGACATGCTGACACAATTCAGCCTGATCGATCTGAAAGATGAAACGCTGCGTCCCGTTTTCGATGCGCCCACAGGTCTGTATAAGGGCGGTGACCGGGTGGAGGCGCATTGGCTACCGGACAGCAAAAGCGTTGTGTTGTTGAACACGGCCCTGCCGCTTGTCTCTGACAGTCCGGATGACCTGGCGAAGCGGAAGCAATTTTTTGCGGCAGCGGAATACACCATTGCCACGGATGCGATCCGCGTCATGGACTATTTCACCTTGTTCAAGTCGTTGAGAAATCCTGATGCTCCATCCTTCCCGGATGTGCCCGGCGGCCACTTTACCGATTTTTCGCTGTTGGCCGACGGGACAGCCAGATTGGAAGTGGTGGACGATAGGAGAGATGCTCTTCCCACGCGGTATTTTCGCAAAGTTGACGGGGTTTGGCGTGCTATTGCCTCCGTGGATGATGCTGAGACCATCTCTGCTGACCTTTTGACTGTCTCCGTACATCAGGATGTCAATACGCCCCCCGAGCTGGCTGCCCATGATGGTTTGACCGGCGCCCGTAAAGTCTTTACCGACTTCAATCCCGAGCTACGCGATTTGAGCATGGCCAAGACGGAAGTCGTGACTTGGTACGACGGTCATGTAAGGGACTGGCGCGGTGGACTTATGCGGCCCGTGGGTTATGAAGAAGGCATCAAATACCCTCTGGTCATTCAAACCCATGGATTTTTTCCTAAGGAATATCTTGTCGATGGACCGTTTGGGGTTTCCAGCGCCTATGCGGCTCAGGCGCTTGCCGGTAAAGGATTCGTGGTTTTCCAGTTGGAGGACCCTGTTGGGTATTCTCAAGATCTGGAACAGTTTATGGCTTACAGGCATGGCCTTGAGTCCCTTATCGATCTGCTGAGTGAACAGGGGCTCATCGACAGGGAGAAAGTCGGGCTGATTGCCTGGAGTGCGACCGGCGCTCCGGTCCAGAATATGATGATCAATTCTGATTATCCCATTGCTGCGGCCGTGGTGGCCGACAGTTATAATTACGGTCTGCTCGGTTATGTTGGGCAGTTCGGCTATAAGGCACCCGCCATGGCCTATATGGAGAAAATGATCGGCGCGGAGCCCTGGGGAGAGCGTCTACCCCTTTGGGTTGCACGGAACCCTGAGCTACATTTGGACAAGGTTAAAACACCGTTGCGTTACGAGCAGTATGAAAAGGGCTTGTCTGGCTGGTGGAGCATTTACACGCTTTTGAAGCGGCAACAGAAGCCGGTCGAATACTATGTCTTCAATGATGCGGCTCATGGACTGGTGAAGCCGTCACACCGGCTGACATCACAGCAGGGTACCGTTGACTGGTTTTCGTTCTGGCTTAAAGGGGAGGAAGATCCTAACTCTGACAAAGCAGACCAATATGTCCGTTGGCGCAAATTCAAGGAACAGCAGAAGGCATCTGTTCTGAATGCCCTGAAGGCACGCGGTCGTGCCGCTCATTGATCCAATAGTACTTTGGATATTCAGTGCTAGGCGGCGACTTTATAGCTGGCCTGCATGGCCTTGCGCAGCCAGATTTCGGTACAGGCATGTCTTAGCAGCGTTCCGGCATCAACGTCACTCTCAATGGTGTCGGTGTCGCTGAGTGCCCTTTCAAGCGCCTCTTTGTTGAGCATTTTCTGTTGCACAAGAATGCCGTTGAGAAGGAGGTCTTTGATAAAGCTATGGTTGGTGTCGTAGATTTCCTGAGCATAAATCTCGATACCGCCTTTTGAATGACGTCTGAGAATCTGAGCCGGCAGATCGTCCTTGAACGCAAGGCGGGTCAGACCACGGTCTTTGCCGCTATGGGTCAGCAGATAAGTCGGTATCTTCACATAGAGTTCTATGAGTGGCTGAGAAAGCAGTGGATAGCAAAGCTCCAGGAAATCAGCGAAACGTTGGGTATGATGGTACTGATTGACGAACGATAGGACCATCAGGTGCATGAGTTTGCCTTTCGGCAGAGACTTATCGCTATGCGCTTTCTGGAGCAGGGGCGGCATGGACGACACGAAGTTGATTTTTTCCATGTAAGCTGGATTAAGCAGCTCTCTTGCCTGTATGGACCAGTCTATAAACTCATCTCCCTCACGTTGAATGAATTGGTCCTTCAATGCGGAACCGAGGATGGACCAGATGGATTTTTTTGATAGGCGGGCCGTATCCATCGCGACATGGAACAGCCGTCTGTTGAGGCCGTGTCGTTCAAGATAATCACTGGTGATGTAATGCGTGTTGTACTGAAAGAAGAGGGGATCACCGCCTTCGCCTCCGAAAGCGCCTGTCGCGCCCAGTTTCTCTGAAAGATCAGCTTCAAAACCACATCGATCCAGGGCCGTCAGATACCATTCTGGGCCCGCAAGCGGTGCAATCTCAAACAGGTTTTCCATCTTAAGGCTCTTGGCGTCCTGTTCTCTTTCAATAAGCTCGACCCCAAAATGACCGGCTGCAATGCGCGCGAAGTATCGCTCATCACCTGATTTGTCCGATGAGGGGTGATAGTTCACACAGACAATGTCCTTGGCTTCTTTACATTGCCGCAGGCATGCCAGAACGATGGTGGAGTCCAAACCGCCAGACAATTTGTGAAGAATTGTGGAATGACAGGAAGCCCATGCGGAAACGCATGACAGGGCTTTTTCGCGTATCAGCTGTGCGGCCTCATGCGTATCTTCAATCAGCTCATCATGAAGTAACTGTGTTGGATTCCACAATGAGAGGGACCGAATATCCCTTCCTTCATGCTGGCGGCAATCACCGGATTGCAGCTTTCCCATTTCGTGAAAAGCCGTGTCATGCTTGTCCATGTTAAAATATGCAAGATGGTTGGCGATATGGTGCCAGTTTATGCTGAAGCTCAGAAAATCCAGCTTGGTTATGTCGTCCGGAAAAGAGAAATATATGCTGACACTTTTGTACTCAGTAAAGTAGCAGCGGAAGCCTTCTATGGGGCTTTTCACGACGGATTTTGTCCCGCGTTTTGTGTCATGAATGAATGCCACATAGCGGCCCCAGAAATCGTCGATAAGGTGCTGGCCGGATGACGCAACGATAGCATGGGATGTCCGGTCTTCGATAGTATCCCCTACTGTTTTGCCGTGTGTTGTAAAGAGTTTGCCCACGACTACACCGCCTGAGGTCGTCAAACGGGACGCCTGCATGCGGCCCTTGCTTTCCCCGGTATGATAAACAGTCATGCCTTCACTCTCGAATGCGGCCGACCAATGTCCACCGGTCTGGGTCAATCGTGTCTTGATGAAAGCGGCTGTCGCGTTGGATTGAGGGTCTTGCTCATTCCAGATCAGGGCGATGTATCTGTACATGTGGATTTGCTCTTTAGGCTGACATAATCGGGCTGAATGCGCGGACATGCTGAAGGGAATCATTGTAGACAAAGTCGTTATCCTGGACCCAGCAATGTGCTCCAAAGGGACGGAGTTTCACGCCGAAAACCCAGTTAGGATAAACGCCGTGCAGTTCCATGAATTTGAGCAGCGATAGGGAGTCAAAAAAGCAATGGTTTTGGCTGGTGAAAAACAAAGGTCTGAGTATCTTGAATATTTCCATCAGGTCGCGGGCGTCGCTCTGACTTCCGGTAGATTTTTTTCTGCTTTGCTTTCGTCTTTGGGAGACACTGGTGACGACTTTTTTCGTACTCATGAAGCGCAGTGCGGCATAGGCGGAAATTGTCGCTCTGAAGAAGTTAAAAACATGACCGGCTCTTATCTTCGGTGTGCGGTCAAAATCATATCCCGACAGATCTTCACTAGGCATCGGCAGGCTTATGGGCCTTGCTGGCTTACCAGTCGGGTTCGAGGTTAAAAGACCCTCATCAACTAGGTGATGGGCAAGAGCTTCGCCGTCCTGTGTTTGCGCGTTTCCTGCCATAAGCGGTGTCACTCTTGCTTTGCGCAAGGCGCTGACTGCCGATGGATGGAGGACATCTTTGTGAACGGATAGGAATGGTAGAATGGACGCTGTTTCGGGTGGTGTTAGAGCTGAGTATCTGTCTTTGTTCAGGTCTAAGAATATGACCATGTTTTCAAAGAGGCTGATATATACGCCATCAGATAAATGGTACGTTATCTTATTATGGCTCATTTAAAATTCCTGACCAAAATTATTCCACGTTTTTCTCTTTACAATCAGTGAAGTGAAAAAGAGGTATGCGGCTTGGGGCGCATACTTCTAAATGCTTGTTAGAGCCAGAAATTGTGACTTTCGCCGCCTGGGCTTTTGGTGACTTCATACATTTTTCCTAAATCAAGCATTGGGCTTCCTCTGAAAGAAACGATTCTGTTGAGATCACGGTGCTAACCCTGATCATAAAGGCACGTAACAGACTGTTTACTGAACATGTCGGCCGGTACTGTTATTCTCCAAAAGGGGCCCTACCGTGCCTTTGGTTGCTGTTTTTATCTTACCCAGTTTGACCATTTTTCCCCTCGTTAAGGCTGTAATAAGGAAGAGGTATGCGGCCGGAGCCGCATACCTCCAATCGTCCGTATTTCAGGACTCCAGGAACTCCGTAACACCACCGGGGTCCAAACGGTTGCCGATGGGGCCTTTGGTGACTTCGGAGACTTTACCAATGTCAAGCATGGGTCTTCCTTTCAAATGTTGGGTTTCGACTGTATCGATCGATTCGACAATGTAAGAATACAACTTATAGAACATTAAAGTCAAAGTATTGTTTTAATTATATTTTCTGAAACAATAAACGCATATAATTATAAATTATGCTATCTGAAATAGCATTCTTTGCAGCATCGTTTGCGTAACCTTCCTCACCACGCCTTTACGCTCGGTTTTGGACGCAAGTGAACGTGAGAGAGGGGGTTGTGATTTCAAACTTTGCCGATGGAGCCGGCCAGATTGTCTATCCTTCGGTCGTGGTATTTTGAGAGCGCTTCCTGAAGCAACACCCAGTTCCTGCTTGCGTATAGTTGTTGGAGATCATCCAGCTCATTCGCGATCCGATCCGCGCCCAGCCATTTTGGTTCCTGTTCACGAAACCATTGAAGACGGTCATTCAGGAGATCGATTCTCCGGGCGAGGTCTTCAATCTGGCTAAGCATGGCGATGCGGTTGAAGAGTTCGGCTGTGCGGTCCGCCAGCCCTATCTGACCCTCAAGAGCTTCCAGGGTATCATCGTCGCCTTGCTGTCCTGGCTCGATGGTCAGCAGCGCGGCTGCAAGGAGAACGTCATTCTGGCGGTATAGGTCATAAACCTCTCCGCGTTGCAGAATCTTGGTGCAGAAGCTGCCCAAGCCTGCATCGATGAGTCCCTGTTTGGCGAGATAGGTTAGATGGTCTGTAACTTCCGCCTTATCGATCCACCCAAGGTCATCGGCAAGGGCTTTCGCGGAAATGGGTGTACCTGGCTTGAGCCCGGTTCGGATCAGGGTGTGCCTGATGGTTTTATACGCAGCGGTTTGCTCGCGCGTCTGCATGCTCTGTCCATAAGGACGGACATTGGTATAAGCGTCGAAGCTGCTGAGCGAGATGATATCACCCATGATGCCTCACATGGTTGTGGTCTTGAGTTGTCTAGGATGTGGCTTTGAGGCGCACTGAGACAATCCCGCAAAACTACGGGGGTTTCAAAAGTATAATTTTATCAATCAGTTATAGATTCCAAGGCTGCGTTGTAGGCATTATTGTTCTAAGGATCACGTCATCTGATCTTCCCCTTGCTGGCCTAATTTCTGAAAGCCGGATTTTTCTCCTTCGTGGATGACCAGTTCTGTCTTCAGTTTGAAAAATGGCGTTGTCGGTAGCGATTTGTTTAGCCGGCGCGTCTTAGTCATTAGAGATTCGCTTATAAGATGAACACGCATGCCTTCCAGAGTGGTTGAGTGGTATGGAGGGACAAAGCCGAGTGGGAACCTGACGCTGTGCGTTCAGCACTGAAAACAGGATCGATTCTGGTCGCCGATCAGGATCTGGAGAACCAGGAGGTATCGGATAAAACCGAGCGTCTTGGTCAAGGCTATTCTCTGGACGAGTTATATAGGCGGTATAGGAACTTCCTGATCTCTTACATCGGATACCAATTCGGCGGCCGCGAGAATGATGTTGAAGAGACGATTCAACAAGTGTTCGCGAACATCGCGGCCTCGCATGATCCGGGCACCATAGAAAACCCAAAAGCATTCCTGCGCCGTGCCGCTATGAATGTCATTGTGTCACGCCGGCGCAAGGAGCAGTCACTCAGCGCCTGTAAAGCGCATGTAGGATATCTACAGTCTGATGGGGAGAAATGTCACATTACGCCGGAACGTCATGCGCGAAACCGCGAGCTTTTGAACCAGGTTTGGCAGATTTTAAGGCAGATGCCTCAGAAACGCCGGCAGGTTTTCATTCTGCATCGTATCGATGGCATCCCCTGTGCTGCCATTGGCAGAAGATTGAACATATCTCCGTCTGCGGCCAAGAAGCACCTCTACAAAGCAATTCGGGATCTGGATGAGGGCCTCGCATCGCTTGAATCTGATGCGGAAGAGTGATCATGACGACACGTAAAGATAACCGCATCCGGTCCGAAGCTTATGACTGGATTGTTGAACTGGCGGACGGGAATACCACGCAAGAAAAGCGCGTTGCTTTTGAGCACTGGTACGCGGTCAAGGCCCATGCCGAGGTATTCGATCAGGTGCAGGCGCGTCTCGATATCGCAGGCGCGCTCGACACAGACGTGTTGGAAAAACTCAGGCAGCCTCTCACCGCCTGGGAAAGGATGCGTCATGGCATCGGCCACTGGCACGGGCCACTGGCTCGATGGCCTTTGGCGGTGGCTGCTGTGGCCGCTGTCTTCTTAGCAGCAGTGGTCATGGGATTATTGGTGTTTCAGGCACCGCGTGCGCACATCCATGAAACAGACATCGCGGAAATCCGCGACATCGTGCTTAAAGACGGTAGCAAGGTCACACTTGGGGGTGGGTCCCGCATCTCGGTGATCTATTCACGCCGGGACCGGCAAGTGATGCTGTTGGCGGGGGAAGCCTTCTTTGATGTGACAGAGGACTCAACGTGGCCTTTCATCGTTCAAGCTGATGGCACGCGGGTCCGCGTTGTGGGTACACGGTTCGGCGTGCGCAGGGGACCGTCCGGCTTGCGGGTGGCGGTCGAACAGGGCGTAGTGGAAGTCAGCCGTGAGGTATCGCCGGCGCGGGAGACTGCCCCTATTAAGTCGGACGGACCGGAAGAGACAGAGGAGCCACAAAAGGCGATCCTGACGGCGGGCGAGAAGATTGTCTCGGGTGATGCGGACCCTCTCAGCCAAGAACAGATTGAGAAAGTGTCCTCGCCGCCAAGCGCATGGCGCGAGGGTCGCCTCATATATAGCGACGCCAGCTTTTCCGACATAATCGCGGACATCAACCGCTATTACGCCGGCCAATTGGTTATCATCTCAGATGATCTGAGGGTGATGCGTTTCACGTCTATTCTGCGAATTGATCAACTGGATCAGTTCATTGAGGATTTGCCGTCCTACCTGCCGGTCGAGTTGATCCGTCAGGGCAAGAACAGAATTCTGATCCGCAGCCTTTCCAGAAAATCCGATACTAACACCGGCCCCAAAAGCGATTGAGCACGTCATGGGAACCGGCCCGGCCATTGAAGAACAAAATATCCTTATGTCTGATAGTCCGAACGGTCTTCCTTCGCCGGAAGACGCCGCCATTATCATCCTTTGCTGTTATGACGGGCCTGTTGCCGAAGTGAAGCGGCGGATAGATATGGATCACCATAATGCCGCTGTGCAGGCTTTATGGACGTCGGCGTCGCAGATCATCGAGGATCAGATGGCCATTCTGGCCGAGCATGGGGTGACAAGCAACCGTTGGGTCTGGCACGCGCTGTCCCCATGTTTTCCTATGCGGCGGGATGAGGATCAGATCGCTTCAATCTTATCGGCTGTTAAGTGTCTGAGGCGGCGCCGGCCACGATCTGTTTGAGCCTTATGGCGTGGCCGCCTTGGGGCATTGTGTTTGAATATCTGGGCCTTTGTCCGCTGCGTGCAATCCTCGGCGCGCAGGCCCATGCAAGAGATCACCAGACCCCGATATTGAGGATGACTTTTTCGATGGGTGAACGGTTGAGGTCCGAAGTGCATTGGCGGTATTTGCGTGAGGCGCACAAGCCACTGTTTTCAATGGTGTAAACGGATCAAGGGTTCTGCTTGGAAAGGCTGCTAATGGGGAGGCATGCCACCCTTGAGAAAAAAATATATTGCTACGATTTTGAGGGGCTGGTTCCATAGCGATCCAGACGGCAGGAAGTCTTGAGACCGCTGCCAAACACCTTTGGGGGGTGCTGCCAGATTTGCGTGAATTAAGGGAACGCGTGTTGGGTTTGTTTGAGAAGGCTGGCGCAGGGCTTATTGAGAAGAACCCGAAGGAGCCGGCAATGCCAGGATATTCCGAGCCACCCAATCGCCTCACAGACCCTTATGGACGCTTTATGCGCATGTCTGATGTGGAGGAGACTGTCGGGCTGAAGCGCTCCAAGATTTATGAACTGATGAATGATCCCGTCGATCCGTTTCCGTCCCCCATCCATATCGGAAAGGTGTCGCGCTGGGTCGAACGTGAAATCATCGCGTGGAAAGAAAAGCGTTTGCAGATGGCCCGCCGTTATGCCCTGTCAGAGTGACGCATTCTGTTCTCTCACCGTTTTCCTCAGCCAGTCCGGGGCGCCCATGCTCTTTAAGGAGGTGGCTGTGGAGGGTTTTCCCATCCTCGGATCGTGTCCTGCATCCTTCTTGAGCTTGTCCAGATAGTCCGCCCACCACTGCGTCATCTTAACGCGCTCGTCCCAATACTGGCTCCGGTTATAGACGCCGCGCACTTTATTCCTGTCCAAATGGGCGAGCTGACGTTCGATGGCGTCGGGATTGAACAGACCGCTTTCATTCAGCAGGGTTGAGGCGGTGGCCCGGAAGCCATGGGGCACGACCTCATCCGGTGTATAGCCAAGGCGTTTCAAGACCGAGTTCAGCGTGCCGTCGGAGATGGGCCGTTCGATGGATTTCACCGACGGAAAGGCATAGTCGCTATGGCCGGTGAACACTCTGATCTCGTTCAGAATATCGACGGCTTGAGACGGCAGGGGCAGCATATGGGGTCGGCGCATTTTCATGACCTCGTCAGGGATGGTCCAGATGCGGTTTTCCAGGTCAAAGTTTTCCCACTTGGCCTGCCGTAGTTCACCGGGTCTTTGAAACAGCATGGGCAGAAGCTGCATGGCGGCCTGAATCCATATCTGCCCGTCGAAGCTGTCAATGGCGCGCAGGAGGCCGCCAAGTTTCTCCGGATCGGTAATGGCGGGTCTCGGCGTTGATTGCCGCGAGGGTAGGGCTTCTTTCAGGGCATCGGCGGGATTGGTTTCCGCCCGACCCGTGACAATCGCCAAACGGAAGATCCTGCTGATGAGAGCACGCAGCCTGTATGCGGAATCGACTGTGCCGCGTTTGACGACGCCCTGGAGAACATCATTGATCTCCATGGCCGTGATCTCCGAGATCGGACGCCACCCCAATGATGGACGGGCTTTTTCCAGGAGGCTCTTATCGCGCGTTATGGTCTTCGGGGAGAGGTTTTCGTCCTCCTCCTGCCGTTTGAGTAACTCATCGGCAAGTGCGTTGAACGTGCTGTTCTCACGAAGACGTCTTTCGAGATCTTTCCTTTTGGCTTCAGCGATCGGGTCTTTCCCCACGCTCTGGGTTTCCTGAGCCTCCTCGTGAATTTTCCTGGCCTGTTTCAGCGACAGTTTCGGGAAAGTACCGTAGGAGAGGGTCTTTTGCTTGCCGTCAAATTTATAGTTCCACCGTCACAGGAGACCACCATTGCATCTGACGAGCAAGTGCAGCCCGTTTCCATCGGAAACTTTATAGTCTTTTTCCCTGAAGGGTGAGGGCGCGGATGGCGCGGTCTGTCAGGGGCATGTCGGTAGTCTCAGCCTTTCAGGGTATTTCGCATGGCATCGGTTTCTACTGCATGGTAACGGCATTCTCGGGGAGCGCCGTTACCATTCGATATTACCATGAAATGGCCTGGATTGGGAGGGGTGCACACGGACAGCTATGGACGGTCGGTTTTGAATTTCCGATATTTTTCAATCGGTTATGGATGATTGCGGATCATCCTGGACAGACTGTTGGAGGCGCGGACCGGAATCGAACCGGTGTACACGGATTTGCAGTCCGCTGCGTAGCCACTCCGCCACCGCGCCGTATTATGACGTGCCGGAAAGCTATAGAAGCCATGGGGGCAGGGGGTCAAGCGGCTTTTTCCGCAACCGGTTTTGGCCCGGCAGGCTGCCATGGTGCCCGTGTTATGGGAAGATAGCGGTCTTGCCGCTAAGATAACAATTGTAACGCAGTGGTGCGCTTATTATAAAACTGGCCCGTATGAAGACAGCCATAAATCCGGGTTTCGCCGCTCCTTTCCAGTTTATAAAAGGGGCTGATCGCCAAGGCACTTTGGCCACACCGGGTTTGCCCAAATGAAATTCGAGAAACGAGGATAGTCGCCGTGACCGATTTTGCCACCGCGCGCACCCACATGATCGACGGCCAGTTGCGCCCGAACGAAGTAAATGACGAGCGTGTCCTGGATGCCATACGGTCCGTGCCACGCGAACATTTCGTTCCCAAGGCCAAGCGTGCCGTTGCCTATGTTGACGAAGATCTTGACCTGGGCGGCGGACGCTTTCTGATGGAGCCGATGATCTTCGCCAAACTGATTGTTGCCGCCGATATCCGTGCCGGTGACCTGATCCTCGATATCGGTTGCGCCAGCGGGTATTCCAGCGCCGTTTTGGCACATCTGGGCGATGCGGTCGTGGCTCTGGAAGAAGAGACAGAGCTGGCCGGTCTGGCCGAAAAGAAACTGGCCGAGCTTGAAGTGATGAACGCTGCTGTCGTGACCGGCACCCTGACCGCCGGTGTGGCCAAACAGGGGCCTTACGATGTGATTTTTATCGAGGGCGCCGTTGAACAGGTGCCCCTGGCGCTGATCAGGCAGCTAAAGGATGGCGGCCGTCTGGTTTGCGTGCACCGCGAATACGGGCCGGTGGCGCGTGGTCATCTGATCACCATGGAGGACGGTGTGGCGGCACCACAGGACCTGTTCGATGCCAACGTACCGGTGTTGCCCGGATTTACAAAAGAGCAGGGGTTCGTTTTTTAGACAGGTGTTGCCTCCAGGCCATTGCAGCGGCTTGTCGTTATCCGGTATATGCAAAGCGTGGCTGACGTGAAAACAGGTTCTGAGACCATATCCCGTATATAATAATCCGGGGCGTTAACCGCGCCGTAGTCTTCGAGGACATCAAAAGGCAGTACCTGCCATAGACTTCTGACAGCGAGGATAAAGAGGAGAAACTCCCATGAGAAACGGGTCCATACATCGCGACGACAGACGAAAATATGATACCAGGCATCCCTTGAAACGACATTGGATATCGGCCCTGGCGCTCGGCATTGCGCTGTCCGGTGGTCAGCCCGTTTCAGCGGAAACACTGAAAGATGCTCTCGCCGCTGCCTATATGGGCAATCCGCAGCTTGAAGCACAGAGGGCGGCCCTGCGCGCTATCGATGAAAATGTGCGGCAGGCCAATGCCAACTATCTGCCAACTGTTGATGGGAACTACACTCATACTGAAAGGGGCCTGACCATTGGTGTCGAGGGCCAACCCTCCGAGCCGCGTACCGACTTCAATACGGAAAACTACCGGGCGCAATTGGACCAGAATCTGTTTCGCGGGTTCCGCACCCTGAATGCGGTCAAGGGAGCAAAAAGCCAGGTGATGGCCGGCCGCGCGCAATTGACCGATGTGGAACAACAGGTCCTGCAGGATGCCGTGACCGCTTATATGGATGTGGTGCGGGACCAGGCGGTCCTGGCCCTTAATCAGAACAATGTTCAGGTTTTGGAACGCCAGCTCGAGGCCAGTCAGGACCGGTTCCGGGTCGGCGAGGTGACGCGGACCGATGTGGCGCAGTCGGAAGCCCGTCTTGAAGGCGCGCGCTCGCAGGTTTTGAATGCGGAGGCGCAGCTGGCCACTGCCCGTGCCGCTTATGAGCGGGTGATCGGCCGGCCACCGTCCAGCCTGAAGACGCCGGATGAAAGACCGGTTTTGCCGCCTTCGTTGGAAGATGCCATTTCACTGGCCACGGCCCAGTCACCGGGCATTTTGCAGGCCATGAGCAATGAGCAGGCGGCCCGTTATAGTGTGCGGGAGGCTGAAGGGGCCTTATTGCCCACAGTGACGGCGCAGGCATCCCTGCAGCGTTTTGAAGGCATTCAGTTCTTCGGTGAGGGGTTCGTTGGGTTTACCCAGGAAACACGTGAAGTCCTGTTAAATGTGGCGGTTCCGCTTTATGCCGGTGGAGGACGGTATTCCGATATCCGCCGCGCCAAGCAGACCCGCAGCCAGCGGATGCTGGAGATCCGCCAGGCCGAGCGGCTGGCGCAGGAACGGGCACGTGTTGCATGGGATAATTACCGCGCTGCACGCGGTCAGATCATTTCGTCCGAGGCACAGGTCCGCGCCAATGAAATCGCCCTCGACGGCGTACGGCAGGAAGCGGCCGTGGGATCGCGGACAACGCTGGACGTTCTGGATGCCGAGCAGGAATTGCTGGATTCCCGTGTCAGTCTGGTGCGGGCGCAGAGGGATGAACAGGTTGCAGCATACACATTGCTGTCGGCGATGGGGCAGTTGACGGCAAATGGTCTGGGCCTAGAGGTGGAAACCTATGACCCGATTGCGAATTATGACAAGGTGAAATGGCAGTTGTTCGGATGGTGATGGTTTTAACCGTCTTGCCGACCTGATTTCAGTGAAAAGGACCCAACCGGGTCCTTTTCCATTTGTTGCCATATGCTTTGCCTTTTGCCCACTTTCGCAAGGATTTGTCTAAATGCCTTTGATTTCTATACAATAAATGACGCACACAATTGACAGGTCACGGTTGGGGCGGTACCTGTTTTTGTATAAGGGGCGTGCAGTGCTGGCAGGGAAATGAGCGACAATACGGCTGAAGACGAACCGACAATGGAAGAAATCCTGGCGTCCATTCGCCGGATTATTTCTGATGAATCCGAAGAAGATCAGTCGGTTGACCTTGAAGATGAGGCCGATGTCAGCGCGGAGCAGGAGCCTGAACCTGCTCCGGAACCGGATCCTGTTGCGGAGCCTGAGCCTGAGCCCGTCCCTGAACCACAACCCGAACCAGAGCCTGAGCCCGAACCGGTACCGGAGCCGTTGCCCGAACCTGTTGCCGAGCCGGAACCTGAACCGGAGCCCGAGCCTGTCTTTGAGCCTGAGCCCGAGCCTGTTCCCCAGCCTGAGCCCGAGCCGGCCGACCTCATTGCCGCCGAAGAAGAAGATGTCCTGGAACTGACCGAGGTGGTGCCTCCGGCAGGTCGGCAAGCCAGCGGAATCGTCTCCCAACCGGTGGAAAACATCGCCGCGCAAAGTTTTGCCCATCTCAGCCATTTGATGGTCACGGGATATAACGGTGCGGACAATACGCTAGAGGCCGTTGTCCGGGAAATGCTGCGTCCCATGTTGCAGGCCTGGCTGGATGAAAATCTGCCGTCCATCGTACAGGACGCAGTGGAGCGGGAAGTGGCGCGCATTTCGCGTCGCAAGTAATCTTAACCCCCATATTGACATTTTCGCGCCAAGGGTAGCATCTGCCCTTTTGTTTTGTCGCCGGATTGGGCATGGTTCGCCGCGTTCCCGACTTTTGGCGCAAACTCTGTTTCGGATCTTGAACGATGCGTGTTTCGGCACACAGGGAAAATCCGGCGACAGCGGCGCCATGACGACCTCAATTTAAGAGCAGAGACAATGAATACCACCTATGCCCCCGCCGATATTGAAGAAAAATGGTATCTGCATTGGGAAAAAAGCGGTTTGTTCGCCGCGGATGAACAGTCGAATGCCGTTCCATATGCCATTGTGATGCCGCCGCCGAACGTGACGGGAAATCTGCATATGGGGCATGCGCTGGACAATACACTGCAGGATGTTCTTGTCCGTTTTGAAAGGCTGCGCGGCAAGAATGTCCTTTGGCAGCCGGGCACGGACCATGCGGGTATCGCTACACAGATGGTGGTGGAGCGTATGCTGGATAAGGAGGGCGTCAAGCGCGCGGAATTGGGCCGCGAGGCATTTCTGGAGCGTGTCTGGGAGTGGAAACAGGAATCCGGTGGTGCCATTACCGGTCAGTTGCGGCGGCTGGGGGCAAGCTGTGACTGGTCGCGTGAAGCGTTCACCATGGATGATCCGCGCCAGGAGGCCGTGACGCAGAAATTTGTCCAGCTTTATCGCGATGGTCTGATTTATCGCGACAAGCGGCTGGTCAACTGGGATCCCAAGCTGAAAACCGCCATTTCCGATCTGGAGGTGGAACAAAAAGAAGTGGACGGCCACTTCTGGCATTTCCGCTATCCGATCGACGAGGAAGGGGGGCGGTTTATCGTGATCGCCACCACACGTCCGGAAACCATGCTGGGCGATACGGCCGTGGCGGTGCACCCCGATGATGAGCGGTACCGTGATCTGGTGGGAAAACAGGTTCGTCTGCCCCTGACGGATCGCCTGATCCCGATTGTCGCCGATGACTGGGCCGATCCGGAACAGGGGTCCGGGGCGGTGAAAATCACACCGGCGCATGATTTCAATGATTTTGCTGTCGGCCAGCGACACGATTTGCCGATGATCAATATTTTTGACTCTGAGGCCTGTCTGTCGGATGCCGTGCCGGAAAAATACTGCGGCATGGATCGTTTCGAGGCCCGCAAGGCCGTTGTTGCCGATATGGAAACACTCGGCCTTGTCGAGAAGATCGAAGCACACACCCATATGGTGCCGTACGGTGATCGCAGCGGTGTGGTGGTCGAGCCCTGGTTGACGGATCAGTGGTATGTGGATGCCGCGACATTGGCCGGGCCTGCCATAGAGGCGGTTGAAGACGGGCGTACCCGCTTTGTACCGAAAACCTGGGAAAAGACCTATTTCGAATGGATGCGCAATATCCAGCCCTGGTGTGTGTCGCGGCAATTGTGGTGGGGACACAGGATTCCCGCATGGTATGCCGGTGACGGCAGTGTTTTCGTCGCCGAAACCGAGGCGGATGCGTACCGTGAGGCCCGTAAAAAGCTGGGCGACGATGTACGGCTGGAACGTGACGGGGATGTACTGGACACATGGTTTTCATCCGCCATGTGGCCTTACAGCACCCTCGGCTGGCCCGAGAAAACACCGGCGCTTGAAACATTCTATCCCGGCGCAACCCTTGTGACCGGTTTTGACATCATCTTTTTCTGGGTGGCCAGAATGATGATGTCGGGCCTGTATTTCATGGGCGATGTGCCGTTTAAAACCGTTTATATTCATGCCCTTGTCCGGGACGCCAAGGGCCAGAAAATGTCCAAGTCCAAAGGCAATGTCATCGACCCGATCAATTTCATCGACAAATACGGGGCGGATGCGCTGCGTTTTACCCTTGCCGCGATGGAGGCCCAGGGCCGGGATATCAAACTGGATGAAAAACGGGTCGAGGGATACCGCAATTTCGGCACCAAATTATGGAATGCCGCCCGTTTCTGCCAGATGAACGGTGTTGTGGGCGGGGCGGATGGTATGCCGCCGCCCGCGACCAGTGCCATAAACAAGTGGATCATCGCAGAAGTCGCAGGCGCGGCGCGGACTGTGACCAAAGGCCTTGATGCTTTTCGTTTTAATGATGCGGCCGGGACGATCTATCATTTTGTCTGGGGCACATTCTGCGACTGGTATCTGGAGTTGATCAAGCCGGTTTTCTACGGTGACGATGAAGCGTTGAAGGCGGAAACCCGGGCTGTGACAGGCTGGATTCTGGACAGGATATTGATCCTTTTGCATCCTTTCATGCCTTTCATTACCGAAGAGTTGTGGCATGGGATGTCAGAGACACGGCCCTGTGACCTCATTCGTGCGGAATGGCCTGTCCTGGAGCAGGAAGACGATGCGGCGGGTGAAGAGGTCAACTGGCTGATCCGCTTCATTTCGGAAATCCGTTCAACCCGTTCGGAAATGAATGTGCCGGCAGGCGCCAAGCCGGCTGCGCTTATCGTCGGTGCATCGCAAGAGACAACGCGCCGGCTTCGTGACTGGCAAACCACGCTGTGCCGCCTTGCACGGCTGGACAGGGCGGACAGTGTCGCCATGGCGGATGCCAAAGATGCTGCCCAGCTTGTGGTGGATGAGGCCACCGTCTATCTGCCACTCGCCGGTGTTATGGATCTTGACGCCGAAAAGGCGCGTCTTGCGAAAGTCCTCGACAAGCTTAACAAGGATGCGGGCGCCTTGCGGGGGCGACTGTCAAACGAGAAGTTTTTGGCGAAAGCGCCCGCAGATGTCGTCGCCGATGCCAAAGAGCAGCTTTCCGGCCTGGAGGAACAGGGCGCAAAGATAAAGGCGGCCCTGGAACGCCTGGGATGAGACCATGGCCGGGATGTCATGCCTGTCCCGGCCATGTCCGCTCTCTTATTCCCGTTCTGTATCGGGCCAGCTGATCGGGGCGCCGGCGCCCTCAAGGCCCATGTTCAACCGTGCGATGCTATGATGTCCGATGCTTTTCGAGCACAGGATATGAAAGGGCTGCAACGGTTTCAGGTCTGGCGGTGAAAAGATGAAGATAAGGCGTCCGGGATGGGCATGGCGGCTGTAATAGTCGGCCTCCAGGCTTGTAATGAACGTATACTCCCCCCGGCCCGATGCGATCAGCGCCATGCTGTGCTGTGGGGCAAGCACATCCTGAATGACAGGGGGCCGGTATCGGGCGAGCCATGCTTCTATCTGGGCCCCGTAATGCCAGGGTCTTTTGCGGATCATACGCATCGACGTATCGGCAACCGTATCTTCGGCGTGCCTGCGTTTTGCGATGCGTTTGGCGCTGAGGCGATTGGCCACCATCACAACCGGGACCGGGTCGCTGATGGCCGTGGTGAAGAGCAGGCTTCCTTCCCGCTCCGTGACCTTGAACCAGCCGATGGAGCACCCCTTTACTCTGTCTTCCGTTAAAATGTGAATGCTGCGTGTGGCCGGGGCCTGTTGCCAGTCGATTTCAAACCCGGCCCCCCGCGCGGCCTCGGATGTAATGTCCACCAGAAAGCCGGTGGTTTTACCCTTCTTCTGATAGGCCAGCGGGGGCCTGTCCTCGAAAAAGACGGTCAGTGTTTCCGTATCTGTTTCGGCGTGCGCGGGAAAGGCGGTGGAAAAACAGTACAAGATCAGAAACAGTAAAAAAGAAATCAGGCCAGTATGTCCGGGAAGGAATTTTCGGCCTTTGAAAAAAACAGGGTATGTCAATTTTACTCCTCTACCAGTATTTTCGACCCCCTTGTCATTTTCCTTCAGCATCTGGATGGCATGGCTTTGACACGTCAAAGGACTTGTTCGTCCGTGTCAGCCGGTGAAAAGCCGTGAGCGTTCACCGGTGCGCATACACTCCCAAGGATTGCGAAAGGAAATTTCACATTGTGTGATAAATTTTTCCAAATGTTATCGACACTGTCTGTGCAGATCGCTAAAGTCTGCCCCGCTTAGCGTGTAAACGCTGGCGGAAAACGACCCACGCAAGAACGACCGAAGCAAGTCCGGCATTTGTCAGGAGGAATATGTCATGCCAGCCTATCGTTCCCGCACCACCACACATGGCCGCAACATGGCCGGAGCCCGTGCCCTTTGGCGTGCGACCGGTATGAAAGAGGGCGATTTCGGTAAACCGATCATCGCCATTTCCAACAGTTTTACCCAGTTCGTTCCCGGTCACGTCCATCTGAAGGATTTGGGGCAACTGGTCGCGCGGGAGGTGGAAGCGGCCGGCGGGGTTGCGAAGGAGTTCAATACCATTGCCGTGGATGATGGAATTGCCATGGGCCATGACGGCATGCTGTACAGTCTGCCGAGCCGCGAGGTGATCGCCGACAGTGTGGAATATATGGCCAATGCCCACTGCGCGGATGCGCTTGTGTGTATCTCCAACTGCGACAAGATCACGCCCGGCATGCTGATGGCAGCCATGCGGTTGAATATCCCGGCGGTTTTCGTGTCCGGCGGTCCAATGGAGGCGGGCGAAATCCAGACGGAAGACGGCGACACCAAATATCTTGATCTGGTCAGTCCCATGGTTGCCGGTGCCGATCCGAATGCAAGCGATGCCGAGGTGCAACTGGCCGAGGAAGAGGCCTGCCCCACATGTGGCTCCTGTAGCGGCATGTTTACCGCGAACAGTATGAACTGCCTGACGGAAGCGTTGGGGCTGTCACTTCCCGGCAACGGATCGACCCTGGCGACCCACGCGGACAGAAAGCAACTTTTCATGACGGCTGGACGGCTGATCGTGAAACTGGCCGAACGTTATTACAAACATGGTGATGAAAGGGCTTCGCCGCGGGGAATTGCCACGTTTGAGGCCTTTGAAAATGCCATGACGCTGGATATCGCCATGGGCGGATCCACCAACACGGTATTGCACCTTTTGGCCGCCGCGATCGAAGGGGAGGTCGATTTTACCATGGCCGATATCGACCGCCTGTCGCGAAAAATCCCAAATCTTTGCAAGGTGGCGCCCGCGCATGACCGGTATCATATGCAGGATGTGCACCGGGCCGGCGGTATTTATGCCATTCTGGGCGAGTTGGAACGTGGTGGCCTGCTGCACCGTGATGTGGCCACGGTCCATACGCCGACACTGGGTGAGGCGATTGACCGCTTCGATGTGTGCCGTACCGACGATGCCGAGGTCCATCAGTTTTTCCGGGCGGCGCCGGGCGGTGTCCGCACAACCCAGGCATTCAGCCAGTCCAAACGCTACACGGATCTGGATCTGGACCGTGAAGGCGGCTGTATTCGCACTATTGAGCATGCCTATAGCCAGGATGGCGGGCTGGCTGTGTTGTTCGGCAATATCGCGAAAGATGGCTGTATCGTCAAAACGGCCGGTGTGGATGAAAGTATTCTTACCTTTTCCGGGGCGGCCAGGATTTTTGAAAGCCAGGATGCCGCCTGTGAGGGCATTCTGGGCGGCCGTATCAAACCCGGTGATGTGGTTCTGATCCGCTATGAGGGGCCGAAGGGCGGTCCCGGCATGCAGGAAATGCTGTATCCGACCACCTATCTGAAATCCATGGGGCTGGGCGCGGCCTGCGCCCTGGTCACCGATGGACGGTTTTCGGGTGGTACATCGGGTTTGTCCATTGGCCATGTTAGCCCGGAGGCGGCCGAAGGGGGCGCCATTGCCCTGGTGGAGGATGGCGATATTATCGATATCGATATCCCGAACCGGTCCATTGATGTGCGCCTTTCAGAAGCGGAGCTGGCCGCGCGCCGTGCCGACAAGGACGCGCGCGACGCGATGCCCTGGAAACCGGCAGAGCCGCGCCCCCGCAAACTGACGAAAGCCTTGAAAGCCTATGCCATGCTGACCACGAGTGCTTCCAAGGGGGCGATCCGCCAGTTGCCTGACGGTGTCTGACGGAAAAGCCGTTTGCCGTCCCTGCCGCCGTGTGTGGCCGTGATGTGGTCTCGGCCCTGCGGCGGCAACCCCCACGCGGCTTAGCGATCGCGTGGCGGGATATGCCGGACACCGTGACAGAACCGCAGCGCACTTTCACGGTCATATTTCAGGGATACACGCTTATCCGAGGCCGGCTGGTGTTGCCGGCTGATGCCCGGACGGCGTGCCGTTGCGGGCCGGATGGGGCGGGGGCAGAAACCGCCCCCGCAATTCGGGCAGACATTGTGTAGATGGGTTTCCACACAGTCCTTGCAGAAGGTGCATTCATACGTACAGATCATCGCATCGACCGCATCGGCGGGCAGGTCCTTGTTGCACCATTCGCAGTTGGGTCTGATCTCAAGCATGTGGTTTGCCCTGGTTTGTCTTGGTTGTCCTGGCCCGGTGTCGGTGGTGTATCTGCGTATCGGCGTAAACTGGCCGCTTTGTATCCCGCCATTGCCTTGATGAAACACCATCGGTGCCTTTATGCGCAACTGCCCTGGTTTAGGGCATGCCGGCGATGAAATGATGCACCGGCGTCAGGCGATGAAGATGCAACCGGACCGCCCTGGTCTTGCAATAAGGGCAGGTCAGGCGTTCGGAGACATCTTCCAATGTCAGGCGGCCATGAACATCCGGGCGTGTACACAGGCTGGTATGACTTTCACGGGCCTGGTGCCCGCAGGTGCGGCAGCGGGTCTCGAAACCGTAACCGCTGGCATAATCATCAAGGTACAGGTGGTTCACCAGAAATCCTCCATATCGGGAATGCGGGCAAAGGCGATTTTGCCGCCGGCATATCCGCCGGGCGGCGGAGTCCATGGTCCCAGACTGACAAGCGTTCGGGCATATTTGCCGTTCAGCCCGTCCATGATGCGTGACAGGGTCGACCATTTCTGACGGTTTGCCGATGTGTCCCCAAACAGACTGAACTGCCGCTGTTCCGCTGGTCTGAGCCTGTACAGCGCCACATGCAGTTTTTTCACCCGGACAGCGTCAGGCAGATTAGCGCGGGCTTGTTCCCACAGGTCGGCCAGGCCTTGCACACAACTGCGGTCGTCATTCACATCGTCGAGCGGATGTTCACCGCCCCAGCGGCCTTCTTTCGCCGACAGCCACAACCCCAGACGTCCGGCGACAAAACCGTCGCGGCGCAGGCGCCGGCATGCCTTGACCGTCAGCAGGCGCGCGCAGTGCCATGCCTTGTCCATGTTGCGCCAGTCCGGGGGCAGTATGCGACCGTGACCATACATGCTGCGGGCGGTCTGTTTCGCGGCGATATCATACCCATGCAGCGCGTACCAGAAGCGTTCTCCGTTGACAGTCCCCCACAGCGCCCGCAACTGGCGCGGCTGACTGTTCCACAGATCCGCAATGTCATGGATGCCGGCCTGTGCCAGCCTGTGACGCATGCGGCTGCCGATGCCGGGCAGGTCGCTCATCCGCAGATCAAGAAGCCGTCCCGGCAGGTCATCGGGATGCAGGATGGTCGCACCGTCCGGTTTTTCGATTTCCGAGGCGATCTTGGCAAGCAGCCGGTTCGGCCCCATGCCGATGGAGCACGTGATATAGGGCCCGACCGTTTTCCGCAGATGCTCCTTGATCGCCGCCGCCAGTCCGGCGGGGTCCTTCTGCCAGTCGCTGTCCACCGGGCAGGTCAGTTCGTCGATGGAACAGACGGTGCCGACAGGCAGGATATGCTCAATCTCCATCACCAGCTTGCGGTGCGCCCTTACATACAAATCGGGAGATTGCGGCTGCAGCACCAGGTCCGGACACTGGATACGGGCTTCCCTCACGGCCATGCCGGTTGTGACACCGCATGCTTTGGCGATTTTATTGGCGGCAATGATGCAGGTGCCGGCCGCCGTGTGAAAGGGGATAACCCCCACCGGTTTGCCGCGCAGGTGCGGTCGCGCCTGCTCTTCGACAGTGGCGAAGAAACTGTCGAAATCGATATATGCGACCCTCAGGCCGTCCGGTTTCCGCATCTTTGTGCCCCTTTGTCCTTATTAGAACAAAATAAGAACATTTTGTCCATACCTAATAAGAACGGGGCGTGTGTGACACACACGAGGCACGCGTATCGCAGATATGATGGGAAAAATCGTGAGGCCGAGTTCAGGCGGCCAGGTCAATCCATACGGGCGTATGGTCGCTGGCCTTTTCCTGGGCGCGCGGGATACGGTCCACATCGGCGCCTTTGAGACGGTCAGCGGCTTCCGGGGACAGCATCAGGTGATCGATGCGGATACCGTGATCCTTGGCCCAGGCACCACGCTGATAATCCCAGAAACTGTATTTCGGCCCTGCGGGGTGGATTTGCCGCAATGCATCCAGATACCCCAGATGGGTCAGGGCGCGCAAACGGGCCCGGCTTTCCGGTTGGGTCAGGGCATCGTCGACCCAGGCTGCAGGGTCGTGGCAGTCATCCGTGTCATCCTGTGGAATGACATTGTAATCACCGGCCAGAACGACGGGCCTTTCCACGGTCAGCAGACGGCTGGCATGGGCCACCAGCCTGTCCATCCAGGCAAGTTTGTAATCGAATTTCGGACCCGGCCTGGGATTGCCGTTCGGCAGGTAAAGGCTGGCGACACGCACGTTCATGACCGTCGCTTCGATATACCGGGACTGATCGTCGCCGTCCGCGACGCCTCCGTCAACGGCAGGCAGGCCGCGTACAATATCGGTCACGGGATGACGGCTGATCAGGGCGACACCGTTGAACCCCTTCTGGCCGTGGGTTTCCACATGCCAGCCCTTGTCCTCGATTTCCATCCGGGGAAAGGTCTCATCAACGCTTTTGATTTCCTGCAGGCAGGCAACGTCGGGCTGGAATGTGTCCAGCCATTCCAGAAGACGGGGCAGGCGTGCCTTCACGCCGTTGATGTTGAAGGTGGCGATTTTCAACGCATGATTTCCGAGGACTGATAAAGCGTCAGACGGCGAACGAGGACCCGCAGCCGCAGGATGACGTTGCGTTCGGGTTTTTAACCTGGAAGGAGGCACCGACCAGATCTTCGACAAAGTCGACCTCTGAACCGGCCACATACAGCAGGGACATCGAGTCGACCAGCAGGGTCACCCCGTCACGGGTGACGACGATATCGTCTTTTTTCTGTTCGGCGTCAAAGGCAAAACCGTACTGAAAGCCGCTGCATCCGCCACCGGAAACGGTCAGGCGCAGTTTAAGATCCGGGTTGCCCTGCTGTTCGATCAGGGCGGCCACACGGTGGGCGGCCTTTTCACTGAGGCCGACGGGGGCTTCCTGTGCCATGTCTTTCATTCCCATACTCGCGGATATGCCTGTGTTTCGCGGGAAACAGGCTGTACATGCTTTTATGTAAGGGCATCGCGCTGCAAAATCAAACAAGGAGCCATGCATCTTCGGACAAGCTGCCCTTGCGGCACAGCGGGGACCACACGCTGTCGGCAGCATATTATTAGAGGATTGCGCCGCTTGTGAAGCGGTGACCCGGTCGATATGGTGCACATCCCTGTTACCTGCTGCGTCCGAAAAATAAGGATTACGTCCCTGATGAGTATCCGCGACAGCGACCGTCCGCGCTATGCCGATACGCTTGCGCCTTATGCCTGCCTGCCTGATGCCAGCAGGGGGCGTCTGCACAATGAGCCGGAAAGCATCAACCGCAGTCCCTACCAGCGGGACCGGGATCGGGTGATCCATTCCTCCAGTTTCCGCCGGCTGAAGCATAAGACACAGGTGTTCGTCTATCACGAGGGTGATCATTTCCGGACACGTCTGACACATTCCCTGGAGGTGGCGCAGATAACGCGGTCTATCTGTCGCGACATGGGGCTGAACGAGGACCTGGGCGAGGTTCTGGCACTGGCGCACGATCTCGGGCATCCGCCCTTCGGGCATGCGGGCGAAGCGGTGCTGAACACCTGCATGGAGCGCTATGGCGGGTTTGACCACAATGCCCAGACCATCCGTCTGGTCACCGGTCTGGAACGGCGCTATGCGTCTTTCGACGGGTTGAACCTGACATGGGAGAGCCTGGAAGGTCTTGCCAAGCATAACGGCCCGCTGGTGGAAGGGGCTGTGGATCCGCTGTCATTACCAGAAAATCTGCCGTTCGGTCTGCGTGATTATCTGAAGGTGCAGGATCTGGAGCTGCATACGTTTGCCAGTGCCGAGGCCCAGGTAGCGGCCATCGCCGATGATATCGCCTATTCCAGCCACGATCTGGATGACGGTCTGCGCGCCCGCCTGTTCGAGTTTGAGGAAATTCGTGACATTCCCATCGTTGCCCAGTTGATAGACGAGGTGACGTGGACTTATCCCGATGCGGACCGCGCGGTGATGGTGCACGAACTGGTGCGGCGTCTTATCAATCGTATGGTCACCGACCTGACGGTGGAAACCGGCAGGCGGATCGATGCCCTGTCGCCTGCGGGCGTCGACGATATCCGCACCGCAGGCACCGCTGTGGTCGCTTTCAGTCCCGACATGGCGGTCGCGGTAAGGGCGCTGAAGGATTTCCTGCATGCGCGCATGTATCGCCATTATCTGGTGAACCGTATGACCAGCAAAGCAAAAAGGGTGGTGCGCGATCTGTTTCAGCTTTATATCGCTGAACCCGAGTGTCTGCCCGATGAGTGGCGCGACCGGGCCGGTGCACCGGAAAGCGTTGAAACAGCCCGTGTCGTGGCGGACTTCATCGCCGGTATGACGGACCGTTTTGCTTTTCGCGAGCACGCCAAACTCTTTGATTTAAGCGATGTAAAATTATGAATGTTTTTAAATACTTTCGCGCACTTCTTGAAAAAGAACTTGAGACTTTGGCGGCGTCCGGAAATCTGCCTGTGGGGTTGAAAACCGATGCCATCACGGTGGAGCCGCCACGCGATGCCGCCCACGGCGATATGGCCACCAATGCGGCCCTTGTCCTGGCGAAACAGGCCGCGATAAAACCACGTGACCTCGCGACAAAGCTGGTGCCCGGACTGCTGGCCCTTGATGAAGTCGATGACGTGGAGATTGCCGGTCCGGGTTTCATCAATATCCGTTTGGCACCGTCCTTCTGGCAAGGCTGCGTATCGGGGATTGTTGCCTCGGGTCTCTCTTACGGTGACAGCACGCTGGGCGGTAACGAGGCCGTCAATGTGGAATATGTCTCGGCCAATCCGACCGGGCCGCTGCATGTGGGCCATACGCGCGGTGCCGTTTTCGGCGATGCGCTCGCCAATCTGCTGACCAAGGCGGGATACAGGGTCACCAAGGAATATTACATCAATGACGCCGGCAGTCAGATCGACACGCTGGCGCGGTCCGCCTATCTGCGTTACTGCGAGGTCCACGGACGCCATATCGGCGACATTCCGGAAGGGCTTTATCCCGGTGATTACCTGATACCGGTCGGGCAGGCGCTCAAGGAAAAATACGGGGATCGTTTCCTGGACGAGGAGGAGGGCGCCTGGCTGTCAGTGGTCCGGGAAGACGCCACTGCCGCGATGATGTCCCTTATCCGCAGCGACCTGGAAGCTCTTGGTATTACACAGGAAATATTCCATTCTGAAAAGGCATTGCATGCGTCGGGCGAGATTGAGGCCGCCATCGAGGATCTGCGAGCCGCCGGCCATATTTACGAAGGTGTGCTGGAGCCGCCCAAGGGCAAAAAACCGGACGACTGGGAGCCGCGTGAACAAACCTTGTTCCGGGCGACCGATTTTGGCGACGATGTGGATCGTCCACTGAAAAAATCGGATGGCACCTATACCTATTTTGCCGCCGACATCGCCTATCACCATGACAAAATCAAGCGGGGCTTCCATGCGATGATCGACGTCTGGGGCGCGGACCACGGTGGATATGTCAAGCGTATGCAGGCCGCTGTCAGGGCCCTGGATGACAAGGCAGATCTGGATGTGAAATTGTGCCAGCTTGTCCGCCTGTTCCGCGCCGGTGAGCCTGTCAAAATGTCCAAGCGGGCCGGTACGTTCATCACCATGCGTGATGTTGTGGATGAAGTGGGGCGCGATGTGACGCGTTTCATCATGCTCACCAGGAAGAACGACGCGCCGCTTGATTTCGACTTCACCAAGGTGACGGAGCAATCGCGCGACAATCCGGTCTTTTACGTGCAGTATGCCCATGCAAGGGTCTGTTCCGTGCTGCGCAAGGCGCAAGAGCTATTCCCCCATATGGACACTGATGACAGCGCCTTGGCGGGCGCTGATCTGTCACGGTTGACCCGCGACGGCGAACTGGCGCTGATCCGTCACATGGCGGCCTGGCCGCGTTTGGTCGAAAGTGCGGCGGAAGCGCATGAACCTCACAGGGTGGCGTTTTTTCTTTATGATCTGGCATCCGAGTTTCATACTCTGTGGAACAGGGGCAATGATGATCCTTCGGACCGTTTCCTGATCGAGGAAGATGCCGGGCTGACACAGGCCCGCCTTGCTCTTCTGAGGGCGGCGGCGCTTGTCATTGCAAGCGGTCTTTCGGTTCTGGGCGTCGTGCCGGTGAAGGAAATGCGTTAAATGAGCGATACCAACAATACCGATCAAAACGCCGATACCCTGCTGGGGGCGGCGCAAGGCGATACCGATCCGGAAACGCCACCCTGGCTGCAGCCCGTATCCGACGATGAGGAAGAGGATGCCGGTTTTCTAAAGGGTAACAAGGTTTTCCTGATGGGAGGCTTGGCTCTTCTTGTCGTGGGTCTGTTCGTTGCCGGCCTGCTGTTTTTATACAATGGCGAAGAAGACGGCCCTCCGCGCTATGTTGCCGCGCCGGAGGAGCCGGGCCGCACCCGGCCGGATAATCCCGGCGGCATGGATGTTCCGCACCGTGACAAAGAGGTTCTGGAACGGGCGGCAGGTCAGCCTGTGCGCACGGATACCGGCCTGGGCGAACAGCCCGAACAGCCGATCGAGGATATTGTCAGGGCCCTGGAAGAAAGCGTGGCGGCAGACCGCGCCCGTGACCAGCAGTCCGCCGGGCAATCCACCCCGCCGGCAGACGCGCAGTCCGCACTGACAGAACAGGCCGCAGACGACCGCTGGAATGATCGACAGAACGACCGGCAGACGGGCCGGAATGGGCAATCCGGTACGGTTGCGGACGCCAGCCGCACCGCTGAACAGCAGTCGGTAACCTCCGCACAGCGTCCAAAGGCAGTCAGCGGCGACAGTTCCGCCGCGTCGTCCACGGGTGAGAGCAGTGGCCCCGTATCAGCGGCGCCCGACGGTCCGCCGTCTTCGGGGTACCGCCTGCAACTGGGGGCTTTCGGCAGCCGCGCGGGGGCGGAGCGCGCCTGGAGCCGACTGCGCCGCCAGCATTCCACCCTTCTGGAGGGACTGAGTGCGGATTACGAACCGGTCAATACCGGCGACCGGACATTGTACCGTCTGCGGGTCGGGCCGCTGCAGGACCGGGCGGCGGCCGATGCTTTGTGTGTGTCCCTGCGTGCCGAGAATGTGGCCTGCATGGTGATCAATCCGTGATTCCGGTTCTTTTCGGTCTGGCCGGGCCGGAATTGCTTTTCGAGGAACGGCGCCTGTTTCAGGACTGTGTGCCGGCGGGCTTCATCCTCTTCAAACGCAATGTGGAAAACCCGGCCCAGCTCCGCCGTCTGACGGACAGTCTGCGGCATATGACCGGGCGCGAACATTTGCCCATACTGATCGACCAGGAAGGGGGCCGGGTCCAGCGCATGGGGCCGCCGCGCTGGCGTGCGTATCCTGCCATGGGGGTGTTCGGGCACATGGCGCGGCAGGACCCGGCAAAGGCGGCGGGCGCGGCCAGCGCCCTCAGACTGCATACGCGTCTGATCGCTGATGATTTGAGGCGTGTCGGCATCACGGTGAACTGCCTGCCGCTTATCGACGTGCCGCAACCGGATGCGGATGGGGTGATCGGTGACCGTGCTTTCGACGATGATCCGTCGCGTGTCGCCGCGCTGGGCCGGATCGTCGCCGATGCGTTGACCGCAGGCGGTGTGCTGCCCGTGATCAAGCATATTCCCGGCCACGGGCGTGCCATGGTGGACAGCCATGAGGCTCTGCCCAGGGTCGAGGCAGCGCTGGAAACCCTGGAAAAGATCGATTTTCCGCCTTTCCGTGCTCTGAGAGACGCCCCGTTCGCCATGACGGCACATGTTGTTTACACGGCGCTCGATGCGGCTGTCCCCGCGACCCTGTCCCGCGTGGTCATCCGTGACTGGATACGCGGGCACATGGGCTATCGCGGTCTTTTGATGAGCGATGACATTGGCATGAACGCCCTGTCGGGCACGATGGCGGACAGGGCACGCGGCTGCATTGCCGCGGGCTGCGATCTGGTCCTGCACTGTGACGGGGACCTGGACGCCATGCGGAGCATCGCCGATGCATTGCCGCAGGCGGAGCCGATTTTGAATACGCGCCTGTCGTGTCTTGTCGGTGGTCTTTCCGAGGCCGGTGACGGCCTGTCGCACAGTGACCGGCTTGATCTGGAACAGCGTTACGACCACCTGATGAAAGATCTGTTGCCGGCCTGACCGAGGCGGCCGGTCCGTATTCCTGTCATGAACGGAGACCCGTTGTGCCCGATATCGGCGCCAGCCTTCATCTGATCAGCGTCATGGCGCTGCCTTTTCTTCTGGCCGTGACCCTGCATGAGGCCGGGCACGCCCTTGCCGCATACCGGTTGGGTGACCGGACGGCCCAGGCGGCGGGCCGTCTGTCTCTCAATCCGCTGGTCCATGTTGACCCGTTCGGCACAGTGGCGATTCCGCTGATCGCCATTTTCACCGGATTTCCGTTTCTGATCGGATATGCCAAGCCGGTTCCCGTCGATCCGCGCAATTTCAAAAAAACGCGCCGGGATATCGTTCTGGTGGCATTGGCCGGGCCCTTTGGCAATGTGGTGGTGGCGGTTTTCTTCGCTTATGTCTTGCGTTTTGCTCTGGGGGCGGGGTTCACTCAGGACGACTGGGTCACCAATGTCGCCGTCTTCGGCATTTTCCTCAATTGTCTGTTCATGGTGTTCAATCTGCTGCCCATTCCGCCACTGGACGGAGGTGCCGTGGTGGCGCAGTTCTTGCCGTCCGACTTGGCGATACGCTATCAATCCATTGCGCCTTTCGGGTTTCTGATCCTGATGGGCATCATCATCGTGGCCCGCGATGTGATCATTGCGCCCACGATGTTTTTCGCCGGTCTGATCGCGGCTTTGGTTGGCGTGCCGCTTTAATCGGCCGCGAGGGGCGGGAAAGCCCTGCGGGTGGATGATGTGAACACAGACGACAGCGATTTCGAGGAAGATCCGTATCCCCGGCCCGGCGCGCCGGGAGACGGTGCCGGCGCTCTTGCGGATGCAGGGGATGACGACGCTCTGGTCCTGCATATCGATGGTTTCGAGGGACCGCTTGATGTGCTGCTGATGCTGGCACGGGCGCAGAAGGTTGACCTGACACAGATTTCCATCCTGGAACTGGTGGAACAGTATCTGGCCTTTATCGCGGAAGCCCGCCGCATGAAGCTGGAGATCGCCGCCGACTATCTGGTGATGGCGGCCTGGCTGGCATATCTGAAGTCACGGTTGCTTCTGCCGCGTGAAGAGGACGATGAAGAGCCCAGCGCCGAGGAGATGGCCCTGCGGCTGCAGTTGCGGCTGCAACGGCTGGAAGCCATGCGCGAGGCGGGCGCGAGGCTTATGGCGCGCAACCGGTTGGGGCGCGACATGTTTGCCCGTGGTGCCCCCGAGGGCGTCGTGATCGACAGACATGGCCGCTACGACATCACGCTTTATGAGTTGCTGAAGGCCTACGCCTATCAGCAAAGCAAGCAGGCGGCAGGCCCGATTCATATTGCCCGTCGCCCCGTCTATGCCCTTGAAGAGGCGCTGGAGCGTCTTTCCGGCCTGATTGGCGAGATATTTTCCTGGTCCGACCTGGTGCAGTTTCTGCCCCAGGAGCTGTCAGATCCCCGCCTGCGCCGGTCAGCGGTGGCCAGTATGTTCGCGGCCAGCCTGGAACTGGCGCGTCAGGGCGTGGCCGACATCCGGCAGATGGAAACCTACGGTCCCCTTTATGTCCGCAGGAAGGAGGATGAAGCATGACCGACGACAAGATCGTCCCCCTTCAGACCGGCCAGCAGGCGACTGACGGCGAAACCGCCGATGCCGCGCCCCCGCAAGGCGTGCGCACCGATACGGAACGTATGCTGGAGGCGCTGTTGTTCGCAGCCGAAGCCCCACTTTCGGAGGCCGATCTGGCGGGCCGTTTGCCGGACGGGGCGGATGTGGCCGGGGCACTGGAAACGCTGCGGGCACGGTATCTTGGTGCAGGGGTCGAACTGGCCGAGGTGGCCGGCAAATATATGTTTCGCACGGCCGGGGATCTGGCTTTTCTTCTGCGCCAGGAGGTCGAAGAGACCCGTAAATTGTCCAGAGCGGCGGTGGAAACCCTGTCCATTATCGCCTTTCACCAGCCTGTTACGCGGGCGGAGGTTGAGGATATCCGCGGTGTCGGCCTGTCAAAAGGCACGCTGGACGTTCTGATGGAGGCCGGTTGGGTCCGCATGCGCGGCCGGCGTAAGACGCCGGGCCGGCCGGTGACATACGGTACGACCGAGGATTTTCTGGTGCATTTCGGCCTGGACAGTATCGAGGACCTGCCGGGGCTGGAAGACCTCAAAGCCGCCGGCCTTTTGGACAGTGTGGACGATGCGCTGGACGCGCTGGGCCGCTTTGGCGGCCCCGACGACACGGATGAAGACGATGCACAGATCGATCTTGAGGATGCGATTGAACAATCCGCACGCGCAGCGGGCGAGGACAGGCGCCGTTCGCCTTTGCAGGCCGGCCATAAAGCTGTAACACAAGAAGAGGAGAGTGCGCCGGATCATGAGGGCGGCGGGAAATGACGGTCAGGTCCGTCAAACGCAAGTCCCTTGAACGGTGCCGGCGCACCGAACTGTCGGAAGGAGTAAAAGGCCATGTTTCCGGGCTGGTTACAAATCGCGCTTGTCGTCTTGCTGATTGTCCTCCTGTTCGGACGCGGCAAGATTTCCGAACTGATGGGTGATGTCGCCAAAGGCGTCACCAGTTTCCGCAAAGGGCTGAAGGATGTGGCGGAGACGCCTGAGGCGTCCGAGCCGCCGCAGACCAAAACGGTCGAGCACAAGCAGACGATCGAGGGCGAGGCCGTTTCTGAGGGTGTCTCGGCCGCCGCCGAGGACGCCGAGACGGCGAAGCGTCAATAACCCGCTTTTTGGGCAAGGCACCCCAGGCCGCATCTGTCATCTCTGTCAGGTCCGCCGGGGCGCGTCAGTCGGGATAGCCTTATCCGATGTTTGATATCGGCAGTATGGAACTTTTCATCGTTGCGGTGGTGGCTCTTGTCGTCGTCGGCCCGCGCGAATTGCCGCGTCTGCTGCGCACAATCGGCGGTATGATGCGCCAGGTTCGCTCGCTGGCGGGCGAATTTCGCCGTGGTCTTGACGCCCTGGCGGAAGAGGTGGAGCAGGAAGCGGACCCGTTTTCCGATCTGCGCAAGGCCGAAGGGCTGAAACCCGGCATGAGCCCGGATGAGATCACGGAAACCATCATGAAAAACCGTGCCGCTGAAAAAGGTGTGGATCAGGCCGCAGCGCCCTCCGGTGCCGATACACCGCCAGTACAGCCGGCCCCGAAAAAGGGCGTCCCCAATTTCAAGCCGAAAACGGTCGAGGACCGGGGGGAAACCGGCCAGACGGATGCCGTGCAGCAGGACGAAAAAGCGGAAACCCCGTCGGCCACGGCCGTCGAGGCGGCGTTGGAAAAAACCCCCGTAACCCCAGGCGGGGCTGCAGAGCGAAAAGGTGGAGCCGGCAATGATGCCACCTAAGGAATATGCAGGCGGCGATGTGCCGAAAGCCCCCGACCTGATCGACGGTCCCTCTGAAGACCCGAGGGAGGGCGCCGATACGGTGGAAGCCAGCCGCGCGCCCATTCTCGATCATCTGCTGGAGCTGCGCACCAGGCTGATCAAGGTGATCGTCGGCATGCTGATCTTCTTTGTCATCGGTCTCTATTTCGCCGACGAGATTTTTCAGATTCTGGCCAAACCGTATGCCGATGCGGTCTCCGACCGGGAAGATGCCCGCATGATCTTTACCGGGCTGATGGAAAAATTCGTCGTCGACATCAAAGTGGCGCTCTATGCGGCCTTTCTTGTGACCTTTCCCTGGGCGGCCCTTCAGATCTGGAAATTTGTCGCTCCCGGCTTGTACCGGAACGAGCAGCAGGCCTTTCTGCCCTTTCTTTTCGCGACGCCCATTCTGTTCACGCTGGGGGCATGTCTGGCTTATTTCGTTGTGATTCCGTGGGCGTGGGAGTTTTTGCTCAGCTTTGAAAATCCCGGCGGTGACGGCACCCTGAAAATTGCCGCCGAGGCCAAGGTGAATGAATATCTGTCGCTGATCATGCAGATGATTTTTGCCTTCGGGCTGGCGTTTCTGCTGCCGGTCGGCCTGACCCTGATGGGACGCGCCGGGCTGGTCACGGCGGACAGTCTGCGCTCAAAGCGCCGCTATGCCATTGTCATCACATTTGTCGCGGCCGCGTTTCTGACCCCGCCGGACCCGATCAGCCAAGTCGCCCTTGGCATTCCCATCCTGCTTCTTTATGAACTGTCGATCCTGTTGATCGCTACTTTCGAAAAACGCCGTGCCCTGGACGAGGACGGCGGCGAGGATGCAAGCGGCAGCACCGTCTAAATCATAACGCAAAGAAGCGCAGTCACTGTCATGTTCGATCTAAAAGCGATTCGTGAAAACCCGGACGCATTCGATGCCGGGCTGGCCCGGCGCGGTCTGGAGGCGGAAGCCGGAAGCCTTTTGGCGCTGGATGAAAAACGCCGTGCCCTGCAAACCGAGGCCCAGACCGCACAGGCCCGCCGGAATGAAGCGTCAAAACAGATCGGCCTTGCCAAGCGTGAGGGCCGCGAGGACGAGGCGCGGGCCCTGATGGCGGAAGTCGGTGATCTGAAAGCCCGTCTTGCCGTCCTCGAAGAGGAAGAACAGGACCTCGCAAGCGCACTGGATGCCATGCTGCTGGCCATTCCCAATCTGCCCTATGACGATGTGCCGGCGGGTGAAGACGAAAACGGCAACGTGGAATGCCGCACGGTCGGCACACCGCCGCAGCTCGATTTCGCGCCGAAGGAACATTTCGAGCTGGGTGAGGCCCTCGGCCTGATGGATTTTGAACGGGCCGTCAAGCTGTCCGGATCGCGCTTTGTCGTGCTGAAGGGGGCACTGGCCCGGCTGGAACGGGCCCTTGGCCAGTTCATGCTGGATGTGCACACGACCGATTTCGGCTATGAGGAAACGGTGACGCCGACACTTGTCCGCAGTGACGCGTTGCTGGGCACCGGCCAGCTGCCGAAATTCGCCGACGATCAGTTTCGCACCACCACCGACCACTGGCTGATCCCGACCGCCGAGGTCACGCTGACCAATCTGCACGCCGGTGAAATCCTGGATGAGGCTGAACTGCCGAAACGTTCGACCGCCCTGACCCAGTGTTTCCGGGCCGAGGCCGGCGCGGCGGGCCGTGATACCCGTGGCATGATCCGGCAGCACCAGTTCGCCAAGGTTGAACTGGTGTCCGTCGTGGCACCGGAGGATTCCGATGCTGAGCATCAGCGGATGACGGAGGCGGCGGAAACCGTTCTCAAACGTCTTGACCTGCCTTACCGCGTTATGGAGCTTTGCGACGGCGATATGGGCTTCAGCGCCCGCCGGACGTTCGATATCGAGGTCTGGCTGCCGGGGCAGGGGCGCTACCGTGAAATTTCAAGCTGTTCCGTCTGCGGTGACTTTCAGGCCCGGCGGATGAAACTGCGATGCCGGGCCAAGGGGGAAAAGAAAACCCGTTTTCCGCATACCCTGAACGGCTCGGGCGTGGCGGTCGGGCGGGCCCTGATCGCCGTAATGGAAAACTACCAGCGTGCCGATGGCGGGATTGATGTGCCCGTTGCCCTTCGGCCCTATATGGCGGGGCTGACCCATATTTCCGGCAATGGCGGGGGAGAAAACTGATGGCGCCCATTTCAACGGCACGGATTCTGGTCTCGAACGATGACGGGATCAACGCCCCCGGTATCGCCGTTCTGGAGCAGGTGGCCCGCGCGCTGAGTGACGATGTCTGGATCGTGGCGCCGGAAACGGAGCAGTCCGGTGCCGGTCATTCCCTGACACTGACACGCCCGCTGCGTATCCGCCGGCTGGAGGACAAGCGCTGGGCGGTCCAGGGCACGCCGACAGACTGTATCATGATGGCGGTCAACAAGATCATGGCCGATCATCCGCCGACGCTGATCCTGTCCGGGATCAACCGGGGCGGCAATCTGGCCGAGGATGTTACCTATTCCGGCACTGTGTCGGTGGCGATGGAGGGGACGCTGTGCGGGATTCCGTCCGTCGCGCTGTCACAATGTATCCGTCCGGGTGAACGTGCGCAGTGGGACACGGCAGAAGCCTTCGCGCCCAAGGTTCTCGGCCCGTTGCTTGAGACCGGCTGGCCCAAGGATGTGCTGATCAATGTAAACTTTCCGGCGATCCCGACGGGCAGTGTGCAAGGCATTCGCGTGACCGAACAGGGTCGGCGCGAAATGATGGGCAACAATATTGATGAGCGCGTCGATCCGCGCGGGTTTACCTACTATTGGTTCGGACTTGGCCGCGAAGTGGGACTGCCCGGTCACACAACGGATCTGAAAAGTGTGCGCACCGGCTATGTGTCGGTCACGCCGCTGCATCTGGACCTGACACACCGCGATACCCTGAAAACCCTTGAACGGGCTTTTTTCTGAACGTTTCCCGCAAGGGAGAAAAACATGGCCGCCGGGTCTTTCATCCGCTTGCCCGCACCCGGAGGCGCCGGTATCGTCGGCGCTATGATGCATGTGGTGATTTCCGGTATCAGGCCATGTCTCAGCCGCGCCGTCAGGGTGGCGGCGGTTGGCGCCCTGATTTTTCTGACGGCATGCGGCAGCGCGCCGGGGCGCGTGAACCCGGCCGATATCAAGCCCGTCTATCAGGTTCGCAATGCGCCCGTGCCGGTGCCGTATCCGGCGGTCAAGCCGAAGGTCAGCGCCGTCCAGGCCCGTGCCCGCAAGGCCAGTGGCGGGCGAATCACGGTGGCGCGGGGCGATACGCTTTACAGCCTGTCACGCCGGTACGGTGTGCCCTTGCGCGGTGTCGTCGCCGCCAACGGCCTGGCGCCCCCATATCGCCTGGCGGTGGGGCAGCGCCTGCGCCTGCCGGCCCCTGCGGTTCATACGGTCCGCAAGGGGGAAACCGGATACAGCATTTCCCGCCGCTACGGGGTGACCGTGTCCAGCCTGATGCGGGAAAACAGTATCCGCCCGCCTTATACACTGGCGATTGGGCAGACGCTCCGCCTGCCCGGTGGGGCCGGAACGGCATCGAAGACGGTCAAAACGGTGGCCACACCGAGTGCGTCCCCCAGTGCGTCTTCCGGGCCTTCCAGATCGAAGCCTGCGAGTACCACGCCCCCCACCCGTACAGAGAGCCAGCGCGTGCCCGGTGTCAAGGCCACGCCGCCGCCACGCGCCGGGGCCCGTTTCGGTTGGCCGGTGAAAGGACGGATTGCTTCTCGCTTCGGGCCGCGTGCCGGCGGTATTCATAATGACGGTATCAATATTCTGGCCCGTCAGGGCAGTCCGGTCCGCGCGGCGGAAAGCGGTGTTGTCGTCTATGCCTCCAATGCCCTTCAGGGATATGGCAATTTGCTGCTTTTGAAACATGATGGCGGCTGGATCACGGCCTATGCCCATAATGAACGCCTTTTGGTGCAGGCCGGTCAACAGGTGACACGCGGCGATGTGATCGCTCGTGTCGGGCGGACCGGCGGCGTTAGCGAACCCCAGCTTCACTTCGAAATCCGCAAGGGCCGCCGCGCGCTCGACCCTCTGGGCTATATGGAAGCAGGCGGGCAGGCCGGTTAGAGGCAGGTTTTATGCGGGCGTGAATTTTATCCACGCATATACCCATACAAACCCCGCCTGACTGACCAGTCAGTCAGGCGGGGCTTTTTGGGCAGGGCGGAACGGCAAGTCTTCGACGGATATTTTGAAATTCCGCTGCTGGTAGTTCTCGACATATGAGCCTGATGGGGTGATCCGGCCCGCAGTCGTTTCCGGTTTGGTGTGCGTCTGGCGCGACCATGTCTTATTTTCACTGGCCCTTGCAGGGGGCGTTATGTCTGCCCATTTAAGCGGCATCTGATTTCCACGGCGATATTCGCGGCTGGACTGCCGTATCGTCTATCGTCCAGCAGCGATTGCATTTGGCTGGTCTGCCGCTATAGTCCGGCCAAAATACTGTCAGGGCCCGTGTCCGACCAAGTTTAAGGAAGCTATGCCATGTTTTCGACGCCCGCTTTTGCCCAGGCCGCCACTGCCGCCGAGCCGAGCCTGATTGCCCAGTTCCTGCCGTTCATCCTGATCATTGTGATTTTCTGGTTTCTGGTTCTGCGGCCCCAGGCAAAACGCGCCAAGGAACACAAGGAAATGGTCAGCAATGTGCGGCGCGGGGACACGGTGGTGACAGCCGGCGGCCTGGTCGGCAAGGTCGCCAAGGTCCGCGAGGATGACGAGATCGAAGTGGAAATCGCCGAGGGCGTGCGGGTGCGTGTGGTCAAGGCGACATTGTCCACCGTCCGTGCCAAGGGCGAACCGGCTAAGACCGACGGCTAAAGCCGCTGCTGTCTGCCCGCCCGCGTTTTGAGAGAGGCCCGCCATGCTGCAGTTCAGCCGTATCAAGATCGGCTTTATCGTCTTTGTCTGCCTGTTCGGCCTGGCGGCGGCGATCCCGAATTTTCTGAGTGAGGACCAGCGCAACGCCTTGCCCGGCTTTTTGCCGTCGGACACGTTGAGCCTGGGGCTGGATCTGCGCGGCGGCGTCCATCTGTTGCTGGAAGCTAAGACCGAGGACGTGATCGCGGTTCGGCTGGAAAATCTGGCGGGTCAGGTGCAGGACCTGCGCCGCAGCGTGCGGGCGTTGAATTTCCGCAATATCCAGGTCGATGACCGCTCCGTCAGTTTTGAGGTGACGCGCGAGGATATGGTGGAACGCGCGCGTGAGGAACTGCTGCCATTGACCCAGCCGACACCCGGCGTCAATCCGTTGTTGAGCGGGGGCGTACAGGAAGTGGACCTGGCACGCGATGGTACGCGGTTCACCCTGACGCTGACGGACCAGGGCATCCAGAGCCAGAAGCGCGATGCCATTCAGCGTTCCATGCAGGTGATCCGTGACCGGGTGGACCCGTCGGGAACGCGTGAAATCACACTGCAGCCGCAAGGCGACGACCGGATCATCCTGCAGGTGCCGGGCGCCGACGATCCCGCGGCTTTGCTGCGTCTCATCCAGACCACGGCCAAACTGACGTTTCACGATGTGGATACCAGCATATCGCCGGAAGACATCGCCCGTGGGCGGTTGCGCCCGAGCCAGCTTCTATTGCCCTTGAAGGATGGCGGCAGTGTTGTGATCAAGAAACGGGTCATCGTTGCCGGCGAGGACCTGATCAAGGCCAACCCGTCCTATGACGAAAACGGCCGGCCGGCTGTCGCCTTCACCTTCAACAACAGGGGGGCCCGGCGGTTCGGCAATCATACGCGGGAAAATGTCGGCAGGCCCTTCGCCATCGTGCTTGATGATATCGTGATCAGTGCCCCGCGCATCATCAGTCCCATACTGGGCGGGCAGGGGCAGATCACGGGTGTCGGCAATGTCGAAGACGCCACGGAACTTGCCACCCTGCTTGAGGCCGGAGCGCTTCCGGTGGAACTGACGGTGATGGAGCAACGCACTGTCGGTCCCGATCTGGGTGCGGATTCCATTGAAGCCGGAAAACTGGCGGCGATCGTCGGTTTTGTCGCCGTGATCATCTACATGCTTCTCAGCTATGGGCGGTTCGGTCTGGCGGCGAATGTGGCCCTGATCGTCAATCTGATCCTGATCATGGGCGCCTTGAGTATTTTCCAGGCAACATTGACCTTACCCGGCATTGCCGGGATCGTCCTGACGATCGGTATGGCCGTGGATGCCAATGTGTTGATTTTCGAACGCATCCGGGAAGAGCAGGGCGCCGGACGCAAACCGTTCGCGGCGATGGAGCAGGGCTACTCGCAGGCATTTTCGACAATCCTGGATGCCAACATCACCACCTTTATCGCGGCGGCGATACTGTATCTGCTCGGCTCCGGCCCGGTACAGGGTTTTGCCGTCACGCTTGGTATCGGCATCGTCACGTCCATGTTCACCGCCGTCGTTCTGACCCGTCTGCTGCTGGCCACCTGGGTCAGGCGGGCGCGGCCACAAGTGCTGCCCATTTAACGTCAAAGAGGGTCCTGATATGCTGCTGCGTCTTCTGCCGAAAGAGACCGCCTTTGATTTTCTGGGGCTGCGAAAGGTGGCTTTCGTCGTCTCCGCCGTGCTGATCATGGCATCCATCGCGCTTTTTTCCGTCAACAGCCTGAACTACGGAATTGATTTCAAGGGCGGTATCGCGATCGAAGTGGGTCTCGATGACCGGCCCATCCCCCTGGCCACGGTCCGGTCCGCCGTATCCGGGCTGGGACTTGGCGATGTATCTGTGCAGGAATATGGCCGCGATACCGAGGCGCTGATCCGAGTCGAACGCCAGTCGGGCGGCGATGAAGAACAGAAAGCCGCGATGGACCGTGTCAAGGCCGCGCTGGTCGAGGCGGTGCCCGATCTGGATTTCCGCCAGGAAAATATCATCGGTCCGAAAGTGTCCGGTGAACTGAAGCGGGACGGCACGCTGGCCGTCTCCATCGCGGTTATCGGTGTTCTGATCTATATCTGGTTCCGTTTTGAGTGGCAGTTCGGCCTGGGTGCCGTCATCGCGCTGGTGCATGACGTATTGCTGACCATCGGATTCTTTTCGCTGACGCGTCTGGAATTCAACCTGTCCATCATCGCGGCGCTTTTGACGATTGTCGGCTACTCATTGAACGATACGGTGGTGGTGTATGACCGGGTGCGGGAAAACATCCGCAAATACCGGAAAATGCCGATGCTGGACCTTTTGAACCTGTCGCTCAACAAAACGCTGAACCGTACGGTGATGACCTCGCTGACAACACTTCTGGCGCTGGGGGCGCTGTTTTTCCTGGGCGGCGAAGTGATCCGTGGTTTTACCGCCGCCATGATTTGGGGCGTGGTCATCGGCACTTACAGCTCCATCTTTGTCGCCGCGCCCATGCTGTTGCTGTTCAATATCCGCCGGGACGCTTTTTTCCTGAACGAGGAAAAAGACCCCACGGTGGACAAATCACGCCCCGCACCCGGTGAGCCGGTGTAGAGGCGCACTTTCCAGGCAAGGACGTATCCATGAGTAACGGCCGGATTGAAAGCGGCGGCATCATTTTGCAGGCACAAGGGGCTGAAGACCGGCTTCTTGTCGAAGGGTATGGCGATGGCGGGTTCCGCCTGCTCGGTCGTCGCTTCGATGGCGGCGTGATCGTTCTGCCGTCCGGTGTGTATCCTGTGACCGCCAAAACCGTGACGGAACTGGACATATCTGATTTCGGGCGCCTTCTGTCGGCGGACCCAAAGCCGGAACTGGTCCTGATCGGCACGGGGACGGCAATGGCCCTGGTGCCGTCCGCCGTCCGCGACGCCTTGGGGCAGGCCGGTGTCGGCTGTGACATGATGGATACGGGGGCCGCGGCGCGGACCTATAATGTTCTGCTGATGGAAGACCGCCATGTGGCGGCGCTTCTGCTGCCGGTCGATTGACGGCTGTCCGTCTTTCCGTGCCGTGATCGCACGACGGTTTTCAGGCTGAACCGTTCGTCGCAGGCGAAACACCGCTTACCGCTTGCCTGTTTTATTGCGTTCATGTGCACTGCACTGTGGTCTTGACGATAAGGGTCAGGCAAGGCCCGGTCACGACAGACGAGCGCACTGCGGTATTGAAAAGGTGTTTGCGACATGAACGGTACAGCCAGAACACTTCATCAAACCGACCGGAAGCCGACCAAGGCCATGCGGTCCGTGAGGGTATATCCGCTAACCGGTATTATGCTGATCGCTGGCGCGTTGCTGATGGGCGCGCCAGCCATGGCTGGCGAAAATATGACGGCTTTGCAGGAAAAATCCGAAAGCGAGACGGCTGATAAGGAAAAAACCAAAGACAGCAAAAAAGGACGGCCGATTGTTGTCCGCGACAAGGGCGGTGCCTCCATCGTTCTCGACAGCAGGAGCGTGCCGGCGAACATCGTCATCTACGAACTTCAGGAACAAAAAAAAGCCCTGCTGACCATCGAACGCGCGCTTGAGGATATTCGCCGCAAGGAAAAGAAGGCCGAGACGGAGCGCGAAAAGCTTGCTCTGGAAAGCGCACGGGAAGGGTTGGAAGCCGCGCGCGAAGCCGTGCAGGAACGGGCTGAACATATTGTCGAGCTGAGAACCCATCATGCCGAGCTGCGCGCCGATTTCAGTGACGACCTGCGCGGTGCGATCGACGATGTGGTTGAAAACGAGGCCGAGCTGGATGAAATGCGTCTTGATCTGTCGTCTGAACTGTCCGAAGCCCGCCGTGAAATCGCCGAGGCCATCGGCGATGTGGAAATGGACATTGATCTGGACGGTGAGGTCCGGGAGATTCGTCTGCGGTCTCTCAGACAAAGTGAAAGATCCATCAGCGAGATGGAGCGCCAGCATTTGCGTGCCCTGCGCCAGGCGGAGGCCGAATTGCGCCGCACACGCCAATTGCTGGAAAAAAAGCTGCAACAGCTGGAAGACAGGGAAGCCGCCGCTGAAAAATCAGTGCAAGGGGATAAATCCCCAAACTCCCGATAAAAGCCGTCTCCCGGTAAAAGTCCCTGTAACACTAGTCTCTGCATCACTGTCGTTTGCGACGTTTCCCTCAGTATGGCGGCGGTGGGCATTCCCTGCCTATAATCATCGGCCTATATTCATCGGGCCGTAATCATTGGGATCGTTCTCGGTTTATAGGGATTATATCTTTTGTTTATAATTGGGTTTCAAACCTGTGGCTCAACTGTCACGATCCTGTGAGCTTTAGGGCGTCATAAATAATTATCTTGTCCAATTTGCCCGCAACGGGCACTATATGTAGCGATACCACAAGTGGACATGACGATGATCGCCATCAGAACATTTCGTTGGATTGCTTTGACCGTTGCCGGGACCGTCCTGTCAGCGCAGGCTGCCGATGACATGGCGCCCCTGGATGATCTGGGGGCGGTGGTGCGTGATCTTGGCGCGGGATATCAGGCTGCCGATTCTGTCTCTGAAGTGTCTTCATCCGTCAATCACGGTGAATGTTCCGATGCCGGCGCCGGTGATCGGTATCGCCAGCGCATTACTGAATACCACCAGCGTGTAGCCGAACTGGACGCGCAGCTGGGTCAGCTGTCCCCCAAACATCTGACCAAGGAAAGCCGAAAGCTGCTGAAGCGCATTCGTCTTCAGGAAGCGGCCCTGAACACCGCCCTGAAAACACTGACCGGTGAAATGCATCTTGCCAGGAAAGAGGCGGCCGCTGCCCGTCGGGCGGTTCACGGGCGCCTTGCGCAATTGGCGCGGGAGCGCGAGGCGCTGATGAACCAGACTGTTTCCGCGTCCACGCCCCGTACATCGCTTTTGCTGGATATTCCGGATCTGGGGCAGTTCGTCATGGATGGTCCCGCGACACCACCGAAACCACCGCGCCCGGTTGCGGAACGCTGATCCGGCGTCATTGAACCCTGCATCATTGAACACAGACTCCTCACAGGATGGAGCCAAATGAAAAGCAGCGTCGGAACACTGCTTTTTTGTATCCGGTTTTGTGTCTGGGCTCAGGCCGCCCCGTTGTCCGGTAAGGTCGGCCGTTCCTGTGTGAGCCTGCCTTGAGTATCAGTCCTCATGGCGCACACGGACATAGTCGCCCGGTGCGTCGGTCAGGGCGGGGTAGGGACCCTTTTCCGGGTCCAGTGCCGGGATTTTCTTGCCGGACCGGCGTGACAGCCAGCGATGCCAATCCGGCCACCAGCTGCCCGGGGTTTCCTTGGCGCTTTCGACGAATTCCTCGAAACTGGCGCCGGTCTTGTCATTGGTCCAATGCTGATATTTCTTGGCCGATGGCGGATTGACGACCCCGGCGATATGGCCGGACCCGGCCAGGACGAAACGAATGGGTCCCTTGAAATGCCGGGTGATTTTATAGACTGAATCCGGCGGTGCGATATGGTCCTGCCGCCCGGCCTGCACATAGGACGGGGTTTCCACCGTTCTCAGGTCGATCGGCACACCGTCCAGAACCAGGGCACCCGGCTGTACCAGTTCATTATTCTGGTACATGTGGCGCAGATACTGGCGGTGCAGCCGGCGGGGCAGGTTGGTGGAATCGCAATTCCAGTACAAAAGGTCGAACGCCATCGGCTCTTTGCCAAGCAGATAGTTGTTGACCACATAGGACCAGATCAGGTCGTTGGCGCGCAGCATGTTGAAGGTGAGCGCCATCGCCTTTTTGTCCAGATACCCTTTTTCTTCCATCATCTTGTCAATCAGGGACAATTGTTCCTCATCGACAAAGACCGTCAGGTCGCCGGCCGTCTCGAAATCCACCTGGGCGGTAAAGAAGGTGGCGGACTTGACCGTATCGGCCCAGCCCTTTTCCGTCAGATAGGCCAGTACGGCCGACAGCATGGTACCGGCGACGCAATACCCGATGGTGTGCACCGACGGTGCCCCGGTGATTTCGCGCACCACCGTGATCGCTTCGAGAAAGCCGTCCTTCAGCATATCGTCCAGGCTGGTTTCGGCATGGCTTTCGTCCGGGTTGACCCAGGACACCATGAAAACGCTGTATCCCTTTTCCACCGCCCAGCGGACAAAGCTTTTTTCCGCCGACAGGTCGAGGATGTAATATTTGTTGATCCATGGCGGGAAAATCACCAGCGGCGTGGCATAGACCTCTTCCGTTGTCGGCGTGTACTGAATCAGCTCGAAAAGCCGGTTGCGGTACACCACCTTGCCCGGTGTCGTCGCGAGATTTTCGCCGACCTTGAAGGCCTCAAGATCCGTCATCTTGACAAGTGGGATGCCCTGGCCACGCTCGATATCCTCGGCGAAATGCTGCATGCCTTTGAGAAGGTTCTGGCCCTGTGTCTCGATGGTCTCGTTGAGGACATCCGGATTCGTGAAAACAAAATTGGATGGGCTGATGGCGTCCATGAGCTGTTTGGTGAAAAACTCAATCTTGTGCGTGTCTTTACTGTCCAGGCCACTGACGCTGCCGACGGTGTTCATCACATGGCGGTTTGTCAGCAGGTAGAATTGTTTCAGGAAATCGAAGGCCGAGTGTTTGTTCCAGTTTTCGCTTTTGAACCGTTTATCGCCGCGCTGGGGCTGGATGACGGGATCCGCCGTTTCACCGGTGAGCTTCAAACTCTCGTTCGAAATCAGCTGCATATAGTCCTGCCAGAAGGCGACCTGATTCTTGAACAGGACATCCGGTTTCTCGATCAGCCGTTTCGACATTTCCAGAAAGGCGGGCGTGACATTCATGGGGTCTAGGCTCTGCCGGATATCGTCGGGCTGGCTGGCCAGAAATTCCTCCATCATCTTTTGGGAAGACGCCACGGCGTCGCCCAGCAGGGAGACAAAGGACTCCATTTCCTCCTGTCCCGTGTTGAGACCCTCAATACCGTCTGGCTTGTCAGTCTGTTCGTTGCTCATCCGCCGATCCTTGGAAATATGTGAAAGCACCCATTGGACAGGGCGTCAGGAACCTTATGGTAAAATGTGTGTCTCTCCCATGGCAAAAAAGCATTGCACAGCCCCCCTTCGGTCTGCAAATCCTTCCGGGGGCGCCTTGCCGCGCCTTTCATGCCTTTTAACATCAGTTGGATATGATCATGTCGGAGCCCGATTTTTATCGCGTCAAGCGCCTGCCGCCCTATCTCTTTGCCGAAGTGAATGAGATGAAAGCGGCGGCGCGCGCGGCGGGCGAGGACATCATCGATCTGGGCATGGGCAATCCCGATCTGCCGACGCCGGCGCATATTGTCGACAAGCTGAAAGAAACTGTGGATGACAGGCGGACGCATCGCTATTCCACATCACGGGGCATTCCCGGATTGCGCAAGGCGCTGGCCGCCTATTATCAGCGGCGTTTCGGTGTTTCCCTCGATCCGGAGCGGGAAGTGGTCGCCACCCTTGGCTCCAAGGAAGGCCTGGCCAATCTGGCGCAGGCCATCACCGCGCCGGGCGATGTGATTCTGGTGCCCAATCCCAGCTATCCCATCCATCCTTACGGGTTCATGATCGCGGGCGCCTCGGTCCGGCATCTGCCATTGGGGCCTGACAAGGATTTCATGAGCGAACTGGCGCGCGCGGTGCAGCACAGCGTGCCCAGCCCCAGTGCGCTGGTGATCAATTACCCGTCCAATCCGACGGCGCAGGTGGTGGACCGCGCTTTCTACCGCGAGGTGGTCGATTATTGCCGCCGGCATGGTATTTGGATTCTGTCGGATCTGGCCTATGCGGAGATTTACTTCGACGGAAATCCGCCCCCCTCCATTCTTGAGGTCGACGGCGCACGGGACATCGCCGTCGAATTTTCCTCGCTGTCGAAAACATATTCCATGGCGGGGTGGCGCATGGGGTTTGCCGTCGGGAACGAAACCCTGATCGGGGCTCTGACACGGGTGAAAAGCTATCTGGATTACGGTGCCTTTACCCCGATTCAGGTGGCGGCGACGGCGGCCTTGAACGGGCCCCAGGACTGTGTCGATGAGCACCGCGCCATTTACCGCAGGCGCCGCGACGTGCTGATCGAGGGGCTGGAGGCCGCGGGCTGGCCGGTGCCGAGCCCGCGCGCCACCATGTTCGCCTGGGCGCCGTTGCCTGAAAGGCTGGCGCATCTTGGGTCGATGGAGTTTTCCAAACGCCTTCTCACCCATGCCAAGGTGGCGGTATCGCCCGGCATCGGTTTCGGTGAATATGGCGAAGGTCATGTCCGGATAGCGCTGGTTGAAAATGAACAGCGCATCAGACAGGCAACCCGCAACATCAAACGCTATTTCGCCACCCTTTCGGAAACCGGCTGATTCCCGCCGGCGGCGGATATCAAAGGGCATCGCCCCAGCGAGGACATCACCCATGACTGAGACACCTTCTTCTCTTCGCCTTGGCATTGCCGGGCTTGGCACTGTCGGACGCGGTCTGGTCCGGATTATCGAGGATATGGCGGACCTGTTGTCAGCGCGGGCCGGGCGGCGGATCGTCATCCGTGCCGTGTCCGCCCGTACCCGCAAAAGGGATCGCGGTATCGATCTGTCCCCTTATGCCTGGTGCGACAATCCCGTGGATCTGGCCGCTCTCGATGATGTGGATGCGGTCGTGGAACTGATCGGCGGCGGGGACGGCCCGGCGCTGGCCTTGGCGCGGGAAACGCTTGGCCGCGGCAAGGCCTTTGTCACCGCCAACAAGGCGCTGATCGCCGCGCACGGTGCCACACTGGCGGCGCTGGCCGAGAAAAACGGTGCGCCCTTGCGGTTTGAGGCGGCTGTCGCCGGCGGTATTCCGGTGATCAAGGCCCTGCGTGAAGGCCTGGCCGGTAACAGGGTTGGCGGGCTGTACGGTATTCTCAACGGCACATGCAATTATATCCTGACCAGAATGGAAGAAGAGGGCCTGGCCTTTGACGATGTTCTGGCCGATGCCCAGCGCCTGGGCTATGCCGAGGCCGATCCGACGTTCGACATCGACGGTATCGATACGGCCCATAAAACCGCCATTCTGGCGGCACTGGCTTTCGGCTGCGCCCCCGATATGGATGCCGTGCCGTGTGAAGGGATCCGCAGCATTGCGCCCGTCGACATTGATTATGCCAGCGAGCTTGGGTACCGAATCAAATTGCTCGGCATCGCGCGCAAAACGGCCAAGGGTCTGGAAACGCGCGTCTATCCCGCCATGGTGCCGCTGGCCAGTCCGCTTGCCCAGGTGGGCGGGGCCCTGAATGCTGTGGTGATCGCGGCCGACCCGGTCGGTCAGACCGTTTACGAGGGGTTTGGCGCCGGGGAGGGACCAACCGCGTCCGCGGTGGCGGCGGATATCATCGATATTGCCCGTGGGCTCGGGGGGCCGCCCCTGGGTGTGCCGGCCGCCCGGCTCGAAACCCCCGTTTCCATCCCCAGGGAAGCCCATGAAGGCCGTTTCTACATGCGTCTCAGGGTTGAAGACAGGCCCGGCGTGATGGCCGATATTACGGCCGGTCTGGCACGGGCCGGTGTCTCCATTGAAAGCCTGTTGCAGCGCGGTGCGGCCCTGAATGGCGGTGTGTATGTGGTGTTGACCACCCATATGGCCGTGGAAGCTGCCGTGGCCGAGGCGCTGACGCTTTTCAGGCAGTTGGATAGTGTGCTAGAGAGCCCAACGATGATTCGGGTTGAGGGAGAACCCGAAACACCGGCCTGACAGGCCGTGAATTTAACCGGCTGAACTCATATTTGACCGAAGCGCCGTCATGTGGCGTGGATGAGGGGATACATATGTCCAAGCAGGATCTGGACCGGCGCCTGGTGCTGGAAATGGTGCGCGTTACCGAAGCCGCGGCAATCGCAGTTGCCCCCCATATCGGACGCGGCGACGAAAAGGCGGCCGATGCCGCAGCCGTGGAAGCGATGCGCCGGACACTGGGTGACCTGCCGATTGACGGGACCGTCGTCATCGGCGAGGGCGAGCGGGACGAAGCCCCGATGCTGTTCATCGGCGAAAAAGTCGGCAGTGGCGGTGTGGCGGTTGACATTGCGCTGGACCCTCTGGAAGGCACCACCATTTGCGCCAAGGCCATGCAAAACTCCCTGGCGGTGATCGCCATTGCCGAGGCGGGCGGTCTTCTCAATGCGCCGGATGTTTATATGGATAAAATCGCCGTCGGCGGCGATCTGCCTGACGGTGTGATCGATCTGGACAACAGTCCGGCCGACAATGTGGCCGCCGTTGCCGCCGCCACGGGCAAGGCCGTCGAGGATATTATGGTCTGTGTTCTGGACCGTCCCCGTCACGCCGCCCTGATCAAGGACCTGCGGAATGTCGGCTGCGGCATCTGCCTGATTGGTGACGGCGATATAGCCGGTGTCATCGCAACGACAGAGGCCGCAACGGGTATTGATATCTACATGGGGTCCGGCGGCGCACCTGAAGGGGTGCTGGCGGCGGCTGCGCTGCGCTGTATCGGCGGCCAGATTCAGGGCCGCCTGCTTTTCCGCAACGATGATGAAAGGTCCCGTGCCGCCAAATGGGGGATTGAGGACCTCAATCGGAAATACAGCCTTACCGACATGGTGTCGAAGAATGTCATTTTTTCGGCCACCGGTGTGACGGATGGCTCCATGTTGCAGGGCGTGCATCATACAAAGGACGGTATCAGCACCGATACGCTGGTCATGCGCTCTGAAACCCGCACGGTGCGCCGGATCAAGACGCTTCATGGTCACGGGGAGTGAGGCTGCCCCATCGCCGGGCCAGGAAACCCCGGCGCTTCTCGGGGTTGAACGGTCCCTGACCGAGCGCCGCTGGAACCAGCGGGCTGTTCCCGCCCGTTTGGCCGAGGCCATAGCCGCGGCCACGGGCGTCCCCCTGATCGTCGGTCATGTGCTGGCCGCGCGCGGGATTGATGTTGAACAGGCCGCGGCGTATCTGGCCCCCAGTCTCAAGGCCGACCTGCCCGACCCCAGCGTTCTGGCCGATATGGATACGGGCGCGGAGCGCATCGCGCGGGCCGTGCGCAATGGGGAAAACATCGCCGTTTTTGGCGATTATGATGTGGACGGTGCCACATCCAGCGCCGTTCTCTACCGGTTTTTGTGTGCGGTTGGCGTGCCGCCGCTGATTTATATCCCCGATCGCCAGAAGGAAGGGTACGGCCCCAGTACCGATGCCTTCATGAAACTGAAGGCGAAAGGGGCCGCCCTTGTCATCACGGTGGATTGCGGCATTCTTGCCTTTGACCCGTTGCGGGATGCTGCTGAGGCAGGGTTGGAGGTCATCGTGGTTGACCACCACAAGGCTGAGCCGGTTTTGCCGGAGGCCGTGGCCGTCATCAATCCCAACCGTCTGGATGACGCCAGCGGCCTCGGTCATCTGGCCGCTGTCGGGGTGGCGTATCTGCTGGCGATTGCCGTGAACAGGGCCCTGCGGCGGGACGGATACTATGACAGTGCCGGTGCCCGGACGGCTGTACGCGAGCCGGATTTGCGGCTGCTCCTGGATCTTGTGGCGCTGGGAACGGTTTGTGACATGGTTCCCCTGACCGGTCTAAACCGCACGCTGGTGGCCCAGGGACTGAAGATCATGGCGGGCCGGCGCAATGCGGGCCTTGTGGCTCTGGGTGATGCGGCCCGTATTCACGAGACGCCGGCCGCCTATCATCTGGGCTTCCTTTTGGGGCCGCGTGTCAATGCTGGCGGCCGTGTGGGAGAGGCCGAGCTTGGCGCCCGCCTTCTGACAACCGATGACAGCGCCGACGCCGCACGGATTGCCGCCCATCTGGATACCCTGAACACCGAGCGCCGCGCCATTGAGGCCGAGGTTCTTGAGGAGGCCCTGGCGCAGGTGGAAAGCCTGTGCGGCCCCGGCGGCGTGCCCGATCCGGTGATTGTCGCTGCGGGGCAGGGGTGGCATGCCGGTGTCATCGGTATTGTCGCCAGCCGCCTGAAGGACCGCTATAACCGACCGTCTGTCGTGATTGCCCTGGGTGAGGATGGGGGCGAGGCAAAAGGCTCTGCCCGCTCCATCGCCGGGGTGGACCTTGGCGCCGCTGTTATCGATGCCCATGCCAGGGGACTGCTGATCAAGGGGGGTGGTCATGCCATGGCCGCGGGGCTGACCATTGCGCCCGATGCCATCGACGCCTTCACCCGTTTTTTGACCGAACGTTTGTCGGACGCCGTCGCCGGGGCCTCGGCCAGGCGCGGGCTGATGGTCGATGGCATGCTCAGCGTCAGCGGATGCGGCCCTGATCTGGTTGAAGCGATGGGAAAAGCCGGACCCTATGGCATCGGAAACCCTGAGCCCCGCTTCCTGCTGGCCGATGTGGCACTTGTGGATGTGCGCCGGGTCGGGGACAATCATGTGCGCGCCATCGTCAAGGACCATGACGGCAGCACCATCAAGGTCATGGCGTTTCGCGTTGCCGATGAGCCCCTCGGCGCGGCGCTGCTGACAGGTCTCGGCCGGCGGTTTCACATGGTCGGGCGGTTGAAGCTGGACCATTGGACAGGCCGTCCCAAGGTCGAGATGACTCTGGAAGACGCGGCCGTGGCCGCCACTTAGACCGCCGGTCAGGCGGGAGATACGTCTTCCGCCGGCAGATAGGGGGCCATCAGCGTCATGGCGGCCGCCTTGGCATTGTCGGTGATATCGGTGCGCCCGGTCACATGTATGGCGGCGCAGGCCCCCTCGTAAATGATGAAAAGCTGTTCGGCCAGTATGTGCGGTTCCCGCACATCCGCATCGCGACACAGTGTCTCGAATGCCTCCAGAACCAGTGTCTTCGCTTCCGTACAGAAGCGCAGGATCTCGGGCGAGATTCCCCGGAATTCTCCGGCCGCCTTGACGAACAGACAGCCGTTGAAACCGGTGGCGGAAAAATCCGCCCGCGCCACATCGAACAGCGATATCAGGCGCTGGCACGGCGTTTCACCGCTGGTTTCGACAGCACGCAGAAACCGGTTGCGGAATTGGCTGTCATACCGTCTGAGAGCCGCCAGGATCAGCTCCTCCTTCGAGCGGAAGTGATGATACAGGGTTTTTTTCGTGACGCCTGCCTCTGCGGCTATGGCATCGATGCCGACGGCGTGAAATCCCCGTGCCTGTGTCAGCAGGATGGTTGCATCCAATAGGGCGGCCCGTTTGTCCGTGGTGTCTTTTGTCTGCGGAAAGGCTGTCATCAACGGTGTCCGTCACAGGGGTTTTGTATACTGGTCTGTGTACAGCATATCGAACTTATCTTCATGTATTACTGTGTCTGTCTACCTCAAATCTTTATCACCTATAGTTGATGGGGTGAGAGCGATCTGTTCCTTGTGAAGGGGACAGATCTGTATACACAGGGACTGTCTTCAAAAACCTGCACGGCCCGGATGTCGCGATATCCTGTGTCCGCCGCAGATGGTCATACAAAAGGTTTGTCATGAAACAAGTATTGAAATCTGTTTTTCTGTTTGCGCTGTTGACCGCGGGATTTGCCGGGTCGGGCGTTGTTGCGGAAGAAGAATACAGCCTGCCGGCCATACAGGGGTATGACCTGGTGTCCTATCATCAGGCGGGCGGCCCGGTTCGCGGGAACGGGTATTACTATGCCCAGTATGAAGGGGTTCTCTACCTTTTCGCCAGCGAGGAGAACCGGAACAGCTTTCAGGCCGAGCCGGGAAAATACCTGCCCGCCTATAACGGTTACTGCGCCATGGGTGTCGCCAAGGGCAAGAAATTCATCGGCGATCCGCTGGCCTATAAAATCGTCGATGGCCGTCTGTATCTCAATGTAAACGCCAAGGTTCAGGAATACTGGCTGAAAGACGTATCCGGCAATATCGCCGATGCCAATGACTTCTGGCCGGACATCATGGACCGGTCGATTGCGGACCTGCTGGCGGAATAAGACCGTCAATCCCCCGTGTCACTGCCAGCAAACCTGACCGCCGCGCCGTTTCAGTGCGGCGGTCTTTTTGTCTTTTCCACTGTTTTGAGTGCCCTGGCGAACCGGGCAGGAAAATCATGGCAAGGTGTTTCCCCACCGGATGGAAAAGCGCGAAAGCTAAGCACTGCAAAAAAGCTGTCAAAAATGTGTTGACCACCGGGGGAGGGCTTTGTAAGAGATGCGCCACGCCGCGCCGACAAACATGCGGTGCCGGCCTGCCGGGCACACAATGCCCCGGCACTCTTTGTTACAGTGGCCCCTTCGTCTAGCGGTCTAGGACGTCGCCCTTTCACGGCGAAAACACGGGTTCGAGTCCCGTAGGGGTCACCAATTTCTCTTCCATAGCCCTCCATATTTTTCAATAGAACTCTGAAATATAAGGGTTTTCTTTTTTTTGATTTCCACCCGCCTCCATGGCGGACCCTGTGATACCATGAAATTTCATGGTATTATCCATGGTATTCGGAAGGACCGCATTTACGATACCATAGACAGGGATATGGCCCATGACACTGACCGACCGTGCCATTCGTGCGGCAAAACCAAAAGATCGACCCTATAAGCTCACTGATACTGAATCGCTCTATCTGTATGTGAGCACCAGTGGCGCCCGCCTTTGGCGTATGAACTACCAGTTTGATCAGAAGCAGAGGACGATTTCTTACGGTTCTTACCCACAGGTCACTCTTGCTGAAGCGAGGGAGAAGAATCGTTCTAGCCGGAGGCTGCTAGAGAATGAAATCGATCCGATGGAACACAGAAAGCAAGAAAAAAAAACCAAGCAGCTCGCCCGCAAGAATACCTTTGATGCTAACGCAAAAGATTTTGTCAAAATGCTTGAACGCGAGGGCCGGTCTGAGGCTACGTTGAACAAAATCGAATGGCTAATGAAAATGGTTCGCCCCCATATCGGTGATAGACCCATATCAGAAATTACGGCTCCTGAGGCTCTGTCGCTTTTGCGGATGGTTGAAAAAGCGGACAAGCTGGAAACGGCACGTCGTTTACGTTCGACCATGGGGAGGATATTCCGGCATGCTATCGCCTCTGGCCATGCCGACAAGGACCCTACCGCTGCCCTCAAGGGCGTCATCGCTACTCCTGATGTTCAATCTCATCCAGCTATAACTGACCCCAAGAAGCTTGGACCCTTGTTGAGAGCCATTGACGCATGTGACGGCTATAAGCCAGTACGTTCGGGTCTGCGTTTACTGCCTATTCTTTTTCCTCGGCCGGGCGAGTTGAGGTTGGCCCATTGGGATGAGTTTGATCTGGAAGCTATGATATGGTGTATTCCTGCTGGCAGGATGAAGATGCGTCGCCCACACAAGGTTCCATTGCCGCATCAGGTTTTGGATATATTGGAGGAACTTCGCACTGTGACCGGACATTGCGACTTGGTATTCCCTCAAATCCGTAATCAAAAAAGGTCCATGTCTGATGGGACGATGAATGCTGCCCTCAAAAGGATTGGCTACACCTCGGATGAGGTGACGCCACATGGTTTTAGGGCTACGGCAGCTACATTGCTCAATGAGTCCGGATTGTGGCATCCAGATGCCATTGAACGACAGCTATCTCATCAAGAGAATAACCAATCCAGGCGTCCATATGCCCGAAGCGAGCACTGGGATGAACGAATCCGTATGATGCAATGGTGGGCGGATTATCTCGACGATCTGAAGAAGGACGTTTAGGGCTTATGGCCTCATGTTCAACGATTTAAGGGTATGGCCGGCATCGACTCCTTAAATTTCACACTGAATGATATTCGTCAGTGGTTTATAGACTAAGTGCAAAAACCATCTAGAAATACGTCATTTACAGTTTATGGTTTATTATAGTAGCACATTGTGACCATATCTTTAGCATTGTATGCTAGGACATGGGTCGTAGTGCTATTATTACATGCGTAATGCAGAAAATCTCTTTATTATAAAAGGGTTTACATTTGTTGATTCTGGAAACAGCAAAGGGTTGTTAATGCCGATTGAAACCATGCCGATGAGTATGGTGAAGGACTGATATGATTGCGTGGCTATGCAGCCCAAAATCATATTTCAATACAGTTCGGATACTCAGATAGTTTCCCTTTCCACAATTTTTTTTAAGTGCTTGCGCCAGGCATTCACAATCGCATCAGCATTGGTGCCTAGCGCATTCGCTATGGCTATAAGTTCGTCGTCATGGGGCAGTCTGCATCCGTTTTCTATTTTGTGATAGACTGATTGTGTGATGCCTGCACGCAGATAGATCTGTTTAGGGCGTAGACCCTTGTCTGCTCGAATGTCCGAAATGATCTTACCGAGAGAGGTATTCATATGCCGCTCCTGGATTCTTTGCTGTCGTTTCTCAAGACTGATCAACCGTAAGTGCGTACACGTTACGATGGTGTCCCGTCGCAACCGAACCGTTATGAACGGGCGTCTGTGTCCTGACGCTTCTTGAAATAATTTCGATAATTCTCAGCGTCAATGTGAGGGGCTTCGAGTCTGGTTGCTCGGTTAAATCCCTTTTCAATGAGAGAAAATCACATAATTATATATATAAAACAATTACTTAAAAAGCATAAATTCTCTAAAGAGCAAAATTAGGATTCTGACGACAAGCGACAAAATGAGAACAATCTGGAAATAATTTTGAAAATAGTGAGTTTCATAATCTGTCCGCGTTTACAATCAGATAGATAATATAAAACCTTTGGTGGTGGGGTGACATGACACTACTGAATAATTTTCACCCTTCAAACTCAACCTAATCGCCGCGAGCTTTGACGAGAGAACGCTGTCAGTTTTGGTCGTCTGATACTGCATGAGCGATCCTTTGTCTCAGTAAGTTTCAAAACGTCAAACGAGCTGACTGCCAGTGTTCTCACCAACAACTCAGTTGCCCATCAGGGCTTGGAGGTCACATGAGGCAGTTTCTGTGCGTTTCCGTTTTCGCGGCTTTGTTGGCCGTACAAAGCGGGCTTCTTTTTACCGCGGCTTACGATCAGGCCGGACCATCCAGTGAGGCTCCTGACCGGGATGCGGTTCTCGACGACAAACGCGCCCAGGCGGAAACGGCTCTGAAGCAGACCTTCTCGCAGTTCCGGTTCCTGTCGTTCGAGCCATCGTCCATTCCCGGACTTTACCAGATCGATACCGGGGACCGTCTGATCTACTACTCCGACGAAGCCATGGCTTTCATCTTCGGGACAGTGTGGAACCGGTTTGGCGTCAATCTCACCGCCGAAGCCATGTCGGCTGCGGTGGTCGAACGGATGAAGGACTTTGACTATTCCCTGGCCCTGGAGTTCGGGCCGCCGGATGCGCCCCTGCTGACAGAGTATTCCAATCCCCATTGTGCCTATTGCCAGGAGTTGCATGCCTGGTTGCGTGAACAGGAACGGACCGGCGAGCGGATACGCCGGCGTGTCATCTTTGCCGTCGGTCACAGTTTGCAAGCACAAAAAGCTGCCGAACATATTCTGTGTTCCGACGATCCCGAGGCCGCCTATCACGCCGTCTACAGCCGCCGGCAACCCGACCTTCTGCAACAATGCGAGAAAGGCCGGGCGGCAGTGCTGGCCCATATCGACATGACACGAGACGCGGGCATTTCCGGGACGCCGACGCTGTTCGCGGATGGTCAATTCATCCGGGGATTCGATCAGCGTGCCATCTCCGATTTTCTTCAAAACGCCAATTTTGGAGAGTGATCATGCACAAGCATTGGTCTGACACCTTATACGAGTCCAAATCTTCTTTACATGCTTTCTTATTGTTGTTTCTCGCATTCGCGTTTGCTGCACCGGTGACCGCTTTCACGCCACCGGCGGCGGGTGATCTGGGATTTGCCTTTTATGACACTTTGATTTTGCAAGGCGTCCAGGGGCCGATTGGATTTACGACAGCTTTCCTGACCACCATTCTTGGCGTCTACGGCATCTCACAACGGAACTGGCTGGCCGCAATTGGCGGTTTCGGCGGCGCGACAGCCATGGTGGCGGGTGAGGGCATCGTCACGTCCGTCGGCATGGTCGTCTGAGTACGGGTTTGCGCAAGGATCAAGCAGGGGACGCATCATGGCACGCATGCCTCAATACCTTCACCAGGATTGGCGGTTTATCGGTCTCGATAGTCAGGAAATCACCCTGGCCGCCCTTTGCTACATCTTTTCGCTGATCATCGGCGGGTGGGCCACGGTGGTCCTGATCGTCCTCCTTTACCAGTTCATCCGTTTCAAACGGTCGAAGCCGCGCGGCTATATGGCCCACCTTTTCTACCGGTTGGGGTTTGGACATTTTCGGGGATACCCGATAGCGGCTGCGGAGACCTTCCATGAATGATCGGGAAACGGTCGAAACAGCCATGGGCAAGACCGGGCCCGGGACCATCCTGTCCATCTATGTGGACCGGTTCGCCAATCTTCTCGCGGATAACCGCATGCTGCGGTTTGTGGCTCTGTGCGCCTTTCTGGCCACGGTGTGGCTGGGCCTGCAGGTGGCCGCCCGCGAAGACCGCACCAAGACCATCGTAGTTCCCTTCGGCGCCGGGGTCGAGAGCCTCTACATGGTCGGTAACAAACCGTCCAAAGCCTATCTGATCGCGATTGGCCGGACCATCGTCCAGCTCCTCGGCACCTACACCAGCGCCGGCTTCGACTTTCAGGCGGACGAAGTCCTGAAACTGGTGCATCCCGAGCGGTATGAGGTTCTGAAAACCACCTTTCGCAATCTGTCCGAACAGTCCCACCGCTACAGTGATGTGCGGTTTGCCGCCTATATCCGCTATGAGGCCGATTTCAAGTTTGGGCCGGATGTGTTCAGCATCCCCGTGAGCCGGGTCCGCATGGTGGGCCTGACGCGCACGGCGGATGCCGGGTATTTCAGGATCGCATACCGGATTGAAGAGTCCAGATTCTGGCTCTGGGACATCACCTTTGAACGTCAGGGGGAGGTGTCCAGTGAACGCCTGGATTAAGTCCGCCCGCATGCTTTGCGCGGTCATGCCGGTCCACATAGTCGCCTTAGGCGCCCAGGCCCAACCGGATGGGCTGGGCGGCAAGAGCGCCTTCCAATCGGTGCTGCCGGACAGGCCGACGAATATTGTCCTCAGCAATGTGGACATCAATCGGATCGTCTGTGTCTCGGGCGACATAGAGGGCCACCGCTTTTCCGAGGAAAAAGGGCTGGTTATCGACACCAGTGGACAGGACGCCTTCGTCAAATTCCAGATCGAGGTCGAAGGCGATGAGCACCGTCATGTGGTGGTCCGCTCGGAAATCTACATCCAATGCGCCGGCGTGACCTACACACTTCTCGCCAAGCCGGTCGATATCGAAGCGCAGACGGTCTATCTGGTCGCGGGGGCCACCAGGCACAAAGAGCAGAATATCGCCCTGTTCGCGCCTCTGTCCGAGGAAGATCGCGCCGTCAAGCTGTCCGTGGACATCCTGCGCGACGAAATCCCCGCAACATTTTCCGTGCATGCGTTTGAAGACCCGTATCAGCGCCATATCCTGCCCAAGCTCGATATCCGTCTGCGGCGTGAAGTCTCCGTCTTGGGCACGGACTATTGGGCGCGGGAATATCTGCTGCGGGCCAGAGCCAGGGTGAATCTGGCGGAACATCGTTTCCTCACGCCGTTTTTCGGGCCGGCCATCTATGCGGTCACTCTGGCCGGACTGAGTTTGGAAGGCGGGGAAGTCGGTCGCGTGGTCATCATTTACCGCGGTGACCGGCCATGAAGATTTGGGACGCTCTCAAACGAGTCTACGCGAGGCTTTCGCCCAACCTGCGCCGTATCCTGACCATCGGGGGTGCCATTGCCGCTGTTGCCGTCGTCTTCAGTGTCGCCGTGATGCTGGGCGGCGGCCAAGACAGTGACCGCAAACCCAGACGTCAGAAAGGCGAAAGCATTTCGCTCGATACCGGTCTCATGGAGGAGACCATCCGTGAGAGCGTCACCGCGGAAACCCGCGTGCTGGGTGAACGGATTGACCGCATGGAAGCGGCTCTGTCGGACTATATGGAGGCGCAGGCAATGATTGGGCGCCTTGAAAGTCCTGCCGGCGTTCCAGCGGAGCCCGTCATGCGGGACGAGTTCGACCCCGAAGATCTGGCCCCGCGCAACGAGCTGGGTGACGGGGTCGTCTTGGACAGGGTCGCCGTCCCCCCGCCGGTGGTGGGCTTTCCCGAGGATGGTGCTGAAAGCGATCTTTACACTGACGCGGCAGAGCCGGTTGAGACCCGGATCATCGGTGGGATCGGCGGGCTCAAGCCCGTGGCCGCGACCGAAACACAGGCCGACGAACAGCGCCGTGTCTTCCTGCCCGTCAGTTTCATGGAGGCGGTCCTTCTCACGGGCCTCGATGCCCTGGTCGGCCAGCAGGCGATGAACAATCCCGAGCCCGTTATCGCCCGTGTTCAGGCGCCGGCCGTCCTGCCCAACGCGGTGCGTGCCAACCTGCAAGGCTGCTTTGTGGTCGGCAATGGGATCGGCATTCTGGCCAAAGAGCGGGTGGATGTGCGCGCCGTCTCCCTGAGCTGCGTGGACATCCATGAGCGCGTAGTCATTGACCAGCCCATTAAAGGGTTTTTCGTCGATGCGGACGGCAAGAAGGGCTTGTCCGGCAATGTGGTCACGCGCGACGGGGCCATCATCGGACAGGCATTTGCCGCCGGCCTTCTGGAAGGCTTCGGCGCCGTGGCGCAGGCTAGCGCCGGGGTCCAGACCATCTCGCCGCTCGGCGCCACGCGGGTTTTCGATGTTCAGGAAGCGGCCATCGCGGGGCTGGGGCAGGGGGTGGCCGGCACCGCCAACAGTCTGCGGGATTATTATCTGGATCTTGCGCGTACCGTGACGCCGGTGATCGAGATCGGCACCAGCAAGACCGTCGTCCTCGTCATTCAGGAAGGCACGTTTCTCGAAATCAAGGAGGTGGAAGATGTGGCAGGCCACTAAGCCGGTTGTCGCACTGGTGCTGGGCGCATGCCTGTCCGGCTGTGCATCGCTGTTTTCCAGCTATGACAATGAATTTTCCTGCAAGAGCGCCGACCATGGCGGATGCGAGCATCCCATGACGGCCTACGAAAAGGCCGTTGCCCATCCGGTTTCCCCGCCGCCGGGCACGCCGGACCCGGACAGTGTGGACGCTGAGGCTGAAGCTGCTCCGGTGGAAGCCGAAGATGCCTATGGCGGCTATCAGCAGGAGGTCTATGCCGAGCTGCGGAATATGTTGCAAGCGCCGGTCACACCCGTTCTGGCACCGCCCACGACAGTCAGAACGCTGATCCTGCCCTACAGCAATCCCAACCGCACCGACCGGCTCTATATGCCGCGCTTTGTCTATTCGGTCGTTGAGACCAGCCGCTTTGTGCTGGGCCGGTATCTCAACACCCAGGACCGGATCATGAGACTGGACCACTTCTTCCGTGCCGCCGAACCACAAGAGAAAACAGGGGAGTAGAACCATGCTTGACTGGCTGCTCGGTGCTGACGGCGGCGCCAAAAGATCCGATTGGACCGACATGGTCGAGCGGGAGACCCTGAGCAGGTTTCTGCCCTATGCGTTCTATGACGAGCATGCAGAAATCTATCATCTCACCGACGGCAGCGTCGGCTACTTCTGGGAAATCTCCCCGGTGGCTTATGGCAGTGGTCCCATCATCCAGGCGGTTACGAGACTGCTCAATCTGGATCTGCCGCAGACGGCCCACGCGCAGTTCTGCCTGTTTGCGGACCCCTATATAGAGCCCTATTTGCGGGACTATCAGCGCATCAAGCTGCGCCAGGAGCGGATCGTGCAAGACAATGTCCGCTCTTACGTGAATTTCTGGCGGGAGAATGAGCGCGGCATGACGCAGATGCGCGGTGTTCCCTTGCGGAATTTCCGGGCGTTTATCTGTCTTAAAACAGACCGTCCCATGGAACCCGACACCATTGGCGGCATCAAACAGTCGTTGGAAAAATTCGGTGTCCGGTCTGTGCCGGCCGAAGGCGACAATGGTTTGGCGGCCATTCTGCGGCGCCTTTTCAGCGACATACGCGAATACCGGGCCGGGACAGTGGATGGGCAAAAACCGCTGCGCAAGCAACTCCTCGACGGCGGCGCGGTCTATGACTTTTCCGGAAAAACGGCGCGGATCGGGGCGCAATATGGCCGGTGCTTCACGCCCAGGGCGCTGCCCAAGCAGATATCCGCCGAGACAGTGAACCGGTTGTTCGGCGGCATCATGGGCGTGATGGATGACATCGCTCAGATCACCGTGCCGTTCCTCTACGTGGTCACCGTTTTCTTTAGGCAGACCAAATCAGAGATCACCACAAAAGCGCAGATCACCGGTGCCCAGAAGGGCGGTGCCAAATTCTCCTTCGAGCTGGAGCGCAGGGTCGAAGAATTTCAGTGGACGACAAGCCAGCTTGAGGCTGGCGAGAAGTTCCTGCGTTTTGTGCCGATCATGTGGCTGTTTGGCTCCTCCGAAGACGAAGCCCGCGAAGCCGTTACCCGCGCCAAGGACATGTGGGAGGATCTCGGATTTGCCGTTCAGGACGAATCCTATCTGAACAAAATCCTGTTCCTGATGTGCTTGCCGTTCGGCTTCTATGACGACGGCAAAAACCTGCAACTCCTGGAGCGTGATTTCATCGCGCCTATCAGTACGCTCGCCAATCTGATCCCGGTACAGGCGGATTTTCGCGGTGCGGGCAAGCCCGCCATTCCGTTCGTGGGCCGCAAGGGACAGGTCATCACTCTCGACCTTTTCCATACGATCATGAACAATCACAACTATCTGGTGGCCGCCACTTCCGGCGCGGGCAAAAGCTTCCTGCTCAACTATCTGACGTTTCAGTATTATGCGCAGAGTTACAAGATCCGGATCATCGATCTCGGCTACTCCTACCAAAAGCTCTGTTCGATCATTGGCGGGCGCTTTCTCGATGTGGGTGAGGAATTCGGGCTGTGCTTCAATCCCTTTGATTTCAAGTCCCGCGATGATGAAGACCATAAGCTGAACCTGCAAACGGCCCAGCATGCGCTCGCGCTTATGTCGTCCAGTGCGTCGGGGCGCGATCTGGACGAAGAGTCCATCAATCTCCTGCGCATGGCCACACGGTGGGTCATCAAAACCGGCAAGGGTGTTCAGGGTGTGGACGCCGCCCGAGAATTTCTGGCCACCTTTCCGGCCCATGCGGAGGAGGAAGTCGAGCAGACCGGCGTCTATGACTTTCTGATCGAGAAGGCGCGCACCCTGGCTTTCAATCTGGCCCCGTTCTGTAGCGAAGGCGAGTACGGGCGGTATTTCAACGGCAAATCCACCTTTGACATTCATGAAGATGATTTTGTCGTGCTTGAGCTGGACCGGCTGAGGCAGTTTCCCCAGCTTTTCAGCGTGGTTGTCCTGCAACTCATGAACGCCGTGACCCAGGATTTGTATTTGGGGGACCGGTCCTGCCCGACACTGATCCTGTTTGACGAGGCGGCCGAGTTCCTCAAGGACAATCTGGCCGGGGGACGGGCCCGCAACTTCCAATCCGTGATCGAGGCCGGCTATCGCCGTGCCCGTAAATATGGAGGCGCCTTTGGCGTGGTGGTCCAGTCGCTTCTGGATTTGGAGGATTTCGGGTCGGTGGGCCAGGTCATTCTTGACAATGCCGCCACCAAATTCCTGTTACAGGCCGACACCTACGGCAAGGCCGCGCAGAAGAAGATCGTCGATCTTGAGGGTTTTGCCCTCGACCTTCTGAAGTCGGTCACGAACAATAAACCGCGCTATTCCGAGGTGATGATCATATCGCCTCTCGGTATCGGGATTGGCCGTCTCCTGGTCGATCCGCATACCTATTATATGTTTTCCACCGCCGCGGAGGATGTGGCCCGCTACGCCAAACTGATCGATCTGGGCCTGACTCCGGCGGAGGCCATAGAAGCCCTTGTGGACAGAAGGGATACGGCCCTCCTGGCCAAGCGGATACCTGCCCCTCATACGCCGGAGGCCGGTGAATGACCGGGCGTCATATAGGCGTGGCTGTGCTCTGTCTGGCGCTGCTGAGCGCCGGCAAGGCGGATGAGCGGATGATCATCGGGCAGGTCTATCCCATTTCCGAACCGGATGCGCTTGCCGAGATCGAACAACGGGTCGCCGATCACACATTCGATCCGGGGGTTTTCGGGCCGGAAGAAAGCTGGTCGGCGTTGCGGTCTCCGGTCCTGCCGGTGGCGGAGGCACATGACCGCCGGTCCGTGGTGCCTCTGTTCACGCTTTCCTTCGATATCCCTGATGGAAACGGAAACATCCTTTATCCCAAAGGCTACACCTTCAATCCGCTGGACTATCTTCCAAGGCTGCAACAGCGCCTGATCATCGTCAATGAGATGCAGCTTGGGTGGGCCCTGGCCGAGGCCGGAGCCTATGACATGATCCTGTTGAGCGGCGGGAATGCGCTGGCTGCCTCTCGCGACCACAAGACCCACATCTACAAACTGGAAGACCGGGTCCGCACACGTCTGGAGGTGCGCGCGGTGCCAAGCATCGTCTGGCAGGAAGACGCGCATTTTATCGTCGAGGAAATCCTTCTTGAGGAGGGCCTTGATGGCTAGGGTCCGTACCACGCTCTGCGCGCTTGTGGTGGGCCTTATGGCGACCCTGACCGGGCAGGTTGGCGCCACGCCTTGCGACCAGGGTTTCATCAACCCGCTCACCAGGGTCCACTGGTCCTGCATCTTTCCCTTTCAAATCGCGGGCATTTCCATCGGCAACAGATCCCCCTTGGATGCGGACAATCCGCGTTCACCGATCTGCTTCTGCCCGTCGTCCTTCGGGCTGCCTTTGCCGGGGATCCGGGTCAATTTCTGGTCCCCGAACAGGTGGATCGACACGGTCGAAAACCCCGGCTGCATGATGCCGCTGGGCGTCGATGTGATGGAGACGGATGGCCGTCTGCACGGCGGGTCCCGCCATACCTACCGCCAAGGCACCACCTTTGCGCAGATGCACTATTACATTGCCCCCGTCTGGGCGATCCTCGGCCTGTTCACGGACATTCCCTGCCTTGATGAAAGCGGCTTTGACGTCGCCATGATGTCCGAGGTTTTGCCCACCTATCAGAATGAGATTCTGGGCGCGATCATCAATCCGGAAGCCGTTCTGTTCGGCAATCCCGCGGCATTGCTGGCATGCGTGTCGGACGCCGCCATGTCTCACACAGGCGGTACGATCGATACATTGTTCTGGTGCATGGGCGGGTGGGGGTTGAGCTATCCCATGGGCGGCCGTTCCAGCAGTGCCGACCATGTGGAGGCCAATGCGGCCATCGCGGCCAAGCAGATCTTCATGATGGGGCGCCTGGGTTTGCTGCGCAACAGCACCCGCAACGGCTGCGGGGAGCGTCTGGCGCCGATCTGGACCAAGTCCCTCTACAAATTGCAGATGATGGAGCCGGTCAAGCAGTCCGGATGCGTCAATATCGGGCGCACCGGCCTGATCTGGTCGGGCATGAAACATCCGCCGAACGAGGATAATTACGCGTGGCAGATTTTCGAGAAGGTGTTTTGCTGTGTCACGCCGTAATCCGGCAAAGCGGTGGAGCCTTCTCTGCGCGGCCGGGCTGGCGGTGGCCGGCGGGAGTGCGCTTGGCCAGGACAGACAGGAGCAGACCGACAAGGCCCGCACCGTCTATGAAGCCATTGAAAACCGCATAGGCTCCCGACAGGCGGTCGAGCAAAATCTCACGTCGCCGCTCATCTCCGGGATGTCCTTCACCACGCTGGATGGCCAGACCAACTTCCAGAAGCAACTATCCTGTCCGTCGTCAGCCAGCTATCTGGAGATATTCTTTGGCCTGGGCGCGGGCGGTGATCTGTCACCGGTCTATCTCAAGCAGGATACCGATTTTGACGGCAGTTTCGATGTCAATGCCGCGCTGCCCGTGCCCGTATCGGGTGTCTGCGCCAATGGTGTGATTGGCTGCGCCCCAGGCACATGGACCGAGTGTACTCCCTATCTGTGGCATGCCAATGACCAGGGCCGCATCACCTTGCAGCCCAGCGGGCTTGCGGCACTGGCCGGGTGTTACTGCGTCAACAATAGCTGTGGGTCGGGCCTGGGCTTTGCCAACCGCGATACCATTCTGGACGACCTGGCCGGCGGCATGGCCGGGGCCCTCATGCGTCAAGATCCGCGCTATGCCGTCAGCGCCGTCCAGAAACAGGATTTTCTGATCCGTCTGTCCGGCCAGGACACCCGTGCCTGCGCGGCGGAACCGGACACTCCCCAGCACGCCTATTATGACGATGCCTCTACCCTCTCGTCGGATGCTTTTGCCGCCGCGTCCGGGGACCGTGTGCACGGCCTGATCGCCGGTGTCCCATCCGGTGAAGAGACCCTTCTCACCCACAAGAGCTGCCGGGTCGAACGGCAGGTAACCCTGGAAGAGATCCTCGGTATCGATATCATCAGCCGTGTCACGTCCACCCACCCTTATGACGAACAGGGCTGCGCCGGTGATCCGGACTGCTTCCTGTTCGCCATTGGCGACGGGGAAAATAACGGGCTTCGCGCGCGCGATGCGGCGGTCCGGGAAGAGGGATGCGGGTATTTCCACGAGGAAATCGTCTGGTCCATCGACCATGTGGACCGGATCACGGACGCCACCCTGTTGGATGCGGTCTATGAGGATCAGATCGCCGTCAGGGTCAATGATATCCTGATCTTTTCCACAGGCGGCTATGACGGGGTCAACCGTCCATCCGATTGTCAGGTCAATGACCAGAAAACCGTCAGCATCAATCGCAGCTTCAAGGACGCCCTGCAGGACGGTACCAATCGTCTGATCTTCTCGATCGCGGTCAAGGACAAAGGCAGCGGCCAGCTTCGGGCGCGCGTGCGCTACGAGCCGTCATGCGCATTGGAGGAGACCATTGACGATACCTGCGCCCCTCATGCTGAAAGTGACCAGTGTCGTCTTGTCGATGAGATCGTGGATAGTGTGCCGACCTTCCGCAATGGCGGCCGCACGGGCCTGACGCCTCTGGCGGGGAGCCGCACGCTCCATGGCGCAAAGTGTTCACGGTCTTTCACGCGGCCCTGGTTCGACCGGGCGCGCACCTATGAATGTGAAACCGACGGTCCGGGCCGCCGTGCCTTCGACTTCTCGCGGCCCGCGCATATTCTGGGCAATTCCACTGTGGATGACTATGCCGACCGGCTGCCTGCCGGTGGTGATCAGTTCCGGTCCCTCACGGGTCCGTACTCGGCGCGGTTCGATATGGGCATCCCGGACTGTGAACAGATCTGCAAGACCAGCTTTCAGACAGAGGATACGGACGTCTCAAACACGGGCGTCGTCAATACGCTTCTGAACGAGGCGCGGACCATCCAATACCAATATCACCAGTGCGCCGCCGGTGTGTGCCCGGTCGGGCCCGGTGAGGAGATCGTCGAGGATTGCGGGTGTCTCAGCGATTTCAACGACGCGCTCCTTCTCATGCAAACCTTCCGCTTGGCGGGTCAGGACCTGATATGCACCAGTGGCGTCAAAAAGCCCTTGCAATAGCGTGGATGCTTGTGTGCATGGCCGCAAGCGCGGTTGAGGCGCAGGGCATGCAAGAATGGCAGGGACAGACCGTATGCGGCATCGATCATAATTTTGACGGTGATTATGACGGCGAGGGGGAGATTGCCGTCTGTGACAATGGTGTGTGTCCGCTTACGGCGCAGGCGTGCATCACCAATCGGGTGCGGCAAGTCTGTGATCCCGATGAGCAGATCACCACATGCGCCCCGGATGAAACCATTGAGGAATGCGAACCGGATGTGGTCACGCGCCAGTGTGATCCCGACACCACCAGACGTGAGTGCGACCCGGACACCCGCCGTCGGGTGTGCGATCCTGATACCCGGCGCCGGGTGTGCGACCCAGATACGACCCGCCGTGAGTGTGATCCTCCGACCACCCGCCAGGAGTGCGATCCTCCAACAACACGGCGGGAATGCACGCCCCAGCCGCCGCGCGAGGAATGCACCCCTGCCCATTGGGATTATATCTGCCATGACGAGGAGTCCTGGCGCTGCCCCCTCGACGGCAGACGCTGCCAGCCTCACGCCTTTTGCCATAATGTGGATGGTGGTGAATTTGATCAGGGATCGCGGGGCTATGCCTGTGTGCGTCTGGTGGAAGAAATATGCACCCGCACCCGTATTCCCAGACAGTGCCGGAACGTACCGCAACCCGACGTCTGCCGTACTGTGACCGTTCCCGGTCAGTGTCGTACCGTGACGGTGCCGGGGGCCTGCCGCACCGTGACCGTGCCGGGCCGGTGCCGTTGGGAGACGGTTCCGGGCCAGTGCCGTTGGGAGACGGTTCCGGGTCAATGCCGCACTGTGATCGTCCCGGGCCCATGCCGTGACGTGACGGTGCCGGGGGCATGCACCACCCGTACCGTCCCCGGCGAATGTGTGCAGGAGACGATCCCCGGAGAGTGCCGGGATGAGCCCTTACCGGATGCCTGTCCCATTGCCGGTGTGGATCAGTGTCATATGGGTGCGGATGGCGTCAGCCGGTGTTCCGATACGCTTTGCGTGGATACCGGCCGGACGCCGATCGAAGATATCCAGCGTGAGCGGCATTATTATGTGGATGATGGTGCGCGCGACGCATCGGGCGAATGTCTGAATGACATACAAGTCTTTACAGGCCGTGGCATGGACTGCCAGCGTCCCGGTTTGCTCACACTTTTCCGGAATTGCTGCAAAAACCGCGGCGAAATCTTACGGGATTCGTCCGGCGGTGTGGGAATGGCCACGGGCGCGACCGTGGTCTCGGCGCTCTTTGCCGGAGCCGAAGCCGCCACCAGTGCGCTGTTGGGCGGTGCCACGGCCAGTGGTGCCGCCAGTGCCGGAACGGCGGCCATGGCCGCGGTGGCAGGCCCGGCGGCGATTGGGGCAGGGGTCTATCTGCTCTTTACCGAACTGCTGGGTTTTGGATGCGATGCGCAGGACATGGAGACGGCCGCGCTCGACGGCTCCGGCATGTGTCATTTTATCAACACCTATTGCGTGGCGCGGATACCGTTCATTGGATGTGTTCAAAAAGCCCGGTCGTATTGCTGTTTCAACAGCAAGCTGGGGAGGATCATTCATCAACAGGGCCGCGCACAGCTCCGTGCGTTCAATGAAGGCTGGGGTGAGCCGAAAGATCCCATATGCCGGGGCTTCACACCGGCGGAGTTTCAGGCGCTGAACTTCGCGGACATGGACTTGAGCGAGTATTACGACGAACTCGCCGCGCAAACCGAAGCACAGATGCTGGATGCTTTCGAGGAAGGTCTTGAAGCCTACATCTCGATTGGACGGGAGACGGAGGGATGACCCGGCTGGCTCTCAGTTTTGGGCTCTGCCTTGTGTTCGGCGGCGTGGCTTATGGCCAGGACACGGACCCGAACGCTGCCGGGAAGGGGCCGGACTTCAAGATTATAGAACCGGATGACGAGATTGCACGCAGAGCCAGGGAAGCGGCGGAATGGGTCCGCCGCAAGGGCATGGCCGATATCACCCCCCAGATGTCGGACCGGGCCCGCAAAGCGCTCGGTGTAATCGAGAGCGGGGCGAAGAGCGAGACGGTAACTACGGATAGTCCGCAGAAGTCGTTTCAGGCAATCCTCTTCGCCTCGCAATCGATCCCCCGAGTTGTTCTAAGACGGTACGCCCGCCAGTTGGCCAAGGTCAATGGTGTCATCGTCTTCCGGGGTGTTCCCGGTGGTTTGTCAAAACTCGGTCCGCTTTTGGAGCTGACCCAGAGCATCATTCTGGAAGACCCGGACTGCAAGCGGCCGGACTGTGCGGTTTACGATGTGGGGGTGCTCCTGGACCCGCTGATTTTTAGAGAAAACCAAGTAACGCACGTCCCGGCTGTCATGATCGTGGACCGAGACCCATTCCGGTCTTATTGCCAGCGCCCTGATGACGAAAAGGCGGCTTCGGTCTCGCGTTTCATTACCTATGGCGATGCGCATTTTACCGGGCATTTGGAAGCCTTGGAAAAACAGGGTGACCGACGTGCTTCCCTTCTATTGCGCGCTTTTGAGGAGGAGGTCGCAGAGCCATGAGATTTGTACTGTATCAGATATGGTTACCTGTGCTGCGTGCGTGGTCCTGGGTGTTGGTATTCCTATTGGCGCTCTCTGCAATGGGTTCCATTACAGGCAGTTTTGCAAGCCAATATGTCTGGACGGCGATGGATTCCGTGCCAGGTATCTTATTCGTCAAGCGTCCTGACCAAGATGTGCGCCGTGGGCATGTGGTTCTTGTTAAGCGCATTGATCCCCTGATGCCGAAAAACGTCCATAACCTCACAAAGTTGGCCCTGTGCATGCCGGGCGATGAGTTGCGCCGGATCGGTCTGATTTTTGTCTGCAATGGCCGTCTGATCTCGGTGGCCAAAAGCGAGACGCAAAGCGGCCTGCCGCTGGAGGTGTTCGACTGGTCCGGCGGGCCTGTCCCGGATGGGGTTTTCTTTGCGGGTTCGCCCCATCCCGACGGCTATGACAGCCGGTATTTCGGTCTCGTGCCGCTGGACCGGGCCACGGTTCTGGAGGCCATACTATGACCGGTCTGTTTTTCTGGCGTGTGCATATCCACCTGATCGTCCTGGGCGCCACCGTCGTTTGCGTGTCGTGCGGCCTTCTGGCGGACGGTGAGGTGTCCGTGAAACGGGGCTGGAACTGGTATGACGATCCAGCCGGGAAAACCTTGCCGGAGCCTGAGGACGATCTGGCCCATGAGCCCGTAATCCCGCCGATGGAGCGGCTGCGAAAGATGCGGCCTGCTGCCGTGGGCGATCTGATGGCGGCCCAGCTTTCATACGCCATTGTCAGTGAAGATGTGGGCGAGGTCGCGCAGTATTACCAGTTGCTGGATTTTGTGCGCCGCCGGTCCCGTGCCTTTACCGCCTTGTCGGGTGTGGCGCTGCTTCAGCATCCCCAACTCAATGCCCGGTCCAGCTACCCCATCACGAATGCGGGCCGTACCGCTGACAGCAAGGCCCGCAAGCAGGACCGGTCCCGCCGCCTGATCGCCGAGCGGGGAGAGTTCGCGCTGGTGATGTTCAGCAAAAAAAGCTGTGCCTACTGCGACGTTCAGTGGGGTGTTCTCCAGTCCTTCAGGGACCGCACCGGGTGGACGATCCGACGGCTGGATATTGAGGCATATCCCGACCGGGCCGCCCGCATGAATGTGCAGGGCACCCCTATGACCATTCTGATCCGGCGCGACAGCGAGGACTATTTCCCCGTCGCTGTTGGCGCGGAAAGCCTGCCCGTGGTGGCCGATAACGCCTACCGCGCCATAAGGGTCCTCAAAGGCGAAATCGGCCTCAAGCAATTCCTGACGGATGAAAGCGACGATGGCGGATTTTTTGATCCTGCCGGCACCGTCGCCGGCATCGCCCATCATGGAGACTGAAGCATGTGCCTGACACGATCCCTGTTGAGAGGTGTTTGCCTGTCTGCTGTTCTGACGCTGACAATTTGTCTGTCACCGGCTTATGCGCAGGATTGGACGGAGCGGTGGTTCGATTCACAGACGGCCCAAGGGCCGTCGTCGTTTGAGGCTCAGCGTCGGGGCTATCTGTCCGGTGGTCAGTTCAACGGTCGCTTCAGGATGACCACGGACACTCTCTTCAGTGTCACCCCGACCCGGTTGCGGGCGGGATGCGGCGGGATCGACCTGTTTGCCGGAGGGCTGAGTTTTCTGGACCCGGAATATCTCGTGGAAAAATTTGAAAACATCCTTCAGGCAGCGCCCGCTTTGGCTTTCAGCATGGCTCTGAAGGCCCACTGTGAAACCTGTGAAGACGTCATGTCCAAACTGGAAGGGGCGTCCAGTTTTCTCAATGCCATTCAGGTCAATGATTGCCGCATGTCCAATCAGGTCGCAAAGCTGATTGCGGGCGATAATCCGGACTTTTTCGCGAACGTCCTGGAGGAGGCGACGGGCAGCCGCTCCCTGGAAGAGGGGTGGCAGAAGCACTATCATGGCACACAGCAGGCCATTCGGGACAACAACAACGCCCCGCCCGAGGACCTGCACGATGAAGTCTCCGCCTGTCCCACCGCCATCAGGGAACTCTTTGCAGACGGGTCCGTTATCGCCAATGCGGCGGAGCGGGTGGGTATGGGGTCCATGGCCTCGCTGGTGCGGGGATATATCGGGGATGTGCTGATCAGTTGGCCGTCCAATGCCAATGCGCCGGTGATCCGCTCCATTGACCGGTGTCCCGGCAATGACCGGTTTTCCTCTTATGATTTTCTGACGGGTGAGGTTATGGCCCGGCCTGCCGATGGCGGCCCCTGTGTTCCGGCCACCAACATCTCCGTGGTGAATATGGTGCGTGACAATATGACGGAGATCGGCACCGCCATACGTGCGCGGCGTCGTTTTACCCCTGAAGAGATCCGTTTCATCAATCAGTCGGCGCAACCCGTCTGGCAGATCATGAAGAACGGTATCGTGCGCGGGGCGGAGGCGCAGGCCATCAATGCCTATCAATGGCCGATAGCCGCATCGCTCTCCTACCGGATCTTCGACGATCTTTTGACCAATGTGGATTTTCTGATCAACAAGGCCCTGACCGATGCGATTACGCCCGGCGTTGATCCCGGTGTGGCGGCGCGCGGTGCCTGTAATCTCGCCATCTATGAACCGGCCCGCGCCAAGCTTCAGCGCTTGCGCGGTGAACTGGTGGATGCCCGCCGGGTCACGGGCAGGGCCTACAGAATAACGGTGGCCGAACAGCATGCCTTTGCCGCTCAAGCGGCCCTGTTCGAGGCGGAGAACCAACTCGCGTGGGAGGACTATGTCAAAGGTCAGACGGAGCGATGACGCCTTACCGCCATGTGTGCGTCCTGAGCGCTGTTCTTGCCGGCCTGTCCTGGCCGGCCCATGCCATTGAAATGGATTACATCACGTACAACGGTTTCAACCAGGTCGTTTCCGCTTTTCAGTATATCGCCTTCTTTTTCTCCAATACTGATTATGGCGGTATCGTCTTCGTGGCCGCAGTGCTTGGACTTGCCGCCGGGGCCGTGTCCAGCATGGTCCGGCAAAACCGGGAAGACGGCACCATCCGGAACTGGCTGTTGATGTTTATGGTCGGGGCAGGGCTCTTTATCGCCTTCATCGTGCCGCGCGGCACCATCCATGTGTATGACCGTACACTGAATGCCTATCAGCCCGTGGCCGGTGTGCCGGACGGTATCATTCTGGTTGCCGGTCTGACCAATCTCATCGAGGTGATCGGCGCTGAAATCGCCAATGCCTCCAGCCCGGTCCCATATGAAAACAACGCGGACGGACTGTTGTTCAAACTGATCAACAACACCTTCCAGGCGGGGCCCATCCTTCTCAGCGAATATTTCTGGGAAAACATCAAGACCTATTACATCGGGTGCGGTCAGGTGGCGTCCGTCCTTCCCGGCACCGGGTTCAATCTCGATGAGTTGAACAGGAACTCGACCGATTTGCTGGTCACTTTTGCCAGTGCCCAATCTGAGGCCGTGGAAATCCCCTGGCGCACGCAGGCCAATCCGGCCGGCACCATGAGGACCTGCACGGATGCGTATACCGATATCAATACAGCTCTGATGGCGCCGGGCAATTACCTCCAGTTCACCCGGTCTCTGTGTTCCAGCGTCGGCTTCGACATGGCTGATTTTGCCCAGCGAGGTCGCTGCTTTAATCTGATGGATGAGATCGTGCCGACCGTCTTTGGCCAGACCGGTGACCGGGTGACCTATCTTCGGTCCGTGGCGCTGGCACTCGCTATGCAGGAGGCCGCTGCGGATATTGACCCTTCCCGGTCCATCGCGGCGGAAACCAACCGGAGCATGATCACGCAGGCGGCCGGACTTTTGACCTTTGCCTCGCAATACGGCCAGTCCATCCGTGCCGGTTTCCTGGCGGCGGCCATGAGCACGCTTCCGCTCATCATGCTGTTCCTGGTCACGCCCCTCAGGTTCCGGGTGCTCAGCCTGAGTGTAGGGTTTTTCGTGTTCGTGACGCTTTGGGGCGTCATCGATATAGGCTTGCAATCCGTGCTCATGGGGATCGCGTATGATGCCTTTGAGGATGTACACCGGAACAATCTGGCGTTCGACGCCATCATGTTGACGCCGCCGGCGTCGGTGAAAGCCCTGAATGTTTTTGGCACGAGCAGGCTGATCTCCATCAGTTTGGCCAGTACCATTGTCATCCTTATGTTCCGCTTCTCCGGCTACAGTTTTGGCCAACTGACCGTGCCCTTTGGGCACCGTGGCGAGGACATCGGCAACCGGTCGGCCGAAGCGCGCCTCAATCCGGAACGGCTGTCAGAAGGGACAGCGTCGAGAGCCCAGGCCGCCGGGTCCTTCACGGGCATGGCGGCGGTGGGACCGGGCAGTTTTCAGGGGATGGCGGCGTCCAGATCCGGGACCCTCGTGCAGGAACTGGGGCGCCATGAAGGCTTCGTGCAGAGAGGCGCGTCCCAGGGTTTTACCGGACATGCGCTCTACGGCATGGCCGGGGTGGCCACCGGCGGGCAGGCGGCGGGCCGGGTCGAAGGGGTCAACCGGCAGGCCGGGCCTTCGGTGACGGGGATTTCCAATACCACCGCGGAAACCGGAGCAACCGGTGCCGAGCGGGAAATACTGGATGCGCAGGCGTTCGAGCAGCAGACCCGCCGTTTGGCTGAATTTGCCGGCATATCGCAGGACCAGGCCAAGAGCTTGATGACCAGTTATGGGCCTGCCAGTGAAGCGGGCAGGGTGTCATCCTATGACGGCGATATGAACCGGGCCTTCCAGACCGTGCGCGTCACCGAGGCACAGCGGATCGGGGCTGCCGAGGGGGTTTCCGATGCGGCCATGCGGGCCGGGATGACCCCGGAACAGTCCGCCAGGGCGGAAAGCTTCATGGGCGGCCTTCGCCAGACAGGCGCTGTCAGACAGTTTGAACAGGCCCCGGAACGCAATGCAGATACCTATACACGGGCGGGTGCCGTGGATGTGACCAGGACTGTCGGCGCCGTGCGCGGGCTCGAAACGACGGCACAGCGGCAAGCCCAATCCCCGGAAACCCTGGCGCAGAAGATTGCCAGCCTTGACGCACAGGACCATGGGGAGCGGCGCATGCGGGAATCCGCTTTTGCCAAGGCTTATGGCCTGGAGGAAAGCGATCTCTACCAGATGAGCAATGGCGGCATCGAGGTCGCCATCAACGACCGCAGCATGCAAGCCTTCGGCAGCCATATGACCAATGACCAGTGGATGGCGGCGCAGACCGGTGGGGCCATGTCCGTCTATTTTGATCCGGAGTCCTTCGAGATCGGCCGTATGGACGTCCGCAGCGGTCGCAGCGGTACGCAGGACGATACCGTCCACTTTCTGGAGGGACAGCGTGTCGATGCCAGGCAGGGAACGGACGGCGGTCAGACCCTGTTCCGCTTCGCGGAACTGGCGGAAGCGGGGCATTTTGACGGGGTCAGCAAGTTTGCCCGCCTGTTGGAGAAGGCCGAGGCCGAGGGGACCACGGCGAGTTTTTCCGACAGTTTGGCACAGCAGACCTCAGGCTATCTCAACGCAATTGCCGGCAAGGATATCTCTTACCTGTCGTCGGACAGCGATACAGGCACCAAAGAGGCTTATGCCCGTGCGAGTGTCGGGACGGGGGCAATTCCCTTTCTGAAGCTGTTTGGCAATCTTGAAGCTGGTGGAAGCACCAGTCGCTCATTTGCGGATATTGATTCAAGTCAACTGGTCAATCGGTATGACTTTTGGAATGATCAAACACAGCAGCTTTGGGGCAGAACCATTGGCTCAGAAGCGCCGGAGGGTACATCATTTGATCGCAGTCAGGCTTTCCTTGAGGGGCTAAACGATCTCCGAGATGAAGCTGGGCGTATACGGGAGTGGACCAAGGGCTTGGAATATGACGATGAACAGAATGTTAACGGCGAAAATCCTAGTGATGAAAAGACCGACAAGATCAAGCCAGGCGGCGACAGCCAGAAGCTTCCTATCGAGCGCTCTTGATCGCTTCATGAATGATGGAGGCAACCTAGTCTTTGAGGCGCTGATACATCTGATTGGCAAACCAGCTACCTGCCGCGAAACTCAGCGATAAAAATGACAGCATCCCAGAAAATACCAATGCCGATAAACCCTCGGTATTCTGCATTGGATTGGTGAAATAATAGATTGCGCCGATTAACAGGAGCAGGGATGCTCCGGCATAGATGAACCGGGCGGCTCCATAACTGACGCTGCCGCCATAGTGCAGGGCTTCCGCGATACGCTCTTGCCTATCAATGTTTCGCTCATCCATAGGGTTTCTCCATTCCTGGTCGTATTATAGCAGACTGGTTGAACAATGGGAATCCGGGGGTTGAGAGAAAGATAGGGTCGGGGTTTTGGTTTTCAGCAGAGTGTCTAAGCGTTCACCTTCAGCGCGCTCAGCGGCCGTCATATGGATATAGAAAACGTCATCGGCTGATTTCGCCATGGTTCAATCCGCGCCTTTCCGTGCTGTACATCGTTGTATCGCGATAGCGCGTTCACCGCGAATTAACGCATCTAAAAGTTTTGCGTGAGCCTTGACCTTTTATCCATAGACAACAAGGATGGGGGTCCTGGCTGTCCATATCCGGCCAGGGGAGGACCGGAAAGCCTCCGACTAGGAACCAGGTTGCAACGGTGTGACCGGATGGCGGCGCCAAGGGAGAGCCTTGGCGGACATTGTCCTATGGCAGTGTTGCCATGTCCAAGCTAACGGAGGGCGGCTTGCTGCTCTGCCGCGCTAAAAGCCCGCAATGGTCCTAGCCATTCTTTCCGGAAGCAGCTGGTTCAACTAGGAAATTCTATATGAAATCCGCTTTTTCCAATGGAACTGATGGCACCATTCGCAAGATACCGAGACTGCAAGATCATATATCGCATGATGAAGCGGTGAGAGTGCTGAAAACGATTTACGGACACCGGGCCATCTATGAGGTCATCGTGCGCCTGGGAAAAGCCGCGGTACGCGGACATGGGGAGAATGTTCTCTTCTGGCTGAAAGTGTACCGGCTTATTCTCCACTAATTTAAGATTGACTTCATACAAGTTTTTGTGAGTATGCCGGCTCTGACAGCGCACTGTCAGGCGGGACCGGAAACCCGCATGCTAGGAACAACCCGCGCCTCACCTATGGAATTGGTGGTGTCCGGATGACTGTGTTGTGGAGAGATTCCATGACCTTTAGGCTCTGTACAAGCTCCCGGTTCGGCCGAGCTAAAGGCGCAGTCTGCTTACCTAGGGCAGCTTTCCGGCATCCGGCACAATATATTCAAGGCAGACAGGTGATTGAGAAACATCCAAGAGGTTTCTCAGCCTTATCTGTCATTTCCAAGGGAGGGAAGGCCGATGGAAGGTATTCTCCAAGCTCAATCCCGCAAGGGGAATTATGATGCGCGCAAAGCTGACGAAACCGATAAATACATTGGCAGGAGGATCAGGCGCTTCCGAAAATTATTGGGCCTGTCACAAACTGTGCTCGCCGAGTCCGTAGGTCTAAGCTACCAACAAATACAAAAATACGAAACTGGGGCAAACCGGCTATCAGGCGGCCGATTATACCTGATCGCAACTGTTCTTGGGCGTAATATCACTGATTTTTTCCCTCCTGTTATCGAAAAATCAAGTGATCAGATAAACCCCTTAGAAGGTCCATATGATGTGGAAAGGATCAACAATCCCCATGTGCGGGTCTGTATTAAAGACATGGTAAAAACGATCATATCCTTGCAAACGGATACGCCGAGAGAAATTCTCTAAGGACCAGTACCTTTGCCTTAAGAGGACCCAACCCTATCCCAACTCAAGGCGGAGACGAGGAAATGTGTTCTCTGTTAAAAAACAAAGGGTTCAGAAACCTGCCCCTTCGCCGGCTGGCTCGGCCAATCCTAGAGCGTAACGCCCTATAGATTTCAATATACTAGGCTCCGGCCTTATAACCAATAGCAGACGGTTGCGGTGAGTTGGAGAGCGGTGAGGAAGTTCTGTGCGAGCTTTTCGTATCGGGTTGCGATGCGTCGGAAGTTCATGAGCCGGCTAAACATGCGTTCGATGGCATTGCGGTCGCGGTAGAGGAAAGGCGAGAAGCTGGACTTCCAACGGCGGTTGCGCTTGGGCGGGATGTTTGGTGCGACCCCGCAGGTTTCGATTTGGCGGCGCAATCGATCGCTGTCGTAGCTCTTGTCGGCGTGGAGCAGCCCGGTGGCGGTCATCTGCTCGATCAAGGCCTCTGCGGCTGTGCAGTCAGCCATATTGCCCGGCGTCAGCAGGAAGGTGACCGGCCGACAGTCCGCATCACTCAGCGCATGGATCTTGGTGGTGCGCCCGCCGCGACTGCGGCTGATGGTTTGGGCACGCCCCCCCCCTTTTACCGTCGGCAGCACAGCGATGGGCGCATACCGCCAAAAGCACCGCCGGCGGGCCGCCCTCGGCCGCCAGCGCGTGGAAAACCTCCGCCCGCAACCCTTCGCCACCCAACGCACAAAGCGGTTGTAGAGCGTCTTGCGCGGGCCATACAGATGGCGCGGCGCGTCTGGTCAGCGGCCGCCGTTCTGCAACACATGCACGATCCCGGAGATCATCCGGCGGTCGTCACCCCGTGCAACGCCCCGCCGTGAGTCCTAATTTATGGGTCCTGAGCCTATGATGGCTGGGATGTCTTGACACATAAGATGCAACTATCCCAGAAGGAAAGCTGCGGATCTCAGGATGCTTATGGCACATAAGATACAACCGCATTGATGCATAAAACGCGATTATTCTTACATCGTCGATCTATAAAAAGCGACAGCCCGCCTGTAAATTTCAGAAGTAGTTTAGACTCAAAGCTTTCAACAGAGCTAACTTATAAAAGCGGACAATTAGGGGAGCAGGTCAACACTTCCCTTCATCGTCTGTCTCCTCGTTGGAAGAACAGGCTAACTTCAAAGCGCTGACGTTTCAGGCGAGCAGGTAAGTAAATCCGAAAATCTTAAACGCGTGCTATCGGCAGTTATATTAGGCCGTAAACTCATAAACGGGCTTCCCTCATAGGCAGTTTGGTGCTTCGGTCCCTTGAGATGCTTAGGGAGTGAGTTTTGGTCCATCGATATGATCTAACAGACTTTGAATGGTCGGTGATTGGGCCGGTCCTGCCACAGAAATCACGGGGCGTACCGCGCGTTGATGATAGGCGCGTTTTGAACGGTATCTTTTGGGTTCTGCGTTCTGGCGCGCCTTGGGCGGATTTACCTGGGCGCTATGGGCCACCAACGACCTGCTATAATCGCTTCCGCCGCTGGACGAAAGCGGGCATCTGGGACCAGATTATGGACGCAATCACAGATGCTTACGGTGGTGATGTACGGATGATTGATGGAACGAGTGTCCGGGTCCATCACTCCGCAGCCACTTTAA
>NZ_REFR01000013.1 GCF_003688555.1 Eilatimonas milleporae
GCTCAAATCAAAACGCGCCATCATCCAACTCCTTCAAGGAGCTTGAAGCACAACCCACTCTATTTGGGAACCCTGTTTATGGGTACACTGCCTAGTCCCCTGTCAGCATCTGGGCCTTGGCCTCGGACATGCATTCCTCGAGATGTTTTTCCAGCCTGTGATCGGACATGTCGACGCCGTGTTTCTCAAAATCGGCGCGCACCTTGCGGATCACATACTGATCGCCGGCGTCCTCCAGGTCCGCGGCAAGGACCGAGTCGACATAGGCCGATATCTCGGCCTTGGGCATGTCCAGCGTTTGCGCGACCCATTCGCCGAACAGGCGGTTCCGTCGGGCGCGGACCTTGAACATAATTTCCTCGTCATGGGCGAATTTGTCTTCGAAGGCCTTTTCCCGGCTGTCAAAGGTGGTCATCAGGGCTCCCCCTCGGGCTGAATGAAAATGGAACTGGCTGTGCCGGCGGACAGAGACAGTCGGTCGCCAAACATACGGCACCCGATACCCAATATCCGGCCCACACGCAACCATCCGACAGACGCCGAATAATCAGACAGACACCAAATATCAAGAGGCCGGCGACAGCGGCCTATCCCTTCCCGCTATATTACGGCAGGGCCCCGATGCCACAAGGCTCTTGTGGGCGGGTCTTGCAGATTGGGCATACACGGCGCCCGCGCGCCGGGCGACGGACCGGATCACGGGACAGGCGGCCAATAGTTCAGGGCGTGAAAAAATGCGGGCCGATAGTCCAGTGTCAGCCACCGGCCTGTCTGAAACGCGCGCTAAAGCGTTGCCGCAGGCGTCCGCATATCTTATAGAAAGCGCGCATCCGGTATATGCGAGACGCGCTCGATCACCGGCAGCCAGGAGACACATCCGCGCATGAACCGCCGCAACATGGTATATGAGGGCAAGGCCAAAATCCTCTATGAGGGGCCGGAGCCCGGAACCCTGATCCAGTATTTCAAGGACGACGCCACCGCGTTCAACAAGAAGAAGACAGGCACCCTGTCGGGCAAGGGGGTGATCAACAATCACATCTCCGAGCATATCTTCAAGGCGCTGACCGACATCGGCATCCCCAACCATTTCATCGAGCGCATGTCCATGCGCGAGCAGTTGATCAAGGCGGTGGAAATCATCCCGGTCGAGGTGATCGTGCGCAATATCGCCGCCGGCACCCTGTCGAAACGGCTGGGCATCGAGGAAGGCACGCCCCTGCCCCGCCCGCTGGTGGAATATTGTTTCAAATCCGACGAACTGGACGATCCCCTGATCGCGGAGGACCATATTCTGACATTCGGCTGGGCCAATGACTGGGAACTTGAAGACATGACCCACCTGGCGCTCAGGGTGAATGATTTCCTGTCGGGCATGTTTGCCGGCATCGGCATCAAGCTGGTGGATTTCAAACTGGAATTCGGCCGCCTGTATGAAGGCGAAGAGGTCATCACCCTGCTGGCCGACGAGATCAGCCCCGACGGCTGTCGCCTGTGGGACATGGAAACCGGTGAAAAAATGGACAAGGACCGGTTCCGCCGCGATCTCGGCGGTGAAATGGAGGCCTATGCCGAAGTGGCGCGCCGGCTCGGCATCCTGCCGTCGGCGGATGTGAAGGATCTGTCCAGCCATCGCAAGGGATGAGCCGGAACGAAAATCCGAATTCGAAACGCTGAATTCATGAAGGGGAAATTGTCCATGAAGGCCCGTATTTACGTGACCCTGAAAGAAGGTGTGCTGGACCCGCAGGGCGCCGCCATTCGCGGCGCGCTTGCCAATCTCGGCTTTGAAGGCGTCGAGGGCGCCCGTCAGGGAAAGTTCATCGAACTGGTCCTGATGGAAGACGACCGCGACAAGGCCGAAGCCAGCGTGAAGGCGATGTGCGAAAAGCTGCTCGCCAACACGGTGATCGAGAATTACAGCTTCGAGCTGGAGTAACGCCCCATGGACAGCGCCGTTCTTGTTTTTCCGGGGTCGAACTGCGACCGCGATATGGCCGTCGCGCTGGAAAGCGTGACAGGCCGCACACCGATCATGGTCTGGCACAAGGAAACAGACCTGCCGAAGGTGGACGTGATCGCCATTCCGGGCGGGTTTTCCTATGGTGATTATCTGCGCTGCGGCGCCATGGCGGCGCAGTCGCCCATCATGCCGGCGCTTGCAGGCGCCGCCAGGGCCGGGATGCCGATCCTGGGCGTGTGCAACGGCTTTCAGATCCTGACGGAAAGCGGCCTGCTGCCCGGCGCCCTGATGCGCAACGGCAAACTGAAATTCGTCTGCCGTGACGTCAAGCTGACAGTCACGGCGGGCGACAGCCGTTTTACCGCCGGCTACGGCCGGGGGAGCGCCATCCATCTCCCCGTGGCACACCATGACGGCAATTTCGTCGCCGACGGCGATACGCTTGACAGGCTGGAAGGCGATGACCGCGTGGCCTTCACCTACAGCGACGACATCAACGGGTCCGCCCGCCGGATTGCCGGCATACTGAGCGAGAACCGCCGCATCCTCGGCATGATGCCGCATCCGGAACGCGCCGTCGATCCGCTGCACGGCGGCACCCATGGCCGCGCCCTGTTTGAAAGTCTTCTCGGGTAAGGACCGAATGTTATGAACGAACACACCGTCACAGCCGAGATCGTGGCCGAACACGGCCTGACACGAGAGGAATACACCCGCATCGAGGCCGCCATGGGCCGAGCGCCGAACCTTCTGGAGCTGGGCATCTATTCCGTCATGTGGTCGGAGCACTGCTCATACAAATCATCGCGCCGTCACCTGAAAAAGCTGCCGACCGAAGCGCCCTGGGTCATTCAGGGGCCGGGCGAGAATGCCGGTGTTATCGACATCGGCGACGGCCAGGCCGCCATCTTCAAGATGGAGAGCCATAACCATCCCAGTTTCATCGAACCCTATCAGGGGGCGGCAACCGGCGTGGGCGGTATTCTGCGGGACGTGTTCACCATGGGCGCGCGGCCCGTGGCCAATATGAACGCCCTGCGTTTCGGGGCGCCCGACCACCCGAAAACCCGCCATCTGGTCGAAGGGGTTGTCGCGGGCATCGGCGGTTACGGCAACTGTGTCGGTGTACCGACGGTGGGCGGCGAGACCAATTTCGATCCGGCCTATAACGGCAACATCCTTGTCAATGCGATGACGGTCGGCGTGGCGGATACGGACAGGATTTTCTATTCGGCTGCTGCCGGGATCGGCAATCCGGTGGTTTATGTGGGGGCCAAAACGGGCCGTGACGGTATCCACGGTGCGACCATGGCCTCGGCCGAGTTTTCCGAAGACACGGAAGAAAAACGCCCGACCGTTCAGGTGGGCGACCCGTTCACGGAAAAACTGCTGATCGAGGCCTGTCTGGAACTGATGTCCACCGACGCCATTGTCGCCATTCAGGACATGGGGGCTGCGGGCCTGACCTCATCATCCGTTGAAATGGCGTCAAAAGGCGCCGTCGGCCTGCGGCTGGACCTGGAGCGCGTACCGCAGCGCGAAAGCGGCATGGTGCCCTATGAAATGATGCTGTCGGAAAGCCAGGAGCGGATGCTGATGGTTCTCAAACCCGGCCGCGAGGCCGAGGCCGAGGCGATTTTCCGCAAGTGGGACCTGGATTTCGCGGTCATCGGCGAGATTGTCGAAGGCCGCAACCTGACCCTGACCTTTCACGGCGAGACGGTCGGCGACATTCCGGTGCCGAGCCTTGTGGACGACGCCCCCGATTATGACCGTCCGCACACGCCGACGCCCGCACGCGACCGGGCCGAGGTCCCCGCCCCCGGTGATCCGGTTGGCGATTTGGTCGACGATTTGGCCGGAGCGATCAAACGGCTCATCGGAGGCCCGTCGCTGGCCAGTCGCCGGTGGATCTGGGAACAGTATGACAGTCAGGTCATGGCCGACACGGTGGCCGGCCCCGGCGGTGACGCGGCACTGGTCCGGGTGCACGGCACGGACAAGGCGCTGGCCATATCCACCGATGTGACACCGCGCTATTGTTACGCTGACCCGTTCGAGGGCGGCAAACAGGCGGTGGCGGAAACGTGGCGGAACCTGACCGCCACGGGGGCGACGCCGCTGGCCATCACCAATTGCCTGAATTTCGGCAATCCGGAACGGCCCGACATCATGGGGCAGTTCGTCGGCTGTATCGACGGCATGGCGGCGGCGTGCGCCGCGCTCGACTATCCGGTCGTCTCGGGCAATGTCAGCCTGTATAACGAGACAAACGGTGTCGGCATTCTACCCACCCCGGCCATCGGCGGCGTGGGACTGGTCAGGGATGTCTCGGCACGGGCCGCCGCGGCCTTTGCCGGCGCGGGGCAGACCATTCTGCTGATCGGGAAGACAGCCGACGAGCTGGGGTGCAGCCTGTACCAGCGGGACATTCTGGGTGTGCCGGTGCAAGGAAACACGGGCGCCCCGCCGCGCGTCGACCTGACGGTTGAAAAAAGCAACGGCGATTTCGTGCGCGGCCTGATCGGGGACGGCACGGTGACCTGCTGCCACGACCTGTCGGACGGCGGCCTGATCGCCGGTGTGGTCGCCATGGCGCTGGCCGGCGGGGTCGGCGCGCACCTGAGGCTGCCGGACACGCTGCCCCTGCATGTCACCCTGTTTTCCGAAACCCAGGCGCGGTATCTTGTCGCGGTGGAGGACACGGCGGCGGATGACGTCCTGGCACGCGCCGGACAGGCCGGCATACCGGCCATCCGGATCGGCCGGACGGACGGGGACAGTGTCCGGATCGAAGGCGATGGAGACAACGCCCTGGCCCTTCCGATTGACCTACCCTTGGTCGAGCTGCGACAGCTGAGCGAAGCCTGGCTGCCCGACCTTATGGGGGACTGATCCGCACCCGTGATCCTGACGGCCGGGAGATGCCATGCCGCCGACCACTGACAGACCCAGGCTTCTGATGTGCATTCACGGGGGTGGATTCGTCACCGAATCCGCGATGATCGCCCGCGGTATCGGCGATGCGGTCGATCTGATTTATGCCATTGTGCGGGATGAAGTCAGTCTGGAGGGCCTGCCGGTACCGGACGGGCCGGTGGTGTATCTGAGCGCCATACGCACATGGGGCAGCCGGTCCCCCCTGCGGCTGATCCGGGGCATCGCGGCGAATGTCCGGGCCATACGTGCCGCTATCCGCGTCCATCGGTGCGATACGGTGCTGGCGGTGGGGTCCAATCTGGCCCTGCCGTGCTTTCTGGCGGCCCGGCTAAGCGGCCGCAAAACCGTTTTTATCGAAAGTCTGACCCGTGTCGACGGCCTGTCGCGCACGGCCCGGCTTTGTCTGGCCCTGCGTCTGATCGACCGCTTTTACGTTCCCTGGCCGGAGCTGGTACAATATTCAAAGCGGGCGGTTTACAAGGGGACAGTGGTGTGATCTTCCTGACCGTTGGCACCGGTCTGCCCTTCGACGCCCTGGTTGCCGAGGCCGACCGGCTGGCCGGGCTGGGTGTCTTTTCAAGTCCCCTGACATGCCAGATCGGCAATGGCACTTATGAGCCTCAACACGGCGACTTCTTCCGCTACAGCAAGAATATCCGCAGCCTGATCCGGGATGCCGACCTGGTGATCCTGCACGGCGGGATGACGGTGTATGAATGCCTTATGTTCGGCACGCCCTTCATCACGTTTCCCAACCGGACGGTCGCGGACGATCACCAGTATCATTTTCTGGAAAAACTGTCGTCGGTTCTGCCGGTGAACTGGTCACCCGATCCCGGCGACCTGGAGGCATGTTACAAACGACGGGATCGCTACCGTCCGGACACAGACGGGCTGCAATGCCTGTACGGCGATCTCAAGGCCTATCTTCTGGATCAAAAAACAGCCTGACCGGGCCGGCCCCGATTGCCAAAAAGCACACGGGGGATTATCTGATGGGGACCGCCAGTCAAGAGGGAGCGGCAATCATGGCCATGCACGCGGAAGACATTGAACAGCTGATCAAGGAAAGCCTGCCGGGCGCGGAGGTGCGGATCGAGGATCTGCGCGGCGACGGCGACCATTATGCGGCCCATGTGGTGTATGAAGGATTTCGCGGCAAATCCCGCGTCCAACAGCACCAGATGGTCTATAAAAGCCTGAAGGGACGGATGGGCGGCGAACTGCACGCCCTGGCTCTTCAGACCAGTGCCCCGGAATAGGCCGCCGCATGTCGGCCGCCCCCATCTGCAAAGCCGCCTTTTTCCCGTGATGAAGGCAGGTTTGCCTTGGCAAAAAGCGGACCGCACCCTATGTCATGGGGGAAACATGACTGTTTTGGTAACTTTTTAGACAGGAACTCATCGCATGACCGAAATCTCGACCCAGGATCATGATACCCAGGCGCGCATCCGGGATTATGTGCAGAAGGACGATGTCGTCCTGTTCATGAAAGGCACGCCCGTCTTTCCGCAATGCGGCTTTTCCAGCGTTGTATCGCAGGTTCTGAGCCATCTGAATGTGGCTTATGAAAGCTACAACGTTCTGGAGGATGCCGAGCTGCGTCAGGGGATCAAGGAATTTTCCGACTGGCCGACCATCCCGCAACTGTATGTGAAGGGCGAATTTGTCGGCGGCTGCGATATCGTGCGCGAAATGTTCGAATCCGGTGAATTGCAGCAGCTGATGACGGACAAGGGCGTGGCAGCGGCCTGACGCCGCCGCCGCTATTCCGCGCCTGCGGTTTCTCACACCCGTTTCCGGAAGGGTCTTTTCTTTATGGAACAGCGTCCGCTTGGCCGCACCGGCCTGTCGGTCAGTCTGATCTGTCTCGGCACCATGACCTGGGGCCGTCAGAATACGGAAGCCGACGGCTTCACCCAGATGGACATGGCACTGGACCGGGGCGTCAATTTCTTCGACACGGCGGAAATGTATTCCATTCCGGCGATTCAGGAGACATACGGCGCCACCGAGACCATCATCGGCAACTGGTTCGAGAAAACCGGCAAACGGGACAAGGTGGTGCTGGCGACCAAGGTCGTCGGACGGTCGAAGACATTTCCCTATATCCGTCCGCATCTGCACGACGGCCAGACCCGCCTGGACCGGGCCAGCATCACGGAAGCACTGGACAACAGTCTGCGGCGCCTGAAAACGGATTATATCGATCTGTATCAGGTGCACTGGCCGGAACGTCCGACGAATTTTTTCGGCCAGTTGCGCTACCGCGACCGCGACGACAAGGGGGCCATTCCGCTGGAGGAAACGCTGGGCGTTCTCGGTGATCTGGTTGACGCGGGCAAAATCCGCGCCGTCGGCCTGTCGAACGAGACCGCCTGGGGCGTCATGCATGCGCTCAGCCTGTCGCAGACGAAGGGCGTGCCTCGGATCGCCAGCGTGCAGAACCCGTACAATCTTTTGAACCGGTCTTACGAAGTTGGACTGGCGGAGGCCTCCATCCGCGAGGAGTGCGGCCTGCTGGCCTATTCGCCGACCGGCTTCGGCACATTGTCGGGAAAATTTCTGGACGGCGCCAAGCCGGACGGGGCGCGCCTGACCCTGTTCGGCCAACAATTCCCCCGTTATCTGGGAGACCGGGGGGTGGAGGCCACGCGGCGGTATGTGGCACTGGCACGCGATCACGGCATGGACCCGGTGACCATGGCGCTGGCCTTCATCAACAGGCAGCCCTTTGTCACGTCGACCATCATCGGCGCCCGCACGACCGACCAGCTGGAGGTCGCGCTGAACAGTGCCGGTATCGTCCTGCCGGATGATCTGGTGAAAGCCATCGACCGCATCGACGACGAGATCACCTTTCCCTCGCCCTGATCTCCCGTCCCGGCCACCCTCCCGGCCCATAACCGGACAGAACCCTGTCCCGTCACGGAGACGGACCGTCAAGGCCGTACGTCATGACAGGCCGCATGCGGTCCCGGCATTTGCCGCCAGCCGTTGTTTTTTTTCACAGACGGGGTAGAGTGGCGTCGGATTTTCCGGGTCCGTCCTTCCAACATGCGCTTTGCAGGGGCTTGCCATGCGCTGTCACACCCCGTTTTCCGCCACGCCGGCCACGACCATGACCGATGCGCCGCGCGTCCTTCTCCCGATGGTTTTGACAGTGCTTTTGGCCGTTCTTTCGGCCGCCTGCGCATCGACGCCGCAACTGCCGGCGAACGTGTCGGGATGCGGGACCTTTTTCTACGGGTATGAGGGACAGACGGGCTATACCGACATCCGGCACGGTGACGGCAGCCTGCGGCGCCAGCCGAAACCGCCGATTTTCGTCGGCCGCAGCCCGTTCGCGCAAACGCAGCAACCGGTTATGTACGACCTTCTGGGGGCAGTGAATGCGGTTGCCGCCCTGGACAGGCCGCCCATCACCATTGACGGTACCCCCACCAAAACCGTGAACATCCTTGTTCTGTCGGGCGGGGGGCAGTGGGGGGCGTATGGTGCCGGGTTCCTGACCGGCTGGTCGCTGGCCCGCGATACGCGCGACCGGCCCGGTGCGACCGCCGGCGCCCCGTTTGGCCGCAGCGAGATTGACGTGATCACCGGGATCAGCACGGGCGCGATGCAGGCGGCCCTTGTGCTGCCGGGCTCGGTCGACGGGGATGTGGACGGCATACCGGCGGAGACCATACGCCGGAAGGCGGACTGTCGGCTGACGCGGGAATATACCGCCGACACGGTGCAGCATCTGGTGAAGGAACGGTCCTTCTTCGCGTTTCTGGGCAATCCGGTCTCACTGTACCGGATGGACGGACTGGAAAAGCGGACCTATGAGGGCATTGCTGAATTTCTGGACGTCTATCGCGGATTGCCGTCCCGCAAGCGCGCCTATGTGGGGGCCGTCAATCTGGATGACAATCTTTTTTATGCCATTGACATGAAAGCGATTGCCGAACGCGTCCCGGAGGACGACGCGGCCGGCGCCTGTCTGGCGGAAACGGTGCTGGCCTCGGCCGCCATTCCGCTGGCCTTTCCCCCCCGCCAGATCGAGGGGGAATTATTTGTCGACGGCACGACCCGCAGCGGCCTGTTCTGGCCGACCATCATGGGCTATGACGCACTGGCGCAGGCGCTGGAAACAGGCGGGCTGAAACTGCATGTGTCGGTCATCATCAACGGCAACCAGTCATCACGCGATTTCAAATCCGTCCAGCGCGATCCGAACCCGGACCTGTTTTCCATTGCCGAATCCTCGTCCAGAATTGCCATCGACCAGATGTTTCAGGACGGCGTGTACTGGCTGGAAAACAGTCTGAAAAGCACGATCGGCGAAGGGGATTATCTGTCACGCTACACCTATCTGAGCAATCACGACATTCAGACCAGCGACGACCCCGACTGCGTGGCCGCACGCACCAACGGGAAAACCGAGCAATTCGATCCGTATTTCATGCGTTGCGCGTATAAAATCGGCTTTGCCCGGGGGCGCAACCAGCGGACGGCGTGGCTGCAATTCGATCTGATGCCGGGTGTCACACCGGCGCCGAAGGAAGACATGGCGCTGTTTGGCGGCCGGCAGGAAGCGGACGGCGCCCTGACCTGCCCGTACGATCTGCTGCCGGTACAGCCATAAGACACCCAAGCCGCAGCCACGCCGCCGTATCCACGCAGGGTGGCGCACCGCATAGCTTCACTCCGCCCAGTCGGGCACGGTTTCACTTTCCGGACTTGTCCGGTTTTACTCGGCGGCCCTTGTGGCGGACTGAAGATGCAGGGCCGCGCCGATCGTATCCACCCAGGTATCCTGCGGGTCGCTGAGAAACTGCCAGCCCATCATGCCCGCGAATGTGGGAAAGGCCTTGGAGACCGGCGCGATGATTTGCGGGGGGATCTGGTCCAGGGGCACATAGCCGCTGCCGGCATCGCCCGCCGTGACCGGCAGGCCGATGACCATGCGGCTCGGGTCTATCGGGGTCTGACCGTTCGCGCCATCGGCCCAGTCGGTATAGCAGGACAGAATGTCGCTCGGCCCTTCAAAGCCGGGATTGTTGTAAAACTGGATATTGAGATAGTCGATGGCATCGCCGGTGTTGGCCAGCACCTGCTGGTAGGCGAAATTCCAGCCTTGGACGAAATAGGGCCCCTGCGGCGCGTGAGTGATATATTTCTTCTGCCCCGGAAAGGTGCTTTGAAACGCCGCGGCGAGGGCGTTGGTCAGGTCCGAGATGAAGGCGACACCGTCATAGGGGTCACCATATGCGAGGGCGCCGGTATCCTCATAATCCAGATCGATCCCGTCAAAGCCGCCCTCGGCGACAAAGCGGGTCAGTGCGTCGGCCACGGCCGTTTCGTGACCGACAAGGGGCTGATAATTCGGCGAGCCCATGGTGCCGCCGCCGAATGAGATCAGCACGCGCTTGCCGGCTGCCTGGACGGCCTCGACCTCGGATTTCAGGGCGCTGACATCACCGCCGCTGAATGTGAAGGTCATCGGATCCTCGGAGGTGTTGATAATGAAGGTCACGATAAAGTCGGTGATCGGCGTCGATACGACATCGGAAAGCCGGTCGGCATTCTGCGTATACAGAACCAGCCTTTGCGCGGATGTTCCTGTCATGATCTGTCTCCATAATGGATAAGGGGTGAGTGAAGACGCGAACAAAATACAATCATTGATTTTATAATGACACAAGTTAGACTTTTGCGATAGCTCTATCCCCCCTGTAACACCATGCCCGCATCCGGCGGCATGACCGGCCGCCGGGTCACAGCGGGGCCCCACACCGGCGGCAGCGGCGTTCCATGAAAAGAGCCTCTTTGTCGGGACCGTACCGGCCCCCCATATCCCGGCCGCCAGAATTCGGGGTTTACGGGGTCACGGGATTTACCGGGTTACACTTTCATACGGCGCCCGCGCGCGAGACCTTGATCTATCTATCGATAGGTCAGTTTGTTGAAAAATCCGCATATATACCGGGAAATGACCCGGTGGACCGCTGTCTTCCGGACGGTCCCTGGCCGGTCCCCGACTGATCTTTGGCCGGTCCACGACAAGCCACGGCCCCCGCCCATACAGTCATAAGGCCACAGGCGCACAGTCACAGAAATTGATACTAACGCACTGAAAATAAGAGACTATATAGCTGTCAGGAGAAACCGGACATAAGCGTGGGGGGACCCTTCGCGGGTTCTTTGATCCTGCGCAAACCACCGCAGGCGCCCTGTGATACAATCGGGTTTTTCACAGAGCTTTCGCGTGCGGGATTTTGTCTATCGATTGGTAGGTAGAATTGTATGGGAATGGCCCGTATGTGCCGAATGGAGGGACGACAGAGGGGATTTCAGCCGTGCCGATACAGCCGACGGCCGATACAGGCACACCCGTCAGCCGGGATGTGATCATCCCGCCCTATGACCTGCCGGGACGGCTGTGTGTGCCGGCGAATGCGCTGGGTATGGTCGTCTTCGCCCACGGCAGCGGTAGCAGCCGGCACAGCCCACGCAACATGCAGGTTGCCGAAAGTCTGCAAAAGGCCCGGCTGGCAACCCTGTTGTTCGACCTGCTACACGGCCATGAGGCCCAGGACCGCGCCCGTGTTTTCGACATACCGCTTCTGGCGCGGCGCCTTGCCGCCGCCGGACACTGGACACGGGACGATCCGGAAACAGCCGCCCTTAACCTTGGATATTTCGGGGCCAGCACGGGAGCGGCGGCGGCACTTGTGGCGGCGGCCGAGGGCGCACCGCAGGTGCGGGCCGTGGTGTCACGGGGCGGCAGGCCGGACCTTGCGGGCAGCTATCTGACCCGTGTACAGGCCCCCACCCTGCTGATCGTCGGGGACCGGGATACCGGCGTTATCGAGCTGAATGAACAGGCCCGCGCCCAGCTTGCGGGCCGGCGGGAGATGCGCCTTGTTCCCGGTGCCACCCACCTTTTCGAGGAGCCGGGCTGTCTGGAGGCGGTGGTGGCACTGACGGTAGACTGGTTCACCCGTCATCTGCCGGATGAACCAGTGGACGACCCGGCGGACAAAGCAGAGGATACTCCAGAGGGCGCGGGGGTGGAGATACACCGATGATACGCGACCGGCAGGATGCGGGACAACGGCTGGCCGAGCGGCTTGCACGGTATGGCGGGGACGCCCCGCTTGTGCTGGCGCTGCCGCGTGGCGGCGTGCCGGTGGCCGCCGAAATCGCCCGGGCCCTGGACGCGGCCCTGGATGTGGTGCTGGTGCGGAAAATCGGCGCGCCGGGCCAGCCGGAACTGGCCATCGGCGCCATTACCGACGGCAAGGCCGTTCACATTGCCCTTAATGACAGTCTGATCGAGCAGTGCGGTATTTCCCGCGCCTATCTGGAACGGGAAGAGAAACGGCTGCTGAAAGCGCTGGAAGCACGGCGCAGGCGCTATGCCGGCGGCAGGCAGCGCAAACCGGCGACGGGACGGACGGTCATTCTGGTGGACGACGGAATCGCGACCGGAGCGACGGTGCGCGCGGCCATTCTGGCCATCCGCGAGGAAAACCCGAAACGGATCATCCTGGCGGCCCCAGTGGCACCGCCCGACAGCATACAAGTCCTGAGACCGCTGGTGGACGATCTGGTCTGCCTGGAGACACCGGCGGCCTTCCGCGCGCTGAGCCTGCATTATGCCGACTTCGAGCAGGTCAGCGACGATGAGGTCATCGCCTGCCTGTCCGCGTTCGGCACAGGGCCGGACCGGGCCGGGTACAGAGACGGGCACAGGAACGGCGATGGGGACACGAACGCGGACGTCTGAGAAATCCTGTCCCGGACCGCCGGCCCGTGGTAAAGCCCCTTCCAGGTCAAAACAGGCAGGCCAAGGCACAAAAGCAGCCTAGGGCGCAACAAGCGGGCAGGACAGTTTCGTGCAGCATTTCGATGTGGTCGTCATCGGCGCAGGCGCCGCCGGTCTTATGTGCGCGGGCGAAGCGGGCAAACGCGGACACCGCGTCCTCCTGATCGAGCATAACAAGAAGCCAGGGGCGAAAATCCTGATTTCGGGCGGCGGGCGCTGCAATTTCACCAATCTGGACGTACGCGCCGAGCGTTTTATCAGCCGCAACCCGCATTTCGCCAAATCAGCTCTCAGCCGTTACAGCGCCGGGGACTTCATGACCATGATGGCCGCACACGGCCTGAGCTGGCATGAAAAGACGCTGGGACAGCTGTTCTGCGACCAGAAGGCCGGCGCCGTGGTCGACATGCTGCTGGCCGAGTGCCGCAAGGGCGGCGTACAGGTGGCGCTGGGCGCCAGAACCACCGCCGTCAGCCGCGACGGCGACGGTTTCCGTCTGACGGGCAGCATGGGCGACATCCGGACGGCCAAGCTGGTGCTGGCCACCGGCGGCCTGTCCATCCCGAAAATGGGGGCGAGCGATTTCACCCACCGGATCGCACGGCAGTTCGGCCTGCCCCTGGTCCCGGCGGAGCCGGCCCTGGTGCCGTTCACCTTCGCGCAGGATGACAGGGCCTTCATGGCCGCGCTGTCCGGCGTGTCGCAGCCGGCGACCGTCGCCACCGGCGCGGGCAAGGGGGCCATGCGGTTTGCCGAAAATCTGCTGTTTACCCACCGCGGCCTGTCCGGCCCGGCGATCCTGCAGATTTCCAGCTACTGGACCCCCGACACCGCGATCACCGTCAATCTGCTGGCGGATGTGGACGATGTACCCGCATGGCTGGCGGCGGCCCGGCAGGCGCGCCCCAAGGCGGCGGCGGCCACTATCCTCGGCGAGCGGATGCCCAAACGCCTGGCCGATGCCCTGACCGAACAGGCCCGGATCATGGGCGCGACAATGGCGACCCTGTCCAACAAGGCGCTGGCCCGGCTGACCGACATGCTGACGGCATGGCGCCTTTACCCCGCCGGGACCGAAGGCTACGCCAAGGCGGAAGTGACGAAAGGCGGCGTCGATACCGCCGCGCTGAACCAGAAAACCATGGAAGTAAAAGACCAGCCCGGCCTGTTCATCATCGGCGAGGCGGTGGATGTTACCGGCTGGCTGGGCGGCTACAATTTCCAGTGGGCCTGGGCCAGCGGATGGGCCGCCGGACAGGCTGTCTGACACTTCGCAAGGCGATTGGCCCGCAGGCCTTGGAAGAAACCCGCCTTACTATAACGGTCAACGCCCCGGGGCCGGAGACGGCCGGCCCTCGGGCCTGACACGTATCGATCTGACACTGGTCAGTCCGAGACGCGTTAATTCGGGACTGGTCGATCCGAGATTGGCCGGTCTGTTAATCCTGATCCGAACTATGGCCGGATCATTCCCCTATTCCGCGCGGCGGACCGCTTCGACATGCAGACGGACATCGATGTTGGGCGACACCCAGTCACCGGTGGCGTCCGAGCCCGCGCCGATGGCGAAGTCCAGCCGGTTCAGGCTGACGGCCGCATCCATCACGGCGCGGTCGCCGTCCATCGCCACGGTGAAGGGCAAATCCAGCGTCACGCCGGTGCCACGGATGGTGACGGTGGCGCGGGCGCTGTAGGCGCCGCCCCCGGTGTCCTGAAAATCCCGCACGCTCACCGTGGCCTCGGGATGGGTCGCGGTGTCGAACCAGTCCTGTTTGACAAGCGTGCTGTCATAGAGCGGCGACCCGGTCGCGGCGGACCCGGTCGCGATGGTCACATCGGCCCTGGCGGCCGGCAGGGTGTCCGGTGCGAAAACGATATCCGCGCGCCAGTCGGCAAAGCGGCCCTCGAAAGGCTGGCCGGCATGGGTCCCGGCAAAGGCAATATGGCTGGCGCCATGATCGACCGTCCAGCCGCCGGCATGGACGGCGGAGCCGCCCGCCGCATGGACCACTGCCAGCAGGATCACGGCAAAAGACATCAGTGTTATGCGGATGTTTAGCATTGGGGGTCTCCTTGTCCTTGACGCTTTCCGGGGGTGGTCAGGCACCAGCTTCGGGGTGGGGATCGGGGTCGGGTTTGCGTTTCGGTTTCAGCATGGGGATCATGCGCGACAGAATATCGTCGCCGTCGATAACATGGTGTTTCAGCGCCGCGCCGGCATGGATCAGGACGATGCCTGCCAGGCCGTAGGCCAGCAGCCTGTGCACAGTCTTGAGCGTTTCCTCCACCGGCCCCTTGCGGTCCACCGGCAGATCGGCAAGGCCGGGCAGATGAGGCCATTCAAACAGGCCGAACCAAATGGTCGGCAGATCCCATACGCTGGCGGAGACCATGGCCCATCCGGCCAGCGGTATAGCCGCCATCAGGACATAAAGCGCCCAGTGGGTGACATGGGCGATGCCCCGCATCGCCTTCGCCATGGTGGCCGGCAGGGCGGGCGGGCGGTGCGTCAGGCGCCATGCCAGCCGTACGGCCAGCAACACCAGCAGGCTGAGCCCGAAGGATTTGTGCAGCTGATAGACGCGGAAGGCCAGCGCGCGGTCATCCGCCCGGTCGATCGCCCCGGTCATCCACAGGCCGGAGACAACCATGCCGGCAAGGGCAAAGGCCATCAGCCAGTGCAGGATGATCGCACCATATGTGTATCGGCTGCGGGGTGCTTGCGGCATGGGTGTCTCCATCCATATCGGCCGAACGGGCGGGCCGGGCGTGGGGGCGATGTGCGGCGTGACGCGGTTATCGGGCGATAAACTCGGCCTCGATCAGCACGGTCACATCGTCGCCGATATAGGGCACCAGATGCGTCATGCCGAAGTCGGAGCGTTTCACCACGGCCCGCGCCGAAAAGCCCAGCGCGGCCTTTTTGGCATAAGGGTGTTCGGCCATGGAGCCGTTCAGCGTCACATCCAGAACGACGGGCCGCGTTTGTCCCAAAAGGGTCAGATCACCGTGCAGTTTGCCCGTTGTCTCGCCGGTGAGTTGAAGGCGGGTGGAGGTAAAGGTGATCGCGCCGTATTCGGCGGTGTTGAAAAACTGGGGTCCGCGCAGTTCGGCGTCGAAATCGGTTTGATCGGCGAAGGGATAATCGGTTTCAAGAGACGCGGGGTCTATGGTGACGGACACGCGGCTGTCCGCCGGGGCGGCGGCATTATAGTCGATGCTGGCATCCAGCCGGGTAAAACGGGCGGTATAATTGGACAGGCCCAGATGATTGACCTTCCAGGTGACGCTGGCATGGGTCGGGTCCAGGCCGTAAACGCCGGACGGCACATCGGGCGCGGCCGATACCGGAACGGCGGCCGTGACGGCGGCGAGCAGGGTGCCGGCAACCGCCAGCGATGAGAGGGTTTTGCGATGCGTCGGTTTCATGGAGGCAGTCCTTTTCACTGTGTCGGCTTTACCGGGCCGGGTTCACTGTAGCGGCTTTATGTGTCTGGCCGGTCCGTCCGGCGATTGACCGCCCCCATATTGCCGTACCGCATCCCGGACACCAGACCCTGAAACGCGAAGCCCGTGTTGCCGAACATGCAACACGGGCCCTGTCCGAGCGCTTCGCCGTTCAGACCGGGCACCCTATGAAGGTTGGAAACCGTTAGAGAGAGACGGCGCGCGGTTTTCCGAAAAGCTCTGTCTGCCCATCCGCATAATCGACCATGATCTGCTGAACATAATCCAGATTGCGCGTCAGGACATCGACAATGTCCGGGTCGAAATGGCGGCCTTTTTCGGATTTGACCAATGTGTAGATATCGCCGAGCGCCCAAGCATCCTTGTAGCAGCGCTTGCTGGCCAGGGCGTCATAGACATCGGCAATGGCGACGATGCGCCCGTAAATATGGATATCCTTGCCTGCTTTTCCGTTCGGATAGCCGGTACCGTCCCATTTTTCGTGGTGTTCGAGGGCGATAATGGCGCCCGCCTTCAGGATCGGCTTGTCCGACGATACCAGCATGCGGTGACCCAATTCCGAATGGGTTTTCATCACCTCCCACTCCGCCGCATCCAGCTTGCCGGGCTTGTTGAGGATCGCGTCCGGGATGGCGATCTTGCCCACATCATGCAGGGGCGAGGCATACATGAGGATTTCGGCCTCGTCCTCGCTGAGACCGTATTCAAGGGCCAGCAGCTTGCACATGGCGGCCACCCGTTTCAGGTGATTGCCGGTTTCCATCGAGCGAGTCTCGACCGCCTCGGCAAGGCGGTAGACGACCTCGCGCTGGGTTTCTTCAATCTGCCGGTGCAGATCGACATTTTCAAACGCCACGCCGACATTGCGGGCATAGAGTTCGATCATGTCCCGGTCGATGGTTTCCATATCCACGTCGCCGCCGACATAGAGAAAATTCTCATGACCGCTGGGGCCCTTGTGGTAGCTGAGAATCTGCCGGTCCATGATGATATTCCTGTCGGCCGCCCTTTCCAGCAGTCCGCCGATCTCGGCCGGTAGTTCGTCCATGGTGTCTGGCATGGTATTTGGCATGGTGTCTGACATGGTGGTGTCGGGCATCCCCCCCTGGGACACCTGCCTTTCCGCGCGCGCGTACTTGCCGGTACCGGCCAGGATTTCAACCCGGCTGTCCTTACGCAGGGCGGCCATGGCATCGATGCGGCGGCCATAGAAGGCGTCCCCCTTCTTGACGCGCAGCAGGGACAGCAGCTGTTCCAGCGCCCCTTCGGCGAATTTCTGCATCGATGTCTGGGTAAAGATGTTGGCCGATGCGTCGATGATCTTCTTCAGGCCCCGACGGCTGTCTTCCAGCGCCACCATGTCGCGGTAGGACCTGAGGGATGCGCTCATCAATGTGAACAGTTTCTGCGCCGTCAGCTCGGTTTTTTCCTTATAGTCATTGATGTCGAAATCGATGATAACGCGTCTTTCGGGGGCCTGCCCCGGCTGACCGGTGCGCAAGACGATCCGTGTCAGCCTGTTGCCCAGCGTTTCCCGGATATAGCCGACCACGTCGAGGCCGGCATGCTCGGTCTCCATGACCACATCCAGCAGCACCAGCGCGATATCGTCATGCGCGGCCAGGATATCCCGAGCCTCGGCCCCGGAGTGGGCATCGAGAAACTGCAATCCCTTGCCGGCGAAGCGGTATCCGTTCAACGCCAGTTTGGTGACGCTGTGGACTTCCGTTTCATCGTCGACAATCAGGATTTTCCACGCGCCCTTTACCGGCCCGGCATCCCCTTGCGGGCTTTCCCCGACAGGACTGCGTTTCAGTTTCAGAGGCGAAGACCTGGTCATGATACGGTTCTCTCGGATGTGCTTTTCCTGTCCAGTTGGGAAATCGTCTCGCACGGGAAGCGGATGATGAATTCCGTACCCGCGCCCGGCGTGCTGTCGCATGTGACCGTGCCGTCCAGATTTCCGGTCACCAGATTGTGGAGAATGTGCAGGCCGAGCCCGGTTCCGCCCTGCCCCCGTTTCGTCGTGACGAAGGGGTCGAAAATTTTGTCCTTGATGTCCTTGGGGATGCCGGCGCCGTCATCGGCGAAGCGCAGGGTCAGACGGCCCTGCGCCTGGGTTTCGAAACGGATGCGGATCTGCCCCCCGGTGCCGGGCGGATAGGCGTGCAGCAGGGCATTGGTCACCAGATTGGTGATGATCTGACTGAGTGTGCCGGGATAGATTTCGACGATCAGGCCGTGCGGGCAGTCGACCTCGATATGGACCGGTGATTTCTTGGTGATGGGGCGCAGGCTGGTCAGGATGTCGTAGACATATTCCTTGAGAATAACGGGACGTTTTTCGTCCATTGTCTGGTCGACGGAGACCTGTTTGAAACTTTTCACCAGCTCCGACGTGCGCGTCAGATTGTTCTGAATGATCTCCAGCCCTTCCACCGTTTCCTGGAAATAGGCCGTCAGCCCTTCTTCCGTCAGGGTTTCCGCCTCATAGGCACCGCGTGTCTGCAGGGTCTGTTCCCGGACATGGCTGGCGGCTGTCAGACAGACACCGACGGGGGTGTTGATCTCATGCGCGACACCCGCAACCATGGTTGACAGGGATGTCATTTTTTCTGCCTGGATGACCTCATTGCGCCTGCGTTCGCGGATCAGCCGCCGGCGGGTCATGGCCAGATCGCGGTAGTCCCGCGAGATACCGGACGACACCACCAGCCCGAAAAACGGGACGGCAAGTCCCTTGGCGATGACCATGCCCAGCACGATCAGAAAGACACTGGACACCGTCTTGTCGACCAGGGGTTCAAATTCCTCGCTGTTGGCGGAAAATCCGTCGATGGTTTCTTCAAGCACATGCACGATGGCCAGACGGTCGCCATTCACCCCGTCCGCCCTGGCCACTCCGTCCACCCTGTCCACCCCGTTCATCTGGGCATGGTTTTCCAGCATGGTCAGGGTCCGATTGGCCAGATCGATATCCTCGCGGCACAATTCCAGCGCCCTGTGGGTGCCGAGCAGACGCATCACCATACGGTCGACGACATTGACGGCCTCGAGGCATGCCATGGGCTGTTTGCGAATATCAAGGACCACAGACTGTATCCTCTCAAGCGGGACCGTACCGCTTTTGTAGGCGCTGACCTGCTGATTGAGGATATGGACATGTTTCTGGTGCAGATAGTTCAGATTGTGCATGGTGCTGCCGAGCTGGATCTCATAGGCACCGAAGACGCTGAGCATTCCGGATATGAGGACGAGGCTGTTCAGCAGATTAAGCCTGAAGGGCACGGACAGGCTGGAGATTTTCTCCCGCCTTTTACGCCGAAGCCTTGCGCGCGATGCGCCGGCGGCGGGTATGGGCCCCAGACCATTTTCCAGTATCGACGATTTGGCACGCACCGCAGACCCCCTGCGACCCCCATCGCATGCGCAGTGTCTGGCTTTTCACAAACCTAACACCACGGCTGTGGCGCAGACAGGCGGACAGGCTGAATCGCGCCCGCCCCTTTTCATTTTGCAGCGGAGACGGCCGGCAATATACTTTATGGGGTTGTTTTACTACAAAAGGTCGCGCAGCTGCTCGGTCAGGTCATGCTCGTTCAGATGGACCAGATCGGACGGCTGTTCCACCGCCAGGCGGTTTTGAGCCTGTTTGTGCAGGTGGCCGCGTAATTCGCCAAGCGCCTTCGGCGGCGCGATCAGGACAAGCCGGTCGTACCGGTCCGCCAAAGCGCCCTTGTTCAGTCGGTCCGCCAGATCGGCGAGAAAACGGGTCTTGGCGTGGGCGCGCGGGTCCGCCCCCTCAAGGCGGTGACGACCCTGGCCGCCACTGTCGAAGGTCCTGCCGCGTGTGTCGGCCGTTCCGCGCGGCAGGCCGGCTTCCAGATCGGCGACACTGTCGTCCAGCTTGGTCAAACCGTCCTTTTTGCCGTGGCTGACAAAAATCCGCGCCTGTCCGCCATCGGCAACCACCAGCCATGTGACTTTTGTCTGCACCCGCATTGTTCGACCCTCCGTTCCTGTCCAGATTTGTAAAGCGTGTCTGTCGGCCATGTTAACACTTTGCCGCCATCCCGCACGCGGGAAATGACGTGTCTCGGGCACAAGGCAACGGCAATGGTATCGACACTGACAGTCGCGGCGGCGTTGGTGGCGGCACGCCATGACGAACATCCCTAAATAAATTGTATGTTTTCTACTTATGCTATATTAATCAAATGTATTAACCAGTTGTTTCTTCAATCGCTTTTCAAGGAAGGGGAAAAAGCCATGAAGACCAGCCTGCATCGTTTTGTCCTGATCAGCGCGGTGGCCGTGCCCGTCTGGCTGGCGGCGCCGATGACACCGGCCACGGCGGCGGACCGGGACGGCGACGGTATCGAGGACCCGGTGGACCCGGACATGGACGGTGACGGCATCGCCGACGACCCCAACGGCAACGGCAGGGTCGACCCCGGCGAGGACGGCAGTCCGTTCGATCTGGATAATGACGGTATCCGCGACGAACTGGACAAGGACATGGACGGGGACGGCACCCCCAATGACCGGGACCCCTTCCCCCGCGATTATGACGATGACGGCCTGCCCAACGATGTCGACCCCTTTCCACGCGATCATGACAATGACAACATCCCGGACAGCGAAGACGACGACGATGATAATGACGGCATCAAGGATGCCGACGATCCCAGCCCGCGCGACGGTATCGCCGACCCGGATGGCGACGGCCTGATCGACACGCCGGTGCCGGGCGTTCCCCTGCGCCCCGGACAGCGCGATCCCCATCCCGGCGATCATGACAATGACGGCAGTCCCGACAACGAGGACGACGATGACGACAATGACGGTATTCCGGACAGCCAGGACCGCTATCCGCGCGACCATGACAATGACGGTATCCCCGACGGCACCGACAGGGATGACGACAATGACGGTATTGCCGACGGCCGGGACGCCAGCCCGTACGACCATGATAATGATGGAAACGACGACAAGGATGACAGCGATGACGACGGGGACGGGACACCGGATATCCGTGACCCCCTGCCCCATGACCATGATAATGACGGCGAACCCGACCGCACGGACAGCGACGACGACAATGACAACAGACCCGACACGGCGGAAGACACCAATGGCAACGGGCGGGTGGATGCAGGTGAAACCAGCCCGGTCAACAGGGACACGGACGGGGACGGAACCCCCGACGGCGAGGACAGCGCGCCCCTGAACGGCGGCATGGCCGGTGACCTGGACGGCGACGGCGTCGACGATGTCGCCGATAGTGACGATGACGGCGACGGCATCAACGATGCGGATGACGCCCACCCTCGCGACCTGGACAATGACGGCGATCCGGATGTCACCGACCCCGACGATGACGGCGACGGTGTCCGCGACAGTGTGGAACGCCAGGCCGGGTCCAACCCCCGCGATGCCGCCAGCACACCAGGTGCCATATCCACCGCGCCCGGCCGAGAGACAGCAATTGGCGGCGGGGTTTCCGTGACGGCGCTGATTGCCTCCCTTCTGGCCGGACTTCTCGGCGGCCTGATCGGTGTGCGCCTGTTCAGGCGGCACGACGGCTAGGACCAAGAAGGCGGCCGGCCCGGCAAAGGCGGGCCGGATAGAAGCAATTTGCATATGCAAATTGTATATGCAAATTGCGGGCGCGGCGCGGCGTGAACACGGCACCACCTTGAACCGGGCGGTGACACCGCAAATATGCCCTAAAGCCCTTTCAGGCACCGCAAACGGACCGAAAGGGCTTTAGGAAAACGGCAAAGGCCGTTGCAAACGCGCCTGCGAAAGCAGGCAGGGGGAGCTTTATGGTAGAAACACTGATCCTGTTCGGTGTCCTGATACTGGTCGCCGTCATTCTGGTTTTTTCCGCCGTCGTTCTGGTACGGCAGGGCAATGAATACACGCTGGAACGGCTGGGCCGGTTCGTGAAGACACTGCGCCCCGGCTTTCATGTCATCATCCCCTTCATCGAGCGCATCGGTGCCCGCATCAATCTGATGGAGCAGGTGCTGGACATTCCGACCCAGGAGGTGATCACCCGCGACAATGCCATGGTGGCCGCCGACGGGGTGGTGTTTTTCCAGGTCATGGATGCGGCGAAAGCGGCCTATGAGGTGCGCAATCTGAACCTGGCCATTCTCAATCTGACCATGACCAATCTGCGGACGGTGATGGGGTCCATGGATCTGGACGAACTGCTGTCCAAGCGGGACGACATCAACGCCCGCCTGATGAGCGTGGTGGACGAGGCCACCCAGCCCTGGGGGGTGAAAATCACCCGTATCGAGATCAAGGACATCGCGCCGCCCCGGGATATCGTAAACGCCATGGCCCGCCAGATGAAGGCCGAGCGCGAGAAACGCGCCGCCATTCTCGAGGCCGAGGGCCAGCGGGAATCCGAAATCCTGCGCGCCGAAGGCGAAAAGCGCGCCGCCATTCTGGAGGCCGAAGGCCGGCGCGAGGCCGCCTTCAAGGATGCCGAGGCACGCGAACGCGAGGCCGAAGCCGAGGCGAAGGCGACGGAAATGGTCTCGACCGCGATCGCGGCGGGCGACGGACAGGCGATCCAGTATTTCGTGGCGCAAAAATATGTGGATGCGCTGAAGGATTTCGCCGCCTCGCCCAATGAAAAGCTGGTCTTCATGCCGCTGGAAGCGTCCAGCGTGATCGGAGCGATCGGCGGTATTTCCGACCTGCTGGGCGACATCGGCGGCAGGGCCGGCGGCGGCTCCGGTGACGGGCGCGGAACGGGGCGCGGAAAAACCCCCGCGCCCCTGGACAATGACAGAGCCCACAGGCCGTCCCCGGACAGCTCTGCATCCCCTGCACCCTTTGGGTCGTCCGGGTCTTCCCGGGCGTCCGCATCGTTCGGGACACCGCGGATGACCACCGGCTACGGCGCAATGCCATACGGCCTGGCGGACACCGGCGGCACACGCCGCACCAGCGACAGCGGCATCCCGACGGTGGAGTGACGATCATGGAAGGAAGTCTGGAAGGATTTATCAGCTGGCTCCTGGCCAATGGCGCGTGGCTGTGGCTGGCCATCGGACTGTTGATGCTGGCGGGCGAAATGGCCCTGCCCGGCGTCTATCTGCTGTGGATCGGACTGTCGGCCATGGTCACAGCGGGTTTTGCCGCGCTGCTGCCGGACCTCGGCCTGGTATGGCACGGGCTTGTCTTTGTCGCGCTGGCCGCCGGGTCGATCTATTCCGCCAACCGGTTTTTCTACGGGCGGCGCGGCGAGGCGGACGAGGCCCGCGTCAACCGGCGCGGCGGGCAGCATGTGGGCCGGGTGCTGACCGTGGTGGCGCCCATTGAAAACGGACGCGGCCACGTACAGATGGGCGACACGCGCTGGCTGGCCAGCGGCCCGGACACGGCGGCGGGCGCCAGGGTCCGCGTGACCGCCGTGGACGGCAGCCTGCTGATCGTGGAACCGGTGGAGGGCTGAGGCCCTTCCGCCCTCCCCCGACAGTGAACGATCGCTGACCGATTATTGGCGGATCATTGGCCGATCAGGTGACGGTAACCGCGCGTCTCGCGCATCGCATCGCTTAGGCCGACGGCAAAGGCGGTGATGTCGGCCTTCCGCTGTGGCGGGCATGGCGACTGTCCCTGTCAGAAAACTGTCCCAGCCTGTCCGGCATTGCGCCCTTCAAACCGGGCCGCACAATAGGATAGTGTTGCGGGATCAACGGTGCGGAGACATCCATGGCCATCAATGTAACGGAAAAATTCAACGCCTTCAGCGACCGGTGGCAACCCAAGCGCATCGCCGGGCTGAACGATTATGACGTGCGCATCGCCAAGATCGAGGGGGAGTTTGTCTGGCACGCCCATCCGGACACGGACGAACTGTTCCTGATCTGGAAGGGCGCGATGGATATACAGTACCGCGACAGAACCGTGTCCTTGAAGGAAGGCGACCTGCATGTGGTGCCGAAAGGCACGGACCACCGGCCGGTGGCGCACGGGGAATGCTGGATCATGATGATCGAACCGTCGGACACGGTGAACACCGGCGATACCGGCGGCGAAAGAACGCGCGCGGTGGAGACACTGTGAGTAGCAGGGTGAGTACCGGCTGACGGCGGCCCGACCGCCGGATTTGAAGGGGAAAAGACATGACAATCTTTCGGCGCCATCGGGGTCCAATCCGTACCACACACGGTATCAGGAGCCTGCCACCGCGTATAAAAGCCTGCGCGGCCATGCTGTTCGTGGCGGCCGGGGTCTTCGGTCCGGCGGCGCAGCACGCCGCGCGCGCAGCCGACACCATTGTCGATCTCAGCCATGCCTACGGGCCCGACACCATTTACTGGCCGACGGCGGAAAAGGGGTTCGAGCATACCGAGCTGGCTTACGGCGAAACGCCGGGGGGCTATTTCTATTCGGCCTATGCGCTGGCGACGGCCGAGCATGGCGGCACCCACATGGATGCGCCGATCCATTTTTTCGCCGAGCGGCGCACGGTCGATCAGATCCCGGTCGGCGACATGGTGCTGCCGGTGCGGGTGATCGATGTCTCGGCCCGGGCGGCGGCTGAGCCCGCCTACCGCCTGACGGTGGCCGATATCACGGCGTTTGAAGCCGCGCACGGACCGGTCCCGGCCGGCAGCGCGGTTCTGATGCGCACGGACTGGTCAAAACGCTGGCCGGATACGAAAGCCTATATGGGCGACGACACGCCGGGCGATGCCTCAAACCTGATCTTTCCGGGGTTCGGCGCGGAGGCGGCGCGCCTGCTGGTGGCGCGCGGCGTGAAGATGATCGGCGTTGACACCGCCTCCATCGACCATGGGCCGTCGACGGATTTCATGGTCCACCGCGTCGTGGCGGACGCCAACATTCCGGCGCTGGAAAACCTGACAAACCTGGCAGACCTGCCACCGACCGGTGCGACGCTGATCGCCCTGCCGATGAAAATCACCGGCGGATCCGGCGGACCGGCACGGGTGATCGCACTGGTCCCGGAACAGGACGGGCGCGACTGAAGGGCTGGTACCAGCCGGGCCCGCCACCAGCGATTTTGCCATGCAGATTCCGCTTGACGATGGATCTCTCACTCGTAAATATAATCACTGTTATGCCAAAAAAAATCGACCTCACCGCACAGCGCCACATGATCACCGATGCCGCCATCGGCGTCATCAACCGGACCGGGCTGGACGGCGCCCGCCTGCGCGACGTTGCCCGTGCCGCCAATGTGACGACCGGTGCGGTGACACACTATTTTGACGGCAAGGACGCGGTTCTGGAAGCAACGCTGGAGGAAGTTGTCCGCCGCACGCTGAAACGGATGACCGCCGCCACCGGACCCGGTGCCACCGAAAGTCCGGAACGCTTCATCCAAAGTGTCTGCGGGTATCTGCCGCTGGACGCGGAGAGCCGGGGCGAATGGCGCGTCTGGCTTGCCTTTTGGGGCCGCGCCATTTCCGACGAACGCCTGGGCCGCGTGCACCAGGGGTATTATCGCGGCATCACGCACCGGCTGATCACACCGTTGCGGGCGCTGGCCCCCGAGGGGCGCAAACCATCCCGCAAGCGGGCACTGGCATGCGCGGATGGCCTGATCGCCGCACTGGACGGCGTTGGCACCCGTGCCACGCTTGAACCGGATCTGTGGCCGCCCGACCGTCAAAAGGAAACCCTGACCGGCCTGCTGCTGCCGTTGCTGACGGCGTTTACCAACGGCACGGACACTCCGCCCCATGATCAAACCAGGCAAAAGGATGACGCGTCATGACCGCACGCAATCAACGGCGGGACGATCCGCTTGACGATTTCGACCGCCGCGCGATTACGCTGAACGGCACCACGAAAAACGTGTATGTGGCCGGCCACGGGCCCGGCGTCATCGTCATGACCGAAATGCCGGGCATCAGCCCCGATGTGGCGCGCTTCAGCCGCTGGGTGCGCGATGCGGGGTTCACGGTCCATATGCCGTCCCTGTTCGGCCGTGACGGCGCCGTGCCGGACGCCGAGGAAGGCGGCGCCGTGTTCAGGAAGGCGTGTGTCAGTGCGGAATTCCGGGCTTTTGCCGCCAATGGCTCAAGCCCGGTGACGCAGTGGCTGCGCGCACTGGCCCACCTGGCGCATGAAGAGTGCGGCGGGCCGGGCGTGGGCGCCATCGGCATGTGTTTCACGGGCAATTTCGCACTGACGATGATGCTTGAACCGGCGATGCTGGCACCGGTTCTGTCGCAGCCGTCGCTGCCGCTTGACGATCCGGCGGGGCTGGAGATCGCGCCGGATGAGCTTGCCGCCGTGCGCCGGCGCCTTGACCGGGACGATCTGAGCGTGCTGGCCTACCGGTTTGAAGGGGACCGGTTTTGCAGGGCGGAACGCTTTGCCGCCTATGCCGAGGCGCTGGGCGACCGGTTTCAGGCCCGCGTCCTGCCGGACAGCGCCGCCAACCCGGATGTGCCGCCATTTTTCGCGCAGCATGTGCAGTGCGCGCACAGCGTGGTGACAGCCCATCTGATCGACGAGGCAGGCCAGCCGACACTGGCGGCCCGCGACGAGATCTTGTCCTTTTTCACCGGGCGCCTTGCCCCGTAAGCCCCTGTGTTCCATGGCGGCCGCCGGGATAGCCGTCGGGATTTCCGTATAGTGCCGGTAGGCCGGCACCAAAGCGTAAAAAGCGCCCGCAGGCGCTTTTTAAGACGGCTTCAAGTTCGGGCTGTGTGCGGATTATTCCGCCGGACCGGGTGTCTTTTCCGCCGGCAGATACACTTCCGAACCGCGCTTTTTGAACTCGGCCGACATTTCGGCCATGCCGCGCTCGCGTTCCTCTTCCGACATGCGTTCCAGATCGCGTTTCTGGTTGTCCGTCAGGCCGTCGGCATAGTCGCGCACTTCCTGCGTGATTTTCATCGAGCAGAATTTCGGCCCGCACATGGAACAGAAATGGGCGACCTTGTGCGCCTCTTTCGGCAGGGTCTGGTCGTGGAAATCGCGGGCGGTTTCCGGGTCCAGGGACAGGTTGAACTGATCCTCCCAGCGGAATTCGAAGCGCGCGCGGGACAGGGCATCGTCACGGATCTGCGCCGCCGGGTGTCCCTTGGCCAGGTCCGCCGCGTGGGCGGCCAGCTTGTAGGTGATGACGCCCGCCTTCACATCGTCACGGTTGGGCAGGCCCAGATGCTCCTTGGGCGTGACGTAGCACAGCATGGCGGTGCCGAACCAGCCGATCATCGCCGCGCCGATGGCGGACGTGATGTGGTCGTATCCCGGCGCCACATCGGTCGTCAGCGGGCCGAGGGTGTAGAAGGGCGCCTCATGGCAGTGCTTCAGCTGCTCTTCCATATTGACCTTGATCTTGTGCATGGGCACATGGCCGGGACCTTCGATCATCACCTGCACATCGTGCTTCCAGGCGATTTTGGTCAGTTCGCCCAGCGTGCGCAGCTCGGCGAACTGGGCTTCGTCATTGGCATCGGCGATGGAGCCGGGCCGCAGGCCGTCGCCAAGGCTGAAGGACACGTCATAGGCCTTCATGATCTCGCAGATGTCCTCGAAATGGGTGTAGAGGAAGTTTTCCTTGTGATGGGCAAGGCACCATTTCGCCATGATGGAGCCGCCGCGGCTGACAATGCCGGTCACCCGCTTGGCCGTCAGATGGATGAAGGCCAGACGTACGCCGGCATGGATGGTGAAATAATCCACCCCCTGCTCGCACTGCTCGATCAGCGTGTCGCGGTAAATTTCCCACGTCAGGTCCTCGGCGACGCCGTCGACCTTTTCCAGCGCCTGATAGATCGGCACGGTGCCGATGGGCACGGGCGAATTGCGCAGGATCCATTCACGGGTGTTGTGAATGTTGCGCCCGGTGGACAGGTCCATCACCGTGTCGCCGCCCCAGCGGGTAGCCCAGACCATCTTGTCCACCTCTTCCGCGATGGAGGAGGTGACGGCCGAATTGCCGATGTTGGCGTTGATCTTGACCAGGAAATTGCGGCCGATGATCATCGGCTCGTTTTCCGGGTGGTTGATGTTGACGGGGATGATGGCGCGGCCGCGCGCGATCTCGTCCCGGACAAACTCGGCGGTGATGAAATCGGGGATTTCGGCGCCGAAATCCTCTCCGTCGCGGGCTGTTTTTGCGGCCTCTTCCGCCGCTTGCGCTCTCGCTAAATTCTCGCGCACGGCGACGAATTCCATCTCCGGCGTAATGATGCCGGCGCGGGCATAGGCCAGCTGGGTCACCGCCTTGCCGTCCCTGGCGCGCAGGGGCTGGACCTTCACCGGAAATTCGGGGGCGAGATATTTGTCATCCACATTGCCGTTGTCTTCCGGACGGATGTCGCGGCCGGTGTAGCGTTCCACATCGCCGCGCCCCTCGACCCAGTTTTGGCGCAACGGCGGCAGGCCCTTGTAGATGTCGATCTCGGCCGCCGGGTCGCTGTAGGGGCCGGAGGTGTCATAGACGCGCACCGGCGGCTCATTGGCCGTCGGGTGCAGATGGATTTCGCGCATGGGCACGCGCACATCGTCCATACGCTCGCTTGTCACATAGATTTTCTTCGAGCCCGGCAGCTCGCCGGTGGTGACGGAAAATCCGTTTGAATCGGTTTTCGGGTGTGCAGTATCAGGCATGGGTCAAGCTCCTGTCCCTTCGCTGGTGTCAGCCAGATCAGGTTCTAAGGGTCTGCCCGCTTGCCGGACACTCTCAGCCGTGGATTGCCTGACATCGGTAACAGGCGCGCACGGCTCCCCTCGGAACGGTGTTTAGGGGTCCTGTCTACGCCCGCCGCCGGTTAGCCGCAAGGAAAAGCGATATTTACAATTTTGGCGCGCGCACTCTCACGCGTCCGTCATCAGCCGGACGCCGAGGGCGGAGAGAAAGGCGCCCGTCACCCGGTCTGTCCAGGCCTTGACGCGCAGATAGGCATCGCGCAGCCGCCGGATGGAAAAGGCCCGCGCCACCGCCATATACCAGACGCATTCATTGACGAAGATCACGGCCAGCACCAACGCGACCGTGGCCGGGCTCGGGTCGGCCGGCAACAGCGTGACAAAGACCGAGCCGAAAAAGACCGCCGCCTTCGGGTTGGACAGTTGCGTCAGAATGCCGAGACGGATGCCCCGCCCCGCCCCGCGCTCGGGACTGTGGCCGGGACTGGCGGCGGCGGTGAGGGGGTCGCGCGCATGCCGCCACAGCATGACCCCGAGAAAGATCAGATACAGCGCCCCGGCCACCTTCATGCCCGCATACAGCCACGGCAGCTGCCGGAACAGCAGCGTCAGGCCGAACAGCGCGGCCATCGCCCAGATCACCGAACCGAGGCCGAGCCCGACGGCGATCCACGCACCGTAGCGGCGCGAGGCCGCGACCGAGGCCCGCGCCACCACCAGAAAGCTGGGGCCCGGACTGATGACCACCATCAAATGCACGGCGGCAAACCCGATCAGCAGCGTGGCGGTCTCCAGCATCATTCTTCTCCCCGTTTGCGTCATCTCTGCGCCCTGGCTGGCGGCAATGATATATCAGACCGGGCCGGTCACTCCTCAACCGGTGGAACCGGCGCGACAAAATCGGGCGCCTCCGCCCCGAACAGGTGATGGCGCATCCACAACAGCGCGTGTTCGGCAATCGCACGGCGGGTTTTCGGTTTGCGGGGCCCGTGGCCCATGCCGGCATAGACGACCATGTCGGCGGGCACGCCCTTGTCCCGCAACAGCTGGCGGAACTGGTACGCATTGGCGATGGGTACCCGTCTGTCATTTTCGCCGTGCTGGATCAGAACCGGGGTTTCCGCCCTGTCGATATAGGTCACCGGCGAGGTTTTGGCATAGACCGCATCGTCTTCCAGCGGGGTGGCGCGGAAATACTGGGTCGTGAACTGGGTGATGTCGGTGTTGTAATAATAGGTGCGCCAGTCGCTGATGCCCGCGCCCATGATGGCCGCCGTGCACAGGGTGGAATATGTGGACAGCATGGCGGAGATATGCCCGCCCTGGCTCCAGCCCAGACAGGCGATGCGGTTTTCGTCGACCAGACCGTCGGCGATCAGTTTGGTGACGCCGGCGATGATGTCACGCGCCGGGCCCAGCCCCAGATTGCGGCGGTTGCTGGTCTGAAACGCCTGGCCGTAGCCGGCGCTGCCGCGGTAGTTGACCTGAAGCACAAGGGCACCGCCCCCCTCGGCGGCCAGCACCTCGGGCGCGTAGATCGAGCGGGGCGAGGCGGCGGCCAGCGGCCGGTCGGTGCCGACGGGACCGCCATGGGTCAGAACATAGAGGGGATAGGCGCGTCCCTCTTCAAAACCGGCCGGCCTGGTCAGAACGGCCTCGATCTCCAGCCCGTCGTCACCGGTCCAGCGGATAAGCTCCTGCGCCGGCAGGTCGATACCGTCAAGCTGGGCGGAAAAATCGCTCAGGATCCGGCGCTTGCGTCCCTTGGCGGCCAGCAGAGCCACTTCCTCAAGGCCCGTTCTCGATGCCAGCCGCGCGGCAAAGGCCGACCCGTCCCGCGACACGCTGGGCAAAAAGACATAATCGCCGTCCCGGCTGATCCGGCGGGTACGGTCCCGGCGCACATCCCGCTCGAACAGAGCGCGGTCGGTCCGCTCGCTGGCGGAATAGCGCAGCACGTCGCCCTCAAACCACAGCAGGGCAGGATCATGCACGGTCATGTCGATCACCCGCGCCGGCGCCCCGTCCAGAGGGCGGATCACGATGTCGCTGTATTCGGCAAAGCCTTCGCCATTGGTGTAAGCGACGGCGCCCATATCCGCGCGCCACACGGGGGCCGATTTATAGCCCGGACTGTCGTCCAGAAGCGCCGGCTCGCCGCCAGCGGCGGGCATCAGATACAGGCGCCCCTTCAACAGATCGACCAGACGCGGGCTCGGCCATGTGGAAAAGGCGATACGTCCGCCGTCCGGCGACAATGTATAGTCGACGATGGAAAACGCCCGCCCGTCGGTCAGCTGCTCCGGCTCGCCCTCGGGCAGACCCGTGTCATCCAGGGCGATACGCCAGAGATGACGGTATCCGCCGTCGCTGCGCACCACCGTATAGTCGCCGTACCGCTCCTTGCGCGCCTCGGACTTTTTGCCGGCCTGGGTGTCGTCGCCGGTTTCGGACAGATAGTAAAGATAGGCGCCGTCGGCGCTGAACTGAAGATTGCCGGCGTCCTTGAGCGTGTCGGTGGCCTGGCGGGCCTCGCCGCCGGCGGGGTCGATCAGGTGCAGACGGCCGTCCCGCATGAAGGCCAGCGACCGGCTGTCCGCCGTCCAGGCGACCTCACCCACCGGCTTATCGGCAAAGGTCAACTGGCGCGGCGGCGTGCCGGACGCCGCGACCACCCACAGCTGGGTCCTGTCGGTATCGTCGTCAAAGGCGTTTTCAAACACCGTGAAGGCGATGCGGCTGCCGTCCGGGGCGATGACCACATCGCGCACGGAGCGCCGCGCCATGACGGCGTCCAGACGCGGCGAAACCACGAAACTGTCCGCCCCGGCCTTTTCGTCAGCCGGGCCTTCGGCGGGTTCGTCCGCCATTCGTGTTCCGGATGCCATGGCGGCACCGGTGCAAAAACCGGCAACGACCAGAAACCTGACAACCGCCGGCAGCACGCGCTTCAGCATTCTCGTCTCCCCCCTGAATGACGCCGTGGTGGCAGCCTATGACAGAAAGACGGCCCGGGCCAAGGTGCCGGGGGCGGAAAATCCGTTAAAACCTCAATCCATAAACTAAAGTTCTTTGATGAAATGCAATTCGGTCGTGTCCGAAATGTCACCGAGTGACCGCGTTTCATCCATGTGGTTGTAGCCTTCGCGGCGATAAAAACTGTGGGCGCGGGTGAAACGGCTGTCGGACCACAGCTCCATGGTCTTGCCGCCACGGCCGCGGGCGATCATCTCCACATGGTCCACCAGCGCCCGCGCGAACCCGCCGCCGCGCCGGTCCGCCTGGACGTAAAGGCGCTTCAGCTCGAACCGTCCGCCGCCATGATCGGCATAGGAGACCAGCGCGATAATCTCGCCGTCTTCCTCCACGACGAAGGCCTCGCCGCCAAGGGTCGCGATATGGCTGGCATAGGCACGCAGATCGCTGTCCAGATCGTCCAGATCGATCACCACGCCCTGGTCGGCATATTCGCGGAAACACCCGTCGATCAGACGGATGAGACCGTCGGCGTCACCGTCCCGCACCGGGCGCCAGTCATAATTCTCGTCAATACCGTGCATGGCCTCAGCCCCCCCTTTTGACTGAAAACAGTTATGATTTGACAATCTGATTGTCACAGGGTTCCGGCGCGGGCAAGACGGAATGAAATTACCGGGCACGAAAAAGGGGCGGCCCGAATACAGGCCGCCCCCTCATTTTTCCGGACTGTCCGGTCCCGTTAACGGGAGTAGAATTCGACCACCAGATTGGGTTCCATCACGACCGGGTACGGCACCTCGTCAAGGCTGGGCACACGCACGAAGGTGGCCTTCAGGCCCTCGACCGAGACATATTCCGGCACGTCGCGCTCGGGCGACTGGCCGGCTTCGATCACCATGGGGATTTCCCGCGCCTTTTCACGCACTTCCACCACATCGCCGGGGCGCAGCAGCGCGGACGGGATGTTGCAGCGGCGGCCGTTCACCAGAACATGGCCGTGATTGACGAACTGACGCGCGGCAAACACGGTCGGCACGAACTTGGCCCGGTAGACGATGGCGTCCAGACGGCACTCAAGGATGCCGATCAGGTTTTCGCCGGTGTCGCCCTTGCGGCGGTCCGCTTCATTATAATAGCGGCGGAACTGCTTTTCCGTGATGTTGCCGTAGTAGCCTTTCAGCTTCTGCTTGGCGCGCAGCTGTAGGCCGAAGTCGGAAATCTTGCCTTTGCGGCGCTGGCCGTGCTGGCCGGGACCATATTCGCGGGCGTTCACCGGGGACTTGGACCGGCCCCAGATATTTTCGCCCATACGGCGGTCAATCTTGTATTTCGCTTGTATACGCTTGGACATAGCCGAATCGCTCCTTTCTCTCAAGCGCCACAGACACGGTGTCGTATCGCCCGTATCGAACCATCCCCGGCACTGCATCGGCAGTGCGGGAACATCCGGGCGAGACGGCACATATTTGCCTGTGCGGACAGGACCACCGTTGGTCCTGCCCATTCGTGGATGGGCGGGGGATAGAGGCAGAGCCGGCAAAAGTCAACCGAAAAGCCGCGCAAAATCAGCGGCCGTCGTGCATTTTGACGCAAGGCCAAGCATTAAAGAAGTGTCATTAAGAATTAAGCAAGCCCTGTTCGCATAGTCTGGTCGCTCATTCCGGTAACGCGGTCAGGCCGATACCTGGGTCTGACCGATCATTCGGCTTGGTAAAATGGCCCCGGCCATTCGGGAAACCGGTCACGGACGGACACGGACGAATACGGCGGCACCGCATGAAGACACTGAAAAAACTGACCATACCGATTGTCCTGGTCATTGCCGGACTGGTCGTGATCTCGGCGGTTTGCGATCATCTTCTGATGCTGGACCGCCAGTGGGCGCTGAACACTCAGCGCGATCTGGTGCGGGCCCAGGCCTCCGTGGTCCACTCAAAAATAGAAAATGAAGCCAACAGCACTTTTTTCCTGATCAGCGGGCTCGCCGCGACGATCGGCAGCGATCTGTCCATCGGCAAGGAGGATTTCAAGATGCTGGCCGCCGATATTCTGAAACGAAAACCCTATCTTCAGAATGTATCGGCGGCGCACGATTTCACCATCAGATATGTCTACCCGCAGGCCGGCAACGAACAGATTATCGGCCGCGACTACAGAGACATGCCGGACCAGTGGCCGAGCATTCGCCGCGTGGCGGAAACCGGACATGCCGTACTGGCCGGCCCGGTCGATCTGGTACAGGGCGGCCAGGCCTTCATTGCCCGCTTTCCCGTGTTCGCGAACCCGCTGTCCTATGGCGGCGGGGCGTCCGACACCCCGCTTTGGGGCATATTGTCCATGCCGATCCGTCTCGGCGCCTTCTACCGTCAGACCGGGATTGAAAAGGCGCATTCCGATATCCGGATCGCCCTGCGCGGTACCGATGGGCAGGGGGAACGGGGCGCGGTCTTTCTGGGGCGCGAGGACTGGTTCGCCGCAGGATCGGACGCGGTGCTGATGACCATTCGCCTGCCCGGAAACGGTGAATGGATACTGGCGGCCAAGCCGACGAACGGCTGGATCGTCGAAGGACCGGACACATATCTGATCTACGGCACCTGTATCCTGATCGCGGTCATCTATATCGCCGTGGTGTCCCTGATCCTGGGATATATCCGCAAGGAACGGCACCAGCGCCAGCTAGAAGGGGACATATCCGAAGCCAAATCTCATTTCATCGCCAATATGAGCCATGAAATGCGCACACCGCTGAACTCCATCATCGGCTTCATCGACCTGACGGCCACCACCACGCCGCTGACCGACAAGCAGCGGGATTATCTGGAAACCGCCGGCGACGCGGCCCACCATTTGCTGCGGATCGTCAACGATACGCTGGACCTGGCCCTGCTTCAGGCCGGGCGTCTGTCCATCGTGACCGAACCGGTGGACATCGCCGGACTGGTGTCGCGCTGCGGTGCCGCGGCAAAGCGCAAGGCGGCGATCAAAGGTCTGGATTTTATCTGCACCCTTGAAAACGGGATCGAGACAGCGGCCCTGACAACCGACCCGTCCCGCGTGCGGCAGATCGTCGACAATCTTCTCGACAACGCCATCAAATTCACATCGTCCGGCAGCATCAATCTGTCCGTCCGCATCGCAACGCCGCCCTCCGAGCAGAACGGCGCCGCGCCCGCCGAAATCGTGATCGAGGTCCGCGACACCGGGTGCGGCATCGCGCCCGAGGCCAAAAGCAGAATGTTCGGACGGTTCGAACAGGTGCACAAGGATTACGCCCGCAGCAACAAGGGGGCCGGCCTCGGCTTGGCCATCTGCCGCGACCTGGCCGCGCGCCTGGGCGGGCGGATCACCCTGGAAAGCGATGTGGGCAAGGGCTCGATGTTCCGTCTCTTCCTGCCGCTGGACCCGCCGGCGGAGGAAAAGGGAACCGGCAAGCCACCCGCGCCGGAAGACGACACCATGCTTTAAGGCGGGGCGCTTTAAGTACAGGACGGTGTTCGTGACCGGCAGCCTTGCCGTCCGCGCGTTGTCCTTCACAAGGGGTATCAAATCGTTAGTCCCGGAGGCGGCGGATCAGGCTGGAGGTGTCGTTGCGCCCGCCGCCCATGGCCTGGACATCGCCGTAAAACTGGTCCACCAGCGCGGTCAGGGGCAGACTGACACCCAGACGCCGCGCCTCATCCAGAACGATGGCCAGATCCTTGCGCATCCAGTCCACGGCGAACCCGAAATCGAACTGGCCTTCGATCATGGTGTGCGCGCGATTGTCCATCTGCCAGCTTTGCGCCGCGCCTTTCGAAATCACATCGACAACCATGTCACCGTTCAGCCCCGCCTCAAGCCCGAAATGCAACGCCTCAGACAGGCCCTGAAGAATGCCGGCGATACAGACCTGATTGACCATTTTGGTCAACTGGCCGGAACCGGCCGGCCCCATCAGACGCACGGAACGGGCATAGGCCTCCATAACCGGCCTGACCCTGGGAAAGGCGGCTTCGTCGCCGCCGCACATCACCGTCAGGGCCCCCGATATGGCCCCGGCCTCACCGCCCGAGACAGGGGCGTCGATAAAGGCGACATCACGCTCCACGGCCGCCGCATCCATGGCACGGGCACAGTCGGCACTGGCCGTTGTATGGTCGACAAAAACGCTGCCCGGCCGCATGCCGGCGAACGCCCCGTCCTCGCCCAGGCAGACGGCGGCGACATCCTTGTCGGCCCCCACACAGGCAAAAACGAAATCGGCGCCCCCGGCGGCCACGCGCGGCGTATCGGCAAACGCGGGGGGCGCATCCTGCGCGGCACCGCCCGCATCCCTGTGATGCGACACCCATTCCTCGGCACGGGCACGGGTGCGGTTATAGACCGTCACCTCGTGGCCGGCACGGACCAGATGACCGGCCATGGGATACCCCATGACGCCAAGACCGATAAATGCAACCTTGCTCAATGGTCTCTCCCCGCTAAACTCATGCCTGTAAACGGCCCCGGCCGGTCGCCGATGACACAGCCGAGAGTATAAATGGCAAATTGGCCATACGATATGCCTGCATCCATGACCGCCGAAAGGTTAAACAGATAAGCGGAGCCGGGAACAGAGTCCAGCGCCACGCCCGGCCTGCCAGCCCGATACGACCAAGGAGACAAGCCCCCATGCGTGCTGTTAAAATCAGCGGACTGATTCTTGCCGGACTGATCGCGGTCATTCTATTCATCGGCTATGGCGTGATGCGTTCCAGCCTGCCGCAGACGGCTGGCACGGTGACATTGCCGGGTCTGACGTCACCGGTGACCGTCGCCCGCGACGCCCATGGCGTGCCGCATATTTCCGCCGCCAACGCACAGGACCTTTTCTTCGCCCAGGGCTATGTCCATGCCCAGGACCGGCTGTGGCAGATGGATTTCAACCGCCGTGTCGGCAGCGGCCGCCTGGCGGAAGTGATGGGGCCCGCGGTGCTGGATCTGGACAAATATTTCCGCACTCTCGGCTTCCGGTCCCGCGCGGAAAGCGCCTATGCGCATTTGAACGCCGAGGCGCAGGCGATGCTGAAGGCCTATGCCGCAGGGGTGAATGCCTTTCTGGACACCCGTCGCGGTGCCCTGCCCCCCGAATTCATGCTGCTGGGCGCGGAACCGGACCCATGGTCCCCCGTCGATACGATGGTCTGGCAGAAAATGATGTGGCTTGACCTGTCGGGCAACATGGGCACCGAACTGGCCCGCGCGCGGGCACTGATGGCATTGCCGCCGGAAAAAGTCGCAAGCCTGTATCCGACCTATCCCGGCGACAGCGAAGCCCCCCTGCCGGCCCTGGCCGATATTTTCGAGGATTTGCCCGTCAAACAGCTCTCAGAAGGCTTCATGCGGGAAAAACCGGCTGGCTACGGGTCCAACAACTGGGTGGTCGACGGCAGTCTGACGACCACCGGCAAACCCCTGCTGGCCAATGACCCCCATTTGGGTCTGTCCACCCCGTCCATCTGGTATCTGGTGCGGCTGCACAACAGGGCGCTGGACGAAAATGTCGTCGGGGTCAGTTTTCCGGGCTCGCCCGGCGTGGTGCTGGGCCGCAATGACCGCTTTGCCTGGGGGTTCACCAATACGGCGCCCGATATCCAGGACCTGTATGTGGAAAAGCAGGTCGGCGACACACAGTATCTGACGCCGGACGGACCCGCGGATTTCATCATCCGCGAGGAAGTCATCAAAATACGCGGACAGGCGGATGTGACCCTCACCGTGCGGGAGACGCGCCACGGTCCCGTGGTGTCGGACGTGGTCAGCGCGGCGCGCGATGTCATGAAACCGGGCTATCTTCTGTCCCTGCGCTGGACGGCCCTTGATGCCGAAGACAGCGCCGCCATCGGCATCGCCCGGCTGAACGGGGTCCAAAATTTCGAGGATTTCAAGGCGGCGGGCCGCTATTATTTCGGGCCGCAGCAGAACATGATTTACGCCGATGTGGACGGTAATATCGGCTATCACGCCCCGGCGCGGGTGCCGGTGCGCCGTCCGGACAATCCCATTGGCGGGCGCCTGCCGTCCCCCGGATGGGACGCGCTGTATGACTGGCAGGGCTTCATACCGTATGAGGACCTGCCCACGCGCTACAATCCGGACGGCGGCCTGATCGCCACCGCCAATGAAAAAATCGTCGCAAACGGCTATCCGCATTTCATCACCCGCGACTGGTCCCTGCCCTATCGCGGCAACCGCATCCGTCATCTGCTGCGCAGCGGCGCGCCGCACGATACGGACAGTTTCGTCCGCCTGCACATGGATACGGTCTCGGACATGGTACGCGACGTGAAACCATGGCTTCTGGCGCTGGCCCCGCAGGATAATCCGCTGGTGGCGGCGCTCAAAGCCTGGGACGGGGACATGGCGGCCGACAGGTACGAACCGCTCATCTTCCAGACATGGCTGCTGACCTTTCAGGAAAAACTGATCGCCGACGAACTGGGCGACGATCTGTATCCCCTGTTCCGGCGCCTGAAACCGCGCCTGCTTAAAAGCGCGCTTTACTGGTCCGGCCCAATGTCTGGCGGTCAGATGGCCGGCGATCCGGTGGACACGGATGCTTATTTTGCCCTGCCCGTTCTGGACAAGGATGTGTCCCTGTCCTGGTGTGACAATGTCACAACCGGGGACCGGGCCGAGACCTGCAACATGCTCGTCGCCGATGCATTGAGCGAAACGCTGATCTGGCTGAACGGCGGCGATGTCGCGGACGATAACGTGGATAAGGTTCTGGATAATGTGCTGAACAATGTTCTGGACAATGTGCTCGGGAAACAGAAATGGGGCGACAGTCATATTCTGACACAGGCCCATAGACCTTTTTCGCAGATCCCGCTCATCGGCAACTTTTTTCACCTGAAGGGCGCACAAGGCGGCGGCCGCTACACCATCAATGTGGCCGGCAGCAGTGCCGATCCGGATACGCTGCACGCCTCGGGCTTTGGCCCCAGCTATCGCGGTATTTTCGACCTGAGCGATCTGGACAAATCGCTCTATATCCAGCCGACGGGTCAGTCGGGGCATCTGCTGTCACCGCATTATGACGACCTGTTCCCACTATGGCGGGAAGGCCGTTATATCCGGATTCCGACGAACAGTCCGGTGCCGGACGGGTCATCCGTCCTGACACTGAAACCGTCCCTGAAACCGGCCCCGTGAGCGGAAACCGGCGACAGAGGTGACGGCCATGACATGGCCGTTTCGCTGTCCGCCGGTCCGGGCTGTTTCATTGCAGGGTGGAAAACCGCACGCAACGGCACTTGACGCGGGGCGGCAAACATGTCGGAAACTATGGAATTAGCCGGATATTAACCATACATTGTAACACTGGCATCCGCATGGATCCGATATCCATGACATGCGGGCCGCACCCGGAGCGGTTTGAAGAGTATCAGGCAGTATGTCGGACAGTAATGAACAAAGGCCGATCATCAAGAAGGTGATCAAGGTGGAAGGCGGCGGCCATCATGGCGGCGCCTGGAAGGTGGCCTATGCCGACTTCACCACCGCGATGATGGCTTTTTTCATGTTGCTGTGGCTGCTGAACGTGGCCCCGCCGGAAACCCTGATGGGGCTGGCCGATTATTTTTCACCGACAACCGCCGCCACATCCGGCACATCCGGTATCGAAGAACTGAACCCGCCGACGGAAGACGGCAGGGGCCTGAATGCCTCGCCCATCGTGGTGATCAGCAATCCCGGCACACCGCAGGACAATGCCGGCCCCAGCCAGGGCCGCGACAGCGGTGCCGACGCCGACCAGCAGTTCGAGCCCGGCGGCAACATCAACGACGCGCTGGCCGAACGCATACGGGCACAGGAAGACAATGATTTCAACGTGACGCAGGAAGAACTGCGCATTGCCATTCAAGCGTCTCCCACATTGGTGCAGCATTCCGATCAGGTGATCATGGAAATCACCGAAGACGGCATGAAAATCCAGCTTATCGACCGGGACCGCCGACCGATGTTTCAGCCCGGCACCGCCACCCTGTTCGATTTCGCCCGCGAGCTCATCGCCGAAATCGGCGAAGCCGTGCAAAGCCTGCCGAACCGCATCAGCGTGCAGGGCCATACCGACAGCGGTAGTTTTCGCCGGCCTGACGGCTACAACAACTGGGACCTGAGTTCCGAACGCGCGAACGCGGCCCGCCGGGTTCTGGACGGTTCGGGCGTCAGCAGCGATCGCATCTTCGAGGTGGTCGGCAAAGCCTCAAGCGATCCGCTGTATCCCGACACACCGGGCCGGTCGGAAAACCGCCGTATCACCGTATTGGTGCTGCGCGAGGCGCCGGTGGTTCCGCCCGGAATTGCAAGCGACCGGTAAAACGCCCTGCTCTCCTTACGTCCGCAACACGGTTTGTGACGATCCCGCTTGCCGCCCCCATATCCAGTCTGTAACACTGCCGGTTTGTAACACTGACACGGGCACACGCTGAAAGCGTTACAGCCGGCGCCTGGGGCGCGGCGCGCCGTGATGTCCTGCGGTGTCTGCGCTACAGTGACGACATGTTTAAAGGGCCGACCTCCGTTTTATGGAACTGATTACGCCGACACTGCAAATGTGGTTGACGTTCGCGATCATTCTGGGCGCGATCGCGGCGTATTCCTATGACCGTATTCCTCTGGAAATTTCATCGATCACGACCGTTGCCCTTCTGCTGCTTGTCTTCGAATTGCTGCCGCTCACCGGCGATGACGGCACGCCGACCGTCACCGTCAGACAGCTGCTTGCCGGCTTTGCCGACCCGGCGCTGATCACCATCATGGCGCTGCTTGTCGTCGGCCAGGGACTGGTGCAGACCGGTGCCCTTCAGGGACCGGCACGGGCCCTGATGATTCTGGGGGCACGATATCCGGCGGGCACCGTTATATTGTGTTTTCTGGTGGTGATGATCGTCTCGGCCGTTCTGAACAACACCCCCGTCGTCGTCATGTTTATTCCGATCATGGCAGCCCTTGGTGAAAAACTGGGTCAGCGCGCGGCAATGGTGATGATGCCGCTGAGCTTTGTCGCCATCCTCGGCGGCAACATGACGGTCATCGGCTCCAGCACCAATCTGCTGGCCATCGGTGCCTATGGGCGCGCGGGCGGCGAGGCGGTGGGCTTTTTTGACTTCACCGTGCCGGGCACCGTCCTCGCCTTTACCGGTCTGTTGTATGTCATCACCATCATGCCGCGCCTGCTTGTGGACCGGTCGGGCATGGCGAAACAGCTGGCCGGCAGCAGCGGCAAGCAATTCCTGTTTCAGATCGAACTGGAACCCTCCAACAAAATGGTCGGGCAGCAGGCGGTTGCCGGACTGTTTCCCGGCCTGAAGGACCTGACGATCCGCATGATCCAGCGCGGACCGGAAAAACTGCTGCCCCCTTACGATGATGTGACCCTGCGTACGGGCGATGTGGTCATGGTGGCCGCCACCCGCAGCGTGATGATGGATATGCTGAACGCCAGCCCCGACATGCTAACCAGCGCCGAGGGAGAAACGGACGAGGACAGTGAAAACGACGGCGGACGGCGCATGGTCGCCGAAGCGGTGATCGCGCCGGCCTCGCGCCTTGACGGACGCACGCTGGCCCAATCGGGTTTCCGGGCCGAAACGGGATGTACGGTTCTCGGCGTACAGCGGCGCAGCCGCATGATTCGCGCCGCCCTGTCACAGCTCAGGCTGGAGGCGGGCGATGTGCTGCTTGTCATGGGAACACGGACCAATGTGATGTCCCTGCGTGGAAACCGGGATGTCCTGCTGATGGAATCGTCCGCCTCGGACGTGCCGCATCAGGAATTCGCCCCCCGCGCGCAGTGGATTTTCGCCGGTGTCGTCCTGACAGCCGCCAGCGGGATGCTGCCCATCACCATCACCGCCATCGTCGGCGCGGTTCTGATGCTGATCACACGCTGTCTGAATGTCCGTCAGGCCGGCCGCGCCATAGATCGGCGCGTTTTCACCATCGTCGGGGCCGCTCTCGCGCTTGGGACGGCCCTACAGGGCACCGGTGGGGCCGCCTGGCTGGCCCACACGGTGATCGAAGTGCTGCGCGGCGCGCCGGTCTGGGTACTGCTGTCGGGCTTTTTCCTGCTGGTGGCACTGCTGACCAATGTGTTGTCGAACAATGCAACCGCCGTTCTGTTCACACCGATCGCTCTTTCCCTGGCGACGGAATTGGGTGTGCCGCCCATGCCCTTCCTCCTTGCGGTAATCTTCGGCGCGAACTGCAGCTTTGCAACGCCCATGAGCTATCAGACCAATCTGCTGGTCATGGCGCCCGGTCACTATCATTTTGCCGATTTTGTGCGAGCTGGGACACCGTTGATTTTTCTTGTCTGGCTGGCTTTCACAATCTTCGTGCCGTGGTATTATGGCCTCGTTTAAGGCATGACAGCCCGGCTTGCGGAGCGCCAATGACCGATCAGGGACTGCAATTTCCTAAATTCTACGTCACGGCCCCGGCGCCGTGTCCCTATTTGTCAGGAAAGGTCGAGCGCAAGGTTTTCACCGAGCTGCGCGGGCCGGATGCCCCCTCCCTGAACGAGGCGCTTGGCCGGGTCGGCTTCCGCCGCAGTCAATCCGTGGTCTACCGCCCGGCCTGCGAAGGGTGCACGGCCTGCGTATCCGTCAGGGTGCGCGCCAGGGATTTCACCCCGAGCCGCTCGCTGAAACGGATCGCCCGCCGCAATACCGATCTGAAAAGCGTTCTGCGCCCGGCGCATGTGACGGAAGAACAATACGACCTTCTGCGCCATTATCTGAACGCCCGCCATGCGGACGGCACCATGGCCGACATGAGCCAGGGCGAATATCGCGACATGGTGGAAACCAGCCCCGTCAAAACGGCCCTGATCGAATATCGTCGCAGTCTCGACAACAAGCTGATGGCCGTGGCCCTGACGGATGAACTTTCAGATGGTTTGTCAATGGTTTACAGCTTTTTCGATACGTCCGAGAATGGCCGTAGCCTTGGCACCTACATGATCCTCAATCATATCGACAGGGCCATGAAAGACGGCATGCCCTATGTCTATCTCGGCTACTGGGTCGAAGGCAGCCGCAAGATGGATTACAAACGCCGCTTCAATCCGCTGGAACGGCTGGGACCGGAAGGCTGGTTCGATATGCCCCCGGTGAAATAGCACGCCCATCCGGCACAGCGGTCCATCCGGCCGGAAGTGCCGCCCGCAGGCTGGCGTATCCGTTTGATCGTTTCCCTTCCGTTACCGGTTTTCCCTTTTTAGGGAAATTCTCCGATCAATCCCGTGTCATCATGCGCCATGCCCTCTTGTTGTCAGCGCGAAGACTTCTATACTGTGGCGCCAAAATGGGACTGTCGGGCAAAACCCGGCTGTCCACCAGGGGAGGTTCCGGAGTGCCAAAGAAAACCGTCAATCAAGACCAGCTTAACAAAGCCAGACGATCGGAGGCAGGCACCCCCGCACCGGCCCCACATACCGTCAGCCGCCGAACGCTGATCCGGGGCGCCGGCGCCATCGGCGCCGCCGGGCTTGTGGCGGCTTGCGGCCAGGGCGGCAGCACACCCGACGGCCAGGAACAGGGCGGTGCCACGGCAGTGGCGCGGCGGAAACGGGCCCTCACCATGGTGACAGCCTGGCCGAAAAACTTTCCCGGCATCGGTACGGGGGTCGAACGTCTGGCCCGGCGTATCGCTGATCTGTCGGATGGACGCCTGACTGTCAGGGTCTATGCCGCAGGCGAACTGGTCGGTGCGCTTGGCGGATTTGACGCCGTTTCACAGGGCAAGGCCGACATGTACCACGCTGCCGAATATTACTGGCAGGGCAAGTCACCCGCCTTCAATTTCTTTGCCGCCGTACCGATGGGAATGACCGCCAGCGAGATGGCTGCCTGGATCCGTTTTGGCGGCGGACAGGAATTATGGGACGAACTGGCCGCCCCGTTTAACGTCAAACCCATGATGGCGGGGAACACCGGGGTTCAGATGGGCGGCTGGTTTGCCCGCGAAATATCGTCGCCCAAAGATTTTCAGGGTCTGCGCATGCGCATGCCCGGCCTCGGCGGCGAGGTCATGGCAAGACTGGGAGCCACGCCGGTCACCAAGCAGGGCGGCGAAATCTTTCAGGCCATGGCACAGGGCAATCTTGACGCAACCGAATGGATTGGCCCCTGGAACGATCTGGCCTTCGGCTTCCATACCATTGTGAAAAACTATTATTATCCGGGTATTCACGAACCGGGCACCACACTGTCTCTCGGCATCAACAAGACACTGTGGGAGGATTTGAGCCCCCAGGACAGAGCCATTATCCAAAGCGCCGCCGATGCTGAAAACGATATCATGTATGCCGAATTCAATGCGAACAACGCCCGGGCGCTGGAAACCCTTGTGAAGGATCACGACGTCACGTTACGCCGTTTTGACAATGCCATTCTGCGACGTCTGGCTGAAATTTCGGCCGAGGTTCTGGCGGAAGCGGCCGCCAGGGACGAAATGACAGGCCGCGTCTTTAACAGCTTCCAGGCGGCCCGTGCGGGCGGGATGCGCTGGGGCGAAGTGGCCGAAGAGGCTTTTACCAGCGCCCGTCGTCTGGCCGACCTGTAGACGGACCGCGCTTCATATGGCTTTCAATATGGTAGGGACAGAAAAGGTCGTCGCCGGTCTCGACCGTGTGACGGCGGGCACCGGTGCCATTCTGGCCGTGACGCCGCTGGCCCTTGTCATTGTTCAGTTCAGCGTTGTTCTCATGGTTTACGTATTCGGGCGCGGCAGTGTCCAGCTTCAGGAAAGCCTGCAATATATCAATGCGCTGATGTTTCTGGGCGGGGCGGGCTACACCGCCCTGAAGGATGACCATGTGCGGGTCGACCTGATCTACAGCCGCCTGTCTCCACGCAGGCGCACCTGGGTCAATTTCGTCGGCACCTGCCTTCTTCTGGTGCCGTTCCTGGCCATGTTCTGGTGGGCCAGCCTGCCCTATGTTCTGGCAAGCTGGTCCATCGGCGAAGGCAGTGTTGAGGCAAGCGGCCTGCCTTTTGTCTATATCCTGAAATCGACACTGCTGCTGTTTGCCCTGACGCTCAGCATCAACACGCTTGCCGATCTGCTGCGCTTTGGACAGCGCCTGTTTTCCGGGACACCGTCATGACAGGCCTGACACCGTGGCTGACCGGCGGCATGTTCCTGGTGCTGGTCGCCGTCCTTATGACGGGGTTCCCCGTTGCCTTTGCCATTGCGGGCACCGGATTGCTGTTCGGCATTATCGGCGTCGCCAGCGGCGTGCTTGACCCCGGTTTCCTGGAAATCCTGCCCAACCGGCTGTTCGAAAACGTCATCCGGAACGAATTGCTGTTCGCCGTGCCGCTGTTCATCACCATGGGTGTGATGCTTGAAAGATCGAAAGTCGCCGAGGATCTTCTGGACAGCATGGGCCAACTTTTCGGTTCGTTACGCGGGGGCCTGGGTATCGCCGTCACCGTTGTCGGCGCTCTGCTGGCGGCCTCCACCGGTATTGTCGGCGCCACTGTGGTGACCATGGGTCTTTTGAGCCTGCCGACCATGTTGAGGCGCGGATATGACCCCGCGCTGGCCACGGGTTCGATTGCCGCCGCCGGTACCCTGGGCCAGATCATTCCGCCATCCATCGTGTTGATTCTGCTGGCTGATGTCATGTCATCCGCATGGCAGCAGGCGCAATTGAACCAGATGATTTTCGCACCAGAGCCGATGAGCGCCGGAGAGCTGTTCGCCGGGGCACTGGTGCCGGGCCTTATTCTTGTCGGACTGTATATCCTGTATCAGGCCGCCATGGCTCTTTTCAGACCCGATTCCAGCCCCGCCATGCCGCAAACGCAGGACGGCCCTTTGGGTCCTGCCTTTTACGGGCGCCTTCTGACCGCGCTGCTGCCGCCGCTGATACTGATCGTGGCGGTGCTCGGGGCCATACTGGGCGGAATCGCCACCCCGACGGAAGCTGCATCGGTCGGCGCTGTCGGTGCCTTGCTGCTTGGCGCGGCACGTCAGGGGGCCGCGCGGACCGCCATTATCGGTGCCCTGTCAGGGACGGCCCTGTTCGCACTGGCTGCCCTGCTCGACCTGAGAACCACGGACGACGCCCTCCTCCACCTGCTGGCTTTCGGCATTCTGATGATTTTCACGGCCGCATTCGTGTATGCGCTGATCACTGTGCATCGCAGCGGCGTCCTGAAAGAAGTGCTGTCATCCAGTGTCCGGCTGTCGACCATGATCTACGCAATACTGATCGGTGCCGCCCTGTTTTCCCTCGTTTTCCGTGGGCTTGGCGGTGACGCCGCAATCGAGGCCATGCTGCATGCCCTGCCCGGCGGCACGGTTGGGGCCCTGATCGCGGTCATGCTGCTGATGTTCGTTCTGGGGTTCTTTCTGGACTTTATTGAAATCACCTTCGTTGTCGTCCCCATTGTGGCACCCGTACTGTTGGCAATGGACGGCATCGCCGGACCGATATGGCTGGGCGTACTGATGGCAATGAACCTGCAAACGAGCTTTCTGACCCCACCTTTTGGATTTGCACTGTTTTATCTGCGCGGAGTGGCGGATGCATCCGTGCCCACCGGAGCCATGTATCGCGGCGTCATCCCCTTCATCATTATTCAGGTGATCGCGCTTCTTGCCATTGCCCTGTTTCCGGACCTTGTCCTGTGGCTACCGGACCATCTTTTTTGATAAATGAAAATTATATTTGTATGATTTTCGGATAAACTTTCATCGCCTGTGATTAAACTAAAGCTGGGAAGCCCCTTCTGTTTCAACATGTTACGGTAGAGCGCCCGTAGAAAGTCATTATATGTAAAAACATCAAGGCGGGCCTGTGAGGGAGACCCGCCAGCGATGCTTGGCCATATCATGCTCGGCACCAACAATCTTGTGAAAGCCGGTGAATTCTATGACGCGCTTCTTGCGGAGCTGGGAGCCGCGCGGAACTGGGAAGACAGCACCTTTATCGTCTGGGGTACCGAAGAGGACCCTTTGTGCTTTTCCATCACCAAGCCTTATGACGGTCGGCGGGCGACCCCTGGCAATGGCACCATGATTACCTTCCGCGCCCAAAGCCAGGAGCAGGTGGGCAGGGTTCATGCCAAAGCCCTCTTGCTCGGCGCGTTGAACGAAGGGGCGCCCGGCTATCGCGGTCCGGAAGAGGATGGTTTTTATGCCGGGTATTTCCGGGATCTGGACGGCAACAAGCTGAATGTCTTTCATTTCACGCCCCCGACGCGCCTGGGCACAGCGAACTGACCGTCGATTTCAGAAAACACGGACAGAACCGGGCTGAAAGCATTCGGGCTGTGGATCATGCATTCGGCCGATGATAGTGTGTCATCCGGATCAATGCGGGGAGATACTGAAATGATTGGCTACACAATGTTCGGCACCAATGACATGGACAAGGCAACAGCCTTTTATGACGGGGTTTTCGAGGCTCTCGGCTATAAACGCACCTGGAATGACGAAGCCTTCCGCGTTTGGGGGCCGCGGCTTTTGCATTACCAAACCCCATGACGGTAAAACCGCCACGTCTGGCAATGGCACGATGATCGCGCTGACAGCCCCGTCACATGACATTGTGGACAAGGTTTATGCCAAGGCGATGGAACTGGGCGGCCAGGATGAAGGGGCTCCCGGCCCGCGCGGTGCACCGGAGATGGGCTTTTATGCCGGCTATTTCCGTGATCTGGACGGCAACAAGCTCAACGTTTTTCACATGAAGGCACCGGGCTAGGTAAAGCCAGCCGTGTCCGGGCGGGGCGGTCTCAGCCTATCCTGGGCTATCTGAATTTATTTGACCGTGGAAATCCCATGGGCGGCAGGCGACCGGCGGAAGCTCGCTTGCCCGTCCATGGGGCAAGCTCCGTTTCGGTACGCCAGCGGTCGGAATTGCCCCCCATGGGCCATGTCAACCCGTCCGCATTGTGGAAGGTGAGGATGTCGCTCATGCCGCCATCCCGGTACCGTTGCAACACCACACCCTGTCCCCGGTTCATCACGGGCAGTTCACCCAGGGCGAAAATCAGCAGTTTGCGGTTTTCACCAATGACGGCGACGCTGTCCCCGTCGATGATGGCGCAATGGGTGGCCACGGCACCGGAAGACAGGTTCAACACCTGCCGCCCGCCACGGGTTGAGGCCACGACATTGTCGCTGTCGACGCGAAAACCCTTGCCGATGGAACTGGCGACCAGAAGCTGGCCCCCCGGACGATAGGGGATAAGCGCGACAGGCTCGTCATTCTTGTCCATGTCGACCATCAGGCGTACGGGTTCGCCGTGGCCACGTCCGCCCGGCAGTTTGTCGCAGCCAAGGGTATAAAGCCGGCCGCTGGTCGCCATGAGAAAGACCTTGTCCGTGGTATAGGCATGAAAACGAAAACGTTCCTCGTCACCATCCTTGTATTTCAGGATCTCTTCCGGTTTGACGTGGCCTTTCATGGCCCGGATCCAGCCGCGCTTTGACAGCAGCACGGTAATCGGTTCTTTCTCGACCATGGCTTCAAGCGGAACGGCTTCCACTTTCGGGGCGTCGCCGAAAGTGGTGCGGCGCCTGCCAATCACCGTTTCGGGTCCGAAAATATCTTTGACCTCCGACAGCCTGTCGCCAATGGCGATCCATTGGCGCGAGGGTGATCCCATCAGCGCCTGAAGGTCCGCCTGTTCCAGCGAGAGGGCATCATGTTCCTTGCGGATTTCCATTTCTTCCAGTTTGCGCAAGGACCGCAGGCGCATGTTGAGAATAGCCTCAGCCTGTCCTTCGTTCAGGGCAAAGGCGGCCATCAGGGACGCCTTCGGGTCGTCCTCTTCCCGGATGATGCGGATCACCTCGTCCAGGTTGAGATAGGCGATCAGATAGCCGTCCAGCACATCCAGACGCCTGGCGATCTGGGACAGTCTGTGCTCGGTCCGGCGTTTCAGAACCGTGAGCTGGTGGTCAAGGAAACTGCCGAGAATCTCTTTCAGCGACTGCACGCGCGGACCGCCGTCCAGCCCGATCACATTCATGTTGAGAGAAAACCGCACCTCCAGATCGGTCAGCTTGAACAGGCTTTCCATCAGCAGTTCAGGTTCCACGGTACGGTTTTTCGGCTCCAGCACGATGCGGAGGTCTTCACTGGATTCATCCCGTACATCGGCCAGAATGGGTAACTTGCGGTCGGAAATCAGTTCGGCGATTTTCTCGATCAGTTTCGATTTCTGGACCTGATAAGGGATTTCCGTGACGATGATGGCATATGCACCGCGTCCCAGATCCTCTTTCGTCCAGACGGCCCGCAAGCGCACGGCACCACGGCCGGTTTCATACGCCTCCAATATGCTGGCGGCGGGTTCGACGATCTGACCGCCGGTGGGAAAGTCGGGTCCGGGAATGCGCTCCACCAGGTCGCGGACCGTGACCGCACGGGCGGGATCGCGCCGTTCCTCGATCAACAATTGCAGGCCGTCCACCAGTTCGGCCACATTATGGGGCGGGATGGATGTGGCCATACCGACAGCAATCCCACTGGAACCGTTGGCCAGAAGATTGGGGAAAGCACCGGGGAAAACGACCGGTTCATCGTCTTCGCCGTCATAGGTCGGCCGGAAATCAACGGCATCCTCGTCCAGGCCGTCCATCAGCAGACGGGCGACCTGGGTCAACCGGGCCTCGGTATATCGCATGGCCGCGGCATTATCCCCGTCGATATTGCCGAAATTGCCCTGCCCGTCCACAAGGGGAAAGCGGACGGAAAAGTCCTGTGCCAACCGGACCAGCGCATCATAAACCGACTGATCGCCGTGCGGATGATATTTACCGATCACGTCGCCGACGACACGCGCGCATTTCTTGTAGCCGGCATCCGGGTCCAGCTTTAACAGCCGCATGGCATACAACAGCCGTCTGTGCACAGGCTTCAGGCCGTCCCGCACATCAGGCAGCGACCGTGACATGATGGTCGACAGAGCATAGGCCAGATAGCGCTCGCTCAACGCATCGGCGAAAGGGGTATCGATGATGGTCTCGGGACTTAGATCAGATGGCTTGCTCATGGGCAGGACTATAGCAGCGCTGCCCGCCTGCGCCACATTATGTTGCGGCCTTGCCGCTCTTTTTCTATGCGAAACACGCGGCGAAACGTTCCCGCGCCGGCGGCTGGCCGCGCCCGTGCACGGACCAGACATGCCGGTCCAGAAAATACCGCGTCAGGCGCAAACCGTCCGCCACGCTTTCCCTGTCGGGTGCAAGACTGTTCCCGCCTCTCAGAAAGGGGGGCAGCGGCAACAGCTTGTCATGATAGGGTCGTCCGGCCATGACCGACACGGCCCGCCCCGTTTTCGGCGAGACATAAACCAGATTGGCCGCCGTGCCCGTTGCGGCACACCTGTCCAGATCGAGCCCGAAACCAAGGGTGGCCAAAAGCCCTACTTCCAGATGGACAAGGGCCGCGGCCCAGTCACACTGCTGCGTATGCTCAACCGCGATTAACGACAGCAGCGCCTCCAGCGCCGTGTGCACACCGGGGACGGCCTCGCGTTCCGGCACGGTGGCGGCGATCACGGCGGTCGCCGCACTCAGCGCGGCAAGACGGGCACCATCGCCCAGCAAATGCCCCAGGGGCGATGACACCAGTTCCACGGTGAAACGGCCAAGGTTTTCTTCCAGGCGGGCCGCCCATGTGACGGAAACGCGGTTGCCGGCCTGCAGAACCGCGCGCTGACGCCGGCCGCTGCCGCCCTTGACGAAACCGCGGGCCCGCCCGTGTGCCGCGGACAACACATCCAGAACCGCATCACTTTCACCGTGGCGGATTGCCGACAGCACGATGGCTTCATCGCGCCATGTCTTCACCGGCTAGCGTCCTCCATACTGGCTGGTTGCGCCATCAATCCACATAATCCAGGCCCATATCGCTGTAGCGCCCCCTGTCTTCCGCCCAGCGCTCCGTCACCCGCACATGTAAAAAAAGGTGTACACGGCATTCCAGCATGGCCTCCAACTCCTCACGCGCCATGCTGCCGAGTGTTTTCAACATCGCACCGCCCTTGCCGATCACCATGCCCTTCTGGCTGTCGCGCTGGACATGAATGACCTGTTCGATCCGTACGGATCCGTCTTTACGCTCTTCCCATTTTTCGGTCTCGACCGTAATGGCATAGGGCAGCTCGTCATGCAGACGCAGATATACTTTTTCACGGGTCACTTCGGCGGCTAGCATACGCATGGTGATGTCGGCCACCTGGTCTTCGGGATACATGAAGGGGCCGGCCGGTGCCATTTCCGCCAGATGCGCCTTCAGATCGGCGACGCCATCACCGGTCAGGGCCGAAATCATGAAGACATCGCTGAAGACGCCTGTCTCGAACAGTTCCTGGGATAGGGCAAGCAACATGTCGCGTTTGACGGTATCAATCTTGTTCAGGGCCAGTATGGCCTTGCCGCCGCCTGCGCGCAGCCCGTCTATAATGCGCGACACGTCATCCGTCAGACCCTTGCGGGCATCGACGATCAGCACAACGGTCTCGGCATCTTCCGCACCGCGCCAGGCGGCGCTGACCATGGCGCGGTCCAACCTGCGCCGCGGCTGAAAAATGCCGGGCGTGTCAATAAAGACAAGCTGGGTGTCGCCCTCCATCGCGATGCCGGTGATGCGGCTGCGCGTCGTTTGCACCTTGTGGGTGACAATCGCCACCTTGGCCCCGACCAAAGCGTTCAACAATGTCGACTTGCCCGCGTTCGGCGCACCGATCAGGGCGACAAAACCGCAATACGTGGCGGGCGACGATGCCACAGAAGCATCATCGGATGTGGTCTGATCCGTCATATTCGGGCCTTTTCAAGCTGTGTAAGCAGGACCTCCGCCGCGGCCTGTTCAGCCACACGTTTGGCCGGCCCCTCTGCCCGGGCCGCACCGCGATCACCCAGCACCACCTCAATGGTGAAGACGGGGTCATGATCGGGACCGGTGCGGTCCAGTTGGCGATATTCCGGCAAGGACCAGCCGCGTCCCTGGGCAAATTCCTGTAAGCGTGTTTTGGCGTCCTTGGTAACCGCCGGTCCCTTTTCAAGCAGGCCAGCCCAGTGACGGCGGATAAAAGCCCGCGCGGCCTCATAGCCGCTATCGAGATAAATCGCGCCCAGCACCGCCTCGCACACATCGGCCTGAACGGCCTCTTTTGTGCGCGCGCCTTCGGTCTCGGCCCCCGGCATCAGTTTCAACGCCTTGTCGAACCCCAGTGCCCGTGCCCGTTCGGCCAGGGTCTCACGGCGGACCAGCGACGACAGACGGCGGTTCAGCTGGCCCTCGTTTTCCCCGGGAAAATGATCCAGAAGCCATTCGGCGATGACCAGCCCGAGCACCCGGTCACCCAAAAACTCAAAGCGCTGATAATTCAGCCGACCGTCAAGCGACGGGTGGGTCAGTGCTTCCGCCAGCAGGCTGGGTTTTTCAAATCCATATCCGGCAATTTCCACCATGGGTTCAGATCGCGGATTTTTCGGGGACACCGGTGTCATGCCGGCATCCCGGAGGCGCCTTCGCCCTTTGCACGCCCGGCATCCATGGCCCGGCGCATCCCCCGGATGGCCTCTTCAAGGCCGACAAAAATCGCCTCGCCAATCAGGAAATGCCCGATATTGAGCTCATGCAGTTCAGGAATCGCCGCAATCGGGCCGACCGTTTCATAGGACAGGCCATGGCCGGCATGCATTTCCAGACCCAGCGATGCGCCAAGCGCAGCCGCATCGCGCAGACGCCCCAGTTCCGCGACGCGTTCGTCACCGTCGAGTTCGCAGTAAAGGCCCGTGTGCAGCTCAACGACCGGGGCCCCCAGATCAAAGGCCGCATGCACCTGAGCCGGCTCGGGGTCAATGAACAGACTGACACGAATGCCCGCATCCGACAGGGTGCGGACGATAGGGGTCAGTCTGTTGTGCTGGCCTATCACATCCAGCCCGCCTTCCGTCGTCAACTCCTGCCGCTTTTCCGGTACGATACAGGCAGCATGCGGCTTGTGGCGCAACGCGATTTCCAGCATCTCGCGGGTCGCCGCCATTTCAAGGTTCAGCGGAACACTCAGGCTGTCGGACAGGGCGGCAATATCATCGTCGGAAATATGCCGGCGGTCTTCGCGCAAATGCGCGGTGATACCGTCGGCACCCGCCCTGACAGCCATGGCCGCGGCCCGGCCCGGGTCGGGATGTCTGATACCGCGCGCATTCCTGATGGTTGCCACATGATCAATGTTCACGCCCAGGCGCAGAGAAGGGATGGATCGATCTGTCATATCGTTTATGCACCGCTTTCCAACGTCGATTCCACTGCTGTTTCCACCGCACCGACGGAAAGAGCCGCATCCCGGTGATCCGTTGCCTGCCGGCGTTCCAGCCGCCGTCGGCGTGCCTCCCGGTAGCCCATGGCCAAACCCCGGTATCCGAAATAAAACAGCACCCAGACGATGACCGCAGCCGGCAGCCCGCCCACGATAAGCGGAAAAACCAGATTGAGAAAGGCATAGACATACCCAAGCGGGTCGGTAACGAAGGTATCCAATGACGCCAAGGGCACGTTATTTGAGACACGTTCACCGAGAAGAGCGGTGCCGATTTCACTGGTCAGGGTGAAAATAAAAGGAAATGTCCATGGATTGCCCACCGCCGTACCGATTGCCGATGCAATCAGATTACCACGTGTCATGGCCGCCACGGCAAAGCCAAGCAGGAAATGAAACCCGATAAAAGGCGTGAAGGATACCGCCACACCCGAGGCGAGCCCGGCCGCGACGCGATGTGGCGTGTCAGGCAGCCGCAACAGGCGGTACCCAAGATAGCGCCAGCCGCGATAAACACCCTTACGGGGCCACAGCCAGTCCCGCAGGCGTTGCCACCACATTCTTTTATTACGCCTTCGAAATAACATTTATTTCTTACTCTGCACCTTGAGCCGGTCTCCGGCTGTCCGCCATGAAAGCCGCCCCCATTGTCACCCGCGCGGCGAACATCATACCTTCATATCGCGGCTGCCGGGCTTGACCGCCGGTATCGCCGCCAATGCCGGCGGCAGCACGTCGGCTTCATATATGGGCGCATCAATCTCGGCCAGCGAGACCAGCGGCACGCCCACATCCGCTTTACCGCCGGACCGGTTGATCAGGCACCCCGCCGCAACGACGGTTCCGCCGGCGGCCTGAATGGCGGCGATGCATTCCCGCGATGACAGACCAGTTGTCACGACATCCTCCATCATCAACACCTTTGTCCCCGGCTCGACGGCAAACCCCCGCCTCAGGGCAAAGACACCGTCCACACGCTCCATGAACACGGCGGGGCATCCAAGCTGACGACCGACCTCATAGCCGACCACCACCCCGCCCATCGCGGGGCTGATGACCATATCGACCGCATGACCGGCATCGCGGAGCTTTTCAGCGAACGCCCGGCACACGGTCTCACCCCGGCGTGCATCCATCATCACCCGCGCACATTGCAGATAAACAGGACTGCGTTTTCCCGACGACAGAATGAAATGCCCTTCCAGAAGGGCCCCGGCCTCGCGGAACAGGTCCAGCACGGTCGATCGATCCATAATATTATCCTTACATGTTCATGCCATATAGACATTTGGGACAAATCGCCGCTCTTATCAGACAGATTGCAACGATTACGACGTCAGACGTCGACAGTCCGTCCGCGAAACTCTCCTAACCCAGAATACGGTCGACGGAGCTGACCACGCGGCTTGCCCTGAGAGTCCTTGAAATATCGCTCAGATGTTTCACATCGCGGACTTCGACATCGACCAGCATGATGTAGAATTCGGGATCACGTTCCGGGATCTGAAGGTTCGAGATATTGGCGCCGCCTTTCGACACCGTTCCCGCAATACTGGCCAGCGCGCCCATTTCATTGACCACCTCCAGGCGCAGCCTGCCGACATAATAGGCATCGTCTCCGCGCCCGCCCTGCCAGGCCAGATCAACCCACACATCCAGCTGGTCGTCATATTCATCAAGCCGTGAACAGCTGATCGCGTGAATGGTGACGCCCTCGCCCGGCACACGGATACCGACGATACGGTCACCCCGCACCGGATGGCAGCATTCGGCCAATCGAATCACGGAGTCGCGCGATGCGCCGTACACCGGAATCACATGATCCTCATCCATGGCGCCGCTTTTGTGCACTGTCGGCAGCCTGTTGCTGCGGGCATCTTTTTCAAAGCCCGGATAGGCGGCGCGCAGCACGGCCTCCTCCGTCAGGACACCCTGGCCCACGCGTGCCAGCAGATCATCGCGTCCATGCAGATTGAGGATGCCGGCAGCTTCCCGCAACGCCTCTTCATTATAATCGAGGCCATTGCGCCGGCAGGCCTTGTCCAACAATGACTGACCAAGCTGGATGTATTCGCTCTCACGCTGATGGCGCACGTACCGGCGGATTGCGGAGCGGGCCTTGCCAGTGATCACGAAGCTTTCCCAACGCGGCGAAGGCATCTGTTCCCTTGAGGTCAGGATCTGCACCTGGTCACCGTTTTCCAGCTGGTAGCGTAACGGCACCATGCGCCCATTCACCTTTGCACCGACACAGTGATCGCCCACCTCGGTATGAACGGCATAGGCGAAATCCACGGGCGAAGACCCGCGCGGCAGAGAGATCAATTCCCCCTTGGGCGTGAAGCAGAAAACCTTGTCCGTGAACATGTCCAACTTGGTGTGCTCAAGAAATTCTTCCGAATCAGAGGCATGTTCCAGAATTTCCAGCAGATCGCGCACCCATCGGTACTGCGACCCTTCCTTCGGGTCGGCTCCCTGCTTGTATTGCCAGTGGGCGGCAACGCCGTATTCGGCTTCCTCGTGCATGCGCTGGGTTCGGATCTGGATTTCCAGACGCCGGTTATGCGGACCGATAACCGTCGTGTGCAGCGATCTGTAGTAATTTCGTTTCGGTGTCGAAAGATAATCCTTGAACCGTCCCGGAACCATCGGGAAAGCCTGATGCACAATGCCCAGGGCCCGGTAACATGTCTCCACATCCTGGACGATGATGCGAAAAGCCATGACATCCGACAATTGTTCAAAGGCAATATTCTGGCGTTCCATCTTGCGCCAGATCGAATAGGGCCTTTTGATCCTGCTGGACAGGCGGACCTCGATCCCGTGTTCGGCCAGAAGGGACTTCAGAACCTCGACCATCTCTTTTTCAAGATAGGGATTTTGCTCGATAAGGTAATGCAGGCGGGCAGTTATCGTCTGCATCGCTTCCGGATCAAGATGCTGGAAGGACAGGTTTTCCAGTTCATCCTTCATTTCGTGCATGCCGATCCGCTCGGCAAGCGGGGCGTATATCTCAAGCGTTTCAAGCGCAATACGCCGGCGCTTTTCCTCTTTCTTGATATAGCTGAGCGTGCGCATGTTGTGCAGGCGGTCAGCCAGCTTGACCAGCAGCACCCGAATATCGTTCGACATGGCCAGCAGAAATTTGCGGAAATTTTCCGCCTGCCGGTCGCTTTCGGCCTGCAGTTCGATCTTGGACAGTTTGGTGACACCATCCACCAGTTCGGCCACCTTGGACCCGAAGAGTTCGTCGATTTCGCCGATTTCAGCGACAGTGTCCTCGACCACATCATGCAGCAGGGCGGTGGCGATGGTATCGCCGTCCAGCTTCATATTTGTGAGGATACCGGCGACCTCAAGCGGATGCGAGAAATATGGGTCCCCTGAGGCACGGCGCTGTGTGCCATGCGCCCGCATGGCAAAAACATATGCCCGGTTGAGAAGTGCTTCATCCACCTCCGGGTCGTAACTCTTGACCTTTTCGACGAGTTCATACTGGCGTATCACCGCCTGTGGTTCCTTATGTCCTGCATCATCCGCCTATTCAGGGGCCTGGACATGTCCATCCCGCGAACAAGCCCCATGACGTCAGCCGCAGGCTTCCAGGGTACCGGCCCTCAATGCCTGCGGGATATTATATCCGTACGGCCCAGAAAAACCCGGCCTCGCGCGAGACCGGGTTTCCATCATGCAGCGCGCACTTTTCAGCGCGCAAGGTCCGTATCCGTGATACGGCCTTTAGCTATCCCCGGACAGTGCGCCGTCTTCGGCAACGCCCTCTTCCCCGGAAGCGTCGCCTTGCGCGGCGGCGCTGCCCGTCCCGTTCGGCACGGCGGGCGCGCCTTCACCGCCCGTTTCCATGCCGGACATGAGGATGGACATGTCCACTTCTTCCGGTTCATCGGATTCAACAATCTTACGCAGGCCTGAGACGACAGATTCAGAAAGGTCCTCGGCAATGACTTTTTCTTCGGCAATCTCACGCAGTGCCACAACCGGGTTTTTATCATTGTCACGCTCGACCAGAAGCGGCGCACCGGAAGAAATCTGACGCGAGCGCTGTGCCGCTGCCAGGACAAGATCAAACCGGTTCGGCACCTTGTCGACGCAATCCTCGACCGTTACACGGGCCATAAGGTTGTCTCCTAAATATACTGGAACTCCGGACCGTCAAAAACTCAGACCGCCGCGCGGAGCCACGAAATTCTATCAGGCGCCCGCTTATAACGCCATGAACAGGCCGTGTAAACATCCATGCGGCGGCCATGAGCCCACCTTTGCCGGACGGGTTTGTGCGCATCACAGGGCCGGCAAGACCACCTTTTCATAGCGGTTGTTGCCACTATGGTCGACACGGTTAAGCATTTGCGCGGCAGTCAGCCGCAAAACCGGATGACACCAGTCCGCCGCGATATCGCACAACGGCCTTAAAACGAAATCACGCTTGTGCAAAGCGGGATGCGGCAGAACAAGCGGAGCGCGGGGCAGTGCACCGGGCGCATCATCCGCAGCCACCTTCCAGATTACAGGGTCCGGCAACACAGCATCTCCATACGACAGAATATCGATATCCAGACTGCGGGCGGCCCAACGCACATCGCGCACACGCCCGAAAGCGGCCTCCGTCCCATGCAGGACAGTCAACAGTGCCTCCGGCGGCAATACGGTTTCCACCTGTGCGACCAGATTGACGAAATCAGGCTGTTCCGACGGTGGCCAGGCCGGTGTCGCATAGGCTGGCGAGACCGCCGTCAGACACACGGATTTTTCGCCCTTTATCCGTTCGAGCGCCATGGCGATCGTTGTGGCCGGACCTCCCGCCGCCGACGGCAGATTGGCCCCGAAGGCCAACAGTACGGATACCGGAACACACTTCATGAAATACCTTTTCCTATTCTAGGTCGAACGATACCGCCAACTTGGGAACACAAATGTCAATTTGGTGATTTTTCTGTAGAATTTCCGTCTCGGCCGCGCCATTGTAGTATTATTGACGTATTTACTGATTAAATGCAGTCGCCCGGCCATATGGCAACACCAATGGTCCCGATAATATGTTTAACAGTGCGTTTATTTTGATTTTCCACCGATAGGAACTTTCATGATTTTTTATCCTGAAGAGCGGCTTGCTCTTTTCATCGACGGTGCAAACCTTTACGCCACAGCCCGTGCTCTGGACATGGAAATCGACTATAAAAACCTGCGGGCCCATTTCGCCGGTCAGGGGCGCCTTGTCCGCGCCTTTTATTACACCGCCATTCTGGAAGACCAGGAATATTCACCGCTTCGCCCGCTGATAGACTGGCTTGATTATAACGGCTTTACGCTTGTGACAAAGCCGGTGAAGGAATTCACCGACGAACATGGTCGCCGCAAAATCAAGGGCAATATGGATATTGAAATCGCGGTGGACATGCTGAACATTTCGGATGCGGTCGATCATGTGGTTCTGTTTTCCGGCGATGGGGATTTCCGGCGCCTTCTCGAGGCCGTTCAGCGGCGCGGCGTCCGTGTCACCGTCGTCAGTTCAAACACCACGCAACCCTCCATGATTGCCGATGAACTACGGCGCCAAGCCGATCAGTTTGTCGATCTGGCGCGTCTGCGCAATACACTCGGCCGGAAGGGCGCCCGGCGGGCCGCGACCTATGATGACGATGTCATGGATCCGCAGGATGCCATGAACCCGGATATGTCGGAGGACGACGACGCCCCGCAGATTGACGACGCCGATATATATGGTGACAGCCTCGCCGCGCCGAAGGACTGAAGATATTTCCGGTCTCATATGATTACGTTGCCGTAATATTATCATGCACACAGGCTGCTTCACCACGCGCAGAGGTCAATCGTGACACTTCCCGACAAAGGCACCGCGGTGCCTGCGGCAAGCAAGGTGCCTGCCGAGCCGCCGCATGACTGCACACTGTGTCCGCGTCTTGCCGACTTTCGCCGGAAGAACCGGGAACTCTATCCCTCTTTCCACAACGGCCCCGTGGAAAGCTTCGGGACCATTGACGCGCGGATCCTCGTGGTCGGCTTGGCCCCCGGCCTGAAAGGGGCCAATGCCACAGGGCGGCCTTTTACAGGCGATTATGCCGGGGACCTGCTTTACGCGACCCTTATGAAAAAGGGACTTGCCTCGGGGACGTATGACCGCCGCCCCGATGACGGCTTCCATCTGGACGGGGTCATGGTCACCAATGCCGTCCGCTGTCTGCCCCCGGAAAACAAGCCGACCGGGGCCGAGATCAACAGCTGCCGTCCCTTTCTGCTGGCCCGCATGGACAGCCTGAAACATATGAAAGTGATCCTGGCGCTGGGCAAGATCGCCCATGACAGCACGGTCCGCGCACTGGGGGCAAAGCTGAAGGATCATGTCTTCGCCCACGCCGCCGTCCACAGACTGCAATACAACGGGCAACGGCTGACACTGGTGGATAGCTATCACTGCTCACGCTATAATGTGAACACGGGCCGGTTGACACCGGCCATGTTCGAAAATGCCGTCGATGCCTGTATAGCGGTCTTATAAAACCGAAACCCTGGTGAACACGCGGGCAGCTGCGGCTTCACGCGCTCGGACCCTGTTTAACGGGAACAATGGCCAGAATGCCGGTGATACGGCCTCTATCGGTCAGTGGGATGTCAGGTCGTTGCCCACGTCGCTCTGACGGCTCAGCCAATGGCCGACAGTGTCCAGAACGTCCCCTGCCTGGGATGTCGCATCCAAGGCGGCGGCCGCACGCGGTCCGTTCAGCAGACCGTAAAGCCGCCTCGCGGACAGGGTATCCCCGCTATCAACGGCAGAGCGGACCGCCCGCATCAGACTGGGCCGCAAAGCGGCAATGGAGAGGCCGCCACGGCCTGATGAATATCTCATAACCTGTCTCCTTCGTCAGGTTGGCCTTCGCCTCAAGGCGAAAGACTGAGAAATCCGTCCCGGCATTTGTATCTGTTTTATTAGGCCCTACAATATATTGTGCCGATGACGCCCCGGAGACTCTTGGCGGACTCTTTCAGGACTCTTTCGAGACTCTTTCTTGACAGACGGCATGACTGCGGTGCCGGAAATCCGGCCGTGCCTTTCACCCCGGATATGGGGCGGTGCCCACCAGGCTATCCGTCTGATGGCATCTCCATTCCATTAACCTTCCATTAGTCTTCTGTCCGCTAGCCTGCCGGCGCAGCCTGAAATCCCGAGGATACGGGCCGCGCAGAGGGGCAGATGCAGGATGATCCGCAAAATGGCCGGGATCAGTCGCCAACCATCATCGATGGTCCGACCGTTCCCCAGACGCAGCACGTCCACGATTTGTGGGTGGCCGAAGCCGTCGATGGTTTCCTGCCCCGCAGCCGGGTCACCATGCAAAACCTGGGGGAAATCCGCCCCAATATATACATTCATGAATACCATCCCGACCGGGATGACTGGCGGGTCCGCCTGTGGGGACTGGGTGCCGTGCACCTGACCGATATCGATCTTCAGGGCCAGTGGTCCTCCGCACTGCCGGCAGAGGTGCAAAGCAAATACAGACCGCTTTTCAGCCGAGCACTGGAAACCCGCCGCCCTGTGACCGCGCACAACCGCGCCGCCGAATACAATATGCCCCTGAAGGTATTCGAAATCGTCTTCGTACCGATGATTTTTGAAGCCAGCGGCCTGACCGGAACACTCGGGGCTTTCTGGCCGATAGCCTGACCGCCCCCCTTGAACAGACGGCCACCATGTCATCTGATGGAAAACGGGGCCGGCACACATGCCAGCCCCGAATATATTGCGACATGCCGAAACGTCTTAAAAGGTGATACGCACCCCGCCGATCGCCGTACGCGGCAGGCCCGGTCGCGCACCGATGGGCAGGCGGCCCGCCACATAGGTCTCGTCAAACAGATTCCGGACAGTGGCAAAAAGCTCAACCGTGTCCAAAAGGAAATAATTGGCCGATACATCGAACAGAACCCGGTCATCCAGACGCTCGCCCGACGGGATATCCCCGCTGCCGGCGCGCGATCTGGCTGCGGATAAATAATTCATCTGAAGCGACGCCCGGAACCGGTCCTCCGTCACACCGAGGCTGGCGGTCAGCTGATGTTTGGGCAGGTCGGGAAAACTGTCCCCTGCCTCGACATCGCCGAAGAAGCCGTCGGAAAAACTGGTCTCGAATTCGGCGTCCGTGAAAGTATAGGTCACCCTGACCGGAAGCTGCCAGCCGCCGCCCAAATCGAAGGCATATCCGCCCAGAAACTCCAGGCCGAGGATCCGGGCCTCGCCGCCGTTGAACTGGTCGCCGATCTCACCGCCCCGACAACCCGTGGACTCCGTGCATGTGCCGAGAATGTTGTCATAGTCGTTATAGAAAAAGACCGCCTCACCATAGAGACCGTCACGGTCGAAAATGGCGCCGACCTCATAATTGATGCTTTCTTCCTCGTCCGCGCCGGCACTGCTGGGTCCCGGAGGGTTGAACCCCTTGAAAACACCGGCTGTCAAAGTCAGATTGTCATTGACCTGATAATTGACGCCGAGGCCGGGAATAAAGGCATTCACGGTATTGTCGCGCTCGCCCGTCGGACCGCCGCTGCGGTCGGGATCGTCCCCGGCAAAATCCACACGGCGCAGATCGATCGTTTCAAAGCGAACACCGGGCACAATGGTCCAGCGTCCCAGTGTGATCGTATCCTGCATCATGAAAGCCCAGGCACCGGCACTGACAACACGGTTTCCGCGCCGGCCGACGGTTTCCACTTCGCTCAACACCAGGGTTCCGTTCAGCATCTGAAAGTTTTCGTTGAACTGGGCGCGGTCTTCCTCGTCCTCGTGATAGCGGACGGAAAATTCCAGATCATGCACGGCCTCGCCCGTGGCGAACGGAATTGCCACCAGGCTTTGCACACCGGCGCTGTAATATTCACGTGCATTGTGACGCAGACGCACGGCGCCGGGGTCACTGTCAATCTCGCCGCGCAGAATCCCCAGTTCAGTGGCAAAGTCGCCCGGATTGGCAAGCACGGTGGCGGCGTTCACCGTCTCGCCGCCGATGGACAGGTCATGAAACTTGAACCAGTCCCGCTTGAAATCATTGTAATAGCCCGTGGTCACCACTTCGATGCCGCCGGTCTTTAGCACATGGGTCAACATATACTGGTCATGATTGCTGTCGATGCGGTCCAGGTCGCTCGCCGCGTAACGCTGATAAGGGTCCGTATCGAAATCGGCGTCAGTCAGGCCCAGATAGGTTTCATTGGAATCATTGACCGTATGGCTCAGCTTGACATGCAGGGCTTGATACACATCCGCGTTCCTGTCCGTCTCAAGACGGAATTTCACGAGATAATCCTCAACGTCGAAGCCGGTGTCGCGTCCGCTCGGCAATTGCTTGAAACCGTCATTGGTGCTGCGGAACACTTCCACAAGACCGCCGATATGCCCGGTTGAGCCCCCTATGGCCGTATGGCCGGTGACAAGCCCGTCTTCGCCCACACGCAGATCGACAAACCCGGCAAGGGCCTCATCCGGAATGGACCGGCTGACTAGGTTGACGGCGCCCCCGACCGTGCGCGGGCCGAATTTGATGGAACTGGACCCTTTGCGCACCTCGACCGCGGTCATGCGGGCAATGGTGGGAAAGTAATAGGCGGACGGCGATGCATAGGGTGCCGGTGCGATAAGGACGCCGTCTTCCATCAGGGTGATTTTAGCCGACCTGTCGGCACCGGACCCACGCAGGCCGATATTGGGGCGCAGGCCAAAACCGTCTTCTTCGCGGATATTGACACCCGGCACTTCACGCAACAGGCGATGAATATCCTGATATTTGAATTCCAGCAGATCTTCTTCATTCAACCGTGTCGCCGATCCGATAACCTGTGACCGGTCGACACTTTCACCGATGACCTGGATCCTTTCAATGGAGACGTCCACATAGTCCGGGGCGGCCCCGCCGCTTTCCTGCGCACGGGACGGCAGGGCAGCGGACAGGGCACAGACGGCGCACGCCGTCAGCAAACGGGGAGACATAGATATTCCTTCTCTTGATAGTCATTCTTATTTTTGATTGACGCCTCGTCCCCCTACCATCCGGCCCTGCAAGCTGCAAGCCATTCTTATACACACCCATTAAACAGGGATCATTCTATAGGCAGCCTTGATAAAGACTGCTATTTCCCGGATATGTCACATGTTTATGGTGCGATACCGCGCTTCATACGGCGGTGAAGGACGGAGTATGGCAAAACCGGTAGATATGGCAGAAAAACCGAACAGCGGCGAAGCTCGGGAAACGTTGCGGAGCGAAACAGCTTTCGAAAAGGGAGAAGTCATCTATCTGCAAGGCTCTGACCCGGATGGCGTTTATCTGATCCTGGAAGGCGAGATCGATATTTCTCTGGGAGAGAAGGACGGCAATGTGAAAATTGCCCGGCTGGTCACGGGCGACCTGCTGGGAGAAATCAGCGCCATCGAAAACAAACCGCATTCGGTCACAGCACAGGCCGCCAGTGTCTGCCGCACCCTGTTCATCCCCAGGGATGCGTTCATGCGCAGTTTCTCAGACCCGCTTGTGCGCAAGGTGGTGCATACACTGGCCGCCCGTTTGCGTATCAGCGTCGCGTCAGGCGCCGCAAGACCGGAAGAAGACCGGGCCGACATCCCGCTGCCGAAGACGGTCTACATGCCGAAACTGGACCCGAAAAACCCGCTACAGCTTGTGCCCGCCAGTCCGCCCATGCAGGACCTGCTGGAGGCCCCCGTCAGGATCGACAGCCTGCCCTTCCGCGTGTGCCGTCAGACCGGCAAGGCGAAGGCCGCCAAAGCGATGGGCGACAGGCTGCTGCTGCCGGCCAAGGGCACGGTGGAACTGGCCAATGAACATTTTGAGATTTTAGTACGCGATGAACGACTGTCGGTGCGTGACCTGGGCAGCGCACATGGGACCATCGTGAACGGCGAAAAACTGAGCCGGTTTTCCAGCAGTTCCATCGCCCGGCTGCGGCCCGGACGCAATGAACTGGTGGCAGGAGGGCCGGACAGCCCCATACGCTTCACACTGATTGTGCAGGGGCTCTGATCGGATCCCGTCTTCGCGGCGGCAATCCGCACCCAGGTCAGCCGTGATCCTTGAGCAGGCGGGCCTTCTGGCGCTGCCAGTCCCGCTGTTTTTCGGCTTCACGCTTGTCATGCAGCTTCTTGCCCTCGGCCAGACCCAGAATGACCTTTGCCCGCCCGCGGTCGTTGAAGACAATTCTCAACGGCACCAGTGTCATACCCTGCCGCTGGATGGCACCGGCGATCCGATTGATTTCCCGCCGGTGCATCAGAAGCTTGCGGGGGCGGCGCGGCTCATGATTGAAACGGTTGCCATGGGCGAACTCGGGAATATTGGCGTTGACCAGCCATAATTCACCATTTTTGGCCTCGGCATAGGCTTCCCGTATACTCGCCTCACCGGCGCGCAGGGCTTTGACTTCCGTCCCCTGAAGAGCAATACCCGCCTCCAACTCGTCGCGAATATGATATTCATGACGTGCTTTGCGGTTATCGGCGGCGATACGGCGGGGCGGGCTTTTATCTTTTTTCTTTTTGGCCATAACCGGCTTCACTTACGCATCCGCATGACCGTGGTCAAGGGCGCTGTTTGCAGAAACGCTCCCTGTCCCCCGCCAGCGGCTTATCATGCGCGACGCTTACAGGCTGATCGGTCCAAGTCCGGCTTTGCCAATGGCGGATGCCACCATCGCGCGGCCCGCATCGCTCATCGGCAGCAAAGGCGGACGGACCACGGCCTTACCCAATCCGAGCAGCTCCAGGGCGGCCTTTGCCGGCGCCGGGCTGGGTTCGGCGAACATGGCATCATGCAATGCCATCAGACGATCCTGCAGGGCCAGTGCTCCGGCATGGTCACCGTTCAGACAGGCGGTCTGAAATTCAGCGCACAGCCGGGGGGCCACATTCGCCGTCACGGAAATACAGCCCTGACCGCCCATGGCATTGAACCCGAGGGCCGTCGCGTCCTCGCCCGACAACTGGATAAAACCGGGCCCCATGGCGACCCGCTGTGCGGCACAGCGGGCCAGATCACCCGTCGCATCCTTGACGCCCGCGATCCGCTCCAGCTCAAACAGGCGTGCCATGGTCCGTACCGACATATCGACCACTGAGCGTCCCGGAATATTATAGATAAAAATCGGCAACCCGGTCGCGTCGTGGATCGCCTTGTAGTGGGCGTAGAGCCCTTCCTGACTGGGTTTGTTATAATATGGCGTGACGATCAGCGCGGCGTCCGCACCCGCTTTTTCCGCATATTGCGTCAGTTCGATCGCTTCGCGCGTGGCGTTGGAACCGGTACCGGCCATGACCGGCACCCGGTCGCCGGCGGCCTCGACACAAAGATCGATCGCCATGCGGTGTTCATCGTGGGTCAGTGTCGGCGACTCCCCGGTCGTTCCCACCGGGACAAGACCATGCGATCCTTCCCTGACCTGCCAGTCGATAAAGCGCTGGTAAAGATCGCCATCGACAGAGCCATCCTCACGCATGGGGGTTATCAAGGCGGGAATGGAGCCCTTGAACATGTCCTGCTCTCCGCTTGCCGTCCGGGTGATGCCGCAAGGCATGCCGCACAGACGGGTCCGTCCATCAAAATTGCCGCGCACCCTACCCGTCCCGCGTCACAAGAACAAGTCCATCCGGCAAATGCCGGACCCGGGCCGGCCCTCGGCGCTTCCGTCTGAAAACCGTGAGACGCAGGGCCATAAAAAGGCCGGGTGGCGATCGAGAGCGGATCGCACACCCGGCTTTCCCAAAACCGGGACAGTGGGGAGGAGAAAATCAGGATGGCGGCGCGATCAACCGCCCTGATGGTGACGACCGCGGCGGAACCGGCGGCGCATGGCCTCTTTTGCTTCGTCGAATTCGGCCTGTGTCACGGCACCGTCACCATCGGCATCCGCGCGTTTGAAGCGTTTAATCATGGGGGCGGTAAATTCATCCACGCTCAAAAGTTCATCGCCGTCATTGTCCAGACGGGCCATGAAACGCATGCGCGTCGGCTTGCGCTTGACTTCGCCGTCCCCCTCGCCTGACGCATGGTGGCGCATACGGCGTTTTCCCATCCCCGGCATTTCCCGCGGCAATTCCTCAAGCGCGAGAAACCCGTTGCCATCCGCATCCCACTCCGCGAAGCGATCTTGTGCACGGGTCAGCATTTCATCATGGCTGACGACGCCGTCGCCATTGGTATCCGCCTGAAAAAAGCGGTTCTGCATTTCACCGCCATCCGGTCCGGATGTCTGGGCGGCGACCGCCGGCACGGCGGCCGCAGTGCTTAGAATCAAGACATGAACTGCTCTTTTGAGCATCATACGTTTTTTCATAATTGGAATGTCCTTTCCTCTCTCGCTGCCGGACATCGGTCACCGGCGAAACGCCGCCCCTTGCCTCTACGGTCAGCCGGCGGTCATTTCTGCTACGGCGGAAAGAACGGGTACCCTTCGCCACGGGATTTTATTTTCCCCTGTAGCGAACCGGCTTATGGACCGGCATCCCCCTACACACACCCCTAAAGCGATCTGAGTGTTGCCGCAGCGCCCCATCGGGTCGAAGCGCCTACATAATGAATGTCACTAAAACCATAAGCAGGACTTGACAAGCATACACGGGTGGTTTCCCCTTCGACCATTGGGGATATCGCGGTTGGGCAAATCGGCATTCGTTGTGAATAGGACAGTGTCATTCCTATGGGGCATGATGGTTTTTGCCGGTTTGACAACCGGTTTGCTGCTCAGTCCCGAATCAGACTTACATCGTTTTGTCTTAGGGTTGACAGCGGTTTTCACAGCCGCCTTTCTGATTTTCCAGACCGTCTTCGCCCTGCGTCAGCACCCTGTGAATGATCAAAAAACAGACACTGATTCACCCGGCACAACAATGCAACCAAAAGCACACTCTGAAGATACATCGGCAAACTGGTGTTTTGATCCTGATATCCTGCCGGACGCCATTCTGGTCTGCCAGCTGGATGGCCGGATCATCCTGAAAAACAGGGCTGCCCGTGACATGCTGGGCGACGTCATGAATGGTACGGACATGATCAGAAGTGTTTTCAGTTCATGGCACCGGCAGCTTGTCGAGCGCGAGCAGGCAGACAATGTGGTTGATGCCATCATGGCCTCGCCGGACATGAAGTTCAGCGAGACGCTGGGTTTCAGCAATGGCAAGACCTATGAACGGCAGACACGACCCATCAAGAATCAGGCCCTTCGCCTTTGGCTTTTGCGCGATGTCACGGTCTTGCGTCAGGCAGACAGTGACAGCGCCATGCATCAGTCCATGGTGGAAGCGGACGCCGCCCGTACGGCGGAAATGGCGGAACAACTGTATATGGCAAAAGCGGAGCTGGAAGAAAAGCAGGCCGAACTGACCCGCCTTGCCAACACGGACTCACTGACGGGACTTTACAACAGACGGCGGTTCATGCAGCTGGGCAACGATGCCGCGACAGACAACCGCACGGGTGAAAACGCGGTCTGGGTCCTGATGCTCGACATCGATTATTTCAAGCGGGTGAATGACACATACGGACACGGTGCCGGGGATACGGCCATCCGGGACTTCGCCATCATCATCGGGAACTGCATCGGCGATGACGGTTTTGTCGGCCGCATGGGGGGCGAGGAATTCGCCTCGGTCCTGCCTGACGCGACAGTGGACGATGCCGTGCGCGTTGCCGAGCGTATTCGGCGTCGCACGGCCGACAATCTGAGCCGGTGCGGAAAACAGACCTGCCGTTTTACCACGAGTATCGGCATCGCCTGTACCCAGGACGGGGAAGACAGCATCGAGCCCGCTCTTGCCCGTGCCGATAAAGCGCTCTACAGCGCCAAATCTTTTGGGCGCAATCGCGTGGTTGTGATGGAAAGTCAGCACATATAGCCCAACTATATCCATTAACCAAAGGCAACGGATGCGGCAAAGACTTGTCTTTTTGCAGCCGCCGGGGCAAGGATGACAACGCGCATGCGTGGGGCTGAAGCCGACCGGGGCCCCTAAAGATGATGCCACTGTCGGACGGTCTGAAAACGGACACCATACGGCCACAAAATGGCCAGGACCATGCGGAAACTCTGAATGCCGATGATATGCTGCTCTAAATCGCGTTGGGTCAAATCCATGTCTGCCGCTATGGCGATCGCCGGTATTGCGGGGGCGCTGATAATGGGGCCCGGCACCACTGCGCTGGCGCAAGGACAGTCCGGCCAGCAAGTACAGACCGGCCAGCCCCGCCCCACCACCGGACAGGCCGGTGCCAATGGAAATGCTGGCGGTGCCTCCTTCTGGGCGGAGCAAAATATCATGGTCGTTGCGCGATCCGGCGCCGGGCTCGCCGGTGCGGCACGCTACTGTGTCCTGGACGAAGACATGGTCGATGAATTCATCACCAAAACCGAAGGGCGTATTGCCGCTTTGGCGCGTGACGAATTTGAAAAAGTCGTCGCCCGGCTGGAATTCAAAAACCTTCTGGCCGCCACCAGCGCGACAGCCCCCCGGGAAGGCTGCGACACTTTCGCATCCCGCTTCAGCAGTATAGCGCGCGCCCTGCCCTAATCCCGCCGGACGGCCTTGAGCAAAACGGATACCATGTCCGATTGACCTGCGCATCGGGGCGGGAATCGATGACCGGTTTACATCCTGCGACGGATAACGGCCCGGTGCGTTGACATCGCGGCGGCGCGGACAAAAACTAATTGTTGCCGGTCAAATTCCGGTCCAGTGAATGAGGCATAAGTTGAGCATGCGATTTTTACCGCGTTATCCGGCAAAAACGGCACGGTCCCTGGCCGCCGTTCTGACGGCCGGCACTGCCTTTATTCTCAGTGCGGCAGGGGCCACCGCCGGTTTTGGCTCCCAGGACCTACAAAGGGCCTTATCGTTTCAGACCATTCCGTCACAGGATGACCCAAAACCGCAAGACGACAAACCGGACGCAAAAGCCGATGAACCGCCCGCTGAAGAGGACGGAGACGGCAAAAACGAGGATGACGGCAAGGACGGCCAGGAAAAAGACGAGCCGGGAAAAAGCGATCAGGACAAGACAGAGGAAGGCGGCAACGATGCTGCCGCGGATCAAAAACCGGCCAGCGCCTCGGAACCGACAGGGACACCGGCGAAGAATACCCCCACCAAATCCAAGCCGGCGCGGAAAACCCCTCAGAAAAAAAGCCAATTTCGCAGCATTGCCTCCGTCATCAAGGGGCATAAAAAATTTGACGGCCTTTTCCCCCTCTACCAGGATCCCGAGACCGGGCGCCTGCGGATGGAAATCCGTGAAGATCAACTGGACAGGGAATTCATCTATTTTTCCCATGTGATGGACGGTGTGGTCGAGGGCGGCCATTTTCGCGGTCAGTATCGGCAGCAGAAAATCATCCGCATCAACCGCTATTTCAACCGGATTGAATTTGTCGAGGAAAACCCCTTTTTCTATTTCGATCCCGACAATCCGCTGGCCAGGGCACGGGATGCGAATATTTCCCCCGCCATTCTGGCCGTCGCCCGTATCGAGGCCGCCAGCAGCGAAGAGGGGGCCGAGGATACACCGGAACCAAGCGAAGCCGAAAAACATGAGGCGACTGGCACGGACGCAGCGGACACACCGTCCGATAGCGCCGCGGAGGATGAAGCCACCGCCCCCGAAATACCGGAAAAACCAGCGGACGATAGGAAAATGCTGGCGTCCGCGCGGACCGATGCCCCACAGACAGCAACAACCGACCCGGAGACCGGCGCTGAAGACAGTGCGGATACCGATCAGCAGGCTGGTGAAGAAAAAACCGGCAAGGATGAGGATGCGCTTGAGGATACAGCCACTACACCGCCACTGAAACGGTACCTCATCCGGGCCGACGGACTGTTTGCAAGCGAGGCCCTGGACCAGATCAAACCCTCACGCGCGCCGGGCCAGAAAAGCGGCGACCGCTTCGGGCTGGGCAAATTGAGCAGTGCCAAAACCAAGATTTCCGCCATCGGCAATTATCCGGAAAACACGGCGGTGACGGCCGATTATGTTTATACCAATCCGCAACCGCCCGCAGTCGGAACCGGATTGGAAATCACGGACCCGCGGAATGTGACCGTCAGGGTCCAGCATACCCTGCTGCGCATGCCGGATGACGGGTACAGCCCCCGCCTGGATGACCCACGTGTCGGGTATTTCCTCAACTATGTCAACGACATGACCAGCACGGACGTGACGCCGTGGCGGGATATGATCAACCGTTGGCGTCTGGTAAAAAAAGACCCGCAAGCCACCCTTTCAGAACCGGTCAAACCGATTGTCTGGTGGGTTGAAAACACCACGCCCGAGGACCTGCGCCCCGTTATTGTCCGCGCGGTGGAAAGCTGGAACATAGCGTTTGAGGCTGCCGGTTTCAGGAACGCCATTCAGGTCCGGATACAGCCCGATGACGCCGACTGGGACGCGGGCGATATCCGCTATAATGTCATTCGCTGGACCGCATCGCCAACGCCGGCCTTTACGGGATACGGCCCCAGTTTCACCAACCCGCGCACCGGGGAAATTCTCGGTGCCGACATCATGCTGGAATACAGCTTCTTCTCGGACCTGATGCGCGTGGGCCGCAGTTTCGACCTGGAAACTTATGATCTGGCAACGATGGATTTCCGCAAAGGCCCGTCAGGCGCCCGGATATGGCGGCCCAACGGCGGAGCGTCCGGTCACACGCACACACACCACAATCCGGGCGATGCAAAAGGCTGCACGATATCCAGCCACCTGCGCCGCAGCGTGGCCCTCGGCAAAACCCTGGCCGCCACACTCAAGGGCGGTAACAGCCACAGCGACCGCCTGCTGGAAGAAGCCTTATATTATCTGGTCATCCATGAGGTCGGCCATACACTTGGCCTGACCCACAATATGAAAGGCAGCTTTGGCCGCCCCTATGCCAGCGCCCACGATATTCTGGCACAGGGCGGCGGCTTGGTCGGATCGGTCATGGACTATCCGGCCGTCAATATCGCGCCGCCGGGCGAACCGCAGGCTTATTTTTATACAACACGGCCGGGCCCGTATGATGTATGGGCTGTTCAGTTCGGGTATGACACGCGTCTTGACGACCCGGACATACGCCGCGCCCATCTGGAGCGGTCCAGCGATCCGGCACTCGCCTTCGGCAATGATGCCGACGATATGAGCATCCCGGGCAAGGGCGTCGACCCCCGCGTCAATGTTTTCGACTTTTCAGACGATCCCGTCCGCTATGCCGCCGATAGGCTGGAACTGGACAGGCAGGCCATGGCGCGCCTCATGGAACGCTATCAGACCAATGGTGACGAGAGCTATCAGGGTCTGCGCAACGCTTTCCTGACCATCGCATGGGACATGCTGTGGCAGGGGCGGGTGGTCAGCCGGTATATCGGCGGGGTTTATGTGGATCGGGCCACCCCCGGTCAGCCCGGTGCGACCGCGCCCTATCGTCCGGTGGCAAAATCGGTGCAGAAACAGGCCATGGGGGTCCTGACAACCGGCATGTTCGCGCCGGATGCCTTCGATATTGACGGCGACCTGGCCCGTCATCTGGCGATCCAGCGTCGCGGGTTCCGGCACTATTTCGGCACGGAAGACCCGAAATTGCATGATATGGCGCTTGGCATTCAGGCCGACATCCTGGCGCATCTGCTGCATCCCTTCACCCTCAGACGGATGACGGATACCGGTCTTTACGGCAATGACTACAGCGTCCCGGAGATGATGGGCGACCTGACCGGTGCCATATTCGACACCGACAGTCGCGGTGCCGTCAACACCATGCGTCAGGGTCTGCAACATTATTATGTGGACAGGCTGATCGGGGTTTTCGGCAGCGTCTTTTACGATGAAGTGGCACGGTCAAGCGCCCTTGGCAATCTGCGCCGCATCCGCCGCAGCATGGACCGCTGGCGCGGCGATGCCGCCACCCGCGCGCACCGGGATCACATTGCCTTTAAGATTGACCGCGCCCTGGAAACCGGGCGCTGAACACCGGACAGGCGGCTCCTTTGGGCCATGACAGTCGCGGTTCACCGCACATAACTGGCGCCGTTGATATCAAAGGTGGCGCCGGTTGCGTGATCCACCTGCCCGCTCATCAAAAAGGCGATCATGTTGGCAATCTGCGCTGGCGGCGCCGCATCGCCGACAGGGATTTCCGCAAGCATATGCTCATTGCCGGGCAAATAAGCCGTCGCCGCCATGTCCGTCTTCACCCAACCGGGCGCGATGATGAAGGCATAGATACCCTCCCCCGCCAGCGCACGGGCGAGAGAGCGCGTCAACGCAACCACCGCCCCCTTACTGGCGGCGTAATGCACGCAGTCCTCGGTATCACCACGAAAAGCCGCCCGGCTTGCCACATTGACAATACGTCCGCGCGCGCCCTTGCGGCTGCTATCGCTGCGAAAAGTGCTGACTGCCAGACGGCACAGATCCGCCACGGCCTGCACATTCACGGCCATGACCCGCGACCAGTCATCCTGCCAGCGCTCCTCCGGCACGGCGAGCGGTGTTGACGGCATGATCCCGGCATTGTTGACCAGTCCATCAATGCCGCCCGCGTCCGCCGCCCAGTCCCGCGCGCGCCGCCACAGGCCGGTCGCCGCGCCGGGCTGTGCCAGATCGGCATGAACGGCGAGAACACGCTCCCGTCCATAATCCGCCATAAGGGCGTCGAGTGCACCGGGTGTATTGGCATAGCTGCCGATAACACGCGCACCGCCGGCCAGAAGGCGGCGAGCCGTTGCGGCACCGATGCCGCGCGAGGCACCGGTGACAAGAATGGTTTCGGAAGGGGCCGGCGCAGGGCCGGTGTCTGAGACGGACATGATGACAAGGAACTCCAAGCCTGCGTAACGGAAAGAGCAGCCGTTATCGTTATGCAAAGCAGGACCGCAGCATCAAGGCAAGTCTGTTTTGTTGTCTGTTGGGGTGAAAGACCAGTTGTCAGATATGAAAATCAGGAAGCGAACGGACAGGCAGCCGGCACAGGCGGGATAATAAGAAATACCCTTACCCGAAACTCAGGCTCACTGAGGCTCAGTGCCTGGCAAGCCATTCACGCGCCTGTCTCTGGGCCTTGGCGATATCGCGGACATTCATGTCACGCGCCAGTTCGCCCCTGTCAACAGCGGCCCGGTGCAAACCGTTTATGGCAGCCAGATTGAACCATTTGTGGGCCTGAACATAGTCACGGTCGACGCCCTGGCCGGTGGAATATAAAAGGCCAAGGTCGTAAAAGGCGTCGGTTTTACCATTTTCAGCCGCGGCCAGACGATCCGCGACATAATGCGTAAGGTCGGTATCTTTCCTTCCCATATCCCGTCTCCAGCAAGCTAACAGGCTGCCACGCTATCCTACGCGGGACAGGCGGCAGGGGGTCAGTCCCTGCACAAATGCGGCGCAAACAGGAACAGACCGGGCATCAGCGGTCGAGCGGATATGCTGACGAGGCCCAATTCGGATCAGGCCCCTTTATCTGGTTTCTTTATAGCAAAGCCGGCGCGCATTCAGAAGCGAAAGACATAGGCAGAAGCAAAAGAGACAAGTCTCACCCCACCCATGCGTGGCACTTCCCCGGACAGGCGGTCACACTACCATGCCCTCCTGTTTGCCGACTGCCTGACGGGGCGGCATCTCCAGCGCCAGCACTGAGGGCACCTTATCAGGCGCCGCCAGTTTCAGCAGGGCAAGACCGATTCCGGCCAGTCCCGTCATCAGGCCGAGGGGCTCGGTCCCCGACGGAAATCCCGTATGCCACCCCTGCCTGCGCCCCACATCGACAATGCCGGCGGCAAGATGGTGGCAGGCAGCCATAAGCCCCTCGTCTTTATCCGCATCGACGACCGCGCCCAGAAATTCCAGATTACCGAAATCGCCGTGGCAAAGGCTATGATTACGGCCAAAACCGTCGTCTAGTGTTTTGGACACCGCGATGCGGATTTCGTCACGGCAACCATCATCATCCATCAGGTCCCTGATCAACAGCCGGCTCAGCCCCACACCGGGTGCGCCGTGACACCATGCCACCAGATAATGCTCGTCAACGGCAACGCTCTCGCCAGGACGGGCCCCTTCCCTGAGGTCCCGCCAGTTCTCCTCTTCCGGGGAATACAGGCTGCGGTCATAGTCAAGCGCGCGGACGGCCGCGTCCCGGAAGCGGGTATCACCTGTATGGAACGACAGGAGAAGCAGCGACCAGGCAATCCCGGCCGCCCCATGGGAAAACCCGCCAAGCGGTTCAGCGCCCGCCACTTCCAGATGCCAGCCAATCCCGGTGTCCATGTCCTGGGCATGCGCCAGCAGATGTTCGCCGCAAGCCCTGCAATGATCAAGCAGGCCGGAATGTCCGTCACCCACCAGGGGCAGCGCACAGGCAAGAAAACCGGCCGCTCCGCCAACCAGGTCATAAGTCCGGTCATTGGCTACCAGATCGGCCGGGCCCGGCAACCTGTCAATGACGCCCTCCAGGAACGAATCGTCTTTCAGCACGGCACTCAAATGACGGGCCGCATATAACAGCCCGCCCCAGCCGGTAAAGGCACCCGGATTCTGCACGGCATACCCGGGGTTTTCCAGAATGTGTTCGACCGTTTTCCATATCTGACGGGCGAGCAGGCCATAATGCGCCTTACCCGTGACAACGTGCAGATAGCCGAACAAGAGGCACATGCCCGGAAGACCACCGTAAAGGTCGTTTTCCATCTCGGCATAAATCCAGTGCCCCACACCGGCGGGCGAGCAGGTCATCCAGATCATACTGCCGTCGGCGGCGGTGAAGCCCAGTTCAGCCAGACGATTCGCGACGGCCTCGGCCTCTTTCAGATAGTCTTCGGATGCAAGAACGGGCAGGTCGCGCGGAACCGGATAGTCGTCATACCCGACCAGCCTGTTCCGGAGCGGCAGGGTCGCGAGCGTCTTTTCCACCAGCCAAAGCTGGCGGGCGCGGTCACCCGGCCCCAGTGTTTCCAGCTTCTCCCGCACACGGTCCATAGGGGTCTGCGGCCATATATCGGCAATCCTGTCCCCGTCGGCTGTCCATATATGGGTATGGCCAGGCCGGATATAAAACCCGGGAATATCATTGCGCCACATGTCGCGGCGTTCGGCTTCGATGATTTTCGGTTCCAACCGGCGCAAGGGGACATTCATCCACAACCGGTCCAGATACAGGTCACGCTCAAGACCATCCCGCAGAACGTCGGGATGGAAGGCATCCATCATCAAAAGGCCATAATAATACGTCGCCCGTAGGATAACCCGCGCCTCGACATCCATGAAACCGTCAAGGGGGCCATCCTTGCCCAACAGGCCTGCACGATGCGTCAGGATAAAATCATAAGCCTCGGCAAAACCGTTCGTGAAGGCATCGGTATGCTCCACGACGTTGACGGGGTCGCCATTCAGCGTGGGCAGATGCCGTGCCGGCGGTACCGCAACCGGTTTGCGCACCAAACGCATCCGATCGGTACCGGCCTCCTCCAGAACAAGACTGGCAACCGGCGACATCTCTCCGGCCGCCCCCATGCCGCTCATGTCGATACCGCCTTCCTTGCCGCCGTTTCGGCCCCATATGCGGCTCGGCAACAGTCCGACAGTCATGACAGTGCCGTATACTTCGCTGCCGGCGACGGCAAATCCCCCGGCCAGTCCGACAGTGGTCAGGTCCGGCTGAAACAAGGTTTCAAGATCAACGGGCACGGGGTGCGGACCGGCGGCAATGAGGTTTTCATGATGAAAATCATTGCCACACAGAATGTAAAATACGGCAAGCCAGGCCCCTTGCCGCTCATAAAAGGACGTTATTTCATCATCCGACCGGCACGCCGCCTGATCGATAAATTCGGCCCATCCATATGTGCCCCGGTCCAGACTGTGCGGTATTTTCAACGCGATGCGGAAACCGCGCGCGCGCATCCAGTCCAGAAGATGTGCAAGCGCGACATCAACGGCCAGTGAGCGGGGTTTGTAGACAACGCTTTTGCCCCCGGCAAAATGCAGAAAGCAGACTGTCCGGCCATCGCGGTGATGATCCCCTGCCTCCAGTGTCACACTGTCGAGCGGACCGAGAGAATTTTCATCCGTGAAATTTTTCGCCAGCGTTTCAAAATCGTCGGCGTAACGATCCAGCATTTCCAGCGTAACCGTTTCCCACCGGTCCACCGTGAGCATCAATTGACGGGCAAGCACGGGATAGGCCGTCAGAAGGTCATCGGCATAAGAAGATTGCGTCAGCAGGTCGCAAAAACTTTCAAAACGGTGTTCCGACGTATTGCCGGACAGCAGTCCGCTTTGTTTGGCCTTGTAGAGTTCCAGCAGCACCACACGCTGCGCCATGCGTGCCACTCGCCCCGCAAGATGGGAAGAAGCCGACAGCGCGACATGCTCAGGCACAATCGGGACCCTGTCCGCCAGTGTCGTGCAGGCTGTCAGTACGCGCCGATGGGCTGCCACAAGAAGCGGCCCAATCAGGGATGAAAAGGCTTCAACCCCTTCGGCCTTGTGCGGCTTAATGCCGGCCAGTACCGTCTGCCAGTCCGGATGATCCGCCCGTGCGGCAGCCATGGTCGAGACAACATCCGCATCGGTGGACGTCCCGTTCGTATCTTCGGGAATATCAAGGCTGATCGCCGCCTCGAAAACAGACCGTGACAGGCCAGCGGCATTCAGCCGTTCATCCAAAACGGACGTGTCCTGAAACGGCTTCTGGGACTGCCAGCGCTTCAGCAGGGAAGAATTGAGCCTATCAGGCGGCACAGCACCTTTCACATGGGCCGCGCGTTCCTGAAGGGTCAGGGCTCTGTGACTCATAAATACCACTCAACCATCGGCACCGCTCTCGGCATTGGGGACGCCCCATCCGGCCGTGCCATCACGATATGCAAAAACCGGAAACCGGCCCGCATATGCGGGCCGGCTTATGACTGTCAAACGATCAGAAGCAGTCCCGCGGCGGGCACGGGCTGCACAGGGCGGAGGTAGCACCTCCAGGACACCCGCAACCACCGGCCACACTGGCCAGAGCCTCATCCTCGATATCCAGCATGGCACCTGCGGGGTCTATCGCATCCTGCACGGTCTCGTCCGCCGAGACCTTACCATCCGCATAGCTTTCAGCCTGAAACTTCGTTTTCATGGAATTTCACCTCATTGTGGGGTCGCCGGAATTGGCGACGGTTGAAAATTATTGAACTGATAACTACGACCAAAATACATATATAAATTGTTTTCTCTCAATCAACATAAATCAAAAATTTTATTACAGATAAAGCCATTAAAAGATGTTCTTTATACCACAAAATCCTCTTTTAGGAGTATCAATAAAATGACATACCGGCACCAGAAGACACTCATCAGGCGGCTCCTGGCACCGGCGAAACACTTCAGGCGGTTATACCGCCCGCGCTCTGCAGCGGGATGTCAGGCGCCGCAATTCAACGGCGGGCAAGGCGTGCAAAGAACGGAACCCGCACCCGGAGGGCACCCACAGCCACCCGCAACGCTGGCGAGTGCTTCATCCTCGATATCGAGCATATCACCGGCAGGGTTATCGAACGCCGCGCTATCATCCCGGTTAAATTCCGCACTTTTTACAGCCTGGACAGTCTTTTTCATGTGTAAGCTCCCTCTTTCGATGTTCATCGGAATAGACAGAAAAATTAAACCTAGAATCGTTTTATATACGTTTATGCATATAAAAATTGTATCAAGAATACAACCTTGACTGATAATTTTATGAAAACCTGTGCGGGATTTTTATGATGATTTGACAATTAAAAGGCGTATCATTCGATGCTGGCGCCCTGAAAATGTTGCAAAAGATGATCGGCAACCCGGAAGCTGTTGGCCAGAATTGTCAATGTCGGCGGCCCTACCCCTGAGGACGGCATGAAACTGCCATCAACGACATACAGGTTTTCAATACCGTGAACCTTACAGGTGATATCGAGGACCGACGTATCCGGGTCATTTCCTGCCCGACAGCTTCCCATGACAAGATAGGACGAGGCGCCGCCCACATCCGATAGCGTCACTTTATCCGCCCCCAGATCGTCCAAAAGCTCGCCGGCCCGATCCCCCACCCAGCGCCCGGCCATTCGGTGATGCGGGTGAATATCCAGACTGATCCGCGCAACCGGCAGGCCCCAGCGCTTCCCCGGCGTTCAAAGCGCGCCGATACGCCGCCACAAGAACCGGACCGATCAGAGATGGAAACGCTTCGACATCTTCGGCCTAGTAAGGCTTGATGCTGGCCAGCACCGCCTGCCAATCGGGATGCTCCGCCCGCGCGATATCCATAGCCGAAACAATATCCGTATCAGCGGATACCACTTTCGTATCTTCTGGAAAATCAAGGCTGGTCGCCGCCTCAAAAACGATGCGTGACAGACCTGCGGCATTCAGGCGTTCATCCAAAACAGATGTATCCTGGAATGGCTTCTGGGATTGCCAGCGCTTCGGCATAGCGGAATTGAGCCTATCAGGCGGCACAGCACCTTTCACATGGGCCGCACGTTCCTGAAGGGTCAAAGCTCTATGACTCATAGCATTGACATAGCTATCGGCATTCGGAGAGGCCATTCGGCCGTGTCACACAATATGCAAAAACCGAAAACCAGCCCGCATACGCGGGCCGGCTTATGATTGTCAAACGATCAGTAGCATTGCAGCGGCGGGCACGGGCTGCACATAGCGGAACCCGAACCGGGAGGGCACCCACAGCCACCGGCCACGCTGGCCAGAGCGTCATCGTCAATGTCCAGCATGGCACCGGCAGGATTTACCGCGTCCTGTACGGTCTCGTCCGCCGAGACCTTACCGTCCGTATAGCTTTCAGCCTGAAACTTAGTTTTCATGGAATTTCACCTCATTATGGGGTCGCCGGAATTGGCGACGATTGAAAATTAGTGAACTGATAACTAGGACTAAATACATATATAAATTGTTTTCTCTCAATCAACATAAATAAAAAATTTATTACAGATAAAACCATTAAAAGGTGTTTTTTATCCTACAAAATCTCCTTTTAGGAGTATCGATAAAATGACATACCGGCACCAGAAGACACCCATCAGGCTGCTCCTGGCACCGGCCAACACTTCAGGCGGTTATACCGCCCGCGCTCTGCAGCGGGATGTCAGGCGCCGCAATTCAACGGCGGGCAAGGCGTGCAAAGAACGGACCCCGCACCGGGAGGGCACCCACAGCCACCGGCCACACTGGCAAGCGCTTCATCCTCGATGTCGAGCATTTCACCGGCGGGGTTGTCGAACGCTGCGATATCATCCCGGTCAAATTCCGAACTTTTTACAGCATGGACAGTCTTTTTCATGTGTAAGCTCCCTCTTTCGATACTCATCCGAATAGACAGAAAAATTAAACCCAGAATCGTTTTAAGTACGTTAATACATATAAAAATTGTACTCTGGATACAACCTGAAAGGATAATTTTACGAAAGCTGTCCCGGTGTGGGTGTTACATCCGGTTTTTCACCCGGAGGCACACCACATGGCATCAGTTGGCAGCACCATCGCCGAACCGCGTCAACAGATGATCGGCAACCCGGAAGCTGTTGGCGAGGATTGTCAGTGTCGGCGGGCCGCCACCTGACGACGGCATGAAACTGCCATCAACCACATAAAGGTTTTCCACACCGTGAACCTTGCAGTTGACATCAAGGACCGAGGTATCCGGGTCGCATCCCGCCCGACAGCTTCCCATGACAAGATAGGCTGAGGTGCCGCCCACATCCGATAGCGTCACTTTATCCGCCCCCAGATCGCCCAAAAGCTCGCCGGCCCGGTCCCCCAACCAGCGCCCGGCCACCCGGTGATGCGGGTGAATATCCAGACTGATCCGCGCAACCGGCAGTCCCCAGCGGTCGCGGATATCGGGATCCAGGCTGACATATGTGTCCCGTGTGGGCAGAAAATCGTGAAACACCTCAAAATAGATACTGCGTTCCCGATGGACGGCGTTATGCAGCTTCTGTTTGAGGTTTTCGCCCCAGACAAGGCCGCCTTCGCGCCCCAATACCCTGCGGGCTGTGGCCAGCGGCGTTCTGGGCACAAAACCGAATCGCAGGATGCCGCCCTTGTTCAGTTCGGAAACGCCAGGCGGTAAAAAATAATAATCCATGACGGACCGCCCCAGAAAAGGATGCGGATCGTCCAGCAGTTGATCGGGCAAACGCCCAGGCACAAAATCACCCTGTCCCATCGTAACCGCATGGAACTGCAGATGCCGGCCGACAAGACCATTGCCATTGCCAAGGCCGTCGGGGTGGCGGGCCGATTTCGACAACAGCAGCAGACGCGCTGATTCAACAGCGGAACAGCAAACACAGACAAGGGCGGCCTCGACCTCCACATCGCGGCCGTCCGGATCGCGGTAGACACACCCCCTCGCCCGGTTGCCGGCATCGGTCAAAAGCGTATGCACCATGACATCGGGCAGAATGGTGCAATGTCCCGTTGCCTCCGCCCTGGACAACAACGCGGCCTGCGACGATCCCCGCGCCCCTGTCGGGCACCCGTAGCCCGAACAGCTTTCGCAGAAGGCACAGGCAGGGCGACCGCCATACGGCCTGGAATTAATGGCCCTGGGCGTGGGAAAGGCTGTCAGCCCCCGGGCGGCACACAGGGCCTCAAGCTGCCGGCTGACCGGGTGGGCGGGCAACGGCGGCATGGGATAGGGGCCGGACCGCCTGCCCTCGAACGGATTGGCACCGGCAAGCCCCGAAACACCCACCTCATGCTCGGCCATGGCGTAATACGGTTCCAGTTCCTCATAGGAAAAGGGCCAGTCCGCGAATCCGTCCAACGCACCGAAATGCGAACGCATCTTGAAGTCAACAGGATGAAACCGATAGAGGTAAGCCCCCATATGCTCGGTGCCGCCCCCCACACAGGACGCAACCCATCCAAGCGCCATGCGGGTCGGCGTTTTTGTCTTTCTTGTGACGACGGCATGCGGATCGGTCGCGGTGTCGGGTGTGAACATCCCGCGCTCAACCGCAAGCTCATCATGCGCGTAATCCAGCGGCCCAAGCCTTGGGCCCTTTTCCAGCACCAGCACCTTCATGCCGGCGCCGGAAAGCCTCAGCGCCAGGGGGCCGCCGCCGGCACCGCTGCCGATGATCACGGCATCGTAGCGCATCAGCCGGCGCCCACTTCAGGAACACGCAACCCCAGATATCGCCATCCGGCATATCCACGGTTGCCGCCCTGGCGGGGATGACACAGAAATCCCTCGACCGACAGCCAGACAAGGTAAGCTGCCGCTGTACGGTGTTCTTGCGAACCGGAACCACCCTCAGCGACGGCATCCGCGAACAGCCTGTCCCTGTGGGACAGGTCCAGATTATGGAAATCCTGCCCGTGGCCCTGAACAGCCGCTGCATTCAGATCTGACAAAAGACGGCATATACGCCTGCGGACAGGCTGGATTGCCGGTTGGACGAGCATTTTCTCCACATAATCGGATGTCGCCGATTCCACCGCACCGGGGCCCTCACTGGACGGAATCAGGATTTCGACTAGGGCGGCTAACGTTTCCGGATACTCTTCCACCGTGACAAACCTCGCGCAGTATGCAATCAAAACACGAGTATACAGCCATGAAAGGAGCAATATTTCAATGGCTTCGTCCGATCCCGGCCCACAGGCACGCCTACGCCGGCTTGCCAACGCCTATCAAATCTCCTGCGCCGTTCATGCGGCGGCGCATATCCGGCTGGGGCATCACCTTGAACAGGGACCTTTGCGGATATCCGAGCTTGCACGCCGCGGCAAACTGGATGAGGAAACGCTGCGCCGGCTTCTCAGGTTTCTGGAAACGCTGGATATCGTCAAAATAGACAAGGACGACCATATCAGCGCGACAGACCTGACACGCCGGGTCGATGATATCGACAACATCGCCGAAGGTCCGGAAGCGTTGAAAGCCTGGGCCAGCCTTCCGGATATACTGCAAACAGGCGGAAATGCCTTTGAAAAGGCCCATGGCACCCCCTTTTACCGGTTTGCCGCCAATCATCCGGACAAGGCCGGGCGCTGGGCCGCCCGCAACCGTATGGTGGCGGACAGCTGGGCCGCGACAGCCGCCGCCGCCCTGCCCCTTGACGGCGGGGAAAGGGTGGTGGACCTGGGCGCCGGCGGTGGTGCCTTGCTGGCCGCGCTGCTGCGTGTCCACCCCGGTATCAGGCCAATGCTTTATGAACTGCCGCACGCGGTCGATGCCGCCCGGGCGGACCTGGTCCGTCATGGCATAGAAGACCGGGTGCAGGTCCTGACCGGCGATCTGACGTCTTCCCCGCCGCCGGAGGCGGACACGTTCATTCTGTCACGGGTTCTTCTCAATTTAAGCGACGCGGATGCGGTCAGGGTTCTGTCAAACTGCCGCCGGAGCATGTCCGCCGCATCCACCCTGATCATCGTGGACACACTGATGCCGGACCCTTCATCGCCCGGACGGCAGGCGCACTATGCCCATGATCTGCACCTGCTGCTCATGTGGGGGGGACGACAGCGGACACGGGCGGAATTTTACGCCCTTCTCGAAAAAGCCGGTTTCACAGTCCAGGACTGTTCGGACATCTGTCCCGGTGACGGACTGTTCCGGCACATTCTGACATGCCGCAAGGCCCCATCCGGCGACGCGCAGACAGCGGGCGGGCGGCTATAACGCGACGAGCGGCGCGCCCTTGCGCGAGAAACTGCGCGACGGCGGAAAGGTGACAATGGCCGTGGTGCCGACGCCAAGCGCGCTTTCCAGACGGAAACTGCCGCCATGGGCCTCGGCAAAGGCATTGACGAGGGGCAAACCAAGACCGGTGCCCTCGTGTCGGCGGGCAAAGGCACCATCCGCCTGTACAAAAGGCTGCATAACCCTTGCAAGGTCCGTTTCCGACATGCCCGGCCCCTTGTCGATGACACGGAATTGAATCCCGCCGTCCTCCGTCCCGCCCAGCACCAGACGCACCTTTCCGCCCGCCGGGGAAAACTTCACCGCATTCGACAGCAGGTTCAGCAAAATCTGCCGCACGACCTGCAAGTCCGCAAAGAGGTCGCACAATGTCTCGTCCCCCTCCAGAACAACGGTCACATCGTGCGTTTTGGCCTGCCCCGCGATAATCCGGACAGCCTGTTCGGCGATAATAACGGGGTCTTCGTAATCCTCGCGCAGTTCGAAGGCGTTGGCTTCCAGTTTCGACATATCCAGGATTGAATTGATGACATTCAGCAGATGCTGGCCGCTGTCGCGGATGTCGCCGACATAGCCCATATGCTCGGTCATGTCGGTGCCTTTTTTCATGCCCTCGATGATGAATTCGGAAAACCCGATGATCGCGTTCAGCGGCGTGCGGAGCTCATGGCTCATATTCGCCAGAAAATTGGACTTGGCACGATTGGCGGCCTCCGCCTCAAGCTGCGCCCGCTCCAGCGCCTGCATGCGCTCCTGCGCTTTTTCCATATTGGCCTGCAACAGGGTATAGGCTGTCCCGATGCCCTTATAGATCCCGTTATCGACCACGATGAAACCATGCTGGATGGCCGCCTGTTGTTCCGTCACCAGCAGGGTATTCAAATCCTCGATCGAGGTCTGGGTTTCGACAAGCAGGGGGGCGGCATCCATCAGGGTGGTGACGGGACGTCGTTCAAACAAGGGCCGACCGTATCGGTCAGCCAGCTTGACCAGAAAATCAGCGCGCCGCATCAGACCGACGGGACGGCCGTTTTCCACCACAGGGATCGCCACCAGGCCGGCATCGTCGGTAAAACGATCATACACCTTGGCACAGAGATCCTGCGGCAGAACCGGCGGCACCAGTGTGGCGACGATGTCGACTTTGGTCATAATCAACCCTTCACACCCCGGATCAGACTAACCAGAAATGTTGCGACCTGATGACAGGCGATAAAAAGCGGGTCGCTCTGCCGCACCGCCGGACAGAAGCATTCACTGCAGTCCAAATACCTGAGAAAAGTTGACAAGACCTTTCCATTCATTTCGCATTCAACAGAAAGGGCATATTCATCGTGCAGGTGGCCCCGAATACCCGGCAACAGCCGTGCGCATATCGAAAACGGGGGTCACATGCGAAACGGCGCGGCAAAACCGCGGAACGGCGGGAATGACACCATCATGCCGTAATTAACGCCTAGACTTGGCGGGTCTGTAATATTCGGGCATGCCCATAAAATAATGACGCTTAAAACTACGTACGAAGACAGGAGCAGAGACAATGGCCACGGCCACGACAGCACACAAACCCACATCGATCCTTAGTCCCCTTGTCAGGGCGGTGGGCCTGACCGCCCTTCTCCTGACGGTGGGTGCATGCACGCGCGACCTGTCATCGGACAGCTATTCACGCGGCGCCACCGGGGAAGTGCGGCGCGTGGAGCGCGGTACCATCGAAAGCTACCGTTTCGTCGAAATTGAAAATACCAGTACCGGCGTCGGCACGGTCGCGGGCGCGGGCGTCGGCGCGGCGGCAGGGTCCAGCATCGGTGACGATGAGGTGGCCGTCATCGGCGCTATCGGCGGTGCCGTCATCGGCGGGCTGATCGGCAGCGGCGTGGAAAAGGAATTAACCGACACCAAAGGGTATGAATATATCATCAGGACCGAAAGCGGGAATCTCGTCACCCTCGTCCAGGCGGACAAGACACCGCTGCCGCGCGGTACACCCGTCATCATCCTGTTCAGCCGGGATCGCAGCCGCGTCATCGTCGACGAAAGCGCCTTCAATCAGCAACCCAGTCCGGTTCAGCAAAACCAAAACCAGCAACCGGGGTCGGGGCGCTGACACCGGACCGGAACCAGGACACCCGGACATTATGGATAGGCCGGTCCTGCATTGGACCGGCTTTTTCCCTGTGTAGTGGGGAAGCCTGAGCCTTATCGACCGCGCGCCCTGCGCCGCTCTCCGCATTTTCTGACACGTTTCGGGACGTACGGGGCGCGGATAGGCGACTGCCTCAGTCGCGAAAACCCCATTCGGTACAGCGGTAAGAGCCTTCAATATAGCGGTAGCTCAGACAAATACGCTCTTTCCTGCCGGCGCTGGCCGGCGGTATGTAGCGACCGTGGTCGGGACCGCCATATTGCCCGTCCGTAATCCGTCCGGAATAGGCCCCACCATCGCTGCGTTCGATGACATATGTACCCCGCGCGGCCTGCTGCGTTACGGCATTGCCGAGGACAGCACCGGTGACAGCGCCGATGACGGCACCCTCGCTGCGGTCGCGGCCGCCATCGATTTCAGCGCCGACAAGACCGCCGACGACACCGCCGGCCAGCGTGCCCAAGAGGGAGGCTCCGGGTGCGGCCCCGCCGGACCGAATGCCGAACGTATGCGCCGTCGGCTGGACGGACACCCTGCCGGAGTGCAACGCCGGAGCGTGATAGGCGCCATAATCCGGCAACCAGTAATGATGGTGTATCTGCGGACGGCCCCACCAGTATGGCCGATAGCCCCAATATCCCTGATGTGGCCAACCCCACCCCCAGCCATGGCGCCGGTTGAAAGGACGGTAATGCCGGTGATAGGCAAATCCCCAGAAGGGATCATACCTGCCCCAGCCCCAGGGACTGCCGAAACCGCTGCCGACCCAGATGGACCCGAAAAAACGGTCGTTCGAACGGCGCCCAGCCCGGAAGCCGCGACGGAACGCCCGCCGCTCGTCACGGTAATACCGGTCACGGCGATAGGATCTGCGATCCTCGCGGAAATCCCGCCGGTCACGGCGCAAACGCCTGCGGTCGTCACGCAGGTCGCGCCGGTCTTCCCTCAAACGTCTGCGATCTTCACGAAGGTCCCTACGGTCGTCACGCAACCGCCGCCGGTCCTGTCTGATGTCGCGGCGGTCATCGCGCAGATCACGGCGATCGGCGCGGCGTTCCCGACGGTCTGCCCGGCGACGCTCCGCCCGTCTTTCGGCACGACGCTCGGAAGACCGGACGGCCTTTTTCCGGTCTCCATCCGAATAGCCGCTGCGCTCATAATCATTGCGAAGAGAGCGTTGGGCATCGGCCCCATTGCTCAGCACAAAAACAGCAACGGCAACAAAACCAAAAAGCAACAGGCGTAACACAGGCGGCCTCCTAAACTGTGGAGCATTGGCCTTAGCTTACAATCCTGACAATGAATGGGGGCTGAATTACGGCAAAAGCCGTTCTTCAGCCCACAGTACCGGCAGACTTATTGGAAAATCACCTTACGGGGTACATCCTTATCCGTCCAGCTTGGGTTTCAGCAACTGGTTGACCACTTGCGGATTGGCCTTACCACCGGTGGCTTTCATCACCTGGCCGACGAAAAAGCCCATGACCTTTGTCTTGCCCGCGCGATATTGTTCCACCTGTCCATGATTGTCGGCGATGATCCCGTCGATGATCGCCTCGATCTCGCCGGTGTCGGATACCTGGCGCAGACCTTTGTCCTCAACGATCCTGGCGGGCGCGTCCCCGGTTTCCACCATCACCTCGAAGACATCCTTGGCGATCCGGCCGGAAATGGTGCCGTCTTCGACCAAGGCCAGCAGCTCGGCACCGTGGTCAACGGTGACCGGGCTGTCAGACACCGTCTTGCCCATCTTGTTCAACGTGCCGAACAGGTCGGAAATCACCCAGTTGGCGGCCTTGGTCGCCAGTTTTTCAGCCGATTTTCCTGTCTTTTCGGCCAGCGCGGCAAGAAGCTTCTCGAAATAATCGGCGGATTCCTTCTCCGCCACCAGCACACCGGCGTTATAATCGCTCAAGCCTAGGCTCTCGACAAAGCGCGTGCGCTTGACATCCGGCAGTTCCGGCAGGCTGTCGCGCGCGGCAGTGACGAAAGCATCGTCCAGTTCCAGCGGCAACAGGTCCGGATCGGGGAAATAGCGGTAATCGTGCGCCTCTTCCTTTGAACGCATGGAGCGCGTCTCGCCCTTGTTCGGATCAAACAGGCGCGTTTCCTGATCGATCGTGCCGCCATCCTCGATAATGTCCACCTGCCGCCGGGCCTCATACTCGATGGCCTGGCGGACGAAACGGATGGAGTTGACATTCTTGATCTCGCAGCGCGTGCCGAGCGGGTCCCCCGGACGGCGGACGGACACATTCACGTCCGCGCGCATGCTGCCCTGTTCCATATTGCCGTCACAGGTGCCGATATAGCGTAGAATGGTCCGCAACTTGGTCAGATACGCCCCGGCCTCGTCCGGCGAGCGCATATCGGGTCTGGAGACGATCTCCATCAGTGCCACGCCGGACCGGTTGAGATCCACATAGGTCAGCTCCGGGTGCTGATCGTGCATGGACTTGCCCGCATCCTGTTCCAGATGGATACGCTCGATGCCCACCTCTTTCGTCTTGCCGTCGCCAAGATCGAGCAGGATCGTCCCCTCGCCCACGACCGGATGCTTGAACTGGCTGATCTGATACCCTTGCGGCAAATCGGCGTAGAAATAGTTTTTCCGGTCGAAGACGGAATAATGATTGATCTCCGCCCCGAGCGCCAGACCGGTACGCACGGCCTGCACCACGCACTCGCCGTTGATGGTGGGCAGCATGCCGGGCATGGCCGCATCCACCAGACTGACCTGCGTGTTCGGCTCGGCACCGAAATCCGTCGCCGCGCCCGAAAACAGTTTGGAGCGGGAAATCACCTGCGCATGAACCTCAAGGCCGAGCACCACTTCCCAGTCGCCCGTGGCGCCCTGAATACAGTACGCACTTCCAACGTCAGCACTCATGGCTCAGGCCCTCCACCAGTCTTGCGGGCGCGCGGTGAAGCCCGCGGCCTCCTCCAGCACGCCGGATACTTTCAGCACGGTTTCCTCGTCCCATGCCCGGCCAAGGATTTGCAGTCCCAGCGGCAGGCCGTCAGCGTCCAGCCCGGCCGGAACGCTTGAGCCCGGCAGACCGGCCAGAGACGCCGGTACGGTAAACACATCGTTCAGATACATGGCGATGGGGTCGTCCGACTTGTCGCCAAAGGCAAAGGCCGCGCTCGGCGCCGTCGGCGTCAATATGGCGTCCACTTTTTCATAGGCCCGCCTGAAATCGTCGGCGATAAGCTGGCGGACCTTCTGCGCCTTCAGATAATAGGCGTCGTAATAGCCCGCCGAGAGCACATAGGTACCGATCATGACGCGGCGCTTGACCTCCGGCCCGAAGCCCTGCCCCCGCGTCGTCTCGTACATATCCGCCAGGCCGCCGCCCTGCGGCACGTCGCGCAGGCCATAGCGCACGCCGTCATAGCGCGCCAGATTGGACGAGGCTTCCGCCGGGGCGACGATGTAATAGGTCGGCAGCGCATATTTTGTATGCGGCAGATTGATGTCGACAATCTCCGCACCGGCTGCCTTCAGCCAGTCGATGCCCTGGTGCCAGAGGGTTTCAATCTCCACCGGCATACCGGCCAGATGATATTCCTGCGGGATACCGATTTTCAGGCCGCGGATATCGCCAGTCAGAGCCGCCTCGAAATCGGGCACGGACCGGTCGACGGAGGTGCTGTCCTTCGGGTCATAGCCCGCCATGGCGCCCAGCATGATGGCACTGTCCCGCACCGTGCGTGTCACCGGCCCGGCCTGATCGAGCGAGGAGGCAAAGGCCACCATGCCGTACCGGCTGCACCGGCCATAGGTCGGCTTGACCCCGACAGTCCCGGTAAAGGCGGCGGGCTGGCGGATCGATCCGCCGGTGTCGGACGCCGTCGCCCCCATGGCGGCATAGCCCGCGACGGACGCGACGGACCCGCCGGACGAGCCGCCGGGCACATAGTCGCTGTTCGACCCCGTGGCCCGCCACGGGTTTTTCACCGGACCATAATGGCTGGTCTCGTTTGACGAGCCCATGGCGAACTCATCCATGTTCAGCTTGCCCAGCATGACGGCTCCGGCGTCCCACAGATTTTGCGTGACGGTGGACTCATACGCCGGCTCAAAGCCGCTCAGGATATGGCTGCAGGCCGTGGTGCGCACGCCCTCGGTCGCGAACAGATCCTTCACACCGATGGGAATACCGGTCATGGGCGCGGCATTGCCCGCCTTCAACCGCGCATCCGCCGCATCCGCCATGGCAAGCGCCTTTTCCGGCGTTTTGACGATATAGGCGTTGAGCGGATCGGCAGCGTCCACGGCGGCGATATGCGCCTGCGCCAGTTCACGGGCGCTGATCTCGCCGCTCGACAGCATATCGCGGGCCCCGGCGATGGTGAGTTTCGTCAAATCTGACGGTTTTGCATCGGACATGGCAGAAGCCCTTTACTCAATCACTTTGGGAACGGCGAAAAAGCCGTATTCGTCATGCGGCGCATTCTTCAGGACCTTGTCGCGCACATTGCCGTCGGTCACGGCGTCGTCGCGCCAGCGCAGCTTGGCATCCACGGGACTGGACATGGGGGCAATATTGTCGGTGTCCACCTCCGACAATTGCTCCACCCAATCGAGGATCTTGGTCAGTTCGCCGGCCATCGGCTCCAGCGCGTCCTCGTCGATTTTCAACCGCGCCAACCGCGCGATTTTGGCCACAGTCGCCCTATCAATTTCCGACATGGGTACCCTTTTTCGGCTAAGGTAGGTGAAATCTCTTGCCCGCCTGCGGGCAGCGCCGCAACTTAACGCCTGCACCAAGGCCCCGCAAGCGGGAATGCGGCGCGGAAAAATCACCACGGACCGACAGTTACGGACCGGAGGAAAGGCAGGCCTGTGGCGGACGGCGAGCAAAGACCGCAATGCAGTATCCGGGACCGGCAGGATATTATCCTGCGACAGGCCGTGCCCGGCGATGCCAGACCGCTGAACCATTACATCCGCCACACCTTTGCAACGGCACACCACCTGATCACCCGCGAAGATGAATTCAAGATGGGCCTGCTGCGCCAGCGCCGCTGGATCGCGCGGAAAAAAGCGCACCCCCTGGAAACCTGCCTTCTGGCAATCGGGGATGGCGGCATTATCGGCATGTTGGACAGCTGGTGCGATGCACGTGCACGCGTGCGCCATGTCACCAGTTTCGCCATGTCGGTGGCGGAAGGCCATCGCCGCCGGGGCATCGGGCGCAGCCTGCTGCGCGAATTCTGCGCATGGGTCCACAACCACGACACCCTTGAGAAAATAGAACTTCACGTCCACAGTGACAACACTGCCGCCATTGCCCTCTACACCGATCTCGGGTTTACGGTTGAGGGACGGCGGGCACGCGCCGTCCGATACGAGGACGGACGGGAAATCACGGACCATCTGATGGCGCTCTGGCCCGGAGAAGACAGGCGCTGGATGGACCTGACAGATATATGACGGAGGCGGACATGGCGGCAAAACGGCGGCATCCGGCAATTATTTTCCTCGGGGTCATGGCTGTCCTGGCCGTTATCGGCGCGGGCGTGTCCTTGTGGTTTTTCTATAATCAGGATGCTCTTATGCGCACCATGTTTGTCCCTGAGCACGCAATCGCCGGCGAACCGCTCGGACCGGCACCGGACTATGCCGACAACAGCGCCTGGGCGGCCCGACCGGGCATGGCGTCACGCGCAAGCATGCTGCCCGAAGGGCTCTACACCACCATGCAGATCCCACTGGCGGACGTTTTCTACATCCATCCCACCACATTTCTGGAAAACACGCGCTGGAATGCGGATTTTGACTCTGAAGAAGCACGGCCCTTCCTCGAGCGTCTTGGCTTGCAGCATCAGGCCAGTGCCTTTTCCACCGCCGGACGCGTGTTCGCACCCCGCTACCGTCAGGCGGGCATCGGCGCCTTTTTCGATGAAAGCGGCCAAGGCGCGCAGGCCATTGTCCGGGCACATGGCGATGTTCTGGCCGCCTTTGACCATTATATGGAAAATGACAATGCAGGGCGCCCCTTCATCATCGCCGGACACAGCCAGGGGTCATTGCACGGCCTGCTGCTGCTGGCGGAGCGCATTGTGGCGCGCGGTCTGCAGGACAGGCTGATCGCCGCCTATCTGATCGGCTGGCCGGTCAGCATGGAAGGGGACATCGGCGCCCTGCCCGGTCTGTCCCCTTGCGAAAAGGCGGACCAGACCGGCTGTATCATATCCTATCAGAGTTTTGCCCAGGGCGGAGATGCCGGCAGCATCGTCAAGGCATTTGAAATGCTGCCGGGACTGAACGGACAGCCGCATGCCGGGACCACCATGCTGTGCACCAATCCGCTGAACTGGCAGATCGACGGCGCCGCGCCGGCGGGACTGAATGCGGGCGCCCTGATGCTGGCCGAGCCGGACACGCCGTCCAACGCACTGGAAGCGGGCCTGACAGGCGCCAGTTGCGGCGGCGACGGCATTCTGTACATCAATCCGCCGCCGAAGGACGGCTGGACCGATTATCTGATGCCGCAGGGCAATTACCATGTCTATGACATCAACCTCTTTTATAAAAACATCATGGACAATGCCGTCGACAGGACCCGGGCCTGGTTTGACGGACGTCCGGATGTCCTTCCGGGCGCCGTGCCGGGTGCCGCCGGGGACATGCCGCAGTGAGCCTTAAGGCATCGGACACACCGATCCTGTCCATCGGAGAGTTGCGGTCCAGCCTCCAGCCCGGCAGCAGACTTCTGGGACTGGATGTGGGCAGCAAAACCATCGGCCTTGCCCTCAGCGACACCACGCTGACCGTGGCCAGCCCGCTGGAAACCATCCGGCGCGGCAAGTTCCGCGCCGATGCCGCGCGCCTGAAAGAAATCGTCGACACGGAGACCGTCGGCGGGTTCGTCATCGGGCTGCCCGTCAATATGGACGGCAGCGAAGGGCCACGCTGCCAGTCCACCCGCGCCTTCGCGCGCAATCTGGTCGGCGCCGTCACTCTGCCGATAGCCTTCTGGGACGAACGCCTGTCGACAGCAGCGGTCGAACGCACCCTGATCGAGGCGGACAGAAGCCGCGCCCGCCGCAAGGAACTGGTCGATAAAATGGCCGCCGCCTATATTTTGCAAGGGGCGCTGCACGCGCTTTAAACTCTTTACCGTCGGCGGCCGATATTCTCCTTGCGGGACCGATGCCCGGTACCTATAAGCTCAGATTTTAATGACGGATGCGCATGACAGTGATGCCTATGCCCGTGCGGAGGTTGCCCCGCCGTCCGGCTCCTATTTTCCCCATAAAGACCTGCTTGGAACCTGGGAACTGGACCCGGTCACCATCAAGTTTCTGCTGGACGAATCGGAAGCCTACGCCAACACACCCCGGCGGCGCCAACTGTCCGGCCTAACCCAGATCAACGTTTTCTTCGAAAACTCAACCCGTACGCTGATGAGTTTCGAGATCGCCGGGAAACGCCTTGGCCTCGACACGGTGACACTGATTCCGGAAGCTTCATCAATCAAAAAGGGTGAAACGCTTCTGGATACCGCCGCGACACTGAATGCCATGCGGCCCGACATACTGGTCGTACGGCATGGTGACAGCGGGGCCGTGCGTCTGCTCAGCGCCAAAATGGACTGTCCGGTGATCAATGCGGGCGACGGGCGCGCAGAACATCCGACCCAAGCCCTGCTGGACGCCCTGACCATCCGCAAGCGCAAGGGCCGGCTGCATCAGCTGATCATTGCCATATCCGGTGATATCGCGCACAGCCGCGTGGCGCGCTCCAACATCTATCTGCTGAACGCCATGGGCGCGCGGGTCCGTCTGATCGCACCCCCGACACTGATGCCGCGCGATGTGGCACAGTTGGGGGTGGAGGTCTTTACAGACATGGAAGCGGGCCTGAGGGATGCAGACGTCGTCATGATGCTGCGCCTGCAACAGGAACGGATGAAAGGCGCTTTCCTGCCCTCTCTCAGGGAATATTTCCAGTATTGGGGCCTGACACGGGAAAAACTGGCCATGGCAAAGCCGGATGTGCTGGTGATGCATCCGGGGCCGATGAACCGTGGCGTGGAAATCGCCTCCGACGTGGCGGACGATGTGGGGCATTCCGCCATTCAGGAACAGGTGGAAATGGGGGTGGCCGTGCGGATGGCGTGTCTTGACATTCTGACACGCGACCGCCGGGACGCAGACACGGAACACACCGCAAAGGCCGGCGGAGGTGCCGCGTGAACCGGACACTGTATACCAATGCGCGGCTGATGGACCCGGCCAGCGGTCTTGACAGCCACGGCAGCCTTCTGGTCAGGGATGGCCGGATCGCCGACCTCGGCAACGATCTGTCCCCGCAGGACAATGATGAAACGGTGGACTGCGGCGGCCGCATCCTGTGTCCCGGCTTCATCGACATGCGGGCACACGGCGTACAGATCGATGCCGCCCTGAAAGGCGGTATCACCACACTGATTCTGCAACCCACACAAACGACACTGATTGACACCGATGCCGTGGTGGAGCGCATCCGGCGCCGTGCGGCGGACACAGGGCGACTGAATATCTATCCCATGGGGGCGGCGACGAAACGTGCCCAGGGTCTCGAAATATCCGAGATCGGCCAGATGCAGGCCGCCGGTGCGGTTGCCTTTACCGACGGCAGGAAAGCCGTCGCGGATGCACGGGTGATGCGCCGGCTGATGGAATATGCCGGTCATTTCGGTGCCCTGATCGTGCAATTCGCCGAGGAACCGCAGCTGGCCGAAGGCGGCGTCGCCCATGAGGGCGAAACCGCCATGCGGCTCGGCCTGCCCGGCATTCCCAGCGCCGCGGAAGTGATCCAGATCGAACGGGACCTGCGCCTTTTGGAGATCACCGGCGGACGACTGCATTTCGCGCTTCTGTCGAGCCGCGCGGGCGTGGAGGCCGTGCGGGCCGCCAAGGCACGGGGCGCGCGCGTCAGTGCCTCTGTCGCACCACCTTATCTGCATCTGAACGAAAGCGCCGTCGAGGGATACAGAAGCTTCGCCCGCCTGACCCCGCCGCTGAGAAGCGAGGAAGACAGACTGGCGCTGGTTCAGGGTCTTGCCGATGGTACAATCGACACCATCGTCTCCGATCACGACCCGAAAGCCGAAGACCAGAAACGCCTGCCCTTTTCCCAAGCCGCGCCCGGCGTCATCGGCCTGGAAACCATGCTGGCCCTGTCGCTGTCTCTGGTCCATGCGGGCAAATTGCCGCTGATGCGGGTGCTTGACGCCCTGACCAGCCGTCCGGCTGACTTGCTGGGCCTTTCCAGTGGGCGCCTTGCCGTCGACGCCCCCGCCGATCTGACCATTTTCGACCCGAACAAGCCCTGGCGCATAGAACGGGAGGCCTTTGGTCCCAATGGCAACAACACCCCCTTCGACACCCTGCCGGTACAGGGCCGCGTGTGGCGAACGGTTGTGGCCGGCCGGACCGTCTATGGGGATCAGGCCGGCGCGGTGACGGGGCCGGCAGGGTGCTGAACCTTGAAAATATCCTTTTTCTGGTCGCCGCCTATCTTCTCGGCGCCGTGCCATTCGGTCTTGTCATCACCAGACTGGCCGGACTGGGGGATATCCGCGCCATCGGGTCGGGCAATATCGGCGCCACCAACGTTCTGCGTACGGGACGGAAGAATCTGGCGCTGGCAACCCTCCTCCTCGATGCGGGCAAAGGCGCCATCGCCGTTTTGAGCGTGGGCGCCCTGACCACCCCGACAGTGGCCGCCGCCGCCGGTGCCGCCGCTTTCCTTGGCCATTGCTATCCGGTTTATCTGCGCTTCAAGGGCGGCAAGGGAGTTGCGACCTTTTTCGGTACCCTGGCCGCCATCAGTCCTGTCCTGGCCCTGGCAGCCGGCGGCCTGTGGTTGCTGACCGCCCTGCTCCTGCGCATATCGTCGCTGGCGGCCCTGATCGCCAGCGCGGGTGCACCGGTGATCGCCTATGCCATCGGACACACCGATCTGCTCCCATTCGTCGCCGTCATGACAGCCGTGATTTATCTGCGCCACCGCGCCAATATCATCCGGCTGCTCGCGGGCGAAGAGCCACGTATCGGCAAAAAAGACTGACCCCCCTTTACCCAAGGTTGACTGTACCGGCACGGGGTCACAGACTGGCCGCCCATGACCGATATGCCTCTTCATGCACACAGTGCCGCCACACGCGGCCTGACCGAGACGGAACGTCTGGCCCGGCTGCGCCTGATCCGCACGGACAGAATCGGCCCTATCACATTCCGGCAACTGATGATGCGTTTCGGTACGGCGGTACGCGCCCTTGACGCCGTGCCGGACCTGTCGGCGCGCGGCGGCAGGGGCACCCCGCTGAGCCCGCCGCCCGCGACTGTCGCCGAGCGGGAGCTGGAAGCGCTTGACCGCATGGGTGGCGAAGACCTGCATCTCGGTACGGCCGAGTATCCCGCGCGCCTGGCCGAACTGGACGATGCGCCGCCGGTTTTGCTGACACTGGGACGGCGTACCCTGTTGAGGCACGACATTATCGGTGTGGTCGGCGCACGTAATGCCAGCGTCAGCGGCATCCGCATGGCGGAACGGCTTGCCAGCGATCTGGGCGATAGCGGCCTTGTCATTGCATCCGGTCTTGCACGCGGGATCGATGCGGCCTCCCACCGCGCCAGCTTCAATACGGGCACCATTGCCTGTATCGCAGGCGGTCTGGATATCGCCTATCCGCGTGAAAATGCCGAATTGCAGGCCGCTATCGCGGAAAAGGGGCTGCTTGTCAGTGAAATGCCGCCCGGCACACGCCCCCAGGCACGCCATTTTCCCCGACGCAACCGGATTATCGCGGGTCTCAGCCTTGGCGTACTGGTGATCGAGGCGGCGCAGCGTTCCGGCTCGCTCATAACGGCCCGCCTGGCGGCAGAAGCCGGCCGGGAGGTTTTTGCGGTTCCGGGGTCTCCGATGGATCCACGGTCACGCGGGACCAACAGACTGATCCGCGACGGTGCGGTTCTGACCGAGACGGCCGACGATATATTGGAAGAACTGGCATCGCTGCATGGCGGCATTCGCCGCCTTGCCGGACAGCAACCGGCCGACATGGCCCCCATACCGGAACACACTGCGGGCACCGTGCCGGTGCCGGCCATTGACGACGCCGAACGAAAAACCGTCTTCGACCTTCTCAGCCCCGGCCCCTGCGCGGTGGACGACCTGGTCCGGCTCAGCGGGCTTGCATCCGGCGCGGTTCTGGCCGCACTTCTGGAACTGGAACTCGCCGGCAGCGTGCAACGCCATCCCGGCAACCGCGTCAGCCGGCTGGAAACGCCATAAAATTCCTGCCCACATAACACTTTATGGTTTTTATTTCGGCATGGCGGGACGCCGCTATCAAAGAAGCCCGTTGCAATCCCCGGCACTTGGCTCTAGGTGAAGAAAACCGGCCTGCCCCAGCGATGGCAAGCCCGGCAAAGGGTTTGGTATGAATGTTGTGATCGTTGAATCGCCCGCCAAGGCGAAAACCATCAACAAATATTTGGGTAAGGATTTCAAGGTCCTGGCAAGTTACGGCCATGTGCGTGACCTGCCTGCCAAGGACGGCTCCGTCGACCCGGATCAGGACTTCACCATGCGTTGGGAAGTCGACCGCGACTCCCGCAAGCGCCTTAATGATATTGCCGCGGCGGTCAAGGATGCGGACAGACTGTTTCTGGCGACCGACCCCGACCGCGAGGGGGAAGCGATCAGCTGGCACGTCATGGAAGTGCTGGCACAGAAAAAGGCCCTGAAGGATGTCGACGTCAAACGCGTCGTCTTCAATGCGATCACCAAATCGGCCGTTCTGAAGGCAATGTCCGAACCGCGCGATCTGGACGGCGAACTGGTCAATGCCTATCTGGCGCGGCGGGCGCTTGACTATCTTGTCGGTTTCACCCTGTCACCGGTGTTGTGGCGGCGGCTGCCGGGCGCCCGCTCAGCCGGGCGGGTCCAGTCCGTGGCCCTGAGATTGATCTGTGAGCGTGAGGCCGAGATCGAGCGCTTCACCCCGCAGGAATACTGGACCGTGACCGCCGACCTGTCCGGTAGCGGCAATCCGTTTTCCGCCCGTCTTTACGGTATGGACGGCAAGAAACTCGGCAAATTTGACCTGAATACCGAGGCACTGGCGCACAATGCCGCAAATCGTGTTTCCTCGACCGCACTCAGCGTGGCGGATGTTGAAAAGAAACCGGCCAGGCGCAACCCGCAACCGCCCTTCACCACCTCGACCCTTCAACAGGAAGCGGCTCGCAAGCTCCGCTTTACCGCCAGCCACACCATGTCGGTGGCGCAGCGTCTGTATGAAGGCAAAACCATTGACGGCGAAGTGACCGGCCTGATCACTTATATGCGGACCGACGGTGTCTCGATGGCGGAGGAAGCCATACAGGCGACCCGCGCGCTTGTGGGCACCCGGTACGGCGACAAATATCTGCCCCCCCAACCCCGTCGTTACAAGACCAAGGCGAAGAACGCGCAGGAAGCGCATGAAGCCATACGGCCGACCGACCCCGGTCGCCTGCCGCAGCATGTCATGCAGGCCCTCGACCAGGATGAACGCAAATTATATGAACTGATATGGCGGCGGACACTGGCCAGCCAGATGGAAAGCGCCAGCCTGGAACGCACCACGATCACCATCACCGATGCGGCGAGGACACTGGAACTTCGCGCGACGGGCTCCGTCATCACCTTCGACGGCTTTCTGGCCGTTTACGAAGAAGGCCGCGACGATGAGGACGAGAAGCGTGAAACCCTGCTGCCGAAACTGACAGCGGGCGACAGGCTGACAACGGACAAGGTCACGCCTTCGCAGCATTTCACCGAGCCGCCGGCCCGGTACAGCGAAGCGACCCTTGTGAAAAAGCTCGAGGAACTGGGCATCGGCCGCCCGTCGACCTATGCCTCGATTTTGTCCAAACTGCGAGACCGCGACTATGTCGTCATGGACAAAACCCGTTTCGTACCGGCGGACAAAGGCCGTCTTGTCACGGCCTTCCTGGAAAAATTCTTCGAACGCTATGTAGAATACGGGTTTACCGCCAATCTGGAAGAACAGCTTGATCATATCTCGGCCGGGGAAGCGGACTGGAAAGCCCTGCTCAGAGACTTCTGGGCGGCCTTCAAACCCGCCACGGAAGAAGTCATCAGCCGCCGCAACTCGGAAGTGATCGACACGCTCGACGCTTTTCTTGAGCCGATGATGTTCCCGCAGATCGCAGACCAGGAAAACAGTGACGGGGCCGACGCCCGCCAATGCCCAAGCTGTTCCATCGGACGCCTCGGCCTTAAGATCAGCCGGCATGGTGCCTTTATCGGCTGCTCACGATATCCGGATTGCACCTATACACGGCCTTTCGGCAAGGCGGGGGACACGGCCGACACAGGGGCCGCCGACGGTGGTCCGAAAGTACTGGGCCAGGATCCCGATACCGGTCTGGATGTCGCCCTGAAAGACGGACGTTTCGGCCCCTATATCCAGCTGGGCGAAGCGGTGAAAGGCGAAGAGAAACCAAAACGCGCCGGCATCCCCAAGGATATGGATGTCGGCAGTGTCGACTTCGACATGGCACTGAAATTGCTGTCGCTGCCGCGCACCATCGGCATGCATCCGGAAACCGGTAAAGCCATTTCAAGTGCCATTGGCCGTTACGGTCCCTATCTGGCGCACGACGGGGCATATGCCAAACTGCCCTCCAGCGATGAGGTTTTTACCGTCGGTCTGAACCGTGCCGTCAGCCTTCTGGCCGATGCGGGCGCCAAGAAGCGCGGCGGCACCAAAACCGTGCTGAAGGATCTGGGCACCCATCCGGAGGACGAGGCGCCGATCCGTGTGCTTGACGGACGATACGGTCCCTATGTCAACCATGGCAAAATCAACGCCACCCTGCCCAAGGGGACGGAACCCGCCGACGTGACGCTGGAACAGGCCCTTGAATGGCTGGCCGCCAAGGCGGCGAAAGGCACTGGCCGCAAGAAAGCAGCGCCGAAAAAAACGGCCGCCAAGAAAACCACGGCAAAGAAAACGACGGCCAGGAAAACCGCCACCCGCAAAAAAACGGCAAAAAAGACCGAGGAAACGGCATCCTGACCGGTACGGTATGTCATCACCCTTGGGCGGCCCGTTTGAATGCCCGCCCGAATACGGGAAGGTGACGGCAACAGCATGGTATGGACCATGAAAACGACCCGGCCGCAAAAAAGGACGAAGCGGTGAGCAGCAAAACCGATCCCGCCCCCCCGCCAAGCCGGGACGAAATCCTTGCGTTCCTCAAAACCGCGGACGGCAAGATCACGAAACGGGAAATCGCCCGCGCTTTCAATGTGCGCGGCCCCGACAAGGTTCTCCTGAAAAAAATGCTGCGGGAAATGGCCGAGGACGGTCTGATCGCCAAGGATGCCGCGCGTGCCCTGCGGCCGGCCGACCGGCTGCCGGGTGTACAGGTAGTGGAATTCGCCGGACTGGACGACCACGGCGATGTTCTGGTCCGCCCGGCGGGCTGGAAGGACGAGGCGGCCCCGCCCAGGATTTATCTGGATGAACGCAGGCGGGGACGGGGAAAAGGGCCGCGCGTATCGGCCATGGGTCCCGGAGACAGGGCACTTGCACGGCTGATCCCCATTGACGATGGCGGCACACGCTATCGGGCGCATGTGTTGAAACGCCTGGAAAGCCTGCCCGACGATATTCTCGGTATTTTTCACGGCGGTTCAGGGGGCGGTCGCCTGCATGCCATCGACAAGAAAAATCGCGACGACTATCTGATCGCCGAAGGGGACACGGGCGGCGCCGTCGAGGGCGAACTGGTCCTGGCGCAGCCCGTCGGACGCGGCCGCCGCCGAGGCAGCGGCCCGCGCATGGCCCGCGTCAGCGAACGGCTGGGCGATGTCACAGCGGCACGGTCCATCAGCCTGATCGCGATCCATGCCCACGACATCCCTCATGTTTTCCCGGATGACGTTCTCAATCAGGCGAAAGCCGTCACACCGCCCCCTGTGGGCGCGCGCACCGATCTGCGCGCAATACCGCTGATCACCATCGACCCTGCCGATGCCCGCGACCATGACGACGCCATTTTCGCCGAAGCGGACAACGATCCCGGCAATCCCGGCGGCTGGCACATCATCGTCGCCATTGCCGATGTCGCCCACTATGTCAGCCCCGGCAGCGCACTGGACTGCGAAGCCCGCAAACGCGGCAACAGCTGCTATTTCCCCGACCGTGTGGTGCCCATGCTGCCGGAAGAACTGTCAGCCGGGCTGTGCAGCCTGAAACCGGGCGAAGACCGCGCGGCCATGGTCGTCCATATCTGGCTGGACGCACAGGGCCACAAACGCCGGCATCGTTTTGAACGGGCCATGATAAACAGCCACGCCAATCTGACATACACACAAGCGCAGAGGGCGCTGGACGGAATGGTGGGTGAGGCCGCAGGCCCCCTTCTGGACAGTGTTCTGAAACCGCTGGCAGGGGCCTTTGGCGCTCTGATGACCGCACGGGAGAGACGCCAGCCGCTGGATCTGGACATGCCCGAACGCCGGATTGAACTGGACGATGCCGGTCGTGTCACAGCCATAGCCTTGCGGGAAAGGCTGACCACCCACCGCATTGTCGAAGAATTCATGATACTGGCCAATGTCTGCGCTGCCGAAACGCTTGAAAAGCATCGCATGCCGCATCTTTACCGTATCCACGAAGAACCGCCCATGGACAAGCTGGAAACGCTGCGGGATTTTCTGTCCACGCTGGGCCTGACCCTGACGCGCGGTGCGGTCATGCAGCCGCGCCTGTTTAACGGTATCCTGGCACAGGTCGAGGGCAGCCCCCATGAACGTCTGGTCAATGAAGTCGTCCTCAGAAGCCAGACACAGGCCTATTACGGCGCGGACAATCGCGGACATTTCGGGCTGGCGCTGCCACGATATTCACACTTCACCTCGCCAATCCGGCGGTATGCGGACCTGATTGTCCATCGCGGCCTGATACGGGCGCTGAAACTTGGCAAGGACGGTCTCATCGACGACGAGATGGAAAACCTGGACGACACGGGAGAGCATATTTCCGCGACGGAGCGCCGCGCCATGGCGGCGGAGCGGGATTCCACCGACCGGTATCTCGCCGCCTATCTGACCGATCGTGTCGGTCAGACGTTCAAAGGGCGTATCAGCGGTGTGTCACGCCACGGGCTGTTTGTCGCGCTGGAACCATCGGGCGGGGACGGCCTGATCCCCATTTCCACCCTGGGACAGGATTATTACCGCCTGGACGAAACCCGACACAGCCTTATCGGCGAAAATTACGGCGAGGAATTTCGTCTTGGCGACGCCGTGGACGTCAAGCTGCTGGAAGCCAACCGCTTTACCGGGGGCCTCAGGCTGGAACTGGCCGGCGACCGGGACCTGCCCGCTTTCATCAGCGGCAAGCCGAACAGGCGCCCCAGACAACGCAGCGCCGGTGCATACGATAAAAACACCAAACCAGGCAAACGCCGAAGCAAAGCCCGCCGTTAGCCGGCCCGTTTGTGGGTTTACAGAATGCCCAGCTCGACAAAGACGTCGGCAACACTGTCGGCAAACTTGCTGCCCTTTCGCAGGATCGGCACGGTTTTCGGCAAGTCTTTCAGATGTTCGTCCTTACGGTCCACCGTCGCGATCAGCGCGACGGGAATGTCCCGGGTTGTCGGCATCGCCTTAAGGGCGCAGGCAAGGTCAATACCCGACAGTTCCGGCATAACGCGGGAGATGATCACCATATCGGGCCGCATGGACGGCACCAGATGAAAAGCATCCAGCGTGGAGGCGACGTTGACGATGCGATACCCGCATTCGATCAGCTCGCGGGTTACAATCTTGGTGGCGGTGCCGGGCTGCATCACCAGCATAACCTCGATATCGGTCACGGTGATGTCGCCGACTTCGAAACCACCCTTCATCGGCAGCTGGCGCACGAGGCTGGAAATATCCATCGTTTCACGCTTGACGAAGGCATCAAGGCACTCGGACATACGGTCGACAAAGACCTGCATGTCCCCCTGAATTCTGCCGTCCACCGCCTTGATATTGAAAAGATAGTCCTCAAAACGGTGGCACATCGCCTTCAGCGCCGTCATGTCGAAACTGGCGGCGACGGCCTTCAACGAGTGGGTATCCAGACGGATGGTGGCCAGGGTATCCTCCGACTTCACCATCCCGTCACGGAACTGAACAAGCACTTCGTTCATATTGGCAAGGCGATCCTCGGCCGCGTCAATGGCCTCGGTGCGAAGTTCCTGCATCAGATCTGCGTCGCTTATCATAAATCCCTATCCCACTGGCTTTGACGGTCTTTTAGGGGCATATCCCGGCCAAACCCGGCATGCACCCGTAACGATACGCGCCTTCATACACCCCTTGTTTCAGAAAAGTGTTACCGCACGGTTAGCACTGCTTTGTACGGTCTGACCACATTCGCGGTGCGCAATCTGGCCGAATTTGCATCTTGCGGTCATTGAGTCTTGACTTCTTGCCGCCGGCGACTATTGTCGCGCCCTCGAAGCGGCCGGATATGACGGGCCGACAGAATTTTCGTGGAGTTTAAGAGCCATGGCAAAACCGGCGAGCATCAAGATCAAACTGGTCAGCACAGCCGACACGGGTTACTTTTATGTGACCAAGAAAAATCCCCGCACCATGACCGAAAAAATGGTCAAGCGGAAGTATGATCCTGTTGTCCGCAAGCATGTGGATTTCAAGGAAGCCAAGATCAAATAGGACTTATGTCGATCTTTTCGTAAGCCGCGCCGGTTTCATCTGAGACCGGCGCGGCTTTTTATTTACCCATCGCGGTCGGCAACGACGACCTTGTTCCGGCCGCCTTCCTTGGCTGCATAAAGGGCCTTGTCCGCCACTTCGAGAAGCTGGCTGGGCGTTTCGTCGGCCTGACTGGCCGCAACACCAATGGAAACGGTGATGTTCAGGGGGCCGTCTTTCAGACCGACGTCAAAGGGATTGTCGGCAATTTCCTCGCGCAGGCGCTCGGCGATCATCAGGGCCCAGTCCACCGGCGTTTCCGGCATCATCACAACGAATTCTTCACCGCCATACCGGGCCGCCAGGTCGACACCGCGAATATTCTTGCCGATACGCATGGCAAATTCCTTGAGCACCCGGTCGCCGACGGCATGACCCTGCGTATCATTGACCCGCTTGAAATGGTCGATATCCATCATCAACACCGACAGGGTCTTGCCCTTGCGGTCGGCGGACTGAATTTGGGTCTCCATATGGCTGGTCAGATAGTGCCGGTTATACAGCCCGGTCACCGCATCCGTGGTGGCAAGCTGCATGGACATGTGGAAATTTTCCCACAATTTGTCGGCATAGCGTTTGCGCCGTAACTGCGTCTTGACCCGTGCCAGAAACTCCATGCGGTCAACCGGGCGCACCACATAATCATTGACGCCCATTTCAAGGGCCCGGACCAGCAGCTTGGTATTGCCGTCATCCACCATGACCAGAATGGGGACATGACGCGTTTCCTCAAAGGAGCGGAGTTTGGAACATACTCTCAGCCCGTCCGTATTGCGCATGGTCAGCGAAACAATGATCAGGTCGAAATTCTTTTCGCGCGCCCGTTCGGCCACATCGTCGCCGCCGGACATAAAGGTCAGTTCGCCCACATCGTCCAGCGCACGGGCAATCCGTTCCATGACGCGTTCCTGTTCGTCCACGATGAGAATGGACCCATCGGCCGGCAGATTGATTTCAAGCTCGGTGCTGGGCACGTTGTCCCAGCCCATATTGACGCCGGTGGCCTCACGGTTTCGCAGTTCATCCATCATGACCTTGAGACGGACCAGGGACCGCACCCGCGCAAACAGGGCCAGGTCCTGAACCGGTTTGGTCAGGAAATCGTCCGCGCCCGCATCCAGACCGGCCACACGGTCGGACGGCTGGTCCAGTGCGGTAACCATGACAACGGGGATGTGGGCAGTCACCTTGTCCGCTTTGATACGGCGGCAGACTTCAAACCCGTCCATGCCGGGCATCATCACATCAAGCAAAACGATATCGGGATGTTCACGACTGATGACTTCCAGCGCCTCCGGGCCGCTAAATGCCGTCAGAACATCGAAATATTCGCTTGTAAGCTTGGCCTCCAGCAGCTTGACGTTTGGGGGAACGTCATCCACCACAAGTACGCGTGCCGTCATGAATTACCCTACAAATTGTTTGACGGTCTCAAGAAAATGGCCGACCGAAATCGGTTTTGCGATATAGGCTTCGCAGCCGCCTTCGCGAATCTTTTCTTCATCGCCCTTCATGGCAAAGGCCGTGACGGCAACGACCGGTATGGCGCGCAGGTCTTCATCTTCTTTCAGCCATTTGGTGACTTCGAGACCGGACACCTCGGGGAGTTGTATATCCATCAGGATCAGATCGGGATGGTGCTCTCTCGCCAGATCAAGGGCGGCCATACCGTCACGGGTCTGGATCGTCTCATAATGGTGCGCTTCCAGAAGATCGCAGAACAACTTCATGTTAAGCTCGTTGTCCTCTACGATCAGGATTTTCTTCGCCATGATACACCCAGACTTTCCCGGCTTTTTTTAATGTGGCTTAATAATAGGCCGCTGCGAGTCTGCATGACAAGACTCTGTGACATGTTTAACTGAAGTCATTACATAACTGCAAAACTTGTACGGGCATGATGACCAAGGATTTATCTACGGGAAATGACGCCACAAATCGATACGATAGATCGGATATTAGGTAAAACAATTCCGTGATGGAATACCCGGTGTGATGGAAGGCCGTATGCTCAAGAATATGATGACACAGGACCGGGCCGAATTGCTTGCTCTTAGAGCCGTCGAGCACCTGATGCTGGAGGACGCGCGCCGGGATCGTTTTCTGGCACTGACGGGGCTCGACGAAGCGGCACTGAAAGAGACCATTGCCTGCCGCGAGGGACTGGCCGGGCTTCTCGACTTCTATGTCGGTTTTGAACCGGACCTGCTGTCCCTGGCCGATTATCTCTGCCTGCCCGCGGATGATATCACCACCGCGTGGGAGGTCCTGGCGGGGACGCAAAGGCACTGGACATGACCCTGAGCGCGGAACGCCATGCGGCACACGATCCGGATGACTTCGCCGGGACACTGGACAACCGTCCCCTGCTGCTTGTGGACGCGGATGAAGTGCTTTTGCGATTCGTCGAAAGACTGGAACGATATCTTGAAAGTCAGGGCCTGTTGTTGCGCCTGGACAGTTTCCGGCTAAGCGGAAATATCTTCACCCGGGACAGCGGCGCCCCCGTGCCGCCCGCGCATACCAAAGGGCTGATCAGCGATTTTTTTGATGCCTGTGTCGATGATATCGATGCGGTGCCTGACGCCGCGGCTGCACTTGACCGTTTGTCGGGCGCATACCGGATCGCCATTCTCAGCAATGTGCCGGCCCGGTGCCGGGACCGGCGCGCGGCAGCCCTTGCCGGTCACGGCATGGCCTTTCCCGTGCTGGCCAACAGCGGTGAAAAAGGTCCTGTCGTCCGCAGTCTTGCCGACCGGACACAAGGCCCGGTGGTCTTTATCGACGATCTGCCGCCGCAGGTCAGCTCCGTTGCCGCGCACGCCCCGGAAACCCACCGCATCCACTCGGTGGCGGACCCGCGTCTTGCCAGATTGATCGGCAAGGCGGAACACGCACATATCCGCCTTGACGACTGGACGGCGCTGGAAGCCCATCTTTTCGGTCTTCTGGCGTGAGGAAGGGTCATGACGTTCCTCTGCCGGGATTGCGACAGTGTGACCGACACGGACGGCGACCCCGCGCAAACCATCCCGGTGGACTGCCCTGTCTGCGGCCGGCCCCGCATATTGCGGCATCCCGAGCTGTTCAAGCTGAGTATCGCGCATGTGGACTGCGACGCCTTTTTCGCCGCCGTTGAAAAACGTGACAATCCGGATCTGAAAAACAAACCGCTCATCATCGGGGGTGGGCGGCGCGGCGTTGTCTCCACAGCCTGCTATATTGCCCGTATGAGCGGGGTCAGATCCGCCATGCCCATGTTCAAGGCGCGAAAGCTGTGCCCCGATGCGATCGTGCTGAAACCGGATATGGCCAAATACAAAACCGCCGGCGCCCAAATCCGCGAAATGTTCCAGGCACTGACGCCTCTGGTCGAGCCGCTCTCGGTGGACGAAGCCTTTCTTGACCTTGGCGGGACAGAACGGCTGCATGGTGTTCCGCCCGCCATTGCCCTTTGCCGTCTGGCCCGTGAGGTGGAGGAAAAGGTCGGCATCACCATATCCATCGGCCTGGCACCCAACAAATTTCTTGCCAAACTGGCCTCGGATATGGACAAACCCCGCGGTTTCACCGTTATCGGACAGGCAGAAGCCAAAGCCCGGCTGGCGGACATGCCCGTTACCCGCATTTTCGGCATCGGCAAGCGGACGGCAGCGCGCCTGACCGCCGACGGACTGACCGTCATCGGACAGTTGCAGTGTATGGAACAGGGCGAACTGATGCGCCGCTACGGTTCCATCGGCAGTCGCCTGTACCGGCTGTCGCGGGGCGAAGACAGCCGTACGGTCAAACCCGAAAGGGATGTGAAAAGCGTGTCCAGTGAAACCACGCTCAATTATGACGTCTCCGCCCCCGAAACCCTTGAGAAAATTCTTTGGAAACAGTGTGAATCCGTGTCGGCCCAATTGAAGCGCAAGAAGCTGGCCGGGCAAACGGTGACGCTGAAAGTGAAAACCAGCGTGCACAAAATCCGCACCCGATCACGGACGCTGGAAACCCCGACCCAGTTGGCGGATATTCTGTTCGATACGGGCCGGCAACTCCTCAACCCCCTGTGCGACGGGACGGCCTACCGACTGATCGGTATCGGCGCCAGCCATTTCCGCCCCCTGGACGAAGCGGACCCGGACGATCTGATCGACACGGCCCGCACCCGCCGCGCCCGGGCCGAAAGGGCCGTTGACAGTCTGCGGGACAAATTTGGCAAAAGCGCTGTCGTCAAGGGCCGCAGCCTGAAGTGATCCGGGCGCCACGCCCCGCTCACCCATCTTTTCAGAGAATATCGGCTTTTCGGAAAATATTGGCACACCCTTTGCTTATGAGCTTGCCGGGGGTGAAACATCTGTTGTTGGAGATACCCGGATGCTCGACCAGAACGCCACCAGATTGAAGGAAAAGGCTGACCTGAACCCATATGTCAGCGGGCTGGCCGCCCGTCTGGTTCAGCGTGCCACCGCATCCAGAATGAAGGTGGACAGCCAGGGCTGGCAACTGATCGCCGAGGTCATGAGCTATGCAGCCACGGCGGAACAGCGCATGGTCGAACTGCAGGAACGAATTTCCCACCTGGAAGAATTGTCCCAGACAGACGACCTGACGGGCATCCCAAACCGCCGGGGTCTGCGCAAGATGCTGGGCCAGACGCTGGCCAGTGCCGCACGCCACGGCGACAGCGGGGTTCTGGGCTTTATCGACCTGGACGGCTTCAAGGATATCAACGACCGGCACGGACACGCCGCAGGCGACGCTGTCCTGCGCCACGTAGCCGCCCTTTTGAAAAAACGCATCCGTCCCACGGATATTGTCGCCCGGATCGCCGGAGATGAATTCGCCATCATCCTGACGCGCTGCACAGCCGAACACGGCATGAAACGCCTGCAAACACTGAAGCAGATCATAGCCGGCAGTACGATCGAGTGGCATGGCCTGCCCATCCCCATAAGTTGTTCCATCGGGGGAGAAGCCTTTTCAGGTACCGCCGACCCGGCACAGCTGATCGCACGCGCCGACAAAGCCATGTACGCCGACAAAGCCGCCGGCAAAAACGCTGGCAAAGCCTGTCATGGACACATGGCCGCCACCGGCCGGTAAACCGCCTTTCCTCCTTGACCGTGCCGGCCGGGCATTCATTCCCTTTGCCTCGGGGGCTGCATCTGCTATAGGCCGAACTCTGCAAAATGCTTGAGTGGCCTACCCGCTCAGGGCCATCGCTGGTGAGCCAAGGAGACGACGATGTCCGTTGCAACGCGCCTGACCCAGATGGGGCTGGAAATCCCCATGCCGGTTGCCCCTGTCGCAAATTATGTTCCCTTCGTCCAAAGCGGGAATCTGATCAGTATTTCCGGCCAGATTCCCATGGGCGCGGACGGGCTGGATTATCAGGGCAAGGTCGGCGACGATGTCAGTGTGGAAGAGGCAAGAGCGGCCGCCCGTCTTTGCGCGCTGAATATCATCGCGCAACTGAATGCCGCAACCGGCGGCAATCTGGAACGCGTAAACCGCATCGTCAAACTCGGCGGTTTCGTCAACTGTGTGGACGGCTTCACCGAGCAGCCGCAAGTCATCAATGCCGCCAGCGATCTTATGGTGGATATTTTCGGGGAAAACGGCAGGCACAGCCGCTCGGCGGTGGGTGTCAATGCCCTGCCCCTCGGTGTACCCGTCGAAATCGACGCTCTGGTGGAAATCGACTGACGGTCGGTAATATGAGGGCTCCATGACGGCAAGGACCTCACACGACACGGACTGGATCGGCGCACGCGACATTGCACACCGTGGTCTGCACGGAACCGCACCCGGCAGGATTGAAAACACCCTTTCCGCGATTGATGCGGCGGCCTCAAAAGGCTATGCGGTTGAAATCGACGTTCAGGTCACGGTGGACAATCTCATCGCTGTTTTCCACGACAGGACAGCCGAGCGCCTTGCCGGGCAAAAACACCGTATCGGTGCCCTGACCCTGTCCGAATGTCAGCAGATGCCTTTGGCTGACAGTGATCAACGGATTCCAAGCCTGCCCGATACCCTGGACTGCGTGGCCGGCCGCGTGCCGATTTACATCGAACTGAAGTCCTGGTCCGACACCCCCCTGCCGCTGTTATGTGCCGGTGTGCGCAGGGCGCTGGAAGGGTATCGCGGCGATGTCGCCATCATGTCCTTTGACCGGAACATCGTGGAATGGTTCGCCCGCGTCGTGCCTGCCCTGCCGCGCGGGCTTGTAATCGGCCGGGGTGCTCTTCTCAATCTGCGGCACCGCCTGCGTCTGCCCCTCTGGCTGTGGCGGCAAAATCCGGCTTTTCTGGCATGTGACATCAATTTGCTTCCCAACGGCTTGTGCAGACGCTGGCGCGCCAGCGATAAACCGCTCCTCACCTGGACGGTCCGCGATAAAAAACAGGAAAATATTGGCCGTCAGCATGCCGACGCCCTAATTTTCGAAGCGCCGGCCATTGTCGGGAACGGTACGCAAGGTTAACGCGGCCGGCCGATCTTTGTATCAGGGTGCCAGGGAAAGACCATGCCAGACGACACCGGCAGTCTCATTGCCGAATTTCACAGCCGCATCGCCGATATTCCCGCAACGGACTGGGACGCCTGTGCGGGCCCGTCACATCCCTTTGTGTGCCACGCCTTCCTGAAATCCCTGGAAGATTCCGGGTGCGCAGATGGCGACAGCGGCTGGCAGCCCCAGCATGTGACGCTCAAAACCCCCGAGGATCACGCCGTTCTGGCAGCCATGCCGCTTTACATCAAAACCCATTCCTACGGCGAATATGTCTTCGACCATGCCTGGGCGGCCGCTTTTGAACGCGCGGGCGGCCGGTATTATCCCAAACTTCAGGCCAGTATCCCTTTCACGCCGGTCACGGGCCCGCGCCTTCTGGTCCGCAACCCTCTGGACCGACCACGGCTGGAACCGGCCCTGCTCAGCGCCGCCATGCAGTTATCGGAAAAAGTGGACCTTTCCTCCCTGCATATCACCTTCACCGAAACGGAGCAGGCCGACCGGCTCGCCGGTCTTGGACTTTTGCGGCGCACGGATCAACAGTTTCACTGGCGCAATCAGGGTTATGACGATTTTGACGACTTTCTGAACGCCCTGTCTTCCCGCAAGCGCAAACAGATCCGCAAGGAACGGCGCACGGCACTCGGCAACGGCATCACCATCCGCCACCTGCGCGGCGCCGAAATCACGGAACGGCACTGGGACGCCTTTTTCCGGTTTTACCTCGATACCGGGGCCCGCAAATGGGGCACCCCTTATCTGAACAGAACCTTCTTCTCGCTGATCGGCGACCGGATGGGGGACGATATCCTTCTGTTCCTGTGCGAGCGGGACGGCCAGCCCGTGGCCGGGGCACTGAATTTTATCGGCGCCGACACACTTTACGGTCGCTACTGGGGCTGTGTGGAGGATCATCCATGCCTGCATTTCGAAGCCTGTTACTATCAGGCCATAGACTATGCCATCGCACATGGCCTGAACTGCGTCGAGGCGGGCGCACAGGGGCCGCATAAACTGGCGCGGGGCTATGAACCGGTCATGACCCACAGCCTGCACTGGATCGCCGATCCACGCTTCCGGGCCGCCGTTGCACAATATCTGGACCATGAACGCCGCGAAGTGGAAACAGAAGTCGCCTGGCTGGCGGAACAGACGCCCTTCAAAAAAAGCTGATGCCGTATCCGGCACTGTAGGATCGGTGTCACACCTTTGCCTGACTAGCCGGATATGCCCTGAAAAGCCGTGTCCTGATCCACAAAACACAGGCTGTTGCCGAACGGGTCCTGGACATAGAAAGACCGCTCTCCCCACGGACGCATCCAGATATGACCCAGCGGCCCGGTATCGGGCGGCGAATCCGTTGGGAAACGGCCCCCTGCCTCAAGACAGCGTCTGTAGGCGCCTTCCAGGTCATCGGTAGCGAAATAAAGCGGCTCGCTTATGGGAACCGGCCGTTCCGGATCACCATCGGCAGCCGCGTCATAAAGCGCCAACGTCACGCCGTCACAGTTCAGATAATGCCGCCCCGGCGACACACGCTCACCCTGCTGCTGAAAGACCTGCGTGTAAAAAAACAGGGCGCGGCCAATATCCTCGACGGGAATAATAATACGAAAAAGGCGCATGTTCCTTCCCCGTTGTGCCCTGAAAGCCCGTTTATGCTGAAAGACAATGCCGGCCCCAACAGGGCCGGCATGCGTGACTGTTGCCCGGGGTTTAGTCCAGCGGAACCGGTGGTTTTCCGGGTTTCCGCTTGGCCGGCGGGTTTTTCAGCGGTTTGATGGCTGCTTTTTTCGTCTTGGCCGCTTTTGCCTTTTTGGGGGCCGGTGCATGGGGCGTCACCTCAAACGTCAGGGCATCGCCCTTCAGCTTGACCACAACTTCGCCGCCTTTGGCAATAGGGCCGAACAGCAGCTCGTCAGCCAGCGGTTTCTTAATGTTGTCCTGAATGACACGCGACAAAGGCCGGGCACCATACAGACGGTCATACCCTTTTCTGGCCAGCCAGGCTTTCGCCTCATCCGTGAGGGAAATCTCCACATTGCGGTCGGCCAACTGCATTTCAAGCTGCAGAATGAACTTCTCAACCACACGGGCAACCACCTCCGGCGACAGGAAGTCGAAGGGAATGGTCGCGTCCAGACGGTTGCGGAATTCAGGGCTGAAGGTCTGCTTGATCGCCTCTTCTGACGCGCCGGTATTGGTTTCCTGGCCAAAGCCGATCGCCGTCTTTGACAGATCCTGCGCGCCGGCATTGGTGGTCATGATCAGCACCACATTGCGAAAATCGATCTTCTTGCCATTGTGATCGGTGAGGGTTCCGTTATCCATGACCTGAAGAAGAACGTTGAACAGATCCGGATGCGCCTTTTCGATCTCGTCCAGCAGCAGGACACTGTGCGGATGCTGGTCGACCGCATCGGTCAACAACCCACCCTGATCGAATCCGACATATCCCGGCGGCGCCCCGATCAGGCGGGAAATGGAGTGCCGCTCCATATATTCGGACATGTCAAAACGGTGCAGTTCCACGCCCAGAAGGTCGGCGAGCTGACGGGCCACTTCGGTCTTGCCGACACCCGTGGGACCGCTGAACAGGTAGGACCCGATCGGCTTGTTCGCTTCACGCAGGCCGGCACGACTCAGTTTAATGGCGGCCGTCAGGGCTTCGATCGCCTTGTTCTGGCCAAACACAACCCGCTTCAGGTCCTTCTCGAGCGTCTTCATGACGCGGCTTTCATCACGGGTGACGGTTTTGGCGGGAATGCGGGCAATCTTCGCCACGACCGCCTCCACATCCTTGACCCCGATGGTTTTTTTGCGTCTGGACACCGGCAACAGCATCTGCGCCGCACCGGTTTCATCAATCACATCGATGGCTTTGTCGGGCAACTTGCGGTCACCGATGTAGCGGTCCGCCAGTTCCACGGATGATTTGATCGCATCCGCCGTGTAACGCACGCCATGATGCTTCTCGAAATAGGGTTTCAGGCCCTGCAAAATCTTGACCGCATCCTCAAGCGAGGGCTCATTCACGTCGATTTTCTGGAACCGCCGCAAAAGCGCACGATCTTTTTCAAAATGGCCGCGGAACTCCTTATAGGTCGTGGACCCCATACAGCGCAGACTGCCCGAGGCCAGCGCAGGTTTCAACAGGTTGGAGGCATCCATCGCACCGCCGGATGTCGCCCCTGCCCCGATCACGGTATGGATTTCATCGATAAAGAGGATGGCGTCGTCCTTGGCTTCCAGTTCCTTGACGACCGCTTTCAGGCGCTCTTCAAAGTCACCGCGATAGCGGGTACCGGCCAGCAGCGTCCCCATATCCAGTGCGTAAATGATGGCCCCCTTCAATACGTCGGGAACACTGTCCTCGGTGATACGGCGGGCCAGGCCTTCGGCGATGGCCGTCTTGCCGACCCCCGGATCGCCGACAAAAAGCGGATTGTTTTTCGAACGCCGGCACAGAACCTGGATTGTACGTTCCAGTTCTTTCTCGCGTCCGATCAGCGGATCGATTTTGCCGGCCCGTGCCTTGGCATTGAGATCGACACAGAATTGCGCCAACGCGGAATTCTTGGCCTTGGCATCCTCTTCCTCGCCCGGTTCGGACGGAGACGGGCCCCGGGCCTCCTCCTCTTCCTCGGAGACACCCCGGACACGGCGGTCCTCCTTCAATTCCGGCACTTTGGCAATCCCGTGCGAGATATAACTGACCGCGTCCAGGCGCGTCATATCCTGACTTTGCAGGAAAAAGACCGCGTGGCTTTCCCGTTCGGAAAACAGCGCCACCAGAAGGTTGGCACCGGTCATCTCCTCACGGCCCGAAGACTGCACATGCAGCAGGGCACGCTGGACCACGCGCTGAAACCCGGCCGTCGGCGTCGCTTCGACACCGCTGTCGTCCACTTTCAGGGAATCAAGCTCACCATCAAGATAAGCGGCGATCTCTTCGCGCAACTGGTCCATGTCGACGGCACAGGCCTTCAGAACCGCGCGGGCATCCGGATCGTCGATCAGGGCCAGAAGCAAATGTTCCAGCGTGGCATATTCATGGGCGCGCTCGTTCGCTTCATGCAGAGCGCGGTGCAATGTGGCTTCCAAATGAGGGGAAAAACTGGGCATGTGTATGTGCCTTCTCTGCTATCGTTGGTTGTGGCCCGCTTTCGGCGGGGCCTGCCTTGAACCGACCCGTCCTGTGCCGGACGGAGTCCGAGCCGATGCGTTCAGGCAGACGGCCTTATTCTTTTTCCAGCGTGCATTGCAGCGGCTGTTCATGGCTGCGGGCAAAGGACATCACCTGATTGACCTTTGTTTCCGCGACATCCAGAGGAAACACACCGCAAACACCGACACCCTTTTGGTGGACATGCAGCATCACTTCGGTGGCCTGTTCCAGATTCATGCGGAAAAAACGCTGCAACACATGCACGACGAACTCCATCGGCGTGAAGTCGTCATTGAGCATCAGGACCTTGTACATGGAGGGCTTTTTGGTCCTGGTTTCGGGTTTGTTCAGGATCGCTGTCCCGGTGCCCGTTCCACCCTGATCATCTTTGCGTTTATCTGACATTTCATCTCCGAACTTTCGTCCGAATTAATGTAACGCAATTTCGGCCTTCTAAAAGTGAACAAGTGACAATTTTTTGTGTGGCCGTCCCGAAATGCTCATGGCTGTCATTATAACAGCCATGATCATGGACCGGAACCCGAGGAGGCCGGCGCCCGGCTATCTTTCCTTAAAGATCGCCGGGCGCTTCAACTCCGGCAGCCTCCAGCGCCTGCGCGAGGGCCGCTTTCAAACGGGCAAGCCCGGCATCGTCACGGGCTTCGCAACGGGCCACAAGAACGGCCTGTGTGTTCGAGGCGCGCAGCAGCCACCAGCCGTCGTCCGTATTCACCCGGACACCGTCACCGGTAAACATGTCGGACCCCTCGGCCTCAAGGCGGGCACGAACCTCGTCGATCATGGCGAATTTGCGTTCTTCATCACAGGGGAAGCGCAGTTCGGGCGTGTTAACGGCCGGGGGCAGTCCATCTTTCAGTGCCGCCAGGTCACCGCCCTGTGCGGCAATGGCATTCATCAACCGCAGTGCCGCATACAGCGCGTCATCATGACCGTAAAACTTATGGCGGAAAAAGATGTGCCCTGACATTTCCCCGGCAAGCGGTGCCTGCATCTCGGTCATTTTCGCCTTGATAAGCGAATGGCCTGTCTTCCACATCACCGGTTCACCGCCAAGATCGGAAATGCGGTCGAACAATGACTGGCTGGCTTTCACATCGGCGATAATCGGTGCGCCGGGCAACTCCTTCAGCAGGTCGCCGGCCAGGATAGCCAGAATCTGGTCACCCCAGACGACGCGCCCATGGCGGTCAACCGCACCGATTCTGTCTCCGTCACCATCGAAGCCGAACCCGAAATCACACCCATGATCACGCACCACCTGTTTCAGCTGCTCAAGATTCTTCTCGACCGTCGGGTCCGCCTCATGATTGGGGAAAGTGCCGTCCACCTCGGTATTGATCGCGATGTGTTCACCCGGCAATGCACCGATCAGGGCTTCAACCGCAGTGCCGGCCGCACCGTTGGCCGGATCCCAGGCGACCTTGAACGCATGCCCGTCGAAATCGCCTAGAAGACGCTGGATATAGCGATCGAAAAGATCCACACGCCCATATGCACCGTCACCGGACACGAAATCACCGGACGCAGCGGTTTGGCCCAGGGCCTGAATGGCGGCCCCAAAGCAGGGCTTCTTTCCGAGCATCATCTTGAAACCGTTATAATCGGGCGGATTGTGCGACCCCGTCACCATGATACCGCCGTCGGCATCTTCTTCGAACACTGCGTAATACAGCATGGGTGTCGGCCCGAGACCGATTTCCTGTACCTCGATACCGGTGTCCATCAGACCCTCGATAAGGGCTTTTTTCAGTTCCGGGGACGAGACGCGCCCGTCATAGCCGACACAGACACGCCGCCCGCCATCACGCACGACATGACTGCCGAATGCGCGGCCAAGCATAAGGGCGTCCCTGGCGTTGAGCGTGTCATCAACGATTCCGCGAATATCGTATTCACGCAGGACTGTCGGATGAAAATGATGTGCAGACATGGAATCCCCTTGAAGAACGCGGCATCGCCCGGCCAGCGTCAGTATTCTTTCTATGATGGCAGGAATAAGATGCTTTACCGCATCCGCCAAGAAAGAATGCCGGAAAGGCCGGAAACAGTTGGAAAACAAACTGGGGACAGTCAGTCCTGCGCCAGACTGGTCCGGGGCCGGTACTGATCAAACAGAGCTTCTTGCGCGCCGGAACACTCAAAAGCGCTGAGCGCGGTATCGAAAGTCCGCGCCAGTTCTTCCCGGTCGAAGATCAACCAGTGCGGTGTCGGTTCATAACGGTACAAAACCCTTAGCGGATGACCGGTCGCGGCCTTCATGGACTGATAAAAATGCCCCAGAGACCAGTAATCCCCCACATAGATGTCGATTCGCCCACGCGCCAGCAGCCGTGCCGCACGCTGGGAATTATCGATCACCATCGCTTGGGAAAGCATCCGCCTGTCCACGCCGCCTTCACCGTTCAGGACCTGATCCGCGCCGGGAAACGTACCTATGCGCAGAGTGTCGATCCCGTCCGTCCAGTCGGAGACGGATATGTTCATCTCACCGGACCGGGCGATAACGGCATTGCGCCAGTAGCTGTAAGGCCGTGTCTGATGATAATGACGGCCGCCATCGGCAAGGGTGCTGACATGTGAAAACGATATGAAGCCATCCACAAGACCGTTGTCCAAAAGCAAAGGCAACCGGACCAGAGGCGCGTGGACAAAAACAACCTTGATGTAGGCCCAGTCAAAGACGCCGCGGATAACCTGCACGTCCAGGCCGTCGGAAGGGTTTTCATAGATATAGGGCGGGCTTTCCAGGGGCATGCCGATGCGCACCGGCGGATGTGCCGCATCCCCATCCGACAGGGCACCGTCCACGGGAACACTGGCGGCCACCGCAGCCTGCGCCAGCATCAGCCAGACGCAGAAACAAGCGAGCGAAAGCGGCAAAAAATGCTGAAAACTTTCCAAACGGCCAACGGGCCCACCAAACGCGGGGACAAACAAACCAGATACCTTCAAATGTCCAATAATACGCGCTTTGCCTCATTGACCTTTGCGGCCAGCCAGTCGCTCCCCCCGTGATCAGGGTGCGCTTTGGCAATCATCCGGCGATAGGCTGCGCGAATCTCATCTTCATCAGCGCCGTCCCGCAATCCTAGTATTTCAAGCGCTTCCTGTCTGGTCATTTGTGCCCCGCAAGGCGCTTTTCGGTCACTGTCATTATCATTTTGCGATGCATCGCCATGGTGTCGGCCATACCCATTGCCCAGCCCCGTCCCCTGCAGGAAACGCCACGCGGCAAAACCCATGGGCAGGACGGCGAAAAATCCCCGCCCGGCAGCGAGCAACAGCCCCCCCAGCGCCAGCGCGATGACGATAGCCGCCCAGAACAGGGTCCGCCGTGCCGCTCCCACGCTGGCGTTGGACCACCACCCCAGAACCAGGAGCAGCATGACCGCGAGCAGAAGACCGATAGCAAGCGAGGCAATCACCGCCTTATTCCTGTTCCAGATCGGAAAAAACAGCCTGCGCGGCATGGGACCCTTGCGGTGCGGACCGTTGGCGGACAGGCAGGTTCAGCGCATCCATCAGGGCCCGCAATTCCTGCCGGGCCGCCACATGGGACAGGGTCAGGCCACGGCCGTCCAGACCGCCCGTATCCTTCAGGTCCAGCAGCGTCAAACCGCGCAGGAAAAGCTCGCGGTAAATCACTCTCTCGCCCAGCCCGGATACGAAACGCATACCGATACGCCGTGACAATTCCGCCAGAACACGCTGCACGCGGCCCTTGTTCTTCGCATGCAGGGCACCGACACGGTTGCGCAGAACCACCCAGTCAATATGACCGCCATCGGCGAGCGACCGGCGCTGCCGGGCTTTCCATACCATTTCGGCATACAGGCTTGGCCCGCTGACCGTGTGGGACTTTGCATCGACCCGTGCCAGCAAATCCAGATCGACGAAGCTGTCATTGACAGGGGTCACCAGCGTATCTGCGGCCGTGTGGGCCAGTCGGGACAGAAACGTGTCGCTCCCCGGGCAGTCGACCACAATCACGGCCACATCGCCCGCCAGGCGTTCATAAGCCTCTTCAAAGCGGCGCTTTTCCTCGGCCTCGGCCTGATCGGCATTTCTCAAAGCGGATCGCTGTACGACCTCGACGCTCGGCATGGGCATGTCAAGCCCCTGCCGGGCCATGTAGGCTGTGCGGTTTTCCAGATACCGGGTCAGGCTTTTCTGGCGCGAATCAAGGTCGATCGTACCGACAGGTATCCCTTCCCTCAGCAGTGATACAACAATATGCATGGCGGTCGTGGACTTGCCGGACCCGCCTTTTTCATTGCCCAGCACGATGACATGCGGTCGTGCCCCCACGGTTCGGCCGGCGCTGCTTTTGGCAGAAGTCTGGCTTTCGGCTCCACCGGCATGCACCGGCGGATGAGGGGACGCTGTCACTGACTGTTTACTCCTTCGTCTCCGCACCTTGATAGCATCAAATCAACAGATGATGCGGATTACCGGCGTTTATTGGTGAGACCCGACCACTCCGTCAAGTCGCACCGCAGACCCCATGCGGCATTAACGGCATTCTGCAACCCATAAGACACACCTTGCATACGGGTTGAAATACCGGGCACGGCACCACGCAGCCCCGTGTCCGATTGTGGGGCTGGGCCATTTGCGCGGGAAAAATGATGCCTGAACCGCCCAAGGGATTACCCTGCCTTGTTTTTTACCGGCCTTTCGTCTTCCTTAGAAAGGACCACGGACCGCAGGCAAGGCCTGTATGTCTTTTGCGCCGCCCATTGAAACCGGTATAAATGCGGCACCAAAACCGCTGTAACGTCATCATACGGTGCGGACGGCGGTAAAACAGGGACGGGATATACCATGGCGGCAAACGCGGCACGGATCGCGCTGGTGTTGACTTTGGCCGGATCACTGATTGTGCTGCCGGTGGTACTGGCACGTCATATGCTGGCCACCGCGCGAACAGCCGTTTTGAGCAAAGAGCCCAACTATCTGTCCCATACACGGCCATCGGACGACTCAAAAGACCCGCTGCCAAGCCGGTTGAAACGCCTTCTGCGCGACGATATGCGGTCGACCCAGGCCGTACCGCGCATTTTCATGACGCGCCTTCCCGACATTCTGCCGACCGAACGTGACGTCCAGACGAAAAAACGGCTTTTCACCTCGACCCTGCTGCCGATTATCCTGCGGGCCAATGAAATGCTGCTGACGGACCGCGCACGGCTGCAAAGTTTCAAAACACGGCTTATGGACGGCGGCCGCCTGCTTGCCAGTGAACGGGACTGGCTGGATGGTCTGGCGGCGCGCTACCGGGTCCCTTTGGGCGACACCCCCCTGCCGGCTGTCATTGATCGGCTGCTTGTCCGTGTGGACATCATTCCGCCTTCGCTGGCGCTGGCCCAGGCCGCCATGGAATCAGGCTGGGGAACCAGCTATTTCAGTCAGAAGGGAAATGCGCTTTTCGGGGAATGGGTCTGGAATGACGACACCGGCCTGCTGCCACGAAACCGCGATGAAGGCAAAACCCACCGGATCAAGCGCTTTGACTATCTGCTCGACAGCGTTCTCAGCTATATGACCAACCTGAACCGCCACAGGGTATATCACGACCTGCGTCTGCGCCGGGCGGAACTGCGCACCCACAATCTGCCGGTCACCGGCCGGGCCCTCGCCCCAGCGCTCGGCAGCTATTCCGAACGGGGCAGCGACTATGTCAGCGAAGTGCTGTCCATTATCAATTACAACCAGCTGGACAGGCTGGACTATGCCCAGCTTGCCACAGGATAGGAAATCATGAGCATTCCCGCCGCCATTGTCCGCGACAGAACCGGACTGCAAACCCTTGTGGACTCATGGAAAGCAGACGGCGCCACAGTGGGAATCGTGCCGACAATGGGTGCGCTGCACAAAGGGCACCTGTCCCTCGTCGACACCATGGGCCGGCATGCGGACAAAACACTTGTATCCATTTTCGTAAATCCGACCCAGTTCGGCCCGAATGAAGATTTCGACGCCTATCCGCGCGACGAAGCCGGCGACCTCGCCGCTCTGGCGGACACCCCGGCGGATGCCGTGTATATACCGGACCGTCGGGACATGTATCCGGACGGGTTTGATACCGCCATCCGCGTCGGCGCCATTGCCGACCGACTGGAGGGGGCGTCCCGTCCCGGCCATTTTGACGGGGTGGCCACCATTGTGGCGAAACTGATCCTGACGGCACGCGCCGATTACGCCATTTTCGGCGAAAAGGACTATCAGCAATTGTGCGTCATTCGCCATATGGCGGCGGACCTGAACCTGCCCGTCACGATTCTCGGCGGTACCACAGTGCGGGAAGACGACGGTCTCGCCTCATCGTCCCGCAATCGCTATTTCGACACCGAAAGCCGCCCAAAGGCCGCCGGCCTGAACCGGGCATTGAGAGACCTGACCGTCGATATCCGGAACGGCCTTGATGTGACCGCTGCCTGCGCGAAAGCCGAACAAAGCATCCTGTCCGCAGGGTTCGCATCGGTGGATTATGTCGCTGTGGCGGACGCCGAAACGCTGGCCCCCCTGACGACACCGGGCGCACGGCCCGGCCGGGTGCTGGCGGCCGCCCGGTTGCACGGTGTGAGGCTTATTGACAATCTGCCGCTCTGATCCGGCCTGCACTGCAGGCGGCGGCCCGGCCTTTACAACAGCCCCAGGCCTTCAAGCTCGCGGCGCATGTCATCCGGCAGACTGTCCGCGCCTGCAACCTCTTTGGCATCGGGCGGTGCGTCTTCCGGCCTCAGATAACGCCAGCCTTGAAATGCCCGTTTGGGGCGCGCCTCCACGGCGACCGGGCCCGGCGCCACACAGATATGACAAAATCGTCTGCCGTCCGTCTCGACCGTCCGGATGTCCAGGATGGGCGACCGTCCCGCAACCCGCCCCCGGATAACCCAATACAGGGATCCGCCCTGCAGCAGCTCATCCATGCGTTTGGGCGTCATCCGGGTACGAATGCGAACCATCGGACCGATATCCGGATCCTGTTCCACCCGGCCATGCAATACGGACCTGAGATGGTCCAGCGTGTCCACACCCACGGCAAGTTTGATCAGATGCAGGCTCACAGCACGTCCATTGAATCTTCAAACCAGTCATATGCGGCAAAGGGTTTCAGTGTCTCAACCCCTGCCAGGACAAAACGCTCATCCAGTGCCCATTCGTCAAAACACCGCAGCAAGGGCCAGACATCCTTGGCCCAGGGCCGGTTCAACCCCCTCAGCAGCGCGGTGACATAGTCGGGAAACCGCAGATAATCGCCAACGTGAACACTTGCATCGATCACCAGTTTCGAGATGCGCGCCAATATGAACAGGCGTTCGATCAGACGCTCGCCATACCCGGACGACACCTCTGCCAGTTCACCGGTAATTCGCGATGTCACCATGTCCAGAATATCCTGGCGTATGATCAGCATATCATGGAGACCGCATGTACTGTCCCCTTTCATCCTGTTTGCCTGAACGAGGGCACGGCGGCGCAGATCTTGCGGCAATCCTGAAAAGCCGCTTGCCATCCAGAAAGAAATACGACTTTTGAGGTGTTCGACCCCCGCGCCCTTGATAAGAAAATCATCCCCGCCCGAGCGCAGCCCCCCGCGCAGAATATCCAGATCGTCATATCCGGTGAAATAAAGAAAGGGCTGGGTTTTAAGCCCCGCCTCCCGCAGCCTGACGGCCAGATCAAAACCACCCTGTCCCGGCATCTGCACATCGGAAATGATCAGAGCCGGCGGGGTGCGCCCGGCAAGGGCAACGGCATCGTCCGCCGTGGCGGCCACGGCAGCCTCAAGTCCCAGGCCGTGCACGGCCAGTGCGTTCAGTTTCAACAGAACGGGGTCGTCATCGACCAGCAAAACAGGCCCGGCCTCCATATCCACCTCAAAACAGCCAGAGCGCCGCCAGGCCGAGAAAGGCGAAGAAGCCGATAACGTCGGTTATGGTGGTCACGAACACGCTGGAGGCGATCGCCGGATCGATACCAACACGGGCAAGCCCCATCGGCACCAGAAGGCCGAACATACCGGCAACCAGAAGATTGAAAATCATGGCGGCGGCAAACACGCCGCCCAAACCCGGACTGCCGAACCAGAGCCAGGCCAGCAGGCCTGAAATCACGGCCAGCAAAACGCCGTTGCCAAGGGCGATCATAAGCTCGCGCTTCAGGATTCGGGCGGCGTTGGTGGCACTCAACTCCTTTGTAGCCAGGCCACGGACCGCCACCGTCATGGTCTGTGTGCCGGCATTGCCCCCCATGGAGGCAACAATGGGCATCAGCACGGCAAGGGCGACCATCTGCTCAATGGCGGCATCGAACAGACCGATCACGACAGACGCCAGAACCGCTGTCGCCAGGTTGACCAGAAGCCAGGTAAAACGTCCGCGCGTCACCTCAAACAGGGATTCATTCACACTGGCGGATTCTCCCACCCCGGCAAGGGCAAGAATATCCTCCTGGGCCTCTTCCTCGATCACCTCGACAATATCGTCCACCGTCACGACACCGACAAGCCGTTGGCTCTCGTCGACCACCGCCGCCGAAATCAGGTGATATTTGGTAAAGGCATAGGCCACCTCTTCCTGATCCGCCGTCGCCTCGATGACATGGGGCTTTTTTTCCATGATATGGCCAAGGGCGACACCCCGCTGATTACGCATCACCCGCGACAAGGGTACGGTACCGACCGGTTTGTGTGCCGGATCGACCACGAAAATATCGTAGAAATCGTCAGGAATGTCGGCATCGTCGGACCGCAACAGATCGATTGTCTGACCGACGGTCCAGAATTCCGGCAGGGCGATCAGATCCCGCTGCATCAAACGCCCGGCGGAATCCTCCGGGTAGCTCAGGCTCTCCTCGATAGCGACACGGTCATCCGCCGAGAGGGCGCGCAGCACCTCCTCACGGTCCTCGTCCCGCAGGTCTTCAAGAACATAGACGGCCTCATCCGTTTCCAGTTCGGTAACGGCATCGGCGATCTGGGTATTGGGCGTGATCTCGTAAAGGTCCCCGCGCGCCTCGCCTTCAATCTCATGAAAGAGTTCGGGGTCGATATCGGACTGGATCAGGTTGAGAAGCTTGCGCCGTTCCCGCGCCGGCAACACCTGTAGCAGATCGGCCATGTCGGCCGCATGGAGGTCATCGCAAATCTGGCGGGCGCCGGCTGCGTCCTCTGCGCGCACAGCCTCCAGAAGTTTGTCGACGAATTCCCGACTGAGGTGGACATCCTTGGCCACGGTCGCATCATCGGCTGCGGGGGATGTCATCTGGTCATGCGTTTTTTCGGGGCCGGGCCCATCCGGCCTCAACTGCGTTTCCGACATGCCCCTTCTCCCTTATCCGTATGATGCGGTTTCCCGCATGACCGGACTTTCGTGCCGCCCCGTCACGCTGTAATGTACGTCATGCTGTAATGACAGTCATTTTCACAAGCCGGCAGACCGGTGCCCCGCACAACCTTCCTGCCGCAATACGGCATAGTCTCACACTTTGGCAAGAGGCGGCGAGATGGAAGTGAATAACACGCTGAACAATAAGCGCGACCGCCACGGTGCGGCGCGCTTTTCGGCGTCTTTCCAAATGCTCTCAGGTCCGCTCCAGCAGACCCTGGTCATGGTCGGGGACGGTTCCGTCCGCATCGCAGGACAGGGGACAGGTAATCTTGAAGCAAGTACCGTGACCCGCCGTGCTTTCACAGAGAATACGGCCCTTGAGAAGCTGGACCGTCAGATTGTAAACGATATTCAGGCCAAGGCCGGTTCCACCACTCTCCCGGCTGGTGGTGAAAAAAGGGTCGAAAATCCGGTTGATATTGTCCTCTGGGATACCCTTGCCATCGTCGCGGAACTCGATGGTAAAAACCGCATCGTCGCTTGTTGTGTCAATCGTCATGCATCCGGCCTGACGGTCGCCATAGGCATGGCGGACGGCATTGACAACCAGATTGGTGATAATCTGGGAAATCGCACCGGGATATGAATCGATCTCGATCCCCGGATCTCCGGTCACGGTCACCTCATGCCGCTTTCCGCGCAGCACCGGGGCAAGACTGACAACCAGTTCCGCGATATAATCCTTCAGATTGAAGAGACGCCTTTCCTGATTGGTCCTGTCGACGGCAACCTGTTTGAAACTGCTGATCAGCGCGGAAGCACGGTTGAGATTGTGCAGGATAATTTCACTGGCCTGCATGCTGGTGTCCATATAGGCTTGCAAATCCTCCTTGCCCGCTGTGCCGCCTGCCATGGCTCCGTTGAAATCCGCCGTTTCTTCCTGAAGATACGATGCCGCCGTCAAGCCGACGCCGACGGGGGTGTTGATCTCGTGCGCGACACCGGCAACCAGCCTGCCGAGCGAAGCCAGTTTTTCCTGTTCGATCAACTGGTCACGCGTCTCCCTGAGGGCAGCAATCGTCTTCTTCAGGTGCCGGTTGGCCAGATCCGACTGGTGTGTCCGCGCTGCAACTTTCTTTTCGAGATTTTCATACAGGTCCTTCAGATCACTGGACATTCTGTTCATGACCGAGGCCGTGGTGCCCAATTCGTCCCGCGACAGGATGTCAATCTGATAGCCCAGTTCTCCATGCGCCAGTTTGTTGGCGCCGTCCTTCAGCAAAGTCAGCTGGCGCGTCAGGACCCGCCCGATCAACAGAGCGAAAACAGCGACCAAAGCGAGATTGGCGAGAGCGATAAGGGACATACGTGTCAGGGCATCCGACTGTGCCTTGGCAACCGAGTACCGCGACAGGGAGACATCCACGCGTCCGAAAACGGCCCCGGCCACGACAACCGGTTGCGACACCGCGATGACACCGTCTCTGACAGTATGGTCCAGGAAACCGATGCCCCAGCTTTGCGCCGGGGTCAGTCCAATGGCCGCACCGTTCTCGGTACCTTGCCTCGAACCGGTCTCGCCATCGGCCCCCGCGCTGATGGCCTGTGCCAGCAAATCGCCACGATCATCCACGAAACGGGCGAAAACGATATCCCGGTCCCGGACCGCTTCATCAAGAATAGCCGACAGGGTTGCCAGGTCTTCGGCGATGATCGCTTCGTGTCCGGCCGTGGCCAGCAGGCGCGCGGTGGCACGCGCACGTTTTTCCAGTTGTATACCGGCGGACTCCGTCAGGGCTTCCAGCCCGCTGAACACAAGGGCGCCGAGCAGAAGGACCTCGATAAGTGCAATGCCCAGGAGGATTTTCAGACGAAAAGACATTGTCCCGGTCCTCTCAGGGCTGGTTCAGAATGCGATCAAGGTTGAGGGCGCGCACATCGTCCCAGTCGGCATCCCCGGCCTCCTCGAACCCCGGGAAACGGTTCAGGGCAAGCAGCTGCCGCCCTTCCACGGAAGCATCCAATGCCAGCAGCGCCTGTAGCAATGCCCGTCTGACATCCGAGCCAATGCGGGGATGCGTGGCAATCGCATGGGCCGTATAATCGGGCGTCTCATGCAGAATTCTCAATTGATCGGTGATTTCGTCGGGCATGGCGCGGAATGTCCGGGGTACACCGCCACCCGCCGGCAGTCGACCCACCGCCACCAGTTGGTAAACCGAGTCCTGAAACCCGACAAACTGCGCCGAAATATCGATCCCTCTGCGCCGGAACTCGGCCCTGTTCAACAGTGTTGCCGCAAAGGCACCCCCGGTCGAAAAAGCCACGGTGTGGCCAGCCAAGTCATCCAGCGTTTTGAATGCGCTGTCATGCCGGACGATGATCAGGCCACGGATACGCTTGTTCTTCTGCCGGGCAAGGGCCCGGTATCCGGGATGCTCGTTGGACACCGTAAATGTATACGGGTTCATATAAGCGATATCATATAGACCCTGCCCGAGCCGTTCCTCGAAGATCGCCACGGTCTTTGCCGTTCTCAAACGGATGACGAAGCCGGTCTCGGCTCCCAGCCGTTGGATAAAAGGCACCCATGCCGCCGCCAGACGCGCCGGCGACACCTGCGGCACAACACCAAATGTCAGATCTTTGCGTTCGCCCTCTGCCGCAGCCACGCCCGCTGAATGATACAGCAGGACAAATCCGGCGATAAGACAGGAAGCCCGCCACCACGGACCCGATCGCCCAAAGTATTTATCAATTTTTTTCATACACTTGGCCGGCGGCCAGCAATGCCTGAAAATCCTCGCTGGGCATTGGGCGGCCGAACAAATAGCCCTGACCTTCCTGACACCCCTTTTCAGCGAGAAAAGCGGCCTGGTCGGGCTTTTCGATCCCTTCCGCCACCAGCTTCAAATTCAAGCTGTGACCAAGGGAAATGATCGCATTCGCCACTACGCTTGCATCCTGATTTTCCAGAATGTCCGTCACAAAGGACCTGTCGATTTTGATCTTGGTCAGCGGCAGACGCCGTAAATATGCGAGCGACGAATACCCGGTGCCGAAATCATCGATTGCCACGCCGACACCCAGCTTTTTCAGGGAAGCGAGCATTTCGACAATGATGTCCATCTCCTGCATCACCGTCGTCTCCGTGATCTCCAACTCCAGAATTTCAGGTTCCAGCCCGGTGGATTGCAGAATCCGGTCTATAATGTCGCCCAGATCGCCGTTACGGAACTGGGCCGCCGAGACGTTCACCGCTATATTGTCAAGGCCCAGGCCCGCCTGGCGCCATCTCTGGGCCTGGGCACAGGCGGTCTCCAGCACCCATTCGCCTATGCGGGATATCAGACCGCAACGCTCGGCGATCGGGATAAATTCCATTGGCGGGATCATTCCGCGATCCGGATGGTGCCAGCGGATCAGTGCTTCCGCCCCGACAATCCGGCCACTCTCGAATGAAATTTTCGGCTGGTAGTAAAGATCCAGCTTGTCATTATCCAGGGCATGACGGATTTCATTCTCAAGAAAACGCCGTTCCAGTATCCTTTCATGCATGACGGCATCATAGAAATGGTATGTATTCCGGCCATCGTCCTTGGCCTGATACATGGCCAGATCAGCATTTTTCTGCAATTCCGTCGGATCAAGGGAATCATCGGGAAATGTGGTGATCCCGATCGAACAGCCGACCTGCAACACCGTCTTGTCGTACCGGAAATGCGCGGCCATACAGTCGACAATCCGCTGCGCAAGAATCGCCGCTGAGTCAAGTTCCCCCAGATCCGGCGCGATGACGGCGAATTCATCGCCCCCCAGCCGCACAACGGTATCGCAGGACCGTACCGTTTCCTTCAGCCGCGTGGACACATCTTTCAGCAGCAGATCGCCGACATCGTGGCCGTATACGTCATTGACTTCCTTGAACATGTCCAGGTCGATCTGCAACAGGGCTACTTTCTTGCCGCTGCGTCTGGCCGCTTCAAGCTCACGTGGAAGCCGTTCCTGAAAATAGAAGCGGTTCGGCAGGTGGGTCAGGGCATCGTGATGCGCCATGTATTCGACCCGTTCCTGGGCACGTTTGGACTCCGTGATATCTCGGCCGTAAATATTGACATAATCGGCCTCGACCACGGGTGCCATGGTCAGCTCGAAAATCCTGTCATCACAGGTCACTTCTATTTCCGACTGCCGCCCGCTTTTGAAAACGTATTTCAAACGGTGTCGCCATACGGGGGGAATTTTCTGGCCGACACCAGCACCCCAAACGTCCAACAGGGGACTGGAGCGCCCATTGGCGTAAAGAATGACCCCGTCGGATGAAATCCGCAGCACCGGATTTGGCGCTTCGGCAGGCAGACGCGCAAGGATTTCGGCCGCTTTTTCGGCTTCTTCGCGGACAGTGATTTCGGTCAGAAGATTATCCTGCAAATGCAGGTTTTCGAAGGCGATCGAAACATTCCGGCAAAACAGGTCGAGCAATTCATGCGTCTTGCCCTGCTCCTGCATATCCCCCTTCACACAGAGAATATTTTCCGAGCCGCTTTCCGTGCGGAAATAGGCGATATAGATTTTTCCGGGCTCAAAGCGATGAGACCGGTTCCGGCGCGCATTCTCGATCGCCTCAAGGATATCGGGATCAAGCACATTTTTCCCGTCCCGCCCGACAAAGGGCGCAAACCGCCCTGTCGCGGCAACGATTTCAACCTTCGCATCATTGGGGACAGCCGCCAGCCCGTCAGCATGGCAATATACCGCTTCGGGTTCGAGAAACAGCAGGGAAGTCAATTGCTCCAGAACGCCCTGGGCAAAATTGCTCAGAGCCCGTGTTTTGAAAATAGCGGCAGACGCCTCGATAACGGATTTCAGGCCCATGCGGTTTATATCCAGCGCCCTGATATCGCGATATGCCCTGAGAGCGGCATACATGGCCGTAAACAGTTTCTGGGCCGTCAGCTCGGTTTTTTCCTTGTAGTCATTGATGTCATATTCGGCGATCACACTGCGCTCCGGCGCCTGTCCCGGCTGCCCGGTCCGCAGAATGATCCGGATGTTGCCATTGCCCATTTCATTCCGGATCTGTTCGACCAGGCGCAGGCCCGCATCGTCCGTTTCCATGACGACATCGATGATCGCGACTGCGATATCGGGATTCGCCTCGATCATCGCGGCCGCCTCGGCCGCCGAATAGGCGTTCAGGAAACTCAGCCTTTTTCCGCCGAACTGGAAACGGGCAAGCGCCATCTGGGTGACGGTGTGGATCTCGGGTTCATCGTCGACAATCAGCAGTTTCCACGTATCGGACGCTCTTCCGGTCGCGGTGTTTTCAGACCCGCCCTTCTGCGTGTCACCGGACGATGAGACGCCTGAAAGCCTTAAATTCACCGACTGTCTCCCGTGTGGATAGACACAGGAAAATGGCTGCGGCAAAGGTCGTTACGATATGGTAATGAGATGAACAACCTAAGGAAGCAGTAAATATACTGAATCAAAAGTCCGGTGCTCTCATGCAAGAAGGCGCGTATAAGATGACCATGCCAAATATTTTCTTTATATGTATGCAGCATGTTTTTCACCGAAATCACGTCAATTCATGGGGCTTACATAAACCTTCCACAAATCGCCCCAAAAGCATTCAACTCCCTTGAAATACTTTTTGTTATTACTGAAATATCTCAATTCACGTTAAAGCCGGCGTCAAGGCCGTGACAGTCCGGCATTCGCGAAGCGACCCATTTCGTTCGAAAGTGCAAAAAGCGCCCGGCCGGAAATCAGCCCCAGGTATCATTTTTCAGCCATGAGGGGCGTACCCTCATAAAAGGGCAGAACATGGGATGCGTTCGGGGCATGACGGGGCCGTTTACGGACCCGATCCCTATTTCAGCGCCAGACGGACCTTCGGCATAACCCGGCGGCTCACGGGCACGGATATCCCGCTGGCCAGCATCAGCCGTCCCGTACCGGTCGGTTCCCTTTCAAGAGTTCTGACATAGGCTGTATTGACCAGATGCGATCTGTGAACCCTGAGAAACGTTGCCGGCAGACTTTCTTCCAGTTCTGCAAGACTGGCCGAATGGAGCAGCGACCGTCCGTCCGCCAATCTGATCTCCACATACCCGCCGACACCATGGCAATCGGTGATCTGATCGGCCGGCACCCTGTCGATTTTTCCGGCGCCGTTGATGGTAATTTGCGGGACATCGGTACGCGCCCGTGCCTGCTCCAAAGCCATTTCCAGCTTGTTTGCGCGGGCCTCTCCATGCCTGCGGCGATCTTCTTCCCGTGCGAATGCAAGCGCCTGTTCAGCGAACAGAAACGCCAGAAACGCGGCAACGCTGTAAAAGAATACGGTGTCGAGGAAATGATCGGGAAACGACAGAGTGATCAGGATAAATGCCATGAAAGCCAGAAGATGCCGCAGGGCCCCCTGCCGGCGTTTCAAAGTCCAGAACACCAGTACCGGCACACATGTGAGGATCGGCATCAACATCGCTGCGGCCGCCTTTTGGTCAAAGCCGTCCGGCTGCAAGATGCCGGCAACACTGACAACGGCAAGGCCAAGCCCCAATAGCATGACTGGCGTGTGCTCCCTGGACGGACGCGCCATAAATTTACCGAGGGCATGCCCCGCCACGCAGACACCGAACCCCATCGAAAAGAGTACAATCAAAATCAGGCGGATATCGTGAAAGGGATAAAGATAGGGCACAAGTCCGCGTGAAACTTCCGTCAGCAACTGGCCGGCCGCGAACAGTGACATCAGGCACAGCATCAGGGCATTGCCGCGGTCCCGGCCCCTGATCGCGGTTATACCGAAATACAGCCCGCCGACGACAAAAGCGCCGAAAGTGATCAGCGACGGCCAGTAATGCCTTAGGAAAGGAGCCATCGGCGGCCCCGCCGGCCCGATTGCGACCCTGTGTATCGGATGCGACAATCCGAGATATCCGTGGTGGGAAGACAGCCGCAGGACGATATCATTCCGTCCGGTCCGGAACAGGGACTGCGGCGCATGGAAAACGGCATCCATCACCCCGGGCGCTTCATCCGTCTTGCCATATCCGGGAAGGCCGTTGCGGCCGATATACGTCCCGTTCAGATAGACTTCGCTGGACATCTTGGCGGATATGAAAACTGCAAGCGGTGCGCCCTTCCCGTCTTCTATCCTGTCCAGCATCAACGCCGTCTTGACCCATACCATACGGCCTTGGGGATCTATTTCTGCCATGCTGACCGTCCGGCAGTCCGGCGCGTCAAAATCCGGCACACCGGTATTATCTCCGCCGGCGTCCCCCGGACAGATGGTGACGGCATCGCCGTACCGGAGAAAGGCCTCAGCCATCACGGGGTGCTGCCCGGCCAACACCATCCAGAAAAGGGCATAAAAGCAAAAAACACGGTGTGTCATGGCAGCACCGTATACAGGTTTTGCCGCGACCGGACAGTGCCGTTCATCAGGTATTCGATACCGTTCGGAATTTTACCGGGGATACGGCCGCGACAATTGCCGCATGGTCCTGCCGGATAACACCGAAAACAGGACAGCCCTTCAATGACCATGCATCTTCTGACCGCTTCCATCCTTTTACTCGGTTCCGCCCTCACGGATATGCAGGCGCCCCGCATACAGGCGCGTGATACACAGACGTCCGATACACAGACGTCCGATACACAGGCATTCGGGCATCCGGACAGTCCCGCACATGAAACGGCCTTCACTTTCACGGCGGCCAGTGGGGACAGTGTGGAGGCATATCGCGGTCAGTTTCAGGTTCCGGAAAATCGCGGCAACGACCGCTCACGCCTGTTAAACCTTCAATATGTGCGTTTCCCGGCGATCGGCGATAAGACCGGTGTTCCCATCGTCTATCTGGCGGGCGGGCCGGGCGGTTCAGGCATTGCAACGGCGAAGCGCAACCGCTTTCCCCTCTTTATGGCCATGCGGGCCTACGGCGATGTCATTGCCCTGGATCAGCGGGGTACAGGCGCCTCCAACGACATTCCGGACTGTCGGTCATCGACCGTTCTCCCGGAAAATCAGGCGATTTCAGATGAACGCCACGCGGAACTGCATCGACAGGCCCTGCGTTACTGTCTGACCGTCTGGCATGACAGCGGTATCGATATCACAGGATACACAACACCGGAAAGCGTCGCGGATCTGGAAGCGCTGCGCCGCCATCTCGGCGTGGCCAAAATATCGCTTTGGGGAATTTCCTACGGCAGTCATCTTGCCCTGGCCGCCCTGAAAGAGATGGATGACCGTATCGACCGTGTGATCCTGGCCAGCGCGGAAGGCCTGGATCAAACCATCAAATATCCGGCCAGAACCGATGCCTATTTCAAACGTCTTCAAACGGCGATCAACCGCAATGCAGAAGACAGGGCGGACTTTCCCGATATTCTGACACTGATACGCCGGGTCCATGACCAGCTTGAGAAAACGCCTCTTACACTGTCCCTGCCCCAACAAAATGGCCCGACCGTGGATATGGTGTTCCAGCGGCGGGACATGCAGCGGATCGCATCCGGCATGATTTCCGACCCGGTACGGGCGGTAAGGCTTCTGCATCTCTATGCCGCACTGGATGCGGGCGAGACCGGCCCGCTTGTCCGCCTTCTCCAACGCTGGTACAATTCGGGAGAACCGATTTCCTTTAATGCCATGTCCATTGCCATGGATCTTGCCTCGGGCATTGGCGGCAAACGCCGCGCCCTTGTGGAACATCAGGCTGAAACGGCCCTGCTCGGCCCCTATCTGAATTTCACTCTTCTGTTGACCGATGCGGCCCCCGCGTTCGATCTCGGCGATACATTTCGCCAGGCCCCGGTGTCGGCTGTACCGACACTGCTGTTCAGCGGTACGCTTGATGGACGAACATATCTGGAAAGTCAGCGTGAAGCGGTCTCAGGATTATCGAACCGCACTGAAATCACGGTCAGAAATGCCGGGCACAATCTGTTCATGTCCTCTCCCCGTGTCGGTGAAATCATGGCTCGTTTCATGGCAGGGTCTCCCATCACCGAAACAGAGATCGTCATCCCCCTGCCCCGCTTCGGCCTTCCGGCCCGCTGACGCGGCACTGGGCGCGCTCACCCCGAACGACACGCCCCGACACACACAATTCTCTATGTATTGAGTTCAGCAGACATAAAACCACCGGGATACTCACATCCGGTCTTTGGTATCATCATGCCGTGAAACCAATTTTATTGTGAGATTTCAGCCGACGGTTTTCGTAGGGTTTTCTTTCCTTCATCAATGGAAAAGGTCAATGCGGACATCCCATATACGTCTTTGCCTGGCGGCCCTGCTCGCCACCGGTCTTACGGTCTGCTTCGCGGCCCTGAGCGACGACAGCCACGACGGGAAACCCCCCTTTGATTTCGTCGCCCTGATGACAAGGGTGTCCGAGGGGTGGACGGCCCATGACACCGATCTTGCTCTCAGCGCTTTCGCAGATGACGCGCTTTACACGGAACCGCCGAACTTTCAGATATACCGGGGTATCGACGAACTCCGTATTTTCTTCGACCGCATTACACCCGGTGCCACCATGAAATGGCACAATCTGTGGTTTGACGACGCCACGGGGTTCGGTGCCGGCGAATATTCCTTCAAAAACGGCGGACGGACAACAGCGGTTCACGGTGTGGCCGTCGTAAAGGTGGAAAATGGAAAAATCCGCATCTGGCGCGAATACCAGCGTCGCGGGGACATAGAATTTGATGATTTCCACAATCCGGATGGCAAGGCGTGGGAAACAACGGTTGACGATCTGTGATTGTCTAAGGCCGCAATCGGCTTTACATATATAGAGCGCAAATTATGCTAATCACATATATGCAATAGATAATCATAATTGCGCGTTTTGGGTAGCGTGAGTTTCGATGTTACATATAGAATACAGTTCCTTTTAGCCTTTAAATGATCTAAATTGTGGGCAGTGGTGTATTCGTTAAAAAACATATGAGTGTATCAAATGAAAAGATTTGGAATGTTAAAATATATTCTACCAATTTTTCTGATAATATTTGGATGCTCAACAATTAGCCCATGGCTGCGCGTCACAATCGAACCACAAGGCAATGGTGTTTACATGGCAAACATCATGGTCGATAGAATGAAAAACATTGAGAATCAAAAGAAAGAATTAGAAAGACTGGGTTGGATTCGACAGAGAGTGGAAAAGAACGAAATATGCCCAAAAGGATATGAAATTATAGATCGCGAAGTAATCCCCATCAAAACTGGACCAATACAAGTTTTCAGTAATTATTATATATATTATAAATTATCATGTTTAAAAATTGGATAAATTCAATGTTAAATTTTGAAATAAATTATTAATCGAAAAAATTTATTATCATGGAACAAAGGAATAAATAAATCACAGAAAACTTTGCACATTAGTCTATGATAATTACTCGATTAGAAGATTGAATTCACAAACAGGTGTAGAGGGCAAATATCAATTCGTATTGACGCTAAGGAAATCTCATTCAACCTTGTTCATAGACAATTACCAAGACCCAAGTACAATTGAATTTATATAGATAGACACACCGAGCCAGTGCTTCCCATTCATATAAATATGCTCACAACTTATCCCTCTTGGTGCAAATTTGGTGCACAGAGCATAGAAACATATGGCCACATATGGCAACATTTGAGAATTACGACCGAGAGGAAACCACCAAAATCACGCTTTTAATCAATGATTTAGCCACATATGGCCACATATGACAAAAAGGGTTTTGGTGCGGACGAGAAGACTCGAACTTCCACGGGCTCATCGCCCACAGCGACCTCAACGCTGCGCGTCTACCAATTCCGCCACGTCCGCCTGATCGTGGCGTGGGGATAGCAAATTCGTATTTGCCCTGCAAGGGGATTATGGCGCATTCGGTACAGGGCTGTCGCAAAGATGGAACGGCGCAATAAATACATCCGCCGAAACAGGGGCAGGATCGCCAGGCCTTAAACCTGCAACTGGCTCATCATCCGGGTGATGGACACACCCACTTTGTCACCGACGATCATCACTTCGCCCCGGGCGATCAGTTCGCCGTTTGCATAGACCCAGCATTCGTCCTCATGACGGGCATCCAGGTCAATCACGGCGCCCCGGCCCATCTTCAGCAACTGGCGGATCGGCATATGGGACCGGCCCAGCACAACTGTGATTTCAACGGTAACTCGATTGACGGCTTCCACAATGTCCCTCTTTTCCGGGCTCTTATGGTTTTCCCCACATGTCCCTGCATAGAACAATCGCGGGGGTCTGTCCAAAAAAAGCCTGCGCGGTTCCGGTTTCCTTGATGATTTGCACCGGTTTTTCTTGGGTTTGCGGTCGGACGGCATTATATGCCGTGGCATGACCGTGCATGAAAACAGCCTGGAATGGCGGATCAGCGATAGCCTCGTGTCTTATCCGGATGCGCTGGAAACAATGGAACGCCGCGTCGCGGCCATTCGGGCGGACGAGGCCAGCGAGCTTGTCTGGTTGCTGGAACACCCCCCCCTTTACACCGCAGGCACCAGTGCCCGGCCCTCGGACCTGAAAGACCCGCACCGGTTTCCCGTTTATGACGCCGGTCGCGGCGGACAATATACCTATCACGGCCCCGGTCAGCGTGTCGGGTATTTCATGCTGGATCTGCGCCGACGCGGTAAGGATGTACGCTGTTTCGTTCATCATCTGGAAGAAGTGATGATCAGAACCGTCGGTGCTTTCGGTGTTACGGCGGAACGGCGCGCCGGCCGTGTGGGCGTGTGGGTCACACGCCCCGGCGGTGTGGAAGAGAAAATCGGCGCGATCGGCGTGCGCGTGCGCAAGTGGGTGACCTTTCACGGGCTGGCGCTGAATGTGGACCCGGATCTCAGCCATTTTGGCGGCATTGTCCCATGCGGCATCGCCGACCACGGGGTCACCAGCCTGGCGGCTTTGGGATTGCCCGTCACGATGGATGATGTGGATGTGGTGCTGCGCCAGACTTTTGACGATATTTTCGGTATCGAGGCGCGGCCCATGCCGGAAGTCTGCGCGCAGGATGCCGCCCCGGACCCCTCACCGGAAACAACGCATCCTGTCTTTCAGATCTGACTGTACAGGACTTGCCGGATTGGGCTGTCAGACTGTCGGTTTGATATCGAAACGGGCAGCCGTCAGGCCTTTGGCCGGTTCTGCCGTTACCGTGTCGACCGCGGCCAACGTAGGCCCGTTGTGGCAGGCGGCGATCATCTTATCGACATCATCGCGGGAACCGACGAACAGGGCCTCGACACTGCTGTCCTGCCGATTGCGCACCCATCCGTGCAGATCGCGGGATTTTGCCTGAGACGCCACCCAGGCACGATAACTGACCCCTTGAACCCGCCCGGTGATGCACACCCGTACCGCTGTCCTTTCCCCCATGTCCGCTGTCCTATTCCTTGCCGCCCGACAGGGCCCGACCAACCCGTTTCATAAAGTGGCAGCATGCCGCCAGCTGATCGAGCGTGACATATTCGTCCGGTTTGTGGGCCTGGGCAATATCGCCGGGACCGCAGACAACCGTCGGGCAATCCACAGCCTGAAAATGGCCGGCCTCGGTCCCGAAGGCGACAACGGTGGTCTCATTGCGCTGCGCCAGCCACAATGCAAGTGATTGGCCGTCCGTGCCCGGTTCCGCCATCAATGGCGGTAAATAGGCCCAGCGCTGCGTTTGCACACCCTCGGATATCCCCTGTGCCGCCATCCCCGGCAGCACGGCCGCCGTGACATGGGCGGTAAAAGCGTTCAACACGCGCGATCCGTCCTCACCGGGCAGAACTCTCTGGTCCCAGTCGAACCAGCAGTTTTCGGGAACAATATTGAAGGCGAGCCCCCCTTCGACGCGCCCCACATTGATGGTGGTATATGGTGGGTCGAACATGTCGTTCCGGGGGCCATGATCCGCCTCCCACGTCGCCATATCGGTCAATTTGCCGATCAGGCCGGCGGCAATCGCCACCGCATTGACGCCGTCCGGTGTTCGGCTGGAATGCGCGGCCCGTCCGGTAACAGTGGTCCGGTAGACATGCTGCCCCTTGTGCGCGGCGGCCACCTGCATCGATGTCGGCTCCCCCACGATCACAAGGCGCGGCGCGGCAACATGGTCCTTCAGAACCGGCGCCAGCGACTGAATGCCCAGACACCCCACTTCCTCGTCATGGGTCAGGACCAGATGCACCGGTGCATTCAGGGCCAGTTTGGCAAAATACGGCACAAATGCCAGCGCCACGGCAAGGAATCCTTTCATGTCCGCCGTGCCCCGGCCATAAAGACGGCCGTCCCGTTCGCTCAGAATGAACGGGTCGCTGGACCAGTCCTGCCCGGTCACCGGTACGACATCGGTATGACCGGACAAAACGATGCCGCCGGCCGCATCCGGACCGATTGAAGCCGTCAGGTTGGCTTTCGTGGCCTCGGCATTGAACTGAAGGCGCGCGCTGACGCCGTGGGCGTCCAGATAGGTCTCGACAAAACGGATCAGGTCCAGATTTGACAGATGGCTGGTGGTATCGAAGGCCACCAGCCGGCCCAAGAGACCGCGGGCAGCGGTCATATAACCGGCGATGTCGCCGGCTACGCCGCCTGCATCCCCCTCCAGTGTCACGCGGCCTCGCTCTCAAACTCCAGGATCACCGCATCCACCGCCAGACTGTCACCGGGCGCGGCCCGCACTTCCTTGACCACGGCATCCTTTTCGGCCTTGAGAATATTTTCCATCTTCATCGCCTCGATCACGGCCAGCGCCTGACCGGCCTTGACCTCATCCCCGGCTTTCACCGAGACCGAGACAACAAGCCCCGGCATAGGACACAGCAGATACCGGCTGGTGTCGATGGCGGCCTTTTCAGGCATCATGGCGTTCAATTCCGCCGCGCGCTCACTCAAGACCCTGACGCAGCGGGTCACACCGTCGGTCGACAATGTGAAACCAAGCGTTTCCCGTTCCACCTCGATCGCATGCGATATACCGTCTATCTCCGCCCGTAATATGGGTTCGCCGGGACGCCAGTCCGTCTTGAGGATGTGCCTGACGTCATTCAACATCACGACGGCATGATCCTCATAGGGGAACACTTCGGACCGGGTCGCTTCCTCTCCATCCAGTGACACACACCAGATGCGGGCCTGCGGGCCGCTGCGGTCACTGATTTTGCCTTCAATCTGTGTCGCCCTGGAAACATGCACCGCGTTCACAAAGACGGCTGAGGCCAGCATGGCGGTCCGTACCTCATCGCTGACGGGCCCGCCATTGAAGCCATCCGGATATTCCTCGGCGATAAAGGCGGTGGTCATATCCCCGCTCTGGAAACGGGGGTGCGCCATCAGCGCGGACAGGAACGGAATATTATGGGCGATACCGCGTATAAAATACTCATCCAGCACCTGGCGCTGTGCCGCGATGGCCTCATCCCGGGTGGCGCCCGTGGTCACCAGCTTGGCGATCATGGGATCATAAAACATGGAAATTTCGGCGCCTTCATAAACACCTGTATCCACGCGGACATGCGCATTTTCCTGCGGGGGCCGATACCGGGTCAGTCGCCCGATGGAGGGCAGGAACCCCCGGAACGGATCCTCCGCATAGACGCGGGTCTCGATCGACCATCCGTTTAGGCGCACATCCTTCTGGGCCAGTTCCAGTTTTTCGCCCGCCGCGATCCTCAGCATCTGTTCCACCAGGTCGATACCCGTGACCTGCTCCGTCACGGGATGCTCCACCTGAAGGCGGGTGTTCATTTCCAGAAAGTAGAAATTCTTGTGCTTGTCGACGATGAACTCGACCGTGCCGGCACTGGTATAGCCGACCGCCTTCGACAGGGCGACAGCCTGCTCGCCCATGGCCTTGCGCGTGGCCTCATCCAGAAACGGGCTGGGCGCCTCTTCCACCACCTTCTGGTGACGGCGTTGGATGGAGCATTCGCGTTCTCCCAGATACAGGGCCGTCCCGTGGGCATCCGCCAGGACCTGTATTTCGATGTGGCGCGGCTCCTCGACAAATTTTTCGACGAACACACGGTCATCGGCAAAGGAAGAGCGGGCTTCATTCTGCGCGGACACGAAGCCTTCCTTGGCTTCCTGGACCGTGTAGGCAATCCGCATGCCCTTGCCGCCGCCCCCGGCGGATGCTTTCAGCATCACGGGAAAGCCGATGCTTTCGGCAATTTTCGCCGCTTCCTCCGCGTCTGCGATGATGCCCATATGCCCCGGCACGGTGGAGACACCGGCATCGGCCGCGATCTTCTTGGATGTGATCTTGTCGCCCATGGCCTCGATCGCCTTGGCCGGCGGACCGATAAAGGCGACGCCTTCCTTGGACAGGCGCTCGACAAATTCCGCCTTTTCCGACAGGAAACCATATCCCGGATGGACGGCTTCGGCCCCGGTCTCCTTGCAGGCCGCGACAATCTTGTCGATCACCAGATAACTTTCCGCCGCCGCCGGAGCCCCGATGAAAACAGCCTCGTCCGCCATGTCCACATGCAGGGCATCGGCATCCGCCTCGGAATACACCGCCACGGTCCTGATTCCCATACGCCGTGCCGTCTTGATAACCCGGCAGGCGATTTCCCCCCTATTGGCGATCAGGATTTTCTTGAACATCCTCGTCCTCCTCCCGGTCTCTATACTGATAACTGCGCTGTTCCTGTTTGTGGCGGGCCCGAACCCCGGCAAGAACCCAGACCATCCCCAGAACAAAGACCAGCACCCAGAAAATAATACGATGCACGCCCTCGGCCGCGACAAACATCATCGCCAGTCCCAGCCCGACGGCGGACCCCAGAACGAAGCCGTTCAAAAAAGCGGCCTTGCGGCCCTCGCTCGCGGCGGGGCCGACCTGCTTTTCCAAATCCTTCGGCAGCGGCGGGGCCATTGCTTCCCTTACCGTTTCGTTTTGAAACAATGCGTTAAAGCGGGATATTGTCGTGTTTTTTCCACGGGTTGGAGAGCGTCTTGTTCTCCAGCATCTTCAACCCGCGAATGATGCGCTTGCGCGTATTGTGGGGCAGGATCACCTCATCCAGAAAACCGCGCTGGGCCGCCACAAACGGGTTGGCGAAAAGATCCTCATAGCGCTTGGTATGTTCGGCCAGCTTATCCGGATCGTCCCGGTCCTTGCGATACAGGATCTCCACCGCGCCCTTGGCGCCCATCACGGCGATTTCGGCGCTCGGCCACGCATAGTTCAGATCGCCGCGCAGATGCTTGGACGCCATCACGTCATAGGCCCCGCCGTAAGCCTTGCGGGTGATGACGGTGATTTTGGGCACCGTCGCCTCCCCATAGGCAAACAGCAGCTTTGCGCCATGCTTGATAATGCCGCCATATTCCTGCGCCGTACCGGGCAGAAAGCCGGGCACATCGACCAGCGTGATGATGGGAATGTTGAAACAGTCGCAAAACCGCACGAACCGGGCGGCTTTCTTGGAGCTGTTGATGTCCAGACAGCCGGCCAGAACCATGGGCTGGTTGGCGATGATACCCACCGGCGCACCGTCCATACGTGCCAGACCGGTGATAATGTTCTGGGCGTGATTGGGCTTCAGCTCGAAGAAGTCCCCCTCGTCCACCAGTTTCTCGATGACCTCGTGCATGTCATACGGCTTGTTCGGGTTGGACGGCACGACAGTGTCGAGGGACATTTCCACCCGCTCCGCACTGTCGAAACTGGGACGTTTCGGCGCCTGTTCACGATTGTTCAGCGGCAGGAAATCGAAAAACCGCCGCAGTTCGGCAAGCGCCACGACGTCATTCTCAAAGGATTTGTCGGCCACGCCGGACTTTGTGGTGTGGGTGATGGCGCCGCCCAGCTCTTCCTGCGTCACCACCTCGTTCGTCACGGTTTTCACCACATCCGGCCCGGTGACGAACATGTAGGATGTATCCTCGACCATGAAGATGAAGTCCGTCATCGCAGGCGAATAAACAGCCCCGCCCGCGCACGGTCCCATGATCATGGAAATCTGGGGAATCACGCCGGAGGCCAGAACATTCTGCTGAAACACGTCGGCATAACCGCCCAGGGCCGCCACCCCTTCCTGAATGCGGGCGCCGCCGCTGTCGTTCAGGCCGATGACGGGCGCGCCTGTTTTCATCGCCATATCCATGATCTTCAAAATCTTGTTGGCATGCGTCTCTGACAGGGATCCGCCGAAAACGGTAAAATCCTGGGAAAAGACATAGACCAGACGCCCGTTGATCGTGCCTGAGCCCACCACGACACCGTCGCCGGGAAACTTGGTTTTTCCCATGTCGAAGTCGGTGCAGCGGTGTTCGACGAAGGTGTCGTATTCCTCGAAACTGTCATCGTCGAGCAGAAGGTCGATCCGTTCTCGCGCGGTCAGCTTGCCCCGGGCATGCTGGGCCTCGATACGCTTTTCACCGCCGCCCAGACGCGCCTTCGCGCGTCGGCGTTCCAACTCTTCCAACACTTCTTTCACCTGGGGTCCCTCCCGAAGAGCCATATATGCGTTCGCGAAAGGGCCGGCTGTCACAGCCGGTGAAGTGCTTTGTTGCCCTCACCCCTCTGCGTGCAAACTGTCCCTTCATATCGGGAAATCCCGTCGAGGAAAAGACGTTCGTTCCTAAGGGTTTTGATTGCCTTCGGCGATCACCAGCCGGTCGAAGCGAAAAGCGGCCTCCACATCGGCCCGCCGGTGTGCCTCCACCGTTTCGGACTCGGCATCGCGGCCCCAGCTGTCCGCCTGAAAATCCTCGTCCACGCGGCTGGCGTCCCATATGGCGGCCATATCGCGGAAACCGGCCTGTGCCGCAAGGCCAAGCACCAGGGACCCAAGGCCGGACGTCAACCCGTGCAGCGCGGTCAGACGGAAAGAATCCAGCGCATCCACATGGCCGTATAATGCCGCCAGCGCATCCTCATTCTGGGTGACAGGCATGATCCCGTGCGTGATGACGAGCCGCGCCGACAATGCATCCGCCGCCCATTTCAGATACGGGTCCCACTGCCTGGATTGCAGCGCCACGAGACTGTCGGGTTCTTCCGCGCGGTAACACAGCAGGTCGCTGGCACCGAATGCCGCAACCTCTGCCACCACATCATCGCGGTTGGGCGCCACACGGTCCAGCACCGTATAGGCCAGACTGGTCAGCGGCATGGTGGCGGGTTCTATCCGCTCGCGCTGGGCGGCCCATTCCCCGGCCAGTGCACGTGCCAATGCGGAGGATGGCACACGCAGCGTTTCACCCGCAGGTGTCCGCACCACCCGCCCGTCCAGGGTCAGTTCAAAACCCCTATCCGAGCCCCGGGCCGCCACTTCCTTGTAAAAACGCTTCATGACAGGCTTTCACTTCCCAAGGCAGGTCAGGCCGTTCGGTCACGGTCCTCACTGCTTTTATCCCCGGCTCCCGAATTCGGGAGTGACATGTCCGTGCCTGAAGCACCGCCTTTTTGTTTTTCCGCCTGCATCTGACGGGTCGCCTGCGCCAGTTGGCGGCGTGTGGCACGGGCCTGTTTGCGCCGGCTGTTCTGGCGTTTGGTGTCCGCTGCGGTATCGACCTTGAAACTGCCGGTAAAATGATACCCCTCATTCATATCCCGACCGTCATCCGGTTTCAGAACGACGTCATGTCCCAGAAGGCGATTGCCGAGGCGGGGCACCCGGTAGCACAACAGCAGGGCAAGGGCAATCAGCACCAGGCTGACAATCAAAATGGCAAAAGGGGTCTGAGAGCCCATCGGCGACAGGCCAAGAATGGCATCCTCGTACAGATAGGCGGCCACCGCCAGGGCCGCAACCGCCGATGCCGCCACAAGAAACCCCCTGCGCGGTGTCAGCGCCTGATCGATGGGCCGATCTTTTGGCGTTTTAGAAATCATCCCCTCAATATCTCCGCCACCAGGTCGGGCACTATATCATAGCTGTCCGCCACATGGGACGCCCCGGCCGCGACGAGGTCTCCAGCCGGATGATAGCCCCACGACACACCGAGAGCCTTGCTGCCGGCCGCCTGTGCCATGGCCATATCATAACTCGTATCGCCGACCACCACGGCTTTGCCCGCATCCGTGCCCGCATCCATCAGCGCCTGCTGCACCATGGAGGGGTGCGGCTTTGACGGGTGCGCGTCCGCCGTTTGCAGCGAAATAAAATAATGGTGGATACCGTGACTGTGCAGCACCCGCACCAGCCCGCGCATGGATTTGCCCGTGGCAATGGCAAGTTGGTATCCTGCGTCATCCAAGGCAGCCAGCGCCTCCAGCGTGCCGGGGAAAAGCGGTTCGACCGTATGGTCGTCCGACACTGTCATGGCGCGAAACTGCGACTTGTAGCGCTCGGCAAGATGCACATGCTGCCGTCCGTCGCCGTCCGGCATCAGCGCCGCCATCGCATCGACGAGGGACAGGCCGATGATCGACCGTACCTCTGCCGCCGAGGGCGGGGTCAGCCCTTCCTGTGTGAAGGTATCGACCATCACGCTGACGATATGATGCTGGCTGTCCACCAGCGTACCGTCACAGTCGAAAATTACCAGTCTGTCAGCCTGCATGGCGGTCACATATCCACAAATGGGTCTTCATGATCAGCCGGATTGAAGCCGAGCGCCTCAAAGCTTGCCTTTATGTGCGGCGGCATGGGCGCGGCGATGCGCAGCCGCCCGCCGTCCGGATGGGTAAAAGCGATGCTCTCGGCGTGCAGATGCAGCTTTTTCGAGATGACGCCACCCAGATAGGCATCCTCGCCGCCGTATTTGCCGTCACCGACAATCGGATGACCAATTTCCGCCGTGTGCAGGCGCAGTTGGTGTGTACGTCCGGTGTGCGGCTTCAGCGCGAGCCAGGCGGCGCGCTTGCCCGCCCTGTCCATGATGGCGTAATCGGTCAGTGACGGTTTGCCGTCCGGGCTGACCACCATGCGTTCCGCGCCGCGCACGGCCACCTTGTCCATGGTCAGGCGGATACGGCCCATGGGCTCTTTCGGGACACCGGTGACCAGTGCCCAGTAGCGCTTGTCCGTGTCCTTGGACGCGAAATTTTTGGCGAGCGCGGCGGCCGCATTCGCCGTGCGCCCCAAAAGCAGCACGCCCGAGGTATCCTTGTCCAACCGGTGGACAAGACGCGGCCGCTCCGGTGCGTCATATTTCAGGGCATCCAGCAGGCCGTCCAGATGGCGCTTCTGTCCGGTGCCGCCCTGCGTCGGCAGACCCGGCGGCTTGTTCAGGGCGATGACCTTGTCATCCTTGTAGATGACCCAGCCGCGCACTTCCGCCACCGTGGCGTCGTCCAGTGCGGGGCATGGGGCGGTCTTGTTTTTTTGCAGCCCAGCCTCGCCGGCGAAGGGCGGTACGCGGATATCCTGCCCCGTCTCCAGCCGTTCATTGCCCTTGACCCGCCTGCCGTCGAGCCGCACGGCCCCCTTGCGCATCGCTTTCTGTACCGCGCCGAAACCGGCCTCGGGTACATGGCGGCGAAACCAGCGGTCCAGCCGAAGCCCGGCATCCTCGGGCGTCACCTTCATATGGCGGACGCCACTCATAGTGCGGCCTTGCCCATCTGCATGCCGAGATAGGCGCCGGACACCGTCAGCAGAACCGACCCGACCACATAGGCCAGGACCTGTGCCCATTCACCGCGTTCGATCAGCAACATGGTCTCCATGGAAAAGGCGGAAAATGTGGTGAAACTGCCCAGCAGGCCCACAGTCAAAAAGCCACGCAATGCCATATTCCCCGGAAAGCCGGGCGCCAACAGGCTGATGGCCAGACCGATCGCGAAACTACCGGCAACATTGATCGCCAGCGTACCATAGGGAAAATCCCCTCCGAACAGACGGAAAGCCGCGCTGCCGGCAAAATGCCGCAGGACGGCACCAAGCGCGCCACCAAGCGCTATGGCTGTAACCAAATGCATGAAATGCCCGTTATAACCCTGATACATCTCTGGTTTCATACTTATCTGATACCGAAGACCCAGCCTTCGGTGCGCGCGACTTTAGGCGAAAGACCGGGCGGATTCCAGTAGCCCGGATCGCCTGCTGCCTGCATCATGCCGGCGGCGCTAATCAGTGCGTCTGCCGCATTATCGTTCTTGTCAACCGGTCCCATACCATCCGCCAGCCGGGCACCGTAGGACTCCACCAGCCGGGACAGGGTGCGATGGTCGCGCACTTTGCCCTTGTGACCGTCTGTTTGCACAAAAACCGTGCAGAATATTTCAACAATGGCGATCCGGGCACCGTCCAGAGCGTCAAACGGCCATATGGCGATGTCTTCATGATCCGCAAGCATGTTCAACACTCTCATCAGAGAAAGAGATGCTTTGCCGACCTGACTTGCACCAACAAGGTGAAAAACGGTTTCCGCACCGAATTTTTGCTGTTTGCATAATATCTCCGTCTTACGGAAACGACGGTAATCGGCATTCACACGCCCGATATCACCCTGAAAAAAATTCGACGCATATCTGTCCACGAAACCGCCGCCAAACAGGTCGGCGTCATCCTGACAGACACGCTCCACCTCTTTCCATAAAGCGTGCGGCGTATCGGCCATGGGCAGTTCGGTCAGATACCTGCCGTGATCCAGAAAGGGAAAAGAGAACGCACCGTCAAATCCGATCAGGGCCCGTGCCCCTTTTGGCAGCCAGTCGCCATGAACCATCCAGTCCAGCACACGTTGCCTTGACCATGAACCATTTGGCGGGTCCATGAGTTTGACCTGACGCGTGTGCGCTTCCGCGACAGCCACGGCGATCGCGTTTCGCCCCACTTTCCGGGCACCGGACCAGTCAATGCCGACGAAATGGGTGAAGTCCCCCATCAATCCCGTATCCCGTCGGCTTCGCTGGACTCATCGGCTGTCAGGCTCGCGCGCAATTTGTTGAAATAGGCGAGACGCTTGGCCATTTCCCGCTCGAACCCACGCTCAACCGGGCTGTAATAGCCTTCGCGCGGCATGTCGTCCGGAAAATAATTCTGCCCGGAAAAGCCGTGCGCGGTATCATGGTCATACGCGTAGTTTTTGCCGTAACCCTCATCCTTCATCAATCGGGTCGGCGCGTTCAGGATATGTTTGGGCGGCATCAGGCTGCCGGTGGCTTTGGCGGCTTTTTTCGCCGCCTTTTCGGCCCGGTAAGCAGCGTTCGACTTCGGCGCAAGCGCCAGATAGATCACCCCTTGCGCAATGGCCAGTTCGCCTTCGGGACTGCCAAGGAATTCATAGGCATCGCGCGCGGCGATCAGCTGCGGCAGGGCCTGCGGGTCGGCCAGTCCCACATCTTCGCTGGCAAAACGCACCAGCCGCCGCAACAGATAGAGCGGATCTTCGCCGGCCACCAGCATACGGGCAAGCCAGTACAGCCCGGCATCCACGTCCGAGCCACGCAGGGACTTATGCAGGGCGGAGATGAGATTATAATGCCCGTCCCGATCCTTGTCATAGCATGGCGCGCGCCGCTGCAACAGCCGTGTCATCTCCTCGGTGGTGAGTGTATCGTCAGCCACCAGATCGAAGAGCGTCTCGACACAGTTGAGCAGATAGCGGCCATCCCCGTCCGCCATGGCGATCAGGCTGGCCCGCGCCGGTCCGTCCAGCGGCAGGGGACGTTGCATCAAGGCCTCCGCCCGTTCGATCAGGGTGTTCAGCGCCGCCGTGTCCAGACGGTTCAGCACCAGCACCTGCATGCGCGAGAGCAGCGCGGCATTGATTTCAAATGACGGATTTTCCGTCGTTGCACCGATCAGCGTGACGGTGCCGTCCTCCACCACGGGCAGAAAACTGTCCTGCTGGGCCCGGTTGAAGCGATGGATCTCGTCCACGAACAGCAGGGTGCCCTGCCCCGTTCCGCGACGCCCGCGCGCGGCCTCAAACACTTTTTTCAGTTCGCCCACGCCTGAGAAAATGGCCGAAACCTGCTCAAACGCCAGATCGGCCTTGTCCGCCAGAAGACGGGCGATGGTGGTTTTGCCGCTGCCGGGCGGCCCCCACAGGATGAGGGAGGCACGCTTGCCGCTGTCCACCAGCCGGCGAAGCGGACCGTCAGGCCCCAACAGATGGTCCTGACCGACCACATCGTCCAGCGCGGCGGGGCGCAACCTGTCGGCCAGCGGCCGGGGAGCGTCCGCATCCAGACCGCCAGCGGTAAACAGATCGCTCACCCGCGCTCCTTTCCTGGTGCCAGTGCGCTCAACGCAGCTGATTGCAGCGGAAAGACCGGTTGGGCACGATGACGCATTCCTGCGCACGGCCACGGCGGCGGAATTGATAGACATAACGGTCTTCCGGGTTTTCTAGCGCGAAGACCACGTCCGCCACACTCTCAATACCGATACCGTTGATGCTCAGCACCACATCGCCGGGGTTGAAAAACTGATAGCGCCCGGCGGCCGTGCGTCGCTCCACCTTCAAGACCGCCACACCGGTCAGGAAGGGGTCGACCTGCAATTCTTCGTTAAAGCGGGGGCTGAGATTGGCCACCGTTACCCCTTGAAAGGGATGCGCACCGTCCAGTTTGGTCACCTCGCGCGGCGGATTTTCCGGCGGCAGGGCCAGACCGACCTCGACCTCGGCAAGCGCGCCGTTCTGCAGAACGGCCAGCGTCGCGGCCTCGCCCTCGCGCAGCGTCGCGACGCGGTAGTTCAGCCCCTGCTCGTCAATGATTTCGCGTCCGTTCAGGCTCAAAATCACATCGCCGGGGTTCAGGCCCGCCTGCGCCGCCGGACCGCCGGGGAACAACGCATCCACAAGGACACCGCCGGGGCGGTCCAGTCCCAGCGTACCGGCCACGTCATTGTTGATGTTCTGTCCTTTGATGCCCAGCCAGGGCCGCGCGATCTGCCCTTCGTCCAGCGCCGCGCGCAGGACCGACTGCACCATGTTGGCGGGCACGGCAAAGCCGATACCGTTGGACCCGCCGGACCGGCTGTAGATCGCCGTGTTGATGCCCAGCAGCGCGCCGCGCATGTCCAACAGCGCACCGCCGGAATTGCCCGGATTGACCGCCGCGTCCGTCTGAATGAAAAAGCCGAAATCGGAGATGCCCTGCTGCGTGCGCGCGGTGGCGGAAACGATACCGGAGGTCACCGTCTGGCCGATGCCGAAGGGATTGCCGATGGCCAGCACGATATCCCCCACCAGCACATCGTCCGAATCCGCCATTTCAAGGCTGGTCAGACGCTCGCCGCCGGTATCGATCTGCAAAATCGCCAAATCGGTGCGCGGGTCCGTCAGCACCAGTTCGGCGTCAAATTCGCGCCGGTCGGACAGCACGACACGGATTTCGTCCGCACCTTCGATCACATGGTTGTTGGTGACGATCACACCGCTGGCCCGGACGATTACACCTGAACCCAGCGAGCCGCGCACGCGTTCCCGCGGCATGCCGAAGGAAAAGCTGTCCCCGAAAAAACGCCGGAAGATCGGGTCGTCAAACAGGGCGGAACGGCGGCTGCGCACCACCTTGCGGGTGTAGATATTGACGACGGCCGGCCCTGCCTCGGACACAAGCGGTGCATAGGACAGTTGCACCTCCTGGCGGCTCTCCGGCAAACGTCTGGTATCCAGGGCCACATCCTGCGCGAGCGAGGCATTTTCAACCCCGGCAAGGGGCGCCAGAACGCCCAGTGTCATGACACTGGCAACAACGGTACGGCACAGGGAAAACAAAGCCGGAAACTTGCAGGCCACGGAAGACGCTCCTTACATTTATGATCTTGTTGTCTGTCCCATATGGACAAGGCTGCCCTTAAAGACAAGGTTTGGCCAAAATAAGGTTTATCAGGCAAAGAGTGCGCAAGAATACGGCCATACGGCCCTGACTGTAAATGTACTGACTGTAAATGTACTGGGACACGGGCACGCCGTCGTATCGGGCCACCTGGGCCGCAAAGGAGGTTTATGCACGGATTTTGGGGAGAATGGGCCTTGCTTGCCGCCGTCATGGCAACGGCGGCGGCCTCGCCGGGGCCGGACTTCGTCATCGCGGTGCGCAACAGCGTGCTGCATGCCCGACGTGCGGGGCTGATGACGGCACTTGGCTTCGCGCTCGGCGTCGGGGTGCATGCGGGTTACAGTCTGGCCGGCATCGGTGCGGTGATCGCCGGCTCCGAGATGCTGTTCACCGCCGTCCGTTTCGGCGGGGCGGTCTATCTGGCGTGGCTGGGCCTGCGCGGGCTGATGTCCAAGGGGGCTGGCGCCGACTCCATTCAGGCCGACGGCCTGCTGCAAAGCCGGCTCAGCGACGGCCGTGCGGTGTGGATGGGGTTTCTGACCAACCTGCTCAATCCCAAGGCCGTGCTGTTTTTCATTGCCGTTTTCACACAGGTGGTTCGCCCGGACGTGCCTGTCACCGTGCAAAGTGTCTATGCCCTGACCTGTATGATTATTGTCGGCGGCTGGTTCGCCTTTGTCGCGCTGGTACTGACCAGCCCGGCCGTCCGCGCGCCATTCTTCCGCGCCTCCATCTGGATCGACCGGCTTTGCGGCGCGCTCTTGATCGTCTTCAGTCTGCGGCTGATTATGGCTTGACCTCCCCTTCCGGCAGGTCGAATTTGGCACGCAGACTAGGCGGCAAGGCTGAACGATCCCCCTTGAGGCAGGTTTTCAGCAGGCCTTCAAGTTCATCATCCCATGGAATGCCGTATTCATTGCGAATATCGACAAGCATGCCGTTCGCTTCCGCCAAGTGACTACGCGCAACCCACTCTAGGCAATCGACGCACTCCTGATACGCTTCGTCGCTGAGGGTCGTCAGCGTGCGATAGGCCACCCAGAGCGTCTGCTTGAACACCATCGTCATGCGGATTTTCAAAGCCACCGGATGCTCCACCAGGGCCTGCGCCACCTGTTTCGGGAAATGGCGCACGCGGCATTGGCGGTGAAGTTCATTATAGGGTTTTGCTCTGGGGTCGCCGGTCCAGCGCTGGCCGTAGTAACGGTTATATCGATAAATAGGGATGTCCGCGACGACGATGGTTTCCGCACGCGCAAGGCTCTTGATCAGAAAACTTAAATCCTCGGCAAAACGCATATGCGCAGGAAAACGGATGTCCGCTTCCTTGAGAAAGACGCGTCGATAGAGGTTGGTGTAAAACCCGTGCAGCTTGACGAGTACCGGCTCTAGGGCCAGCGTCGTGCGGCGAGGCATGGGCAATGCGGCCAAACGTGGGGCCACGGTGCGGTCAGCAAACTGGCCATGTACCATATCCACGGGACCGGTTTTCACACCACCTGCCGTCTCGATGGCGTTCAGAAAAGCTACGGGATCGGCTGTGATCACATCGTCACTGTCGAGGAAGAAAATATAGTCACCGGTCGCCGCTTCCAGTCCCAGATTGCGGGCGCCACCGGGGCCCATATTCACGTCTGACAGAATGACCCGCACATCATCGCCCAGTTGGTCGATATAGCTGCGGTCGCGGCTGGCATCGTCCACCACGATCATCTCATAGCTCGGACCGCAGTGGCGGCGTACAGAATCAAGCGCGGCCCCCAGATAGTCATGGCTATTAAAAAAGGGCGTGATGAAGGATATGTCCATACTGCCTGTCCTACCGTGTCACGGGGAAGGATACCAGTGTACGGTTGACCGCGGCGGCACAAAAAATGGCCGGCAAAACCGGCCATTCTTCACATCTCAAGGGAACCGGCTCTGCCGCTTAGGCCGCCGTCTGTTCCTCAACCGCATCAACGGTTTCAGCGGTCGGGCCGCTGTCCTGGCCTTTGGCGCTTTCGTCACGGTCGACCAGTTCGATCACGGCCATCGGTGCATTGTCACCGTGGCGGAAACCGGCTTTCAAAACGCGGGCGTAACCGCCCTGGCGCTCTTTGTAGCGCTCGGCGAGCGTGTCGAACACTTTGGACACAAGGTCCTTGTCCTGTAGGCGGGCAATCGCCAGGCGGCGGTTGGCCAGACCACCCTTTTTCCCAAGGGTGATAAGCTTTTCCACAATCGGGCGCAGCTCTTTCGCCTTGGGCAGGGTGGTGACAATCTGCTCATGCTTGATCAGCGCTTGGGCCAGGTTCATGAACAGGGCCTTGCGGTGGCTTGCCGTCCTGTTCAGCTTGCGGCCGGCTTTTCTATGGCGCATCGGGTGTCTCCTTCACATGTCCAGTGGCCGGGGCTCGCGCGCTTGGCCAACAGACGGGCTTGGTATGGGTCAATAATCCTGTTCGAGCTTTTTCGCCAGCTCTTCGATATTCTCAGGCGGCCATGCGGGCAGTTCCATGCCCAGCTTCAGGCCCATGGAGGACAGAACCTCCTTGATTTCGTTCAGCGACTTGCGGCCGAAGTTCGGCGTGCGCAGCATTTCCGCCTCGGTTTTCTGAACCAGATCGCCGATATAGACGATATTGTCGTTCTTCAGGCAGTTGGCGGAACGGACGGACAGTTCCAGTTCGTCCACCTTGCGCAGCAGTTGACGGTTGACTTCCGGCTCGTCGTCTTCCTCGTGGCGGACATGCTCTTCCGGCTCATCGAAGTTGATGAAGATGGCCAGCTGGTCCTGCAGAATGCGGGCGGCATACGCCACGGCGTCTTCGGGCGTGATGGTGCCGTCCGTCTCGATCTGCATGGTCAGCTTGTCATAGTCGAGAACCTGTCCCTCACGGGTGTTTTCCACCTTGTAGGACACTTTCTTGACCGGGCTGTACAGCGCATCCACGGGGATCAGACCGATGGGGGCATCCTCCGGACGATTGCGTTCAGCCGGGACATAACCCTTGCCGGACGCCACTGTCAGTTCCATGTTCAGCGTGGCGCCGTCATCCAGGTGACACAGCACCAGATCCTTGTCGAGAACGTCGACATCGGCCACTTCGGAAATCTGCCCGGCCGTCACTTCACCTGGACCGGAAGCCGTCAGATGCAGACGCTTGACACCGTCGCTGGTCACCCGGACAGGCAGTTGCTTGATGTTGAGAACGATATCCGTCACATCCTCGCGCACACCCGGCACGCTGGAAAATTCGTGCAGAACGCCTTCGATCTGGATGCTGGTGACAGCGCCACCCTGCAGCGAGGACAAGAGGACACGGCGCAGGCTGTTGCCCAGCGTCATGCCATAGCCACGCTCCAGCGGCTCGACAACCAGCTTGGCACGGCGCAGCGGGTCCGCGCCCGGCTCAATGCTGACGCCGTTCGGTTTGATCAGTTCCTGCCAGTTTTTCTGGATCACGATGAACCCCTCGCTTCTGTGTCGGGAGCGAACCGCCCCCACAAGGCTATTGCCAAAAGCCGAAAATACGAAAGAAACCGGCCCTCAGCCTGGGCCGGGTTACAATCCTTAAACGCGGCGACGTTTCGGAGGACGCACACCATTGTGCGGGATCGGCGTCACATCGCGGATCGACGTGATGGTGAACCCGATGGCCTGCAGGGCCCGCAGCGCGGACTCGCGGCCCGCGCCCGGACCTTTGACCTCAACCTCAAGGGAGGACATGCCATGTTCCTTGGCTTTCTTGCCGGCGTCTTCGGCAGCCACCTGGGCGGCATACGGCGTGGATTTTCGCGAGCCTTTAAAACCCATCATCCCGGCGGACGACCAGGAAATGGCATTGCCCTGGACATCCGTGATGGTGATCATGGTGTTGTTGAACGTCGCGTTCACATGCGCGACACCATTGGTGATGTTCTTCCGTTCGCGCCGCTTCACGCGGCTCGTTTCCTTAGCCATCTCAATCAGACCCTATGTTTAAAGGGAGGCCCTAAACGGCGTGTTCCCAGATTGTCAGTACAAGATTAAGGTATTTGCTTACTTCTTCTTGCCGGCGATCGGCACAGCCTTACCCTTGCGGGTGCGCGCATTGGTATGCGTGCGCTGGCCACGGACCGGCAGTTTGTTACGGTGACGCAGACCGCGATAGGTCTTGAGGTCCATCAGCCGTTTGATGTTCATGGCCACTTCACGGCGAAGGTCGCCCTCAACCGTGAAATCGCTGTCAATCAGTTCGCGGATCTGGATCACTTCCGAATCCGTAAGTTCCGACACGCGACGCTCCGCCGGAAAGCCGAGACGTTCGCAAATTTTGCCTGCGGTGGTCGAACCGATCCCATGAATATAGGTCAGTGCGACTTCCACCCGCTTGTTGGTCGGAATGTTAACGCCTGCAATACGCGCCACAACCGTTTCTCCTGAATACCTAAATTACGTCCAAAAACCGTCATTCAACAGCGGACGCGTCGAAGCCGGGGATTATATGAATAAAGCCCCCAAGGTCAAGCCCAACATCGTCCGTTTTACACGTCTTTTTTGCGTTTATCCTCGCGCATCCAAGATCGCGTCAATTTCCGCAGCGACAGAAGCAATCTCGCTCATGCCATCCACACGTTTCAGCACACCTTTTTCACGGTAGTGCGTGATTGCCGGCCCGGTTTCCGCATAGTAGGAAGCCAGACGTTTGGCGACCGTTTCCTTGTTGTCGTCAGGGCGGCGCTTGAAATCGGTGCTGCCGCAGATATCACAGACACCGGCCACTTTCGGCTTTTTCGCCGTATCGTGGTAGCCCTCGCCGCATTTTGCACAGGCATAACGGCCGGCAATACGATCAACAAGCGCGGCATCGTCAACCGCAATCTCGATGATCTCATCGGGGCAAAGATCATTGGCGTCCAGCATGGTATCCAGCGCCCTGGCCTGGGCAAGGGTGCGCGGAAACCCGTCAAGCAGAAAACCGTTGGCGCAGTCATCCTCGCGGATCCGCTCCCGCACGATGCCGACCACGATATCGTCGGATACCAGCGCACCGGCATCCATCTTTTCCTTGGCCTTCAGGCCCATTTCGGTTCCGGCGGCGACCGCGGCGCGCAACATGTCACCGGTGGACAGCTGTACAAGACCGCGGTCCCGCTCCAGCCTCTGCGCCTGGGTTCCCTTACCCGCACCCGGCGGGCCGAACAGAATGACGATCATCGGCGGCTTCCCTTCAGACGGGCTTTCTTCAACAAGCCCTCATATTGCTGTGCCATCAGATGGCTGTGAATTTGGGATACCGTATCCATCGTCACATTGACAACGATCAACAGGCTGGTGCCGCCAAGATAGAAAGGCAGCGCCGCCTGACCGATCAGAAGCTCCGGAATTGCACAGACCAGCGACAGATAGCCGGAACCGATCACCGTCAGGCGGGTCAACACATAGTCCAGATATTCCGCCGTCCGTTTTCCGGGACGGATACCGGGGATGAAACCGCTGTGCTTTTTCAGGTTTTCCGACGTTTCTTCCGGATTGAAAACAATGGCCGTGTAGAAAAAACAGAAGAAAACGATCAGCCCCACATACAGCGCGATATAAATCGGTCGCCCCGGTGCCAGCGTCGCCGTCACCGTGGTCAGCCATTCCGGCCCGCCGGTGGCATAAAATCCGGCAACCGTGAGCGGCATCAACAGCAGGGAACTGGCGAAAATCGGCGGGATCACCCCGGCCACATTGATTTTCAGCGGCAGATGAGACTTATCGCCCTGATACATCTTGTTACCGACCTGGCGTTTGGGATACTGCACCACCACCCGGCGCTGGGCGCGTTCGCACAGCACGATGAACCAGATCAGTCCCGCCGCGCCGATCAGCAGCGCCAGCAGAACCGTCAGCGACATGGACCCCGCGCGGTTCAGCTCAAACGCCTGCGCCAGCGTGCCCGGCAGTTCGGCGACGATGCCGGCGAAAATAATCAGCGAAATGCCGTTGCCGATACCCCGCTGGGTGATCTGCTCGCCCAGCCACATCAGGAACATGGTCCCGCCAACCAGTGTGACCACAGTGGTAAAGCGGAAGAACCAGCCCGGATCCGTCACCACGCCCGGCTGGCTTTCCAGCCCGACGGAAAGGCCGTAGCCCTGAACCACGGTCAGCAGCACGGTGCCGTAACGGGTATACTGGTTGATTTTCTTGCGGCCCTGCTCGCCCTCTTTCTTCAACTGCGCCAGATGCGAGTTCATCGAGGTCAGCAGCTGCATGATGATGGAGGCCGAGATATACGGCATGATGTTCAGCGAAATGATCGACATCCGCTGCAACGCACCACCGGAAAAGGTGTTCACCATGTCGAGGAAGCCGCCGCGCATATTGGCGAACATGTTGGCCAGTGCCTGGGCATCGATGCCCGGCAAAGGAATATATGTGCAGAGTCGATAGACGATCAGCGCCCCAAGCGCGAACCAGATCCGCTTTTGCAGCTCTTGCGCCTTGCCGAAAGACGACAGGCGCAGATTGGCCGCCATTTGTTCCGCGGCGGATGCCATTGGCTCTCCCTTCTCAGACCGATTGGCATGCCGGACAGGGTGCCGTTGTTATCGCAGGCGCTGGCCCGGCAGAGGCCCGACTTGAAATTCATGAAACGCGCGGGCGTTTCACAACCGGGCCGGGCCGCAGCCCGAACCGGACAGGGTCGCAAAAACCCCGCTTAAGCCAATGTGATCTTGCCGCCGGCTTTTTCAACCGCCTCGACGGCCGCTTTCGACGCGCCGGTGACGGTGATGTCGACCTTGGCCGTCAGATCGCCCTTGGCCAGAAGCCGCACACCGTCGACAATCTTGCCGACGAGACCGGCATCGGTCAGGGTTTCCGCCGTGATCGGCTTGGCTGCGTCAATCTTGCCGGCGTCAATCGCCTTTTGCAGGCGTCCGGTGTTGACCAGCTCATAGTCCTTCTTGTTGCGCGAGGTAAAGCCACGCTTCGGCAGACGCATATGGATCGGCATCTGGCCGCCTTCGAAGCCGTTGATCGCGACGCCGGAACGCGCTTTCTGACCCTTGTGGCCGGACCCTGCGGTCTTGCCCTTGCCGGACCCGATCCCGCGGCCAACGCGCATGCGCTCCTTGCGGGCGCCGGCATTATCCTTCAGTTCGTTGAGTTTCATCTCATCTCTCCGGTCATGGTGTCGAAGGCAATTCAGTCTTCGACACGGACCAAATGGTGCACCTTGTCGATCATGCCGCGCACTGAGGGGGTATCTTCCAGTTCCCGCGTGCGGTGCATCTTGTTCAGGCCAAGGCCGATCAGCGTCTCACGCTGGTCTTTCTGACGGCGGATCGGGCTTCCGATCTGCGTCACCTTGAGGGTTTTTTTCTTTGCAGCAGCCATCAGACCTTACTCCGCAGTTGCCGGCGCGGCGTCGGCGTTTTGCACGGCATCAACCGCCTCAGCCGCCGGAGCCGCTTTCACGTCACCGCGGCGCGCGACAATATCGGCCACCTTCAGCCCACGTTTCGCGGCAATCTGGCGCGGCGAGTTTTGGCGGCTCAGCGCATCCAGCGTCGCCCGGATCATATTATACGGGTTGGACGACCCCTGGCTTTTCGTCACCACATCCTGAACGCCGAGGCACTCGAAGACGGCACGCATCGGGCCGCCCGCGATGATACCGGTTCCGGCCTGGGCCGTGCGGATGAGCACGCGGCCCGCGCCGTGACGGCCGCGGATGTCATGGTGCAGGGTCCGGCCTTCCCGCAGGGGAATCCGGATCATGCTTTTCTTGGCGGCTTCGGTTGCCTTGCGAATCGCTTCCGGAACCTCGCGGGCCTTACCGCTGCCGAAACCGACGCGGCCGCGCTGGTCGCCGACCACGACAAGGGCCGCAAAGCCGAAGCGACGGCCCCCTTTCACCACCTTGGCCACACGGTTGATGTGGACCAGTTTTTCGACCAGTTCGCTTTCCTCGCGGCCCCGTTGCTCACGGCCACGGTCTGATCTGCTGTTACGCTCTGGGCGTGCCATGTTCTTCTCCTCAAGCCTTAGAAGTTCAAGCCGCCATCGCGCGCCGCATCGGCAAGCGCCTTGACCCGGCCGTGGTACAGGAACCCACCGCGATCAAACACCACCGTATCGACGCCCGCGGCTTTCGCCCGCTCGGCAATCAGTGTTCCGACCTTGGCCGCAGCCTCGATGTTCGAGGTCGCGGACCCGCGCAGGCCTTCATCCAGCGTGGACGCGGAGGCAAGCGTCGCCCCCTTCACGTCGTCGATGATCTGCGCATACATATGCTGGTTGGTGCGGTGCACCGAGAGACGGGGCCGAGCCGCGCCACGCTTGCGGAGCTGCGTGCGATTGCGCAGGCGACGCCGCTCAAACAGAGATTTAGACGCCATAATAGCCACCCATCACTTCTTCTTACCTTCCTTGCGGAAGATATATTCACCTTCATACTTGATGCCTTTGCCCTTGTAAGGCTCCGGCTTGCGGAATTCACGGATCTTGGCAGCGGTCTGACCGACCTTCTGCTTGTCGATTCCGGAAATGACGATCGTCGTCTGGTCCGGCGTTTCGATCTTGATGCCTTCCGGCACCGGGAAATCGATGTCATGGCTGTAGCCGAGCTGCAGGTTCAGGGACTTGCCCTTCATCTGTGCGCGGTAGCCGACGCCGTTGATCTCCAGCTTGCGGGAGAAACCGTTCGTCACGCCTTCAATCATGTTGGAAACCAGCGTGCGCTGCATCCCCCACATGGATTTGGCCTGCTTGGTCTCGCCCGACGGCGTGACCGTGATCGCGTTATCCGCATGTTCAACCGTGACGTCCGGAACGAACGACATGGCCAGTTCACCCTTGGGGCCTTTGACCGTCAGGTCCGTGCCGTTCAGGGTGACGGTGACACCTGATGGAATGTCCACAGGTTTTTTACCGATACGAGACATCTGTCTTACCCTTTCCCAACCCGGTTCCTAGAAGACGGTGCACAGAATTTCGCCGCCCACATTCTGTTCGCGCGCTTCCGCGTCGGACAGCACGCCGCGCGGCGTGGAGACGATGGAAATTCCAAGACCGTTGTGAACCCGCGGCAGATCGCGCACGGAGCTGTAAACACGGCGCCCCGGCTTGGATACCCGCGAAATGGTGCGGATCACCGGCGATCCTTCGTGATACTTCAGCTCAATGCTCAGTTCCGCCTTGTTGCTGTCCAGTTCCACCCGGCTATAGCCCTGGATGTAACCTTCACGCTGCAAAACGTCGAGAATACGCTGACGGGCTTTGGACGCAGGCGAACTGACGGAATTCTTGCCGGCCTGCAGGCCATTGCGGATACGGGTCAGCATATCGCCGATCGGATCAGTCATCGACATTGCGTTATCCCCTTACCAGCTTGACTTCACGACGCCCGGAACGCGACCGGCCGAGCCAAGCTCGCGCAGTGCAATCCGGGACATTTTGAACTTGCGATAAAACCCGCGCGGACGGCCGGACACTTCACAGCGGTTGCGCACACGGGACCTGGCGGAATTGCGCGGCAACTGGGCCAATTGCAGGGCCGCCATCCAGCGCTCGTCGTCGCCGAGGCTTTTATCGTAGATTTTCTCTTTCAGCGCGGCCCGCTTGGCGGCGTATTTGGCTACCAGCTTTTCGCGGCGCTTGTTCTTTTCAATGGCGCTTTTCTTAGCCATGATCTCAATCCTCCTGACGGCTGCCGTTACTTTTTGAACGGCATGTCGAAACCGCTGAGAAGCGCGCGCGCCTCATCGTCGGTATCGGCCGTGGTACAGATGATGATGTCCATGCCCCGCACTTCATCAACCTGGTCATAGTTGATTTCCGGGAACACGATTTGCTCTTTCAGGCCCATTGCATAATTGCCGCGACCATCGAAGGACTTGGGGTTCACACCCTGAAAGTCCCGCACACGCGGCAGCGCAATGGTGATCAGACGGTCGAGGAATTCATACATACGCTCGGCACGCAGCGTCACCTTGACGCCGATGGGCATGCCTTCGCGCAGCTTGAAACCGGCGATCGACTTGCGCGCCCGCGTGACCACGGGGCGCTGACCGGCGATCTTGCCGATCTCGGTCGCCACTTTTTCGACCTTCTTCTTGTCCTGAACGGCCTCACCCACACCGACATTGATCACGATCTTGTCGAGCTTGGGCACCTGCATCGGGTTTTGGTAGCCGAACTGCTCGCTCAGCGAGGTACGGACAGCATCCTCATAATGCTTGCGCAGTCGGGGCATTGCATTAGCCATCAATCATCTCCCCGGACTTCTTGGCGAAACGCATCTTCTTACCGTCTTGGATTTTGAACCCGACGCGGCTCGGCGCCCCGTCCTTGGGGTCCTCGATCATCAGGTTCGACAACTGGATCGGCGCTTCCTTGGTCTCAATGCCGCCGGCACCCTGCGCAGAGGGGCGGGTGTGGCGCTTGACCAGGTTGACACCCTGCACGAATGCCCGGCCTTCAGCCGGAACAACGCGCGTGATTTCGCCCCGCTTGCCCTTGTCACGGCCGGCGATAACGACAACCTTGTCGCCTTTTTTCAGCTTAGCGGCCATCAGAGCACCTCCGGAGCAAGCGAGATAATCTTCATGTGCTTTTTCGCGCGCAGTTCGCGGACAACCGGGCCAAAAATCCGCGTGCCGATGGGCTCGTGGCTTTTGTTGACCAGAACGGCCGCATTGCGGTCGAAACGGATCGCGGTGCCGTCCTGACGGCGCACTTCCTTGGCCGTCCGTACGATCACGGCGCGGTGCACATCACCTTTTTTCACACGACCCCGCGGGATCGCTTCCTTGACGGAGACAACGATAATGTCCCCGACTCCGGCTGTTTTGCGTTTCGATCCACCAAGGACCTTAATGCACTGCACCCTCTTGGCCCCGGAGTTATCGGCCACGTCGAGGTTGGTTTGCATTTGAATCATGGGGTTAACCCTTCTTTGTCGTCACACACTGACGGATGGCGTCTTGGCCTGTCAGGCCGCCTCGCCGATCACCCGCCAGGATTTCAGTTTCGAGATGGGACGGCATTCCTCGATACGGACTGTGTCCCCAACCTTGTACTGGTTGACCTCGTCGTGAGCGTGGTACTTCTTGGAGCGACGCACAATCTTGTCAAGCAGCGGGTGCTTGAAACGACGCTCGACACGGACGACAACGGTTTTATCCGTTTTGTCCGATACGACCACACCCTGCAGAATTCGCTTCGGCATGTTCGCTCTCCTTACGCCTCGGCCGTCTGGCCGAGGATGGTCTTGATACGCGCGATATCGCGCCGCACGGCACGCACGCGCGCCGTGTTTTCAAGCTGTCCGCTGGCGGCCTGGAAGCGCAGGTTGAACTGCTCCTTCTTCAGCGATACCAGCTCGTCGCGGAGTTCGTCCGCAGACTTTGCTCTCAGCTCGGCTGCTTTCATCATCTCTACTCCGCTCGTCCTTAATGCATCCGGGTCACGATGCGGGTCGAAATCGGCAGCTTGGCTGCGGCGCGCTCAAACGCGCCCCGTGCGATTTCTTCCGATACACCGTCAACCTCGAACATCACCCGGCCCGGCTTCACGCGGGCAGCCCAGTATTCAGGCGAGCCCTTACCTTTACCCATCCGCACCTCGGTCGGCTTGGACGACACGGGGACGTCCGGGAAAATCCGGATCCATACTTTCCCTGCCCGCTTCATGTGCCGGGTCATGGCACGACGGGCCGCCTCAATCTGACGCGCGGTCACACGGCCGGGACCGGTGGCCTTCAGGCCGAACTGGCCGAAATTCAGCGCCGTGCCGCCCTTGGCATTGCCATGGATACGGCCCTTGTGCGCGCGCCGGAACTTAGTCCGTTTCGGTTGCAACATTGCGTGTCGCTCCTATTGCTTCGCTGCCCGCGCCTTAGCGGCGTGACGGGCCGCCCGACTGCTGGGCCTCATTGGCCCGGCGCTCATGCGCCGTCGGGTCGTGTTCCATGATCTCGCCCTTGAAGACCCATACCTTCATACCGCAAACGCCGTATGCGGTGTGGGCTTCCGACGTGCCGTAATCGATATCGGCGCGCAGGGTGTGCAAGGGCACGCGACCTTCGCGGTACCATTCGGTCCGGGCGATTTCCGCCCCGCCGAGACGACCGGCGCAGTTGATGCGGATACCGAGGGCGCCGAGACGCATGGCGCTTTGCACGGCGCGCTTCATCGCACGGCGGAAAGCCACGCGGCGCTCCAGCTGCTGGGCGATGTTTTCGGCGATAAGCTTGGCATCGACTTCGGGCTTGCGCACCTCGACGATGTTCAGGCTCACCTCCGCATCGGTCATACCGGCCAGCTTGCGGCGCAGTTTTTCGATATCAGCGCCTTTCTTGCCGATGATGACACCCGGACGCGCCGAATAGACGGTCACGCGGCATTTTTTGGCCGGACGCTCGATCACCACCTTGGAAATGCCGGCTTGCGACAGCTCCTTTTCGATGAACTCGCGCAGCTTCAGGTCCTCATGCAACAGAGAGCCATAGGCGTCGCGGTCGGCGTACCAGCGCGAATCCCAGGTGCGGTTGACACCGAGGCGCAGACCGACGGGGCTGACTTTCTGACCCATTACGCAGTCTCCTCAACTTCGCGCACCACAATGCGCAGCCGGCTAAACGGCTTGATAATTTTACCGACACGGCCACGCGCACGCGGACGGTAGCGTTTCATGGTCAGGGCCTTGCCCACGGTGGCCTCGGCCACGACAAGACTGTCGACATCCAGATTGTGATTGTTTTCGGCGTTGGCGACGGCGGATTGCAGAACTTTCCGCACATCCTGCGCCGTCCGACGACGGTTAAAGGTGAGGGAGGTCAGCGCCTTCTCCACCTTCATGCCGCGAATGCTGGCGGCCACCAGATTCAGCTTCTGGGGCGAGCCGCGCAGAAGCGTTGCCGTGGCAACCGCCTCATTATCGCTTAAGCGGCGTTTCGCTGCTTGCTTACCCACGGTTACTTCCTCTTCGCTTTCTTGTCCGCCGCGTGGCCGTAATAGGTCCGCGTCGGCGAAAATTCACCAAGCTTGTGGCCCACCATGTCTTCCGACACATAGACGGGAATGAACTTCTGCCCGTTATAGACATTGAAGGTCAGTCCGACGAACTGCGGCAAAATGGTCGAACGACGGGACCAGGTCTGGATCGTCGCATTGCTTTTGCCGGATTCCAGGGCCGCTTCCACCTTTTTGACAAGGTGCATGTCCACGAAGGGGCCTTTCCAAACAGAACGTGCCATTTCCAGGCCTCCTTATCGCTTCTTGCGGTCGTGGCGGGACCGCAGGATGTACTTGTCGGTCTCTTTGTTGGACCGGGTGCGCTTGCCTTTGGTCGGCTTGCCCCACGGCGTCACCGGGTGGCGACCGCCGGAGGTCCGGCCCTCACCACCGCCATGCGGGTGATCGACCGGGTTCATGGCCACACCGCGGACGCTCGGACGCTTGCCCAGCCAGCGGTTGCGGCCGGCCTTGGCCAGCTTTTCGTTCTGGTTGTCCGGGTTGGACACCGCGCCAACGGTGGCCACACATTCGGCCCGAACGATGCGAACCTCACCGGAAGACAGGCGGATCTGCGCATAGCCGCGGTCACGGCCGATCAGCTGGGCGTATGTGCCAGCGGACCGGGCGATCTGACCGCCCTTGCCCGGCTTCATCTCCACATTGTGGATAATGGTACCGATCGGCATGTTCATCATCGGCATGGTGTTGCCCGGCTTGACGTCAACACGCTCGCCGGCGATCACCGTGTCGCCCGGTGCCAGACGTTGAGGCGCCAGAATATAGGCCTGCTCACCATCCTCATACTTGATGAGGGCGATGAACGCCGTCCGGTTCGGATCGTATTCCAGGCGCTCGACGGTTGCGGGGATATCCCATTTCGTCCGCTTGAAATCGATCTTGCGGTAGGACCGCTTGTGGCCGCCGCCGCGACGACGCGCCGTGATGCGGCCCATATTGTTGCGGCCGCCATTCTTGGTCAGGCCCTCGGTCAGCGCCTTGACGGGCTTGCCCTTGTGCAGACCTTCGCGGTCCACCAGGACGAGGCCGCGGCTTGCCGGGGTTACCGGTTTATATTGCTTCAGTGCCATCGGCCTATACCCCCGTCGTCACGTCGATGCTGTGACCCTCTTCAAGCGTGACCATCGCCTTTTTGTATTCGGCGCGGCGGCCCGTGACACCACGGAAACGCTTGATCTTTCCGGCCTGACGCAGGGTGTTGACCTTTTTGACCTTCACGTCAAACAGGGCTTCCACTGCATCCTTGATGGCCGGCTTGGTGGCGTCGATCGCCACCTTGAAGGTCACCTGGTTGTTTTCGGAGCCGAGCGTCGCCTTCTCGGTGATGACGGGCTCCTTGATCACGTCATAATGCTTGATCGCGGTCATTTGAGCCTCTCCTCGAGTTGGGCGACGGCCGCCTTGGTCAGCACCAGCGTGTCACGACGCAGAATGTCGTACACATTGGCGCCCTGGCTCGGCAGCACATCCACATTCGGCACATTCTGAACGGCCCGCTTGAACTGCGGGTTCACCTCGGCGCCATCGATGAACAGCGCGTTGGTCAGGTTCAGCTTGCCGAGCTTTTCGACCAGTTCCTTGGTCTTGCCCTCTTTCAGTTCAGCCGTATCGACAACGACCAGCTTGCCGTCGGCCTGCTTGGACGACAGCGCCGTTTTCAGGCCCAGCTTGCGGACCTTTTTCGGCAGATCGTGACCGTGATCGCGCGGGATCGGGCCAAAGGCGCGGCCGCCGCCGACAAAGATGTTCGACCGGCGGGAGCCGTGACGGGCACCGCCGCCGCCTTTCTGGCGACCGAACTTCTTGCTGGTGCGCGCGATGTCGGAGCGGAACTTGACCGCATGGGTCCCGGCGCGGCGCTTGGCCAGCTGCCAGTTGACAACCCGGTGCAGAATGTCACTGCGCGGCGTCACACCAAAGATGGTCTCGTCCAGCTCGATATCGCCGGCTTTTTTCGCGTCAAGTGTGAGAATATCGGCTTTCATGGCACTTACTCCTCACCCTTGTCGGCGTCAGTCGCCGGTGCGTCGGCCTGCGCAGCCTCAGCCGGGGCTTCGGCGGCTGCCTCGGCAGCAGCGTCATCAGCGGCCTGCTCAGGCGCGCCGGCTTTTTCCGGCATGCGGAAGGCCGCCGGGCTGGGCACGCTGTCAGGCAGAGCCTTTTTCACAGCGTCGGCGATCAGCACATAGGTCTCTTTCGCACCCGGTACACCGCCCTTGATCAGCAGCAGACCTTCCTCGGTGCGTGCCTCGACCACTTCCAGGCTCTGGATCGTGGTGCGGGCATCGCCCATGTGACCGGCCATTTTCTTGCCCTTGAAGACACGGCCCGGGTCCTGACACTGACCGGTGGAACCATGGCTCCGGTGCGAAATGGACACACCGTGCGAGGCCCGCAGACCGCCGAAATTGTGGCGCTTCATGCCACCGGCGAAGCCTTTACCCTTGCTGGTGCCGACCACGTCGACATACTGGCCGGGCACGAAATGGTCCGCCGTCAGCTCGGCGCCGACATCAACCAGCGCGTCTTCGCTCACACGGAATTCCGCCACCTTGCGCTTCGGCTCAACCTCGGCTTTGGCGAAATGGCCGCGCTCGGCCGCGCTGACCCGCTTGACCTTGGCCGTTCCGGCGCCCAGTTGCAGCGCCGTGTAGCCGTCCTTTTCAACCGTGCGCTGGGCGACAACCTGGCAGTTTTCCAGTTGCAGCACCGTCACGGGGACATGACGCCCGGCGTCGTTGAAGACGCGGGTCATGCCGAGTTTCTTTGCAATCAAACCTGTCCGCATGGCCTTACCCTTGCAGCTTGATCTCGACATCGACACCGGCCGCAAGGTCGAGCTTCATCAGCGCGTCGACGGTTTGCGGGGTCGGGTCAACGATGTCCAGTAGACGCTTGTGCGTCCGCATTTCGAACTGCTCACGGGACTTTTTATCTACGTGCGGCCCGCGCAGTACGGTGAACTTCTCAATCCGGGTCGGCATCGGGATCGGCCCACGCACCAGTGCGCCGGTGCGTTTGGCCGTATCGGCGATTTCACCGGTGGCCTGGTCCAGGACACGGTGATCAAAGGCCTTCAGCCGGATGCGAATATTTTGCGCTTCCATGGTCTTTTACCCAATCAAAAGGTGCCGTCTGAAACAGACGGCACCTGAAATTCCACTATTCGATGATTTTGGAGACGACGCCGGCGCCGACGGTGCGTCCGCCCTCGCGGATAGCGAAGCGCAGGCCCTCGTCCATGGCGATCGGAGCGATCAGCTCCACCTTCAGGTTCACATTGTCACCCGGCATCACCATCTCCGTGCCCGCCGGCAGCTCAACCGTCCCCGTCACGTCCGTCGTCCGGAAGTAAAACTGCGGACGGTAGTTGGCAAAGAACGGCGTGTGACGGCCACCCTCTTCCTTGGTCAGAATGTACGTCTCCGCCTCGAACTTCGTGTGCGGCGTGATCGTCCCAGGATGCGCCAGAACCTGGCCCCGCTCAACGTCCTCACGGCCAACACCGCGCAGCAGGGCGCCGATGTTGTCGCCCGCCTCGCCCTGGTCCAGAAGCTTGCGGAACATCTCGACACCCGTCACCGTCGTCTTCGACGTCTCGCGGATGCCGACAATCTCGACTTCCTCGCCCACCTTGACGATGCCGCGCTCAACACGGCCCGTGACAACCGTACCCCGGCCCGAAATCGAGAACACGTCCTCGACCGGCATCAGGAACGCACCGTCAACAGCCCGCTCCGGCTGCGGAATGTACTCGTCAACCGACGTCATCAGCTCAAGGATCTTCTCCTTGCCGATGGTGTCGTCACGGCCTTCCAGCGCCGCCAGGGCAGACCCCGCAATGATCGGAATGTCGTCGCCCGGGAATTCATACTCGCTCAGCAGCTCGCGCACTTCCAGCTCGACAAGCTCCAGAAGCTCCTCGTCGTCAACCTGGTCAACCTTGTTCAGGAAAACAACAATCGCCGGAACACCGACCTGACGCGCCAGAAGAATGTGCTCGCGCGTCTGCGGCATCGGCCCGTCAGCGGCGTTCACAACCAGAATGGCGCCGTCCATCTGCGCCGCGCCCGTGATCATGTTCTTCACATAATCCGCGTGACCGGGGCAGTCCACATGCGCATAGTGACGGTTGTCCGTCTCATACTCAACGTGCGCCGTCGAGATCGTGATCCCGCGCTCGCGCTCCTCGGGCGCCTTGTCAATGTTCGCATAATCCATGAAATCCGCGCCGCCCTTCTCGGCCAGCACTTTCGTGATCGCCGCCGTCAGCGTCGTCTTCCCATGGTCAACGTGACCAATCGTACCAATGTTGCAGTGCGGCTTCGTCCGCTCAAACTTTTCCTTCGACATCCGTCTTACCTTTCTATCGGCCCCCGGTTTGCGGGGGTGCCATAGCTTTTGATTTTATGGGGGGGGGCGATCCCCCCTCTTGGTTCTTGGCCGCCGGGCCTTGCCGTTTTGGCTTATCCGGCCAGCTTCTCCTTGATCTCAGCCGCCACATTGGCCGGCACTTCGGCATAATGGTCGAACTGCATGGTGAACTGCGCACGCCCCTGGCTGAAGGACCGCAGTTCGTTCACATAGCCGAACATGTTGGCCAGCGGCACAAAGGAGTCGACAACCTGCGCGGGGCCACGGGCTTCCGTGCCCTGAATCTGGCCGCGACGACTGTTCAGGTCACCGATCACATCGCCCATATATTCTTCCGGCGTCACCACCTCGACTTTCATGATCGGCTCCAGCAGTTTGATCCCCGCTTTCGCCGCCGCCTCGCGGGTTGCACCGCGACCGGCAATCTCAAAGGCGAGAACGCTGGAGTCCACATCGTGATAGGCACCGTCGATCAGACGCACCTGGAAGTCGATGATCGGGAAGCCGATCAGCGCGCCGGCCTCGGCCACATCCTTGATGCCCTTTTCGACACCCGGAATGTATTCGCGCGGAATGTTGCCACCCTTGATCTCGTCAAGGAACTCAAAGCCGGAACCACGTTCGCCCGGAGTGACAACCATTTTCACACGGCCGAACTGACCGGAACCGCCGGACTGTTTCTTGTGCGTGTAGTCGATTTCCACTTCGCGGGCGAAGCTCTCACGGTAGGCCACCTGCGGCGCACCCACGTTGCACTCCACCTTGAACTCGCGCTTCATGCGGTCGACAAGAATGTCCAGATGCAATTCACCCATACCGGCGATCACGGTCTGGCCGCTCTCCTCATCGGACGACACGCGGAAGGACGGATCCTCGGCAGCCAGGCGGTTGAGGGCAATGCCCATTTTTTCCTGGTCGGCTTTCGACTTCGGCTCGACAGCCACCTCGATCACCGGATCGGGGAATTCCATGCGCTCCAGAATGACCTGGGCGTTGTTGGCGGTCAGCGTGTCGCCGGTGGTGGTCATTTTCAGACCCGCCAGCGCGACGATATCACCCGCACGGGCCTCTTTCAGGTCTTCCCGGCTGTTGGCGTGCATTTCCAGCATCCGGCCGATTTTTTCTTTCTTGCCCTTCACCGTGTTGGTGACCTGCGTGCCGGTTTCCAGCACACCGGAATAAATCCGGCAGAAGGTCAGCGAACCAACGAACGGATCGTTCATGATCTTGAAGGCCAGCGCGGAAAACGGCTCTTCGTCCGAGGACTTGCGGACGATTTCCGTCTCGCCGTCCATGTCGACACCCTTGATGGCCTCGACGTCGGTCGGCGCGGGCATGAAATCGACAACGGCGTCGAGCAACGGCTGAACACCCTTATTCTTGAAGGCCGTCCCGTTCAGCACCGGCACGAACAGGCCTTCGATGGTGCCCTTGCGGATGGCGGACTTCAGCTCCTCTTCCGAGATGTCCTCGCCCTCAAGATAGCGCTCCATCAGCGCCTCGTCGGCCTCCACAGCCGTTTCGATCATTTCCTGACGCGCCACCTCGGCGGTATCGGCCAGATCGGCGCGAATATCGCGGTATTCGTAGGACGCACCCAGATCTTCCCCGGCCCAGATCACTTCCTTGTTTTTCACAAGGTCGATGACGCCTTCATACTCAGCCTCGGCACCAATGGGCAGCTGGATCACCAGCGACGTGGCACCCAGACGATCCTTGATCATATCGACACAGCGCTCGAAGTTGGCGCCCATGCGGTCCATCTTGTTGACGAAGCACATGCGCGGCACACCGTACTTGTCAGCCTGACGCCATACGGTTTCGGACTGCGGCTCCACACCGGCAACCGAGTCAAACACGGCAACCGCACCGTCAAGAACGCGCAAGGACCGCTCCACCTCAATCGTGAAGTCCACGTGGCCGGGCGTATCGATGATGTTGATGCGATGGTCGTTCCAGAAGCAGGTGGTGGCAGCCGATGTAATCGTGATGCCGCGCTCCTGCTCCTGCTCCATCCAGTCCATGGTGGCCGCGCCCTCATGCACCTCACCGATCTTGTGACTGCGGCCGGTATAATACAGGATGCGTTCCGTCGTGGTGGTCTTGCCGGCATCGATGTGCGCCATGATGCCGATGTTACGGTACCGATCTAGGGGTGTTTTGCGGGCCATGACCTGGATCCTCAAACTACAGCAATTACCAGCGATAATGCGAGAAGGCCTTGTTGGCCTCCGCCATACGGTGCGTGTCTTCACGCTTTTTCACGGCCGCGCCACGGTTGTTGGCAGCGTCCATCAGCTCACCCGACAGGCGGTCAACCATGGTGGTCTCATTCCGTTTGCGGGCAGCGGAAATCAGCCAGCGGATCGCCAGCGCCTGCGCGCGGGCGGAACGAACCTCAACCGGCACCTGATAGGTGGCGCCGCCCACACGGCGGGACCGAACCTCAATGGCCGGCTTCACATTGTCCAGCGCTTCATGGAACATCACCAGCGGGTCGCTCTTGGCACGACCCTGAATACGGTCAAACGCACCGTAAACGATGCGCTCCGCTACCGATTTCTTACCATCCAGCATCAGGCTGTTCATGAACTTGGTCAGCACGATGTCGCCGAATTTCGGATCCGGCAGGACTTCCCGTTTTTCTGCGCGATGACGACGAGACATGGGATTACCCTCTCTTCACACTTACTTCGGACGCTTCGCGCCGTATTTCGAACGACCCTGACGACGGTCGGACACGCCCTGCGTATCCAGAACACCGCGCAGGATGTGATACCGCACACCCGGCAAATCCTTCACACGGCCGCCACGGATCAGCACGACGGAGTGTTCCTGCAGGTTGTGCCCCTCACCGGGGATGTAGCTCGTAACCTCGAAGCCGTTTGACAGACGCACACGGGCAACCTTCCGCAGGGCCGAGTTCGGCTTCTTCGGGGTTGTCGTGTAGACGCGCGTGCAAACACCACGTTTTTGCGGGCAGGCCTCCAGGGCCGGCACCTTGTTGCGTGCGAGCTGCGGCTTGCGCGGCTTGCGAACCAACTGCTGAATGGTAGGCATTCTCTATTCCTTGCCGTTTTTCTCTTCCACCATTACCCGGAAGCACCGTTTTGCCGCGCCGGATGCCCATCCATGGGAATCACCGGCTTTGCATGCAGCAAAACCGCCACGTCCGGGGAAATAGCGCCCCGGCGAGGCTTTTGATACGTCCAAATGTGTTCTCTGTGCCGGTTACCGCGCTGCGTCTAGCTTGAACCCGCTACCACCAGCGCTTCCGGCGAGGTGCGCAATATATGGATGCGCCCCTGCCCCGTCAAGGCGAAAATCCGCCCTTTTCAGCCTGCGCAAGATTCAGTACGCCACAGGCAGCATGGCGCAATATTTCAAGTGTGTGACAGCGACTGATCGTATGAAGGTCAACTGAGACCAGCGTTAATTTCGCTACATATCTCAAAGGACAGTGGTCAAGCGCGGTTCTTGAAGCCTGTGGCCGATACCTGACCATGGACAAAGCAATCCGGGACGGCCACAACTCTACAATCATAACTTTTAGACACTTCAATCACCTAAGCCACTGCAAGGACATTTATGTCACATCGTACCGTTCTACATATCGGGATGCATAAGACCGGAACATCCGCAATCCAAAGGATATGTAACGATAACGCCCGCACACTTCTGGAAGCAGGCCTGTATTGGCCTGAAGAACGCCTGCCGGACAATCCTGATCAGCATAGCGATCTGGCGCGGTGGATACGTACCGGAAGCAGCGACCGGGCCATTGCATATTTTCAGCGCGCCAGAGACGCCGCCATGAATGCGAACGCCGAATGCCTGTTATTGTCCGGCGAGGGGTTCAGCAGGCTCAACAATGCACAAATTGCCCTTATCAAGGAAGCGCTAGAGGGCAGCGCCACTCAAATCGTCCTTTACGTCCGCAATGTCTATGACTTCCTGGCGAGTGTTATGAGCGAGCGGATGAAGCATGGGAATTTTTTCGGAAATGGCCGAAACGGGATGAAGCACATGCTCGGTTTGTTGAATTTTGATCGCATCATTACCGACTGGGAAAGTGTATTCGGCCAAGATAATGTCCGTGTATATCTTTACAAAGGCGGGAAGGAAAATATTGTCAGTCATTTCCTTTCAGAATTACACGTCCCGCCGTCCGTCATTCAGACTTTCAAAGACGTTCGCATCAATCTTTCCCTGCCATTTTCCCTGATCATTTATCTGCATATGACGGGCCTGTGCCCAGACACACAAAGCTTCCGCAAATGGGCACGCACATTTGCACAATCCGGTGCTGCAAAGGGCGGTTGGAGCCAGCAACAGATAAATTTCATCGACACTCTTGTTGATGCCAGTGACCTGTCTTTGGATCACCCGAAACTGGCGTCATTCAAAACGCATCTGCTTGAACTCCCCCAACCCACTTTGACGAATGAGGATATTGCATCACAAATCAATGTCCTATCCAGCATGGTTGGGCGGCAAGACATACCTCAAGAGAAAGACGCCAAATCCCCGGCACATGGCTGGCTGAAAAGAATTGGCGCATTCAATTCAAAATCAAGATGAACGCTGGTTTCGGCTTGCAAGCTCAACCCGGCACATGCTCGATATGCTGCGAGATAACAGCGCCATCCTGGTCATGCTCACAGGCCAGCGAGACGAGACTGCCGTCGGCAAACACCAGATTGGCGGATTGCAGAACCGGCACCCCTTCCTCCATTGAGGTACTGACCCGCGCCAGGTCTTTCAGCAAGTGGTCAACCAGCGCCTGCCGCTCCGGCGTGGCGCCCTCCAGACGCGAGATCAGATGAACGCACAGACGCAGTTCGACACTGGTGCCTTTTTTCACAGTGCTTACACTCATATTATGGAGTTCAAGACAACTTCACCAAGGACCATATATACAGTCTGAACCAGCCAATAAAACCATAAATTAAATAATACTACCTATAAAAATTATATGAAAAAGGCCCGCCTGAGCGGGCCTTTCTATTTCGATTGTCGAAACGTTTATAACTGTCGTTTTCAGGCGCTCGCAGCTGTGCTTTCTTCGCCGCCCTCGGTTGCGGCGGCGAATTCCGCCTCGGCGGTGGAAAGGGCATCGGTTTTGGCATCGGACTGTGCTTCGGCGGCAATGACGTCCCGGCGGTGTGCCTCATGGCGCAGTTTGTCCATGACGGACCCGGTCCCGGCGGGGATCAGGCGACCCACGATCACGTTTTCCTTCAGGCCGACCAGCTTGTCCTTTTTACCGGCAACGGCGGCTTCGGTCAGAACCCGCGTCGTCTCCTGGAAGGATGCCGCCGATATAAAGCTGCGGGTTTGCAGGCTGGCTTTGGTAATCCCCAACAGAACCGGATTACCGCGTGCCGGCTCGCGCCCTTCGGCGATCAGCTTTTCATTGACCTCATCATACTCTTCACGGTCCACCTGTTCACCCATCAGAAGGGTGCTGTCGCCGGAAGCGGTGACCTCAACTTTTTGCAGCATCTGGCGCACGATGACCTCGATGTGCTTGTCGTTGATCTTCACACCCTGCAGGCGGTAAACGTCCTGGATTTCCTGCACCAGATAAGCGGCCAGCGCTTCGACACCCATAACCTGAAGAATATCGTGCGGGGCCGGGTTGCCGTCGATGATGTAATCACCCTGGCGGACGAAATCGCCTTCCTGCACGGTGACGTGCTTGCCCTTGGGCACCAGATATTCAACCGGGTCACGCTCGGACCCGTCCGCGTCATGCTCGGTCGGGCGCAGGATGATGCGGCGTTTGTTCTTGTAGTCGCGGCCAAACTCAACAACACCGTCGATATCCGCGATCACCGCATGGTCCTTGGGACGGCGGGCCTCGAACAGTTCCGCCACCCGCGGCAGACCACCGGTGATGTCCTTGGTCTTGGCGGCTTCGCGCGGGATCCGGGCGATCACATCGCCGGCGGATACCTGATTGCCGTCCTCAACCGACAGAATGGCATCGACCGAAAGGTAATAGCGCGCCTCCGTCCCGTTGGCGAGCTGGACCACCTCGTCGCTGTCATCGCGGAGCGTGATGCGCGGCTTCAGGTCCGTGCCCTTCGGCGCGGCGCGCCAGTCGCTGACCACTTTCGAGGTGATGCCCGTCGCCTCGTCGATCACTTCCTTGACCGAAATGCCTTCGATCATGTCGACAAGACGCACGACACCGGATTGCTCGGTGATGATGGGGATGGTGTAAGGGTCCCATTCCGCCAGCTTCTCGCCCTTGACGACGGAATCGCCTTCATCCTTCATCAGATGCGCGCCGTAAGCCAGACGGTGCTTCGCCCGCTCGCGGCCCTCATCATCGACAACGACGACTTCCATGTTGCGGCTCATCACCACTTTGCGGCCCTTGGAATCTTCCACCACATTGCGGTTTTCGATTTTCACCTGCCCGTCGGCGGACGATTCAATCGCCGATTCCGCGTTCACCGTGGCCGCCCCGCCGATGTGAAAGGTCCGCATGGTCAGCTGCGTGCCCGGCTCACCGATCGACTGGGCGGCGATGACGCCGACAGCCTCACCCATGTTCACGGGCGTGCCGCGCGCAAGATCACGGCCATAGCATTTGCCGCAGACGCCGCCCTTGGTTTCACAGGTCAGCACGGACCGGATTTTCACCTCGGCGACACCCGCCGTCTCAATGGCGTCGGCTTCCACTTCATTGAGAAGCGTGCCGGCCTTGAACAGCACATCGCCGGTGATCGGATCTTTCAGGTCCACGGCAAGACAGCGACCGAGAATACGCTCGCTCAACGGTACCAGAACATCGCCGCCCTCGGACACTTCCGTGATGGTGATGCCCTCTTCCGTACCGCAGTCTTCCTCGATGATGACGCAGTCCTGGCTGACATCGACCAGACGGCGCGTCAGATAGCCGGAGTTTGCGGTTTTCAGCGCCGTGTCGGCCAGACCCTTCCGCGCCCCGTGGGACGAGTTGAAGTATTCAAGAACGCTCAAGCCTTCCTTGAAGTTGGAAATGATCGGCGTCTCGATGATCTCGCCGGACGGCTTGGCCATCAGACCGCGCATGCCCGCAAGCTGCTTCATTTGCGCGGCAGACCCCCGCGCGCCCGAATGCGCCATCATGTAAATGGAATTCAGGTCGGTTTCGCGGCCCGCGTCGTCCTTGGAGGTCGCGGCCATGTCCTTCATCATGGCGTCGGCCACCTTGTCGGTGCACTGGGCCCAGGCATCGACGACCTTGTTGTACTTCTCGCCCTGGGTGATCAGACCGTCCTGATACTGCTCTTCATATTCCTTGACGAGCGTGCGCGTCTCATCCACCAGCGTCACCTTGGCGTCGGGGATGATCATGTCGTCCTTGCCGAAGGAAATACCGGCGCTGCAGGCGCGGCGGAAGCCCTCGCCCATGATGCCGTCGGCGAACAGGACCGTCGTTTTCTGACCGCAGTGGCGATAGACCACGTCAATCACCTCGGTGATTTCCTTCTTGGTCAGCTGACGATTGATCAGGCTGAACGGCACATGCGGATGCTTCGGCAGATGCTGCGCCAGCATCATGCGGCCCGGCGTGGTTTCCACGCGCTGTTCAACCGGACGCCCGCTTTTGTCCACCGTCTCGATCCGCGCGTGGATCTTGCTGTGCAACGTGATCGCCTTGTTGTCCAGGGCGAACTGGATTTCCTCCAGATTGGCGAAGGCCTTGCCCTCGCCCACATCGCCCTCGCGCAGACTGGTCATGTAATACAGGCCAAGGACGATATCCTGGCTGGGCACGATGATCGGCTTGCCGTTCGCCGGGCTGAGGATGTTGTTGGTGGACATCATCAGCACGCGGGCTTCCAGCTGCGCCTCGATCGACAGCGGCACGTGGACGGCCATCTGGTCACCGTCAAAGTCGGCGTTGAAGGCGGCACAGACCAGCGGGTGAAGCTGAATGGCCTTGCCTTCGATCAGAACCGGCTCAAACGCCTGAATGCCGAGACGGTGCAGCGTCGGCGCCCGGTTCAGCATCACCGGATGCTCGCGGATCACCTCGTCCAGAATGTCCCAGACCTCCCGGCGCTCCTTCTCGACCAGTTTTTTCGCCGCCTTGATGGTGGTGGCGATGCCCTTCTTGTCGAGACGCGAATAGATGAACGGCTTGAACAGTTCCAGCGCCATCTTTTTCGGCAGGCCGCACTGATGCAGCTTCAGCTCGGGGCCGACCACGATGACCGAACGGCCGGAATAGTCGACGCGCTTGCCAAGCAGGTTCTGACGGAAGCGGCCCTGCTTGCCCTTCAGCATGTCGCTGAGGGATTTCAGCGGACGCTTGTTGGCGCCGGTGATGGTACGGCCGCGGCGGCCATTGTCGAACAGCGCGTCAACAGCCTCCTGCAGCATGCGCTTCTCGTTCCGGATGATGATGTCCGGCGCGCGCAGCTCGATCAGCCGCTTCAGGCGGTTGTTCCGGTTGATGACCCGGCGGTACAGATCGTTCAGGTCGGATGTGGCGAAACGGCCGCCGTCCAGCGGCACCAGCGGACGCAGATCCGGCGGAATGACAGGGATGACCGTCAGGATCATCCATTCCGGACGGTTGCCGGACTCAAGGAAGCTCTCAATCACCTTCAGGCGCTTGACGATCTTTTTCGGTTTCAGCTCGGACTTGGTCTCGGCCAGTTCCTTCAGCAGCTTCTCGCGCTCGTCCTCAAGGTCGATCTGCTCCATCAGCTTGCGGATCGCCTCGGCGCCGATGCCTGCGGTGAAGCTGTCTTCGCCGTATTCATCCTGGGCGCGGTAGAAATCCTCCTCCGAGAGCAGCTGCATCTGGTTAAGCGGGGTCAGACCCGGCTCGATCACCACATAGTTCTCGAAATAGAGAACGCGTTCCAGATCCTTCAGGGTCATGTCGAGCAGCAGACCGATACGGCTCGGCAGGGATTTCAGGAACCAGATGTGCGCGACCGGCGCGGCCAGATCGATATGGCCCATACGCTCGCGCCGCACCTTGGACAGCGTCACTTCCACACCGCATTTTTCGCAGATGACGCCCTTGTACTTCATCCGCTTGTATTTGCCGCACAGGCACTCATAGTCCTTCACCGGGCCGAAAATACGGGCGCAGAACAGGCCGTCCCGCTCCGGTTTGAAGGTGCGGTAGTTGATGGTCTCAGGCTTCTTGATCTCGCCAAAAGACCATGAGCGGATACGCTCCGGCGACGCGATCGAAATCTGAATCTGGTCGAAGGTCTCCGGCTTCTGGCTCGGGTTGAAATATTTGGCGACTTCCTGGTTCATGTCCGGCGTCTTCCTTGTCGGTGGCGGTCCGGCTCTCCGGCTCCGCCGTCAAAACTGTCTCAACTCAGCACATGCATGCTGTTGCGCGGTGCGCCGGTCTTTCAAGGCCGGCGCGGCGCAAAGGCAGCAGCGACGGTCAGTCGCTGCCCGTAATCAGTTCCACATTCAGGCCCAGCGAGCGCATTTCCTTCACAAGCACGTTGAAGCTTTCCGGAATGCCCGCCTCAAAGGTGTCGTCTCCCTTGACAATGGCTTCATAAACCTTGGTCCGGCCGGCCACATCATCGGATTTGACCGTCAGCATTTCCTGCAGCGTGTAGGCGGCGCCATAGGCTTGCAGGGCCCAGACCTCCATCTCACCGAAGCGCTGGCCGCCAAACTGCGCCTTACCGCCCAGCGGCTGCTGGGTGACAAGGCTATAGGGGCCGATCGACCGGGCGTGGATCTTGTCATCCACAAGGTGGTGCAGCTTCAGCATATAGATATAGCCCACCGTCACCTTGCGGTCGAATTGTTCGCCCGTCCGGCCGTCAAACAGGTTGACCTGGCCGGAACCGTCCAGCCCGGCCTCTTCCAGCATAGCACAGATATCGACTTCGGTCGCGCCGTCGAAAACCGGCGTGCCCATCGGAATACCATTTCGCAGGTTACCGGCCAGTTCGACAATCTGCCTGTCGTCCAGATCGGCCACCTCACGCTCATACTGATCGTCGCCGTAAACGATTTTCAGTTTGGAACGGATGCTGTCCAGCTGATCCTGACCATGGCGGTAGGCGTCCAGCATCTCGTCGATCTGACGGCCCAGGCCGCGCGAGGCCCAGCCCAGATGGGTTTCCAGAATCTGTCCCACATTCATGCGGCTCGGCACACCCAGCGGGTTCAGCACCACGTCAACCGGCGTGCCGTCCTCCAGGTGGGGCATATCCTCGATCGGCATGATGCGGGAGATCACCCCCTTGTTGCCGTGACGGCCGGCCATTTTATCGCCCGGCTGCAGCTTGCGCTTCACCGCGACGAAGACCTTGACCATCTTCAGAACGCCCGGCGGCAATTCATCACCGCGTTGCAGCTTCTCGATCTTTTCGTCGAACCGGCGCTGCAGGGACGCCCGGCTTTCATCGAATTGCTTGCGCAGCGCTTCGATGTCCGCCATGGCGGCATCGTCATCGACCGCCAGGTCCCACCACTGCAGCTTTTTCAGCTCGCCCAGGCCCTCATCGCTGATGACGGTACCTTTTTTCATCTCCTTGGTGCCGGCGGTGACGGTGCGGCCCATAAGCAGGGGCTGCAGGCGGCTGTAGATATTGCGCTCCAGAATGGTACGCTCATCCTCGCGGTCTTTCGTCAGGCGCTCGATTTCCTCGCGCTCGATGGTCAGCGCGCGCTCATCCTTGTCCACACCGTGGCGGTTGAACACACGCACTTCCACCACCGTGCCGACGACGCCCGGCGGCAGGCGCAGGCTGGTGTCACGCACGTCGGAGGCTTTCTCGCCGAAAATGGCGCGCAGAAGTTTTTCTTCCGGCGTCATCGGGCTTTCGCCCTTCGGCGTGATCTTGCCGACAAGGATATCGCCCGGATGCACCTCGGCACCGATATAGACGATCCCGGCTTCATCCAGATTGCGCAGGCCTTCCTCACCCACATTGGGAATGTCGCGGGTGATTTCCTCGGGGCCAAGCTTGGTATCGCGGGCCATCACCTCAAATTCTTCAATGTGGATCGAGGTGAAGACGTCCTCTTTCACGATCCGCTCGGAGATGAGGATGGAGTCCTCGAAATTATAGCCGTTCCAGGGCATGAAGGCGACGAGCGCATTCCGGCCGAGCGCCAGCTCGCCCAGATCGGTCGAGGGTCCGTCACAAATGATGTCCCCTTTCTGAATGGCATCGCCCACTTTCACCAGCGGGCGCTGGTTGATGCAGGTGTTCTGGTTGGAACGCTGGAATTTCTGCAGCGTGTAAATGTCCACACCCGACTTGCCGGGGTCCAGCTCTTCCGTTGCGCGGATCACGATCCGGGTGGCGTCCACCTGCTCCACCACGCCGGTCCGGCGGGCGGCGATGGCGGCACCGCTGTCGCTGGCAACCACTTTCTCCATGCCGGTCCCGACAAAGGGCGCTTCCGCTTTCACGAGCGGCACGGCCTGCCGTTGCATGTTGGAACCCATCAGTGCGCGGTTGGCGTCATCGTTCTCCAGGAAGGGGATCAGCGATGCGGCCACCGAGACAAGCTGTTTCGGCGAAACGTCCATCAGTTCGATATTGTCGCGGGTGGACATGACAAACTCGCCGGCCTGACGGCTGGACACCAGATCGTTCTGGAAAGCGTTTTCCTGCGTCAGCGGCGCATTGGCCTGCGCGACGGTGTATTTGCTTTCCTCCATTGCGGACAGATAAACGACATCGCCGCTTACCGTGCCGTCCAGCACCTTGCGATACGGGCTTTCGATAAAGCCGTATTTGTTGACCTGGGCATATGTGGCGAGCGAGTTGATCAGACCGATATTCGGGCCTTCCGGCGTCTCGATCGGACAGATACGGCCATAGTGGGTCGGGTGGACGTCGCGAACCTCGAAGCCCGCGCGCTCGCGCGTCAGACCGCCGGGGCCAAGCGCCGACAGGCGCCGCTTGTGCGTGATTTCCGACAGCGGGTTCGTCTGATCCATGAACTGGCTGAGCTGGCTGGACCCGAAAAACTCGCGCACGCTGGCCACAACCGGCTTGGCGTTGATCAGGTCATGCGGCATCACCGTATCGATATCGACGGACGACATACGCTCACGGATCGCCCGCTCCATGCGCAGCAGGCCGATGCGATACTGATTTTCCATCAGCTCGCCAACGGACCGCACCCGGCGGTTGCCAAGGTGGTCGATATCGTCGATTTCACCGCGGCCGTCCTTCAACTGGACGAGCGTCTTGACCGTCTGCAGAATGTCCTGCTTGCGCAGCACACCGACGCTGTCGTCGCAGTCCAGGTTCAGACGCATATTCATCTTCACCCGGCCCACGTCGGACAGGTCGTACCGCTCGGAATCAAAGAACAGACCGTAGAACAGGGCTTCCGCCGTTTCCTTCGTCGGCGGCTCACCGGGGCGCATCACCTTGTAGATTTCCGCCAGCGCACCGTCGGTACTTTCCACCTTGTCGGCCTTCAACGTGTCACGAACATAGGACCCGATGGTGACATCGTCGATTTCCAGCACCTTGATCTCGTCAAAGCCGACCTCGGACAGGGCGGTGATGACCTCTTCGGTGATTTCATCGCCGGCTTCCACATAAATGGCGCCGGTGGTCTCATTGATCATGTCCTCGGCGGCATATTTGCCGACCACCATCTCGTCCGGCAGCAACACGGCCTCAACACCGGACTTTTCCAGCTTGTTGGCAAGACGCGGAGTGATCTTTTTGCCCGCTTCCGAGACGACCTCGCCCGTATCGGCGTTGACCAGATCGAAGTCAGGGCGCTGACCGCGCCAGCTTTCCGCGCGGAAAGGCGCACGCCAACCGCCCGTGTCGCCCTGCGTGGCGCGGGTATAGGTCTGCGTATCGTAGAAATACTGCAGAATATCCTCGCCGCTCATCCCCAGCGCATACAGCATGGTGGTAGCGGGCAGTTTGCGGCGGCGGTCGATCCGCACATTGACGATATCCTTGGCGTCGAACTCGAAATCCAGCCAGGAGCCGCGATAGGGAATGACCCGCGCGGCAAAAAGGAACTTGCCCGAGGAATGGGTCTTGCCGCGGTCATGGTCGAAAAACACACCGGGCGAGCGGTGCATCTGGCTGACGATCACGCGCTCGGTCCCGTTGATGACGAAGGTCCCGTTGTCCGTCATCAGCGGCAGGTCGCCCATATAGACATCCTGCTCCTTGATATCGAGGACGGACTTGGCTTCCGTCTCCGGATCGACCTCGAAAACGATCAGGCGCAGCGTCACACGCAGCGGCGCGGCATAGGTCATGTCGCGCTGCTGGCATTCGTCCACGTCGAATTTCGGGTCTTCCAGCTCGTACTTCACATATTCAAGCGACGCGGTGCTGGAAAAGTCCTGGATCGGAAAAACCGATTTCAGCACCTTTTCAAGGCCGGAGTCGAGACGCTCTTCCTCGGTGGCCCCGGGCTTGAAAAACTGGTCATAGGACTGGCGCTGAACCTCGATCAGGTTCGGCATCCGGGTTACCTCCGAAATGCGCCCAAAATCCTTACGCACCCGTTTCCGACCGGTAAATGAAGTCGCCATGCTTCGCCCTCGTTTGTCTGTTGGCAGGCGCCAGCCAGGGTGTTCCCCGCCCCGGCGTCTTCTGCCGCGCTTAAAGACCTTGGGCACCACGCCCGAAAGGTCTGAAAATCTTATGTCCGGCACGCCTCGCGCCGGGGATGAACCGCCTTTTTACCGCCCCGCCGCTCCTAGGACGCCGAAAGGCCGGACGCGTATACACGCGTCCGACCCCACGGATAACGCTGGCTCAAGCAGATTACTTGAGCTCGACTTTCGCGCCGGCCTCTTCGAGCTTTTTCTTCAGCTCTTCGGCTTCGTCTTTCGAGACGGCTTCTTTAACCGGCTTCGGTGCGCCTTCGACCAGGTCCTTGGCTTCCTTCAGGCCCAGGCCGGTGATGGCGCGCACTTCTTTAATCACGTTGATTTTCTTGGCACCGGCTTCGGCGAGAATAACGTCGAATTCGGTTTTCTCTTCAGCCGCACCGGCATCGCCGCCGGCAGCGCCGCCAGCAGCCGCGACCGCAACCGGTGCAGCGGCGGACACGCCCCATTTTTCTTCCAGCAGTTTGGACAGTTCAGCAGCTTCCAGAACGGTCAGGCTGGACAGTTCGTCAACAAGCTTTTCAAGATCAGCCATTGGGTATACTCCAATCATTCAGTCGGTTTCCAAAACCCTGTCGGCGGGACGGCGGCACAGTCTTGTGTCACGCGGCTTGCCCCATATGCCTTCCGGGATCGTTTTCTGCCGGGGCGGCCATGGCCGCCCAAGCCTGCGCGCTTGGCCTTTTCAAAAGGCCTCAGGCTGCGTCCTTGGACCCATAGGCACCAAATACACGGGCCAGCTGACCGGCGGGGGCTTGTGTCACCGACGCCAGTTTCTGGGCCGGGGCCTGAATCAGGCCGACAAGCTTTCCGCGCAGTTCATCGAGCGACGGCAGTTCGGCCAGGGCTTTGACAGCGGCAATGTCCAACACCGTCTCGTCCATACCGCCGCCAAGGATACGAAGCTTCTCGTTTTCCTTGGCAAACTTGGAGAGGGCTTTCGGTGCCGAAATGGCGTCGTCCCCGTAACCGATGGCCGTCGGACCGCTGAACAGGTCCGAAATGCCTTCGTATTTGGTTCCTTTGAGTGCAAGACGAGTCAGCCGGTTCTTGGTCACTTTGAAGCCGGCGCCCGCCTCGCGGACACGCGTGCGCAGGTCGGTAATCTCGGCAACGCTCAAACCGTCATAGTGAACCACCACAACGGACGACGCGCCCGAGAACACCTCATGCAACGACGCAACCAGCTCCTGCTTCTCGGCTCTTTCCAATTCTCGTCTCCATTATGAAACGCGTCCGCCCTTAAGTATCAGGCATGGCGTTTCGCCTTGTTTGAGCCAGACGGCGCGGCGCTCAACACGGTCGAGTATGCTTTGCCGTCTCCCCTGTCCGGGGTCGCAGGACAGGCAGCGCCCATCCCTTGGAAACCGCGAGTTGGCCATACCGCACCATTTTGCGGCAAAACCTTTCCTTACCCCGTCTCATGCAGGCCCGGCGGGTCGCGACTTCCGCCTTCAGCTTAGGCACCGGCCTCTGTGGGGAATATCCCCTGTCATCCGGCACACCTGCAATCTTGGACAGTTCTCTTTACACATCCGGGCAAAACATCCGCCCGGATCCCCGGACCGCACACCGCCTTGCAGGCAACCTGCGGTCCAAAGCCTTCAATCCCTTAGCTGTCGCCCAGGCCCTTAGCTGTCGCCCAGGGTCGATGAGTCGATTTTCAGGCCCGGCCCCATCGACGACGACATGGCGACGCGCTTGACATAGGTGCCCTTGGCCCCGGTCGGCTTCGCCTTGATGATCGCACCGATAAAGGCCTGCGCATTTTCGATGATTTTTGCCTCGTCAAAGCTGGCCTTGCCGACACCGCCATGAACGATCCCGGCCTTTTCAACGCGGAATTCCACCTGGCCGGCCTTGGCTGCCTCGACAGCGCCCTTCACGTCCATCGTCACAGTGCCCAGTTTCGGGTTCGGCATCAGGCCCTTGGGACCCAACACCTTACCCAGACGACCGACAACACCCATCATGTCGGGCGTGGCGATGCAACGCTCAAAATTGATCTCGCCCTTCTGGATCGTCTCCATCAGGTCTTCCGCACCCACGATATCGGCGCCGGCTTCCTTCGCCTCATCGGCTTTCGGCCCCTTGGCAAACACAGCCACACGCACCGACTTGCCGCTACCATGCGGCAGGGCGACCACACCGCGCACCATCTGGTCGGCGTGGCGGGGGTCGACACCCAGGTTCATCGACACCTCAATGGTTTCGTCGAACTTGGTCGCCGAGCGGGTTTTCAGTTCCTTGACCGCCTCTGCAACCGTGTAGAGCTTTTCGCGGTCCAGGCCTTCCCAAGCCTTTTTCATCCGTTTGGTCATGCGTGCCACGGTCAACCCTCCACTGTCAGGCCCATCGAGCGGGCGGATCCTTCAATGATCCGCATGGCCGCTTCGATGTCGTTGGCGTTCAGGTCTTTCATTTTTGCCTCGGCGATCTCCTTGACCTGATCGCGCGTGACGGAACCGGCAACGCTGCGGCCCGGCTCTTTCGAGCCCGACTTCAGCTTGGCGGCCTTTTTGAGATAGAAGCTCGCCGGCGGCGTCTTGATCTCAAAGGTGAAAGACCGGTCGGCATAAACCGTAATAATCGTCGGGCACGGCATGCCCGCTTCCATACCCTGCGTCTTGGCGTTGAACGCCTTGCAGAATTCCATGATATTGATACCGCGCTGACCAAGCGCCGGCCCGATCGGGGGCGACGGGTTTGCCTGACCAGCCGGCACCTGAAGCTTCAGATAACCGTCAATCTTCTTTGCCATTTTCGTCCCTTTCAAACAGTGGCGAACCCTTTAACCCGGTTCGCAAGGGCGCGCGGTGCGGCCAATGGCGGGCCTCCCGCGCGGTTTTTCGGGGCACACCCCCGAAAGTCTCGTCCGCCCCGGACCGAAATCCGTCTGACCCGTGGTCAGCCGACCTTTTCGACCTGAGCGTATTCCAATTCCACCGGTGTGGCGCGGCCAAAGATGGACACGGACACTTTCAACCGCGCCTTGTCTTCGTCTACTTCCTCCACCGTGCCGTTGAAGGACGTGAACGGACCGTCGGTCACGCGCACTTCCTCGCCGATCTCGTACACCACATTGGGGCGCGGGCGCTCGACGCCTTCCTCAACCTGGTTGAGGATGCGGGCGGCTTCCGTCTCCGAGATCGGGCTCGGCTTGCCCTGGGGCCCCAGAAAACCGGTAACCTTCGGGTTGGCATTGACGAGGTGATAGGTATCGTCCGTCAACACCATCTTGATCAGCACATAGCCGGGGAAGAATTTCTTCTCGGCCTTGACTTTCTTGCCCTTGCGGACCTCGACAACCTCTTCTGTCGGCACGATCACCTGATCCACCAGCGCTTCGAGCCCCTGCTGCGTGGCCTGCTCCTCAATGGCGGCCGCAACCTTCTTCTCGAAGCCCGAATAGGCGTGAATGATGTACCAGCGTGGCGTGCTCACAATTCTTACTCTCCAGGCGTCTTATACTCATCGGGCCCGTTTTCGGACGCATTCGGGAGAACGATTTGCCCCTTCCCGCGCATCAACAAAAACCGCCCAGCCATATTCTCTCGGCTCCGGCTGACCCGGACCCGCGACCGATACGATACGTCAGGCCTCCAGGCCCAAAATCCATTGAACCCCTGCATTCAGAACGAAATCGACGCCAAGGAAAAACACAGCCATGATCATCACCATGATGAAAACCATGAGCGCCGTGGTCGATGTTTCCCGCGGTGTCGGCCACGTGACCTTTGCGCCTTCCTGACGCACTTGGCGTACAAATTCGCCCGGTGACACGCGCGATGAGGTCTTAGCCATGGCTGCCGTCCCTTACAGTCGTTCTTTATTATTATGGCCCGGCGCCAAACGCACGGCCCATACCGCCAAAAGCACTGCCGTCAGTGCCGAGTCGTCCCAATGCACCAGCCTGCCGGCCCGCCCCTGTGTCCCCAACACCATTCAGACAGCCCCGGTGGTCGGGGTGTCTCCATCGGGGCCTGCCGGTCCAAGGCACAGCCCTTCAGGTTCAAGACACGTGGCAGGGGTGGAGGGACTCGAACCCCCGGCACCCGGTTTTGGAGACCGGTGCTCTACCAACTGAGCTACACCCCTAGGCCGCTCACGCGCATTCGCTTTCATGGCATCGGCCTGTGGCGAAGGCAGGGGTTTAGCCTCAGCCAGCGATGCTTTCAAGCTTTTTTTGCACCGCAGTCACACACGGCCACCGGCCCTGCGCGTTACGGCACAAAAGGGTGGCGGACCCTAAAGCCCGCCACACAACACCCCGCTTCCGGGATTACTCGATGATTTTGGAGACGACGCCGGCGCCGACGGTGCGTCCGCCCTCGCGGATAGCGAAGCGCAGGCCCTCGTCCATGGCGATCGGAGCGATCAGCTCCACCTTCAGGTTCACATTGTCACCCGGCATCACCATCTCCGTGCCCGCCGGCAGCTCAACCGTCCCCGTCACGTCCGTCGTCCGGAAGTAAAACTGCGGACGGTAGTTGGCAAAGAACGGCGTGTGACGGCCACCCTCTTCCTTGGTCAGAATGTACGTCTCCGCCTCGAACTTCGTGTGCGGCGTGATCGTCCCCGGATGCGCCAGAACCTGGCCCCGCTCAACGTCCTCACGGCCAACACCGCGCAGCAGGGCGCCGATGTTGTCGCCCGCCTCGCCCTGGTCCAGAAGCTTGCGGAACATCTCGACACCCGTCACCGTCGTCTTCGACGTCTCGCGGATGCCGACAATCTCGACTTCCTCGCCCACCTTGACGATGCCGCGCTCAACACGGCCCGTGACAACCGTACCCCGGCCCGAAATCGAGAACACGTCCTCGACCGGCATCAGGAACGCACCGTCAACAGCCCGCTCCGGCTGCGGAATGTACTCGTCAACCGACGTCATCAGCTCAAGGATCTTCTCCTTGCCGATGGTGTCGTCACGGCCTTCCAGCGCCGCCAGGGCAGACCCCGCAATGATCGGAATGTCGTCGCCCGGGAATTCATACTCGCTCAGCAGCTCGCGCACTTCCAGCTCGACAAGCTCCAGAAGCTCCTCGTCGTCAACCTGGTCAACCTTGTTCAGGAAAACAACAATCGCCGGAACACCGACCTGACGCGCCAGAAGAATGTGCTCGCGCGTCTGCGGCATCGGCCCGTCAGCGGCGTTCACAACCAGAATGGCGCCGTCCATCTGCGCCGCGCCCGTGATCATGTTCTTCACATAATCCGCGTGACCGGGGCAGTCCACATGCGCATAGTGACGGTTGTCCGTCTCATACTCAACGTGCGCCGTCGAGATCGTGATCCCGCGCTCGCGCTCCTCGGGCGCCTTGTCAATGTTCGCATAATCCATGAAATCCGCGCCGCCCTTCTCGGCCAGCACTTTCGTGATCGCCGCCGTCAGCGTCGTCTTCCCATGGTCAACGTGACCAATCGTACCAATGTTGCAGTGCGGCTTCGTCCGCTCAAACTTTTCCTTCGACATCCGTCTTACCTTTGCAAAGCAACCACGCCCCGCCCTGAAGTCGACACGCCAGGGACAGGCGCCTTAAATGTGTTAAACCACCGGCGGCCGGAAACGGAATTCCGGACCCCCATGATGACGACGCCCGACGGGACGCGTATTTGGAGCGGGTGAAGGGAATCGAACCCTCATCTTAAGCTTGGAAGGCTTCTGCTCTACCATTGAGCTACACCCGCAGCACACTCAAACTCAACACCAAGCCGTTCCAACCGGACAGGCAATTTCACCGAGGCAAAGCTGCCCGGACAAAACCCCGAACATACATCAGCGAAGTATCAAGGTGGTGGAGGGGGCAGGATTCGAACCTGCGAAGCCGAAGGCGTCAGATTTACAGTCTGATGGGTTTGACCGCTCCCCAACCCCTCCACCTATGTAACCGTGCGGCTTCCAGCGACCGGGACGGCATCATGGCCCCAACATGAAAGCGACCGAGAGATACCTCCCGGTCCGCGCGGTGAAGCCGGAATATGCGCATATCATCGGACTTGTCAACAGTCCCGTCACACGGGTACAGCCTTTTTTACAGCGGCCCCGAACCGCGCAAAATCGGAAAGAGACGGACAGCCTGCGTATGAACATGACAGGCCTGGAGCAATAGTATGGAGAAGCCGGCATGAAGAAGCCTGGTGCAAAAGCGTCGTCACGCACCGGCAAGCCCCCTCAGCGCCGCGGCAAACGTCGTACCGCCGGCGGCGGCGGAGCAGGCGGAAAAAGGCACGGCCTGTCCCCAGCGGCGCTGTCCCCGGGCGCGCCGGGCGCCTTTTTCCTCTACGGCCGCCATGCGGTCACGGCGGCACTCGGCAATATGACCCGTCCGTGCCGGCGGTTGATCGCCCGGGACGCCGCAGCCCTACAGGATACACTGGTCCGCAACCGGCCCGGCCTGACGGTCGATATCATCAGCGATATGTCTGTGTTCGAGGCCACGGTCGGACCCGGCACCCCCCATCAGGGCCTGATGCTGGAAGTGCAGCCGCTTCCCCAAATGGACCTGGCCGACGGGGCGCCGTCCCCGGGCGGTGTCCGGGGTGGAGATACGGCATATCCTCCGCGTCTGTTGATACTGGATCAGGTAACGGACCCGCAAAATGTCGGCGCGGCCCTGCGGGTGGCCGCCGGCCTGGGGGCGGCGGCGCTGATCACACAGGACCGGCACAGCCCGAAGGAAAGCGGGGCATTGGCAAGGGCGGCCGCCGGCGCCCTGGACACCCTGCCCTGGATCCGCGTGACCAATGTGGCCGACAGCCTGAAAACACTGGGCGACATGGGCTATTGGTCCGTCGGCCTGACCGGCGCCGCCGATGCCGATATAGACACGCTGGACACCGGGCGACCGCTGGCCATTGTCATGGGCGCGGAAGGAACGGGACTGCGTCCCCGTGTCGCCGCATCCTGCGATTTTCTGGCCCGCATACCGATGAGCGGCAGGGTGGAAAGCCTGAATGTCAGCACCGCGGCAGCCATTGCCCTTTATGCCCTGCGCGCCGGCGACACGGCTTGATCATTTTTCATAAGAAGCTGTTGAAGACCGTGCTTTCATATGCCGCCTTTTCCTCGGCGATACCCGCTTGCAGGCTGCTTTCAAAGTCGGTCATTTTCAGATCCAGGCCAGACCGGTCCAACTTGAATGACGTAACCGTTCCCCCATGCCCGAAAAACTGACACGCATAATCCAGCATCTTCAAATCGGGGCAGGCCTCTTCAAGGAAGAGAAACTGCCCGGCTTCGTTGATTTCCAGAAACATATGCTCACCGGCGGGCGTCACGATAAAGTCGAAGCAGCCGAAGACCAGCGCCATACGCTCCAAGAAAGCAAGGCATTTTTTTGCGACATCTGCGGGCAGTTCATAAGGACTGACGGTAATGCCGTCATTCTGCACTGACCTCCAGTCAAGAACGGCAGAATTATGCCGCTCGATACGAGCGGAGACCAGGTTTCGACCGAAAGCAACGGTGCGAACATCGAAAGCATTCGGCACGCGCGTCTGAATGATCGCCGGGCTTGCCTTCATTGCGTCTTCATCCTCAAAGTCTTTGGCGGAAAAAGACGCCGTGTAAAACATTTTATGGTGATTTTCGTCAGTTTTCCAACGAAGCGGATAGAAACTCTTCATGATGAGGCCGCTGCTATGACGCGCCTCAAACGCCCTGATGGCGTCAATGTCGTTACTGATGATTGTTTCAGGGAAGGCAAGCCCAACCGCTCTCGCCTGCTGCAATTGCACGAGCTTGCTCAACGCGCGATAACGCGCGGCAGGTGGATTGACCCATTCGGAGGCACACTCACCAGCCAGACATAAAGCTTCGTAGAAACTACCCTGTTCTTTTTCGAACAGCTCTCGGCTGCGCGCGTCCGCAAAAGGAAGGTTGGGCGAAAACCTCGACCGGCGATACCAGATACGATCAAAGTCACCGATTTTGAAAGCAGAATCCTTGTTTGAAAGCGTCAGCGAAAGGTCCACAGAAGGGCCGATTTCAGCACTGGCCGGATGGGCAATAAACAATTCACTGGTCATCCAGCTTGTTACACTGTGGCCCAAGGTACGCATGGCCTGAGCCGTCATGATGGCATGTCCATCCTGCGGCGCTGTCAAAACAAGAAATTTTACCATATGGGTCGTTCAAATTGGGAAGCTGTGCCCGGTTAGGGCACAGCTCCAATCACTTGATTATTGATGAAGACAAATCAGACGTCATCCTGAAGGCAGCCGGGAAGGGTTGCCCCCGTCCCCATTCCACCTTGATTCTGTGAACAGCCACCCGTTACTTTTTCCTGCTCTTCAACCTTGAGCTCACGCGCCAGTTCGAACTGAGGCGGCTTTTTTTGCTGCTTTTTCATAATGGAATCTCCCAATTGAACAATGCCAACAACCATGGCAGGTTGATAATAAACCGTGGCCTTAATAAAGCAATCAGAAATATAAAAAATCTCTTTTAAATTGATAATTTGTTGTAACCGTCTTTACGGTTAAAGCCGTCTGGAGCGTGCCGGCCTTGGCTAGCGACCGGCACAGCCGCCCAGCGCAAAAACACCCTTTTGCAAGCCTGTCACGGCCATGCATTGACGGTAACCCTCAAAGTCGGGGGCCTCATGCTGCCCGGCGATAAACGGTTTTTAAAATGCTTTAGAAGGACGGTTCCAAGGCAATGTCCATGACGGCCGATGAAATCATCAGGAAACTGGACCTGACGCCCGACCCCGAGGGCGGCTATTATCGCCGGACCTTCTGCCACGGGGACACCCGGCCGGACGGACGGGGACTGGCGTCGTCCATTTATTATCTCCTGGCGGACGGCCAGCAGTCCCACTGGCATCTTCTGAAAGACTCGACGGAGCTGTGGCACTGGCATAGCGGCAGTCCGTTGCAACACCGTATCTCGGCAGACGGGAGAACCGTGGAAACATCCATTCTCGGCCCCGATATCCTGTTGGGCCAGATGCCGCAGATCATTGTTGCCCCCGGCATCTGGCAACAGGCGACCTCAACCGGCGCCTGGACATTGGTCAGCTGTACGGTCGTGCCGGAGTTCCGCTTTGACAGTTATATACTGGCACCACAGGACTGGCAGCCGGGCAAACCGTTGTAAGAACACTGCATCACAAAAAACGGGCCGCCAGCATGGCAGCCCGTCAAATCTTCGGATAGATCGCGATGCCTGTCAGACGGGCGGCGCGACCTCCTGTGTCGGGCGCGAACCGCCGTGACAGGCATAAGGGCTTTTCCGGGCCTGTCCGGCGTGGCGTAACAGTCCCACAGGGATATCGGAGGCACGGTCCAGACGGGCAAGCTGTTCCAGAATATCGGCCTTTTTCATCGTATTCATCGTCACACCCCTTATCTTATACGGACCGCTTGCGCAGTTCGACCGCACCGGCAAGGAACAGCGCGCCGATCAAAAGACCGACCCAGAAATCCATGTTAGTTAAGGCACCACCAAAGGCTCGGAAATAGCCACCTCCAAACAACAACGTGATAAGATCCCGTGGGCTATCAATATGGATATTTGCAAAAAAGTCGCCCATCCATCCGCCCAGGTGCCTTCCCAGAAAAGACAGAAGATTGCCGGTCTCGAAAAACACTGCCTCCACCACAACCACAACGGTAGGCGGCAGCATTGCATACACAAAAGGCATGCGCGGAGCGTAAGCCGACACCAGCAAAATCCATGCAAATACCGGCAATGCCCATAAGGTGTACAACAGGATAACAACAGCGGCGGTCACCCAACTGGTAACCATCAAGCCCAGCGGCCATAAGGCGCTTATCGGCCCCCCTTGAAGCAATACGATCAATGAAAGCAGGATCGCTGTCAAAAGCTGCATTGCTATCACTGCTCCGAGGAAAAGGAACAATGTCCCCAAAACCGGCACCAACAGCTTCGCCAGAACCTCCTGCCAGTCGCTGACCGGCATGGATTTCCAGAACAGAACAGACCGATCTCGCCGCTCTTCATAAAGAGCACCCAACAGTGAGAAAAACACTACAAAGGGAATAGTTACTGCGGCTGGTCCGGCCATAAGCCAGTACATAGCCGTGATGGCGGCCGGCAATTCGACAGGGTCTCGTTCCTGAGCACGCTCAAGAGCAGACCCCAGATTGTAGATATTTTTCACTTCCATCGAGCCGATCTCGATCACCGAGCCAAACCCGATGGCCATCAGGAAAAACAAGGTCAGCACGCCCCCCAGCAATATGACGGGAAGCCAGAAGTAATAGTTCTTTCCCTCCAGAAATTCGCGCTTCAGGAGGGCGGTGAAGGGACCGGAGAACCGGCCGGTCATAACGGCGGTGTTGTTCATTATTCTTCTCCCGCTTTTCCATGATCGTCTTCGGCAGTAACGCGTGACGCGGCCGGCCCGGCGGTGCCGTACCCCCCTCCGGCTTCCTCGACGGTCGCCACGAAAATATCGGCCAGCCCAAGCCGCCGCACCTCGCCAAGACCGGCCAGCACCTGCCGGTCGGCATCGCGGTAAACACAGACGGTCCGGCCCAGCGAGGACGTGCGGCGGATCGGATTACAGGCCAGGGCTTCGGCTTCCTTTCCGGGCGCGACCTGCAGTTCGGTAAAGCGTTCCGACAAGACGTCCATATCGTCCATCAGGACCACGCGGCCATCCTTGATGAACAGCACGTCGCTCAGGATATGTTCCACTTCCTCCACCTGGTGGGTGGTGATCAAAATGGTGCGCTCTTCGTCGAAATATTCTTCCAGAAGGGATTGGTAAAACTGTTTGCGGAACAGGATATCCAGACCCAGTGTCGGCTCGTCCAGCACCAGGAGACGGGCGTCGATCGCCATGACCACCGCCAGATGAACCTGAACGGTCATCCCCTTGGACAGGGCACGCACCTTCTTGTCCAGGGGTACGCTGGTGCGCCTCAGGAAGTCGAGTGCGATATCACGGTTGAAACGCGGATGGACACCGGCGACATAGTCCAGAACCTCGGACACCCGCATCCACTTCGGCAGGGTCGCCACATCGGCAATAAAGCAGACATCGCGCATCAGCGCGGCACGCTGGCGCAGCGGGTGGCACCCCATGACCGTCAGATCCCCGTCATAGGTACCAAGTCCCAGAATGGCATTCAGCATCGTCGTCTTACCGGCCCCGTTTGCACCGATAACACCGACAATGCGCCCACGCGGGATTGTGATGTCCGTGGGATAAAGCGCGGTAAAACCGCCATAATGCCTGGACAGGCCCTTCGCCTCGATCACCGGTGTGTCGTCGGCAGGCGCATACCCTGACGCTGCAGTATCCGTTCCATAAGCCCTTGCGGCTGTTTCAGGCCCGTTATTCATTGCCCCCTCCCTGATGTATCGCCGTTTTTATGGCCGTTGGCACCCTTTGCGGGTGTCTCAATGTCCGCCACCAGATCGGATGGCGCAAGCCCCAGACGACGAATGGTGTCGACGATACGGGGCCATTCCTCATTCAGGAAGCGGCGGCGTTCCGCCTCCAGCAGATTTTCACGGGCACCGTCGATCACGAACATGCCGAGACCCCGGCGCTTTTCTACCAAACCGTCCATTACCAGCTCCTGATAGGCTTTTGAGGCAGTCAAGGGGTTGATCTGCATGTCGACGGCGACTGAACGAACGGACGGCAGGGCCTGCCCTTCTCCCAGCGTTCCGTCCATAATGGCGGCCACCACCTTGTCCCTCAATTGCCGGTAGATCGGCTGATCGTCCGTCCATTCCGGCGTCATGGCATTTTCCTCTTTCTCAAGCGCGTTCTTTGCGCGGAATGTTCGGGGTCTCTTAGGCGGCCGCCTTCATGGATGCTGCGGCAAAATCGGTCAGGGTCTCGGCATGCAGCATATCTGCGGTCTGGCGGGCCAGGTCACCGGCCCGGCGACGGGCCCGGCGGTAGGCTTGCTTGGCATGGTATTTGGCGCGTTGGCTGCGGGTGGTCATCGGTCTTCTCCTCGGTCTGTCGCTGTCTGGTTTGTTTTTATCTTGGATCTATATGTGCGGCTCAGGCGGCCAGGGCGATGATCCCTGCGGCAAAGCCGGTCTGATCGTTCTGGCCATCCTGGCGGGCCAAGTCACCTGTCCGGCGGCGCGCCCGGCGATGGGCCTGTTTGGCATGGTATTTGGCGCGTTGGCTGCTCATGATCTTTATCCTTCTCTTCGCTGTCTTGTCTGTTTTGTCGTTATCGCGGGAAATAAAAAGGGCCGGCTGCCTCAGGCTGTTCTTGAATTATCACCGGCCCCTGTTCGTTTCCCCATTCACTCGCTGTCCGTTTTCAGGTCGGGTCTCCGGGTGATCGGTCACCTCTTCTCGACCCTGCTCGCTGTCATGACCCGGTTCGCTGTTTCTTTTTTTTGAGGGCGTTTCCGGTCTTGCCGCCGGCTGTTTGTCCTCGCTGTCGTCACCCGGGTCGGGCTTACCGGCGCTGTGTTTGTCTGTGTTATTGCGCCGGTGTATTAGTTATGTAGTACACTAGATGAGCAGACGCAAGCGCTTTCTTGTAATTCCGCGCAAGAAAAATCACAACCAATTGATTTTAAAGGGTTTTAATTTTAGAACCTGATCATATTCAGACTGCGTAGGTGTGTTAGGCAGTGTATTACACCCGGTAAAACACTATTATGCGGCCCGATCTCCAACAGGGATTCGCGCCTGCGCCTGTAATTCACCACACTGAAGAAGCATTACCATCGCGCTGAGCGCATGGCCGCATTCCCTGCAAAACCTTTGCGGTCGAGCGGCAGGGCATCTTTTCGGGTAAAAGGGCTGAACACGTTGGCGGTGCCTGCGGCGTACTTCTGGAAGCCGCACACACTGTCCCGGCAGGACAGGCTATAAATACCCGACCAGCACCACAGGCTTCGGCAAAAGGTCATGCATGGCCAGACACGGTCAATATTCGTAGATGATGTTCATCAGAAGACGGAAATCATCGGCCTCGCCCTGCACACCGATGGCCGCACCGACACCGATTTCCCAGCCGGATCCGAAGATATGTGTCAGGCCGGGGGTCAGAAACTGTTCTTCCTCGCTCCAGTTCCACTCAACCGACATGACGGTCCCGCCAAGCGGCATGATCATGCCGAGATTGAGAAACGGCTCGGTCTCGGCATTGCTCAGTTCAACGCCGCCATTGGCGGTCAGGTGCAGCCCGCCCAGTTCCTTAAAATCGGCGGCCAGGGTGGCATAGGGCGCGAAGCTGGCGCGGCTTTCCCCTTCATCGCCGCTGCCTGCGCCATCTTCGCCCTCCCCCGGAAGTATCAGCTGATCGCGGTGCACGGCGACCTCGAACTCACCGCCCAGGGCCGCGTGCATGTCACGGCCGCCGATATTCATCAGGGTATATTGCAGGCCGGCGCCAAACACCCCTTCCGCACCGTCCGGCACCCGGTCCAGCCGGTCGAAGGCGCGCCCTTCCTCCCATGCCAGTTCCACCTGCAGCCTGTCACTGATGCCATATTCAAATGACACGGGCAGCCCAAGCCCCCGCGCGTCGGGGTTTTGCGCGAAACTGGGCGCGAAGGTCCACTGGATTTCGCCCTTGGCCTGCGGATAGATGACGGTGGACTGAAACAGCTCGTTCAGCAACTGTCCGCTGTCCTCATCCGTGTCATCGTCATCCGCGCGAACCTGTGACGGCAAAGCGGCCTGAAAAGCCAGGACAACAGACAGTATCCATATTTTTCTGATCATGATCGGCATTCCGCTATGGTCCCGAAACCTGTGTGCAACAGAACACTTACTGGCGTTTGGGGTCGGCCCATTTTTTGTAAAGGGTTTCCATGTCGACAAAACTGATCGGCTTGGAGATATAGTCATCCATTCCGCTGTCGAGGCATCGCTTCCTGTCTTCCGCCATGGCATAGGCCGTCATGCCGATGATGACCGGACTGGATGTTTTGGTTTTCAGATCCCGGATCGCTTTGGTCGCGTCGAACCCGTTCATCACCGGCATACTGACGTCCATCAGAATAATGTCGGGCTTTTTGGCCTTGAAAAAATTGAGCGCCTCGAGGCCGTTGATCGCGACAATATGTTTCTGTCCGAGCAGGGACAGCATTTCGCTGGCCACCATGCGGTTCACTTCATTGTCGTCAACCAGCAGGGTCAACGGCCCGTCGTCAGCCGCTGTGGACGTGGGCGGCCCGGCAGGTGTGCCGTTGAGCGCAGGAGAAACCGCCGGGTCCGCCTGCCGGTCGGGACCGTCCGGTTTTTCCGTAGACAGGGCGGCCGCATCCTGTATGGCGTTAAACAATGACGTGCGCGAAATCGGGCGGTGCAGAACCTCGACCCGCTTCATGGACTGCCAGAAATGGCCTTCTCCCTGTAAATCGGGCGCTTTCAGGATGATAATATGACAGCCGTTCTCCTGTAGCGTCTCGATTTCCTTGACAAAAGCCTGGCCGGCAATTTTCAGAACGGCCTCGGATGCGACGAGAAACCTGCGACCTGTTCCGCCCGGTTTCCAGTCCAGAAGCGTGCCCAGACAGTCATCCACGTCCAAATGCGCGGTAACGGACAGGCCCCAGTTTTTCAAATAGTCCACGATCACACCGCAGGCGACCGCGCTGTTATCGATGACAAGACAGTGTGCGCCCCGCAGTTCGGCCGGCAGCCGACAGTTCACAGTGTCAGGGCTTGTGACAGGCAGGTCCAAATGCACCGAAAAGCGGGCTCCCATGCCGACCTCGCTGTCCACCTCTATGCTGCCGCCCATAAGCTCGACCAGGTGCTTGCATATGGACAGGCCAAGGCCCGCGCCTTCTTTCACGCTCCTGTCGCCGTCATCAATCTGGGTAAACCGGTCGAACAGGGTGGGCAGCGCGGCACTCGGAATACCCCGGCCGGTATCGCTCACCGAAATGGTTGCCGCCAGAAGACCGTCGCGCGCGTCGCCGGACAGTTCCACAAGAACATGGCCATAGTCGGTAAATTTCAGGGCATTGCCCACAAGATTGGTGATGATCTGACGCAACCGGCCGGGGTCGACCGCAACCCCCTTGGGCAGTCCGGGCTGTATTTTCGTCACAAGTTCGACGATGTTGGCGTTATCCCGCTGAAACGACAATACGGTCACGGTCTCTTCCAGCAGATCGGCGATATCCGCTTCCTCGGGGTGGAGGTCTATTTTCCGCGCCTCTATCCGGGAAAAGTCCAGAATATCATTGATGATCTGCAGCAGGGACGTCCCTGAATTGGACAGCATGCGAATCAGGTGCCGCTGTCCAGACGTCAGCTTGCTGCGGTCCAGCAACTGGGCCACGCCGAGAATGCCGTTGATCGGCGTCCTGATCTCATGGCTCATATTGGCGAGAAAGTTCGACTTGGCGCGGTCGGCGCTTTGGGCCTTGACCACCTGATCTTCCAGGTCGACTTGCGCGCGCACCAGTTTGTGGCGCATGGGCTGATAAATCAGCAAAACATTGAAGCCCTTGACGGCCAGAATAGCGATCCCGGCCGCGAAAAAGATGATCTGCAATGTCACAAGGGCATCCTGACGCGCATCGGCCAGAATATTCGTCGCGGTGTCGAGAGACGGCAGCAGGCGTTCCGTCGTCAGATGCCAGATCCGGTTGCTGACGGCCAGATCGCGGGCATCCGGCTCCGCACCCAAATTTGAGAGCTGAGCGGCCAGTGTCAGCAGTTCAAAATTCAGCGCTTCGATCTGGCCGGTGGATGCCTCTGTATCCGGGATACGCTCCTGCTCGCCAGGTGCTTTCGTTTCGGGCTCTTCGTCGCTGTCATCTTCCCAGATGTCTTCCAGACTCTCAGGGAACTCCAGGGCCACCTCGGCACGCAGCCTTTCCAATGCGGCCGACTTCGGCGAGCGGACAAGCTGAAACAGCCAGGGACTTTCCTCCCGCAAGGCCGCGACCCTTTGTTCGTCCCAGCCGTCCGGATCGCTTGCGGCAATTTCATTGAACTGGCTGGCAAATACGATCAGCGACGTCCGCAGGGTCTGTACGGCCTGCATACGCTGTGTCTGCGACGATGAAAAGGCCACCTGGTACGCCTGCACATTGACGACACTGACCGTATCGCGCAATTGATGGATCGCCAGATCGTACCAGGCACGGTTTTTCATCTGGCCCAGTTGAAAAAAGATCGCCGCGCCGCCAAGGATCACCGTCAAAGCAATGGTGGCCGCTGCAAATCGAATACGCGTGTTAAAAAATGCACCGGAGAATTTTGAAGTTATTCTCGCATTTTTCGTCATTACCGCATTATCCTAGAACAGCTCCATTTCTGATAGAGCTTTAAACACAACAGAAGAAAACAAATTAAAATCGCATCAGTGCAATTTTAGTAATTTTTTTCTTTCACAACCACTCAAACGAGGAGGGCTTCTGTTATGTTTTTGTATCGTCATAAAAAGTGAATATATGTTCAAAAGATATTGAACACGTGAAATCCTGTGGTTTCTTTTGCGTTTTGCACTATATGGAATGACTCCCAAGGCTACGGCATGGTGGCAACGTCCATAGCGGCCACAACAGGCCTGCTCCATGAGATACATATCTCCACAAGACAAACACCCCTGGGCTGAATTGCCTTGTCACAGAGGACGTGCCGAAGAATACACATGCACCGGCCGGGACACAGTCGGTAGCCATGCATGTCCGGTCAGGATACACCGCAGCAGACGGGGAAAGCATTGCGGACCATGACCTGTCACCGCTGAAAAGAGGCCCAATGGCACGCGCAGCCTGCAAGACGGGCCCATACCCCTGACATTTAAAACAAAAGCACGGATCAGGCCGAACCAACTCAGGACGGACCAGCGGCAACACGCCCCGCTTGATCCAGAGCAAAGGCCTGTATCTGGAAGCGTTCGGCGGCACCGATCAAAATACGGCGGGCGATCGCGGGCTTGGCACCGGGGCCGGCCAAACGGTACTGGGCCGGTAGGACGGGACCGTCCGTGACACATGCATGCAGCGGGTCACCGCGATCAAGGGCGGGCAGGACACCGAGGGCGCCGGCGATGGAATCCGCCAGGGCGACATAATCGCCGTGGGCAAATTGCGGTCGCGGCTTCCGCTCCCGGATGCCGCGTTCATACTGAATATTCTTGCGCGCCCTGCTGTCCGCGGGATGCGGCCTTTGGCCTGAAAAGACGGCGGCAATCCAGCGGGCCTGCAATTCCATCACACCAAAGAAAGGACTGCGATAAAACCCCACGAACCCCAGCCCCGGAAGGTCTGGGTGAAAGGTGCAACGGTCCAGAAGCAGCGGCTGCAATATGTCATCCGGATCATGGGCCAGAACATCCCGGACACGCTTGGAAAGACTGTCCAGCCGGCACTGAAGCCCTGTGCATAAAATCACCCTGTCGGCCGCGATATGGTCACCGGTTTCCAGCGCCAACCCCGTCAGCGGGACGGGTCTGTCCTCGGGGCACAGCCGGCCCGCCCGGCCGCGCCGCACAGTGATCGCCCCCGTCCTGACATGGTCGAGATACGTGTCCGAGAAGGTGACGAAAGGCGGCATCATGGCCATGACATCGATACGCAACGCATCGTCCGCATCGCCGGGATTGCCCGCCACGCGCTCGAACAGCGCATGGGTCTGCCGCAGCCTGTCAAGGGGCGTGGGCGCCTGACGGAAATTGTCCCGCCGGTACAGGATCATGTCATAGGGCGTCCTGGCCCCATCCTCGGACAGGGTGAAAAAACGCGGCACAACCCAGCAGGACCGGTTGACCACATGCACCACATCGACACCGGCCCCGGCAAGGGTTGCGGCGATTTCATACCCGGAAAAAGACGCCCCCACCACGGCCACCTTCTGACCGCGAAAACCATCCGCCGTGCGGAAGTCACGGCTGTGCAGGCAGCCGGACCGCGCCGGGTCCATGCCCGGAATACCGGGATAAACCGGGTGTGAGAAAACGCCCGTCGCCATGACCACATGGTCGAAACAGGCCGTGTCTTCGCGCCCGTCGCGGCGCCAGTGCACCCGCCAGCCGGCTTTCTCGCGGGCGATGCTGGTGACGGTGCAGCCGAACAGGATGTTTTTCGTCACGTCGAAGGACGCCGCATAGGCCGTCAGATAGGCTTCGACATCCTCCTTGACGGGGAAGTCCGGCACATCCGCCGGCCAGGCAAAATCGGAAAACGCACAAATATGTCTGGACAGATTGGTCCGCATTCGCGGCCACGCCGCCCCGTCCGGCGTGCGCCATACACCGCCCGGGCGGTTCGCCGCTTCAAAAACCACCGGCCGCTGGCCGGCCTCCGCCAGTTCCTTCGCGGCCACAAGACCGCCCGGCCCGGCCCCGATCACCGCCACCTGTCCAGTGCCGGAGACATCCATGATGTATTCCTTCAGTGATCCTGACCTTCAGGGATTTTGGCCTTCAGCGATTTTGGCCTACGGATTTTAGCCTTCAGCACATTGACCCCGGGCCGGGCCCGACCGGCAGCGGCAGGCCGCGATCCGGGGACACCCCCGGATCGCGGTTCAGGGCGTATGGTCCAAAATCATGGTCCTGGAACCATGGCCGGACATATGGGACGGGCCTCGCGAAACACAGGCACGAGACACGGCTCACCGGTAAAACACACCCAGACAGTCACAGATCATCGCGGGCTTTTCACTGCCTTCCACCTCAACCCGGTATTCCGTGGTCAGAAGAAGACTGCCGTCGTCACGGGCGTCCACCTTTTTCAGGGTTGTGCGGCACCGCACCCGCGCGCCCGCCAGAACGGGCGCCGGAAACCGGATATGCTCATAGCCGTAATTCACGCACATGGACGCATCCTCGGGCAGCGCACCGGTGTCCTTGGCAAATTTCACCGTCAGCCCCAGCGCCAGCAGGCCGTGCGCGACCGGCCCGCCAAAGGGGCCCGCGTCCGCCTGACTGCCGGCCTGATGGATCCACTGATGATCCTCCGTCGCATCGGCAAAGGCATCGATACGCCCCTGGTCGATGACCATCCACTCGGACAGGCCAAGCTCCTTGCCGACAAACTTGGGCGCGTTGTCCAGGGTGTATGCCAGACCGCTCATGACGGGAACAGCCACGAACCGGTGACGCGCTTGGCCGATCCGGTACCCTTTTCCGGTCCAAGACAGTCATAGCCATTGACGGTAAAGGTCATGCTGTCCCCGTCCAGCGTGTAGACATTTCTGTAATAGCCGGGGCATGACGGCGTCGTGTTGGTCCAGTCCATGACCACCTTGCCGTCGACGACCTTTCCGGTTCCGGTGCCGTAAACACCTGTTCCGGTTGCATAAGTGCCGGTGACCGTGCCATCTTCGGCCTGATAAAAGACGGCGGTGAATTTCACCGGGCCCGACACCTGTGTCACGGTGTAGGTTCCCCTCCATTCCCCGGAAATATTGACATCCGCGTGATCGGCGGCGTCCGCCGCCCAGAATGCCATACCAAGCGTCACGATGAAAATGGCGTGAATTGCGCGCTTTAACATCTGTTCCCCCTCAAAATCTGAAATACGAAAGTGCAGGGATATGTATATTTATAATTGAATATTTTACAATATAAATCTCTCATTAAGGGTATAATAAAGCCATAAATGCTGCTTTTGCGCGTGCCGTGACCGACACGGAAGTCGGCACAGTCCCCCCCTCATTCATTCCTGTTGCGTGACGGATTTGGGCCAACCGGCGCGGGCGCGGCGGCGGACAGGCGTAAAAGGGACGGCGCCTGGTATCGTACGGGCGCCACAAGACCGCCGCCGAAGGCGCGCTCAATACACCCAGCGCCAGCGGATACGGAAATTATTGTCGAAAAAGGTACCGAGCCGGGTGGCCAGGGACAGATTTTTGGTCAGATCCACCTCGATCCCGCCGGTCGCCTGCCCGGCCGCCGTGGTGCTGACCTCGACATAGATATTGTTGGTCAGATATTTCCCGCCGACAAGGGCGTTGTCCGCGTCGCCGCCCTGCACCCTGTCCACCGACAGACGGTCGAGACCGAGCCGGCGGCGCGTCCTGTCGAAGACGCTGGTCCCCCCCGTCGCCAGGGCCGACAGCGACGACGCCAGCTGCACCGCCTCCACCGCCGACAGTTCCGCGACGGATGTCCCGAACAGGATGCGGGACAGGATTTCATCCTCCGGCAGGCTTGGTTCGGATATCAGGCGGATATCGGGCCGGCTGGCACGCCCGCTCACCAGAATGGCGGCGGCAATGGCGCGCCCGGCATAATCGGCGCGGATGTCAAGACGGGGGTCGACCTCCTCACCGCCGTCAAAGGCCAGTGTCCCCTGCGTCAGGGTGAACTGCCGCCCGGCGAAATCGAACCGGCCGCGCACCAGGGACGCGGTGCCGGCGATGACCGGTGCCTCCGACGTGCCGGTTACGCTGAGCGCCCCGCGCCACTCGGCATCCAGGCCCCGGCCGCGCGTGAACAGACGGTTGGGGATGTCGACCGTCAGATCCAGCCGCAGCGGGTCCAGCCGCGCCGCGCCGCCCGCACCGTTGCCGCCGCCATTGCCGGCATCGTCGGGGGCGTTGATTTCGGTCACCTCGATCTGCACAAAGGACGTGTCCTCGCCGGAGTCGATCTTCACATCCAGCGCGTCCACCGTGACGGACCCGCGCAGGCTGGACAGGCCGTCCCTGCGGGTGAACCCGATCCGCGCCGAGGCCGCCGCCGCGATATCCGGGCGGCGCAGCACGGTCATTTCCGACAGGTCCGCCGTCATATCAACGACCGGGTCCTGCGTCTGATCGTCCAGGGCGATGTATCCCGCCGCCCGCACCGTGCCGCTGCCCCCATCGGTCGCGGTCAGACTGTCCACCGCGAGGCCCTGCCCCGTGAACCGCCCTGCAAGGGCGAGATCCTCCAGCACCAGTCCGGCCGGCAGCAGTTCATAACGCCCGTCCGTCAGGTTCAGGTGACCGTTGACCGTGGGCGCGGCAATGGTCCCGCCCACCCGCACATCCAGATCCGCGAGCCCCGTGGCGACATGGTCCGTCAATCGCAGCAGCCCTCCTAAGGGCGCCAGATCGCCGGACGCCCGCAGCCGCGCCCGCACCGGCATGCCCACGGGAACATCCACCGTCCCATCGGCCAGATTCAGGGCAAGAGGCACATCGGCCGTCAGGGACAGGCCCAAATGACCTTCACCTCCATTCAGAGTATCCCTGTTCGGACTGTCGTCATTCAGGCGGCCCCCATTCGCCCCCTTTTGGTCGGAGCCGTCTTCATCCCCCGTTCCCCCGGACAGCAGCAGGCGCCCACCGGCCAATGTCCCGTCAAGCGTCAGGGACAGGCTCTCCTGCGACGCACCCGCCCCGGTCAGGCGCAGATCCCGCAGCGCCAGACTGACGGCACCCTCGGGGGCGTCGAGCGGACCGGTCAGCGACACTGTGCCGCTGGCCCGTCCACGCAAAAGACCGGCATCGGGCACGAAAGGCGTCACATCGGCAAGGTCGAGCCCATCCACCCGCAGGCTGGCGGCAACACCGGACGGGCCGGTCTCAAGGCGGCCGTCAATGCGTCCGTCCCCCACCGACAGGCTGAAGGGTGCCACCGCGCCATAACCGCCGCCATAGATGATGGTGACCGGCTCGGCCATACGGAACATGCTGTCCCCGGCCCGCCCGGCCAGCGCCAGCGACACCGCGACACCGTCGCCGCCCGTCACAGAAGCGCTGCCGTCCGCTGTCAGATCAAAATCCTCCCGGTAGCGGCCGTTGGCCGACAGGGTGAAAGCGGTCGCCCCGTCCCGGGTTGTCGTCCCGGCCTCCAGCCGTGTCAGCAGCAGGTCTGCCACACGCACCCTGTCCCCCGACAGGGTGATATCGGCCCCCATACCCGCCCCCGCACCGTCACCGCCCCAGCGGATGGTGCCGGCGACGTCCGCCGCGTCCACCGAGACGCCGGGCCCAGAGGGGGGCGCGGCATGAAAATCCCGCGCCGTGGCCGTGACACGGGCCTCCTGCACCGGGCCGGATACGGTTTGCCGGCCCGCGACAGTGACCAGTGCCGAGAGCGTACCGTCCAAAACCCCGCCCCGGAAACCGCCTTGTTCCCGCTGCCGGTCCGGGAGGGTTTCAACCGCGATCCGGCCGCCCAGCAAGCCCCCGGTGCCGATGGTCAGTCCTCCATCCAGGGCCAGCGATGCCACACGCGCCGACAGGCCGTCCAGGATCACATCCCCCGCCCCCATGCTGACCCGCACCCCTGCGGCCAGCGGGCCGAAATCGGTACCGGCGGCCAGACGGACCGGCACCGCACGCAAATCGGTCAGATCGGGGGCGTCCAGTGTCAGGGCAATCTCCCGCAGGGCCACCTGTTCGATCCGCAACAGGTCCAGCGACGCCCGCGCCGTCAGGCCGGGACGCGCGAACGGTCCGGTCACACGGCCGTCAACGCGCAAGGCCGCCAGGCCGGACAGAAAGGGCTGGTCCAGAAGGCCGGCAAAATCATCCGCCACAAGGTTGTAGTCCAGGGCCAGCCCCGCCCGGCGGTCCACCCGGCCCGCCACATCGAACCGGACGCCCTGCCCCTCGAGACGGACGCTATCCAGCGTGGCCGCACCGTCAGGGGCAATGCGGGCTGCCGCCGTCAGCCGCGGCGCCGGACCGGCCGCGCGCCGCACGATGGCCGGCAGACCGTCGCCGGACAGACCGGCCGCGTCCGCCTGCACGGTCATCTCCAGTGCCGCCCCGGCCACCGCCCGCCGCACCCGGATTTCGCCGCGCACATCGCCGTCAAGCGGACGGTTCAGCCATGCGGACCCGAGACCGAGATCGAACCGGGTCACATCCACACCCGCCTCAAGGGCGCCGTCGCCGCGCCGCCACCATCCATGGCCGGTCACCGCCAGACCGGCACCTGCCAGAGCGTCGCTTGCTAGGCCGTCGCTTGCCAGACTGGCGTTTGTCAGACTGTCATTTGTCAGACTGGCGCTGTGCAGCGTGACGCGGTCTTCCGTCATGCCCACCGCAATCGCGCCGTTCAGCGAGCCAAGCGGCACGCCGCCATAGGCGGCATCGGCGATACGGATATCCGCCTCCACACCAGGACTGCGCGCGGTACCCGACAGGCGTGCGCGCGCTGTCGCGGCACCGGTGGAAAAGGACGCCCCCGCCAGATCGGTCACAACAGCCGGCAACGTCACCGTCACCTCCGCCCCGTCAAGGGCCAGCGGGGCGGCCAGGTCCACACCGTGACGGATGTGAAGACCGCGGCCGGCGTCGTCCACGGCGATGGTGAGCAAACCGTCGATACCATTCGCCGGTGCGTCTCCGTCGTGCCCGCGCCAGTCGACACTGATCCGCTGGCGGGCACTTTGCAGCACGCCGCGCAGGGCCGGATGCACCCTTTGCAGCGTCACCGTGCCGTCAAGGGCGGCGCCGTCCCGTCGCCCCGACAGATCGCCGGACAATACAGCATCCCCTGCCACATCAAGGCGGACATGACCGCGCCAGTCGTCCAGCGGACCGTCCACCGCCAGCCCCATGTCGAGCACCGGCAGATCCATACCGGCCAGATGGGCGGCCAGATGGGCGGCCAGACTGTTCGGCCCGGTCCCGGCGTCCATATCGGCGCGCACGCGGCCCGTGCCGGCGTCAAGCACCAGACGTACCGACACCCTGTCGGTATAGGGCACTGCGGCCGCGCCTTCGACGGTCAGGACCAGTCCCGTCTGCGCCCGGCCGTCCAGCATGGCGGACACCGACCCCTCCGCCTGGACCGCATCGAAAACAAGCCTGTCGATCACCAGCGCGGGGATATGGGGGGCAAAGGGCAGGTCCGTCAGCATGGACCCATCAATCGGCGTCTCTTCGGCCTCACCCGCTGTGCTGTTCGCTCCGTCTTCATCGCCCTGACCGTCGGGCAGGCGGAACACCGTTGCCGTGGCAACGGACAGCTCCCTGACCGACAGGACACCGGACAAAAGGGCGGCGGGCCTCCAGTCCAGCACGACCTGCTCCAGACGTAAGACCGGCTGGTCCTGGCTGTGAAGGGTCGCCCGGTCCAGCGTCAGCCGGCCCAAAAGCGACCCGGACGCCGCTTCGAACCGCCATTCCAGGCCGTCGCCGGACAGGCGCGCGGCCGCCAGCGCCAGCGCCCCGTCCCGCGTCCAGGGCATGGCCAGCGCGGACAGGGCCAGTACCGCCAGAACGGCCAGCGCGCCGCTGCCGGCCAGCAGCCGCTTCAGCCATGCGGTGGCCCGTCTGCCCGGCACGCTCCTTTTACGCCGCACCGCCATCAGAATGCCTGCCCTATGCCGATATAAACCTGCACCGCCGGATCGCCGCCCGCCGGGTCCAACGGGGTGGCGATGTCGAACCGCAGCGGTCCGAAACTGGTATAATAGCGCAGGCCCAGACCCGCCCCCCAGCGAAAGCCGCTCAGCCGCGGCGAGGCCGTGTCATAAACATTGCCGCCCTCGACAAAGGGCACGACCCCGACCGTATCCGACAGACGCCAGCGCAACTCCGCGCCGACTTCCAGAATGGACCGGCCGCCGCGCGGGGTGCCGTCGTCGCTGACCGGGCCGACCTCCTGAAAATTGAACCCCCGGATCGACCCGCCACCGCCGCCGAAAAACCGACGGTTGGCCGGGATCTCGTTTGTCTCGGCACCATATGTCGCACCGGCACGGGCCCTGAGCGCCACGGTCAGCGGCAGGCAGTCGGCGGGGGTGTAATAGGCGCTGGCCGTCATCTGCGCCCGATAAAATGTGGTGCTGTCGGTATCCCGGGCGATAAACGGCGTCGCCTTCACGCCGAGCCGCCAGCCCTTTTCCGGGTTGAGCAGATCGTCCGCCGTGTCCCACATGACCGACAGCGGCAGGGCCAGCAGTTCAAAGGACTGATCGCTTTCGCTGTCGCGGATGTCGTTGATATCCACCTCCAGCGCCACGGCGCCGGTCAGATCGCGGCCGATGGGCCGCTCCAGCCCTGCGCGCAGTTCCACACCCTCGGCGGTGAAGGCATCGGTGTCGTCACGGTTCAGACTGACCGTGGTGAAAAATATCTGGCCGAAGCGTTGAAAGTGCGGCAGCCGCAAGGCCGCCGTCACGCTCTGGCGGATTTCCGCCCCGCGCGCGGTCAGCGTCAGGGTCTCGCCGCGGCCGCGCCAGTTGCTGTGCTCCCACACCACATCGCCGCCGATCCCCTCGCTGGTGGCGAAGCCGGCGCTCAGCGACAGGGACCGGTGGCGCGTTTCCTCAAGGCGGGCCAGCAGCACCGGCGGGCCGTCCGCCGGTGGTTCCATGCTCACCGCGACCAGCCGGAACAGCCCGGTGCGCGACAGCCGCCGTTCGAACAGGTCCACCTTGTCCTGATCATATATCTCGCCGTCGCGCCAGGGGATCAGCCTGTCCAGATAGGATGCGCGTACACTGACCAGCCCGTCATAGCGCGGCCGGCCCAGCGTTACGGCCGCGCCCGGCTCGACCCGCAAGCGCACACTGGCGGTTTCCGTCGCATGGTCCACCACCACGTCCCGCACGCCCATGCGTGCATGCGGGAAGCCGTTGCGCATCAACACCCGCGGCACGCGCGCCTCGGCGGCGACAATGTCGCCGGCACGCGCCGGCATGCCGGCGGCAAGGCGCAGCCCGTCCAGGACCCGGTCCTGCACGGTGACATCCACGGTGCCGTCATAGGCCAGCGTGACATCGGCAATACGGTACACCGATCCGGGATCGACCGTGAACACCACCTGCCCCGGATGCCGCCCTGTTCCGGCCTGCACCGAGACGCTGGCCCTGTAATATCCCTCCGACCGCAGAAACCGGACAAACATGTCCCGGTCCCCCTCGGCGCGCAGGCTCAGCGCCGACCGGGAGACCACCGGCTCGCCGTCATCGCCCGACAGCGCCGACAGCGACAGAAGACGCGCCCGCAGCCCGTTCGGCAGGGTGCCGGCCAGAATGACCTCGATCCCGCCATCGTCCGCCCGCACCGGCACCGCCCACATCAGCAGCACCGCCACCAGCACCGGCAAAAGCAGCAGCACCGCCACACAGGCCGCCGGCACCGCAGGGCGGTACAGTCCCGTGGCGGCGCCTGCGGCAGGTGCCATGGACGGCCGGGACGGCGCAAACGGCCGGCGCCCGGTCCTGGCGAGAAAAAGGGGAATGCGTGCGGTCATGAAAAAGCGGTGGCCTCGATCCAATAACGGACCTCATCATACGGCAAATTCCGGCGAAATCATGCCCGGCCGGCCCCCGGTCCGACGGTCGGCATATCCCGAACGCCCCCCGGACGGCAACCGGCAAATACCGCGACCGGCCACGTGCATTTCCCCTTGCGGACCGCCGGGTCTTAAGGGTAAGAACGGCCCGCACACCGTGGCCACGGGCACGGACACCCTGTCGCGTCCCCGCCCCACGCCGTTGCCATGCCGGTATAGCTCAGTTGGTAGAGCAACTGATTTGTAATCAGTAGGTCCCGGGTTCAAATCCTGGTGCCGGCACCATTCGCCCCTCTGGCTCGACCTTAAAAAATTCCTTAAAATACTGCTTTTATTGAATTTTTTAGGAAACCCTCCATACGCGCCCATCAGAATTCCGCCGGTACGGCCAGGCGTATTTATGACCCCGCGATGCCCTCACGCGCACTGACCCCAACATACTACCGGCACCGCAGTAAACCGCACCTACCACCGGTTTTGGGGTACAACACCCTGCCGGCACGGCAAACAGCCACTCCAATAAAAGCAACGGAAATATGTATGCATCATGCATATTTCCAGCCCGCCATACGGGGGGCATAACAGAATAACAGTTCACAGGATGTATAGCTTCGTCGCCCCATCCCGACCGACATTCCAGGCGGCAGCTTTCCATCCAGGCACAGATATCCAATCCGGCATCGCGACCGAAAGTATTGCGGCTTGTGCCGACGGATATGGTCCAGTACCTTCGTCCGGTAAGGCGCGGCCCGCGCCTCCCCCCTCCGGCCGGGGAAGCATGTGACATGCGGGGCAGTCATTTCATCGAACCCACTCTGTTCGGGCACAGGCATAAGGAGGGATTGCAAGCGCTGCCTGAAAGAGGAGGGTCCAAATGAAACTGTCCGCACCGGTTTTCCGGTTGAAGCGACGTGCCAGAACACTGGCGCGTGAGGAAAAAATCCCTTTGCACCAGGCCCTTGACCGTCTCGCACGGCGGGAAGGTTTTCGCGATTAGGGGCATCTGTCCGCGTCGACGCCCGGCAACGGCCCGGCCACCGAAATGCTGGCGCGGCTTGATCCGGGCGATCTGGTCCTGCTGGGCGCGCGGCCCGGCCACGGCAAAACGCTGCTGGGTCTGGAACTGGCCGCGACTGCCGCGCGCGCGGGACGATCCGCCTTCGTCTTCACACTGGAAGACACCGAGGCTGACATATGCGATCGCCTTCAATCGCTTGGCGCCTGATACGACAATCCCTGACACTCGACACGTCCGACGACATATGCGCGGGGTACATTGTCGACCGCCTTGAACGCGCGCCGGGCGATGTTTTTGCCGTGATCGATTATCTGCAACTGCTGGACCAAATCCGCCGGCATCCCGAACTTGCCGTTCAGGTGATGCAATTGAAGGCGTTCGCGGATTCCACGGGCGCCATCATCGTCACGCTGTCGCAGATTGGCCGGTCCTTCAAGGCCGGAGGCAAACCATTGCCGGAGCTATCCGACATTCGCTTGCCAAATCCGGTCGATCTCTCGCTCTTCACCCGGACCTGTTTCATGCACGACGGCAAAATCCGGCTTGACCCCAGGCCCTAGGGCCAGCCTGTTCAGAGACATGGCCTGCCGGCTAAAGCCGGCAGTGCCCGCTCAGGCACTGTCGTCCTGCCCTGGGACGAGCGAGGATTTTGCATGGACAAGGCCGCCTGCGAAAAGACGCCGGATCGGCGGGACGGCCGAGAGCAGTTTGTAAAGCCGCGTGCGCTTTGGAAACGGATCGGCATAGCTTTGCACGGAGACAGGCTCAAGATACGGGATGGAGTCAATAAAAGCCGGCAGGCCGTCAACCGTGATCCCCCACGGCATGGGCGGAGCCGTATAGTGCCTGGTCACTTTCATTCCGTTTACTGTTTTCCGCGAAAAATAGGGTGTGATTGTATCGAAAAATATCTCGGCGCCGGGAAAACGCCGGGCGATCCGCGTCAGCAATGCGCGGACCTGATCTTCCTCGAAATACATCAAAAGACCGGAGGCACTGATGAAAAGCGGCGCGTCGTCGGGCACGGCATCCATCCAGGCCGGGTCGAGCGCCGAACACTCCACCAGCGAGGCGTGCGGATGCGACGGCAACAGGGTCCGGCGGATACCGATGGCCTCCGGCACATCGACGCTGATCCATCGCAAACGGGGGTGGTCAATCCGCCATAACTGGGTTTCCAGCCCCTCCCCCAGGGCAACGACGACCGGTGTGCCGGACGTGCGCGCGAGGAAAGTGTGAATAAGGTCGTCACAGACCCGGGCACGAATGGGATGAAACACCGTCGGTTTGCCGAAACTTGCGGCAAAGTCATAATCGATCCTGCGCGCCAGATCGGCCGACATCGGATCTTCGATCAGACGGTCCTGGCGCTGCATTTCAGCCGCGCGGTTCCAAAGCGGCCACAGCATCGTCTCCGGAACACCGGTGAGGTCGACGTGGCAGGCGGGTTCCGGCTTGTTCATGGTGCGTGCCTTTCCGGGAAGTGTCCCTATATCTGCCGGGCCGTTCCACAAGGATCGCTCAAGTAGGCGGGCCGGCCCTTGCTGGTCTGCGGCGCCGCGCTGCCGGCGCAGCCATATCCTGTCATGTCTCGGGCCGAAGCCTTGTTTTGTTCCGAGACCGAAAAATGAGCCGCCACATTTTAAAGACAGCCTTGCGGATACACTCTGATAACCCGTGCGGGCATTTCCGGTCTTTCCGCCGCCCTGCCGGCACGCTTCACGCGTTGAAACGGCGGGAACAGCTGATATCCTGTTATACCGCAAAAGCTAATCATTCGCAATTTCATATAAACCATATCAAAAAAGGATACACACCCGCCAGTCGGAAGATTTATGAGTGTAGCCGATTTCCATATGCGCGCGGCCCCTACCGGGTCATGGCATCACGCGGCGGCATCCCGAATTTACGGCGAAAGGCACTGGAAAAATTGCTTTGATGACGATAGCCGGCGAAATAAGCGGCCTCGGACACCGTCCACCCTTCCTGTTCAAGGCCTTGCCTGGCCCGGTACAGCCGCGCGTCCCTGAGAAAGGAGAACACCGACTGACCGAATGCGAGCGGGAATTTCGCCTTCAGCACACTGACACTGACGGCGGCCTCCCGGGCAAGATCGTCCAGCGTAAAGTTGTCACCCGGATTTGCCAGCATCCTGTCGCGCACCAGCAGCATTTTTGCATAATCGCGCCCCGACAGCTTGTCCTGCCGGGGCCAGGACCGTGCCTGTGTCGCCATAAGGGCACGGGCGAACAGTTCAAGCGCGCAGCTTTCGGCGAGAAGACGGCCGACACCGCCCTGTGCCGAGGGTGCGGCCAGTTCATCCGCCAAAAGCATTGACCGATGCGACATGGGCAAATGCGCCACCGATGTTGCCTTCAGCGAGGACTCAATCTGCTCGGCGATCGTCTCATCGGCAAAGTCTTCCGGCCGGGCGCGGACAAGCAGGCACCGGGCCCTCTGCCCGGCACGATACCGGCCGGCCATACGGGCGGCATCCGATACTGAAACAACCGAAGCCGTGTTGGCCTCGATAACAAGGCGCCCGTCCGCACCGAACTGGCAGTCGGTCGCCCCATCGCCGAACACCATGGCAATCGTCAAGGACCGTTCGACAACACCGTCATGCTGACTGTCGCAAAGGCTTTTCAGATCACTGACGCACAGGCTGATGCCACAGGGCAGCGACTGAAACCCGAGGCTGCCCTCGAACAGCGGCGTATCGTGATCGACGGCGGAGGGTGTGACGCTCAGATCGGTATATGTATAGCCGAACGTCTCAGCCGCATCGGAAAACGCTTTCTGTGAAAGAGTTCCATTCGCAAGCGCCACGCCATACTCCATCAACGAATAAAGAGACTTTCCCCGCCCTGCCTGCCACGGACCGGTCCCATTACCCTATCATGCCTGTGCCCCATTGCCTTCAGCATGATGCAGAGTTGAGGCAATATAAATTGATATTAAGTCTCATTATTTATTTTAACTGACAGAATATCCCACGCACTTGAGACGACATTCGTAAAATACCAGACAGTCTTTAGGGCGAACAATCTTTCAGTCAGTGAGGTTTCAACCGGGTGGCAGAGGCATTCCGCCTCTGACCGAAAAGATGTTTATGGCCGAAAGAATATTTATGGGCGAAAGAATATTTATGGCCCAAAAATATTCATGGAAAGCGTTTACTCTGCGGCAACCGGCGGCAGGTCGGGGTTGGGCTGTGGCTGGCGCGCCCTGCGTTCTTCCCGGGATACGCTGTCCGGGCGTCTGTCCGGCAGGCGGGATGCGGTTAAAAGCGTCAGCGCCCCAAGGCTCAACAAGGCAACATCCACATAGCCCGCCACCTTATGACCGCTTGTCAAAAGCTGCGGCAAGCCGCCGCCTGTGATCATCACATTCAAAACCGGCACCAGCATGAACACAAAACCGGTGGCGGCCATGATTTCCTTGGTGGCACGATAATCATTGCGCCGCAGGAAGGCGAAAATCACCGCCAGCCCAACCACACCGAAATAGGTGTAGGCGGTCCAGGCGAGACGCGTCGCCTCGGCACCGGTGTAAAGCTTATCCAATGCGAAAATGACCGCCGTGCCAAGCGGGAATCCCAGTGTCGTACCGGTCACCAGATGGCTGAGTCGCCGGTAAAAAGCCGGGCTTTTCCGGCCTGCATTGCCATAAAGACGGCGCTCGATCCACAGCATCAGACCAAAGGCCGTAATCACCGCCAGCGACAGACCAAGTATGAAATAGAGAAGCTTCAACGCAATCCCGCCAAAGGTGGCATAGTGCAGCGGCGACACCGCATTCGTAACCCGCTGGGCAGGCGTGACAGTGTCCATTCTGGAATTGGCCACACGGGCTCCCGTGACCCCGTTCAACTGGATGGCTTCCACATGTGCCAGTTCGGTGTCCGCCTCAAAATAAACGTCATAGCGCGCGTTGCTGTCCCCCCAGTTCTGGGCAAAGACGAAAGACGGCGCAAACCCGGACGTTTCCGCCCGCAGGGCTCCGACCGCCATCAGCGGATACATCGGTGCCTCAATGCCCGCGGGCTCCAGCGGTTTGCCGACCACGGCTTCGATCAGGGCTTCCTCATCCCCTTTGAATGTCAGGATGGCGACGATCGGCGCCAGGATCGCCACAACGCCCAGAAATGCCCCTGTCACCGCGATCATGCTGTAGAACGGCAATCCCCACAGGCCGAGAATTTTGTGCGTATCCTGCCATTTAAGACGGACGGACCGGAAAAACCGAAGGGTGAAAAGCTCCTGAAAAATCTTGGTATGAATCACCACGCCGGAAATGATGGACAGCATCAGAACAATGCCCGCAATACCAACCAGCGTGCGGCCGATACGACGCCCGCCAAGGCCTTCGGGCCACATCAGGTCCCGGTGGAAATCCAGCAACCATTCGGACAGCCCCGCCCCTCGTTCCGGCAACCGGGCACCTGTGGTCGTGTCCCAGCGGGCGGTAAAAAACTCGGCTTTTTCGCCTTCGGGATGCACACCGAACATTGTGGTGTAATAGGGTTCGGTTTCACTGGGGTAGGAAAGGCGCAAAAATTCAATCTCTTCGCCCGCAGCGGTCTCCTCGACCCAGGCTGTCAGGATCGGGTCGATATCAACCGGATTTTCCGCCAGTTCCAGCCGCCTTGCCGGATCCTCCCATGTCTGGATTTCGTGATAGAACAGCGCGAAGCAGCCCGTGAAACAGACGACGAAGACAAAAAGGCCGAGCACAATGCCCGACCACGAATGCAGTCCATAGATGCGGAGATGGCGCGGACGGTCCATTCATCGGCTCCTATATCATCGGCTCTGAGGTGAAGACGATCGCCGCCGACAGGGCTGTTAGTGCCATCAGGCCGATGGCAACACGCCAGGCTTTTCTGTCCCAATAGGTCCAGAACTGGAACGCAACCCATATGAACGGAACACTGAGCGCCACCCACAACGCTTTCTCCGCGAACGCTCCCGGAAATGTCATGAGAATGGCGGACGATGTGAAAATAGCCGCCAATAGGGCCCAGACGATAACACTGGTCAGTCGCGGAGCCTTCCATGTCGCCAGGCCCAGAGCGACAGCCAGGCTTCCCATGATCCCGTAGAGCATCACGCCACCCCCACCACGGAAACGGTCAGGACAGCACCCGTCAGAACAGCCACCGGTAAAGCGGTTTTCCGGTGGCTTTCCGGCCGCCAGGCTCCGAGAAACAGGCTTACCAGGCCAACCGCCATAAGCACGGCCAGCCAATAGACAACCCCGCGTTCGAACCCGTTGATGGAGGAGAACGCGACAAGGGACAAACCAGCCAGTCCCCACCCGCACATTCGCAGCCCGCGCTGCAACCGGGCTGAGGATCGGACCGCCGCATAGCCACTGCGGGCCGGATGCGCATGATAAAACGCGTAAACGGCAAGATAGAGCAGCAGCGTTGCCAAAAGAACGGTCATTTTCCCTATCCCCAAAGCCCGGCAGCCGCCGTGAACCAACAGCACGGTACAATGCGGGCCCATACAATCGATTTCAAAAGACGGCCCCGCCCATCCAATCATCTTTTATGGAAATACATATGAAAATGCAAATCATTCCTAGACCATATATCTAAGGAAGCCGGGCCGGCCAGGATCCCGCGCAGCATCACGCCCCGCCGGATCAACCTTCTGAAAACTATAAGAAAACCCTACCGTGCATGTCCCTTGAATCGCACCGGCACCATCCACGAAAGTGACTGACGGGCATGCCAGGTTACTGTATTTGGCAAAAGCCCATTACCTAAAAATGATTTTGATAATTGATTGCATATACAAGTTTGAAATGGTAACTGCATCCTCGGAAACACGGCCACATCAACGAAAGACGTAGCTCATAAAGGGTCAGGAAAATGCAGTTCAGGGGGACAGTTTTCTCTGGCGTCAGCACCATTGCCCTCATGCTTGGAGGGGCAGCGTCGGCACAGAACGGTACGGACACAGTCGCATTTGAGGACGACGGTCCCGATGTGGAAGAGATCGTCGTCCGCGGTGAAAAATTCGAACGGTCCCTCCAGGACACCACATCCAGCGTGGCCGTCTTCACCAACGAGATGATCGACCAGCAGAACTTCATCGATCTGTATGATCTGTTCGATCAGACCGCCAACGTAAGCGGCCTGTTCAACGATCAGGGCTTTACAATTCGCGGTCTGCGCAATACGGGCGCGGCACCCGGGGACCAGACCAGCGATGTCTCCACCATTTATCTGGACGGCGTCTTCATCCCCAGCAACCTGTTTCAGAATGGTGGCCTCAATCTGTGGGACATTCAAAGCGTCGAGATTTTTCGGGGGCCGCAGTCGACGATCCAGGGGCGCAATGCCCTGGCGGGGGCCGTCGTCGCCCGGACAATCGACCCCGATTATGAACTCAGCGGACGGGCGCAGGCCTCTTACGGGGAATTCAACAGCATTCGCGGATCGGCCGCTGTGTCCCTGCCCGTCGTCGAGGACCAGATCGCCGTCCGCTTTGCCGGGGACTACACCCGAACCGACGGCTTCAACGACAATCCGACATTGGGCACGGATGACGGAGACCGCAGGCGGTCGCTGACCCTGCGCGGCAAAATCCTGTTGGAACCGCAGGCCATTCCGGACCTGACGGTGCGCCTGAATTACAGCTATATCGACTCCGACGAAGGCGAAAACCGCATTGACGAGGATTTGTTCCCCGAAGAACGTATCACCACCGTCAATGTCAGGGGCTCCAACGCCGTTGAAGCCAATATTCTTTCGGCTGAAATGGAGTATGACATCAATGAGAATTGGGGCCTGACCAGCGTCACCGCCTATATCGACAACCAACTCGGGTTTCTGTTCGACGGCACCAATGACGAAACCGGGCCGGACAGTCCGGGATTTACCAACCGGGACAACCAGATTTTCAGTCAGGAACTGAGGGTCAGTTTCAGCAATGACAGTGTGGATACGATCCTGGGCGGGTATCTTTTCGACAGCAGTGAGGATTTCCTCAACGGCAGCACAAACATCATTTTAAGCGAATTTGCCTTCCCCGACCCGGCGACGCTGGCGGGCATTCTGTTTCAGACGCCGGCCCCCGACATGACGCAGATCGCAACGGCGGCGGCATTAAGGTCGGACATCGTTGCGACCTTTCCCTCCTTTCCTGTCAATTTTGACCGCAGTTCTTCCCAGGACATCCGCAATTACGCCGTGTTCGGCGAGGTGTCCTACCATGTGACGGACAGGCTGACACTGACGTTCGGCGCCCGCTACGACCATGAAGAGCTGGATCAGACCATTTTCGACAGCACCATCGTGCCCGCCTTTCCGCCCACCGGAAACCCGCTGATCGATCAGGTCGTCACTGCCGCGACGCAGCAGTTTTCAAATACGGCGGAGGTAACGGCACAGAACACGTTTTCCGCCTTTCTGCCGAAAGGGGTCGTCCGCTATCAATGGACGGATGATTTTTCCACCAGCGTCAGCATTCAGCGCGCTTACCGGGCCGGCGGACTGTCGATCAACCTGTTCAGGGCCGCTCTACAGCCATCGGAAGAAAGAGATCAGAACATTCTGGAATCTGCCGGCGTCGTCAATCGCTTCGACCCCGAATTTACCACCAATTACGAGCTGGCCATGCGGTCGCAGTGGTTTGACGGCCGCCTGACCCTGAACGCCAACCTGTTCTACGTCAGCTATGACGACCAGCAGGTCAATATACAATTGTCCAGCAATCCGCTCGATACCATCACCGACAATGTGGGCCAGTCGCGCATGGCCGGCTTTGAGATGGAAGCCTTCGCCAACCCGGTCGAGGGGCTTGACCTCTTCGCCAATGTGGGCTTCACCGACACGGAATTCACCGAAGGGGCCGACGTCATCGGCGGGGTCGATCTGACAGGCCTTGAATTTGCCTTCGCACCCACATGGACGGCGGGTGGCGGCGCCCGGTATACGCATGAAAGCGGGCTCTACGGCAACGCCCGTATCCGCTATACGGGAAACTCTTTTTCCGTCCCCGACAATGATCCGACCGCCCTCAACGACAGTTTCACCACCGTCGACCTGATCTTCGGCTATGAGACCGATATGTTCACGGCGGAAGTGTTCGCGACCAATATCCTTGATGACGCGTTTTTGACGCTGAACCCCGCCAATCCGACCCTTGGGGCCACGGCCGTGGCGGGCGACCCAAGGGTGATCGGTATCAGACTGGTGGCCGGGTTCTAGGGCGGCAATCCGCCGACTGTCGATGAACACGGTCGGGAACACGGCCGCGCCGGCCCCATATTCGCCCGATCGCCAGATAGGGTTCGTGCAGGACAGGCGATAGTGACCGGCGGCATGCAAGAACGTCCATCGCCCCCGACACACCTGTGTCCCTGCCCCGCAGAAACCCCGTTTACTCGGCCCTGGAATTCAGGACGGCGGTAAAGCCTTCAAACTCGGGAGGACCCAGATACAGCCCCGTATTGTCGCCGGCGTCCCGGTGAGCCTGCCTGAAGGCGTCCGATTTCGTCCACGCCAGAAAGGCGTCCTCGGTGTCCCACACCGTATGCGAGGCATAGAGCGTATAGTCGTCATGGCGCGGGCCGCGCACCAGTTGAAATTCCTGGAAACCCGGAACCGTGTGAAGGTGTGAGTCCCGCCTGGCCCAGACATCCTCGAAAGCGGTCTCGGACCCCGGCACAATTTTGAAGCGGTTCATGGCGATATACATTTTTCCAGCCTTTCCTGACATTGATGAAAACGAATACTGATGAAAAGCAAGATTGGCCTTTTGCCCAGAACCATACGGGAGACCATGCAGGGGTCCCGAAATCTCACCCTGCCCTTTTCTTCCCGCGTTCCCAAACCGGGTGGGGGGCCGCCTGTTTATCCACTCCGAGACGCCCTGCCATCCTGGCCGCGACCTTTTGCCCGGCATGGCGCTGCCCCTCCGTCCTCAGGCTCAGCACCACGCATGCCGAGGCAACGAGCGTTATGAAAAACACGGCCCCGACGGCAAAAACCGTCCCCGCGCTTTCCTCATGATGATGCACCAGAACAGCCGGTACGCCCAAAAGCGGGAGTGCACCGACATAAAGCGATTTAAGGGATCCCATAATCTGTCTCCGATACGGTGAAACGGTCGCGGCCCTACCCGACAAAGGCCTTTTCGACGACAAATTCGGCGGGCATCGCATTCGATCCTTCCGTCAGCCCCGCTGTGACAAGCAGCGCCCTGACATCCCGTATCATCGCGGTCGATCCGCAGATCATGGCGCGGTCCCCCTCGGCATCAAGGGGCGGCAGGCCCAGCGTTTCGAACAGCGTGCCGTTTTCGATGAATGTGGTGATCCGGCCGTTCCTGAAATAGGGTTCCCGGGTAACGCTCTCGAAATAATAGAGTTTTCCATCGGCAAGCTCGCCGAGGAATTCATGCTCCATCATTTTGCCGACCGTCCATTTGCTGTAGTCCAGCTCCGCCGCCTCGCGGCAGGTATGCGTGACGATCACCCGTTCGAATTTGTCATAGGTTTCCGGGTCACGGATCACGCTGGCAAAGGGGGCGAACCCTGTGCCCGTGGAAAACAGATAAAGATTTTTTCCGGGCTTCAGGGCGTCCAGAACCAGCGTGCCCACTGGCTTGCGTCCCAGAAGCACTTTGTCCCCCGGCTTGACCCCTTGAAGGCGTGAGGTCAAAGGCCCGTCAGGCACCTTGATCGAGAAAAACTCCAACTCCTCGTCCCAGTTCGGACTGGCGATGGAATAGGCACGCATCAACGGCTTGCCGTCCACCTCCAGGCCCAACATGACAAACTCGCCGGAGCGGAAGCGGAACCCCGCCGGCCGGCTCAGACGGAAGGAAAACAGAAAATCGGTATAATGGGTCACGGCCAGGACGGTCTCTTCCGTCGGCCCGCTGGCAGGCCGCGACAGAATTTTGCGATCAATGGTGACATTCATATTCATGGGGGTACTCAACCTTTCCAATCACGGTTGGTGATCAGGCTGCCTTACTTCCGGTGTCTAGCTGCGGTGCGGAAAATCGGGTGGCGGTTCATGATGTATTATTTTTAGGAATGATTATCAATATTAAAATATGCTCCGGCAAGATATTCGCTGGACATAATTCACTGACACCTTCAGGCCCGGTCTTTCAGGCGACGCCCGGAAACGCCCTCCCGCCCAAAGCAGGCGCACCATGCCGGACAGCGACCCCGGCATGGACGACAGCGGAAATATGTATGCATCATGCATATTTCCGGCCCCTTCCATGGCGAGTCCGTGAAGGAACGGCATCCCGCCGGGCACGGGGCCGCCCCCATCATCCGGAAAACGTTCCGATCTGCCTCATCATCTCGGCAGGCCATGCGGCCTTATGTCATCATGGCCTCGATCTGTTTGAGAATGTCGTGATAATCGGGCGTGTCCTCGGCGGCATAGTTGAAATTTTTGAACAGGCCGGTCAGACGGGTGAAATAGTCCCGCACCGCGTCCTTGTCGACAAAGGACCGTCGGCTGGTGGCGATCTGGTACAGCGTGTCGAACGTCATTTTCTGCCGTTCGAGCGGTACGGAATTGTCCACCGGGTCGAACGCGTCCTGTTGCAGATAGACCATATCGAGAAACAGTGCCTTCTGCTGGGTGACGAAATCGTCCAGCGTCACCCCGGCCTCGCCGGTCACCTGCATCATCTGCTGGACCGCGTCCCCCTGCTCCAGAAGCCGCTGCATCTCCTGTACGCGGGGGCCCCAGTCCGCGCCCAGATGTGCCTCGAACCAGGGCAGCAGTTGCTCATTGTAACGTGACCAGGACAAAAGCGGATCCACCGCCGGGTAAAACCGCTTGTACGCCCGGTCGGCCGACAGGCCGAGGAAGCATTTCACCGTCGACAGGGTTGACTGGGTGACAGGTTCGGCGAAATTGCCGCCGGCGGGCGACACCGTGCCGATCATGGTCAGGCTGCCGGTGCTGCCATCATTGGTCTCGATCACGCCGGCGCGTTCATAAACGCTTTTGATCGAGGATTCCAGATAAGCCGGGAAGCCCTCCTCGCCGGGGATTTCCTCCAGCCGGCCGGACGTCTCGCGCATGGCCTGCGCCCAGCGTGAGGTGGAATCCGCGATCAGCAGCACGTTATAGCCCATCTGCCGGTAATATTCGCCAAGCGTGATACCGGTATAGATGGACGCCTCGCGGGCCGCCACCGGCATGGACGAGGTGTTGCAGACGATCACGGTGCGGTCCATCAGCGACCCGCCGCTCCTGGGATCGGTGATCTGCGGAAACTCGTTGATGGTCTCGACCACCTCGCCCGCGCGTTCGCCGCAGGCGACGACGATCACCACATCGACGGACGAATGCCGGGAAATCAGGTTCTGCAAAACCGTCTTGCCCGCCCCGAAGGGGCCGGGGATACAGGCGGTTCCGCCCAGTGCGACGGGGAAAAACGTGTCGATCAGCCGCTGGGTGGTGATCATCGGCTCGCTGGGATACAGGCGGCGGGCATGGCCCTGTTTCAACAGGTTGCCGCTCAGCGGCCGCCGCACCGGCCAGCGCTGCGACAGGGTGACGGAGCGCTGGCGGCCCGTCCCGTCCTCCAGCCGGGCGACGACCTCGGCGGTGTGGAAACTGCCCTCCTGTATCCAGGCGACGCGAAAGGTACCGCGCCAGCCGAACGGCACCATGATCTTGTGGGTGAACCGCCCTTCCTGCACCGTGCCGAGCACATCGCCGGCCACCACGTCCGCCCCGCTTTTGACCTTGGGCACGAAGGACCATTTCTTCACCGTGTCCAGCGGTGCGACCCGCGCCCCGCGCGGCAAAAACGTGCCGTAGCGCTCCGCCACCTTCGGCAGGGGCGCCTGAAGCCCGTCATAGACCTGACCCAAAAGGCCCGGTCCCAGTTCCACGGACAGCATTTCGCCGCTCTGTTCGACCGCATCGCCCACCGCGAGGCCGCGCGTGCTCTCGAACACCTGGGCATCCGCCGTGCGCCCCCGCACCCGCAGCACCTCGGCTTTCAGATATTCCCGCTCGCCGCGCTCGTTCAGGCCGTGCGGGCATATGTGGATGACTTCATTCTTGACCAGCGAGGGGACCTGGCCGTCCGGCCCCGGCACGGCCTCGATTTCCACCAGATCGTCCTGCACGGCGACCACGCGGGCGGCCACCTGGACTGCCTCGGATGTCACGGCCATCATGTCTCTCCTTCAAATGCGATATGCGTGTAGGCGTCCAGCCCGGCATGCACCAATCCCTCGAAACGCTCCGTCGCCCGGGTCCCGTCATAACGGGCCCAACGGTCCAGAATGTCCCATTTCAGCACATAGATAACGACGGCCTCAAAATCGAAGATATGAAACCCGCCGTGGCGGTCCAGATCGCGGTAAGCCTGTTCCAGCAGCAGCCGTTCAAGCGGCAGGGCATTGTCCCGCCCGATCAGCTTGGCCGCCTGGGGCAACCACGGATATACGGTCTCCAGCCCGAAGGCCGGGCGGGTCCAGGCACGGCGGATACGGGTCAGCAGGGTGCCGAACCCCCACACAGCCCCTTTGCGCGGTGCCTCCTCGCCGCGCGCGCGCCGCCGCAGCGCCGCCACACAGGTCCGCATGTCGAGCCGGCTGCGGATAATGGACCGCAGTGTCGCGCTGTCCAGCCGGGCCAGCGCCGCCTCGCCGCGGGCGATCACATCGCCGTCGGTGGCCGCGATGGGCAACCGGCTCCAGCTTAACGCATCCTCGATCATCGCCAGCATCGCGGTATGCTCGGGCGTCAGCACCTTAAGACGGCGGTCCAGCCGCAACCGCGACAGGGGCGGCCGTTTCGCCACGAACAGCGGCCCCGGGCGCGGCAGGCCCGACAGCAGCATGACATAGGCATCGGGATCGGATGTCATGGTCCTTGGCCCTCTTTGACCTTGCTTAACAGTTTGACCCTATTTGACGATGCCTTCGAGAATGGCGCGAAAGCGCGGCTGTAGATGATCCAGCAGCAGGCCGGCTATGGCGGTGTCCGTCAGGTCGATTTCAATGGTATTGTCGGCAAGCTGAACGCTGAGACCCGCCTCCGTCTCCGGCGAGACGGAAAAGGTCACGCCCTCGCGCAGCATGTCCCGCGTCAGCTCCAGCGTCAGGCCGGCAATCGGGCCTTCGGCCAACTGGTCCGGATTGTTGCGCAGATCGGCCAGACCGACGACTTTCTCCGGCAGTACCAGTCTCACCGCGTCCTCGCCGTCCAGACCGGTGTCCCGCCGCACGCGGCCCACCAGCTCCAGGATCATCCGGGTCAGCACATCCTTGTCCTGAAGCCGTGTTTCCACAAGACGCGCCAGATCGGTGCTGAACTGGCCGACCAGATGGGCCTTCATGTCCAGAACCGTGTCCCGCATGGCGGTCTTCAGCGCCTCCTCGCCCGCCAGCCGGTAGGATTGCGCGTCCTTGCGTGCCTTGGACCGCATGCTCTCCGCATCCGCCTCGGCCTTGTCGAGGATCTGCCGGGCCTCGGCCCGCGCGCCTGCGACCAGCCGCTCGGCCTCGGCACGGCCGGCGGACACACCCTCGTCCCGCAATTTGGCGATCAGGGCATCGACACCGCTGGAGACGGGAACGGTCGGGCCTGTATCCTCTGCCATCACGCGCCTCCGGCGATGCCGGCGCTGACCACCAGCGCGAAGACAAAGGCGAACACGCCGAAACCCTCGACAATGGCCGCGGGCGCCAGCGACAAGCCGAAGATTTCAGGTTTTTCCTTCGAGGCATTGATCGCCGACGCACAGGCCCGGCCCTGCTGCACCCCGCAGTAAAGAAACGCCACGCCCGCCAGCACGCCGACGCTGAACAGCCCGGCGGCGTTTTCGGGCGTCACCGGTCGGTTCAGCGTGAACATGACGACAATGCCGTAAATCACGAATGTGGAGGGAAACGCCGATATGCCGATATAGCGGCCATACCCGCTTTCCGTATCCAGAAGGGCGCCGATGCCCGCCTGGCCCGCGATAGTACAGCCGATGGCACTGGCAATGGCGCCAAGGGCCATGGGGGCATAGATTCCCGCCCAACCAAGGGCGATCATAATCTCGGTCATAATTCAGGCTCCTTTCGGGCAAACTTGCGAAAGGCCTTTCCTTCCTCCGGAAGGCCCCATTTGTAAAATTCAATGAAATTCAGTCTCAGCCCATGCACCACGCCGCTGACGATCGACAGACCCAGGTTCAGCAGGTGACCGGCCGCCAGGATCAGGAACGCCGCCAGAACCCCCACACCGGGCAGCGATTCATGGACGCCCTTCGCCAGATCGTTGAAGGTGATCGCCAGCGATGCCCCGGCCAAGCCCAGCGCGAACAGGCGCATATAGCTCAGAACATCGCCGAACGCCCCCATCAGACCGGTCAGCGACATCAGGCCGTCCACCGCTCTGAGCACATAATCGAGCGGTTTTCTGACCACCCGCTCACTGCTGAAGAAAAACACCAGCAGCAATCCCGAAACGATCAGCCCCAGCCCGGCGGTATGACGCGCGCTGTCCGGCGCGGCCAGCCACAGCACCATCCCGCCCGCAAGAACACCGATCCAACCCAAACCGGCCAGGGCCACCGGCCGCCGCCGGTTGGCATAGGCATTCATGGCGTTGGCGATCCCGATATGCAGCACCCCGCAGACGATCGACACCCGCATCATGGTATCGAAATCATCGATCCGCAGGACGCTCAACCGGTCCAGGACCGAGCCCTCCGGCGGGCCCACGCCGAAATAACTGCCGATCAGCACGCCGTACAGGACCGAGCACCCCGCCATCATCAGGCCGAGCAGACGGTACGCCCCGCCCTTCGCCCCCCGGCCCAAACGGCGCCAGAACATCAGCAGACCGGCCAGCAGCACCAGACCATAGCCGCCATCGGCCAGGATCATGGCGAAAAAAATCGAGAAGGACGGGATCAGCAGCCGTGTCGGGTCCCAGCCTCGATAACCCGGCACCTGATAGAACATCGCCAGATCCACACCCGCCTGCATGTCATCCGGCTGGTCCAGAAGGGTCGGCGGGGTTTCCTGCGCGCCGGGGTCCTCGATCAGGCAGGCCAGCTGCATCTTCTCCGCATAGGCCCGCACATCGTCCACCGAACCCTCCGGCACCCATCCCTGCAACGTCACCAGGGCGTCACTGTCATAGGTCTGCTGTTCGGCACTGGCGAGCGAGGCGTGATTTTCCGCCTCCGCCAGATTGGCACTGAGAAGGTGGATATACCGCGTCAGCGCCTGACGCTGCGCCCGCAGGTCCTCGATTTCGATCTCGACTTCTTCCAGCTGGCGGCACAGTTCACTCAGCGGCAGGGCGCCCGTGTGGGTGCGCGGCACCGGCAAAACGTCATCGGGCGGTTCCATCTCGGACACCAGCACCACATAGGCAGCGCGGTGGCTTTTGCCGACAATCTGCCACGGATAGTCGACCGTCTTCAGCGCCGCCAGTTTGCGCAGGGGCAGGATGTAAAACCACAGGCGGTACCCGGCCAGCGTCTGGCGCGGCGGAAACAGGATATCGCCCCACGGTTCAATGGCCGCGATGCGGTGCTTCAGGAAATCGCGTCGGTCCGAGGCATCGCGCAGCGCCTGCCGCAACGCCGCCACCTCGGCGACAAAACGGTCGACGTCGAAATCGGGCGCCCGCATCACCTGACGGCGCTTGTCCGGCACCGCCGCCAGAAACCGCAGGGCCTTGTAGGCGGCATCCGCGTGCGGGGAGACCACCTTTTCAATCTCGACCGGTGTAATCCTGAGCGGCAGCAGATGCATGCAGCCCAGGGCCTGAAGCCCTTCCAGAATCGCCTTCTTTTCCGGAAAATGGCCGCACAGCGTCACCTTCTTCAGCGGAACGATCGTCATGCCCGCGCCTCCGCATGCTTGCGTTTGGCCAGTTTGGACCGCACCACCGCCGCCATATCCTGTTCCGACAGGTAAATCCGGATGCGGCGGATATTGTCCTCCGCCCTCGGGATCAGCACTTTTTCAAACAGGTTGACCCGCTGGGTGATGGTCTTGACCGCCTGCGACAACAGATCGACGCGCCGGGCTTCCACCTGCGCGCGGACCTTCAGGCGGACCACCCGCTCCAGGGCCGTCGCCACATCGTCAACCCAGTGCGGCTGCGCCATCAGCGCGTAGGCGCGGACCGCCACCTCCACCCGTTCCAGTGTCGGCAGGGTCGTGCCCACCAGATTTTCCTCGCCCAGGACCACATGTTCCACCCGCACAAGGCCGCTCAGGTCGACCCGGTCATTGGCCAGCATGGGCAACGTTGCGCCGACCGACCGGGTCACCGCCTCCACCTCGGCTTGCGTTGAGGCCAGCGCCCGCCGCGCCGCCGCGCTCAGCGCCATCAGCTGCTGGCGCTTCAGGTCCAGCGACGGCAGAAACCGCCGGTAAATGTCCAGATTTTTCGCCTCCCGCGCCAGGGAGGACTTGTTAAGCTGCAACCTCGCCATCGGCGCCCTCCCCGGCTGTCACGGGGTCGGCCGCGCCCTTCGACCCGGGACTGACATCGGACTGCGCATCCCGGGTCGGCATCAGATCCTTGGGGAAATATTTGTCGATCAGGTCCTGCTTCATCAACAGCTGATCGGGTCGGAAACACTCCGCCAGGGTCCGCCATCCCAGGTCCAGCGCCTGTTCCAGCCCCATCGAGACATTGATGTCCATGAACCGTTCCATGAACAGATCGCCGAAGCGGATCAGTTGTTCGTCAAACTCCGACAGGTCGAAGGCCATCGCCTGCTTCTGCTTGGCGTCGCGCGCGCCGGAATAAAAGCGCACCATGGTGTTCATGATCTGGCCGTGATCCTCGCGCGTGACCTTGCCGATGACATTCTGTTTCAGCCGCGACAGGGACCCGAAGGGGTCGATCACGCCGCTGTGCAGGTAAAACTGCCCTTCCGTGATATAGCCGGTGTTGTCGGGCACCGGATGGGTGACGTCATCGCCGGGCATGGTGGTCACGCTCAAAATGGTGACGGACCCGCCCTTCTCGAAATCGCATGCCTTTTCATAACGACGGGCCAATTGGGAATACAGGTCGCCCATATAGCCCCGGTTGGACGGCACCCGTTCCATCGAGATACCGATTTCCTTCAGTGCGTCGGCATAGGCCGTCATGTCCGTCAGCAGCACCAGCACACGCTTGCCCTCGTCCACGGCAAAGCGCTCCGCCACGGCCAGCGCCATATCCGGCACCAGAAGCCGCTCGACGATGGGATCGGACGCCTGATTGATGAACATCACCGTGCGCGAAAACACGCCGGCATCCTCGAACGCCTTCCGGAACACGTGATAATCGTCGAAAATCAGCCCCAGGCCGCCAAAGATGACGATATCGGCATCCGCCTGCACACCGATGCGCGCCAGAAACCGGTTATACGGCTCGCCCGAGACGGAAAAAATCGGGATTTTCTGACTTTCCACCAGGCTGTTGAACACGTCGATCATCGGCACATCGGTGCGGATCATCCGCTTCGGTACAATCCGTTCGCACGGATTGACCGACGCGCCGGCAATATCGATGTCCGGTTCCATCGACAGGCCGGGACCGCCGTCAATGGGCGTGCCGGTGCCGTCAAACACGCGCCCCATGATATTGGGGGAATATTTGACCTGCATGGGATGGCCGAGAAAGGTCACCGTCGCATCGGTGGAGACCCCCTTCGTCCCGGTATAAATCTGTAGGGAAACGATGGTGCGGTTGATATTGATCACCTGCGCCAGCGATGTCTCGCCGTCCGCATGCTCCAGCACGGCCAGATCGCCCAGACTGACGACAGGGGCGTCGTCATCGGCCGGCGGCACCGCCACCTTCAGAATATCGCCGACAATCTCCGTAATATTCGAGTAGCGCACCAAGCTGAGAACCATCGTTCTCTCCTCAAAAACCGTTCAGGGTCGGACCGTATCCGTCAAAAGCGGATCGTTATGTGACAGCCTTCTGAAAAACAGGCGGAATTTTCCGGCACCGGAACACGCTGGAAGGGCTCTTGCGCATAAAACATCCGCAAGGGACCGCCCCCTGTTCCGCCCGGATCAAGGCTCATGGGCTTTACGGCACTGTCTGCTTCCCCGAAATCAATCCTCGATATATCCACAAAATCATAACTGCGGGGCCCGGGCGGCCCGGTCGCATCGCACAATGACGACCGCGATAAGCCCAAGCGAATCCTGAGACGCATTCTCAGGCGAATCTCCGCGACACAGTCTTACGACCGGCCCGGCACCGCATTCATTGATTTATCTCTATTCTTTTCAAAATCATGCCGCCCTGCTGATGGAAACGGCCGGAACAGTGGCGTCACACGGCGCGGACACCGCGAAAAACAAGCAGGCTATCCGCCGGCACGGCAGGTCGCGGATTATCCCGCACCGTCCCCCGGCTGACCGGCCGCGGCCGAAAGCGGTGCGTCCGTCTTGATGGCCCGCATGGCAACGGATGTGGCAAACCGCTGGACGCCCGGCAGATGCGGCAGGTCACGCCGCAACAGCGTATCAAGCGCACCGATGCTCTGCGCCGCCACGTGCAACAGATAATCGGCATCGCCCGTTGTCGCGTGACAGGCCAGAATCGATGGATGGGCCAGAACCCCCCGTTCAAAGTCCGCCGATTTGCCGAAATCCACCGTGACATGAACGAACGCCTGAACCCCGAGGCCGATCCGGGCCGGGTCGACAAGGGCCTTGTAACCGGTGATGACACCGGTCTCCTCCATATCCCGGACCCGGTTCCAGCAGGGCGTTTTGCTCAATCCGGCACGGCCGGCCAACTCGGCAAAAGACATGCGTCCGTCCGCCTCCAGGGCGGCGACAATTCTCTTGTTAACGGCATCCATCCTTTATCATTCCTATACTTATGAAATTTCAGGACAATATTCCTTTATATAGCCCGAAAATAGGCAATAAAGAACAATGTTCGCAGAAAGAGAGGCTAATGTCCGTGGACATCTGTTGACGGAGCCGCTCCATGGACAAAAAAGACTATCACGCCCTGATCGAGGCACCCGAAATGCTGGATTACGGCGTTTATCTGCAATGCGACCGCCTGCTGTCCTGCCAGAAACCCTTGGCGGAACTCAGCACCGCCGACGAACTGCAATTTCAGATCGTCCACCAGGTGGAGGAATTGTGGATGAAGCTGATGGCCTTTACGCTGGCCGACGTCATCGCCTATCTGCGGGACGGCGAAACCCACCGTGTTCTCACACTGATGGACCGGGTCCACCGTATCCAGCGTCTGATGATCCAGCAGTTGGACCTGCTGGAAACCATGTCCCCCCGCGATTATCAGGACATCCGTCTGCAACTCGGAAATGGCAGCGGTCAGGAATCCCCCGGTTTCCGCACATTGCTGAAAATGCCGCAGGATATCTGGACGGCCTTCACCAAAACCTATCTGGAGGATCGCGGCCTGACCGTTGACGCCATTTATGACGGTGCCTACCAACACGATGCCAGCTATGCCGTGGCCGAGGCCCTGATCGAATTCGACGAACTGTTCCAGAAATTCCGCTGGCATCATGTGTTTCTGATCCAGCGCTCCATCGGGCTGGGCGCGAAATCCCTGAAGGGCCGCTCCGTCGACCTGTTGCAGGCCGGGGCCAAACACCGCTTTTTTCCGGCCCTCTGGGATATTCGCTGCGCCATGACCGACAGATGGGGCGGCGATCACGGTCTCGTCCGGGACTCCATCAGCGGTGGCAAGAAAGCGGCATCGTGAGCCCGGCCGATCAGTTTCATGTCCCGGACGGTATCTATCTGCTCAGCCATTCCGTGGGCTGCATGCCTTTGGCCGCTGCGCAAACACTCAACGAAACCTATCTGTCCGCATGGCGGGAAAAGGGCGGCGATGCGTGGCCGGCATGGCTCGGCCTGATCGATGATTTCTGCGGCGAAGCGGCCCGGCTTCTTGGCGGCCGGGCGGATGACTACTGCCCGCAGGCGAACCTGTCCTCCGCCCTTGTCAAATATCTGGGCACCCTGCCCGGGGACGGCACACGCAAAAAAGTGGTGATGCATGCGGACGCCTTTCCCTCCCTTGGATTTGCCGTACACGCCCTGTCCCCGGACGGTTTCGATCTGCATCTGATCGGCGCCGGACAGGATGCGGCCGACCCCGCCGTCTGGGAGGACGCGCTGGACGGTGACACGGTCGCGGCGGTCATCACCCATGTTCATTCGAACACGGGCGTTATGGCACCGGTCAGGGACATCGCAGCCCTCTGCCGCGCCAGAGGTGTCGCCGCCATTGTCGATATCGCCCAGTCTGCGGGGATCGTACCGGTGGATGTGGCGTCATGGGATGCGGATGCCGTTCTCGGCTCCTGTGTGAAATGGCTTTGCGGCGGTCCCGGCGCCGGCTTCATGTGGGTCAGCCCGGATACCGTTTCCACACTCCGCCCCCGCGATGTGGGCTGGTTTTCCCACGAGGATCCTTTTGAATTCGATATCAAGGATTTCCGCTACGCCCCAGGGGCAAAGCGCTTCTGGGGCGGCACACCGTCCATTGCGCCCTTTGCCTGCGCGCTCGGCGCTCTGCGGGTCCTCAACACTATCGGCATCCCCCATATTCGTACCCATAACCGCGCACTTTCGGCACATGTGCTGGATGCCGTGGCGAACCGTCTGCCCCACGGGCCGGACCCGGACAAAACCGGCGGGACCCTGTGCCTGACCTTCGACCGCGACACGGCGGACAGGGCCGCCGACCGCCTCGGTGCACGCGGGTGCCGGTTCGACCGCAGGGGCGACACCCTGCGCCTGTCCTTTCACATCTATAACACGGAAGAAGACGCCCTTCTGATCGGCGACACGCTCAGCCGGGCCGTCCGCCAGCCGGAATAAGGGGCCGGACGGACAGTTCTGCCCTATTCATCCCATGTCTGGTAATGGGCGCGCATATGGGCAAGGCCGTCCAGGATGATATCCTCCAGTACCGCCATGTCCACATCCGCCAGTTTGTTGATGTACAGACAGCTTTTGCCCAGCTTGTGTTTGCCGAGACGGGCCAGTTTATCGGACATGTCGCGGTATCCCGGCAGGACATAGATGCTCAGCGCGGTTTTGCGCGGGCTGAAACCGGTCAGCATGAAATCGCCTTCCCGCCCGCTGTCATATTTATAGTGATAGCGGCCATATCCGACGATACCGGGTCCCCACATCCGAGGCTTCAGGCCCGTGACCCGTTGGAAAAACTCCAACAAGGTCAGACCGTCCTCACGCCGTTGCGGATGCGCAACAGATGCCACGAAATCCGCCGGGTCGACAGCCGTGGGTTTGGTTTTATTCTCTGTTTTGGCCATGCATGGCGCCCTCTTCACACACCGGCTTGTGGAAAAAGTTTAGCACGGCCACACGTAAAAAGCTTTCCCTCCGCCTTGCCGCTGCCCGGCCCTGCACACCCTCCCAGCAGGGGACATCGGGGGTTTGGTGCGGAACCATCAATGAAAACACACTTTATAGGGGAATTTTAAAGCAGATCCGGAACCGGTTTATAAACCCAGGAAATATTATTTAATCAATTAAATCAATAATTTAGATCATTAATAATTTTTTAACTCACGCCATAATCCGGCCTTTTTTCATTCACGTAATGCCTGCACCGATCATTTTCCATGAAAGGGAATATCTCTATGACTATTGGCAAATTCATGGCAGGGGGCCTGATGGCTCTCTGTCTTGGTGCGGGTGCGGCCCCCAGCGTCCTCGCACAACAACAGCAGCAGCAGTCGCATAAATCCGGCTGGTATGGATCGCTTGGCGGGTCTCTCGGTTTCCGGTCTGATTCCAACAATTCCGGCGCTTTGACCGGGGATTTCACCACCGGTGCCGGCACCAACATTCCGGCCGGCACCGTTCTGGACAGCGGCACGGCGCTTGGCTGGAACACCGAATATGACACCGGGTTCGGCCTGAACGGCGCTGTCGGCTACCGCCTGGGCAACGGCTTCCGGGTTGAGGCGGAACTGGCCTATTTCGACAATGACGTGGATCTCCACAACGGCCTGACGGCCGGGGCCAACGCTCTGGACGGCGAAGATGCCGGCGTTCTGACAACGGGATCCGCCAATGTCGGCGCGACGGTTGGCAGCGTCATTGCCGACGGACGCGGGTCCACCAGTATTCTCGCCCCCATGCTGAATGCTTACTATGATTTCAATCTGGACAGCCCGCTCAAGCCCTATCTTGGCGGCGGTATCGGCTGGGCCATGACGGATGTGGAATTCAACCCGTCCGGCGTGGATATCGCGGATGATGACGATGACAGTTTCGCCTGGCAGCTTAAAGGCGGCCTGACATTCGACGTCAGCAACCGTGTCGAGCTGTTTGCCGAATACCGTTATTTCAACGGTGGCGACGCCAACGTCGACCTGAACCTGCTGCCGGCATCGCTGGACGTTGAAAACGAAATCCACTCCGTCGGCGTTGGATTGCGCTTTAACCTGTACTGAAACACGGACAGTTTAATTTTTTCTTGAATGATTCCGCTGCCCACTGCCGGCCGGTTCCCACTCAGTCCTTTTCCGGGGGCCTGCCGGCTCTTTTATCACGTGTTTCTGCCTGTTCACCCAGCCTCATATCTCTTGTGCATGCATGAATGCCCCGCCTCTATTCCGGCGGCATGGGCAGAATAGCATAGCGCGTGCGCCGGTCCGGATGCGTCAGCCAGCGCTCTATGGCGGCATTCAGCGCCGGCAAATGCCGGGTACACGGCCCGTCGCGCTTCATCATCATCACCACCGGGGTGACGATACGCGTCTCCGGCACCTCCCTGAAATTGCGTGCCGCGTCCATGGTATCGGCCACGACCCAGAAACTGCTCACGGGTGCGATCGTGACATCCGCACGGCGGGCCAGCAGGACACGGATCAACTGATACGGCTTGTCGACAAACAGAATCTGTTCGGGCGACCATTTCAGTTCCGGACGGGTATCCAGCACGGGCAATCCACGATACGCCGTCACGGTAAATCCGGGCTCACGGATCATCCGGGCTGTGATATCCTGCCGGCTCACCAGGGCGAAAAAAGCGTAGAGTTCACTCATGAACGGCCGTGACAGCAGAAACCGTTCTTCCCGCGCCCGGCTTTTCAGGGCGGAAAAAATCATATCGACACTGCCGGTTTCCAGCCCGGCAAGGGTACGCACCCAGGGTGTCTGTTCCAGATACTCGTAGGCAAAACCGGTATCGGCGAATATGTCGGAAACCGCATCGATCATCGGCCCGTACCGGTTGTCGCCATCGCTGAAAATATAGGGCGGCCATAAAACCGCACCGCCGACGCGGACTGTGTCGCACCGCTCATCCGCCATGGCGGGCCATCCATACGGGATCACGGCCGCCAAAGCGGCAAGCGTCGTGAAAAACAGCCGAACTATTCTACGGATCCGCCACATAATGCCACTCATTATGACGACACGGCTCCGCGCGGGCCAGCGGCTAGACCATCCGGGCGGCAATATCGCTGCAAAATGGCATGGACGGCTGGGCACCGGCCCCCATACAGGCCAGCGCTCCGGCCGTGACCGCGAACTCCAGGGCATGCCCGGGTGCATCGCCGCGCGCCAGGGCAACGGTCAGTGCGGCGGAAAACGCGTCCCCGGCCCCGGTGGTGTCAACCACATCGACCTTCGGCGGCCTGGCACGGGCCAGCTCAACGCCCCCCTTGCTTAACACGGCCCCTTCCACGCCATAGGTCGTCGCCAGCAATCCTCTGTACCCGTCCAGCTGGCTGCCATAGGCCGCGCGCTCATGCTCATTGACGATCAGAAGGTTGGTCGCCGCCAACAGCGCATCCGGCACCGGCAGGGCCGGGGCGGCGTTCAGGGCAAACAGGCTGGCGGCCCGGCCGCGCACCTGTTCGGCCACCACCATCACCGTATCCACCGGAATTTCCAGTTGGCACAACACCGCGTCGGCATGCGGCACCACGACATAGTCATCGCTGAAGGCACCGTTTGCACCCGAAGCCACCGTGATCAGGTTTTCCCCGTCCGCGCCCACCATGATCAGTGCAACGGCGGTCGGCACATCGCTGAACGTGTTGATAACGCTAAGGTCGACACCCTCTGTCCGCATAAGGGACAGCGCCTCATCGGCGAACGCATCATTACCCAGGCACCCGACAAAGGCGACTTCCGCCCCCAGACGCTTGGCGGCGATGGCCTGATTGGCCCCCTTGCCGCCCGGATGGCGGGTCAGTGTCGCACCGGTCACCGTTTCACCGGGTCTCGGCAGTGTTTCGGCATATGTGAACAGGTCGAGGTTGACGGAACCGATCACTGCGATACGAGGGGTGTTGTCGGCCATGGCGTATCCTCAAGGCTGGAATGTGGGGCGGCGCAACGGGTAGCGCGCCAGATGGTCTGTCAACAAGGTATAAAATCCGTCCGCATCGACACTGTGCACCCAGTCGCAATTGGGGTCGCGGCCGGACACATGCCAAAAATCAACGGCCGTATGTCCCATGGTCAGGGGCGATCCGGTCTCAACCGCCACATTGACATGTTTGGACGCGAACAAATCGGGTGCCAGCAGCCAGGCGATGGTACAGGGATCGTGCAGGGGCGCACCGCCAAAGCCGTATTTCAGACTGTCATGACGGTTGAAAAAACCAAGCATGCCATGCACCGCCGCCGATGCCGGCGTCCCCAACGCCTCGATCGCCTCCAGGCGCGGGCGCGTGGTCACCACCTGATGGCTGGCATCCAGACCAATGGCGGTGATGGGCCGCCCACAGTCGAACACCACATGGGCGGCATGGGGATCGACAAGAATGTTGAACTCGGCGGACGGAGAAAAATTGCCCCCCTCCCGCATGGCACCCCCCATCATGACGATCCGCTCGATCTTGGGCAGGATGGACGGGTCTTTGACAATGGCCATGGCGATATTGGTCAGCGGCCCGGTCGGCACCAGCGTCACGCTCGCGTCCGCCTGCGCCCTCAGGGTGTCGATGATGAAATCAACCCCGTGGGCAGCCCCCAGCGGCATGGCGGGATCATGGATATCCATGCCGTCGATGCCGGTGGGGCCATGCACGCTTTCCGCCGTCATCGGCGGCCTGACCATGGGCCGGCGGCATCCGGCATGGACAGGGATGTCCGTGCGGCCGGCCAGCTCGCGGATAATCCGGATATTGCGCTGCGTCAGGTCCAGCGGCACATTGCCCGCGACCGCCGTCACCCCGAGGATTTCCAGATCGCGCGATGCCATGGCCAGCAACAGCATGACGGCATCGTCCTGGCCGGGATCGCAATCAATCAGGATTTTTTTCATGGCGGACTTGCCTTCACGAAAGACACCGGCGCGGCAGCGCATCAGGGCACCAAATGAATGACCAAAGTGAAAACCATATTGGCAGGCGCCGCAAGCATTAGGCGCCACTAGGACGTCCGGACTGTTCAGTCTGCCAAATTGGGCCGCAGATAACGCTCGGCCAGCGTCACCGGCAGGCCCGCGCGGGCGGCGTAATCGGCCAGTTGATCCTGTCCTATCTTGCCGGCACCGAAATAATGGCTGTCCGGATGGGCAAAATAAAAACCCGAAACACTGGCGGTCGGCAACATGGCAAAACTTTCCGTCAGGACGATACCGGCCCCGGCCTCGGCCCCCAGAAGGCGGAACAGGTCCGGTTTCATGCTGTGGTCGGGACAGGCCGGATATCCGGGCGCCGGGCGGATACCGCGATACCGCTCGCGGATCAGGGCATCGTTTTCCAGGTCCTCGTCCGGGGCATAGGCCCAGAATTCCCTGCGCACACGCTCATGCAGACGCTCGGCGAAGGCCTCTGCCAGGCGGTCGGCAAGCGCCTTCAGCAGAATATCGTGGTAATCGTCATGGGCGGCCTTGAACCGCTCCAGATGCGGCTCGATCCCATGCCCGGCCGTCACGGCGAATCCGCCGATCCAGTCCGGCGCGCCGCCGGCCGGCGCGATGAAGTCCGCCAGACAGTCATTGGCCCGCCCGTCCCGTTTCATCACCTGTTGCCGCAGGAAATGGAACCGGTGCAGTTCGTCGCTGCGGCTCTCATCGCTGTACAGCACGATATCATCGCCGTCCGAGGCAGCGGGCCAGAAACCGAACGCCGCCTTCGCCGACAGCCATTTCTCATCGACGATATGCTTCAGCATGGCCTGCGCATCGTCGAACAGGCTTTGCGCGCTTTCGCCCACCACCGGGTCCTTCAGGATTTTCGGGTAGGTTCCCGCCAGCTCCCAGGTCCGGAAAAAGGGGGTCCAGTCAATGCGCGGCACCAGATCGGCCAGGTCATAGTCTTCCAGCACGCGGACGCCCGTAAACGACGGCGCGACCGGCCGGGCATCGCCGTCAAAGGACAATGCCGCACGGTTGGCGCGGGCATCCACCAGGCTCGACAGCCGGTCCGCCTTTGGCTTGGCGGCCCGTTTTTCGCGGATATCCGCGTATGTTTCCTTGGTGTCCGCCGCAAAGGCCTTGCAGCCGGTGCCCACCAGCGTCCCGGCCACCCCGACGGCGCGCGAGGCATCCAGAACATGGATCACGGGGCCGGTATAGGCCGGGTCGATCTTCACCGCCGTATGCGGACGGCTGGTGGTGGCCCCCCCGATCAGAAGCGGCATGTCCATGCCGGCCCGCTGCATCTCTTCGGCCACGGTCACCATTTCATCCAGCGACGGCGTGATCAGACCCGAAAGACCGATCATATCGGCGCCGTTTTCGTTTGCAGCCTTCAGAATATCCGTCCACGGGACCATGACGCCCAGGTCGATCACCTCGAAATTGTTACACTGCAACACGACGCCGACGATATTCTTGCCGATATCGTGCACATCGCCCTTGACCGTCGCCATGACGATCTTGCCCTTGGCACTGGCTTCGGTCTTCTCCTCCTCGATAAAGGGCTGAAGATAAGCGACCGATTTCTTCATCACACGGGCAGACTTGACGACCTGCGGCAGAAACATTTCGCCCGCGCCGAACAGATCGCCGACCACATTCATGCCATCCATCAGCGGCCCTTCGATGACATCCAGCGGCTTGACCGCCTGTAGGCGAGCCTCTTCCGTGTCGGCAATGATGAAGTCGTCAATCCCCTTGACCAGCGCATGTTCAAGCCGTTTTTCCACCGGGGCCTCGCGCCAGCCCAGATCCTCCTCGCGCTTTTTACCGCTGCCCTTGTAGGTGTCCGCGACCTCCAGCAACCGGTCGGTCGCATCCGCGCGGCGATTGAGAATGACGTCCTCGACCCGTTCACGTAGGTCCTCGGGCATGTCGGAATAAACGGTCAACTGGCCGGCATTGACGATCCCCATATCCATGCCGGCGCGGATGGCATGATACAGAAAGGCACTGTGCATCGCTTCGCGCACCGGATTGTTGCCCCGGAAGGAAAAGGAAATATTGGACACCCCGCCCGACACACGGGCATGGGGCAGCGTTTCCTTGATGCGGCGCGTCGCCTCGATGAAATGGACACCGTAAGGGTTATGGTCCTCGATCCCCGTCGCCACGGCGAAAATATTGGGGTCGAAAATAATATCCTCCGGCGCGAAACCGGCCCGCTCCACCAGCAGGTGGTAACTGCGGGTGCAGATATCGACCTTGCGCTCCACCGTGTCGGCCTGGCCGTCTTCGTCAAACGCCATGACCACCACGGCCGCCCCGTACCGCTGAATGCGCCGGGCCTGGTCCAGGAACGGCTTTTCCCCTTCCTTCAGGCTGATGGAATTGACGATGGCCTTGCCCTGCACGCATTTCAGGCCGGCCTCGATCACCGACCATTTGGAACTGTCGATCATGACGGGAACACGGGCGATGTCGGGCTCGGCCGCGATCATCTGGAGAAACCGCGCCATCGCCACCTCGGCGTCCAGCATGGCGTCATCCATGTTCACATCGATGATCTGGGCGCCGCCCTCCACCTGCCCGCGCGCAATGGCGACGGCCTCTTCATAGCGTTCCTCGAAGATCAGTTTCTTGAACTTGGCCGAACCGGCCACATTGGTACGCTCGCCGATATTGATGAACTGCTGTGCCGCCGAGGGCTGCTGTACTGCGCTTTGTGTCGTCATGGGGCAATACTCGAAACCGGGGTTTTCATTGTGCCGCGAGCGTCAGCGGGTCGAGACCGGACAGCCGCATGGCCACCTCGGTATTTGGCAGTGCGCGCGGCGGCACACCGGCCACCGCGTCGGCAATGGCACGGATATGGTCCGGTGTGGTGCCGCAGCATCCGCCAACCAGATTGATCAGGCCATCACGGGCCCAGCCGCCCAGATGCCCGGCCGTCACGTCCGGGGTTTCGTCATATTCGCCCATTTCATTGGGCAGGCCGGCATTGGGGTAAACGCAGACATATGTGTCGGCAATGCCCGCCAACGTCGCCGCATGCGGACGCAGCATGTCGGCCCCGAAGGCACAGTTGAGACCCACGGTAAACGGCTTTGCGTGCCGCACCGAATGCCAGAAGGCCTCAATGGTCTGACCGGACAGATTGCGCCCCGACATATCGGTGATGGTGCAGGACAGCATCAGCGGCAACTTGCGGCCCGCCGCCTCGAACGCATCCTCGGCGGCAAAGATCGCCGCTTTCGCATTCAGCGTGTCGAATACCGTCTCGATCAGGATCAGGTCGACCCCGCCCCGGATCAGGGCGTCGATCTGCTCGCGGTAGGCGGCGACCACTTCGTCAAACGTGACCTCGCGGAAGCCGGGATTGTTGACATCCGGCGATACGGACAGGGTCTTGTTCGTCGGACCGACGGCGCCGGCGACAAAACGCGGCTTGTCGGGGGTCTGATGACTCCACCGGTCGGCGGCACGCCGCGCGATGCGGGCGCCCTCCTCGTTGATCTCGGCGGCAAGCGACTCCATCGCATAATCCGCCATGGAAATACGGGTGCCGTTAAAGGTGTTGGTCTCGATCACATCGGCGCCGGCATCGAGGAATGTATCGTGAATTCCCTCGATCACATGCGGCTGGGTCAGGTTCAGCAGATCGTTATTGCCCTTCAGGTCCCGGTTCCAGGTGGCAAACCGTTCGCCCCGGAAATCGGCCTCGCCCAGCCTGTGGGTCTGGATCATCGTCCCCATGGCCCCGTCCAGGACGAGGATGCGGTCCTTGACCAGCGCGCGAAGTTTTTGTTCGGTATCACCGGTCATGCGGCACTCTCCCCTTTGGCATGATCCCCCGCACCGGTCGGCACGGCACGGTGGCCCAGCATGTGGCAAATGGCAAACGCCAGTTCAGCCCGGTTCAGGGTATAGAAATGAAAGGCGCGGACCCCGCCCGCGTGCAGACGCCGGCACATTTCCCCCGCCACCGTCGCGGCCACCAGATTGCGCGTGGCCGGGCGCTCGTCCAGGCCGTCGAACAGACGCGCCAGCCAGTCCGGGACACTAGCCCCGCAGCGGGCGGCAAACCCGGTCAGCGTCCTGAAATTGGTCACCGGCAGAATGCCCGGCACGATCGGCACATCGATCCCGCCTTTTTCCACGCGGTCGAGAAACCGGAAATAGCTCTCCGTTTCAAAAAAGAACTGGGTGATCGCCCGCGTGGCGCCCGCATCGATCTTGCGTTTCAGATTGTCCAGATCGGCATCCCAGTCGGCGCTGTCGGGGTGCTTTTCCGGATAGGCCGCAACCGAAATCTCGAAATCGCCAATGTCGCGGATGCCGGACACCAGCGCGGCGGCATTTTCATACCCTTGCGGATGCGGCGCATACCCGTCAGCCCCATCCGGCGCATCGCCGCGCAGTGCCACCAGATGCCGCACCCCGGCGGACCAGTATTCGCGGATCACGTCATCCACCGCGCCGCAGGGCGCACCGACACAGGTCAGATGGGCGGCCGGTTTCAACGCGGTTTCGTCCAGAATACGCCGCACCGTGCGGTGCGTCCGCTCCCGCGTCGACCCGCCGGCACCATAGGTGACGGAGACAAAATCCGGCTCCAGCGGCGCCAGTGCCTGCACGGCGGACCACAGATTTTCCTCCATCTTCGGCGTTTTCGGGGGGAAAAACTCGAACGAAATTTTCACGTCCCGGACATCCTCGGCAAACAGCGACGCGTTGCCGCCCCGGCCAAAGGCGCGGGCCTCATGGGGCCCGCCGGGGGACCGGGCCAGGGACTGCGGGGGTTCGGCGGTCATGCGGCTTCTCCTACCTTGCTGTCGGCACCGCGCATGTCGGGCATGCCGGCCTTGTCAAAACGCCACAGGGTGACACGCAGGCGCCCGCCGTCCAGATGGCGGACGGCTCTGCTTTTCAGCCCGGCCTCTGCGGCCCAGCGGATTACTTCATCCGTGTCAAACCCCAGACGGCGGTGGGCATGCTGTTCTCTCAGCATTTCCTCGTCATGGGGGGCAAAATCGGCGATCAGCAAACGGCCCGCCGGCGCCAGCACCCGCGCCGCCTCCCTCAGGGCGTCCTCCGGGTGCTCGGCGAAGTGCAGAACCTGATGGAACACCACAAGATCCTGCGACCCGTCATCGACAGGCAGGCCGTACATGTCCGCCTGGCGCACCTGGCAATGATCCAGGGACAGACGGCTCAGCTCACCGCGGGCCACCGCCAGCATCTCCCGTGACAGGTCGATCCCCAGCCCCGTGTGCGACCGGTCCGCGAACAGTTGCAGCATCCGGCCCGTGCCCGTGCCCACATCCAGGAGGTGGCCGATGGCCCGGCTACCGGCAAGGTCGAGCAGGGCGGCTTCCACCTCCGCTTCCGGCACGTAAAGGGAGCGAATCTCATCCCATTTTTCGGCATTGGCCCGGAAATAAGCCTGGGACCGCGCAACCCTGGCATGTCTGATCGCCTTCAGAGCGTCTCTATCGGCCAGAATTTGCGGATCCGCCTCATCCATGAAGGACAGGATGCTGTCGCGCAATTGCTGGCCCAGTCCGGTGTCCGACAGGCGGTAAAAAATCAGCGTGCCTTCGCGAAACCGGTCAAGAAGACCGGCATCGCACAACAGCTTCAGATGCCGTGAAACGCGCGGCTGGCTTTGCCCCAGAACGTCGACGATCTCATTCACGGCAAGCGCGCCGCGCCTCAGCAGCGCCAGAATGCGCAGCCGCGTCAGCTCGCCGGCAGCCCGTAATATGGTTAAAACCGCATCCATCTCGTCATTTCCATTGCCCGGACAGGAATATAAAGATTTCTTTATATAAGTAAAGTGTGAATGACAGAGGGCAGAAAACTTTGCAATGAAAACGGCAGAACAAAAAGGCTGACGAATACGCTTGGGAAAAACGCTGGCGATTCTGCAAATCCGCTCCATATCAGATTGCCGCACCATAAACACACCCGCGAGGGCCGGACATCACGACGCAGCGTGGCGGCCTGACGCGGACCCAGACGACCGAGGGTTGACTATGACATCGATGCACTCCCGCCTTTCACTGGCCGGCCTTGCCTGCGCGCTGTTCCTGCAGGCCTGCGCCACCGTTCCGGAAGACAGCGTCCAGGCCGGGGTTCCCGACCCGTATGAAGGGTTCAACCGCGCCATGTTCAGCGTCAACCAGACGCTGGACCAGAATGTTTTCCGCCCCGGCATCAAAGGCTACCGCGCCGTCGTGCCCGAGCCGGTGCGCGACGGCATCTCCAATGTCGCCCGAAACCTGACGGAACCCTGGACCTTCGTGAACGATCTGCTACAGGGCAAACCGGGCCGGGCCGGCACGACGCTGGGCCGGTTTCTTCTGAACACCGTTTTCGGCCTGGGCGGTATTTTCAAGGCGACCGATTCCATGGGGATTGAATATCACCGGGAGGATTTCGGCCAGACGCTCGCCGTCTGGGGGGTGGATCAGGGGCCGTATCTGGTTCTGCCGCTGTTGGGTCCATCCAGCATCCGTGACCTGACAGGCTTCACCGCCAGCGTCTTCGGCGACCCGGCCCTCATTGCCATAGACCGGGCCGATGTGGAGGGCCTGCAACTGGGCTGGTTCGGCGTCAACGCCCTCGTCACCCGCAACAACATCCACGACGCCCTCAACCAGCTGTATCTGGAAGACGACCCGTACGTCTTTGCCCGCTCCGCCTACCGGCAGCGCCGCGCCTTCCTGATCCGCGACGGCAAACCCATCGTGGACGAGGACGCCGAGGACATTTTCGACGACCTGGACGACGAAGACTGGGAGGACCCGCCCGCACCGGCGGAAGAGGACGGCAGCAATCCCCTTCCGTCGGAATAAACGGTCTCACTTTCTCCGGGCCGTAAGCCTGCTAGCCGGGTCCGCGACGCCTGACTGAAAAAAACGGCCGCCCCGCTCCCTTGCCGGAACCTTAAGACCGGAAGGGATGCGGGGCGGCCGGATTTTTAGACACACGCAGCGCCTACGAAACGGCAGGGCCGTTCACAGGAAGCTCACGGGTGCCACATAGCTCATAGCTGCCAGAACTCAAAGCTGTCAGAGCTCACAAGTGCCAGGCGCGGCTTCTAACGCTCGAACTTGCGGAACTTGATGCGATGCGGCTGGTCCGCATCGGCACCGAGACGGCGCTTCTTGTCTTCCTCATAGGCTTCGAAATTGCCTTCGAACCATTCCACATGGCTGTCGCCCTCAAAGGCCAGGATATGGGTCGCCAGACGGTCGAGGAAAAAGCGGTCGTGGCTGATGACCACGGCGCAGCCGGCGAAACTTTCCAGCGCTTCCTCGAGCGCGGACAGGGTTTCCACGTCCAGATCGTTGGTCGGTTCGTCCAACAGCAGCACATTGCCGCCTTCCTTCAGCATCTTGGCCAGATGGACCCGGTTGCGTTCCCCGCCCGACAGCAGGCCGACCTTTTTCTGCTGGTCGCCCCCCTTGAAATTGAACGCCCCCACATAAGCGCGCGTGTTGATCTCGGTCTTGCCGAAATAGAAAACATCGTTGCCGCCCGACACTTCCTCCCAGACGGTCTTGTTGCCCTCCAGCGCGTCGCGCGACTGGTCCACATAGCCGAGCTGAACGGTGTCGCCGACCGTGATGCTGCCGTTATCCGCCGTTTCCTGTCCCGTGATCAGCTTGAACAGGGTCGACTTGCCGGCGCCGTTGGGACCGATCACGCCGACGATACCGCCCGGCGGCAGGGAAAAGCTGAGATTGTCGAACAGCAACTTGTCGCCGAAGGCCTTGGTCAGGCCCTCGGCCTCGATCACCTTGCCGCCCAGGCGTTCGGGCGGCTGGATCTTGATCTGGGCGGTGCCGGCCGCGCGTTCGCGGTTTTCATTGACCAGTTCGTCATAGGCCTTGATCCGGGCCTTGGACTTGGCCTGCCGGGCTTTCGGGCTTTGCCGGATCCAGTCCAGTTCACTCTCGATCGCCTTCTGGCGCGATTTCTCGGACCGTTCCTCCTGCGCCATGCGCTTGGCCTTGGCTTCGAGCCAGGCGGAATAATTCCCCTCGAACGGGATGCCCTGCCCCCGGTCCAGTTCCAGAACCCAGCCGACCACATTGTCGAGGAAATAGCGGTCGTGGGTCACCAGTATGACGCATCCGCCATAACTCTGGAGAAAGCGTTCCAGCCAGGCGACGGTCTCCGCGTCCAGATGGTTGGTCGGCTCGTCCAGCAGCAGCAGATTGGGCTTTTCCAGAAGCAGCTTGCACAAGGCCACGCGCCGCCGTTCCCCGCCCGACAGCTTATCCACGGACCAGTCCCCGGGCGGGCAGCGCAGCGCGTCCATCGCCACTTCGGCCTGGGATTGCAGATCCCAGGCGTCCGCCGCGTCGATTTCCTCCTGCAATTCGCCCATGCGGGTCAACAGGTCGGTATTGTCCGGGTCCATCCCGTAATCCGTGGCCACCTGGTTGAACTCATCCAGCTTGGCCTGTAATGGGGCCAGGCCTTCCATGGCATTGCCCAGGACATCCTTGGACGGGTCCAGCTGCGGTTCCTGCGGCAGATAGCCGACGCGCGCGCCCTCGGCCGCCCAGGCCTCGCCGCCATATTCGGTGTCCAGCCCGGCCATGATTTTCATCAACGTCGATTTGCCCGCACCGTTCGGGCCGATGATGGCGATTTTCGCATCCGGCATGAAATTGAGGGAAATGCCTTTCAGAACCTCCTTGCCGCCGGGGTAGGTTTTGGTCAGCTTCTGCATCTGGAAGACATATTCGTAAGCGGCCATGGGACCTCGTATCCTTTGACTGAAATCGTTGAACACACAGACTGTTTGCGGCTTCTGTTAGCCTGTTTGCGCCCGCCTCACAAGCGGCAGTGAAAAAGCGTTTCCGTCATCGCGGCTTGGGCGTGTCGAGCAGCTCGTGAACCGGCAGGTCATCGCGCGTTTCCGCCCACGGCAAACGGGTCGAGACATAGCTGTGCGACTGCGGCTGAAAGGCGACGGGGTCGTCAAACAGCCCGATATGCAAATGGATTTCACCGGACCAGACCTCGCCTTCGAAGGCGACCGGGCTGCCGCACTCGCCGCAGAAACTGCGCGTCACCCCGGGGCTGGAGCGGAAAGCCCGCGGCCGCCCTTGAGTAAAGCGCACCTGCCCCACGGCAAACCCGACATAGGTGGCAAAGGCCGCGCTGGTCGCCTTGCGGCAGGACGGGCAGTGGCAGTGGGCGACCCATTTGGGCTCCCCCACCGCCTCAAAGGCGATGGTGCCGCACAGGCACCGTCCCCTGTGCACCACCCTGCCCTCGGTCCCATGCTCTGACATGACCGGGTGCCTTCTGGGGGTCAGGACGCCTGCTGGGCGCGCAGCATTTCCAGCCCCTTTTGCGCCCGCACGCGACTTTCCGCGGCCACATCCCCACGGCCCACGGTATCCATCCACGCTTTCAGCCTGGGACGGTCGCCCACGCCGGCGTCACCGAAATGGCTGGTGAACATGTCCAGATGGAACAGAAAGGGGATCAGCGCGCAGTCCGCCAGCGTCAGACCGTCGCCGACGGCATACCCGCCGTCGTCCATGAAGCGTTCCAGATAGTCCCACGCCTTGGGCAGGTCTTCATTGACGGCCTTCAGTTTTTCGTCCTGGGTGAAGCCCCGGTTCGGCCATGTCCGTTCCACCACAGGCAGGGCGAGATACAGGTCCACCAGTCGGCAGAACAGCTTGACCCGCGCCGCCGCCATGGGGTCGGCCGGCAGCAGGGACGGCCCGTCCAGAACCGTGTCAAGATATTCGGCGATGATCTGGCTTTCGATCAGGCTGGACCCGTCGTCCAGGATCAGAAACGGGATTTTACCCACCGGGTTGTAGCCGAAATGCTCTTCCGACTTCATGTCGCACGGCATACCGCCCAGTTTGATCTGCGAAGCCGCGTCCTTCAGGTAAACCGTCAGCGCCGCACGCTCATAAAACGGGGACAGGCTGGAACCGCATAAATGCATCATTGTGTCATCTCCTTGAGTGTAAAGATTTATCCTCGGCTGGCCTTCAGCATGGCCAGTGTCCGCCCCATGCGCTCCAGCGCGCGTGCGGCGATATCGGTTTTTCCGACGGCCTCCGCCCATGCGGCCAGTTTGGGCCGCCCGGCAAAGGCATCGACACCGTACCCCTTGACGAAGGTATCATACTGGAACAGGAAGGGGATCAGCGCCGCGTCCGCGATCGTCCAGCGGTCGCCGACCGCCCGGCTGCACCCGCCGGGCAGAAAATGCTCCAGCTCATCCAGCGCCCTGGGAATGGCGGTCTTGACCGCGTCGTCAATGGCGGCCTCGTCCCGGCGGCCGAAAACCTCCGCCATCAGAACCGGCGAAAACGCCCGCACCACATACAGGTCATAGAGACGCGCCGCCATATGGGCTTTCGCGGCCTCGACCGGGTCTTCCGGCGTCAGGGACGGGCCGTCGAACACGCGGTCGAAATATTCCGCGATCACCTGCCCCTCGATCAGCACCGTGCCGTCGTCCAGCATCAGATAGGGGATTTTTCCGGTCGGCGTATGTGCCAGATGGTCGGTCGAGCCCAGGCCGCCGGGCGGCATTTCCAGCCGCACCTTGTCCAGCGCGCCCTTGATATCCAGGACAATGACGGCCCGCTCGTAAAATGGTGACAGATGTGCGCCGAACAACTTCATGGGATCTCCCTCTCTCCTGACAATCAAACCCGTTCAATACCCAAGTTGATGACGGGCAAGCGCAATGGCAACCCCGGCCATGATCATAAAAATGAAAAGATCAAGCAAACGCCAGACAATGCGCCGGCGGAACAGGGGGGCGGCCCTGGCGGCACCGAAGGCCAGCCCGTAAAACCACAGGGCCGAGGCCGCGCCCGCACCGGCGACAAAGGCCAGCCTGTCCATATCCTGGGTGAATTTCACGCTGACCCCGCCGATCAGGACCAGCGTGTCCAGATAGACATGCGGGTTCAGCCAGGTGAAGGCCAGTGCGTGCAGCAGTACGGTGCGCCGCCCGCCGCCACGGGCCGGACCGGCGGCGGCCTCCATCGTCGCGGAATCGATGACGCCGGGCCTCAGCGCGTTTGACAGCGTATGCAGCGCGAACCAGGTCAGAAAGGCGACGCCGCCCCACCCGACAATCTGCGACAGCAGGCCGTTCTCGGCGACAAAGCGCCCGACCCCCATGACCCCCAGCGTGATCAGTGTGAAATCGGACAGAAAGCACACCGTGGCCACCTGTGCGACGAAGCGGCGCTTCAGCCCCTGGCGCAGGACATAGGCATTCTGCGGCCCGATCGCGACGATCAGCCCGAAAGACACCAGAAACCCTTCGACCAGGACGGACACGCTCACGCGGGTCTATCCGGTGATTTCATCGGCCAGCCAGTCCAGAAGGGCGTCATTGACCTCGGTCGCGCGTTCCTGCTGGCTCCAGTGGCCGCACCCGGCCAGATCGATACGGCGATAGGAATGGCAGCGTTCCTCCATGCCGTCGGCAAGATGCGGCGGGCAGGCGCGGTCCAGTTCCGCCGTGATCATGAGACAGGGCCGGGGCACACGCGGCAAGTGCCCGTCCGCGTCGACAAAGCGCGCCTGTTTCCGCCAGTTTTCCGTCAGATTGCGGTACCAGTGCAGCGGCGCGGTAAAGCCCCCTGCGCCAAACGCATCGGCATAGACGCGCAGGTCGTCGTCCTCCATCAGCGGGGCGCCGCCCCAGCGGCTGTCATCCAGTTTCAGCAAGCCGATCAGGTCAAGGCTTTCCTCCTCGAAAGGCACGTCTTCCTTTTCCGCCCTGGCCGCTTCCTTGTCGATGGTCGCCTTGTTCGGGCGACGCATGAAAAACCGCATGGTCCGCATCGGGTCCGCGCCCAGCACCGGTTCGCAGCGTCCCTCTTCCTGAAACTGGACGATATAGTTGTGCGCGCCCCGGCTTTGGCGAATCAGGGTCACCGGGTCCATGGGATAGTGCGGCAGCAACGGCAGGTTCAGGCCGGCATAGCCGAGAAAACGGTCGCCCGCGTAAAAAGGCAGGGCCCAAAGAACGATGGCGCCCCAGTCATGACCGACGGCGACAGCCCTTTCGATCCCGTAATGGTCCAGGATACCCGTGACATCAGCCGTCAGCACATCCATGCCGTAGGCATCGCGACCTTCCGGCTTGTCGGACGCGCCGTACCCCCGCATGTCCGGCGCCAGACAGGGATATCCCTCGGCGCCGAGAGCCGCCATCTGCGCCCGCCAGGAATAGGCCAGTTCCGGAAACCCGTGCAGGAAAATCACCGCCGGCTTGTCCGTCGCCGCCGGCGCCGGTCCGCTTTTGTAAACCGCCAGGGTGATACCGTTCGCGCTGATTCTGTCAGGGGTCTGCCACCCGGTCGCCCACTGATCCGACATGCCGTCCTCCCCCTGCCGCGGTCCGTGATGAATGGTGGCACAGCATGGCGTCAGGGAACCAAGGCTGCAAGGAAAAGAAGACCGGTCACGACCGGCACGAGATAACGCAGCGTTCCGTACCAGACCCGGAAACGCCACCCCTCCGCCATCGGCAGGCTTTGCCGCACCCGCAGGGCCGGCATGGCCCAGCCGACGATCAGGGCAAAGGACAGCCCGCCGAAGGGCAGAACGAAATTATTCACCCCCTCCCGGATCAGATCGAAAAACGTCATACCGTCAAAGCCCAGACCGGCCAGCGGATACACCGTCCGCCAGCCGGCAAAGGACAGCATGGTCAAGAAAGACAAGCCGAAAACCGTAAGGCCGAGAAGGACGGCCCCGGTGGGACGCTTAAGGCCCGCTTCCTGCAACCGGGCGACCCCCGGCGCCATCAGTGCAATGGCACTGGTCAGGGCCGCCACACCGAGCAGAACGAAAAACAGCGCCGCCACCGCCGAGCCCATGGGCAACCGCGCGAACAGGGTCGGCAGCGTGATATAGACAAGGCCGGGTCCGGCCGCCGGGTCGATATCCGGTGCCGCGAAAACCAGTGGAAAAATCGCCAGGCCGGCCAGAATGGCGACAGCCAGATCCATCAGCACGATCCACAACGTCGCATTGGGCAACCTGACCTCGTCCCCCATATAGGCCCCGAAAATCATAATGCCGCCGATGCCGACGGAAACGGTGAAAAAGGCCTGTCCGACCGCCTCGAACAGCATATGGGCGGTCCAGTCAGCGGTCCGCACCCCGAACAGGAAATCGACGGCGGCGCTGAAGTCTCCGACCGTGCCGGCATAAACCGCCAGCACCGCCAGCAGCACGAACAGCAGCGGCATGAGGACCTTGGCCGTCCGCTCCAGACCGGCACGGATATCGGCGGCAATGATGACAACGCTCAGCCCGGTAAACAGCCCCGTCCACAGCGCCATGCGCCCCACATCGGCCTTGAACGCGGCCTCATACGCCACCACCCTGTCCGGCGCCCAGCCGGAAAAGGCCCCACCGACAGCGGCCAGCGCATAGGCCAGCGCCTGCCCGGCAATGACGCTGTAATAGCTGAGGATCAGCACCGTCGCCGCGATACCGACCCAGCCGACAATGGCCCAGCGCGGGCCGCCGGTGCCCAGATGAGCCTGCAGACGGGCCAGCGCCATCGGCGGACTGCCGCGCCCTGCCCGGCCCAGCAGCAGTTCGGCCATGAAAATGGGCGCGGCTACAAAACCCAGCGCCAGAAGATAGACGAACACAAAGCCGGCACCGCCGTTTTTACCGGCAATATAGGGAAAACCCCACACATTGCCGAGGCCGACAGCCGCCCCTGCGGTCACCAGCACAAAAGCCAGCCGGCTGGAAAAACGGTCGGGTCGTTGGCTCAAGGGGTCTCCATGACTGCGTTGGCGATGCGATTTTTCAGGCCCTGGCCCGGAACCTTGGCAGATTTCTCCACCCTTGTCAGCCGCGCGGCCCTACCGCACACTGCGCGCAATATTTGAACGAGATTTCGCAACACTCGGACTTCGCAATACTGGGGGGACACGATGCTGAAAACCGTTTTACGGACCACGGGCCTTGCCGTGGCCGCCAGCCTGGCGGCGGGTCTGGTCATCGTCCCAGCCGCCGGCGCACAGGACATGCGCCCCGGCGACGAAGGCATGGCGAACATCCGGCGCCTTGGCCTTGACTTCCCGCGCGAGGCCGCCCCCCGCAGCTCGGCCGAAAGCCGGGGGCCGTACAAACGTCTGATCATCCGTGGGGCCACATTGATCGACGGCACCGGCGCGCCCCCCGCCGGCCCCGCCGACATCGTGATCGAAGGCAACCGCATCGCCGAGGTCCGTCTTGTCGGCAACCCCGGCGCCCCCATAGACGACCGCCTGCGCCCAGTGCCCGGCGATCATGAGATCGACGCCCACGGTTCCTATGTCCTGCCCGGTTTTGTCGACGCGCACGCCCATATCGGCAATGCCCTGTGGGGACTGACGGGCGAAATGCCGCCGATGGACTATATCTTCAAATTGTGGATGGGCCATGGCATCACCTCCAGCCGCGAAGTCTCCTGCGGTCTGGGGGCGGACTACACCATCCGCCATGCCCGCAAGTCCGCGGCCAATGAGATCACGGCCCCGCGTCTGTATCCTTACTGCGCCTTTCCCACCAGCATGAAAACAGCCGATGATGCCCGCAAATGGGTACGCGGCCTGAAAAAACGCGGCGCCGACGGCATCAAGTTTTTCGGCGGCAAACCAGTGGTCCTGGAAGCCGCCTTCGACGAGGCAAAGGCACAGGGTCTGAGAACCGCCTTTCACCATGCCCAACTGTCGGTCACGCGGGTCAACGTCCTGACCAGTGCCCGCTGGGGCCTCAACTCCATGGAACACTGGTACGGCCTGCCCGAAGCCCTGTTCGAGGACCGTCAGGTTCAGGACTATCCCGACGATTACAATTACCAGAACGAGCAGGACCGTTTCGGCGAAGCCGGGCGGCTGTGGCGCCAGGCGGCACAGCCGGGGTCGGAAAAATGGAATGCGGTGATGGACGAGCTGCTAGCCCTGGATTTCACCATCGATCCCACCTTCACCATTTATGAAGCCAACCGCGACGTCATGCGGGCCCGCCGCGCCGACTGGCACGACGACTACACCTATCCCTCCATGTGGCGCTTTTTCCAGCCGAACAGGATCCTCCACGGCTCCTACCATTTCAACTGGACAACCCGGCACGAGATTGACTGGAAATACAATTACAGACGCTGGATGGAATTCGTGAACGACTACAAGAACCGTGGCGGACGGGTCACCGCGGGCTCTGATTCAGGCTTTATCTTCAAGCTCTTCGGTTTCGGCTATATCCGCGAGCTGGAGCTGCTGCAGGAAGCCGGTTTCCATCCGCTTGAAGTGATAAAATCGGCCACCCTGAACGGCGCGGAACTGATCGGCCGGGACCGCGACCTCGGGTCGGTCGAACCAGGCAAGATTGCCGATCTGGTCATTGTGGACGAAAACCCGATTGCCAACTTCAAGGTCCTGTACGGCACCGGCCACATGTATCTGAACCCCGAAACCAACACGGTGGAGCGGATCGGCGGCGTCCGCTACACCGTCAAGGACGGCATTGTCTATGACGCGGTGAAATTGCGCGACGACGTCCGCAAAATGGTGCGCGACTCCCGCGCGGCCGAGGCCGAAGCCGCCGGGCAAAACACGGACTGAAGTCCATCCCCGTTTCTTAGCGGCGGCCCGGCCCGCCGCTACAAAAGCGCTTCGATATGACTGCGGATTTTCTCGGGCGTGTCATTGGGACCGAAACGGTCAACAACACTGCCCTCGCGGTCAACCAGAAACTTGGTGAAATTCCATTTGATCGCCTTGGTCCCCAGCACACCGGACTTTTCCGATTTCAGGAACCTGTAAAGCGGCGCCGCCCCGTCGCCATTGACCTCGATCTTGGAGAACATCGGGAAACTGACGCCGTAATTCAACTGACAGAACTCGCCGATTTCCTCATCGGATTTTGGGTCCTGCTTGCCGAACTGGTTGCAGGGAAAGCCCAGGATTTCCAGCCCCTTGTCATGCAGGTCACGGTACAGGGCTTCCAGCCCTTCGAATTGGGGCGTAAACCCGCAGAAGGAAGCCGTGTTGACAATCAGCAGAACTTTACCCCGATAATCGGCAAGCGGCTGCTCGGCACCGTTCAGGCGCGGCATGGTAAAATCGTAAACGGACCCTGCTGTATCATTCATCGCTGGCTCTCCAATACCGGGATTTACTGGACTGGTCAGTCTTGATCCACTGTAGAGGCCGCTTCAAGAATGGCAAGCTCCAACCGTTTCACTTCCCGCATGACCGAGGCACGGCTCGCCTCCATGTAAAACCACAATTTCTGGACCGCCAGCGCCAGGGCGGACAGCAACATCCATGCTCCCCAGAAAATACGCCCCTCCGGTCCCGCGACGCAAAATTCATACGCCGTCCAGAAAAACACGATGCTGACAACCAGCATCTCCACCCAGACCAGCATGGCCCAGGGCCGCATGCCGCTGCGGAACGCGCTGAGCAGCATGGATATCATGCTGGCCTCGCCCGGCAATTGCGCCCGCAGGGTTTCAGCGTCGGTATCCAGGGCGCTGCGCATACGCGCCGACAGCCCGCTCATGTGCCCGTTGGTCATTGATCCGTCCCCCCTCATCTGCGTCAAACCGCATCACTATACCCTGAACCATACCCTGGCACCGGCCGGAAACCACGGCCCGTAGATATGACAGATCATACCCGGGAACCGGTCTTGAACATCGGGACAGGGGCACCGCAAGGCAGCAGCCGGTACGCTCTCAGGCAATATGGGGCAGCATCAGGCTGCCCCGCATGACCTCCAGCGCCTGGCCTTTGATGATCAGCCGCTCAGACCCCACCTCAAGCCACAGGTCGCCGCCACGGGCTGACAGCTGACGTGCCTTCATGGCCCGCTTTCCAAGCCTTGCGGCCCAATAGGGCGCTGCGACACAATAGGCCGAACCGGTCACGGGGTCCTCGTGAATACCGTGATTGGGGTAGAAACAGCGGGTCACGAAATCCGTTTCACCGTCACTGCCCGGTGCCGTGCAGATAAACCCCCACGGCGCGGCTTTGCACAATGCCGCCATGTCGGGCGCCAGTGTCTCGATGACCCGCTGTTCCGGAAACACAATCAACAGGTCGCGCAAACCCGCCAGCACCGTGTCGGGCGGATGGTCGAAAGCATGCGTCAAACTCTCGGGCGGCGTGACCTCCTGCGGCGTCACCATCGGGAAATCCATCGCCAGCATGTCGCCGTCACGTGTCACGGTCAGCAGGCCCGACCGGGTGCTGAAGCGGATGACCTCAAGATCGGGTCGGATATGGCTGAAAATGACCTTGGCCGCCGCCAGGGTGGCATGACCGCACAGGTCGACTTCCACCGTCGGGGTAAACCAGCGCAGGTCGAAATCCGCTTCTCCTTGCGCCGTGGGAACGACATAGGCGGTTTCCGACAGGTTATTTTCCCGCGCGATCGCCTGCATGATGTCGTCCTGAAGGAAATACGGCAATGGGCAGACCGCCGCCGGATTGCCGCCGAACGCGTGGCCTGTGAAGGCATCGATCTGAAAAAGCGCGATTTCCACCAAGATACCGTTCCGCTACCCATTCGGAAGGCGGGTCTTCCCGTCACTCCGCCGTGTTGAGCCACCCGGCAAGAGCGTCACGGTCCTTTGCCGCGAAGCCCAGCCTGTAATCCCCGTCTTTTTCCCACACCGGACGTTTGATCAGCGCCACATGCGCCAGCATCAATGCTGCCGCCCGCGCCGGATCAAGACCGGATTTATCCTCGTCATCGAGCTGCCGCCACGTCGTCCCCCTTTTATTCAGGAGGACTTCCCATCCAAGTGCCGTCATAAAAGCGTCAAACTTCTCCGCGCTCAAGCCCTCTTTTCGGTAATCATGAAATCTGTGCGCGATATTTCGTTCCTTCAGCCAGGCACGCGCGGCCCGCACCGTGTCGCAATTGGCAATGCCGTAAATGGTCAGCATGGACCTTTATCCTTCCTCATATCCAGCTCCCGGGCCGTCAGTATATCCGATTGCGCCCGCAAGGGGTCCACATGGATGATAACGTCGGCGCCGGGAAACGCTTCACTTAAGGTTGCTTCAATTTCTTCCGCGATCAGATGGGCCGCATCCAGGCTGAGCCCGCCGTCCACTTCGATATGCATCTCGATAAAGCGGTCGCGCCCGGCAGCGCGCGTGCGCAGCTTGTGCAGCCCCGCGACATCGCGGTTGCCCATGACAAGGTTGAAAATCCGTTCCCTCTCGTCGTCCGGCAGTTCCCGGTCCATGATCTGATCAATGGCCGGCCGCCCCGCTCTCCAGGCACCGCGCAAAATATAGGCCGTGATCCCAAGACCGGCCAGACCGTCCGCCGTGGCAAGGCCCGCCGTGCTGGCAAGTGCTGCCGCGATCACACCCAGATTCAGTGCCAGGTCCCCCTTGTAATGCAACGCATCGCCCTTGATGGCGAGAGAACGGGTCTTGGCGACCACATGGTTCTGAAAGCTCACAAGGCCGAGTGTGAGAGCAATCGCCGTTGCCGAAACCGCCAGGACCAGGGCCGACCGGACAATGGGTTCTGGCGCCATCAGATGGCGCACCGCCTCCAGCAACAGAAACAGGGCGGACCCCGTCATCAGCGTTGCCTGAAACAGGGCCGCCAGCGCTTCCGCCTTGCCATGTCCGAAGCGGTGGGTCCTGTCAGCCGGCCTGATGGCCGCCCGGACGGCGAACAAAGTGACCAGCGAAGCCGCCAGGTCAAGTCCGGAATCCGCCACGGACCCCAGCATGGAAACCGATCCGGACAGCCACCATACGGCGGCCTTCGCCGACAGCAGCGATAGGGCGACACCAACCGACGCGGCGGTCGCCAGCCGCACAAGTCTGTCGTCTGCCTCTCTTGCCATATCTCAGCCCCGAATTTCATGTGGAAACGGCCCTGTCTTGGTGCAGCGGCTTGTTTCACAAGGCAGTCTAGAAAACAAAAGGCGCGCGGCTCAAGTTTTCCGCGCGCCCTTCGATCAAGACGGTCTTCAATACACCGGCGGGATTGCCGTTAATGCAGCTTACCTTCAACATCCCCGATGGATTTGGTGATAAGGGCCGACCCGTCGCGGCCTTTCAATTTGTCGCTCAGGACACTCTCGGCCGCGCTGACCGCCACATCGACGGCGGCTGCCCGAACCTGCTTCAGGGCATGGGCCTCGGCCTGGGCGATCTTGTCCTCGGCCGCTTTGGTGCGGCGCTCGATCAGGGACGCGATCTGCTCCTTGGTCGCGGCCACCATAAGGTCGGCGTCTTCCTTCGCCTGGGCGACGATATTGTCCGCTTCCCGCTGGGTCTCGCGTTGGCGGGCCTGGGCATCGCTCAGGGACTTCTCCGCCTCCTCGCGCAGGGACCGGGCTTCCGTCAATTGTTTGGAAATCGCTTCCGCACGGGCATCCAGCATGGCCGCGATATTTTTGTGAACGCGTTGCCACAAACCGATCCCGACGAATGCGGCAAAGGACCCGGCCACCCAGAATGTGGGGTCCATGTAAAAGGGTTCGCCGCCACTGGCCATAATTCAGGCTCCCTCGGTTTTGTTGCGGGCTTGCGTGACCGCCTTGGTGACAGCGGCTTCATCCACTTGCAGACCGGCCAGATGATCGACCATGGCGGTCGCAACGTCCCGCGCCATGTCATCCAGTCCGGCAAGGGCACTGTCCTGTGCCTTTGCGATTCGCTTCTCGGCATCGGCCGCCTGGGCGTTCAGCTTTTCGTCCAGATCGCCCTGCGCCTTTTCAAATTGCTGACGGGCACGATCCTTGGCGCCTTGCAAAAGATTCTGCGCTTCTATCCGTGCGTCGGTCAGTGTTTTTTCATACGCCGCACGCACGGACTCCGCTTCACCGCCCAGACGCTCCGCCGTGTCCAGATCGTCGGCGATACGTTCCTCGCGGTCGGACAGAACCCGGTTGAGACCCGGCAGCACCATCCGGGATACGATCAGATACAGCAGCACGAAACTGATCAGAAGCCAGACAAGCTGCGGCTCGAATGTCGTCGCATCGAACTGCGGCAATCCGCCTGACTGTTCAGCAGGGTGGCTTACCTCGCTGTATAAGGTTTCTTGCGTATCGGCCATGGAACCGCGCCTCGCCTTTACCAAATCTCAGATTTTTCCGCCACCGCACCGGCCGGCATATGGGCCGGGCCGGACACAGGACGGAAAGCAATCGGCTGATCCGGCATGGCGAACCGCCGCCGGATCAGCATGCGCAATCGGCCCCGTCCGTCTTAAACGACGAACAGCAGCAGGATTGCGATCAGCAGGGCAAAAATGCCGAGGGCTTCGGTCAGGGCAAAGCCCAGCAGCAGGTTGCCGAACACTTTCGGCGCGGCTGACGGGTTGCGCAGGGCACCGGCCAGAAAGTTGCCGAAGATATGGCCAAGACCGATACCCACACCGGCCAGCGCCAGAGTGGCAATACCGGCACCGATCATTTTTGCAGCTTCAACGTCCATTTTTCATTCCTTTAACTGAAGTGTAAGCAAAGAGTGGTTTTCAAAGCGGCATCGCCTGCCCGCATGAACAGGCGATCAGATTTCCCTAGTGCGCAGGATGTAACGCATCATGCAGGTAGATACAGGACAGGATCGCGAATACATAAGCCTGCAGGAAGGCCACCAGAAGTTCGAGAGCGGTCAAAAAGATATTGAAGGCAAACGGCAAAACAGCCATCGGCGCGATAATACCGCCCGCAAGACCGAGAGAGACGACAAAACCGGCAAAAACCTTCAGCATGATATGCCCTGCCATCATATTGGCGAACAGACGCACTGACAGACTGACAGGCCGGGTGAAATAGCTGATCACCTCGATCGGCACGATGATGATGTACAGCGGCACGGGCACGCCCGACGGCACGAACAGCTTCAGAAAGCCAAAGCCGTGCTTGACAATGCCCAGCAATGTCACGCCAATGAAAACGACCAGCGCCATGGCCAGTGTCACGGCGATATGACTTGTCACCGTGAAGCTGTAAGGGATCATGCCGGCGATATTGGCACCCAGCACAAACATGAAAAGGGTAAAGATAAAGGGGAAATAAGCCTTGCCGTCCTTGCCCACATTGTCGCGGACCATACCGGCGACGAACTCATAGGCCATCTCCACCGCTGTCTGCCAGCGACCCGGCACAAGCGCCGCGCGGCGCATACCGCCGATCATGAAGAAGGACATCGCCCCCACAACGATCAGCATCCACAGGGCGCTGTTGGTGAAAGAGGCGTCTATACCGGCAATATCGATCGGTGCCAGGGTTTTGATCTCGAACTGCTCAAGGGGGCTGTGCTGCTCTGCCACGACGTTGGCCTCTTCCCGAAATTCCACCGCCCCGTCACAGGCCGGTTCACATTATGAAACCATCCGGGCAGGCCCGGTCATGGCGTCTTGTCTTGTTCGCCTTTGGTATCGTCAAGATCGGCCTGCATGCTCTGCGCCGTACGGACCACATTGCGTATACCGGCCCCGAAACCAAGGAAGAGAAGCAGGATCAGCAGGAAAGGACGCGTACCGAACAGATCGTCGGCCATGTACCCGAAAAGACCGCCAACGGCAACACCGACGACCAGATCCAGCCCCATGCGCATCGCCTGACCAAGCGGCGACGGCGTCGCATGCTCACTGTCAGGCTTATGGACTTTCGCCCGTGCCGCGGCCAGACGCTGATCGAAATCGCGGCGATCTTCCTGATTATCGCCGGTCATATGCGGCAGCGCTTGCCAAGCCCTTTCTCATCCCTGCAGATATCCCACTCAACCCCATGGGCTCCGCCAAAAGGCGGTTGCACCATAGAGACTGCCCCAAACAGTGTCAAGACGCTTTAGAAACAGTCTAAGCTATTGATTTTATTATATATTATTCAAGTGCAACAGCCATTAACTCGCTTCCCGCAATTGTGCCGCCCGCTCCAGGTCGACCGAGACCAGGCTGGAAACGCCGCGCTCGGCCATGGTCACCCCGAAAAGGCGACGCATCCGCGACATGGTCACCGCATTGTGTGTCACGATCAGAAAGCGGGTTTCCGTCCGGGTGGTCATGGCATCCAGTAGATTGCAGAAGCGTTCCACATTGGCGTCATCAAGGGGGGCATCCACCTCATCCAGAACACAGATGGGGGCCGGGTTCGTCATGAAGACGGCAAAAATCAGCGACAGGGCCGTCAGAGCCTGCTCGCCGCCGGACAACAGCGACAACACCTGAAGCCGTTTACCCGGAGGGCTGGCGAAAATCTCCAGCCCGGCTTCAAGCGGGTCGTCGGACTCGGTCAGTTTCAGATGCGCCTCGCCGCCACCGAACAGCGTCCGGAACAAATCCCCGAAATGCGCGTTGACGGCATCGAAGGCGGCCAGAAGCCGCTCGCGCCCTTCGCGATTCAGACTGCCGATGGCACCGCGCAGACGGTGGATCGCCGCTTCCAGGTCTTCCCGCTCGCTTTGCAGATGCTCCATCTGGGTTTCGATTTCGCTCAGTTCTTCCTCGGCCCGCAGGTTGACGGCCCCCAGCCGGTCCCGTTCGCGCTTCAGCTTCTCCAGCCGGCTTTCGAACACGCTGACATCGGGCAGGCTATCGTCATCGGTCCCGGTCGGCGGAAGACCGACAGCCTCCAGCACCTGCGTGGGGGCACAGGAAAACCGCTCGCCGATCCGCGCGGCCAGATCCTTGCGGCGCGCGGTCGCGGTCTCCACCGCGGCCTCGGCCCGGATTTGCGCTTCCCGCACACCGCTATGGGCGGTTTCGGCCTCCTTCAGCTGTCTGTCGGCCTGCCGGACCGTTTCTTCCGCGCGGGCCAGCTTGTCGGCACTGTCCTTCTGACGGTCTTCCGCCTCGGCCAGTGCGGTCAACAGCGCATCGCGGCGTGCCGTCATATCGGCCGGTCCCTGCGTCAGGGTCTTGATTCCCGCCTCGGCCTGATCGCGGCGTTCGTCAAGGGCGGCAAGCTGCGTTTCACTCTGGCTGCGGCGGCGCTCCCAGGCCCGCTGCTCTTCGGTAATCGCTTTCAGGCGGTCTTGTCGGGTCACGCTTTCCCGGCGCAATCCGTCATAAGCCGCCCGTGCCGCCGCCAGATCCCTCCGCGCTGCCTCCACCCGGCCGCGCACCTCCTCAAGGGTGGCTTCCAGAGCGTCACGCGGTGGCAGGGCGGCAATTTTCCCGTCAATCTCGGACAGGCGCGCCCCGGTCTCCGCCGCGTCCGCCTCAAGGCGGGCAATACCGTCCCGCAACGTCGTCACACGGCTTTCCCGTCTGGCGGCTTCCTGCTCGGCCTCAGCCAAAAAACGGCGGGCCGTACTCAGCGCGCTTTCGGCGTCACGGCGGGCGGTCCGCTGGGCCGTTTCCGCCTGCCGCGCATGGGACAGCCCGTCTTCGGCCATAGTCATGGCTTTCTTGCTGTCTTCCACCTGGGACGACAGTGTTTCCGCATCGCGTTTCAGGCCGTCCAGCCGGTTACGCTGTTCCATGCGGACCGTCGCGGCGGACGGGGCGCCGGCCTGCCGGACATAACCGTCCCAACGCCACAAGGCACCCTGTTTGGAAACCAGTTGCGCGCCCGGCGGCAGGGCGGCAACAATGTCCGCACCGTCACCGTTTTTCACCAGGCCGCAGAACGCTAAGCGGCGGCTCAACGCCTTTGGGACAGTGACATGACCGGACAGGGGAACAACCGTCCCGGGCCATTCGGGCGCCGGCAGGCTGTCCAGGATCTGCCAGAAATGGTCGCCGTCCACCGTCAGACCGGCATCGAGATCCTCACCGAATGCGGCGCCGGCGGCCCGCTCATATCCGGGTTCGGCATGCACATCCTTGCCCACGGCGTCATCGGCCCCGCCGGTATCCCGGCCAAGCAGACCGTCCAGGGACCCGATTTCCGACTGCAACGACCGCAGACGGCCAGCCAGGTCGGCATGGCGGGCCGCCGCACTCTCCTGGGTGCGGCGCGCCTGTTCCGTGGCGGCTTCAGCCGCCTCAAGGGCACGGGACAGACTGTCCAGCCCCTGCTCGGCCGCGCTCACGTCGGCCTGTGCCCGGGCAACGGCGGACTGGGCGGCATCACCGGCCACCAGCGCGGACAGGGTCTCGCCCGCCTTGGCAAGTTCAAGACCGATCTGTTCCGCGCGCCTGTTAACCGCCAGGCGGTCACTGTCCAGGCTGGACCGCCGGGCGCGTGCCTTGGCCGCCTGTTCCGCGGCACCGTCATAAGACTGCTCGGCCGCGTTCGCGGCCTCGGCAACCGTTTCCAGGGCCTGACGGGCTTCTTCTTCATGAACTGACTGTTCAGCGTCCGCCCTGGTCAGTCTGTCGTGTTCATTGCCAAGCCGCGTCAGGGCGCCCCTTGCATCCTCTGCGGCGTCCGCTTCGCGAACGCGGTCGGCGGCAATCTGCTCCAAGCCGGCTTTCAGGTCATCCAGCCGCTCCTGTCTGCGGCGCTCTTCCGTTTCAAGGGTTTCCTTCTCATGAGCCAGACGCTGACGCGCCGCCGCGGTCTGCGCCGCCGCCTCCCGCAGGGCCGGAATGGCGGCGGCGGCATCGGCCTGATGACGGCTGGCCGATGCCACCAGGCCGGCGGCATCGCCGACACGCGCGGTCGCCTCTTTCAGGGTGCGTTCCAGCAGGACCACTTCATCGGCCGCGACTTTCCAGCGTATGAAGAACAGCCCGGCTTCGGCCTGGCGGATATCGCCGCTGATCTCACGATAGCGTATGGCCTGCTTGGCCTGGCGCTTCAGACTGGCGGCCTGTGTCGCCATGGCCTGTATCACATCCTGCAAACGCGCAAGATTGCCCTCCGCGCCGCGCAGGCGGTTTTCCGCCTCCCGCCTTCTGGAATGAAGGCCGGTGATACCGGCGGCCTCTTCAAGCACGGCGCGGCGGTCCTGCGGCTTGGCATTGATCAGCGTCCCGATACGGCCCTGACTGACCAGTGCGGGGGAATGGGCGCCCGTGGCCGCGTCCGCGAAAAGAAGCTGGACGTCTTTTTGCCGCACATCGCGTCCGTTGATGCGATAGGCCGAACCGGAGTCCCGCTCGATCCGCCGCGTGACCTCGATCAGATCCTCGTCATTCCAGCCGGCGGGGGCATCGCGGGTGATATTGTCGAGGACAAGCGTCACTTCCGCCAGTCCCCGGGCACCCCGCCGGTCGGTACCGGCGAAGATGACATCCTCCATCCCCGTACCGCGCAGGGATTTCGCCCGGTTTTCCCCCATGACCCACCGCAGCGCTTCCAGAAGATTGGATTTACCGCAGCCGTTCGGGCCGACAACGCCGGTCAGTCCCGGCTCGATCAGCAACTCGGTCGGATCGACAAAGGATTTAAAGCCTGAAAGTCTTAGGCGCGCGAAATGCATGCCTGCCCTTACCCCTCCCCACTCCGGAGGCCCTGAGGCCTCCTTGAGCCGGGCGGCGCGCCTTTTCGGTTACACCTTCGCAATGGGCGAACCGCCCCGGTTTTCCTGCAATGGTCTTCTTTTATCTGCAATGCGCTTTCCCGTACCGGCACCGTGCGGCGGCGCAGTCATGGGACAGGCACGGCTTATAGTTTACCGTCGACCACATCGATCAGTTCACGGTAATCATTCAGTGTCTTCCCGTCGACGATCAGGGTCGGCGTACCGGTGATGTCAAACTCTTCCTGACCACGTTGCGTCATGTCGACCAGATGCTGGTGCATATCCGTGTTGGAAACACAACGGTCAAACTGGGTCCGGCTGATCCCGGCACGCCGGGCAATACCGGCCAGCGCCCCCATGGGATCTTCCGAGCGCATCCATTCATCCTGACGCGCGAAATAGCTTTTCAGCAACTGCTTGCCCACATCCATCGTGCTGCACCGCATCGCCGTCGACGCCGCCAGATCGTAGCGGTTCATGACAAAATTGCGGAAAATGAACCGGACCTTGCCGGTGGCGATGTAATCGCTTTCCAGCTGGGGAAACACAGTCGCGGCAAATGTCGCGCAGTGCGGACAGGTCAGGGATGCATATTCGATGATTTCCACCGGTGCATCCGCAGACCCGTAGACGAGATCGCCCCACAACCCCTCGCCGCTGCCGGCTTCATTGGACTCTGCGCCGGCATCCTGCGCGCTTGCGGATACGGCCACGACGGAATCCGTCCCAGCCGCGACAGGCCCGGCTTCATCGGTACCGCCGTCGGCCTGGCCGCACGCAGCCGCCAGCAGTGTCAGGGCCGCCAACAGAGAAAGTCTGCCATTTGCGAATTTGTTGTGGATCATATCGCACCATCTACCATATCTAGTGTTTATCCTGCGCCACGCATAGGTAAGAGTCAATCGCCGCGCTGCTCATCGCCGTGCCATGAATGGCATTTTCGTATTGAACCGTTCACACAGGACAACCTGTCCTGTCTGCCGCTTCATTGTTCCGTGTCCGTCCGGCTATCGGCATAAACCGCCCGCCCCAGCCGCTCAAGCACATCGCGCAATGCTTTTCTGTTTTCATCGGCACCGGATTTGTTCTTATCGTCAAAAGGCGCTTCACCGTCACCCGCCCCGCCGCCGCCCAGAAGGCGGTCCAGGCGGGCGGCCGCCTGCGGGGACAGTGGTGGGATTTCACGGACCTGCGCGCGGGGCCGTCCCGCCACTCGCCCCTGCACGAGGGACAGTTTTTCCACCGCCCCATAGCCGAAATAGCGATTCACCTGCTCGATGATGAAAGGGCTCCGGTGTTGCAGCAAAGGGGCGAAAGCAGGCTCCACCCGCACCGTCAGCGTAGCGCCTCGCCGTTCGCCCCGTGGAAAGGTCAAACGGTTCGGTACCGTAACGAGGGCCAGTTCCGTGCCGACGATATGAGACCAGCGGCGCACCACTTCATTATGGATGAAACCACGCCTGCGCAGCGCCCGGTCAATCAACGGGGCGGCAACACGCCCGGCCCTGACCGACGCCCGGCGGCGCTTGCCTGTGATGGACGGTTTTGCCTTGTTGCCCGCCACAAACATCCCTTTTGCGCACAGTGTCCAATCTTTTGTCCCAGGCACGGCATTGCCATATGCCGGCAAACTGCTATGTCCTGAAACCCGTCTTGCCACTCTCTCACAGACACCAGCCGGAGGCCAAGCAGCATTATGACAGACAGGCCAACAAAACAGGGGCGCGGCCGCGCGGCAAAAGCCCGTGACACTGTGGACTGGACGCTGCCCGTGGACCCCGACGCCCTGCGGACGACCTTGCTGGACTGGTACGACCGGCACCGGCGTACCCTGCCCTGGCGGGCGTCTCCCGGCGAACACAGCGACCCTTACGCCGTCTGGCTTTCGGAAATCATGCTTCAGCAAACCACCGTCGCCGCCGTCAAGGGGTATTTCGAACGGTTTCTGAAACGGTGGCCCACGGTCGGGGATCTGGCCGCCGCCGACCGTGACGACGTGCTGAACGCCTGGGCCGGTCTCGGCTATTATGCACGGGCCCGCAATCTGCACCGCTGTGCCGCCGTGGTTGCGGATGACCATGACGGACACTTTCCATCGGCTGTCCCCGATCTCAAGGCCCTGCCGGGGGTCGGCGATTACACGTCCGCCGCCATCGCCGCCATCGCCTTCGACACTCCGGCCACGGTGGTGGACGGCAATGTGGAACGGGTGATCACCCGCCTGTTCGCTCTGGAGACCCCGCTGCCGGACGCCAAGCCAGACATTCGCATCCGGACCGGTCGGATCGCGCCGGATACGGCGGCAAGACGCCCCGGCGATTTCGCCCAGGCCATGATGGACCTTGGCGCCACCGTCTGTACGCCGCGTGCGCCGAAATGCCTTTTATGCCCATGGCGGGACGCCTGCCGCGCCCATGCAATGGGCGAGGAAGAGCGCTTCCCCCTGAAAAAGCCCAAAAAACCCAAACCGTCACGCCAATGCACAGCCTTCTGGGTGACAAGCGGGGACCATGTTCTTCTGGAACGACGGCCGGCGAAAGGACTTCTCGGCGGCATGCCCGGCCTGTTTTCAACGCCGTGGATCGATACGGACACGCAGGACATGGCGGATGACTGGCAATCCCATCTGCCGCTGTCAGGCAACACACGGACCCTGCCGGGTACCACCCGCCACACCTTCACCCATTTTCATCTGGAAACACGGGTGATCGTCGTATCCGTCAAAGTCGTCACCGATATCGAGAACGGCTTCTGGATACCGCTCCATCATGTTGAAGAGGCCGGATTGCCAACTGTTTTCAAGAAAATGGCGGTTCACGCTGTCAGCAAAGGGTCCGGAACGTAAAAGACCGAGAAGGTTGAAGGGGAAGACCAACCCTAAAAAACGTCAGGGGCCTACCCTACCCCTTCAAAGGGTTTCCTTGGGCAGTGTGAAAAACATGACCGGCCCGCGTGCCGACGAAACTCCACGGGGAGCAAACAGTGCGGCAATCCGGTTGGGAAGCAGGCGTGCCCGCCTCCCCGGCCCCTATCGGGTTCAGTGAATCTCGCCGCGCAGTTGCTGGCGGAAAACATCGATGGGCATCAATTCGCCGCGCTTCTCCACATGCCAGAACGTCCAGCCGTTGCAGGCCGGCGCTCCCTGCACCGCTGCCCCGACCTGATGAATGGACCCCTTTGTCCGGTCGGCGATGAGCGAACCGTCCGAACGCACCTTGGCGGTATAGCGGCGACGGCCATCGACCAGCACCTCACCCGGACGGATCAGCCCGCGTTCAACCAGCTGGCCGAAGGGAACGCGCGGGGCTTCACGCTTGCCTGTGGTATAGCTCAAGACGTCCGCGTCCAGGGGCTCCACCCCGGCAATGCGTTTCTGCGCCGCCTTGATATAGGCCGTTTCCCGTTCGATCCCGACGAAATGCCGGCCCAGCATTTTCGCAACGGCCCCGGTCGTGCCCGTCCCGAAGAACGGATCGAGCACCACATCGCCCGGCTTGGTGGAGGCCATCAGAACCCGGTATAACAGCGCTTCCGGCTTTTGCGTGGCATGGGTCTTCTTGTCGCCGTCCTTCAGGCGTTCTTTGCCCGCGCAGATGGGGATCAGCCAGTCGCTGCGCATCTGCACATCGTCATTCATCGTCTTCAGCGCGTGGTAATTGAAGGTATACCCCCGTGCGTCCGCCGATTTTGCCGCCCAGATCATGGTTTCATGGGCGTTGGTGAAACGCGTGCCGCGAAAATTCGGCATGGGATTGCTTTTTCGCCAGATCACGTCGTTCAAAATCCAGAAGTCCAGATTCTGCAAGGCATGGCCGACACGGAAAATATTGTGATAACTGCCGATAACCCACAGCGTACCCGTATCCTTCAGCACACGGCGAACCGCGTCCAGCCAGTCCTGCGTGAAACGGTCATAGGCCTGAAAACTGGAAAACTGGTCCCAGGCATCGTCCACACCGTCCACCTTGCTGTTGTCAGGCCGGTGCAATGTGTCCTTCAGTTGCAGATTGTAAGGCGGATCGGCAAAAACCACATCCACCGACTTTTCCGGCAAACGGTTCAAAACCGATATGCAGTCACCCTGTAAAATGCGGTCCACCGGCAGGTTTTTCAGCCGGTTGGACGCATCGCCGGCCGCACCCGCGGCCTTGCTGCGCGCTTTGCTCATTGTCTGGCTCCGTCCCTGTGAGGCTTTATTTGTAAGTGGCTTTTGCCAGCCTCTCCAATGACTCGACTATGAGTCTAACTCGATTCGCAGTCAACAGATTCTATATGAGAGTCATATGTTTATGGCGAATCGTGAAAGCTAATCTTCATGCAAAACCGCCCTGACCGGCGCAAAGGAGCGGCGATGATGCGGGCTTGCGCCCACCAGCCTTAGTGCCGCCATATGTTTGGGCACCCCATATCCTGCGTTTCTCTCCCAGCCATACTGGGGATGGTCCCGCGACAGCCGAGCCATCAGACGGTCACGAAAAACTTTCGCGACGATACTCGCGGCGGCAATGGACAGGGACCGGCTGTCGCCCTTAACGAGAAGCCGCGTCGGCATATCCAGCCCGGGGTCCTGATTGCCGTCCACCAGGGCCGCCGCCGGGGCAACCGGCAGACCCGCGACGGCCCGGCGCATGGCAAGCAGACTGGCGGCCAGGATATTCAGGCGGTCGATTTCGGCAACGCTGGCTTCGGCCACCGATACGGCGACAGCCTGGGCATACAGGGCATCATACAGCCGTTCCCGCCGCTTCGCGGTCAGCTTTTTGCTGTCATCCAACCCGTCCGGAATGGCGCCGGGGTCAAGAATGACCGCCGCCGCAACCACGGGACCTGCAATCGGGCCGCGCCCCACCTCATCCACGCCGCAGACGGGACCGGTTCCTGTGACGGTCAGGGCCTCCTCTGCCCGCCAGTCCGGCCCGGTGTGCCCCGACGGTCCCTTTTTGTCGAAAAGATCCTTCATACAAACGCGCTTATACCCCCTTCCCATACGGGCAGAAAGGGGCTTGGACATGCAGAAGGGGGCAACTGGAAGACTGCCCGGATCAGGCAGCCGGCATTAAGGGCAAAAGCGCCGGGCCGGGATGCCGCCATGGCCATGCGGGGGATGGTGATAAACCAGGCGGCACACCCGGCCCGTCTGCGAACCCCGAGACAGCAACCGGTGCGAAAATCTACCGGAGCGCCGGACGGGACCCGGCCTGCCGGGGTTCGGCAGACACGGGGTTCGCATGTATGGCTAAGAGGTGTGTTTTTGTGCCGTCACACCGGCGTTCAGGCGGCGGCCAGGCGAACCAGACGGGCCTGACGGCGGTGACGCCGCCAGCTCCGGGTCTTGGCCGGCTGAAACACGGCCGCCGAACCGGCGCCGATATCGGACGTCACACTTTTGACCAGGGTCACAATCATTGTCTTTCTCCTCGCTGTCATATGCCCGGCACCATGCCGGCCAGGTCGCTTGCTGTCTGCCGCCGGTCTGTCAGATCCTTCGTCCGGTCTGACGCGCTGTTTTCAGCTTTGTCCCTGCGACACCTTGAAGATGTGGGAAAACGGCAAAATCCGCAAGACGGCTTCATCGCGGAAACGGAACCGTTGATCGCATTTACGCGCGCCAACAGGGGAAAAGAGCCGCCGACCTGCCCCGGTCTGTCGATCCATGGGCACGGCTTTAAGCTATATTCCCCGCCATGGCGGGTGTATGCTTGGGTATATATTTCACAACGATAGAGCGGCCTACGCGCGGGGGGAACGATGAGCCGGGTCACGATTATTATTGGACACCCCGATCCCTCACCGGAACGCTTCTGCCGGGCCCTGTCGCTGGCGTATGAAAACGGCGCAAAGGAGACAGGGCATGATGTGCGCATACTGGATGTCGCCGCGCTTGGCCTGCCGCCTTTGATGAATGCCGCACAATGGCGGACGGACCCCGGTCCGGACATAACCGGTGCCCAGACGGCCATCGAATGGGCGGATCATCTGGTCATTGTCTATCCCCTTTGGCTGGGAACCATGCCGGCGGCCTTGAAGGCCTTTTTCGAACAGGTCATGCGTCCCGGCTTTGCCCTGTCCTCCGGTGATAGCGGGTATCCGAAAGGCCTGCTGAAAGGACGCTCGGCACGCATTGTCGTCACCATGGGCATGCCCGCCCTTGCCTACCGGCTGTTCTACCGGGCACACAGCCTGAAAAGCCTCGAACGCAATATCCTGAAATTCTGCGGTATCGGACCGGTACGCGAAAGCCTGGTCGGCATGGTCGAGGGCAGCGCCGCCTCCCGCAGCCGGTGGCTCGCCAAAATGCACCGCCACGGGACCAAAGCGTCCTGAGCGTCCGCATCAAAAAAGGGATAAAACCAAATTGATGTATTCGCGCCGGATATGACGGCCATAATAGGTCTGTCGTTATAGGGTAGCGGAGCGCCTGCGGACCGAAGCCGTCAGGCCCGTCAAACCGCCGATACGGAGGCACAAGGCATGGAAATGACAATCCTGTTCATCGCCGTTGTTTTCGTCATCGCCGGCGCGGTCAAGGGTGCCATCGGTCTTGGGCTGCCCCCGATCACGATGGGGCTGCTGGTGATGGTCATGCCCCCGGTCGAGGCTGCGGCGCTGACAGTGGCGCCGGCTTTCGTCACCAATGTCTGGCAGATGGTCGACGGCCCCCATTTGCGCCGCCTGGTGCGGCGTCTGTGGCCGCTGATGCTGTGTGCCGTGGCCGGTACGCTGGCGGGCGCCGGCTGGCTGAGGCGGAAAACGCCCGGACCGGCACTGCAATTCTCGGTGCGGTTCTGGCTCTCTACGCCCTCAGCGGTCTGGTGTCCGTGCAATATACGGCTGGCAAGCGCACGCAAAAATGGCTCGGCCCGGTCACCGGCGGACTGACCGGTCTGGTCACTGCGGCAACGGGCGTGTCCTCCATGCCGGTGGTGCCGTATTTCCAAAGCATCGGGCTTGAAAAGGATGCGCTTGTCCAAGCCATGGGACTGTCCTTCACGGTGTCCACACTGGCACTCAGCGCCAATCTGGCCGCCGTCAATGCCTTGTCCTGGTCCCTGGGTCAGGCGGCCGGCATCGCGCTCGCGGCGGTGCTGACGGGGTTATGGCTTGGCCAGACCTTCCGCAAAAGGCTGAACCCCGCCGCATTCCGCCTGTGGTTTCTCAGCGGCCTGCTGGTCCTGGGTTTTTATCTGTTTGTGCGGTCCGTGATTTAAGACGCGGGGCAGACGGAACAGCGGCGGGGGGAACACGCCGTCCCGCATCGCTGGCACCGCAGCTTCAACCATCGTCCTTGTGATCGCCATTATGGCCGTCCGTGTCATCGTCCCTGTCGTCCTCATTGGCACGGTTTTCAAGCAGGCGGTCGGCGTCGCCTTCGCTGACGCTCTCCACCCCTTTCAGGGCCCTCAGCATGGCACGCTTGCGGGTCTCCAGCTTGTCCACATGGTTCTGCACGGCGGACAATGACTTGCCCATCTGTTCAATCTGCCTGCCGTATTTCTCAAATTCCTTCTTCACGGCGCCGAGAACGGTCCACACCTCGCCCGCGCGCTCCGCCAGGGCCGCCTGACGGAACCCGAGACGGATCGTCGACAAAAGGGCCTGAAAATTGGTCGGCCCCGCCACCGTGACCCGGAAATCCCGTTGCAAAGCCTCGAACAGACCGGGCCGCCGCAGAATTTCGGCATACAGCCCTTCTGTCGGGACGAACAGAATGGCCGTATCCGCTGTCGCCGGTGGATTGATGTATTTGTCGGCAATGTCCTTGGCGAATTTGCGGATACGGATCTCAAGCGCCTTGGCCGCCGCGTCGATGCCGGCCGCGTCGCCCAGTTCGACCGCCCCCAGCAGACGTTCATAATCCTCGGTCGGGAATTTTGCGTCCACGGGCAGGAAAACCGGCTCTTCCGTGCCCGGCAGGCGAATGCCGAATTCAACCCGTTCGCCCGTGGTGCGGCCGCAGTCATAATTGGCGATATACTGGTCCGATGTCAGAATATCCTGAATCAGCAGTTCCAGCTGCACCTCGCCAAACGTGCCGCGCGATTTCACATTGGTCAGAACACGCTTCAGATCGCCCACGCCGGTGGCCAGCGTCTGCATTTCGCCCAGTCCTTTTTGAACGGATTCCAGACGCTCTGCGACCGTTTTGAAACTTTCCGTCAGGCGGCGTTCCAGGGTTGTCTGCAGCTTTTCGTCCACCGTCTTGCGCATATCGTCAAGCTTGGCGGCGTTTTCGGCTCTCAGCTCCCGCATTTTCTCATCCAGCTTGTCACGGAACTGCTGCTGCTGAGCCGTCTGGTCGGCGCCAAGGCGGCGCACAGTGTCGGACAGGGCGGTGAGCGCCTTGCTGATCTCCTCCCGGTTCCGGGCAAATTCCAGGCGCAGCGCCTGCTCGCGCGTGTCCGACGCCCCCACCAGATCGCCCATGCGGGTTTCCAGCCGGACAAGCCCCTCACGCAGGGCCTCTTGCTGTCGGCTCTGCTCCTGACCCGGTACAAGGGCACCTGTGCGCCGCAACAGCAAAAGGCCGATCACCACCATCAGGCCGATCAGGCCGAGCGTGATAAGATCGGGCAGGGAAATCTGGTCAATCATGGGCGCCATGTCCTCGGAAAACATTTCGGGTCCACAAAACCGTCCGGGCCAATGATACACCGGAACGACCAGTGACACGCCGGAACAAACAGTCTGATACCCGTATCTCATGCAGGCTTACGACACGCGCCGCACCTTCGGCAAGGCCGTCTCAGTGCTTGAGACACGCTGCGCGGGCCGATATGATCCGCCCTGCGAGGGGAACACGGTATGCAGCAGACAGTGGTGGATGATCACACCCTGCCCCGTTTTGAGGCAGGCGATTTCACGGGCGTCAGCGAACGAATGCGGCAGGCTTTCGAGCGCGACGGCGTCCTTGTGCTCGACAATATGGTGGCGCCTGACGATTGCGACGCCCTGAAAGCCCGCATGCACGACATGCTCGACACCTTTGACTGGCAGGAACACCGCACGGTATTTTCCACCACCTCCAAGGCCCATGCCCAGGAAGAATATTTTCTCTCATCCGGCCATACCACCCGCTTCTTTTTTGAAGAAGGCGCCGTCGACGGCAACGGCAATCTGACCTGCGCCCCGGATCAGGCGCTGAACAAACTCGGCCATGCCATGCATGATCTGGATCCGGTATTCGACCGGTTTTCCAGGCAGCCGCGTTTCCGCGCCCTGGCGGACGGTCTGGGCATGATCCGGCCGCTGCTGCTGCAATCCATGTATATCTACAAACAGCCGCGCATCGGCGGCGAGGTGGTCTGCCATCAGGACGCCACCTATCTGTGGACGGAACCCCAGACCTGCCTGGCCTTCTGGATCGCTCTCGAAGACGCAACCCTGGAAAACGGCTGCCTGTGGGGCATACCGGGCGCCCACAGGCTGGGCACCGCCCCGAAACTGCGGTTCCGCCGTACCGGCGATGATCGCGGCACCGTCACGGACACTCTGGACGACACCCCCTTCGATGAAGCGACCAAAGTCCCGCTGGAAGCGCCGAAAGGCACGCTCATCGCCTTTAACGGTCTTTTTCCGCATCTGTCCGGCCCCAATCGCTCGGACAAGTCACGACATGCCTACACACTGCACATGATTGACGGCACCGCCAGTTATCCGGCAGATAACTGGTTGCGGCGGCCGGCAAACCTGCCACTGAAAGGGTTCTGACAGACCGGGGCGGGGCAACACGTCAAATGGGATCATCATTCATGGAGCCAATCGTCATCGTTGGCGGCGGCCATGCCGCTGCACAGCTTGTCACCAGTCTGCGGCAAAAGGGCCTGGCGGACGGCAGCGTCCTCATCAGCGACGAAGACATGCTGCCCTATCAGCGCCCGCACCTGTCGAAGGCCTATCTCGCCGGCGACCTGCCGGCGGAGCGGCTGCCCATACAGCGGCAAAAATCCTATGACGATGCCGGTGTCCGCCTTCATCTGGGTCAAAAGGCCACGGCTCTCGATACCGCGGCCCGGCAGGTGACACTGGCGGACGGCACGGCGGTGTCCTATGGCGCGCTGATCCTGGCCACCGGCGGCCGGGCGCGGCGGATGACCTGCCCGGGCAGCGACCTGCCGGGCATTCACTATGTCCGGACGAAACAGGACATCGACAGCATGCGCGACGCTTTTACGGGCGCGCAGAACATCGCCATTATCGGCGGCGGCTATATCGGGCTGGAGGTTGCCGCCGTCGCGTCCAAGGCCGGTAAGACCGTCACCATCATCGAGGCGGAGAACCGCGTGCTTGCCCGTGTGGTCGCGCCGGAGGTATCGGCCTTCTACACGCACCTGCATGAAGATGCCGGTGTTACCATCCGCACCGGCACCATGGTCACGGGCCTGGAAGGCACCGCCCGCGCCGAAACCCTGGTGCTGTCCGATGGCAGCCGGCTTGACACCGATCTGGTGGTGGCCGGCATTGGCCTTATCCCCAATACGGATCTGGCGGAAACCGCCGGCCTGTCGCTGGCACACGGGGGCATCGCGGTGGATGCCCGGTGCCGGACCAGCGACCCGCACATCTATGCCGTCGGCGATGTGGCGTGGTTTCACCATCCGCTCTATGGGCGACATATGCGGCTTGAATCCGTGCAGAATGCTGTCGACCAGGCGAAAACGGCGGTCGCGGCCATTGCCGGCGACCCTGCCGTCTATGAGGCGCTGCCCTGGTTCTGGTCGGATCAGTATGACCTGAAACTTCAGATCGCCGGGCTCAGCCAGGGCTATGACACCATCGTCACGCGCGGCGACCCGGACGGACGGTCTGTCGCCTTTTTCTATCTGCGGGACGGACGGCTGATCGCTGCCGACTGTATCGCAAGAATGCCGGAATTTCTGGCGGCGAAAAAACTGATCGCCGCCGGCATACGCATCCCGGCGGAAACCCTGTCCGACGAAAACCGTCCTTTCAAGGAGATCGCCACTGAGCTCCTCGCCTGAAGGCCTTCCGGCCTGAGGATAACGGGCGGCACGCAGGGACACGGTATAAAAAACTCCCGGCGCAAAGCGCCGGGAGCTTCATGATTGGTCATGGAAGGGCAATATTGCCGGGCACTCATGTCCGGCAAAACCGTCCGTCACCCCATTGGAAACCCCAAGAAACCCAGGGCCGTCAGCGTCCGCTGTCGGGGGCGGGCAGCACAGCCTCGATGGCCGCGCGCAGTTCTTCCGATTGCGGCGTCACCGGGCTTGGGAAATAGGCAACCGGCTCGCCGTCCGGGGAAATCAGATATTTGTGGAAATTCCATTTCGGGCGCGACTCGTCACCCAGCTTCCCGGCGATGAAGTCATAGATAGGGGCCGTGCCATCGCCGCCCTTGACCTTCATTTTCTTGGTCATGGGGAAGTCAATATCGAAATTGATGGTGCAGAAATCCTTGATATTGTCTTCCGAGCCCGGCTCCTGGTCGCCGAAATCGTTGGACGGCACACCGATCACCACCAGCCCGCGCTCCTGATAGTCCTCCCAAAGGGCCTGCAGCCCCTCATATTGCGGCGTGAACCCGCAGTAGGACGCGGTGTTGACCATCAGAACGGCCTTGCCGGCATAGCTCTGCATGGGCATATCCGTCCGCTCGATCGACGTCAGCATGAAATCATGGACGTTTTTTTCGTCCCCCGCGGACACCGCCAGGCTTCCCGCCAGACCCACGGCACCCATCAGATACAGTGCAAACACAGCAACTTTTTTGAACATTCGTGATCGCTCCCTTAACACGCCATATGCGCGTGATACGACGGGGCCAGCCTAATCGGATGACACGGGGCCCGCAAGCTCGCCGACCTCACAACTGTGCGAGACAGCGCCCTGCCGGCGGGGTGCGGTACGGGCGGGTCGGCACGCCCGCGCGGCGCATGCACGCAACCACTTCCCCCGCGATGCATTTGGCGGTATGGGAGGCGATAAGGGAGCACCGCCGCACCCGCAACCGGGCGTGGAGTCACAAGCGGCGGCGATGAGTGGAGTCTGACAGATCATGACCAATGTGCAGCCAACAGCAGCAGCAACGAACGCGGCGGACGCAAACGGCACTCCGAACGGCACCCCGGACGGCACTCTGGCCGCCGCGCGGGCGGCGGTGCGCGCCGCCATTTACGGCGACGAGGAACAGGTTGTCGCCGATCTGCTGGAAGCCTTCCCCCTGACGGAAAAAATCCGGCGCGCGGTTCAGGACCGGGCCGGCGATATCGTCAGGCGGTCCCGCGCCATGAAGGAGGAACAGGGCACGCTGGACGCCTTTCTGGCGGAATTCGGCCTGTCCAATCAGGAAGGCGTGGCGCTGATGTGCCTGGCCGAGGCCCTGCTGCGCGTGCCCGACAGCGGCACCCAGGACGCCCTGATCGCCGAAAAGATCCGCTCCGGCGACTGGGCGGCGCACAAGGGCCAGTCGGACAGTCTTTTCGTCAATGCCTCCACATGGGCCCTGATGCTGACCGGCGAGGTGGTGCAGCTGGAAAGCGGCATCGTCAAGAAGCCGGGCGCCTGGGTGAAATCCCTGGTTTCACGCCTGGGCGAACCGGTGATCCGCACGGCGGTCAAGCAGGCGATGCGGATCATGGGCCGCCAGTTCGTCTTCGGGCGCACCATTGACGAGGCGCTGGAGCGCTGCGCCAAACAGCCGGACGGCCAGCGGCTGATGAGCTTCGACATGCTGGGCGAAGGGGCCCGCACCATGGCCATGGCGGAGCGTTACGCCGCTCTCTACGGCGCCGCGATCGAGACCGTCGGCCGGGCGGACGGCGCATCCGGCGCCACGCCGCACGACCGGTCCAGCGTATCGATCAAGCTGTCGGCCCTGCACCCGCGTTATGAAGACACCAAGGCCGAGCGGATCCTGCGCGATCTGCTACCCGTGCTGAAAGACCTTGCGTTGAAGGCGAAACAGCACGGCATCCAGCTGACCATAGACGCGGAGGAGGCCGACCGTCTCGACCTGTCCCTCACCCTGATCGAGGCGCTCGCCCGCGACCCGGAGCTTGCCGGCTGGGACGGCCTGGGACTGGCGGTGCAGGCCTATCAGAAGCGCAGCGCCCATGTGATCGACTGGGTGGTCGCGCTGGCCCGCGAGACCGGGCGCCGCATCCCCGTGCGCCTGGTCAAGGGCGCCTACTGGGACACCGAAATCAAGCATGCCCAGGAAATGGGCCTGCCCGATTATCCGGTCTTCACCCGCAAGGCGGGCACGGATGTGAATTATCTCTACACGGCGGCCCGCATGCTGGAGGCGACGGACGTCCTGTATCCCCAGTTCGCCACCCACAACGCCCACACCATTGCCGCCATCGCCCATATGGGCACGGACCGGCGGTATGAATTCCAGCGCCTGCACGGCATGGGCGCGCTGTTGTACAAGGCCAGCAGCGCCGCGCTGGGCGAGACGATCAAGACCCGTATCTATGCCCCCGTCGGCCTGCATGAGGACCTTCTGCCCTATCTGGTGCGGCGGCTGCTGGAAAACGGCGCCAATTCCAGTTTCGTCAACCGCTTCATGGATGCCGATGTCCCGGTCGAGGCGGTGTCCGGCGACCCGGTGACCGCGCTGGCCGCCGCATCGCCGCGCCGCCACCCGGCCATTCCGGTGCCCGCCGCGCTGTACGGGGACAGGCGCCGCAATTCCGCCGGCTGCAATCTGATGGACCCGGTGCAGCGCGCATCGGTCTTGAGCGTGCTGGACCGCCAGTCGGACGAGCGGATCGAAGCCGCCTGCCTGGTCGCTGGTCAGGCCGTGGGCGCCGCGCCGCAGCCCGTCGTCAGCCCGGTCGACACCCGGCAGACCGCCGGCACCATCCGCCCGGCCCGGCCGGAGGATCTGGAGGCCGCCGTGACCGCCGCAGCAGCAGCCCAACCCGATTGGGATGCACGGGGCGGGGCCGCCCGCGCGGCCGTTCTGCGGGCCATTGCCGACCGTCTGGAAGACAACCGGGACCGGTTCCTGTCCATCCTCGCCCGCGAGGCCGGCAAGACCCTGGAGGACGGCATCGCCGAGGTACGCGAGGCCGTCGATTTCTGTCGCTACTATGCCGGTCTCGCCGAAGACCAGTTTGAAGGCAACCGGACATTGCCGGGCCCGACGGGCGAACGGAATGAGCTGAGCCTCGGCGGGCGCGGGGTTTTCCTGTGCATTTCGCCGTGGAACTTCCCGCTGGCCATCTTCACCGGGCAGGTGGCGGCGGCACTGGCCGCCGGCAACGCCGTCCTCGCCAAACCGGCGGAGCAGACGCCGCTGGTCGCGCACATGGCGGTCACACTGATGCACGCGGCCGGCGTGCCCGGGGATGTGCTGCACCTGCTGGCCGGCGACGGCGCCGGTGTCGGCGGTGCCCTGGTCGGCGATCCGCGCGTTGCCGGCGTCGCCTTCACCGGGTCGACCGTCACCGCGCAGACCATCAACCGCGCCCTGGCCGCGCGTAAGGGTGCCATTGTCCCGCTGATCGCCGAGACCGGCGGACAGAATGCGATGATTGTTGATTCCACCGCCCTGCTGGAGCAGGTCAGCGACGATGTGATGATGTCGGCGTTCGGGTCGGCGGGACAGCGCTGTTCGGCCCTGCGGGTCCTGTTCGTCCAGGACGATGTGGCCGATGCCCTGATCGACATGCTGAAGGGCGCGCTGGCCGAACGCCGGGCCGGCGACCCCGCGGACCCGGCGACCGATATCGGCCCGATCATCGACGATGCGGCCCGGCAGCGGCTGGCCGATCACTGCGCCTGGCTGGCCAGTGAAGGCCGTCTTGTCGCCCAGGGGACCCTGCCGGACGAAACCGCGCACGGCACCTATCTGGCGCCGCATATCTTCACGCTGGATCGGCTGGACCAGCTGGAGGGCGAGGTGTTCGGACCGGTCCTGCACATCATCCGCTACAAGGCGGACGACATTGACGATGTGCTGGCCCAGATCGGCGACACCGGTTTCGGCCTGACCTTCGGGGTGCATACGCGCCTGGAATCCCGCTGGCGGCGCCTGTTCGCGCGCGCGCGGGTCGGCAACACCTATATCAACCGGAACATGATCGGCGCCGTCGTCGGCGTGCAGCCCTTCGGCGGCGAGGGCCTGTCCGGCACCGGACCGAAGGCGGGCGGCCCGCATTATCTGCTGCGGTTCGCGGTGGAACGCACACTGACCGTCAACACGGCGGCCATCGGCGGCAACGCCGACCTGTTCAGTCTGAGCGACGCGTAAGCGCCGCCGTCAAAACAGCGAAAGCTGCCGCCTGTCCCGCCCGGTGGCAGATTTTCCGGACCCGCCCGACCTTCCAGACCTAGCAGAGCCGCCCCCGCCCCCGGGCGGCACGGCGGGCGGCACGAACAGGTCGGTTCTGAGTTTGCTGGACAGGCGGTTCAGCCCGAGACGCCGGACCGTTTTCTCAAAGCGCTGCTTCATCAGATCGGCCTCGAACCCCTTGCCACGCATGCGGTGGACGAACCGGGGGTCGTTCAGCCGGCCGCCGCGCAGGGCCGCCAGACGCGACAGAACGCGGGACGCGCGGTCGGGGAAATGCGTCTCCAGCCATTCCCGGAACAGGCCCGCCACCTCGCCCGGCAGCCGCAACAGGATATAGCCGGTCTCCCCAGCGCCGGCATGGGCGGCGGCGGCCAGGATGGTTTCAATCTGTTCATCATTGATGGCCGGGATCACCGGCGCCACCATGACCCCGGTCGGGACGCCCGCCTCGCTCAAAAGGCGTATGGCGTCCAGACGGCGCTGCGGTGTGCTGGCGCGCGGTTCCATGATACGGGCCAGGCCCCGGTCGAGCGTGGTGACGGACAGCGCCACCTTGACCAGCCCGCGCGCCGCCATGGCGGCGAGGATATCGAGATCGCGCACGATCAGATGCGACTTGGTGACGATGGTTGCCGGGTGCCCGGTCTCAAGCAGCAGCCGCAAAAGGTCGCGGGTGATGGCATAGCGTTTTTCAATCGGCTGATACGGGTCGGTGTTGGTGCCGAAGGCAATGGGCGCGCAGTCATATCCCGGCCGCGACAGTTCCCACCGCAGCAGGACCGCCGCGTCCGGCTTGGCGAAAAGGCGGCTTTCGAAATCCAGCCCCGCCGACAGGCCCATATAGGCATGCGCCGGCCGGGCATAGCAGTAAACGCAGCCATGCTCGCAGCCCCGGTACGGGTTGATGGAGCGGTCGAAGGGGATATCCGGGCTTTGATTGCGGGTCAGAATCCGCTTCGGCCGTTCATGGGTGACCGTGGTGCGCAGGGGAGGAACGCCTCCATCCCCGGATATCCCGCCATCCGGCATCCCATCGCCGGGCGCCCAGTCACGCACCCGGTCACGCGTCCAGTCGCGCACCCCGTGTGGTATGGCGGGCTCGCGGCTGAACCGTTCAAAACGGCCGCTGCGGTTGCTGAGCGTCCCCCGCCCCTTGGTGGGCGCGCGCGGTCCGGCTGCGTATGCACTGTTCTGTTCCATGGGCCGATCATAGCAAAAGAACAAAACAGGAACAAATAAAATATGAAGCTGCCCCCGCCCGTGAGGGGGAGCCGCCCGCCCGGCGTCAGCGGAGCCAGTCGCGGGGCGGCATGCCGCCGATGTCCACCCTGCCCGCCTCCCAGTCGTCGGCCCAGCGGGTCAGGTGATCGCCGTCCATGGGCTTGGCCACATGGTAGCCCTGGACCGTATCGGCCCCGATGGCGGCGACGATGGCAAGCTGGTCGGTGCTCTCGATCCCCTCGCAGGTACAGCTCATATCCAGCCGGTGCGCGAGCGAAATCGCCTCTTCCAGAACGATGCGGGCGCGTTTGTCGGCCGCCGCCCGGCGGGCGAACCGGCGGTCGACGATCATCTCGTCGAACGGAATATCCTTGAGCGCGATCAGCGGCGCATACCCTGCGGCAAAATCATCCAGCCCCAGCCGCACCCCCCGGCCGGACAGATATTTCAGCACCTCGATCGGGCCGTCGGCATCGATGTCGAGATCGGCTTCGCTCAACTCCAGCCGCATGAGGTGCGGCGGCAGCGACCATTGTTCGATGACACCGACCACGGTCTCGGCGAAATCGTCCTTGCGCAGATTGTCGATGGTGACATTGACGGCCATTTCGATCTGCCGCCCCTCCGCGACCCAGCGGGCCTGCACCTCGGCCGCCAGTTCCAGCATGCGGTAGGTCAGGATATCCATATAGCCGCGCTCACGCGCCAGCCGCAGGATCGCGCCGGCCCCCAGCATGCCGCCCTGGGGCGATTTCCACCGGGCGAACACCTCGACCCCGGCAAGCGTCCCGTCACGCAGGCGCACCTTCGGCTGGAAAATCGGCGCCAGCCCGTCGGCCATGAGACCGCGCACAAATTCGGCCTCGGCCAGGACGGCATTGCCCCCTTCGCCCCGCGCCCCCTGCACATTGGCGACACCGTCCAACAGCGCCAGAAGCGCGTGCCCCTCGACCGGGCGGCGCAGCACGCCGAGCAGATTGATGCTGTAGGCAAGCGCCAGCGCCCGCGCGGTGTCCAGCGCATGCTCGTCCGCGCCCGAGACCAGCACCAGCGCCGGCTCATAGGCCAGATCGGCGACCACCCGCATCAGATCGTACAGATTGCCGGGCGAGACCTGCGCCGCGCTGACGATGATGTCGAAACTTTCCGTGCCCAGAATGTCCGCTGCCTGCTGGCCGCTTTCGGCCACCGCCACATGGTATCCGGCCTGGCGGAGCTGCTGCCCCAGAATATCCCGTACAGAGACCGACGTATCGACGACGAGAATCCGCTTATTCACTACACTTCTGCCCCAGCGGTTAACAATCGGGCCACCCTACAGGATGACACTGCCATGTTAAAGGGCAGCCATACAAAGCCCTGCGTGCATCGCCGCAAATCGCGTCAGTCCGGGCGGCGGTACCTCAAAACCGGCTGCCGGGCGGCGCGGGTTTCATCCAGCCGGCCCATGGGCGCGTGGTAAGGCGCGCCGCTAAACCGGTCCGTCTCGCCGGCCTTGGCCGCATCCGCCAGTCCTTTCAGCGCGCCGATAAACTGGTCCAGGCCCGCCTTGGATTCCGTCTCCGTCGGCTCCACCAGCATGGCCCCGTGCACCACGAGCGGGAAATACATGGTCATCGGGTGATAGCCCTCGTCGATCATGGCCTTGGCGAAATCCAGCGTCGACACGCCGGTTCCTTTCAGGAAACGGTCGTCGAACAGCGCCTCATGCATGCACGGCCCCTCGAAGGACGGCGTCATGTGCCCGTCCAGTTCGGCCATGATGTAATTGGCATTCAGCACGGCATCCTCGGCCGCCTGCCGCAGGCCGTCGGCGCCGTGGCTCAGCATATAGGTCAGCGCCCGCACGAACATGCCCATCTGCCCCTGAAAGGCCACAAGCCGGCCGAAACTGGCGTCATCGTCCCCTTGCGGCCATTCCTTCAGCGCAAACCCGTCCGCGCCCTGAGACACATAGGGCAGCGGCACGAAATCCTTCAGCGCGTCGGAAAACACCACCGGCCCCGAGCCCGGACCGCCGCCCCCGTGCGGGGTGGAAAAGGTCTTGTGCAGGTTGATATGCATGGCGTCGACCCCGAGGTCGCCGGGCCGCACCTTGCCGACGATGGCGTTGAAATTCGCCCCGTCGCAGTAGAAGAAAGCCCCCGCCGCATGAATGGCGTCGGCGATCTCGCGGATATCGCTTTCAAACAGGCCGCAGGTGTTCGGGTTGGTCAGCATCACGGCGGCGACCGTGTCGTCAAGCGCGGCGGTCAACGCCCCCACATCCACGCGGCCGTTGGCCTTGGCCGGGATCGGCTTGACCTTGTAGCCGCAAAAGGCCGCCGTCGCCGGGTTGGTGCCATGGGCGCTTTCCGGGCACAGCACCACGGACCGGGCATCGCCGCGTGCCTCAAGGGCGGCGCGGATCGCCATCATCCCGCACAATTCGCCGTGCGCGCCCGCTTTCGGGCTCAGCGCCACCGACGGCATGCCCGTCAGTGTCTTCAGCCAGTGCGCCAGGTCGTCCATCAGCGCCAAAGCCCCCTGCACGGTGGACACCGGCTGCATGGGGTGGATATCGGCAAAGCCCGGCAGACGCGCCATCTTCTCGTTCAGGCGCGGGTTATGCTTCATCGTGCACGAGCCGAGCGGAAACAGCCCCATGTCGATGCCGTAATTCAGCCGCGACAGGCGGGTGAAATGGCGCACCACTTCCGGTTCCGCCAGGCCCGGCAGGTCGGCTTCCGCCTCGCGGGCAAGACCGCCGAGCCGGTCGTCGAACGCGCCCGGACCCTCCAGGTCGACACCGGTTTCGCCCTCCCGGCCAAGCTCGAAAATCAGCGGCTCCTTGAGGCGCAGGCCCCTGTGTCCGGAAAAGGAGACAAATTCTTCATCCCCCGTGGCGGCATTGTTTTCATTGGCCGGTGCGGTCGGCCGTCCGACGGCGTTCATGCTCATTGCAGGGCCTCCTTCAATGCCGCGCCCAGGGCGGCGATATCCTCATCCGGCACCGTCTCGGTCGCGGCCAGGATCAAAAGCGTGTCCAGACCCGCCGCCGGGAACAGCCGGCTGGCCGGCACGCCGGCCAGAATGCCCTGTGCCGCCAGCCTGTCGGCGACCTCCGCGGCCGGCCTGTCGAGACGCACGGTCACCTCATTGAAGAAGGCCGTATTCAGCACCGTCACACCCGGCACGCCGGCAAGCGTGTCGGCCATCCGGCAGGCCTTGGCATGGTTGAGCCGCGCCAGGCGTTTCAGCCCGGCCCCGCCCAGCAGGGCCATATGCACCGTGAACGCCAGCGCGCACAGGCCGGAATTGGTGCAGATATTCGATGTCGCCTTTTCCCGGCGGATATGCTGTTCCCGCGTCGACAATGTCAGGACATAGCCCCGCTTGCCGTGCGAATCCACGGTTTCACCACACAGCCGTCCCGGCATCTGGCGCAGATATTTGTCACGCGTGGCGAACAGGCCAAGATACGGCCCGCCGTAATTCAGCCCGTTGCCGATGGACTGCCCCTCGCCCACCACGATATCGGCCCCCATGGCACCGGGGCTTGTCAAGGCGCCGAAGGAAACGGCCTCGGTCACCACCACGATCACCAGCGCGCCTTTTTCATGGGCCGCCTCGGACAGGGCCGTCAGGTCATGCAGATGACCGAAAACATCGGGCGTCTGCACCACGACGCAGCTGGTCCGGTCGTCTATGGCGTCTTTCGCGGCTGCCAGCATGGCCGCCGGATTTTCCGCGTCCGGGTCCAGCAGCACCAGTTCGTCATCGGTGAACCGGGTCATGGTTTCCGCGACCGCGCGGTAGTGACCGTGCAGATTGCCGGACAGGACGGCCCGCTTGCGCCGGGTCACGCGGCGGGCCATCAGAATCGCCTCGCCGCACGCGGTGGAGCCGTCATACAGGCTGGCATTGGCCACATCCATGCCGGTCAGGGCCGCCACCTGTGTCTGAAACTCGAACAGATACTGCAATGTCCCTTGCGCGATTTCAGGCTGATACGGGGTATAGGCCGTCAGAAACTCGCCGCGCTGGATCAGATGGTCGACCGTTGCCGGCACATGGTGGCGGTAGGCCCCCGCCCCCAGAAAGAACGGCCCGTCACCGGCCGCGTGATTGCGGCGGGCCAGCGCGCCCAGATGGCGTTCCACCGCCAGTTCGCTCTGATGGTCCGGCAGGTCGATGGCCGGATTGAGCAGGCCGTCCGGCACATCGCGAAACAGGTCATCGATATGACTGACACCGATGGACGTCAGCATGGCTGAGCGGTCGGCATCCTTCAGCGGCAAATAGCGCATGGGCAGTCCTCTCTCTTGAACGGCACACCGAAATCGGCGCACCCGGCCAAAATCCGTCTGACCGGTGAGACGTCTCTGTCAGGCCGGACCGGCTCAGTCCAGACCGTCGACAAAGGCCTTGTAGGCCGCCTCATCCATCAAACCGTCCAGTTCACCGGCGTCGGACAGGGTCAGCTTGAAAAACCAGCCCTCGCCCTTCGGCGCGGAATTCACCAGCGCCGGTTCCCCCTCCAGCGCGCCGTTGACCTCGGCAATGGTGCCGGAGACAGGGGCGTACACCTCGCTCGCCGCTTTGACCGATTCGACCACGGCGGCCTCATCGCCCTTGGAAAAGGCGGCGCCGACTTCCGGCAGTTCGACAAAAACCACATCGCCCAGCGCGTTCTGGGCATAATCGGTAATACCGACCGTGGCGACATCACCGTCAATGTCGATCCATTCATGGTCTTCCGTGTATTTCGTCATGGGTATCAGCCTCCTCAAAAAACGGTCTAGGGCCGTCTTGTCCTGTTAACGCACATAAGTGTGGGGCACGAAGGGCATCGCGCAAACGGTCGCATCCAGCGCCTTGCCGCGCACCATCAGTGCCACCGCCGTCCCGTCGCCGGCAAAGGCGGGCGGCACGAACCCCATGGCGATGGGCGCGCCAAGCGTCGGGGCAAAACCGCCGGACGTCACGACACCGATCTCATTGCCGTCCCGGTCGGCGATCACGGCGCCCTCGCGGGCCGGCGCACGGCCTGCCAGGCGCAGGCCGACAAGCCTCCGCTCCGCTCCGCCGGCCAGTTCCCGCAGGATACGCCCGTCACCGGCGAAGCCGCCGTCCTCACGGCGTTTCTTGCCGATGGCAAAACTCAGGCCCGCTTCAACCGGGCTGACCGCCGCGTTGAAATCGTGCCCCGACAGGCAAAGGCCCGCTTCAAGACGCAGACTGTCCCGCGCGCCAAGGCCGATGGGCAGCACGCGGTCATCGGCCAGCAATCTGCGGGCAAGACCGTCGGCGGCATGGGCCGGGACCGAGATTTCAAAGCCGTCCTCACCCGTATAGCCGGACCGGGACACCCAGCAGACCGCCCCTTCCAGCGTGACCATGGTGGCCTGCATGAATTTCAGGTCGGACACATCCGCGGCGATTTCAGAAAGCACCGCGACCGCCGCCGGCCCCTGAAGGGCGAGAAGCGCGTGATCTTCCATCGGTTCCAGCGTGATACGGTCCCCCAGACGCTCTTCCAGCAGGTCGTAATCCTTGTCCTTGCACGCGGCGTTGACCACCACGTAAAGACTGCCTTCGGCGTCCAGCATGCGGGTGACCATCAGGTCGTCCTCAATACCGCCCTCGTCATTCAGAAGCAGGCTGTAACGCATGCGACCGGGCTTCAGCACCCGCAGGGCACCGGGCATCAGCGTCTCCAGCGCGGCGGCCGGGTCGCCGCCGTCACGGGCGCGGATTTTCGCCTGGCCCATGTGACTGACATCGAAAAGCCCGGCATGGCTGCGGGTATGCTGATGTTCCGTTAGGATGCCGGTGGGATACTGCACCGGCATGGCATAGCCGGCGAACGGCACCATCTTGCCGCCAAGCTCGCTGTGCAGATCGAAAAGCGGCGTTTTGTCTAAGGACTGAATGTCGGCCATAATCCCCTGTCCATCCGGTGTGTATCAGCAGGACAGCCGGCGGAATCCGCCGGTCCGGTCCGTGTTTCAACACCCCCTCTGTCATGGGACCTGAGAGATTTGACCGGTACGGCATCGCCTGTATGCATGCAATGGCTCGGTATGCATGCACAGCCAGCCGGGCGGCTTACCCCTTCGGTGAGACGGGCCTGTCAGGCCTGCCTGCTTTCCAGAGTGTCCAATCCGATGCGGTCCTTTTGCCTGAGAGTTTCCGGGGCGGTTGCTCCTTCGGCGCCGCACACGAACCGGACAGGCCGGACCGGGCGCGGTCTCTCCCGCATCTGACCCGGCAGGACGGTCGTGGAACGCCGACCGGGTGACGGTGTCATTCCATGGAATGACGGCGCGATCATAAGGGCACAGCCGGTCCTGTCAATGACGCGGATGACGCAGGCCCGGTCCTGCACGCGGGACCGGGCGGATTGGGCCGGAAAATACCGCCCGCCGCCTTAACGTCGCATATTGAAAACGACTTCGTCCGGGGTCAGCTGGAAGCCCAGCAGAACCTCGTAATTGTAGCGGCGGGCCTGTTCGATGGTGGGAATCACCTGTGCCAGCGTTTCGGTCACGCTGGCCGTGCCGTCCGCGCCGAACTCAAGCCGGGCATCGAACCGCTTTTTCGAAACAATGGCATTGTTGTCCTTCAGGACGGCGACGAAATAGGGCACGGTCACGACCCTGTTGCGCAGCGCCGGGCCGGCCTGCGCCGCGATCACGAAGGACATCTCGCCGACCACGCTGTTGCCCTCGGTGCAGCCGGACCGCACATCCGTGATGGCGGCGGTGAAATCCACATCGTCCTGCGACTGTCCGTCACCGGCAAACCGCGTCATGGTACCGATATCGCCGACAACCGCGACGGCCGGACAGCGCGACACCACCACCTCAAGGGGGTTGCGGTTACAGGCGGCCAGCAGCAAAACCAGACCCAGAAACAAAAACGTGCGCATCGGCATGGAATTTCCCTGATCTTCAAAGGCGTGTTTTTAGTGCCTTCCCACCCGCGAGTGTTCCGGACGGATGTTCCGGGCGGATGTTCAACGGCGCGGGGATCATAGGGTGACCCCCGCCACATCGCAAGCGCGGGCCGCCCCTGTAAAAAACTCAGTAAAAAACTCAGTAAAAACTCGGTGAAGAACCCGCCCCGGCAGGCCCGACAGGCTTGACAAAGTTTGAAGGCTTGCCGCATCCCTTGCAAGCCCCGTGGCAAGTGCGCGATACTGGCGCCCCTCCCCTTAAGAGCTGGGCAGGAACCGGGCACAAACCGGCAGGGACTGAGCAGGCACCGGGCCGGACCCGGGCATGAAAGCAGGCGGAACGGATGATGGCACCAAGACCCGACAGCGCGACGCAAAAACCGACCCTGACCATATTGCTTGCCAACCCGCGCGGCTTCTGTGCCGGGGTGGACAGGGCCATCAAGGTTGTCGAACTGGCCATAGAAAAATATGGCGCGCCGGTCTATGTGCGGCACGAAATCGTCCATAACCGCTATGTGGTTGAAAGCCTGGAAGCCAAGGGCGCCATCTTCGTCGATGAACTGGACGCGGTGCCCGACGATGTGCCCGTGGTTTTTTCCGCCCACGGGGTGCCCAAATCCGTACCCCAGGAGGCCCGGCGCAGAAGCATGATCTATGTCGATGCGACCTGCCCCCTCGTCTCCAAGGTCCACCGCGAGGTCGAGTATCATTTTTCCGCCGGCCGGCATATTCTGATGATCGGCCATGCCGGACATCCCGAGGTGATCGGCACGATGGGACAGGTGGAAGACGGCGCCATGACCCTGATCGAAACGGTGGAAGACGCCGAAAATCTCCACCCCGCCGACCCGGACAATCTGGCCTTTGCCACACAGACAACCCTGTCCGTCGACGATACGGCGGATATCGTCGCCACATTGCAGCGCCGGTTCCCGAACATCGCCGGACCGAAAAAGGAAGACATCTGCTACGCCACCACCAACAGGCAGGATGCCGTCAAGGCCATCGCGGCGGACGCCGATAGGGTGATCGTCATCGGTGCCCCGAACAGCTCCAACAGCCGCCGCCTTGTCGAGGTCAGTGAAAAAGCCGGCTGCCGGGCCATACTGATCCAGCGCGCCGCCGACCTTGACTGGGACTGGCTGTCCGGTGCGCGCACGATCGGCATCACCGCCGGTGCCAGCGCGCCCGAGATTCTCGTGACGGAACTGATCGACGCGCTCAAGACGCGCTATGACGCCCGCGTGGAACTGCGCATGACGGCGGAAGAGGATGTCATCTTCAAGGTCCCGCCCATTCTGCGGGACGTGGCGTGACGCCGCCTGCCCGCCTGCGCCCCTGACCCCGTCCCATGGCCGTCTATACCCATATCGATGACCGTATGCTCGGCGACCTTCTGGCCGGGTTCGATATAGGCCGTGCCCTCAGTTTCAAGGGCATTGCCGAGGGGGTGGAAAACTCCAACTATTTTCTTGAAACCGAAACCGGCCGTTTCATCCTGACACTGTATGAAAAACGGGTCAGCGCCGGGGACCTGCCCTATTTCCTGGGCCTGATGGACCATCTGTCGGCCAGGGGTCTGCCGGTGCCGAAACCGGTCGCGGACAGGGGCGGCAGGGTCCTGCGGGAACTGGCCGGCCGGCCGGCGGCGATCATCGGCTTTCTCGACGGTATCAGCATTGCCGAAACCACGCCCCCGCATTGCACGGCGGTGGGCGCATCGCTTGCCCGCCTGCACAGGTCCGGCGCCGATTTCACCCTCCGGCGGACCAATGACCTGTCCCTGGACGGCTGGCACGACATGGCGGAAAAAACGCTGACCCGCGCCGACGAGGTTGAACCCGGCCTCGCCCGCTTCATCGAGGAAGAACTGCGCTTTCTGCACGATCACTGGCCGGACGGCCTGCCGGTGGGCACCATTCATGCCGACCTGTTTCCGGACAATGTTCTCTTCACCGGAAACACGGTCACCGGTTTGATCGATTTTTATTTCGCCTGCACGGACATGCTGGCCTATGACGTCGCCGTGACCATGAATGCCTGGTGTTTCGATGCCGGCCACCGCTTTGTGCCTGCGCGCGCCAAGGCCCTGATCGAACAGTATGACATGCTGCGCGGGCTGGAACCGGCGGAACTGGACGCCCTGCCGGTGCTGGCACGCGGCGGCGCGTTGCGGTTTTTGCTGACCCGCCTGCACGACTGGCTGTTTCCCGTCACGGGGGCCCTGGTCCGCCCGAAGGACCCGCGCGAGTATCTGGCGCGCATCCGATATCACCGCACCGTCAGGGATGCCGCCGATTATGTCGTCTGATACAGGCAAAACGCCGCACCGGGCTGGGCTTGGGCGCCGCCACCGGTTCCCATGGCCGCGCCCCGGGATCATGTCATGAGCACCCTTGTCGAGATTTACACGGACGGCGCCTGTTCGGGCAATCCCGGCCCCGGCGGATGGGGCGCGCTGCTGTTGTACGGCACGCATGAAAAGGAACTGAAAGGCGGCGTGGCCGACACGACGAACAACCGCATGGAACTGACGGCCGTGATCGAAGCGCTCAACGCGCTCAAACGGTCCTGCACCGTGCGTGTGATGACCGATTCCACCTATGTCCGGGACGGAATCACACGCTGGCTTCCCGCCTGGAAAGACCGCGGCTGGAAAACAGCGGCCAAAAAACCGGTCAAAAACGCCGATCTGTGGCAATCCCTCGACCGGGCGGTCAGCCGTCACACGGTTGACTGGCGCTGGGTCAAGGGCCATGCCGGCAACCCCGGCAATGAACGCGCCGACCGTCTCGCCAATGAAGGCATGGCGCCGTACCGCCGATAAGAGCCGCCCCCGCGAAAACTTGGCAAAATGCTAATCATATGTATGCAACATACATATATCCCTTGATCTTTTAGGGAACAGGCCAGATCACACTTTAAAGTCGCATAATTTGTAAACAGTCTGCGAGAAGTTTCATGCCACTTTTTGGCGATCGTCCTTTGACTGAAGACAATTGGGTCGATAATGCGGAAATGGCGGATCGTTTGCCCTTTCCTCTGTTGAAAACCCTGTATTCATTATGGGCGGACAAGAAAGCCGCGCTCGGCCACATTCCGTCATGGGGCGACTTCAGCCCGTCGGAAATCAGCGAAATCATACCCTCCCTGGCGGTATTCCAGCACGACGACGACAATGGCAGGCTGCGCATTCGTTTTATCGGCACCCGCTTCGTCGACGTCAGCGGCACGGACAATACCGGCCTGTTCGTCGACGAACTTCCCCACAGCGACAATATCGTCGAACGCGCCCGGTCGGTGATGGAGGGGGGCCGTCCGCGCTTTTTCAGCGGACGGCGCATGACCTGGGCGGACAGGGAACACAAAATCTACTGCACCCTGTGCGTGCCCCTGCAAAACAAGGACACGCAAAAGGTGGATCATCTCGCCTACGTGGCGGAATTTTCCTGACAGGCCTGATCGTTCTGACAGACACGCGTTTCCTGACGGATACGATTTTCCCGACAGGCCTGTATCGGCCTCACCACTTCAGGCCGTCTCAAGGGGCCGCTTGCGCCGGCGCCATCGGTCCGCTGAACGCCTGCCCGAAAAAGTCGCCCCTGTTCCACACCGGTATTCCATCCGCATTGGCCACATCCGTCAGGATCAGCCAGTTCACATACGCGAATTTGGCGCCCGCCTGATAATTGATCGGCAATGACACATCGTCGCGCGGCGTGTGATAGGTCTTCGACAGGAACTCCCGGAACAGGGCGCCGCCATCCTCGCCGTCAGGGCTCTCGCCCCATCCCGTCATCAGGAAAACCGACGGCACGCCCTGCTGGACAAACCGGTAATGGTCGCTGCGGGTAAAAATACCCTCTTCCGGAATGGGGTCGGGGCTCAAGGTGACACCGGCCTTGTCCAGCGCCTGTGCCGCCATCGGGCCAAGGGTGCTGCGGTCCGCCCCAAAAGCGACGACATCGACAAAATCATACAGCAGCACGGGCATGTCGACATTGACATTCGCCACGACCCGCAGGTCCGGGCGCGTCGGAAAACGGGCCAGGTAATCGGCGCCGAGCAGGCCTTTTTCCTCCGCCGTGACCGCCGCGAACAGGATGGACCGGCGGGGGCGGATGCCGGTTTCCGCATAGACACGCGCCACCTCCATCAGGATGGACACCCCGGTGGCATTGTCCATCGCGCCATTGTTGATCTTGTCCGGCCCTTTCAGGGTTTCATTCGTGCCGATATGGTCCAGATGCGCCGTCATCACGACCACTTCGCCGGCAAGCTCCGGGTCCGTCCCTTCCAGAAGGGCAACCACATTGGGACTTGTAAATGTGTCCGAGCGGCGGCTTTTCCGGCTCAGGCTTGCCCGGACATCGAGGGGACGGGCTTTGGGGCTCCCGGCATCGGCTTCCGCCAGAACCGCATCGAAATCGCCGCCGCCGGCCGCGAACATGCGCCGCGCCACGCCGTGGGAAACAGTGGCCGTCACCCGAACGCCGTTTTCACCCGCGTCCGGACCGTCCGGGGCGATCCAGTTGAAACTCTTGCGGCCCAGAAACCGGCGGGACCGGGCGAACGGACGGCGTTTTTCATCAATGGCGGAATTGACGGTGATATATCCGACCGCGCCGCGCGCGCCGAGCGCCCTGGTTTTGGTCCGCCCCGATCCATGATGGGCACGGATTTCCGTCTGAAAGGACTTCGGCGCACCGCTGATCACCAGGGCGATCTTGCCGGTCAGGTCCACGCCGGCCAGATCGTCATGCCCCAGGTCGGGGGCATGGATGCCGTACCCGACAAAAACCACATCCCCTTCAACCGTGGCATCCGCCGTGCGGACACTGCCGCTCATCAGATACTCATCGCCCACCGTCAGATCCGTCGTCTCGCCGCCCATGGTCAGCGACAGGGCCACGTCGTCCGGAGTGATGTGCGCGGTCTGGAAGGGAACATTCTGGAAATAACCGCCATCGTCCCCGGCCGGCACCAGCCCAAGCCGGGTAAACTGCGCCGCCACATAATTGGCGGCGATCTCATGGCCGGCACTGCCGGTGTCCCGGCCGCCCAGCCTGTCATCCGCCAGAAAGGCGACGTCCGCCTTGATGCGGTCCGCCTTGAAACTGGTGCGATCCACACCCTCGTCACCGGTGTGGATCGTAACGGTGCAGCCGCCAAGCGCCAGCAGGGCCGCCAGTGCCAAACAGGCTGTTTTCATCGTGCCGCGTGTCATGATTTTTTCCTCCCCACAGTCAACATCAGGGGGCCCGGCAAGGACCTGCCCCAATCGTTTTTATTCTTCAGCGTTTTCATACGCCCAAAGCCCGACAATATGGACTTGTGGCACACAGTCAATCCGGAGTCATGCCAGCCATGTCATGCTGCCGGCCCTGCACATAACGGTGCTACACTGACCGGATGGGACGGATGGTTGCGGATCGTCGGCCCCACGCTCCCTGTCCTCATGCCGCACCCATGGCACGGACGACGGGGTTTCAGGGCCGACCCCGTGCACTTATGATGCCCGGTGTGCCGCAGGAAGCAGCAGTTTTCCGCCGAAAGCGGACGGGCGCACTGTAGTCGGGCGCACTGTAGCGAATTGCGGTAACCCGCTTAAACCCACATATATGGCCTGCATGCTAACGAGGGGGTTGCGATGACGGCAAAAGACATTGTCGAGGAATGGGTCAGGCGCTTCAACGCCGGGGACGCGGACGGCCTCGCCGAACTCTACAGCGAAGACGCGGTTAATCATCAGGTTACGCAAGACCCGGTTGAAGGGCGCGCAGCAATCAGGTCAATGTTCCAACAGGAATTTTCGTCTGCCGACATGACCTGCCTGGTCGAGGCGATCCACGACGCCGGCGACGTCGCGGCGCTCGAATGGCGTGACCCTTTGGGCTTGCGCGGATGCGGTTTCTTCACCATGCGCAATGGAAAAATCACCTTCCAGCGCGGGTATTGGGACAAGCTCTCATTTCTGAAAATGCACGGACTGCCGATCGAGTAGCAAACGTCCGCTGAAGGCCCCGACCCTGCCGCCGCGAAAGGGGACGACCGCTCCTTCATAGCGTCCGAAATGAAACCCGTGTCAATGCGTCACCGGCGGTTGCTGCAAGGCATCCAGCGCCGCCCAGATGCGGTCCTGTCCCCACAGGGTTTCACCGCCCGCGCTCAGCGTCGGCACGCCCCAGCTGCCCCGGCGCATCATGTCCTGAAGATTTTCATGGGCGCGGACACGCCACACATCGTCCGGCAGCGCGCGGACGATCGCGGCACGGGAAATGCCCGCCATTTCCAGGGCACGGGCCAGACCGGCATCGCTGGCGCCCTCACGGCCTTCGGCCCAGACCTGACACATGAACGCATGAAAAAAATCAAAATCCTGGCCGCCCTGCCCCAGGGCCATGCCGACCGCCATCGCCCGTTCCGTCGCACGGCCGACGGGGTCGGCGATATGCCCGAACGGCAGATTTTCCAGCCGGGCCTCGCGGCCCGCGTCGAACAGGATATAGCGCCCCTTCATCGGCGGCACCGGCAATCCCCGCATGACCATGGGCAGGACCGGTTTCAGGCGGATCTGTACGGCGGTGGCCCGCATCAGGTCGCGCATCAGCGACAGGGCGAGATAGCTGTACGGGCTGCGCACGGAAAAGAACAGGTCGATTGTACGGCCGGCAATCAGCCGGTCCATCCTTTGCAGGCCATGGCGCCACAGCCGGTGCAGTTCAAAATGCACCTCTCCGTCACCGAGGTCCATGGCGTTCAACCGCCGTTCCAGATGATCCAGCCGTTCCAGGCCGGGGTAAAATTCTCCACCGCAATAAACGGTCGCGCTGGCATAATGGCCAAGGCGGCCCAGCAGTTTTTCATTGGCCCTCAGGGCCGCTCCGTCCATATCCGCCGGCCCGCAGATCGACCGGATGGCCGCCCCGTCGCGCCGCCACAGCTTGGCGCCGATCTCCTCGGCGATGGAAAAAAAGGCCGGATCGTCCTGGCGGGACGCCAGATACCGGTTCGCCATGGACACCGACAGCCGGTCCGGCACCATCGCCGTGACCGGGAACCCGATGCCGTACAGCCGCGCCATGCGGGCGGCGTCCAGGATGCTCAGGGCTTCATAGCGTGCCGGGTCGGGATACATCGCCGCCGGCAACCGCTCAATCACGCGCGGTTCGACCGTGACGTCAAACCGCTCCGCCAGTTCCGGCAGGGCCTGTACCATCAACTGGCAATACGGGTCGTCCGAGCGGTGAAAATAGATCAGGCGCACAGGCTGGAACCGCGCACGCCGCACCGCTTCATGACCGAACCGCATGAGGGACTGTCTTGTCCCGCTTGCCAGCCATCGCATCAGGGTCGGCCTTACCAGTTCCGCTACATTCATATGCCCCGCCTACCGTCCTGACCGCCACGGCCCGGACCATGACACCCTGCATCAAAGCCGTTCATGGCATGGCCGTGCGGGTGTCCCCCCTTTGTTCCTGTCGCCCCAGTTTGCCCGCCGACCGGCGGGAATGGCAATCAGGAAAAAGGGCGGCCCCGAAAGGACCACCCTTTTCCGCAATTCCGAAACCGGTTCCGGTCTCTTCAGGCCGGGTTTAAAGATGCGCCAGCATATGTTCGGCGCTGGACACCTGAAAGGCACCCGGTTCTTCGATATACAGGGCCGTGACCTTGCCGTCGTCCACCAGCATGGAAAAACGCTGCGACCGCGTTCCCATGCCGAACCCGCTGGCGTCCATTTCAAGACCCAGCGCCTTGGCGAAATCGCCGTTGCCGTCCGCCAGCATGGTCACCTTGCCGTCGGCGCTGCTGCCTTTGCCCCACGCATCCATGACAAAGACATCATTGACGCTGAAACAGGCGATTTCGTCGACTCCCTTGGCTTTAAGGGCATCGGCCTGATCGACAAAACCGGGCAGGTGCTTGGCCGAACAGGTCGGTGTAAACGCACCGGGCACCGAGAAAACGGCCACCTTGCGGCCCTTGAAATACCCGTCCGTATCCACCGGGCCCGGCCCATCGGCGGTCATGGTCATCAGCTTGGCCGAAGGAATGGTCTCACCAACTTGAATCGTCATCGCTGTCTCCTGAAAGCAAGGGGATGGACCGGCGGGGTTCCACGGAACACCCCGGTCCTGTTGAAAATCAGGTAAAGATCACGGGCGGACTCTATCGCGCTGTCCCTTACAGGCAAGGAAAAAGGAGGCAGGCGGGGGAAAAGGACACCGGCTTAATTCCGCCCCCGCATCATCAGGCCGGTCATCCCGTATCACCGGCCCACATGACCGGCCAGTATGACAGGCAGTATGACAGGCCAGTATGACCGAATAGTGCGGCTGCCGGTGGTCTCCTTTGCGGTCGCCCGTATCAGTCGTTCAGGCGCACCAGACGGTCAATGGCGTGGCCGCGTCCGTCGGTGAATGTCAGCCGGGCCTGACGGCCGCGCAGATCGCTGCTTTTATCCATGACCATGGCCGGCACGACAAAACGGATCCGACGGCCATCATCCAGCAGGCGCGTGTCCGGGCGGCCGAAATGAACGCCCTCGCCCGCCTCCGCCATCAGGTCGGCAAAGACCAGCGGCGCCCCGGCAGCGGCATCGACGACAAGACGCTGACGGCCCGGCGGGCCGGTCACGGCGGCGGAAATAACGGTCAGGCCCGCCCCGCCGTCGCCGGTTCTGTCCGGCACCCGGGCCAGGGCCTGCTCCAGAAGAATGCCGTGCGTAACCGGGGTCCCGCCCTGCCCTGTAGCGCGCGGTATCTCATACCGGGCGTCAAACGGCACGCATATATCCTTGCAGACCATGAAGGATACGGAAATTTCAGCCCCGCCCACATCGTTCCCAGGCGCGAAAGGCAGCAGGACACGCTTGGAATAGCCATATGTCTCAAGGCCGAACAGCTCGAAACGCTCCGGCAGGGTGTAAAACACCTCAACCGGTTCACCCTCACGCGATATGACAACGGGCAGACCCGCCTCTCCGGGGGACCGCCAGTAGGTTTTCCAGCCCGGGGAAAGCCGTGCCTCCCAACCGTAAACCCAGCGGCCATCCTCGCCGCCACCCTCGCCGACACCCTCGCCGACAGGGGCACCGACAAGACGCGTTTCCACCATGTCCTGATGGTTCTGCCACGGGGTCTCGACGCCGCGCGCCAGCGGCGCCAGCCACAGGACGGCGAAAACCGCCATCAGGGGGGGCAGCATGCCCCTGGCGATCCGGCCTCCCGGTTTTTGGCGAAACGCCTGTCGGATACGCATCCGCACACTCCTGAAAACATCATTAAGACTTACACACGGCCGGACCACTGCCATGCCTCGGGCCTTGCCCGCTATTCATACCCCGGCTTACCAAGAGCCGGCACCGGACGCCACCCACGGCGCTTCACAATGGCGTCAAAGCGCCCATATCGGAATATGACATATTCTGTTGCATTCTTGCCTTAAACAGTCCGCGCGGACAGGCCGTAATTGAACACATGCCACTGAAACGCTAGGCTGTAGTCTCAGGAAAGGACGCCATTGATGACCACGTCGCCCTATTTGACCGGCTCATTGCTTCTGGCCATGCCGGGGATGACCGATCCGCGATTCGACCATGCCGTGATCTATCTCTGCTCCCATGACGAATCCGGTGCCATGGGGCTGATCATCAATTATCCGCTGGAGGAACTGACATTTGCCAGCCTGATGGAACAGCTTGACGTTCCCGTGGGCGACGATGCCCCCGATGTGCCGATCCACAGCGGCGGCCCCGTGGAACCGGGGCGCGGTTTCGTGCTGCATTCCGCCGATTATGTGCAGGAAAGCACGCTGATCGTCAGCCAGACACTGGCCTTGAGTGCCACGGTGGATATTCTGGCCGCCATTGCCGAAAGCGAAGGCCCGCGCAACCATCTGCTGGCTCTTGGCTATACCGGGTGGGGGCCGGGCCAGCTGGAACAGGAAATCCAGCAGAACGCCTGGCTGACGGCCGAAGCGGACGAGGAAATCATCTTCCACACCGAATTGTATCAGAAATGGCCGCGCACCATGGCCATGCTCGGCATCGATGCCGCCATGCTGTCCGTCGAAGCCGGCCACGCCTGAGGCGAACCTGACTCACACTGCTTGGAGCCGGTCGCCGTCACCGGGACCGGCTTTACAGGCGACTCAGGCCGCTTTCAGCAGATCCTCGACCGGGCCGCCGCCAACCGCCGCCAGCGCACGGGTGCCGCTTTCCGCCATACGGACGGCAACGGCCGCCACATCGTCCGGCGTGACCGCGTCCAGCGACATCAGAATTTCCTCCGTCGGGATCACGCGTCCGTAAATCAGCATCTGCCGGCCCAATTGCTCCATGCGGGAGCCGGTCGCTTCCAGCGCCATCATCAGACCGGCTTTCAACTGGGCCTTCGCACTGGCCAGCTCGGCCAGTGTCGCACCGGCGGCAAGGCCCTGCACATCCTCCTCGATCAGGCTCAGCACCGTCTCCGCCTGATCCGGGCTGGTCCCGGCATAAACGCCGAGCAGGCCGGTATCCGCGTGCGAGGCGGAAAAGCTGTAAATGCTGTACGCCAGACCGCGCTCCTCGCGGATCTTCTGGAACAGACGGGACGACATGCCCCCGCCAAGAATGGTCGAATAGATCTGGGTGGCGTAATACTCCGGCGCCTTATGGGCCACGCCCGGCCAGGCAAGCGCCAGATGCACCTGTTCCAGGGGGCGTTGCTCGACCATGCAGCCCGGTGCGTAGCGGGCCGTTGCATCCGCTTCGCGGCGGCCTGACGGCAGTCCGGAAAAACGGCTCCGGGCCATGTCCACCAGCCGGTCATGATCCAGATTGCCGACCGCCGCGACGATGATCGACCCGGCACGGTATTTGTCCGCCATGAAGGAAAACAGGGCGTCGCGGTTGAAGGACCGCACCGTATCCGGCGTTCCCAGAATACTCCAGCCCAGGGACTGATCGGGATAGGCAACGCTTTGCAGATGGTCGAAGACGATATCGTCAGGGGTATCCTGCGCCTGTCCGATTTCCTGAAGGATCACATCCTTCTCGCGGGTCAGTTCCCCCTCATCGAACACGCTGTTCATCAGGATGTCGGCCAGAATATCCACCGCCAGCGGCAGGTCGTCCTTCAGGGTCCGCGCGTAATAGGTGGTATGATCGCGCGAGGTATAGGCGTTGATATGGCCGCCGACGGATTCAATCTCCAGGACGATATCCTGCGCCGTGCGGCGCTCGGTGCCCTTGAACAGCATATGCTCCAGACAGTGGGTGACACCGTTCAGGGGCGCGGGCTCGTGCCGGCTGCCCACATCGACCCACAGGCCGACGGATACGGTCTCCAGCATGGGACGGGCCTCGCTGACGATGCGCAGGCCGTTGTCCAGGGTGGTCAGTCGGATGGTCATGTCTCTACTCCGGACAGGTGATCGAGCATGCGGCGCTTCAACGCGGCAAGATCATTGGGCAATGTTTCAAAACGTTCCTCGGCCTGCATCAGGTCCCCCATATGGGACGGCAGGGCCGGCGTCACGCCGGTGGCCGCCGCCACCGCATCGGGAAATTTTGCCGGGTGGGCGGTCGCCAGGGTCACGCGGGGCGGGCCGTCCTCGTCCAGGCAGGCCCGCGCCGCGCCCAGGCCGACGGCGGTGTGCGGGTCGGCCAAATAGCCGCTGCGGCCATATGTGTCGGCCATGATCCGCGACGTTTGCCCGTCGTCCAGCCGCTCGGCCGCGAACAGGGCCGCAAGGGCCCCCCGCTCATCCGGGCTCAGCGCGAAACCGCCCTGTGTCGCCAGGTCCTCCATCGCGGCACTGACGGCGTTGCCGGACCGTCCTTTCAAGTCGAACAGCAGGCGTTCGAAATTGCTGGCGACCTGAATATCCATGCTGGGCGACAGGGTCTTGTGCACCCCGGCCCTGTCATAGCGGCCGGTTTTCAATGTGCGGGCCAGAATGTCGTTGCTGTTGGTGGCGATCACCAGGCGCGCGACCGGCAATCCCATGGCCCGGGCGATATAGCCCGCGAAAATATCGCCGAAATTGCCCGTGGGCACACTGAAACTGACGGGGCGGTCCGGCGCCCCGAGACTGACGGCGGCACTGACATAATAGACCACCTGTGCCAGCACCCGCGCCCAGTTGATGGAATTGACCGCCGTCAGCGACACGCCGTCGCGAAAGTCCAGATCGTTGAAAGCCGCCTTCACCAGGGCCTGACAATCGTCGAACGTCCCGTCAATGGCGATATTCACCACATTGGGCTCCAGCACCGTCGTCATCTGGCGGCGCTGCACCTCCGACACGCGGCCATGCGGGTGCAGCATGAAAATGGTCACGGCGTCGCGCCCCCGGCAGCCGGCAATGGCCGCCGAACCGGTATCGCCGCTGGTCGCGCCCAATATGGTCAGCCGCCCGCCCCGGCGCGCGGTAAAGGCATCGAACAAACGCCCCAGCAGTTGCAGGGCAAAATCCTTGAAGGCCAGTGTCGGCCCGTGAAACAATTCAAGAATCCAGTCATTGCGGTCAACCTGGACAAGGGGCGCCACCGCCGGATGGTGAAAGGCGTCGCCATATGTGGCGTCCACCATGCCGCGCAACTCCGCAGCCGTCAGGCTGTCACCGACAAAGGGCTGCAAAACCGCGAAAGCCACATCGGCATAGGGGCGCCCCCTCAGCCGCCGAAACGTCTCGGCATCCAGGGTGGGAATGGCGGCCGGCACATACAGGCCGCCGTCCCGTGCCAGCCCGGTCAGGGTGACACCCTCGAAATTCAGCTCGTCCGCGACGCCGCGGGTGGAAACATACTGCACGCTCAGATACCCCAGATGAATGACAGGCGGTCCGTCCGGCGGTTACTTTAAGGGCCGTGAAAAACCATACGCAAGGTAAACGGCTATCAGCGCCAGGGCGATCCCGTACCATGTCAGCGCATATTCAAAATGGTCGTTCGGAATATCGACACGCACCTGCCCGCCGACCGGCAGGGCCTCCGGGTCCGTATCCTCCAAAAGAACACGCAAAGGATGGACATCCGTCAGCCCGAAATGACGCGCCATTTCCCGGACATCGGCCAGATACCAGTTTCCGCGCGCCGGGTCGTTCGCCGGGGTGAAAGGGCCGGGCCGGGCGCTCAGCATGGTGGCACCGGTCACGGTTACGGTCTTCTCGCCGGCGATCGGCGGAAGGGTCTTCTCATGGGCCGGCACCCAGCCGGGGGACACCATGACCGGCACCTGCCCCGCGCGCAGAAACGGCAGATACAGGTGATATCCCGCCTTGCCGGCGGTGCTGGTACCGTAAACCCGCACCGGCGCCGCATCGGCGAAACGGCCCGTCATCTCCACACGGCGGTAAGGGGCGGGCGTCCCCACGGTTTCAAGCGGAACGGGCGCCTGATGTAGAAAGGCCGACACCTTTTCGACCAGGGCGGTTTTCGGCCCCACCTTCAACGCCTGCCAGGTGCCAAGCGATATCAGGATGCCAAGGGCCAGCAGCGCCGACACCGTCACCCCCCAACCGGGGCGAAACCCCTTTCTAAAGGGCATCGCCGTCATCCCGCACACGCCCCTCATGGGCATCATGATGGAATTGCAGTGCGATCAGCGTCGCCTTGAAAATTCTCAGCAGCCACAGCCCCATACCGGAAATGAAAACCGGCCACAGGATCAGATGAACCCATCTCGGCGGCGCGATCAGTCCTTCAACGGCAAAGGCGGCAATGGCCGTCACCGCCCCCAGAATCAGGATCACGAAAACAGCCGGCCCGTCACCCGGGTCCGCCGCCTGCAAATCAAAACCGCATACCGCGCACACGGGACGGACCGTCAGGATACCGTCAAACAGCGGGCCTTCGCCGCAATGGGGACAGCGGCACTGCACCCCCGCCCTGAACGGCGACACCGGCCGGGCATCCGCCCGGCCGGTGTCGCTTGTCTTCTGACGATCCGGGTCCGGCACGGCCGTTATTGACCGCCCCAGATATAAACGGCGAAAAACAGGAACAACCACACCACATCGACAAAATGCCAGTACCAGGCCGCCGCCTCGAAACCGAAATGATGGTCCGTCTTGAAATGGCCGGCATAGGACCGGAACAGACAGACAATCAGGAAAATCGTCCCGATCAGAACGTGAAACCCGTGAAAACCCGTCGCCATGAAGAAGGTGGCGCCGTAAATGCTGCCGGAAAAGGCAAAAGCGGCATGGTCGTACTCATAGACCTGCACGCAGGTAAAGGCGACCCCCAGAAGAACCGTCGCCCACAGCCCCTTTTTCAGGCCGTCGCGGTTGCCTTCCAGCAGCGCATGGTGCGCCCAGGTCACCGTGGTGCCGGACAGAAGCAGGATCAGCGTGTTCATGAACGGCAGGTGCCAGGGATCGAATACCTCGATCCCTTCCGGCGGCCAGGGGGCATCGGTGGTCACCAGGTCCCAGAAATCGCCGAAATTGGGGATCGGCGCCGCCGGGTACAGCGACGCGTTGAAAAACGCCCAGAACCACGCCACAAAGAACATCACCTCGGACGCGATGAAAAGGATCATGCCGTAGCGCAGGCCGATCTGCACGACGGGCGTATGATCGCCCTGTTCGGCCTCCTTGATCACATCCTTCCACCACGCATACATGGTGTAGAGAACGCCGAGAAACCCGACAACCAGCAGATAACTGCCGAAATTGGCGCCTTCCACACCGAACAGCGTCGCGTCCGGCTTCATGGAAAAGACCGCGCCAATGGCCAGAAACAGAACCGCGATGGAGCCCACAATGGGCCATGGGCTCGGGTCCACCAGGTGATAATCGTGCTTAACGTCGCCCGCCATTTCTCAAGTCTCCTCACAAGGGATCAGGGACCTTATACGCCCTGCATACCTTATCCCCAACAATTTTGGCCTCGCACGGCCATGCCGCGACCATGTCTGATGCACTGCCTGTGCCTCAGGGCACGGTCGCCGCCGCCAGTTCATTCGCACCCGCCTCCTCAGTGGAGCGCAGGAAAAACGTGTAGGACAGGGTGATTTCCGTCACATCGTCCATGTCCGGATCGTCCGCGATGGCCGGATCAATATAATAGACAACCGGCATGTCAACCTTCTGGCCCGGTTGCAGCGTCTGTTCGGTAAAACAGAAACATTCGATCTTGGCGAAATAGGGCCCGGCCTTGTGCGGCGTCACATTATAGGTGGCCGTGCCGACAATGGGCGTGCCCGTCGGATTTTCCGCCTCGTAAAAGGCGATGGCCTGCTCGCCCACATTCAGGGCCTGATCATTCTGCACCGGGTCGAAACGCCACGGCATGTCGCGGTGCGTATTGGCCGCGAACCGCACCCGGATGGTCCGGTCGAGAACCGCGACATCGCCGGCATCGACCTGCTGCGTGGTGCCGCCATACCCGGTGACACGGCAGAACACCTCATACAGCGGCACGGCCGCATAGGCCATGCCCACCATGCCGGCAACCACCCCCAGCACAATGGCCGCCACGCGGCCATTCCTGGCGGCGGCGACGCCGTTTTCAGCCGGCGCCGTCACGGCGTCAGCCCCTTGATACGGAAATAACTGACCACAATCAGCAGAATCACAAAAACACCCAGCGAGCCGCCAAGCAGGCGGTTGCGCTTTTGCATCTGCCGGTGCCGATCGGAAAACTCATCCATCACAGCCACCCGCCGACAAGGGTCTCACCCAACAGGGTCGCGAACAACAGAAACAGATACAGGATCGAAAAGCGGAACAGCCTGCGCTCGGCCCCCTCATGCTCGCGCCAGACCCGGAACGCCCACCACAGAAAGCGCAGGCCCAATGCGGCGGAAACCGCGCCATAGACAACGCCGCCCAGCCCCAGGACAAAGGGCAGCACGCCGACCGGCACCAGAACCAGGCTGTAGGCCATGATATGGTTGCGCGTGACACGGCGACCGGCCACCACCGGCAGCATCGGCACCTTCACCCGCGCATAGTCATTCTCGATAAACAAGGACAGGGCCCAGAAATGCGGCGGCGTCCACAGGAAGATAATCGCGAACAGAACCAGGGATTCCACGGTCACGCTGTTGGTGACGGCAGCCCAGCCGATCATGGGCGGGAAAGCACCGGCGGCACCCCCGATAACGATATTCTGCGGTGTGCGCCGTTTCAGCCACATGGTGTACACCACCGCGTAGAAAAAGATCGTCAGCGCCAACAGCGCCGCCGCCGTTATCCCGGCAATCAGGCCCAGCAGCACAACCGCCATCACCGACAGCGCCAGCCCGAAGCCGAGCGCATCGCCCGCCGCGATACGGCCCGACGGCACGGGACGGGCCTTGGTCCGCTCCATCAGCGCGTCAATATCGGCATCATACCACATATTCAGCGCACCCGACGCCCCCGCGCCGACCGCGATCAGCGCCAGCGAGGCCATCGCCAGCACCGGATGCAGGCCGCCCGGCGCGGCCATCATGCCGACAAACGCGGTAAAGATGACAAGCGACATGACGCGCGGCTTCAACAGCTCGATAAAGGCCCGCGCGTCGGCGACGGATACGGCATCGGCCACGGAAATGGTGTCGCGCCCCGGCCTTGCGGTCGGGGCGGCAATGGTCTGGCCGGTCATGGTCGTGGCACTGTCGCTCACTCAAAACACTCCAATCGGCGGTCTGGTCTGCGGCATGGGACGCTGACGCTGCGGCGGCCCATGCCCTGTGCTGCCTTTGCTACCTCCGTGCTGCCCGGTTTACTTGATACGCGGCAGCTCGTTGAACTGGTGGAACGGCGGCGGTGAGCTCAACGTCCACTCCAAGGTGGTCGCGCCCTCGCCCCACTGATTGTCGGCCACGCGCTTCTTCGAGAAGAACAGCGTGTAGGCCATCACCAGGATAAAGATCACCACACCCAGCAGCGTGATCTGATAGCCAAGGCTGGAAATCTTGTTCCAATAGGCAAAGGCGTCCGGATAATCCACATAGCGGCGCGGCATGCCCTGGAGGCCCAGGAAATGCTGCGGGAAGAAGATCAGGTTCACACCGATAAAGGTGATCCAGAATTGCACCTTGCCGGCCCACTCGGGATATTCACGGCCGGACATCTTGCCGACCCAGTAATACAGCCCGGCAAAAATCGCGAACACGGCCCCCAGCGACAGCACATAGTGGAAGTGCGCCACCACATAATAGGTGTCGTGCAGCGCAATGTCGGCGCCGGCATTGGCCAGCACCACACCGGTCACGCCGCCCACCGTGAACAGCAGGATAAAGGCGATGGCGTAAAGCATCGGCGTGGTAAAGCGGATGGACCCGCCCCACATCGTCGCGATCCAGGAAAAGATCTTCACGCCCGTCGGCACGGCAATGACCATGGTGGCGGCCACGAAATAGGCTTTCGTATCCACATCAAGACCCACCGTGTACATGTGGTGCGCCCACACGACAAAACCGATGAAACCGATCGCCGCCATGGCATAGGCCATGCCCAGATACCCGAAAATCGGCTTTTTCGAGAAGGTCGAGACAATGTGGCTGACAATGCCGAAAGCCGGCAGGATCATGATGTACACTTCCGGGTGACCGAAGAACCAGAACAGGTGCTGGAACAGGATCGGGTCCCCGCCGCCGGCCGGATCAAAGAAGGTGGTGCCGAAATTCCGGTCGGTCAGCAGCATGGTGATGGCGCCCGCCAGAACCGGCAGCGACAGCACCAGAAGGAACGCGGTGATCAGGATGGACCAGCTGAACAGCGGCATCTTGTGAATGGTCATGCCCGGTGCGCGCATGTTGAAAATGGTGGTGATATAGTTGATCGCCCCCATGATCGACGACGCGCCGGCCACGTGCAGTGACAGAATGGCCAGGTCCATGGACGGCCCGGTGTGGCCGTATGTGGACAGGGGCGCATAAGCGGTCCAGCCACCGCCGAAGCCCGGCATGCCCGCCGTCCCTTCGACAAAGGTGGACAGCAGCAGCAGGATGAAGGCCGGCGGCATCAGCCAGAAGCTGATGTTGTTCATACGCGGGAAGGCCATATCCGGCGCGCCGATCATCAGCGGCACGAAATAGTTCCCGAACCCGCCGATCAGCGCCGGCATGACCATGAAGAAAACCATGATCAGGCCGTGCCCGGTGGTCAGCACGTTGAACATGTGGCGGGCCTGGTCTTCCGTCATGCCGAACAGGTCGGGCAGATACTGGATACCGGGTTCCGCCAGTTCCATGCGCATCAGGCCCGACATGCCAAAGCCGATAAGGCCGGCGAAAAAGGCGAACCACAGATACATCACACCGATGTCTTTATGGTTCGTGGAAAACGCCCAGCGCTTCCAGCCTGTGGGGTTATCGTGCGCCATTTGGCCTATCCTTTCGCTTGTCTGTCTCTTAACCGGCGCCGCTCAGCGGCCCATCAGCGGCCCAGGGCCGTGCTGCGCGCATCGGCGAACTCAAGTTTGGCGCGCTCGACCCATTCGGCGAATTGTTCCTTCGACACCGCCTCGACCGCAATCGGCATGAAGGCATGATCCTTGCCGCACAGCTCCGAGCACTGGCCGTAATAAACGCCGGGATCGCGAACCTCGAACCAGGTTTCGTTCAGGCGTCCGGGCACGGCATCCATCTTCACGCCGAAGGCCGGCACCGTCCAGCTGTGCAGCACGTCGGACGCCGTGATCTGCAACTTGATCTTGGTGTCGACCGGCACCACCACCCGCAGGTCCGTGTCCAGAAGGCGCGCATTCAGCTTGCCCGGCCAGCCGAGGAAATTCGTCAGATCATTCTCATAGACCTGGCGCTCCGCCGGGTTGGTAAAGGCACTGTCGGGCACGATGGCCGCCGTGAACTCGATACCGTCATGATCGGGGTAGGAATAGGTCCAGTTCCACTGGTTGCCGGTGGCACGGATGGCAAATTCAGTCTCGGGAATCACTTCCTGATAATACAGAAGCGGGATGGACCAGAAGCCGATCCCCACCAGGATGAAAATCGGCACCACGGTCCAGACAAACTCGATGAATGTGTTGTGGCTGGTTTTCGACGGTGTGGGGTTGGCCTTTTCCCGGTACCGAATCATCGTCCAGAACATCAGGACAAAGACGAAAACCGCAATCACCAGAATGATGTAAAGCAGCATTTCGTTGAAATCGGCGACACGCTGCGCCTGGTCATTGGCGGCGGCCTGCAGCCACACACCCTTTTCCGTCGGCATGCCGATGCGGTCCTGGGCCGCGCTCGTGCCCGTCAACCCCATCAGGGCCATTCCACTCAACGCCGCGCCTGCGAGCAGCCTTTTGACCTTCATCCCCGAATCCTCATAATTTCCACATGTCCGGCAAGCGGACTTTGTACTTATACAGCCGGTTTATCCGTTTTGCCAAAAAGGCCGGAACCGCAAGATCTTGCGGCTTTCCAGCCTGTTCAGCGACGTTTTGGCACAACCGGCCAGCCTGCCTGTCCCCGGCCGGCCCCAAACGCTCACGGCCAAACCGGTTCCAGTGAATTTGCGGCACGTTATACCAAAGCCTGCGGCACGCTCAAGCCTTGTACGCGGCTTTTTCGCCAGCGGGCCGTGCGCGTGGCCGTGGCCGCTTTCACTGTGCAAGGCGGCAGCGCCACCATGGCACGGGACAATGGCTATCGGGCAGCGGCCTGTGTAACATGCCCTTTGCACTGTCCATGCGCACCTTGAATGCGGCTTTTCTCAACGGTCTTGAGTTTAGGGTGTTATCATGGCGTTTCGATGCGTCATAAGGCCGCAAGATCGGCAGGTCACAGGTCGTGCCCTGCCCCGGCTTTGACCATTGTTATCAAGGGGGCCTATCCTGTATGGCAGTCGCATGGTGCCGGGAATACCGGCATCAAACGCTTAAACGCTTGGCAAAGGCGCCAAAAACGCCATCTTAGTCCGAACGTACCATTAGTCCGACGTATCAATTGAGTCTGACGTAACCCAGTGTCAGTTCTGTCCGGAGATCCGCATGCCCGCACAATCCCTGCCCCAAGACGCGTCCGCCCTGTTCGATCCGTTCAAGGAGGGCGATCTGGATATTCAAACCGCCGAACGCATTGTCGATACGGCCCTGACCGGCATGGATGACGGCGAGCTTTTTGTCGAAACCTCGCGCTCGGAAGCGTTCAGTTTCGATGACGGGCGTCTCAAATCGGCCAGTTTTGATTCAGCGCAGGGCTTCGGCCTCAGGGCGGTGACGGGCGAATCCACCGGTTATGCGCACGCGACCGACCTGTCCGAACCCGCCCTCAAGCGGGCGGCCGACACGGTTCAGGCGGTCCGCACCGGCGAGGACGGCGCCATGAGCCTGGCGCCCGCCCGCACGAACGAGAAATTCTACAGCGACGCCGATCCTCTCGGCGGCATCCCCTTTGCCGACAAGGTCGCCCTGCTGGAAGAGGTGGACGCCTATGCCCGCGCCGCCGATCCGCGCGTGCGCCAGGTCAGCGCGTCGCTGCTCGGCAGCTGGCGAGCGGTGGACATTCTGCGCGCCGGCGGCGAACGCATGCGCGACATCCGGCCGCTGACGCGGCTCAACGTGTCCGTGGTCATGGGCGAAGGCGACCGTCAGGAAACCGGCTATGAGGGCGACGGCGCCCGGCGCGACTACGGCTTCCTGTTCGACCCCGCCCAGTGGCGCTCCCAGGTGGACGAGGCCGTGCGTCTCGCCACCGTCAATCTGGAAAGCGTCGCGGCGCCGGCGGGCGAGATGACCGTGGTCATCGGTCCGGGCTGGCCCGGCGTGCTCCTGCACGAGGCGGTCGGCCACGGCCTCGAGGGCGATTTCAACCGCAAGAAGACCTCCGCCTTCGCCGGCCTGATGGGCGAGCGTGTCGCCGCCCCCGGCGTCACCGTCATCGATGACGGCACCATGCCGGAGGAACGCGGCTCGCTCACCATCGACGATGAGGGCACGCCCACGGGCGAAACCGTGCTGATCGAGGACGGCATCCTCAAGGGCTATATGCAGGACAGGCTGAACGCCCGCCTGATGGGGCAGAGCGCCACCGGCAACGGCCGCCGGCAAAGCTTCGCCCACGCGCCGATGCCGCGCATGACCAACACCTACATGCTGGCCGGCAGCCACGACCCGGCGGAAATTCTCGCCAGCGTCGAGGACGGCCTCTTCGCCGTCAGCTTCGGCGGCGGTCAGGTGGACATCACCTCGGGCAAATTCGTTTTCACCTGCACCGAGGCCTACCGCATTCGCGGCGGCCGGGTGGCCGAACCGGTCAAGGGCGCGACCCTGATCGGCAACGGCCCCGACGTGCTCACCCGCGTCAGCATGATCGGCAACGACCTGAAAATGGGCAGCGGCGTCGGCACCTGCGGCAAGAACGGCCAGCAGGTGCCCGTGGGCATCGGCCAGCCGACACTGCGCATCGACGGACTGACGGTGGGCGGCACGGCCGCCTGAGACGCAAAGGTCCTTACACCCCCCGCGCGCGCTCCCTCTCCCGCAGGCGCAGGCGCGGGCTAAACATACGCGCCCGGCACACAGGTACGGCGGTTCCGGCACGGTCGTTGCCGTCCACCGCATGCCGCCATCCGCCCACGCATTCCCTGGACACCTTGTCCGGCGCACCCTGCCTGTCCCGCGCGCACTGCTTGTCTTGACGGGCGATGCGGGTGTTATCTCCGGCACCGGGTTCCTGAAAACGACTATTCCGCCGGTCGGGCGGGCGGCTTGTCGAGACGGGCGGCCGGCAGGCGCGGGGCGGCAGCGCGTGTGCGCAGGAGGGGGAGGAGGAACAGGACGGCCGCGACCGCGAAAACGGCGGTGACGGGCAGGCCGGCGGGCGCGGCGGCGGCGGCGCCGTGGGTGAGGGTGTGGCCGGCGAGTGCGACGGAAAGCGACACGCCGGTGAACGCGCGCAAAAAGCGCGACAGGCGGGCGGGGTCGGCGGAAACGGCGGCGGCGATGAGCACGGCCACCGCGAGAAACCCCCAGAAAACCGCGACCAGGACGCCCGGCGGCAGCGTGCCGGCCGGAGGAAGAGAATCGGTCAGGGAGCCGGTTTGAGAGGCGACCTGAGAAGCGGCCTGAGAGCCAGCTTGGGAGGCGGCCTGAGAACCAGCCTGCTTGGAGGCGGTCTGGGAGCCGGTTTGGGAGGCGGCCTGAGAACCAGCCTGCCGGGAGGCGGTCTGGGAGACGGTCTGGGAGGCGGACGGGGAATCGGGCAGAGGGCCGGCCTGGGAGGCGAGCTGAGAGACGGCCAGTGGGCCGGTCAGGGCGGTGGCCATGGTGAGGGCGAGGGCGGCGGGGGTGCCCCAGACGATGGCGGACCAGACGGCGGCGAGGCGCGCGGTGGCGAGGCGCGCGGCCGGGCGGCCCCTGGACCGGCGGCGCACGAGATAGACGGCGACGCCGGAGGCGATGACGACGGCGAGCGCGGTGCCGAACACACCATAGGCGATCTTGACCCAGAGGCCGCCGAAGGAGCCGAAATGGACCTGATAGGCCGAGGCGGCGATCTGCTGGCCGAGGGTGCCGGCGGCGAGGCCGGCGGGGGCCAGCGGCGTGCCGTCGGCGGCAAAGGCGTAATAATCGCCGAAGATCAGGCGGCGCGGGTGCTCGGCGAGGATTTGCAGATGCTGGCCGGCGGTCGCGGGCTCGTGCAGGATGACATAGGTGGGCAGGAGGTCGCCGTGCGCCGCGCGCATATGGGTGAGCGCGGCGCCGATGGCGGCGAGCGGCGCCGGCGCCGCGTCGGGCGCCGGTTCATCCCCGAAAATGGGGGCATAGACGGCCTCGACATCGCCGTCATACCAGAGGGCGGCAATGCCGAAGGCCATGACCGAGGCGAGCCCGAGCATGGCGCCGGTAAGCGCGCTGGAAATGTGAAAGGGCGCGGTCCACACGGCCAGGCGGTTGTGCAGGTCGGCGAAGGCGAGGCGCGGGCTGCCGCCGAGACGGACGGCGAAGGCGTCGCGGAAAATGCGCGGATGGGCGAGCAGCCCGGACAGCGACAGGCCGAGCAGCATGGCCCCGAGGGCGCCGACCAGCGTCAGCCCGGCCACATGGGGCAGATGCAGATAATAGTGCAGATCGAGGATGAACTGGGTCCAGGGATGGGCCTCCGCCCCGGCGATGGTGCCGTCGGGGCGGATGAACACGGCCCTGTTGTCGGTGGTCACCACCACGCGCGGCATGTCGGGCGTGGGCAGCTGAACGAAGAAATGGTCGGTCGGCGCGGGCTCGCCCGCCATCACGGCGGCGGCGGCGCGGTCGACCGTGGCGGGGTCGATGGCGGCCATTTCCGGCGCGCCGGGCTGCTCCCAGCGCTGAAGCTCGTGATTGAAGACGGAGAGCACGCCGCTGAGACTGAGGATGTAGAGGAGTGCCGCCACGGTGAGGCCGATGGCCGAATGGGCGGACAGGGCGGCGCCGACCCGTCTGGCCGACGCTTTGCCGCCCCCCGCGCCGCCCCCCGCGCCGCCGGCCGGACGGCGCGGGGCGTTGGGGCCGGGCCTGTGATCAGGGCTGTGATCAGGGCTGGGGCCGGGCCTGTGGTCGGTCCTGTGCTCGGCGTTTTGATCGGGGCGCGCGGCGGGTCCGGCGGTGGCGGCTGACGCCGGGCCGGCAACCGGGTCCGGGCGGGCGGGCGGCACGGCCGCAGACACCGGAGCGGATGAAGGCCCCGAAACGGATGAAAGACCCGAAGCGGATGAAAGACCCGGAGCGGATGGGGCGCCCGATGCGGGCCTGCCGGTGCCGGTGGAGTGTGTCATACGTCTTTCCCCTTTACGCGCCGGCCGCGAGCACGGCGGCGGCCGCGGCGGATATGCCGGCGAGCAGCCCGGCCCGCCGCCACCGGCGCCCGTCCATCAGCACGAGAACGGCGAGCGCGGCCCAGACGATCTGCACCAGGAAAAAGGCGGTGACGAGCCGGTCGGGTTCGGCGACGCCGAGACGAGTCAGGCCATGCAGCACCGCCAGCGTCACCAGAAGGGCGGCGGCGCCGGCCCCCGGCCCCGCCAGCAGGAACGCCGTGACAAAGGCACCGGACCGCCCCAGCGCCGGTAGAACCGCCAGTGAAATCGCCGGTACAATCGCCGGTGAAACAGCCGTGCCCGCCGCAGAACCGGATGCGCCCGACGCGCCGGCCCCTGCCCCACCGGGCACAGGGCGCCCCGCATCGGAGCGGCCACGGGTGCGGCTGGCGGTGCGACTGGCGGTACGACCCGCGTTACGATTGGCGGCACGGGCCGGGGTGGCGGCGCCACCGCGCAAGGCGTCACGGGCGCGGACGGCCAACAGGCCGCCGGCGAGCGCGATGGCCACGGCGATGCCGGCGGCCACGCCCCGGTCGCCATTGGCAAAACCCCACAGTGTCAGACCGGCGACGAGCAGACCCCAGCCGGCCACGGTCCAGCGCCGGGGGCTGCCCGGATGATCCCGGCCCTGATGTTCCTGATTTTGGCGGTGCCGACCCTGATGACCGTGGTTTTGGCGCGCCTGCCACGCCCGGTACAGGGCGGCGACGCCGGCCGCGAGGGCCATGGTGCCGATGACATAGAGAAAAACGGTCATGTCCGCCTGTATCCGCCCATGGTCAATCCATCCGTGTCGCGCCGGTTTCCGCATTGCGCCGGTATTTTCGGGCCGCCGGCATGGTCGCGCCCGTCGCCGACCGGCATCCATCCGGGGCGAAAGCGCCCGCCCCGCAAGGGGCATGCCGGGCCCGACAGCTTTAGGCACGGAGCGCTTGTATGCCAAGCCCTTAAGGCGAGGCACTACCTGTGCACGGGTTATGCACAAGTAAGATCGATAATGCAAATAAATCTTATTTACAGAATGTGTTTTCTCTGGCACGAGAGGGGCGCCGGCCGCACTGGTAACCGCACCGGCAGTGGTCACCGCACTTGTACTGGCGACCGCACTGGTACCCGCACCTGGACATGGGGCCGTGACGCAGCCGGGGCCGCGCAGGCATGGCCGGGCCTGTCCGGCCGGGCTGCCTGGCCTGCGGAGAGGGGCCTGTGTCGGGATGTGTTTCGGCGGCATGTGTTTCGGCGGCATGTGTTTCGGCGGCGTGTGAGGCAGCGCTGGGGTGACCCGTCCGGGCACGGGCGGCGGCGCAGGCGCGGACAAGGAGACACGGGGGCCGGAACGCTCGGATGGTCAGGACACCCGAGGGTTCGGAACGCGTGCCGGTTCAGGACACCGAGGGGGTCAGGACCGCTTAGGGATTCGAGCCCTTAGGGGTTGGGAACGCTCACGGGGCACGGACGGCGGAGGCATACGGGCCGTCAGAGGTATGCGGGCAGCCCGCAAGAGGCAGGGCCTGCGGGGCGGGACACGGGTTTTGCATCGCGGGCGGCGCTTGCGTGTTTACGGGGCGCGGTGTCGCCGGGTTCCCGTATCCGGAAAGGCCGGTGGCCGAGCGTTTCCGTGTGGCGGGCTGTCCGGGCCCCCATGGCCGGCATCGCACTGATTTGGCACTGATATTCAGCACTGGGTTCAAGAACGATCAAAAAGGGTGGAAACAATGATTCATGAGAGAAACACGGCCACGCCGCGAAGAAAGCCGCTGGAGCAAAAACCGGGGGGGAACCGCTTGCGGGCCGGCGTGTCGCCGCTGGCGCTGATGGCGGCGACGCTGACGGTCGGCATGGCGGCCGGCGCGGTGTCGGGACGCGCGGCGGCGCAGGCGCAGCCGGTGGTGACACAGGACACGTCGGGCATCATCGAGGAAATCGTCGTCACCTCGGTCAACCGGGTGGAGACGCCGATTTCCGACGTGACGCGCTCAATCTCGGTGGTGACGGCGGCGGACCTGGAGCTTCAGGGCATCTTCAACCGGTCCGCCGGGTCGATCCTGGCGCAAAAGGTGCCGGGTTTCAGCCCGTCGACCGAGGCCCTGACCGATTTCGGCCAGCAGCTGCGCGGGCGCAATTTCCAGACCCTGATCGACGGCGTGCCGCAGGGCACGACGCTGCGGAACGGCCAGCGGTCGCTGCAATCCATCGACATCGACGCGATCGAGCAGATCGAGGTGATTCGCGGCGGGTCGGCGGTCTACGGCTTCGGCGCCGACGGCGGCCTGATCAATTACATCACCAAGAAACCGGAAGACGGCGAGCTGAACGTGGTCGCCCGCGCGGGCATGAGCTTTTCCACCAACCAGTTCGACGGCTCGGTCGCCTGGGACACGCATGTGATGGTGTCCGGCGCCGAGGACAAGTTCGACTATGTGGTCAGCGGCACCTATGTGCGCCGCGAAAACACCTTTGACGCGGACGGCAACCGGCGCCCGGTGGACCCGGTGGGCGCGCAAGGGGGCCTGGACGAATCGGATGAATACAATGCCTTCGTCAAACTGGGCTACGATCTGGACGAGAACCAGCGCCTGGAGGGCAGTTTCAACCGTTTCAGCATCCGCCAGGACGCGGATTTCGGCCTGCGGTCGACGGAAGGGGTCGAGCAGTTTCTGCCGCCCTTCCGGCCGGAGGTGGCGGTGCGCGGCAACAATCAGGACGCCGACCCCGGCAATGTGTCGACCAATGTCAACCTGTCCTACGCCAACAAGGACATTCTGGGCAGCAGCCTGAACGTCCAGGGCTTTTATCAGGAGATCGACAATGTCTTCACCCTGTTCCCCGGTTTCGAGCAGACCGAGATCACATCGGAAAAAGTCGGCCTGCGCACCACGGTGGACACGCCGGTGCGGCTGGACGGCCTGACCTTCGACGTGACCTGGGGGGTGGATTATCTGAACGACGAAACCCGCCAGTTCGAGGTGACCGGCGCGGGCAGGAGCGCCACCGGCGACCAGGACGCCGTCGCCGGCTTCGCGCAGGTTGAAGTCCCGGTCGGGTCCATCGGCATCATCACCGGCGGCCTGCGCTATGAGGATGTGACCATCGACATCACCGAGATTGAGCCGAGCGGCGAGGTGTCGGGTTCGGAAGCGCTGGTGAACCTGTCGGCGAGCGCCTTTCTGAGCGAGGGGCTGACCCTGTTCGGCGGGTTTTCCCAGTCGTTTTCGCCGGGCGATATTCTGCGCGTCGTCACCGACGGCACCTTCGACACGCTGGAGGAGATCGAGCTGGAGTTCGTGCGCACGGACAATTACGAGCTGGGCCTGCGCGGACAGTATGGCATGGTCGATTTCACCCTGGCCGGTTTTTACAGCGAATCCGACAACGGCGCCTCGTTCGATCAGGACCTGAACATCCTGACCCTGCCGGAGGAAATCTGGGGGTTCGAGGCCGCCGTCAACGTCAGCCCGGCGGACAATCTGCGCCTGGGCGGCACCCTGTCGCTGATCGACGGCAGGACAGACCTGGACAATGACGGCAATTTTGACGAGGACCTGCCGACCACCCGCGTCCCGCCGGAGAAAATCACCGGGTATGTGGACTATGCGCCGAAAGACTGGTGGCGCGTTTTCGCCCAGATTTTCTATTCGGGCACCCAGTCCAACAATTCCACCGCGTTCGGCGGCGGCAGCGAGATTGACGATTATGTCCTGGTGGACCTGTACAACAATTTCGACATCGGGCCGGGCGAGTTGAGCGTGGGTGTGACCAACCTGTTCGACACTGCCTATCTGCCGGTGATCAACCAGGCGTTCAATTCGCAATTCTCCAATGTGCAGGGGCCGGGGCGGCGCGTGTCGCTGACATACCGAATCCGGTACTGAACAGCCACTGAGCGTTCGGTGACCTGACGCGGGGCGCCCCCGAAGCAGGGCGCCCCCGAAGCGGAGTGTCCCCCGAAGCGGAGTGTTCCTGAGTCGGCACAGGCAGCGGGCGGGTCCGGGGCGCCCTGCCCCCTTTTGGGACGGCCGCGCGGCGGAACGGCCGCCCTGAAACCGGTCAATCCGGGATGGGGGCAAAAAATATTCCGGAAAATATCCGACGGGTTTTGTCGGATTTTCGGCGCCCCCGCCCTATATCCATCCCATCACAGCAGCCTGTCCCACTGGTGGTCCCACTGGAAAACCCGCGCCACTCCTCACTTATGAGGGGTGGCTTTAAACTTTATAGGTGCATATTGGATGCATCCATAAAGTTTACTTCAAAATAAATTTCCCTCTTTACGATAGTTATAAACCATTGTTAGGGTGCCGGCCCACTAGCAATGGAACCGGGCGTGGATATGCCCAAAACGGGGAAGGGTTATGATCAGAAAGACGTTTTACAGCATCGCTTTAATGGCTTTTTGTGTGGCATCGGCGGGGTCGGCGACGGCCCAGCAGCCCATGTCGGCACAGGATATCGAAGCGGTCCGCGACAGTTACATATTCGTCTTTAAGGACACTATGGAACGCGGAAAAGTAGCAAATGAAGTTTCGAAAATCATCAGCGAAAACCGGGCGGGTGCCAGCCTGGTGATGCAACGGCATGTCTACAACACCGCGATCAAGGGCTTTTCCGGCCGCATGCCGGCGGCGGTGGCCGCCAAGATTGCCGCCAGCAATCCCAACATCGCCTATTATGAGGCCGACCGGATCGTCCATGCCTATCAGGCCGCCGGCGGCGTCAACAGCGCCAACCAGCCGGCCCAGCAGACGCCTTACGGCATCACCCGCGTCAATGGCGGCACCAGCGGCGTCGGCAGGACGGTGTGGGTGCTGGACACCGGCATCGACACCGACCATCCGGACCTGAACATCGACCTGGCCCGGTCGGCCAATTTCATCACGTCCGGCCCCAACACGGTTGAGGACGGCACCGGTCACGGCACCCATGTGGCCGGCACCATCGCGGCACTGGACAACGGCATCGGCGTTGTCGGCGTGGCGCCGGGGGCGACCGTGGTCGCCATCCGCGTACTGGACAATCGCGGCTCCGGCACCCTGTCGGGCGTGATCGCCGGCGTTGACTATGTGGCGGCCAATGCCGCACCCGGCGAGGTGGCCAATATGAGCCTGGGCGGCGGGGCCTCCAGCGCGCTGGACAATGCGGTGATTTCCGCCGCCAGCCGTGGCATCCTGTTCGCATTGGCCGCCGGCAATGAGAGCACGGACGCGGCGACCCGGTCGCCCGCGCGCGCCAACCACCCCAATATCTGGACCGTGTCGGCGATTGATTCGAACGATGTCTTTGCCTGGTTCTCCAATTTCGGCAACCCGCCGGTCGACTGCGCGGCGCCGGGCGTGGGCGTGCTGTCCACCCATCTGAACGGCGGCTATGCCACCCTGTCGGGCACGTCCATGGCGGCGCCGCACGTGGCCGGTATCCTGCTGTTCGGCAGCCCGAATTTTTCCGGGTCGGCGATCAACGATCCGGACGGCAGCCCGGACCCGATCTGCGTGTTCTAAACACGCAGGCCTGACCACCCACGAGGAAAGGCCCGGCGGCACCGCCGGGCCTTTTCCATGACGGGTCAGCGACCGAGCCGACCAACAGGCCGGCCCGCAAGGGCGGGCGCACCGCCCCCGCCTGAGTCCATACCGCCTGAATCCACACTGCCTGAGTCCACACTGCCTGAATCCACACTGTCCGCGTGCATGCCGACCAGGCGCGGTCCGGATGGTCAGCTTTCCAGCTCGCGGCCCGGATGCCCGGCGCCGATATCGATATAACGGAACATGTCGGTCAGGCGGAGAACACCGGGTTCGGGCGCGCGTTCGATCAGGATGTCGTCGTCCAGCACCGCCATGACCTCGAAGACGAAGGGCGGGCGGCAGGGTTCGGTCGGCAGAAGCGGCAGCGCCAGACCGACAAAGCGGGGGGTGTCCATGGGAAGAGTCTCGTCACAGATCGTCCAGACACAGGCACAGGGTTTGTTGACAAGGGTCATCATGCGGCGGCTGCGCAGGGCACGGATGCCCGGATCGCTGTATTCGAGAAAATTCAGCCCGGTATAGTCATGACCGGTGACACGCTGGAACATGGACCCCATGAAAACAAAGACCATTTCCGTGGGCGAGCGCATTTCCAGCATGAAACACCGGTCGAACACACCGTCCAGGTCTTTCAGGCGCATCTGGTCGCGGCGCGGCAGCAAGGCACCGCGGCGCCATGCGTTCCACGCATCGGCGACCTGCCGGATTTCCCGCACATTCGCCACACTTGGTAATTTCAAAGGCGGCACCTCGACCCCAATCTCAAGTACGCCCAGTATCCCGGCACTACACAATCAGGTAATAATGGTGAACATTATAGTACTCAAGACTCATAGCCTGATATATCGGTTAAAAAATATATTAATACTAATGTAAATAGTGCTTCCTTTAATTGCATAAGTACCTGTCATACTCGTTATTTGTATATTTTTTTAACAAAGAACTCAATTTTTTTAAAGATTTATCGTTTTTTGACCGAATACCATACATTAATTCGGAACATTGTCCGGAGATCCGGACCGCACCCGGCGCGACACGACACACGGATATCCGTACATAAGCGTCCGTGGCATAGGCGTCCGTACAGAGGCATCCGTGACATGGGCCTTACACAGGGCACAGCCTTGAAACTACCATAGATTGCCCCTTTTCATGCCATAATTTTACACAAAGCCTTTCCGGTGGTTTTGCGCGATCTAATTACCCCTTTTACGGGAAAAAAAGAAACGTCCGTGGCACGACCACACCTGATAGGGGCATTTTCTGACCGATAAGAGGAGATCGGAATGTCTGTAAAATCCACTTTCAAAGCCGGCGTCCTGGCGGCGGGCCTGTGCATGGCGGCACCGGCGTCCGCGCAGGCGCCCCTGTCCGCCCAGAGCATCGAGGCGGTGCGCGACAGTTATATCTTCGTTTTCAGGGACGATGTGGGCGAGGACCGGGTCCGGGCGGCCGTCAGCCGCATCCTGCAAGCCCACGGCCTGACACAGCGCCATGTCTACACGGCGGCGCTGCGCGGATTTTCCGCCCGCATGCCGGCGGCCATCGCGGCGGCCATCGCGGCCGCCAACCCGGATATCGCCTATTATGAGGCGGACAAGCCCGTCTATGCCTTTACCGGGGGGGGCCGGAACGGCGTGATCGGGGGGCTGATCGGCGGCATCATCGGCGGACCGCAGCCGGCCCAGCAGACGCCTTACGGCATCACGCGGGTCAATGGCGGCACGGGCACCGCCGGCGGCACCGCCTGGGTCATCGACACGGGCATCGATTCGGACCATCCCGACCTGAATGTGGACGTGGCCCGGTCGGCCAATTTCGTCACGCTGGACCTGAACACGATCGAGGATTTCAACGGGCACGGCACCCATGTGGCCGGCACCATTGCCGCGCTGGACAATGACATCGGCGTTGTCGGCGTGGCACCGGGCGCCCCGGTGGCCGGTATCCGCGTGCTGGGCACGCTGGGTTTCGGGTCCACGTCGGACGTGATCGCGGGTGTCGACCATGTGGCGGCCAACGCCGCCCCCGGCGATGTGGCCAATATGAGCCTGGGCGGCGGGGCCTCGGACGCGCTGGACAGTGCGGTGCGCGCGGCGGCGGACCGGGGCATTCTGTTCGTGCTGGCCGCCGGCAATGAAAGCGCCGATGCCAACACCACATCGCCCGCCCGGGTCGAGCATCCCAATGTGTGGACGGTGTCGGCGACCGACGAGACGGACGGTTTCGCCAGCTTTTCCAATTTCGGCAATCCGCCGGTGGACTGCGCGGCGCCGGGTGTGGGGGTGCTGTCCACCTATCTGAACGGCGGGTATGAGACCCTGTCGGGCACGTCCATGGCGGCCCCGCATGTGGCCGGCATTCTGCTTCTGGGCGCGGTGCGCTTTGACGGCGTGGCCATCGGCGACCCCGACGGCAGCCCGGACCCGATCTGCGTGTTCTAGGGCGTCCCCCGACCGACACGCCACGGACCCGGCCATGGCCGGGTCCGCAGCCGGACAGCATTTATCCTTGTCCGGCCTTGTCCGGGCGTGTCCGGGCGGGCGTGTGTTCCCGATTCCGTCCTTGGCGTCCGGTTCAGGCGCCGGTTCGGATGACTGTTCAGGCGATTGTTCAGGCGCCGGTTTTAAGCGACAATGGCCGCCTGGGTCTGGCTGCGGACATCGTCCGCCGTGACCCCGGGCGCCAGTTCGACGATGCGGAGACCGCCGTCGGCCACGTCGAACACCCCGAGATTGGTGATCACCCGGTCCACCACGCCCTGGCCGGTCAGCGGCAGGGTGCAGTCCTTCAAAAGCTTGGGCTCGCCCTTTTTGTTGGTGTGATCCATGATGACGACGACCCGCTTGACGCCGGCGACCAGATCCATGGCGCCGCCCATGCCCTTGACCATCTTGCCGGGGATCATCCAGTTGGCGAGGTCGCCGTTTTCAGCCACTTCCATCGCGCCGAGGATGGACAGGTCGATATGGCCGCCCCGGATCATGGCGAAACTGTCGGCGCTGGAAAAATAGCTGGATGTGGGCAGTTCGGTGATGGTCTGCTTGCCGGCATTGATCAGGTCGGGGTCTTCCTCGCCCTCATACGGGAAGGGACCCATGCCGAGCATGCCGTTTTCCGACTGAAGGGTGACGGTCATGCCGTCGGGGATGTAGTTGGCGACAAGCGTCGGGATACCGATGCCGAGATTGACGTAAAATCCGTCCTGAAGTTCGCGGGCCGCGCGGGCGGCCATGTCGTTACGGTCCCAGGGCATGTCTATACCTCCTCGCCGGTGGCGGCACCGGCCATGTCGCGGGCGCTTTCCCGCGTGCGGGTGGTGCGCTGTTCAATGCGTTTTTCGTGGGTGCCCAGAATGATGCGCTGGACGAAGATACCGGGGGTGTGGATGTGGTCGGCGTCCAGTTCGCCGGGCTCGACCAGTTCCTCGACCTCGGCCACGGTGACCTGTCCGGCGGTGGCCATCATCGGGTTGAAGTTGCGCGCGGTCTTGCGGAAGGTCAGGTTGCCCTCGGTGTCGGCCTTCCACGCCTTGATAATCGACAGGTCGGCGGTCAGGCCGGTTTCCATGATATGGGTGCGGCCGTCGAAATCCTTGTGCTCCTTACCCTCGGCGATGACGGTGCCGACGCCGGTGCGGGTGTAGAAGCCGGGGATACCGGCGCCGCCGGCGCGGATGCGTTCGGCCAGGGTGCCCTGGGGGTTGAATTCCAGTTCCAGCTCGCCGTCGAGATACTGGCGCTCGAACTCCTTGTTTTCCCCCACATAGGAGGAGAGCATTTTTTTGATTCGGCGGGCGTCCAGCAGAAGGCCGAGGCCGAAGCCGTCGACGCCGCAATTGTTGGAAATGACGGTCAGACCCGATGTGCCGGCCCGGTGCAGGGCGGCGATCAGGTTTTCCGGTATGCCGCACAGGCCGAAGCCGCCGGCCATGACGGTCATGCCGTCAAACAGCAGGCCGTCGAGGGCGGCATCCGCCGTGTCGTAGACTTTTCTCACGTCCGTGTCCTCCACTCGGATGGGCGGTGTCCCGCCTGGGGCGTGTCCCGCGCCGCAGAGACGGGCGGCGGGCTTTTCAAAACCTGTTGAAGGCGTTCCCCGCTTAGCGCGTCGCGGGCCGGGGCGCAAGGCCGTGTGGCGGGGGCAACGCTTGTCTATGGACTGCAAAGCCTTACGTGTTATGCTATGGGGGTCCGGCGTGCGTGCCCACGGCCCTCTCTATCCGGAGACTCGGCCCAAGGCGCGGGCACGGCGAGCGACCGGAGCGAAGACCGGACCTAAAGAGCAAAAACGACGACAAAAAAGACGGCAAAAAAACAATGAACACGACACACAGCGAGGATATTTTGTCATGAAACGCATGATCTGCCGGGTGATCGGCACGGCCCTTGTCCTGATGGGCACGCTGGCGATGCTGACGCCCATTCCCTTCGGACTGATCCTGTTCCTGATCGGGCTGATGTTCCTGATCCCGTCGACGCCGGCGGCGGCGCGGCCGGTGCGCTGGATACGCGCCCGCGTGCGCCCGTTCGACACCGCCCTGTCGGCGATGACGGTGCGCCTGCCGGTGCCCTATCGCCGGGTGCTGCGCCAGACCGAGGTGGGCGCGCCGGATTATTTCTAGGCCGGACTGTTTTTAAACCGGACTGTTTTTAAATCGGACTGTTTTTAAATCGGACTGTTTTTAAATCTGGGGGTCATGTCCGGTCGGAGCGTTTCCCGGCCGGATTTTTTACCGGTTTCAGAGTTTTTTCAGTTTTCGAGTTTGACCAATTTCCGAATTTGGTCAGGTTCCGAGTGTGTCCGGAGTGCGTTCACGGGTCGGTCCGGTCTGACCGGACCCCTGTTTCCGCCGGGCAAGGATGCGGCGATGCGGGTGGCGTGCGGGGTTTGGCCCATGCCGCCGGGGACATTGATCGGGGAGGCCCTTGATCCGGGGGGCCCTTGATCCGGGGGGCCCTTGATCCGGGGGGCCGGCATAATGACGGCCGACACTTTTCATAAAAACACGACCACAAGGGGGGATTTCATCATGAGCGATACGGCAAGCGCGGACGGCACGCAGGCCGCGCCGCTGGGCGAGACGGCCGTCGCGGACACCGGCGGCACCGCCCCGACCACGGGGGCGGAGCGCATCGCCAGCCTGGACATCGTGCGCGGTGTCGCGGTGCTGGGCATTCTGATCCTGAATTCCGTGGTGATGGGGCTGTCCTACAGCTTTGCCATCAATCCGGGCTTTTTCGGCCCGCCGGAGAGCGGCGACTACTGGGCCTGGTTCATCTCCAGCCTGCTGTTCGAGGGTACGTTCCGCGCCATATTCGGCATGCTGTTCGGGGCCGGCGTCTATCTGTTCATGAGCCGGGTCGAGGCGCGGTTCGGACCGGGGCGGGCGCGCGGCCTGCACCTGCGGCGCAGCGGCTGGCTGATCGTACTGGGGCTGGTGGATACCTATATCCTGCTGTGGTACGGCGACATCCTGTTTCTGTACGGGGTGATGGGGCTGGTGCTGTGGCTGTTCCGGCGGCTGTCGGTGCGGGCGCTGGTGATCTGGGCCGTCGTGTTCGCCGCGATCAGCGCCCTGTTGAGCCTGGGCAATGGCTATCAGACCGAGGTGGGTCTTGGCGAGCTGGCGGCTTATGAGGCGCGGGTGGAAAGCGGCGAAACCCCGAGCGCGGAGGACACCCTTGCCTATGAGGGCCTGCGCGAGGCCATGGCCTTTGCCATGCCGTCGCCCGAAGGGATCGCATCCCAGGCCGAAAGCGTGCGCGGCAGTTACAGCGGCGCGGCGGCGGCCTATTGGGCCATCGCGGTGATGATGCAGACGGTGTATCTGGGCTTTTTCGGGTTCTGGGACAGCGCGATCACCATGCTGCTGGGCATGGCGTTGTTCAAGACCGGCTTTCTGAAGGGCGCGGCATCGACGCGCGGCTATATGACGGCGCTGCTGGTGGGCTACGGCGTGGCCGTGCCCCTGCGCCTGTGGCATCTGGGGGATTACGCCGCCAGCGATTTCGACATGGTGGTCTTCACCTGGAACAGCGTCTGGTACGATGTTGAGCGCATCGCCATGGCGTTCGGGCATCTGGGCCTGCTGTTCCTGCTGATCCGGTCGGGCCGGTTGCCGCTGACGCGGGCGCTGGCCGCCACCGGGCGCATGGCATTGACCAATTATCTGATGCAGTCCGTTATCGGGCTGGCGGTGTTTGTCGGCCTGGGCGGGTATCTGGCGGTCAGCCGGGTGGACATTCTGGCGGGTATGGTGGCCGTGTGGGCCTTTCAGCTGTGGTTCAGCCTGTTCTGGCTGGCGCGCTACCGGTTCGGCCCGGCGGAATGGCTGTGGCGCAGCCTGACCTACTGGCGGGTGCAGCCGCTGCGCCGCCAGACGTTACAAACATAAGTCATATGAAAGTATAAATGCCATATCGCCCTAAAGGCGCTAGTGGTCAGAGTTTATACTAGGGTTTACCAAGTGCCACATTACTATGATGCAAAGAAATGAGTCATTTCAGGCACTTAGTAAACCCTTGATTATTCATGGTCATTTTTTTAGCCTGACTATGGCGGGCAAGCGCTGGAGTTACCCCGAGTTGTCTTAGCGACAGCAGCGTCCCAAGCGGCGTGCATCAGGGGTCCAGGGGCCCGCTTTTTCTTTCCAGGCCAGTCAGAATTGCACCGCACATATCCCGAAAAACAAAAATGCCACCGTCTCCAATTATTGGAAACGGCGGCATTTTATTAACAGCCCTGTTGAGGCCGGCGTCAGTCCCGATAGGCGTCAATGGCGGCCTGGATGAGGGCGGCTGCCTTTTCCGGGCCGTCCCAGCCGGTGACCTTGACCCATTTGCCGTCTTCCAGATCCTTGTAGTGTTCGAAAAAGTGGGCGATCTGGCGCAGGAAGATGTCCGGCAGTTCGGTATAGCTTTGCACGCCCTGATAGGAGGGGTGCAGCTTGTCCACCGGCACCATGAGGAGTTTTTCGTCCTGGCCGGCCTCGTCCTCCATCAGCAGGACGCCGAGCGGGCGGCAGCGGACGACGGAGCCGGGCATGAAGGGGGTGTGATTGGCGAGCAGCGCGTCCACCGGATCGCCGTCATCGGCCAGCGTATGCGGGATAAAGCCGTAATTGCACGGATAGCGCATGGCGGTGTGCATGATGCGGTCGACGAACAGGGCGCCGGAATCCTTGTCCAGTTCGTATTTCACCGGCTCGGTGCCGGCGGGCACCTCGATGATCACATTGACGTCGTGGGGCGGGTTGGCGCCGATGGAAATCTTGCTCAGATCCATGCTCTTGTCCTTGTTTGGGCAGATACTGAAGTTACACAGACAGGTCGGGGCGGCCCGGAGTATGTGGCCCCAAGTGCGGCCGGGGGCCGGGCCGGTCGTCAGCCAAGCGGCAGCAGCCCCGAGACAATGGCGGCAAGCACAATCCACCCGAACCGGATATTGGCGCGGAAGACCGCCAGGCAGTGCCCGGCGTCATCCAGGCGGACCGTGCGCACCTGCCAGATTAGGTGCAGTGCAGCAAAGCCAAGGCCGATGTAATGCAAGACCGGCAGATTTGCAAGCCATCCGGCGGCCGCGAGGCCGAGAAAAAACAGGCCGTAAAAAACGGCGAGCGCCCTTTTGGTGTGCGCGCCGAGACGCAGGGCGGTCGACTTGATGCCGGCCATGGCGTCGTCTTCCTTGTCCTGATGGGCGTAAATGGTGTCATAGCCCAGCGTCCAGAACACGCACGCCGCATAGAGCACCGCCGCCGGCCAGCCGAGACCGCCGGTGAGCGCCGTCCAGCCCATGAGCGCGCCCCAGTTGAAGGTCAGCCCCAGCCATGCCTGCGGCCAGTAGGTGATGCGTTTCATGAAGGGATAGGCCGCCACCAGCAGCAGCGAGGCAAGCCCGAGGGCAATGGCCGCCGGACCCAGTTGCAGCAGGACGACCAGCCCGACCAGACACTGGACGGCGAGAAACGCCCAGGCGCCGCGCGCACTGACCTCGCCCGCCGGCAGGGGCCGGGTGCGCGTGCGCGCGACCCGCGCGTCGAGATCGCGGTCGACAATGTCGTTATAGGTACAGCCGGCCCCGCGCATGGCGAGCGCGCCGACGGCGAACAGAACGGCCAGCCAGGCCGCACGCGGCCAGTCCACCATGTGACCGGCCATATGGCCGGCCATGCCCGCCAGCGCCAGCGACCACAGGCACGGCCACAACAGCAGCCACGTGCCCACGGGACGGTCCATGCGCGCCAGTTTCAGATAGGGACGGGCCCGGACGGGCGCATGGCGGTGGACCCAGCTTCCCGCCACGGCGTCGGCCGTTTCCACGATACGGCTGTTGCTGTCGGTCATGACATGGCTCGCTAACCGGTCGGGGGCACTTGTGTCAAGCGGGTGTCTTGTGGCCAGTGTCTTGGCATGTGTCCTGGCATGTGTCTTGGCATGTGTCTTGGCATGTGTCTTGGCATGTGTCTTGGCATGTGTCTGGGCGGGTGGCTTGACAGGCCGGCCCGGTTTCCGGCAAGCGGGGGGGCATGAGCGAGACAGCCCCCATCCGCCTGTTCGTGGACACCCCCCTGCCCGGCCCCGGCACGCATGGCCTGACCGGCGACCAGGCCCATTATGTCATCCATGTGATGCGCCGCGGGACGGGCGACCGGCTGGCCCTGTTCAACGGGCGCGACGGCGAATGGCTGGCGGAGATCACGGCGACGGCGAAACGCGCGGTGACGCTGGCGGTGACACGGCGGACCCGCCCGCAAAAGGCGGAGCCGGATGTGTGGATCGCCTTTGCCCCGATCAAGAAGGCGCGCACCGATTTCATCGCGCAAAAGGTGACGGAGCTGGGCGCCGCCCGGCTGATGCCGGTGATGACACGCCGCACCGTGGCCGACCGGGTGAATACGGCGCGCATGCACGCCAACGCGGTGGAGGCCGCCGAACAGTGCGAGCGCCTGACCGTGCCACGGGTGGACGCGCCGGTGAAGCTGGACGCCCTGCTGGCGGCATGGCCGCGAGACCGGCGCCTGCTGTTCTGCGACGAGGACCTGACCGGCACGCCCATCCTGACGGCCCTGATGGCCCCGAAAGCCACGGCGCTCCCGGCAGTGACGGATGACGGCGGGGACGCGGGCGAGAGTGCTTCCGTGACCACCTCCCTGACCTCTTCCGTGACCTCTTCCATGACCTCTTCCTGGGGGCTGCTGATCGGCCCCGAGGGCGGGTTTGACGACACGGAGCGCGCGCGCATCCGCGCCGTGGCCGGGGCGATCCCGGTCACGCTGGGCCCGCGCCTGTTGCGCGCGGACACGGCGGCGCTGGCGGCGCTGGCCATATGGCAGGCGGCCCTGGGCGACTGGGCGGCAGATAATTAGAAAATAATTTTACAAACCCTTTGAAAAGCTACCATTCATAGAAAAATATTTTAATCTCTCGTGCGCCTCACAAGTCCTTGATTGCACAAAGAAAATCTTTCCTTTTCCGAAACCATTCCTAGGTTGGGGGAAAGCCACGGGCTGCCGTAAGACGACGGCAGAGTATATCCGGCCGGCCGGCGACGGTGCGCGCCGATCCTGGAGACGGAACAGACCGTTTATGTCCGAGACAGAGACACACATTCACTCGAAAGCCGAGCTGGTCGCCCATCTGGAGGACGGCCGCGCCCCGGATCGCGGCACATGGCGCATCGGGTCCGAGCATGAGAAATTCGTCTATCACCGGGCGGACAACAGCCCCCTGACCTATGCCGGCGGCGACGGGCGGCCCGGTATCCGCGATGTGCTGAACGCCTTTGCCGCGCGCGGCTGGACCCCGGTCACGGAAGACGGCAACATCATCGCGGCGGTGCAGAACGGCGCGTCGATCACGCTGGAGCCGGGCGGGCAGTTCGAGCTGTCGGGCGCGCCGCTGGAAAACATCCACCAGACCTGCGACGAAACGTCGAGCCATCTGCGCATGGCCCGCGAGATCGGCGAAGACCTGAATATCGGCTTTCTGGGCCTGGGCTTTCACCCGACGCTGAAACGCGAGGACGTGCCGGTGATGCCCAAGGCGCGCTATGACATCATGCGGGCCTATATGCCGACGCGCGGCACGCTGGGCCTGGACATGATGCTGCGCACCTGCACCGTGCAGGTCAATCTGGACTTCGCGGACGAGGCCGACATGGTGGAAAAATTCCGTGTCAGTCTGGCGCTGCAACCCTTTGCCACGGCGCTGTTCGCCAATTCCCCGTTCAGGGAGGGGCGGCCGTCGGGCTTCAAGTCGCTGCGCTCGCATGTGTGGACGGACACGGACCCGGACCGCACCGGCATGCTGGGCTTCGTGTTCGAGGACGGCATGGGCTTTGAGCGTTATGTGGACCATGTGCTGGACGTGCCGATGTATTTCGTCCGCCGGGGGGGCCGCTATATCGACGCGGCCGGCCAGTCCTTCCGCGATTTTCTCGACGGGCGCCTGCCGGCCCTGCCGGGTGAAAAACCCACCATGGAGGACTGGAAGGACCATATGACCACCCTGTTCCCGGAAGTGCGCCTGAAGACGTTTCTGGAAATGCGCGGGGCGGACGGGGGGCCGTGGTCGCGCCTGTGCGCCCTGCCGGCGCTGTGGGTCGGCCTGCTGTATGACGCGGACGCGCAACGGGCGGCGTGGGATCTGGTCAGGGACTGGCCCCTGGGGGAGATTTCGGCCCTGCGCGACGCGGTGCCGAAGGGCGGCATGGCAACGCCGTTCCGGGGCCGCGCGGTCATCGACTGGGCGCGCGACATTCTGGACATCGCCGACCGGGGCCTGAAGGCGCGCGGGCGCCTGTCGGCCAGCGGCGACAGCGAACAGGGCTATCTGAAACCGCTGTGGGACACGGTGGAAAACGGCGAAAGCCCGGCCAAGCGGCTGCTGCGCCTGTATGACACCGAATGGGCCGGCGACGCCGCCCGCGTGTTCGAGGCCGAGCGCTACTGACGGCGCCCCAAGGCCCCGATCGTCCACCCGTGGTTCGGCGTTTCGGGGTTTCGTCAAACGAGCGGGCCGGCCCCGACACGCGTTTTCCCGCGCGACACAAACCCCTATGCATGTGTTTTGGTTAAATATCTGACATCGCCCGGCTGCGCAAACCGCGTTTATGTCTAAAAAATAGACATTCGTAAAAACTGGCGGGCTGGCCGGCGGGTGCGGGCCGGGCCCCGTGCGCGGGGCCGGGATGCCCCGAGGGCACGGCCCTTCCGGCCCTGCCGGGCGCCCATGCTTAAGCGCCAATCCGCGGGACACGCGCGGGGGGGAGCAGAACCGGAAGGGCCGGCGGACGGGCGGGCGGTCTTGGGGACGGACGGGCGGCCAATGGTCGACCCAAGGGGGGTGGCGGAAGACCGGGCCGTGTCCGTCAGCGCTGCCCGCCGTCGTCGGGAATGAACTGGATGAAATAGCCGTCGCCGGGAAAGAACAGGGACCCGAAGAAATAATCGCCATAGTCATTGGCCTCGATGCTGGCGGGCTGTTCCTTGCCGCCGCCCATCCATTTGCGGTATTTCGAGATGGCATCGAACAGTTTTTCGCCGCGATCGCTTTCCATGCTGGTGGCGGCGTCGAACACATCCAGCGGCAGGTTGGCGACATAGGTGCCGGCGCCGGTGGACAGGGATTTCGGCACCACGTCCACGGTGCGCTTGCCGTTGCCGATGGTGTCCACCTGATGGTGGGACAGGGTGTCGTCGGCGGTCATATAGGCGAATTTCGGCGCGGCGAAGGTATAGAAATCGTTCCAGTCGACCTTGACCGGCTTGCCTTCCTTGCCGGGGTCGATGAGGTTGATTTCCCAGCGGTCCTCAAGCTGGGGGTTCATGGGCGTGGGGTCCAGCGTGTAGAGGGCCTCGGACACGCCGTCGGCGGTGAAACCGGCGCCGTTCAGGGCCGCGACGGATTCGATGGTCTGGGTGATGGCGGTGTCGATCCTGCCCACATTGGGCGCGCGCCGGCGCAGGCTGCCCTTGGCCTCGGCGATCATGGTGTTGTCGATGAAGACATTGCCGGCAACGTCGCGGGTGAACATGAGCCAGACATAATCGGCGCGGTTGGCGTTCTGGTTGATGTTGAAATGACGGCGCACCTGATCATAGTCGGCCAGCACCGGCACGGTGTTGGCGTCGCGGAACAGGTTGTTGACGATCCGGCGCGACACCGCGATGGTGATGGAGGTGCCGGCCAGTTCGGCGATGATGCGGCGGTAGGCTTCGCCGAAGGCATGGGCCACCCCTTCCAGATGGGCCCAACTGCCGGGAAAATTGGTCACTTCCAGATAAACATCGTCGAACAGGGCGAGGAAATTGCCGTAGCGCACGGCGTTCAGGTTCATGGCGCCGTTCATGATCAGGCCGGTGTCGAAATTGTGCATGCGGTACTGGGCGATATTGCCGAAGGCCATGGTGGGGCAGTTGCCGAAATAGACCGGCAGGCTGGGATTGCCGGTGCCGTCGAGATAGGCGGTGATGGCGGCCTGCGGCGCCTTCTGGATATTGCCCGGATTGACATTGGGCTGGGTCAGCAGTTCCGGCGGCGGGTTCAGCTGGTTGGCGCCGTTATCGCGGATTTTGAAATAGATCGGCATGACATGTGGTCCTCGCATGTGATCACCGCGTGTGATCATCTTAAGGGGGGTCCGGCGGGCCGGACGGAAAAGCCTTCCCCTTGAGGACGGGCGGGGGCGGGATTTGTGAATATGACGGGCGGGACAGGCGCGAAAGGCGGGACGGTCCCCGAAACGCGATCCTGACCGGGCCCGGCCGAAAATTGCAATCGATTGCAGTTTTTCCGGACAGTATGAGATTTTCAAATTTTTTTCATTGAAAATCAGTCTGTTATGGAACCATTGAAAGACTGCAATCGATTGCAGACTAATTTTTTGCACAGATGCATTTTTTGGACACGTCAGGAGGCCGGAGCCCTTTCAGCCCGTTGGGCAAGCCGGGTTGGGGATCCGCCAGGTTGGCCAGGTCGGCCAGGTTGGGTCGAGGGTGGCCGGGTCCGCCGTCAGACAAAGCGCGTCGGGCCGCTGTGCGGAACGAGGCCGATGAAATAGCCGTCGCCGGGGAAGAACAGGGACCCGAAGAAATAGTCGCCATAGTCATCGGCCTCGATGATGGGCGGTGCCTTGCCGTCGCCCATCCACCGGCGGTATTTCAGGATGGCGTCGAACAGATCCTTGCCCGGGTTGCCGGTCATTTCGTTGGCGGCTTCGAACACATCCACCGGCAGGTTGGCGGTATAGGTGCCGGCACTGGTGGCCAGGGTTTTCGAGACCACTTCGACGGTGCGCTCGCCGTTGCCGATTTGGGGGAAAGTGGTGGGGCCGGGCCGTTGGAAGACGTCCTTCATATAGGCGAATTTCGGCGCGGCGAAGGTATGGAAAGTATGCCAGTCGACCGTGATCGGCCCGCCCTTCTCGCCGGGGTCGATGAGGTTGATTTCCCAGCGGTTCTCAAGCTGGGGGTCCATGGGCGTCCCGTCCAGTGTGTAGAGGGCCTCGGACACGCCGTCGGCGTTGAAACCGGCGTCGTTCAGGGCTTCGATGGTGGCGATGGTCTGGGTGACGGCGGTGTTGATCCGGGCCTGATTGGGCGCGCGCCGGCGCAGACTGCCCTTGGCCTCGGCGACCAGGGTGTTGACGATATCGACGGTGCCGTCAGCGTTGGGGGTGAACATCAGCCAGACATAGTCGGCGCGGTTGACATTCTGGTCGATGTCGAAATGACGGCGCACCTGATCATAGTCGGCCAGCACCGGCACGGTGTTGGCGTCACGGAACAGGCCGTTGACGATCCGGCGCGCCACCGCGGTGGTGATGGAGGTGCCGGCCAGTTCGGCGATGATCCGGCGGTAGGCTTCGCCGAAGGCCTGGGCCACGTCTTTGACATGGGCCCATTGGTGCGGAAAGTGGCTTGCGTTCAGATAGATGTCGTCGAACAGGCGGAGGAAATGCCCGTACTCCACATCGTTCAGGTCGACGGCGCCGTTCATGATCAGGGCGGTGTCGAAATTGTGCATGCGATACTGGGCGAGATTGCCGAACGCCATGGTCGGCAGGTTGCCATGATAGACCGGCAGGCTGGGATTGCCGGTGCCGTCGAGATAGGCGGTGATGTCTTCCTGCGGCGGCTTCTCCAGACCGGCGGGACCCACGGTGGGCCGGGTCAGCAGGTCCGGCAGCGGCTGTCCCGGGGGCGCGCCGGTGTCGCGGATTTTGAAATAGATCGGCATGGCGTGTGGTCCTCGCATGTGATCACCGCGTGTGATCATCTTAAAGGGGTCCGGCGGGCCGGACGGACAAACCTTCCCTGTGAGGACAGACGGGAACGGGATTTGTGAATGCGGGACACCCGGCCCCGGCGGCGCCATACGCGGCATATATCCTGTAAACTTTTGATTTATATAAAAAATTTTCGACGAAACGTGCCCGTCATGCGCCCGGCCGCGCGGACAGGGCGCGCGATTTGGCGTATTCTTGGACCGGTTGCAAAGGCGCGCGCGGCACACGCCGGACACGCGGGAGCGATCTTGACCGGGGCCAGAGGAACACGGGGCCAGAGGAACACGGGGCCAGAGGAACACGGGGCCAGAGGAACACGGGGCCAGAGGAACACGGGGCACAAAGAGCCAGGGGGAGACGACAATGACCACCGTCACATTCACATTGAACGGAACGGCGCGGCGGTTCACCGGCGACGGGGACATGCCGCTTTTGTGGTATCTGCGCGAGGACGCCGGGCTGAAGGGGACGAAATTCGGCTGCGGCATCGGGTCCTGCGGGGCCTGTACCGTGCATATGGACGGCATGGCGGTGCGCAGTTGCGGCCTGACCATGGACGGCCTGGACGGCACCCGCATCACCACCATCGAAGGGCTGGCCGGGGGCGCGCCCGACGGGCCGGAGCGCCTGCACCCGGTGCAGCGCGCCTGGCTGGAAGAGGATGTGGCCCAGTGCGGATATTGCCAGACCGGGCAGATCATGGCGGCGGCGGCGCTGCTGGCCGAAACGCCGGAGCCGACGGACCGGGATATCGAGACCGGCATGACCAATCTGTGCCGCTGCGGCACCTATCTGCGTATCCGCAAGGCGGTCAAGCGTGCCGCCGCGCTGATGCGCGCGCAGGAAGGCGTGTGAGCCATGGCCGCCCCATCCCGCCGCGCTTTCCTGAAATCCGGCGCCGGGCTCGGCGTGCTGGCCGTCACCCTGTCGGTACACCCGGCCCTGATAGTGACCGCCACGACAGAGGCCGCCGCCCAGGACGGCCCGGACAATACGGGCCATGTGACACCCTGCCTGAAAGTGGACGAAACCGGCCACATCACCCTGTGCGTGCCGGTGCCGGACATGGGACAGGGCATGATCACCACCGCCGCGCAGATGATCGCCGAGGAACTGGATGTGGACCTGGACGCCGTCAGCGTGGAGCTGATGCCCTTTCTCGGCCGTTTTCAGGGGGCGGAGCGCCCGGTTTTCGATCGGTTTTATCAGGGCGCCGGCGGATCGGGGTCGACCATGCGCATCTGGCATGCCCTACGCCGTACCGCCGCCCATGCCCGCGCCCTGCTGGTGCAGGCGGCGGCCAAACGCTGGGGCGTGCCGGCGGGCAGCCTGACCACAGCGGACGGCCATGTGATCGCAAGGGACGCGCGCGGGGGACCCGGCGACGCCGACGGTGGGGAGCCCGGTGGCGGGCCGGGCCGGCGCCTGCCCTATGGGGCGCTGGTGGCGGCGGCGCGGGCAAGCGGCACCTCGTATGAGGTCATTCCCGACAGCCGGGCGCCGAAAGCGCGGTCCGACTGGTCGGTCATCGGCCGGGACACCGCCAATGTGGACGGCCGCGCCATCGTCACCGGCCGGGCCCTGTTCGGCCTGGATGTGGAGGTGCCGGGCATGCTGCACGCGGTGATCCGGCGTTGTCCCCACCTGAAGGGGGAAGTGACGCGGTATGACGACACGCGGGCAAGGGCCCTGCCCGGCGTGCGCGCCGTGGTGCCGATGAAACGCCTGCCCGAGGATGTGGCGGCCTACCGGCAGGTGGCCGCCGGGGTCGCCGTGGTGGCCGACAGCCTGTGGCAGGCGAAAAAGGCGGCCGCCGCGCTGGACATCGTCTGGGACGGCAGCCGCGCGGTGGAGGACGACACCGTCCTGATGACGGAAAAAGCCCGCGCCGCGCTGGACGACGCCGAGATGACCGTGGCCGCCGAGGCCGGCGACCTGGAGGCCGCCTTTGCCGCCGCCGCCGACACCCATACCGCCACCTATGACCATCCGCACTGGGCCCATACCTGCATGGAACCGATGAACTGCATCGCCCATGTCACCGGTGGCGGCGATACACAAGAGCGGGCGGAAATCTGGGTCGGCCACCAGTTCATGAACACGGCGCTGAAAGCGGTGACCATGGCCACCGGCATCCTGCCGGAGCATGTCACCGCGCATTTTTACCGCATGGGCACGGGCTTCGGCCGCCGGTTCGAGGAGGATTTCATCATGGAGGCGGCGATCCTGTCGCGGGCGGTGGGCGCCCCGGTCAAGGTGACATGGTCGCGCGAGGACGAGATCGAGCAGGATTACTGCAATCCGCTTGCCGCCTACCGGGTGCGGGCGGCGCTGGACGCGCGCGGGGATATCACCGCCTGGCATATGCGCGTTGCCTCCGACACGCGGGCGGTGGTGGCGGCGCGGGAGTTTCCGGTGGGGCTGGTGGATACCTATCGCGGGGAATGGTTTCAACTGCCGAACCATGTTTCGCGCGGGGCCTGGCGCGGCCCGCACCACAATGTCTGCGCCTGGGTGATCCAGAGCTTTCTCAACGAACTGGCGGTCAAGGCGGGGCGGGACCCGCTGGAATACCTGACCGCGCTGTATGGCCGCAAAGCGGTGCTGAAGTCGCGCAACTGGCCGTACCGGGACGTGGCGTTCGCGCGCCATATCGCCGTGCTGGAAGCGGCGGCGGACGCGGCGGGCCACGGCCCCGCGCCGGAGGCCGGGCGGGGACGGGGCATCGCCGTGCACCAGACCTTCGTCAGCGTCTGCGCCCATGTGGTGGAGGTGGAGATGACATCGGACACCGACTACCGCGTGACCAGGGTGACCAGCGCCATCGACTGCGGCCTCGCCGTCAATCCGAACGGGGTGCGCGCCCAGGTGGAAAGCGGCATCATGGACGGCCTGTGCGCGGCCAGATACGGCAAGCTGGTGTTCGAGCGCGGGGTGCCGGTGACGAACAATTTCGACACCTACCGCAAACTGCGCATGGACGAGACGCCGCCGGTGGTGGATGTGCATATCCTGGACATGGGGGACAGTGAGCCGCGCGGCACCGGCGAGATTTCGCTGCCACCGGTCATCCCGGCCCTGACCAACGCGCTGTATCAGGCCAGCGGCCGGCGCATCCGCAGCCTGCCGCTGGCCGATCAGGTCTAAGGCGGACCGGACACTCGGGGAAAGCTGTGTGGGAAGGCCGTGTGGGAAGGCTGTTGGGGAAGGCCGTGTGGGCGCACCGGCTCCGGACAGAGGGCCCTGGCACGGGACTCTGACACGGGGCCTTGGCAGGGGGCTCTGGCACGGGACCCTGGCAAGGGGGGCCTGGCCGGGTCCCGCCGGGGCCGGCGATGGCGCGCGGGGTGTTTTTACGCAGGCCCTTTTTTGGGTGCGTCAGGCGGCTAGAGCCATTTCAGCCAGTTGATCAGCCAGATCAGCCCCAGGGTGGCCGAGCCCAGGGTCGCCGCCCAGATGAGCGCCAGCGGCAGGGCGGAAAAGCGGGTGCGCGGCCGGTCGCTGAACAGGCTGGCGCATTGCAGGCACTGGAACCAGCCGTCGGCCGGGCCGGCGCTGCCGCGCAGACCCGGCAGCGGGGTCGGTACCGGGCCGGCATAGACACGCAAGTGTTCCGACCCGCAGGTGGGACAGGCGCGGGGCTCGCCGTCCTCGTCCATGAGCGGCTTCGGGCGCGGCATGGTGGCGACGCGGGCGAGAATGTCCCGGGCGCGGGTTTCGTCGCCGGCGCGCACCAGAAGGTCGGTGGCGACCACATAGTGCAGCGAGCCCATATTCTCGTTGGCAAGCGCGGCATGGATGCCGGCGGCCTCCAACACGCCGCGCAGCATCTGGGCATCGCTGACGCCGAGGTCGCGGCGGATGGGGACCAGACGGTCGAAGTCGGGACGGCCGGAGCCAGAATGGACAGAGCCAGGGTGTCCGGCACCGGCGGCGCGGCCCCTGAGGCGGGCGGCGAATTTCATGCCTCCTCCAGCCCGGTCTCGAAACCGTCGATGGACACGGCGTTGTTGTCACGGCGATAGGTTTTCAGCCCGTCCGCGCCCTTTTTCTCGGCCCAGGCCTCAAGGACGTGACGCTCGGATTTCAGCTCCATCTCCGGCACGGCGTAGCCGCAGCTTGTCTGCACGCTGTCCACCGTCATCAGGATGATCTGGCGGGCGCCGGGCAAATCGGGGAAGGACGGGATCAGGCCGGCGAAATCCCCGTCATCGGGGCGGACCACCCGGCCGCCGCCATACAGTCTGAGAATAAGGGCGTTGCGGGTGAAACTGTTGAACATGATGGTCATGCGGCCGTCATGGCGGATGTGGGCGGCGGTTTCGTTGCCGCTGCCGGTCAGGTCGAGATAGCCGCAGGATGTGGGCGACAGCACCCGGAAGGTGTCGAGCCCCTTGGGGCTGAGATTGATGCGGCCGGTGGCGCAGGCGGTGGCGACGAAAAACATCGGCTGCGCCTCGATAAAGGTTTTCAGCCTGTCGGGGATATGATCGAAAAAATCGGCCATGACGAAGGTCCCTTTCCCATGCCGGCGGATGGATACCGGCCCTGCCTGCTTTTGCCTGCGTGCCGCGCCTGTTTTTGCCCATAGGCCCGTGCCGGGGTGTCCGGGTCAGGCGATCAGGGCGAACACCAGTTTCGCGTACAGCCCGATCAGAACGGGACAACTGGCCGCGAAGGCGGCGAAACGGTGTTCGATTTTGTTATAGCCGCACTGGACGACGGAATGAAGCACCCTGAGCGCCACATAGGCCCAGGCCAGCATGACGGCGGCGGCGAGTGCCGTCATGATCGGACGCAGCGGGTAAAACCGCAAGGCACAAGAAACATCGGGGCGATACCGATCCGGGCTTCGTCACGGCAGGGATTCGGGATGCTTTTCCTGCGCCGATTTTAGAACGCTGGAAATGTGCCGCCAATTTCCCTGCATGCGCCGCGCGCGTTGTAAGGGGGTGTCATAGCGGCGAAAGCCAATATAAATATCAGGCTGTATTCCGTCGAGCTCATTGTCGCCGTTGGCCCGGAAACGCGCGCAATTCGGAAGGCTCAGAATACCGCCGGAATGCTCCAGAAGAATATCTTTTCGCGGCATGCTCCACCCGCAGGATGCACCGGCGGTGGGACTGCCGATCACAAGTGCGGCGTCGCCATCCTGCAACATGGCCGTAAAAAGTTCGGACGAAGACCCCGTTCCCTGATCGACCAGAATTGCAAGTCCACCCCGCCAGAGTTCGGCTTCATACTCAAACCCGGCTAACGAGGATACACCGACCGCCCAGTCCTTAACCGCCATGGATTTCGGAAGGTCCACCGCCACCAGCCCGCCCGCAAAAAACGGCCCCGTGATCGTCGAGGCGCACTGGGGCAACTCGCCCGACCAGACGCGCATTCTGTCGCAGTCTTTTTGAATATCGGCCAATGCGTCTTGCAGACTGACAATAAGACGATTGAGCAGGGTCCCTTCATCTTGCGTCGCGTCGGCCAATGCATTTTCCAGAAAAGCGATCTTTTCCCGCAAGTCCTCCATGCGTTCGGGCGTGCGATCAACTCCGAGCGCGGGCGTTGGAATATGTTTCGGCGCCAGCATGCGCGCGACGGCGAGAGACAAGTCGCTGCCTCCGCCATTGCCCGCGAGATCGACGATAATCGATCCGGCGCCGCGCTCCTGAATCAATCCGATGCCATCGGCGATTTCGCGCAGATACAAGACATCGGCACGACGACGAACCCGATCCTTGCACGCATCGTCGCATGGTGCATAGGCATCGATCGACAGCTCAGCCAACGCCCGTTCGCAAAGGGTTGCATTCGGCGCAAACAACGGAATCCGGAGCACGCCGATCGGTCCGCTTTCCGATTGTATAACCCCAGCGACATTCCACGATCCGTCTTGACTTAACCGTTCATATCCGTCCAGACGCGCCAACAGGGCCGAACGATCGGCATCGCGCCAATACCCGCTTGCCTCACAGATACGCACGGGCTCCGCCGAGGGGGAAGCGGCTTGATGCATTTCGGGGCCTGACCATGAAAGCCGCATATGTCCGTCAGCGAAACGGCGCATGGCGTACTCTAGCGTATCGCGCGCCGCACCGTCATCCGGTGCGGCGCGCAGCTCCCGTTCAATTTCGCTGGCCAGCGCTTCCAGTTTCAACCCCCGTTCAATTTGCCAATCGAGATTTGGAGATCGCTCGGCAATGGCTGTTTTCATCCGTTGAAAATCAGCGATCCATGGCTCCGGCCGGTAGGCCCGCTCCTGCCTGTCGCCAGAATCGCACGCAGCGATCACCGTAAACACAAAGCCGTACAGCAAAAATCTACACTTCAGCATTGATTCCCCCATGGCGTCGGCAGCCGCCGGAAGCCCTTGCCATTTTTCCTAAACACCGGAAAGCCCGGTATGGAAGGTTCCGTTCGTTCCACATCGATTGACGCATATGACAAACCGTTCATAGGCCAGATCCCGCCTCGCAAGCCACCGGGGCGCATCATTTTATGCCTTTGCCGCTGGGGTCAAGCATTGACCGCAAACGAATCAACCGACAGGATTTCCCTCTATTGCATGGGGTGCCTAGACCGTGGACTTTCCCGGTTCCGCGAACCGTCGTCCACGGTCGCGGTCTGCCCAAGCTCCGGGACAAATTTTCACGACGAATGTTCGGCTATGACAGGGTGATTTCCGCATTCCGTCCGCATTCCGTACGGGGCATCCCCGCCGCGGTGCGCGAATTTTCCCGGCCTGCCCCGTGCAATGTGCCCGCATATTTTCACATTTGTGTGCAAACTGTCGCAAAAGCCTGCGACAAGGCTTGCTGGTCGGGCCGTTCGGCCCTACCTGAGGCAGACAAGCGCGCGCCTTGGCCGTATGCCGGCAACGGATATGGGCACGGCCGCGGACCGGCAGACGGGAGCGAGGATACATCGTGGCGAAGACCGTGATGAGATGGGTGGCCCTGCCCGCCGGGGTCGTGATTTTCCTGCTGGGGGCGGTGCTGCTGCCGCTGCCGATCCCGCTCGGCCTGATTTTCATGGTGGTGGGGCTGGCGGTCGCCACCTACAACCCGCTGATGCTGCGCTATATGAAAAAATTCCGCCGCCGCCATCCGCAGACCAACCGGCAATTGCGGCGGATCGCGCCGCACATGCCGTCCTTCGTACAGCGTTTCCTGCGCCGCACCGACACGGTGAAAAAGAAACGGGAGACCGTGGGCAAGACCGTGGCCAAAGGCGCCGACGCCCAGGGTATGGCGGAATAGGCGAAAGGACGCTGCCGGACGCTGCCGGACGCCGCCGTCCCGCACCCTTCAGCCCCCCAGGGCACGACCGTGCCCCGGCCGGCCAGGCCGCCCTCGCGGAGCGGGCCGCGATGAGCGGCCCCGGCGTGAGCGAAAAATCAACCCCGGCCAGGCCGCCCTCGCGGAGCGGGCCGCGATGAGCGGCCCCGGCGTGAGCGAAAAATCAACCCCGGCCAGGCCGCCCTCGCGGAGCGGGCCGCGATGAGCGGCCCCGGCGTGAGCGAAAAATCAACCCCGGCCAGGCCGCCCTCGCGGAGCGGGCCGCGACACGCGGCCCCGGCGTGAGCGCAAAAACCCAACACCCCCACAAAACCCAGCAAACCCAACACCCCAGGGCGCGACCGCGCCCCGGCCGGTCAGGCCGCCCCAGCGGAGCGGGCCGCGACACGCGGCCCCGGCGTGAGCGCAAAAATCCCAACACCCCCACAAAACCCAGCAATCCCGACACCCCAGGGCACGACCGTGCCCCGGCCGGTCAGGCCGCCCCAGCGGAGCGGGCCGCGACACGCGGCCCTAGCGTGAGCGCAAAAATCCCCTCAAGCCTCCTGATCTTCAGGCCTCCTGGGGCCCCGGCCGGCCGGCCTCGATGATGAAGGTCTTGGAGGTTGTCGCCTCCAGCTCGGGCCGTCTGACGTCGTTGACGATGCGCAGGTCGGTGCGCCAGCTGTCTTTCGTCACGTCGCACAGGGTGTAGCCGCGGTGGCGGCCGTCATAGAGCTTGATGTGCGGGTTGTCGACCATGCTGGCGACATTGGCGTCATGCCAGCCGTTGGGCGAGGTGATGGAGGTGGTGACGAACTCGCTGGCCAGGGTCGGCGAGGCCGGATCGTTGAAATCCTTTTTCACGTCGCAGACATAGGTGGCGTGGACATCGCCGCCGATGATGACCGTATTGGTCAGGCCGCGCGTCTCGATCAGGTCGAGCACGCGCCGGCGCGAGCCGCGATAGCCGTCCCAGTATTCGCTGCCGATCATCTGCCCCTCGCCGACCTGATAGTCGTGCTGGGAAAACAGCATGCCCTGCGCCATCACGGTCCATTTGGCGCCGGCATCGCCCATCCAGCGCAGCCAGCGTTCCTGCCGGGCGCCGAGAATGGTGCGCGCGGGGTCGTCGATATCGGGGCAGTCGACGGAAATGCGCTGAAAACCGCCTTCTTCCGGCGTCTGGCAGGGGTGGTCGCTGCGGTACTGGCGGGTGTCCAGCATGTTGATTTCCATCAGGTCGCCGATCCACAGGCGCTGATACAGCCGCATGTCGGGGCCGTCGGGGCGGGCGGACATGCGCAGGGGCAGATGCTCGTAATAGGCCTTGTAGGCGGCGGCGCGGCGCTTGAGGAAGGTGTCGACCGGCTCGTAATGCTCGTCATGTTCGGCGGCGTAGTCATTGGCGACCTCGTGGTCGTCCCAGGTGAACATCCAGCTGGTGTGGGCATGGGCGGCCTGAAGGTCGCGGTCCAGCTTGTAGGCCGCGTGCAGGCGGCGGTATTCGTCCAGGCCGCGGGCGTCGTCCACCGGCACGCGGCGCACCGGGGCGTTCCAGCTGCTCTCGTAAATATAGTCGCCGAGATGGATGATCAGCTCCACATCTTGGGCGATCATGTCGCGGTAGGCCTTGAAATAGCCGACCTCATACTGCTGGCAGGAGGCAAAGGCGAAGCGGAAGCGGTCCACCGGGCTCATGGCGGCGGGGGCGGTGCGGGCGCGGCCGACCGGGCTGACCTCGTCGCCGGCGAAAAACCGGTACCAGTAGGGGCGGCCGGGGCTCAGGCCCTCGACCTCCACATGGACGGCGTGGGCGTTTTCCGGGTGGGCGACGGCGGCCCCCTTCAGCACCACATTGCGAAAGCGCGGATCGGCGGCGACTTCATAGCCGACGGGCACGGGGTCGCCGCCGACGGCCTCACGGTCGAAGGGGTCGGGCGCCAGCCGCGTCCACAGCACGAAACCACCCGGCAGCGGATCGCCCGAGGCAACGCCAAGGGTGAAGGGATAGCTGATAAAACGCGGCGTGCCGGTGATCCAGGCGGGCGTGGCGAAGGCCGGGCGGGCAATCGCCGCCGCCGCCATGCCGCCGGCCAGCCGCATCAGGCCGCGCCGCGACATTCCTTTTTTGGCGTCAAAGATCCTCGTCATGTCGGGCTCCCCCCCCTGTCTTTCGGCACAAAACGCCCCCTGTCTGCACAAAGCACCCCTTGGCGGCACAAAGGCCACGCGATACGAAACCACGCCCCACCCGGCGGCGCCGGGATTTCAGGGGCCTATCACCTTTGTCATACGGCGCCTGTCTGACAAGCCTGTGACAGTGGCGTCAAGCAGAATGGGTACAGGCCGGGAAACAGAGGCGGGAAACAGAGGCCGGAAACTGTCCGGGTTTGGCGATGCGGCGGTTCGCGGATAGGATCATCCGGCGGATATGATTCGCCCAAAACCCCGGATCGTCCAGAACCTCGGACAGTTCAGAACCTCGGCAGTTCAGAACCTCGGCAGTTCGGAACCTCGGACAGTTCGGAACCCCGGCAGTTCAGCCACACGCAAGGGAGTGCCCCCCATGAGCAACGGCCCCGCCCCCGGTTTCAAGACCCGCCCCGACCACACCGTCACCGTCACGCCTTTCACCGGGCGGGTGCGGGTGTCGGCCGGCGACACCCCGGTCGCCGACACCACGCGGGCGCTCGCGGTGCGCGAGAACGGCTATCCGCCGGTGCTGTACATCCCGCTCGCGGACGTGCGGGCCGGCGTGCTGGCGAAAACCGACCACCACACGCGCTGCCCGTTCAAGGGCACGGCCGACTACTGGTCGGTCACCGCCGGCGACACCGTTCTGGAAAATGCCGTGTGGGGCTACCCCGCGCCCTATGACGAGGTGGCCGCCCTAGCCGGCCATGTGGCCTTTTACAGCGACCGGGTGGACATCCATACCGGGTGACGGACGGCGGGCGGTTGACCAGTGGGCGGTTGGCGGCGGCCCTGCCGCAAGACGGGCGCCGGGTGTCCCAGCCGCCAAACGCCTGTTCATCAGATGCCTATTCACCCTGGCGCGCGTCTTGCGGCAGGGCGCGCACGGCCGTGGCCTGAAGGGCGACGAAGCTGTCGAAACGGTCGCGGGCCTGGGTGTCGCAATAGTCCTTCAGCGTTGTCGTGCCGGCCTCGATGGCGGCCATCTCGCGGGCGGTGGCGAAGCCCTGCTCAAAGGCGAAGACACGCCGCCCCAGCTCGGCGGTGAAGGCGGCCTGCATCCCGCGCGGCAGGGCGTCATAGCGCTCCAGCGCCTCGCCCTCGAACTGCGAGGCCAGGATCACCTCCAGATACTGGCGGGCCAACCTGTCGATGGGCAGGGTGTTGACCTCGACCCGGTGTTTCGGACAGATCGCCAGATAGGCCTTCAGCGCCGCCGCGTCGCGGACATAGGCGTAAAACCGCTGCTGGGTCCGGCGCAGGCCGATCCAGTTGTGGGTGGACAGCGACAACAGCGCCTGCATGACCTCGTCGTCCGAGCGCGCGGCGGCCAGCGCCTGCCCCTTCGTCAGACTGTCGATGGGACGGCGGCCGAAGGGGTCGCGGGCCGGGGGGCGGCCGGGCCCAGATGACGGGTCGGACTGTTGAGAGGGCTGCCGCAGGAGCGTCCCGTCCGGTGATGGCGTCTCACGTGACGGATTTTCCGGGGGCGGGGTTTGTTGTGGCGTGTCCTGTTGCCCCGTATCCTGTGAGCCCGTATCCTGTTCCTGTGGAGCCGTGTCTTCGGCGGCCAGAACCCCGCCGGCCGGCCCCACACCGGCGGCCAGGACCAGCGCGGCCAACACCACAACACCTTTCAAACCGACATTCAACATGACCTCTTCCCCCCCCCCTTTGGATACAAAACCACACGCAGGCGCCTTGCCGCTCTCCACAGATGCGCTTTGCAACTCTCTGACAGACGCGCTTTGCAACTCTCCGACAGACGCGCTTTGCAACTCTCCGACAGACGCGCTTTGCGCGGGCGCCCCGTCTCAGGTCTGTACGGCCCCTTCGCCCGCATGCTAGCGTTTTCATGAGCGGCCTCAATCCCATAGGCAAAAATAATGAACCTGATTTCATCTTTGCGGACATACCGGCAAACGGCCGGCACCGCGCGGCGCCACACGGTGTTCGCGCTCGCGGCCCTGCTGGCTCCGGTCACGGCTTTGGCGGTGGGGGAGACGCACGCCGCCGGCCGGTTCGCACAGCCCCCCGCGACCGGCGGGGGTAACAGCGGGGACAAGCGGGACAGCGGCACGGACGGGCCGCTGCCGCCGTGCCGCCCGGTGACCATCGAGATCACGGGGGATTCCCTTCAGGGCGTGGTGTTTTCCGGCGAACGCCTGACGGTGTCGTCGATCGGCTGCGGGGCCCCTGCCCTCGACGATCTGGTGGTGTTCCGGACCGAGGACGGGCGCTTCGTGGTCAAACAGGTGTGGGGGCGGCCCGGCGACACGCTGCGGGTGGCCGACGACGGCCGGATGTATGTTGACGGGCGCCTGGCCGAAACGCCGTTCGGGCGGCCCTATATCGTGCGGCGCGCGGCCTACCGGCTGATGAAAGGCCATGAGGGACGGCTGGACGGCTATCTCGCCCTCGGCCATCCGGGCAGCGTGGACTCAGCCATGCTGGGCCCCATCGCGCGCGCCGACATCGTCGGCTTCGCCCCGTCGCCGCGCCGCGACGGGGCGGCCAGGACACCCTGAAACCAGCGTCCGGCCCGAACGCCGCATACCCCGGACAGCGGATGCCTCGGACACACCGCAAAAGGGCGCCCCCTTGCGGACATGCCCTTTTGCGGGCGGGTCCAATATTTCGGGTGGAGCGGACTGTCTTGTGGATCAGACTTTCGGGCGGATCGGGCGTCTCAGGCGGGGTCAGTCCTCCCCGACCGCCAGGGCAATCTCGGCCCTGAAGGCAGCGACATCGAAGGCTGCGGACTCGCCGCCGCCGGCCAGATGCCGTTCCACCCTGGTCAGCATGTAGCGCACCAGCTTGCGATAGGCTTTCGGCGGTATGGCATGGACACCCATGCCGTCCAGCACCGCGTCAAGATCGGCGAGAACCCGTGCCACCACGTCCGGCGACAAAGCGCCGCCGAACACAAGGGCATCCTCACGGTCGTGCGGCCCCGGATCGGCCTGAGAAGGGCGGGGTTTGGGAGAGCGGGGTTGGGAAGGATGGGGCGCGGCGGTGAAACCGGGGGCCGGCGGTTCGGCCATGATGCCCGGCTGCGGGCGATCCCCATATGTATAATTCCGATGGGCCTCGCCGGGCTGGTGGAACTGATCGGGCTGATGGAACTGGTCTGGTCGGTGAAACTGGTCTGGCATCGGCGGCCCGCCGTCCCCATGAAGAAACTCCGGCGGCAGCAGCCGTTCCAGCGGCCAGCCCGCCTGCCGGCACAACAGCGCCGCCGCCCACAAGGGAATGGACGACGCCCCGCCCGACCAGTTGGACATGGTGCTGAGCTGCCTGCCCGTCAGCCGGGCCGCCGTCTCGCGGCCGCCAAGCGCCGCGATCAGCGCCTTGGTCTTTTTCGACAGCGCGTGGCGCAGGGACAGAATGGCGGCTTTCCGGTCCGCATCCCCGCCCGCGCCGCGATCCGTATTGGGACCTGTATCCCCGCTGCGATCCCGGTTCCCGTTTCGATTCTCTGGTCGGTTCTCTGGCCGGCTCTCTGGTCGGCTCTCTGGCTCCGGGGTCGCCAGGGCGGTGTCGGTGGCTGTGGCGGTGGCGGTGCCGGCCGGTTTTTCCCCGCGCGTCCGTCCGGTCATGACGACAGCCCCGTCGCGGATACGCCAATCACGCTTCCGCACAGTGTACGGAATATTTTTTTGGTTTTTGCAGTCATTTCAACACCCCTTCGCGCCTTGAGGTTATTTTTTTGGTTGCCATACATCAAAAAAACCGTCACTGTGCCTTCGTCACGTGGTTACATATGTAACCCCTGTGGGCGAAAAAAAAGCCGGGGCCCGATTGCCCCAGAACGACCGATTGTCCCCGGACGACCGATTGCCCGCAGACGACATGGGCGGCGACATGGGCGGCGGCAGGGATACGGACATGGCAGTTCAGTATCTGGCCAGCACCTGACAAATACCTGGGCAAATACCTGACCTGACATCTGGCTAGCATCTGGTCAGTATCTGGCCGGCACCGGTCAGCAGCCCTGACCGTCGCGGCCCTGTCGGGTGTGGTCCCTCGGTCCGATCCGCTTTGCCCGATCTCGCTTTGTCCGATCTCGCTTTGTCCGGCCCCGCTTTCCGGCATCGTTCCTTCGCGGGGCAGTGCAGAACCACGTTTCTTTATGGTACCGCGTTTCCTGATGTCATCGTGTCTCCATCTTTCATGGCGGGCATGGTCCGTCATGTCCATCACATCACGGCCATACCCCCGCGCTTGCCAATGCCCTGCTTGCCGATGCCTTTGCCGCCCGCAGCGGCAGGCGGAACACAGGGCGAACCGTATACACCTGAGCTGCCGCAACGGCGCCTTTTACGCACGCGATGCGATTATATCCATTTTTTTGTTCTTTTGGCAAGACCGACACGGCAACACGGCCGGTCAGGCCGCCCTCGCGGAGGCGATTGCCGAGCAATCCGCCGTGAGCGCAAAAGACAAGCCCGGACGAGGCATCCCAAAGTAATCCCCCCAGGCCGCGACCGCGCCCCGGCCGGTCAGGCCGCCCTCGCGGAGGCGATTGCGCAGCAATCTGTCGTGAGCGCAAAAGACAAGCCCGGACGAGACATCCCAAAGTAATCCCCCCAGGGCGCGACGGCGCCCCGGCCGGTCAGGCCGCCCTCGCGGAGGCGATTGCCTAGCAATCTGTCGTGAGCGCAAAAGACAAGCCCGGCGAGGCATCCCAAAGTAATCTCCCCAGGGCGCGACCGCGCCCCGGCCGGTCAGGCCGCCCTCGCGGAGGCGGTTGCCTAGCAATCTGGCGTGAGCGCAAAAGACAAGCCCGGCGAGGCATCCCAAAGTAATCCCCCCAGGGCGCGACCGCGCCCCGGCCGGTCAGGCCGCCCTCGCGGAGGCGATTGCGCGGCAATCTGGCGTGAGCGCAAAAGGCACCGACACCTTCTCAGATAGGCGCCGTATTCTTGAGGAGATGAAGAGGTGGGGGGTCAGTCCTTGCCGATGGCGAGGGCCACTTCGGGCCGGAAATCCGCCGCCGTGATCGCCGACGGGTCTTCGCCGGCCGACAGGCGTGCCAGCACCCGGTGCTGGACATAGCGCGCCAGGCGCCGGTAGGTGCGCGGTGGCAGGGCGGTGACGCCCATATCGTCCATCAGGGTGTCGAGACCGGTGAGAACCCGCTCGGTCACGTCCTGGCGCACCTCGGCCGGGGGTGGGGTCTTGCCGCCGGTGGCGGTCCCGCCGCCCTGGCCGCGCGCATCTTCGGGCCGGTGATGGAAGTCCGGAAAACCGGTCTCCCTCAGGCCCGAGGTTGAGCCGTCCGTATCCGCACGGTCTGTTCCAAGCGATGAGACGGCGAGCCGGTCCAGCGGCCAGCCCGCTTCCCGGCACAGCAGTATGGCGGCCCATAAGGGGATCGGGGAATGACCGCCGGACCAGTTGGACAGGGTGCTGAGCTGTTTGCCGGTCAGGGCGGAGGCCCGTTCGCGTCCGCCGGCCGCCGCGATCAGGGCTTTTGTCGTCCCGGCCAGGTCCTGGCGCAGGGCACTGACGATGTCGGCTTGCTTTTTCTGGTCTTTCGGTGTGATCATAAGTGCAATAAAAAGAACGATTTTTCGCCTTTTCTGGCTTTTCGCTCTACCCCAGTGATAAAAAATCCGCTTTTATGGTTGAAACAAGACAAAAAAGCGGACATAAATTTCTCCAACGTGCGGTTATATCCGTAACCGCCTGAACGCGAAAAAAGGGGGCGCAGGCCCCAGCCGGAGCAGGTGTGAAGAATGACACGCCCCGATTGGTCATGGCCGCGCGTGAAATACATGCTGAAGATCAGGCGGGACCTGACCCTCAGCGACCTTGCACGCGCCCATGGCCTCAGCCACGCGCTGTTCTCGTCCATCCCGCGCCGGCAGCGACCACGGGCGCAGGCGATCATCGCCGCCGCCCTGGACCGCAAGCCCTGGGATATCTGGCCCAGCCGCTATCACAGGCGGGGCCAGCCGATCCGGGGGTGGAAACCTTTTCCAACGCGGAAATCTAGCAAAGCAAACACGCCGCGTCTCGCGCAAAAGGAGGATTCGTCATGAGCACTCGCCTTTCCCGACAGATACGGCCGCAGCCCCAGCCAAGCCGTTCCACCAAGCGGCCCGACGAGCGGCCAGAAGACCGGCCAGAAGACCGGTCGGCGGGAAACGAACACCAGCCAGAGCGGGGCGGGCATAGGTCAGAGCGGCGCGGGCAGTGGCCAGAACGGAGCGGGCACAGCTCAGAGCAGAGCGAGCACAGGCCAGAGCAGAGCGAAAACCGGGCGCAGCGGAGCGGACACCGGTCGCGGCGGGCGGGAAGCGGCACGGAAGCAGCCGCAGGTCTACCGGACCGGGACGGGGCGCAAGCAACGCCGATCGAAAGGCATTCAGAGCCCCGCCCGGCGCCCTTGCGAGACCCTGAGCGGCCTTCCTTACGGGAAAGAGCGGACAGGAGGGACGAGATGGCCAGGGCGGACTGGGCCAACAGGATGGATGGCGCGGACTGGCATCCGCCGGCCCCGAACCCGGTGGACCGGATGATCGGCCAGCGCCTGCGCACCCTGCGCATTGCCTGCGGGCTGAGCCAGTCGGCGCTGGCCGGGGCGGCGGGCGTGTCCTTTCAGCAGGTGCAGAAATACGAGACAGGCGCCAACAAGATCGCGCCGTCGAAACTGTTGCGTCTGGCGCTGGCACTCGGCATTCAGCCGGCCGATTTTTTCAACGGCCTGGACGACGGCATGAACGCCCTGGAGACGGCAGCGGCGGACCCGAGCGGCGATTGCGCGCGGCTGCTGTATGCCTTCGCCCGCATCCCGGAGCCGCATATCCGCGAAAGTTTCGTCGCCTTCGTCAAGGCCATGGCCGAGCGGGAGGGTGTTTAAGCGGTCCCTCCCGCCGCCCCTCTGGAAGTAACCCCGGATGGATATGCATGGGGGAGACATATGGGGGAAAACACATGAAGGAGTCGCAGATGGAAACCCGGCCGAAACACGGATAGACCCGCAGCGGCAACGCTGGCGGACGCCGGGAAAACGCCGGACACCGACCCTGCCCGCGCAAGCAGTTGAGGGCCGGCAGGCCCGGCCCATGGGCGCGGTTGTCTTGTCTGACCCGTGCGTCTGGCCGTGTGTTTGGCCCTGCATTTGGCCGGGTGTTTGGGTCGGGCGTTTGGCCATATGCCCGGGATGGACGAGGCCGTGTCCCGCGCCCTGGGACACCGAGCCGTCAGGCCATGTGTTTGGGTCAGATCATGGGTTTGGCACGGTGGGGCATCAGGCCATGCGCTTGGGGCGGCCCTTGCTTTTATAGGTGCGGGTGCCGGGCTTGCCGCCGGCGGAGCGGCCCTTTGGGCGGCCCATGGGCCGGCCGGTCGGGCGTTTGGTGGGGTCCTGGAGGCCCAGCTCGCCCTCTTCCAGGCGCTTGATCTCGTCGCGCAGGCGGGCGGCTTCCTCGAATTCGAGATTTTCGGCGGCCTCGCGCATTTTCGTTTGCAGGGCGTCGAGATGGGATTTCAGGTTGGAGCCAACCAGATGTTCGGCATCCTCGCCGATATCGACGGTGACGTAATCGCCGGACGACACATGCGCCAACAGGTCGCCGACCTGTTTTTTCACCGTGCGCGGGGTGATGCCGTGCTCGGCATTGTAGGCGAGCTGCTTGGCGCGGCGGCGCTCGGTCTCGTCGATCGCGGCCTTGAGCGAGCCGGTGATGGTGTCGACATAGAGGACGACGCGGCCGTCGGCGTTGCGGGCGGCGCGGCCGATCGTCTGCACCAGTGAGCGCTCGGAGCGCAGGAAACCCTCCTTGTCGGCGTCGAGAATGGCGACCAGCCCGCATTCGGGGATATCGAGCCCCTCGCGCAGGAGGTTGATGCCGACGAGCACGTCGAAGGTGCCGAGCCTGAGATCGCGGATGATCTCGATCCGTTCCAGCGTGTCGATGTCGGAGTGCATGTAGCGCACGCGCACGCCGTTTTCGTGCAGATATTCGGTCAGATCCTCGGCCATGCGCTTGGTCAGCGTGGTGACGAGGACGCGCAGGCCCTTGGCCGCCATGGCGCGGGCCTCGTTCATCAGGTCGTCGACCTGGGTCTCCACCGGGCGCACGTCGATCAGCGGGTCGGTCAGGCCGGTCGGACGGATCACCTGTTCGACGAAGACGCCGCCGGTGCGCTCCAGCTCCCAGTCGCCGGGCGTGGCCGAGACATAGACGGTCTGCGGGCGCATGGCGTCCCATTCCTCGAACTTCAGCGGGCGGTTGTCGCGGCAGGACGGCAGGCGGAAGCCGAAATCGGCCAGCGTGTCCTTGCGCTTGGCGTCGCCGCGCGACATACCGCCGATCTGGCCGACGGAAACATGGCTTTCATCCACGAACAGGAGGGCATTGTCGGGCAGATATTCAAACAGGGTCGGCGGCGGATCGCCCGGCGCGCGGCCGGTGAGATAGCGGGAGTAGTTTTCGATCCCGGCGCAGGAGCCGGTGGCCTCCATCATTTCCATGTCGAAGGTGGTGCGCTGTTCCAGCCGCTGCGCCTCCAGGAGGCGGCCGTCCTTTTCATACTGGGCGAGGCGGGCTTTCAGTTCCGCCTTGATGCCCTTGACCGCCTGATCCAGCGTCGGACGCGGGGTGACATAGTGGCTGTTGGCGTAGACCTTGACGGAGTCCAGGGTTTTGGTCTTTTCCCCGGTGAGGGGATCGAATTCGACAATCTCCTCGACCTCCTCGCCGAAGAGCATCAGCCGCCAGGCGCGGTCCTCATAGTGGCTGGGGAAAATGTCGACCACATCACCGCGAATGCGGAAGGTGCCGCGCTGAAACGCCTGATCGTTGCGCTTGTACTGCAATGAGACCAGACGCCGCGCCAAAGCCTTCACATCCACCGCGTCGCCGGTTTTGATGCCGAAGGTCATGGCGGTGTAGGTTTCGACCGAGCCGATGCCGTAAATGCAGGACACGGAGGCGACGATGATCACATCGTCCCGTTCCAGCACCGCGCGGGTGGCGGAGTGGCGCATGCGGTCGATCTGTTCGTTGATGGAGGCTTCCTTTTCCACATAGGTGTCGGTGCGCGGAACGTACGCCTCGGGCTGGTAATAATCGTAATAGCTGACGAAATATTCGACGGCATTGTCGGGGAAGAAGGTCTTGAATTCGCCGTACAGCTGCGCCGCCAGCGTCTTGTTGGGGGCAAGGATCAGCGCCGGGCGCTGGGTTTCGGCGATGATTTTCGCCATGGTGAAGGTCTTGCCGGAGCCGGTGACGCCGAGCAGCACCTGATCCCGGTCGCCGCCGACTATACCGGCGCTGAGTTCGCGGATCGCCGCCGGCTGGTCGCCGGCGGGCTGAAACTCGGACACCAGGCCGAGGGCGATGCCGCCTTCGGATTTTTCCGGGCGGTCGGGACGGTGGGGCACGAAAGGCAGGGGGGCATCAGACGTCATCGGCAGGGTCCGCAGTGGTCCTTGAAGGAATTGAAGGGCGGTTAAAGTGCCCCTTTACGCCCCGGCCTTCAAGAGGGGGCTTGGGGCCCCCTGACAGACCCCTGACAGAGACTGGCGGATAGTGGCAGACACTGGCAGACACTGGCAGACACTGGCAGACACTGGCAGACACTGGCAGACACTGGCAGATCCCCGCACGGTCCGGCGTCGCCGGGAAAAGGCGCCCCCCGCACTCGGGCTTGAGAGGACAAAGGCGCCGGCGCGTCACAGTCCGCCGGCAAGGCGGTCCGCGCGCCGGCGGAGGCCGCGCCCTATTGCCCGGTTCGAACGGGACCGATCCCAAGGTTTGGGCTTTGGGTCTGATCCTGGGGTTTGATCTTTGGATTTGATCACTGGGATTGATTTCGGTCAAAGCCCCTGGAGGCCGCGCCACCTATTGAGGCAGCATGGAATCGCTTGAACATCTGACCATCATCTGGCTGGGCGTGCTGGTGGCCGCCTTTGCCGCGCGCAAAACACGGCTGACGCCGGTCTTGTACTATCTGGCCGCAGGCGCCGTGATGGTCAATCTGGGCTTTCTGCCCGCCGAGCCGGACCCGTTTATCCGCGGGTTTTCGGAAATCGGCATCATCCTGATCATGTTCGCGCTGGGGTTCGAGGAAAACACCAGCCATTTCCTGACCAGTGTCAAACGCACCTGGGGCATCGCCTTTTTCGGCGGGCTGGCACCGTTTCTCACGGCTTACGCCGTGGCCGACATGTTCTGGGGCGACGCAAAGGTTTCGCTGATGGTGGGGCTGGCGATGACGGCAACCGCCGTATCGCTGACCATGGTGTCGCTGAAAAGCGAAGGGCTGTCCCGCTCCAAGGCGGCGACGGGCATCATGACATCCGCCGTGCTGGACGACATCGCCTCGCTGGCGCTGGTGGCCATTCTGGTGCCCATCGCCACCGGCGGTGCCAGTGCCGACATTGCCAGCATCGGCCTGATCCTGGGCAAGGTGGTGCTGTTCTTCGTTATTGTGGTGATCCTTGCCGCGTGGATCCTGCCGGGCGACTCCGCCATGCTGCAACGCTATGTCCCCTTTCTGCGCCGTTTCGGCTTCCGCCGTCTGCTGGCCTTCGCGGAAGGGGAAATGGCGGTGCTGGTCCTGTTCCTGTTTGCCATGGCGGTCGGCATCGTCGCCCATCTGGAAGGGTTTCACCCCGCCGTCGGGGCCTATATGGCGGGCCTGATCATCAAGGAGGAATATTTCGACAGCGACAGCGACGAGGATGTGGCGAAGCGCGAGGCGGCCTACGAATCAACAAAGCGTATCGTCGAGAATGTGGCCTTTACCTGGATCGGGCCGGTCTTCTTCGTCGAGCTGGGAACGAAAATCCTGTTCGATGTGGATCTGTTCGTCTCGGTCATTCCGCAGGTGCTGACCATGACCGGCGCGCTGTTCGTGGCGCAGATCGTCTCGGCCAGTCTGGCGGCGCGCTATACCGGCGGCTTTTCATCCGCCGAAAGCCTGATGATCGGCTTCGGCATGCTGGGCCGGGCGGAACTGTGTTTCGTGGTGCTGGATATCGCCTATGTGCAGAACAACATCCTGACAGAGACGGCCTTTTACACGCTGATGCTGACCGCCTTCATGCTGAATGTGGCGGTGCCGGTGACAATCCGGCTGTGGAAGCCGTATTTCGTCCGCGCCGTGGGCGCGCAAGAGAATGCAGGCGGCAACACCGGCAATACCATGGCCAAGAGCGCCGATACCGTCTGACCCGGCGCCCGTATGCCGCAGGCATGGTCATAGCCCACGGCCCGCCCATCATACCGCCAAGGCACAGCCCTGATTTTAATGGCTTTGCCTCTTGCCCGGCGGGTGGGGGCGTGCCTATTCTGCGCTGCCAAACGGGCCATGCCGACCGACACCGGCCCGTATCCCGCCGCCATGTTCAGGAGCCATAGCCATGTCCTTTCTTGCCGACAGCCTGTCCCGGATCAAGCCATCGCCCACCATGGCGGTGACGGCCAAGGCGGCCGAGTTGCGCGCGGCCGGCAAGGACGTGATCGGCTTGGGCGCGGGCGAGCCCGATTTCGACACCCCGGACCATATCAAGGAAGCGGCGATCAAGGCCATCCGGGCGGGCGAGACCAAATACACCAAGGTGGACGGCACGCCGGCCGTGAAAGCCGCCGTGATCGAAAAATTCGCACGGGAAAACGGCCTGACCTTCACACCGGACCAGATCACCGTGAATTCCGGCGGCAAGCACACCATCTACAATGCCATGATGGCGACCCTGAACCCCGGCGACGAGGTGATCGTGCCGGCGCCTTACTGGGTGTCCTACCCCGATATCGTGCTGCTGGCGGGCGGTACGCCGGTGATCGTCGAGGCCGGCATCGACACCGGTTTCAAGATGACGCCGGACGCCCTGGACGCCGCCATCACGCCGAAGACGAAATGGCTGATCTTCAACAGCCCGTCCAATCCGACTGGCGCGGCCTACACGGAGGATGAGGTCAAGGCCCTTGGCGCGGTGCTGGAAAAACACCCCCATGTCTGGGTGTTCGCCGACGATATTTACGAGCATGTCATCTATGAGGGGTTCACCTTCAAGACCATGGCCGAGGCGGTGCCGGCGATCGCCAAGCGGGTTCTGACCATGAACGGCGTGGCCAAGGCCTATGCCATGACGGGCTGGCGGATCGGGTATGCGGGCGGCGACGCCGCGCTGATCAAGGCCATGGCCAAGGTGCAGTCGCAGTCCACATCCAACCCCTGTTCGATCAGCCAGGCCGCGACGGTCGCCGCGCTGACCGGCCCACAGGATTTTCTGGCCGAGCGCGCCGCGGTGTTTCAGGGCCGCCGCGATCTGGTGGTGGATATGCTGAACGCGGCGGAGGGCATCACCTGCCCCACCCCGGAAGGCGCGTTTTACGTCTACCCCAGTGTGGCGGGCTGTGTGGGCAAAACAACGCCGGGCGGCACGCGGATCGCCAGCGATCTGGATTTCGTCACCTATCTTCTGGAGGATTTCGGCGTGGCGGCCGTGCACGGCGAGGCCTTCGGCCTGAGCCCGCATTTCCGCGTGTCCTACGCCACATCGACGCAAGCCCTGACCGAAGCCTGCACCCGCATTCAGGAGGCCTGCGCCAAACTGCGGTAGGCCAAACCACGGCAGGAAGGCCGACGGTCATATGACACCCGAAACGTGAAAACCGTAACACTTTCTAAACGGATAGGATGTCATAAAACACACGTTTAAGTACGCAATGCTTTGGGTGTGAACACGTGTTAAGCGCCATTTCCGCCGTCAGGCCGCCGAAAATCCTTGCCCGCATTCTTGTGGCCACAGCCGTGTTGTGCGCGCCCGCACAGGCCGATCCCGCCGGCGACAAAACACTGCTGCTGCTAACCAACCCGGATTCTCCGCCTTACGTCGAAAAAGAGGCGGATGGGCGCCTGGGCGGTCTGTTCACGGACCTTGTCAGCGCCAGCTTGGCGGCCGGGGGCGTTTCCTTTGAAATTCATGCCATGCCGTGGAAACGGATTTACCGTGAACTGGCCGCAGGCAATGCGGACGGCAGTTTTGCCTGGGCGGGCAACCCGCGCCATCATGACAGATTCATTGTCTCGCGCCCTTTTTACCACAACAGCTGGTCCATGTTCACCTGGCGGACCGATATCGACACATTCGGCGATCTGAAGCGCCTGCCAAGCCTGCCGGAGGAGGACGCACCGCTTCTGTGCCTGCCACACGGGTGGACCATGCCCGACTGGCTTGACAGGCTGATGGTCACGGGCCGGATCAGCCGGGCGACGCCAAACGATATCACCCATTGTTTTCAACTGCTGGCCAGAGGGCGTGTCGCCTTTGCCTTCGGCCCCGATATCCTGACCCATAATGAGATCGACAAGGCGCTGGCGACCCTTGACCCCTGGACACGCCCGGACTTGCGGGAATTGCCCATGGAAGACGCGGCGGTCTCGGGTACGATGCATGTACTGTTCGCCAAGAGCCCGGATAAAAGCGGTGTGCGGTACCGCGATGCCTTTGACCGGGGGCTTGCCGCCATTATCGCCGACGGCACCTATGAAGCGCTGGTCCGCAAGCGCATTGCCGGCCTGCCCGCACGGACACAGTCGGACGTGCTGCGCCGGCTGGCGGCCGAGGGATTCGTATCCGCGCCATCCGGACACAGCATGGCTGCCACGCCCTGACCGTTACGACCTGACCGTTACGCCCTGACTGTCCCGACAAGGCCGAATCCCGTGAAAGCCGACATTCCCTGAAGATATCAAGGTGCCATTTCGCATGGACATCCGGAAGGCACCAGTCCTAGGTTGTGGGCTCATAATTTCTGAGCCAAAGGCGTGTTGAAGCGATTGCGATTGCGGCGAGGAAATTTCTTGCGAGCTTGTCGAAGCGGGTTG
>NZ_REFR01000014.1 GCF_003688555.1 Eilatimonas milleporae
GCTCAAATCAAAACGCGCCATCATCCAACTCCTTCAAGGAGCTTGAAGCACAACCCACTCTATTTGGGAACCCTGTTTATGGGTACACTGCCTAGAACGCCGCCTCCAGACCGACCCGCCAGAAAGCCGGCTGTGCGATGGTCTCCAGCCCGGTCCCGCTGATGGCGGACACCACCCGCTCCCCCAGCAGATTGTCCGCGTCGAAACGGACGGTCAGGGTTTCGCCGACAGGTACGGACGCCCGCACATGAACGGTGGTTATGGCCGGCAGGCGCCGCGTGTTCAGGTCGTCGTCAAACTGGCTGGACCGATGACGCACTTCCCCCTCCAACCAGCCCCAGCGGGCCTGGCGCCGTGCCATCAGGGACAGGCTGTGACGCGGCGTCTGCACAGGGCGCAACCCTTCCAGATCCGGATTGCCGGGGAAATCCGTCACCCTGGCACGTGCATAAAGATAGCGTCCTTCAAGGGACCAGCCGGGCGCCAGATCAAGACCGGCGTCCAGTTCCACACCGTCCGTGATACTTTCAGCGATATTGGCGCGCTGGCGCAGCACACCGCCATCGGGCACGAAGCCGCCCAACGGGAAAAAACCGGGCCCGAAGCCGATTGTCACATTGCCCACACCATCCCGCAGCCAATTGCGGAAAGCCGTCACACTGACACGCAGGGTGTTGAGCGGCTCATAATCAAGGCCGGCTTCAATGCCATACAGCTTTTCCGGCTCCAGAAGCGCGTTGGCTTCGGTGATATCGTTCACGACCCGGAAAGGACGGTAAAATTCGTTAATCGTCGGCAGGCGCCAGCTTCGGTAGGCGCCGGCACGCATATCCAGCGCCCCGGTCAGGCCGTAGGACCCGCCGATACGGGCCGACCACTGCCAGTCGCCCCGGGCCGGGACCGTGTCCTCACGCACGACGGACCCGTCGGCAAGGTTGCGTTCAACCCGTGCGCCATTATAGGTCCGGAAACGGTCCAGCCGGACGTTCGCACTGACCGACCCCCATGGGAATGCACGGTCGATCCCGGCAAAGCCGCCGACAATCCACTGGTCCCCGCCTGCCACACGGGACCGGGTAAAGCCGTCGCCAAGATTGCGAAACCGTTCATTGGTTTCACCGCTCAACCGGCGGCCGTCAACGCCGAACTCGATATCGTTCAGGCGAACACGGGCCAAAAGCCCCGCCCCCCATCCCGGTACGTCCGTCTGGTCGAGAACCGGGCGGGCCGTCGTGCGGTTGTCGCGGACACTGGCAAAGGTGTTTTCAAAGGTGCGGTCGCGGTAATACGCCACCACCTCATACGCCGCACCGTCAACGGGATCATGAATGATGCTGAAAGACGCGTCGATCGCCTCCGTGCTGTTGGGGGCGGCGTCCAGGCCGTTGATCCGCTCTTCCTCGAAATAGGCGAGCCTGCCTTTCACCAGCGTATGGTCACCCAGCCGCGTCCCGCCCCGCAGTGACAGGCTCTGAACCTCGCTGGCGGCACGGGCGTCGATAGGGCCACGGGTGTCTTCGTCCACGATGAAGGGACCGTCCGTTTCAAAAAACTGTCCGTCGATGCTGAGAAACCCGCGCTCACCGGCCATATCGGCACCGGCCATGATTTCCACCGTATCGAAGCGTCCATAGGCGATGCGGGCGCGGGCGCCGCTGGTCTCGGGCCGGGTGCTGGTCAGCGCCACGGCGCCGGCAAGGGCCTGCGGGCCGAATGCACCGGCACTGCCCCCTTTCAGGACGGCCGCGCCGTCAAGTGTGTTGCCCGCCAGCGCCGACCAGTACAGCCACCCGCCGAAAGGATCGTTCAACGGGACCCCATCCAGGGTCACCAGCACGCGCCCGGCCGCATTGGCGCCGATTCCGCGCATATTCAGACCCTGAATGGTGGGATTGGCCGTCAGGCTGTCAGCCCGGCGGAAAAGACCGACCCCCGGCAAACGCGCCAGCGCCACGTCCAAACGCCGTGTATCCAGATCGTCCGTATCCAGGCGCACGACAGACTGGCCGCCGATGCCGATGGGCAGACGGTCGCCGGAGACCAGAACCTCAACCAGGCCGCCATCGTCAGCGGCGGCCGGAAGCCCCGCCAGGCCGGGAAGTGTCAGAAGCGCCGCGCAGGCGCTGAACGTCAGCGGCCGTCGCCGGGCCGCCCGTATTGCCGAAATGGGTTCGTACATAAGTCGCGATACTCGCAATATCCTCATCACTCAGATGATCGAAAGCCGGCATTTCGGCATTAAAAAAACTCTCGCCCGGCGGGACGGCGCTGCTGCCCATCAGGATCATTTCAATGACGCCACCGACGGGGCCACCGGCCCGTTCGCTGCCATCCAGCGCGGGCTGCATCATCGGCACACCGGACCCGTCGGGCAGGTGGCAGGTACCGCAATGCTCCAGATAAAGCCGCTGTCCCCTGTCACCGGTTGCCGAAACAGCCGCCGCCGAAACAGCCGCCGACAGGGTCATCACACACAGCAGACCGCAGAGCAAACGCGCCTTACCGGCCTTCATATGTGATCCGCCAGACACGCCCGCCGGACATCAGGCTTGAGATATACAATGCGCCGTCCGTTCCTTCGGCCAGCCCCGTGGGGCGATGTTCGGCATCGCGCGGACTTTTGACCTGTGCCGCCCCCGGAAACCCGTCGGCGAAGATAACCCAGTCACCGGTGACGGCACCGGCGGCATCCATCGGCACGAAGGCCACATTGTATCCCTGCTGCACGGGTGAACGGTTCCACGATCCGTGGAAAGCGATAAACGCGCCCGTACGCCAGTCTGTCGGCAAGACGTCCGTGCGCGGAAACAGGACGGCGTTGGGCGCCCAGTGACCGGGAAAACCGACCAGAGGCAATTGACCGTGATCGCTGACCGTGTTCCCGTCACCGCCATATTCGGGCATCACCATGCGCGCGCCCTTGCGCTGATCATAATAGCTGTAAGGCCAGCCAAGATCGGCGCCCTTTTCAACCCGGTGAAATTCCTCGGCCGGGAGTTCGGCGCTGTCCTCGATGGAATACAGATCGGGGAAAAACTGATGAAGCTGGTCGCGGCCATGCTGCACCAGATAAAGCCCGTCCGCATGCGGATTCCAGTCAATGCCCACCGCATTGCGGTGGCCGGTGGAATATTTGACCCCGTCCGTCCTGAAATCCTGATCCGTCGTATCGGCGTCGAACTGCCATATGGCACCGTGCCATTCAAGTTCGGGACAGGGACGCTGGCCGGGCGACCCTTTCGTGCGCACATCGGCCATGCAGGCATTGGAAGGAACGCCCACATTCACATAAAGATGCCCGTCCCCATCAAAGGCCAGGGGCTTGGCCGCATGAGCCCGTTGAACCGGAAACCCGCCGACGATCAGTTCCGGCTCGCCCTCGGGCACAGGGGCATCACCGCTCAGGCGCCAGCGGACAATCCGGGTATCGTCGCCGTAATAGAGCGCGTCACCGCGCAGCGCGATGCCCGTTCCACGAAGCCCCTTGCCGAAATAACGGATATCATCCGCCCTGCCGTCCCCATCGGTGTCCTTGAGGGCAACGGCACCGAAACCGCCGTCATAGGGGCGCATCAGGGCCACATAGACCCAACCGTCTTTCGAAACGGCCATATGGCGGGCGTAGCCGATACCATCGGCAAAAATACTGGCGCCAAACCCCGGCGCAAGGCGAATACCCGTTTCCGCATCGGGGGATGACCCTGGGTCCACGCCGCGCACATCGGCCTGCACCCCAAGACCCGCCAGGGCCGAAATCACTGCCGCTGAAAGAATTTTTCCGATCACGCCTTTCCTCCCCATGTCCGGTGGCTTAGCTATAGCCGAAAGACTGCCATACGCAAAGCGGGCGCCTTGGACACAAGACCGCCCCGGCGATCACATCTGTGAGAGTGAACATGAGTGAACCTTTGAACACACCATCGTCCGAGGCCTACACACTGTTAATGCGCCGCCGGTCGGTCAGGGCACGCGAGATGACGGGCCCCGGCCCCGATCGCACCACGCTGGAAAAAATTCTGGCGGCGGCAACGCGCGTGCCCGATCACGGCAAGCTGACACCATGGCGTTTTATCGTTCTGGAGGAGGACGAGCGGCGAAAATTGGGGGATCTCATTGTCTGTGCGCTTCTGGAGGAAAACGCCTCAAGCGAGAAAAACGCCGAAGCCATGCGCGGATATGCGACACAGGGTCCGACACTGGTCGTGGCCGTCTATTCCCCAAGCGACCGCAAGCCTATCCCCGAATGGGAACAGCAGCTCAGCATGGGCGCAGCCTGCCAGAACATGCTGGTTGCCGCCACCGCGCTGGGCCATGTGGGGCAATGGCTGACCGGATGGGCCACATACAGCCCGTCCGTCATGCGCGGACTGGGTCTGGGACCGCGCGAACGGATCGCCGGGCTGCTGTTTTTCGGCAGACAGGATGAAGCCCCCGCGGAACGTGACAGACCCGATCTGGACGATCTGGTCACATGGGGCTTTCCCGAAAAGGTCGACGCCTGATGCCGGCCGGTCCGAAATACCGCCCGGAGACACCCTTCACCGACCTGGGCGACGGCTTTGCCGACCCGGTGAACGCCGCGTCTTTTCCGGAGACGAAAATACGGTTCCGCAACGACCGCGCCGCCGCCGAGCTGGGACTGGATACGCTGACCGATGCGGAATGGGCCGCCCATTTCGGCAGGTTCGAACCCCTGGCCGGCAACCTGCCCAAACCGCTGGCACAACGGTATCACGGGCATCAGTTCCGCGTTTACAATCCGGATATCGGCGATGGGCGCGGCTTTCTGTTCGCCCAGATGCGGGACAGCCACGACCGGCTGATGGATCTTGGCACCAAGGGAAGCGGAACGACACCTTACAGCCGGTCCGGTGACGGGCGCCTGACCCTGAAAGGGGGCGTGCGCGAAATCATGGCCACCGAAATGCTTGAAGCCCTGGGGGCCCGTACATCGCGTACATTTTCCCTGATTGAAACAGGCGAAAAACTGCATCGTGGCGATGAACCGTCCCCGACACGCTCGGCCGTCATGGTCAGGCTGAACCATGGTCATATCCGTATCGGCACCTTCCAGCGCCATGCCTATTTCAGCGATACGGAGCGACTGGAAAAGCTGGTCGATTATTGCCTGAAAGTGTATTTTGATACTGAACCGAAAGGAAGTGTCTCTGACAAGGCCTGCCGCTTTGTCGACCTGGTATCGGCCGGTGTTGCCGCACAGGCCGCCGACCTGATGGCTGCCGGATTCGTGCACGGGGTCCTGAACACCGACAATATCAACATCACGGGTGAAATCTTTGATTTCGGTCCCTGGCGGTTCCTGCCGGAAACCAACATGGCCTTTACCGCCGCCTATTTCGATGAGACCGGTCTCTACAGCTTTGGCCGCCAGCCCGAGGCCTTGCACTGGAATCTGTACCAGCTTGGTGGTGCACTGATTGATATCGCCGGTGAAGATGCGTTGAAGGAGGTACTCGCTCCCTTTGCGGCCCGCTATGTGGCTGCCCTGCGCACCCGGCTTTTAAGGCGTCTCGGTGTGACACCGCAGGACGACACGGCCGATGATGCCCTTATTGAAAAGATCAATGCGTTCCTTGTGGAAACGGCAGCACCCTATGAACGTTTCTTTTTCGACTGGCATGGGGGCGGCGCCAGTGTGGACCGGGCCCGCAGGAGTCCCATGGCGCAAACCTATTTTCACCCGAAATACAGCGAGATGGTCAACCTGCTCTCGGCCCGCACGGCAGCGCGGCCGGACAGTCTGTCACATCCCTATTTCAAAGGGGACGATCCCTGCACCATGCTGATTGAAGAGGTGGAAGATATCTGGTCCCACATCGCCGAACGGGACGACTGGACACCGCTTGAGGATAAAATCGCCCGTATCAGGGAAATGGGGGATGCACTGCAAGCGGACTAGACACAATGCCACGGGTATCTATCCGGCAGCCTCGAACAGATCCGTCAGAACCTCGAACGGCAACATGACCGACCCGTGGCGCCCCGGATAGTCCCTGACCGGCGCCAGCACCGCCAGACCGGCCCATGGTTCCGGAAAATCCGGGGCCGCACCCTTGAGCATGTCGGAAAAACGATGATGGACATCGGCCAGTGTCACGGCATCCAACCCGATGACATTCTGTCCGACGATAGCGGCTGACGCCTGCCCGAGCGCGCAGGCTTTCACCTCCTGTGCGAAGTCCGTGATTTTGCCCGCGTCAAGGACGGCCTCCGCCGTCAGCCGGCTGCCGCAAATCCGGCTGGTGCGAGCCGCACTGACCTGCGGATGATCCAGCCGGCCCAGATGCGGAATACGCGTCGTCCAACGCAAAATATCCTTATTGTAAACGTCCATGCGCATCACATAAGGCCTTCGCCATACGCTGCCAAGAGGCCGTCTGAAAATCGCCTCTCCAGACGAGCCTGAACCCGCAAAATCGGTCAAGGCCTTGAACAATGTATGGAAACGCCTAATCTCTCAGAGGCGCCGGCGTCGGAATAATAATGTCATCCGGTGCAACAGTCGGAACGTAAATGACTATCGTGCGTGCAAGCACATCAAAGGAGCGCTCCTCCAACATTTTATCCAAAAGCAAAGGAACATCATATGGATGCCGTACTTGAAAAGGTCCATGACAATGACCTTGAACTGAAGGTATCCCGGCAAAACGCTGATGACCGCCCATCCCGGGCCGAGGCCGAAGCCGCGGTCCGTACCCTCATCCGCTGGGCGGGGGATAATCCATCACGAGAAGGCCTGCTCGACACACCCAAGCGTGTCGCAAAGGCATACGAAGAGTTTTTTGCCGGCTATGGGCAGGACCCTGCCGAAATTCTTGCCAAGACATTTGAAGACGTTAACGGCTATGACGACATGGTGGTAATGAGGGGCATTCAGGTCCAAAGCCACTGTGAACATCATATGGTGCCCATATCGGGTCTGGCCCATGTGGCCTATATGCCGAAGGACCGTGTCGTCGGCATCTCCAAATTGGCCCGTATCACGGAAACCTATGCCAAACGCCTGCAAACGCAGGAAACCATGACGGCGCAGATCGCCGATGCGATCGAAACCTATCTGAAGCCCAAGGGTGTGGCGGTTGTCATCGACGCCACCCATGCCTGCATGGGCTGTCGCGGTGTCAGGCACCCGGACGTCTACACGATCACCCGCCAGTTTCGCGGTGTGTTCAAAGACACGACTGTGGAGCAGAAATTCTGGACACTGGTGCGCGGCTAGGTCAGAACGGGCCCATGAACAATCAGGATGTCAGTCTTGTCATGGGCCCGCGCGATGACCGGAAAGCGATCGAGCATGATCCGGTTCTGGCCCTGAAATTCAATGACGACGGGCTTGTGCCCGTCGTCACCACGGATGCTGCAACCGGTCAGGTTCTCATGCAGGCTTGGATGAATCTGGAAGCCGTACAGAAAACCATTGAAAGCGGCGAGGCACACTACTGGTCACGCTCACGCCGGGAACTGTGGCATAAAGGGGCAACATCCGGCCAGATTCAGACCGTCACGGATTTCCGGGTGGACTGCGATCAGGACAGTCTTTGGCTTGTGGTCGAACAAGCCGGCGGCGGGTGTTGCCATGTCGGCTATGAAAGCTGTTTTTACCGCACCATCCCAACGGGCCGGACGGTGACCGGAACAGTCGCGCTCAGCGATGCCGGGGTGCCCAGAAACGGATCGTGACACCCCCGGTCACTGCCCGGTGTGCGGGGATCACGTCACGACCGCCGCATCCACTTGTTTTCTGAACAGTTTAAGATACAGCCTGTCACGGGCCGGCGCATCGGCCGGATGCACCCAGTCACGGCCCATACGCTTCCAGTCCGCGTCCTCGGGCGCAAGGCCGAGCGTGACGATAAAATGATCGTCCACCACCACGAAATCCTTGCGATAGGCCAGCAGAAATCCACTTTTCTCTCTGCGGATCGCATGGGCCTCTTCATAGGAAGCCAGCCATATATTCCAGTGCACCATGCACCGGTGCGGCACCAGGGCGGTTCCGAAATCATCGACCGGATCGCCGGACAGAACCGCTTTCGCATGCGGCCAGCCCCTGAAACCGGCATCGCCGGCAACGGCTGCAAGAGCATGGCGGCGCCTGACCGAAGCCGCATCCATAGGTCCTGTGAAACGGTTTGACAGATAGGCAAGCGCACCGTCATTGCCCGATGCGGCCAGACGGTGAAGCTGCTTTGCCCGCATTTTGAGGAAAGTCATCGCTTTCGACATAAGGGTTCCCCTTGCGTGTCGGATCAAACCGCTCCCTCAATGATCCGGGGGACCTTATCGAAAGGTCGACTGCATTTTCCATAACGGCAGGGTGGCATTGTCTTTCGGCGGCAGGCACCCCTGCGGCACCTGTCACCCTCTTACTATGGACCGGCATGCAAATGCAAACCCCACAGGAAAATGAACAACCGCTGGAATGCTAAAATACTGAACGCTCGTTTAAATCTATCACACGGCAAGGGAAGTATGATAGCAATACGCCCACCGGATCAGTATCTGGACGCTTAGGGGGCAGTCTTGAATTGGGCAGTTGGAGTGCTTGGCGGCACGCCTTCACGCAGGGCCGTGCAGTGCAGGGCTGAGGGATTTTGTCTTCCGGCAATTCTGATCCCGGCAGTCCTGTTCCTTGTCCTGACAGTTCTTCCCACCGGCCTTACCACTGGCGCGCATGCGGCGGATACAACGGATGATGCAGACTTCATCCCGCTGCGCGGAGAGGTCTGCGAACTGGGCAGCGAGACACGGCTTTTCCCGGAACAGCTCATCGCGCGCAGGGGCGATTTCGTCTGTCCGCCGGAACGGTGGGCCTCCACCGGCAGGCATCTGTATTTCAGGGTCCGCGACCCCGGCCTGCTCCGTCCCGGATCAGGGCGCTGGCATATTCTTTCGGAATTTGTACGGGCCGAAAAGGCAACGGTATCGGCCATCTACAATGACGGGCACATTGAAAGCCAAACCGTCACCGGCGGCGCCCTTCGCGGCCGCTGGGCCGCAGGCAATTATTTGGACTTTCCCTTGCCCGACCGGTCGGCGGGTTTCGCCCATATTTTCATCGGATATGAGAACGTCGCGGTGCAAAGCGGCATGATCCGCAAAATCAACGCTGCGCGCGAAGAGCGGTTTCTCTCGGATCAGCGGATGCTGTTCCTGCTGTACGGCCTGCTCAGCGGTATTCTGTTTGCCGTCTGCGTCTATAATCTGGCGCTTTACGCCTATATCGGAATGCGGTTTCAACTGTATTACTGCCTGACCGCACTGGCATTTCTGGCGCATGGCTCAAGCTGGTCCGGCATTATCGTCTATTTCATACCGGACTACAGCATGGCCTCTCTGGTGCGCACCGCATTCGTGTCCAGCGGCGCAGGCGTATGCGCCAGCACATTCTTTTTCATTCATTTCCTCGAAGACGGCATGTTGCCGCCCTGGATTGTCCGCAGCCTGAAGGTCATGGCACTCGCAGTTTTGTCGCTGACCAGTTTCGCCGCATTCGCTCCGGCGGGCCTGACCATCCTCGGCGACCGGTTGAGCAGCGCGTCGGTTCTGGTGCTGATGGCTTTCGTCCTGACCGCCTTTGTCATCGCATGGCGTGGCGGCAGCCGTGCGGTCTGGTTCGCCGCTGCGGCCTGGATACTGCCCATTATCGGCGGCATTCTCAGGGCGTCACGCGGCAGCGGTCTGCTACCGCAGACGGATATCATCGATACAAGCCTTTTTGTCGGGCTGGCACTTGAAGCCCTGCTGCTGTCCATCGGGATTTCGGACCGGCTCAACGTGTTGCGGCGCGAGGAAACCGCCGGCCGGTCCAATGGCGGCGGGCCTTATCGCCGCCGCGGCGGCTGACAGTCTTTGGGCGACACAGGCCCTGGATGACATGGGCGGTTTTAAAAAAAGCAAATCCGCCCTCAGTCGGCGGGCGTACCAATTGGCGTTATGAACAGTTTACCGCCACCCTCATCCGGTCGGATTTCGGCCCTGCGGCTTGCCGCCTACAGCACGCTGGCCTTTCCCCTGGCCGCGGGTGTGCTGGCCCTGCAGATCTTTGTGCCGACCTTTTACGCGGAAAGCCTGGGCCTCAGCCTGTCCAGCGTCGGACTGATCCTGTTGCTCGCCCGCTTATGGGATACCGTCAGCGACCCCGTCATCGGTGTTCTGTCCGACATCACGCCCATCTCGCTTGGACGGCGGCGCCTTTGGGTGCTGTGCGGGACACCGCTTCTGATTCTGTCGGCCTGGATGTTGTTCAACCCTGCGGGGCCTGTGACAATCTGGTATCTGCTGATCTGGACTGTCGCCATTTATCTGGCCGGCACCATGATGATCGTGCCCTATTATGCCTGGGGCGCGGAACTGACGCCCGACTATCATGAACGCAGCCGCATCAGCGGCGGCCGGGTTTTCACCGGCCTTGCCGCAACCCTCATCACACTGGGTCTGCCGGTTCTTCTGGGCGGGGACGCGAATACCCTGGGGCCGACGCTTCGGGGGGTGATCTGGCTGATGGCCGGCACATTGCTGCTGGCCGTTCTGGCGATCATCCTGTTTGTCCCGGACAGACCGCAAGTGCCGCAGGCAAGTGTCTCGCTTGCCAAAGCCCTGCGCCTGTTTCGAAGGCGTACGCCGCTCAGGCAGTTGCTGGCCGCCTATCTGGTCAACGGCATCGCCAACGCCATCCCGGCAACCCTGTTCCTCCTGTACACAACGCACAAGCTGGACGGTGGCGACCGTTCGGGACTGTGGCTGTTCACATACTTCGCCTGTGCGGCCGTATCGACCCCCTTCTGGGTGTGGCTGGCCGGCCGCATGGGCAAAGACCGTACCTGGCGCAGGGCCGTCATCTTTGCCTGTCTGACCTTCGTATGGACACCGTTTCTGGGGCCGGACGACCATCTGATTTACCTTGTGATCGTCATCCTCGGCGGTTTTGCGGCGGGCGCCGATCTGGTCCTGCCCATCGCCCTTCAGGCCGATCTTGTGGACTGGGACGCCGCCCGCACCGGAAAAGCCCGGCCCGGTATTTTTTTCGCCATCTGGGGGACGACAACCAAACTGGGGTTCGCGCTGGCCGTGGGCATCGCCTTTCCGCTGCTGGACCTGATCGGTTTCAGAACGGACGGCAGCAATACGGGCGCCGCGCTTGCGGGTCTTGGCATCATCTACGGACTTGTGCCCGTTCTTTTGAAGCTGATCGCCCTGTGGATCATGCAGGGCTATCCCATCACGCGGGCCGTTCATGACGGCATACAGCGCCGGCTTCATGCCCGCGGCATAGCCTGGTCGGCCCCCTGACGCCCACCTAGGCGGCAATCGGACGACAGGGGGCCCGCCCCGTGATATGGTTGCGGCCATGGCGGATGAAGTCAGACGCGCATGGCGTGTCGCGGCAATCCTGGTGTTCACAGTGATACCGGCAGGTTCGGCGTCCCTGACATCCGGTGCCGCGACCGTTCCGGCACGGGACGGACTGGGTTTTCTGTGCGGCACATGGGCCGCCGTGCAAGGTCCACGTACAATTTTCGAACACTGGTCCCCCTCGCGCGGCGGGCAACGTCTCGGCTACACCCAGACCATTGTGGACGGTACCGTCAAAACGTATGAGACCCTGCGTATCGACAGGCGGGACGGACAACTGACCCTGACAGCCAGTCCATCAAACCAGACGACAGTATCCTTTGCCCTTGCCCGTCAGTCGGAGGGGGAGGCGGTCTTCATCAACCCCGACCACGATTTTCCGCAACAGATCGCCTATCGCCTGAGGGACGGCAGGCTGATTGCCCACATTTATCGCACAGCGGCACCGGCGGCGGAGCCCGCAGCCAGCTGGCAATATGACCGCGTGGCCCCCTGCCATTAAAGCCGGACCGGAAAACACACCGGTCCCTTCACATCCACGATATATGCGGCATATGCACCGGCATGACGCACCGCGCCTGTCCATACCGGCGCGCAATGCCACTTTCACGGCGGTGCACATTTGCACATGGCCCCCGCACGGTTATAGTGGCGCAATCGGCAAGGGAGGGTCATGATGCTGGAGATTGTTCAACTGCCCGTCCTGCAGGACAATTATCTTTACCTGCTTCATGACAGGGACAGCGGAGAGACCGCCGTGGTCGATCCGGCCGTCGACCAGCCGGTCGAAGCGGCATGCGCCGAGCGCGGCTGGTCGCTCAGCCATATTTTCAACACACACCACCACTGGGATCATACCGGCGCCAATCTGAAGCTGAAGGAAAAGCACGGCCTGACAATTGTCGGCCCGGCGGCCGAGCGCGACCGCATTCCCGGCATTGATATCGCCGTCGGCGACGGCGACCATGTCCATCTGGGCGAAAGCTCCGCCCTCGTTTACGATGTCCCCGGTCATACCAGCGGACATATCGCCTACTATTTCGATGCGGATCAGGCTCTCTTTTGCGGAGACACGCTGTTTTCGATGGGATGCGGGCGACTGTTCGAGGGATCGCCGGAAACGATGTGGACATCCCTGTGCAAGCTGATGCAGCTGCCGGACGAAACGCGGATTTACTGTGCCCACGAATACACGGAGGCAAACGGTCGTTTCGCCCTCAGTGTCGACCCCGCCAATCACAGCTTGCAGGATCGCATGGCCGAGGTACGGGCCCTGCGTGCCAAGGGACATCCGACCATCCCGTCAACGCTGGGAGTGGAAAGAGCGACCAATCCCTTCCTGCGCGCAGCGGATGAAAATTTACAGACAGCACTTGATATGGTGGGGGCGCCGCCCGTGCGAGTTTTCGCCGAGACACGCCGCCGCAAGGATCATTTCTCATAAATGCGAGGGCCACACCCAACGGCCCGGGGGGAGAAGAAAATCATGACACAAACAAAGCCGTCCATACCGGACCCATGCCGCCTGATAAGCCGTCTGATGACCGGCCGGCGCTCCGTCACCCTGACAGCCGTGCTTGCCGCCATGCTGGCGGCATGCGGCCAGCCGGAACAGAACACCGGAAGTACCGAGGAAACACCACAGGACATGACACAACAAACAGTTCAGGACGTGCCGGCGGATCATGCCGGCGACGCCGCACAGGACCCCTATCTGTGGCTTGAAGAGGTCGAAGGCGAAGAAGCCCTTGCATGGGTTGAAGCCCGTAATACGGTCTCAAAAGCACGGCTGGAAGGGCATCCGGCTTTTCAGGCACACTATGACAAGGCCCTCGCGGTTTATAACGCCGAGGATAAAATCCCTTACGGCGAACTGCTGGGCGGCGCGGTCCACAATTTCTGGCAGGACAGCAACAATGTACGCGGCCTGTGGCGACGGACCGGTCTCGACTCCTACCGGGACACGGCCCCGGACTGGCAAACCATTCTTGATCTGGACGCCCTCGCGGACGCTGAGGGGGAAAACTGGGTCTATAAGGGGCGTGACTGTCTGGCCCCCGATTTCAACCGCTGTCTTGTCAGGCTGTCGCGCGGCGGCGGCGATGCCGTCGTCGTACGGGAATTTGACATTGAGGAACGCAGTTTCGTCGAAAACGGCTTTGTCAGCCCGGAGTCCAAGCAATGGCTCGCATGGGTGGACAGCGACACCCTGATGATCGCCACCGATTTCGGCGACGGCACCATGAACGAAAGCGGCTATCCGCGTCAGGTTCGGCTGTGGAAACGCGGCATGCCGCTGTCAGACGCGCGCCTGATCCTGGACAGCGACCCGGCCCTTGTCTTCAATTTTCCCATGAGCAGCCACCGGCGTGACGGCACCTATGCCGGCGTCATCCAGGGGCCCGACTTTTTCACCCAGATCCTTCATTTATGGGTGGATGACGACCTGAAAACCCTGCCCCTGCCGCGCGAGATCGATTTCAAGGGATTTTTCGCCGACTGGATGCTGATCCAGATGCGCAAGGACTGGTCCCTTCCCGGCGGCAAAAAGGCTGCCAGCGGATCACTTGTCGCCGTCAGGGTCGCCGATGCACTGGCGGGCACGCCGGCCGACAGCCTGACCAGTCTGTTCGAACCGGATGACCGGCAATCCATCGATGACGTTCAGATCGGACAGGACAGGGTTTATCTGTCGGTTCTGGACAATGTGACAGGACGCCTGATTTCAGCGGCCCCGCAGGACAGCGCATGGGTTGTCACCGATATTGCCATGCCGGAAAATGGCACATTGTCCCTTGTCAGTGTCGACGAGTGGCGCGATGCCGCCCTGATCGGGTTTGAAAGTTTTCTGCAGGCCGATACGCTTTATCTGGCGGGCAACACGGCCCCGACCGCCATCAAGGCGCTGCCCGCACGCTTTGACGCCGGTGCGTTGATGGTGGAACAGCGTGCCGCCACATCCCGCGACGGCACACGCATCCCCTATTTCGTTATCCGTCCGGAAAATTTCCGCAAAGACGGCAGCGCGCCGACCATGCTGTATGGCTATGGCGGCTTTGAAATCGCCCTGACTCCAAGTTACCTGACCGGTTTCAGCCAGCTTTGGGTCGAGAACGGCGGCACCTATGTCGTCGCCAACATCCGGGGCGGCGGCGAATTCGGGCCGCGCTGGCATCAGGCCGCCCTGAAAGCCAACCGCCAGCGGGCCTATGACGACTTCATCGCGGTGGCGGAAGATCTGGTTGCCGCCGGCTATACCAGCCCGGCCCGGCTTGGCATCCGCGGCGGCTCCAACGGGGGCCTTCTTGTCGGCGCCACCTTCACCCAGCGGCCGGATCTGTTCGGGGCCGTTATCTGCGCCGTGCCGCTTCTGGACATGCGGCGCTACGACAAGCTGCTCGCCGGTGCCTCATGGGTCGGGGAATATGGCGATCCGGACAATCCGGATGAATGGGCCTTTATCAGGGAATATTCCCCTTATCAGAATGTGGCGGCGGATGCCGATTATCCGGAAATCTTTTTCTTTACATCGACCAAGGACGACCGGGTCCATCCCGGTCATGCGCGGAAAATGGCCGCCAAGATGACCGATCAGGGGCATGAGATCATCTACTATGAAAACACCGAAGGCGGCCATGCGGCTGCCGCCAATCTCAAACAGCGCGCCTTCACCGACGCACTGCAGATGATCTACGCCTCGCAAAGCCTGATGAAGAAAGAGTGACGCCTCTGTGACAGGCGGATAAAGAACCGAACCCAGATCGGGTGCAAAGGCTGCCGGCGTAATTACCGGCAGCCTTTTTGCGTGATCGGCACAATCATGCGGCCATGATACGCCCAATCCCCGAAACCCGTATATGGTCGATCTACATCATATCGATAAATTAGATTTCATTTTCTTTTTCACTCCAATAAACTTACTAGAAAGCAAAATTTTTCTAAGCATGCTGCATAATTCTTCTCGTTTGATGCAAAAGGCACCGTGAGCCATTTTTGGCATCGAGCATGGCAGGGCAAAGGTCCGACAGGGTCGGGATCAGGGCTGTTCCGAAAACAGCGCCCGCATATAAAACGAGGAGGCGGTCATGCAGTCTATTCCCATTTTCCTGAGTGCCGAGCACCAGCATGTCCTGATTGTCGGGGCCACCGCGGCCGCAATGGCGAAACTGGCCCTGCTGGCGGAAAGCGCCGTTCGCATCACGCTGATTGATCCGGATGCCGCAAAAGCAGCATCGGCGGCAGGCCTGACATCTGAAAATCTGACATCTGAAAATCTCGCATCCACAAAACAGGCGCCGCTGACGCTTGAACTGATCGACAGGTCCGCGCAGGAAGACGATGTCAAAGGCAAAACCCTTGTCTATATCGCCAGTGATGATGGCCTTGTCGAAGAGCGCCTTATCCGCGCCGCACGAGAACGGGGGGTGCCCCTCAATGTGGTGGACAAACCTGCGAAAAGCAGTTTCATAACGCCTGCGCAATTTCATCGCGGCCCGCTGAAAGTCGCCTTTTCATCAGGCGGTGTGGCACCGGTTTTTGTCCGCCGTCTCAGAAGCCTGCTTGAGACCATCGTGCCTACCTCTCTCGGCACCCTGGCCTCTGCCGCCGGGCGGGCGAAGACCGGCGTGAAAACCCTGCTGCCGGACGGGACGGCACGGCGCCTTTTCTGGGATCGGCTGTTTGACCGCGCGGACGCCTTCGACGGTCTGGACGAGGATGAAGCCGTCCGGAGGATTCTGGACGACGCCCGGACAGCCGCGGGCACGCATGCATATGGACTGGTTCAGCTTGTCGGGGCCGGCCCGGGAGACCCGGACCTGCTGACGATCAAGGCCCACCGCGCCCTTCAGCAAGCGGATGTGATTTTCTATGACCGGCTGGTCAGCCGCGATGTGCTCGCCCTGGCACGACGCGATGCCGAGCTGGTTTTCGTCGGCAAACGCGAAGGCAACCACGGTGTCGGTCAGGATCGCATCAATGCCCTTCTGGTCGAACACGCCCTTGCGGGCAGACGCGTTGTCCGTCTGAAAAGCGGCGATCCGCTGACCTTTGCCCGCGCCGGCGAGGAATTGACCGAACTGCGTGCGGCCGGCATCAGGACCGAGATCGTCCCCGGCATCACCGCCCTGACCGGGATTTCCGCAGCCACGCAGATACCGGTCACCGACCGCACGCATTCGTCCAGTGTTACCCTGGTAACGGGGCATACCAAGGACGGTTCCTATGCCGACTGGGCCGATCTGGCTGGAAAAGGCAGAACGCTTGCCGTTTACATGGGACTGGGCGGCGCCGAAAAAATGACGTCGGAGTTGATCCGCCACGGGGTTGCAGGCAGCACGCCTGTCGCAGTGGTCGAAAACGGTACGCGGCCGGAGGAACGGCGTTTCTACGGCACACTTGCCGATCTGCCGGCACTGGTACGGGATCACAAGGTCAAAAGCCCGGCTCTTCTGATCATTGGCGATGTGGTCACGCTGGCCCGCGACTTTCCGTCAGACGGCACACAGGGCAGCGCCGACGACCGGTTTGATTTCGTCCGCCACGCCCTTCTGGCCGTTGCCTGACGTTTAAGGACAAAGACCATGGCCAAGAAGCTCAAAGGACCGCAATTGATCATCGCCAACCGTCTGGATGACGGACGCGTGGTCTTTCTGACGGAAGCCGGCAGTTGGAGCGTGGAGGCACGGGACGCCGCCATCGCCGAAGACCCGGCCGCCGTCGATGCTCTCGTTGAACGCGCCCGGCTGGCCTCCGACGCCAACCATGTGGTTGATCCGCAACCGGTTGAAGCCGCGCAGTCCGGCGGCGGCACCGTGCCCGCACACATCAAACACGCCATGCAGTCGCGGGGCCCGAGCGTAAGGCCCGATCTCGGCTATCAGGTTGCCCCCGACTGGGAGGGATAAATCAATGTATGCTTATGACACCTATGACCGCGCCATTGTGGATGCCCGCGTCGAGGAATTCCGCGAACAGGTCGGCCGCCGACTGCGCGGGGAACTGACGGAAGAGGAATTCAAGCCCCTTCGGCTTATGAACGGCCTGTATCTGCAACTGCATGCCTATATGCTGCGGGTGGCGATCCCTTACGGCACACTGTCCTCAAACCAGTTGCGCCGGCTGGCCCATATCGCAAGACGGTACGACAAGGGCTACGGCCATTTCACCACCCGTCAGAACATCCAGTATAACTGGCCGAAACTGGTGGAAACGCCGGACATGCTGGCCGAGCTGGCGGATGTGGAAATGCATGCCATCCAGACCTCCGGAAATTGTATCCGCAATGTGACAACGGATCACTTTGCCGGCGCTGCGGCCGATGAGGTGGCGGACCCCCGCCCTTATGCCGAACTGATCCGCCAATGGTCCAGTTTTCATCCTGAATTTTCGTTTCTGCCGCGCAAGTTCAAGATCGCCGTAACCGGTGCACCGAGCGACCGTGCCGCTGTCAAATGGCATGATATCGGCCTGGTTCTGAAACGGGACGATACGGGCCAGATCGGTTTTGAGGTTCTGGCCGGCGGCGGCATGGGACGTACCCCGGTCATTGGCAAGACAATCCGCGATTTCCTGCCGGAGAAAGACCTGCTGAGCTATCTGGAAGCGATGCTGCGCATCTATAACGAACAGGGACGGCGCGACAATAAATACAAGGCCCGGATCAAGATCCTGGTCGACGCTCTCGGCGCCGATAAATATGCCGCGCAGGTGGAAGCGGAATGGGAGAAAATCAGGCATCAGCCGATTGACGTCCCGGAAGAGGAAATCGCCCGCATTCAGGCGTATTTCTCCCCGCCGCCGCTGCCCGTTCTGGACGATGCGGCCGCGACCGTTGATGCCTTCGCGGCTGAAAACGGCGATTTCTCCCTTTGGGTCGCACACAACACCCATGCCCACAAGGTGCCCGGCCATGTATCGGTGACCATTTCCCTGAAACCGCACGGCGGCATTCCGGGCGATGCCACCGACGCGCAGATGGACCTGGTCGCCGACCTGGCGGATGCGTATTCCCAAGGGGAAATCCGTGTCAGTCATGAGCAGAATCTGATCCTGCCCCATGTGGCCCGCAAGGACCTGCCCGGTCTGTGGCAGCGCCTTCTGCCGGCCGCGCTGGCAAGTGCCAATGCGGGCCTGATCACGGATATCATTGCCTGCCCCGGACTGGATTACTGCGCGCTGGCCAATGCACGGTCGATACCCATCGCACAGGAAATCGCCAACCGTTTCGACGATATGAAGCGGATCACCGATATCGGCGCGCTCAAAATCAAGATTTCGGGCTGCATCAACAGTTGCGGTCATCACCATGCGGGCCATATCGGCATTCTCGGCGTCGACCGCAAAGGCAAGGAAAACTACCAGATCATGCTGGGCGGCAGTGGCGCCGAAGACGCCTCGAAAGCCCAGCTCATAGGCCCCGGGTTCGACGGCGAGGCCATTGTGGACGCAGTAGAGACGGTCGTTGCCGTTTATCTGGGCGAACGGACCGAGGAGGAGATTTTCCTCGACACCTATCGCCGCATCGGCCCCGACCCGTTCAAGGAGGCGCTTTATGGCACTCATTAGCTTTAACCAAAGCGGCGCGCTGCTGTGGCGCAAAGACGGTGACGAGGATGCACCGGTCAATGCGCCGAGACTGGTCGGCTTTGACGGCCTTTCCGACAGCGATGCTCCGGAAACGCTGGCTTTGCATATCGATACGGAGACCAGCTTCGCCGCCCTTGCCGATATACCGGACGCTCTGGCCGGCGTGGCCATCGATTTCCCCAAGTTCAACGACGGCCGGGGGTTTTCCCTTGCCGTCAGATTGAGAAAGGATTTCGCCTATCGGGGTGAAATCCGCGCCATCGGCCACGTGATTCCGGATCAGGCCCTGTTCCTGCTGCGGGCGGGTTTCGACAGTGCGGAGGTTCCGCCGCAACGTCTGGATGCCTTTGCCGCCGCGCTGAAGCGGTTCCCCGCTTTCTACCAGACCGATGTGCGCGGGCAGATATCCGTTGCCCACCGCAGGCACACTGCCCGGGCGACGGCAGCGGAATAATCATGACGGACGCAAGCCCCCTTTCCCCGAACATACCCCCGGATGCCGTGGCAGAGACCGTCCCGGGCCCCGACAGCACCGCTGTGCGGGACCGTGCCGGCTCTGACCGTCCGCACGGGGATCTATCCGGGGAAAGCCCGCTGGCCCTGAAGGAAAGCCGCTTTTCCCTGGCACGTTATCTCGCGGCGGAACTGGAAGACAGGCTCGGCAACGCCGAAGCGGAAAGCGTGATCGACGCGGCATACAAACGCTTTGACGGCCGGTTTGCGCTGGTGTCGTCCTTTGGTGCTGACTCCGCCGTATTGCTGCATCTGGCCGCCAAAGTCTCGAAAGATATTCCCGTTCTTTTTCTGGATACGGGTAAACTGTTCGGTGAGACAAAGCGCTACCGCGACACACTTGTGGAAACCCTGGGCCTGACGGCCGTGCGCAGCATCACCCCCGATGACACCGATATCACCGCCAGCGACCCGAATGGCGACCTATGGCTCAAGGACCCCAATCACTGCTGTTTCCTGCGTAAGGTCGCGCCGCTGCACCGCGCCCTCAGCGGATTTGACGCCTGGGGCACCGGGCGCAAGCGGTATCAGGGCGGCAAGCGTGAAGACCTGCGCCATTTCGAGGCAAGCGACGGCCGCGTGAAGGTCAATCCCCTGGCCCACTGGACCCGCGATGACTTGAAAGCCTATGCCGCCGCACAGAACCTGCCGGCCCATCCGCTGGTTTCCGAAGGCTTCCTGTCCATCGGCTGCATGCCCTGCACCGACAGGGTGGCAAACGGCGAAGACGAACGTGCCGGTCGCTGGCGCGGGCAGTCCAAAAGCGAATGCGGTATTCATCTGAGCCTGTCGGAAAACGCCCGTATCGTTGACGGGGCAACGGCCCATCTGTCCTGATACCCGCCGATCGGGCAAAGGCAAAACACTGTCCGGCCATCACATCTGCGCGAGCCGCTACGGGACGCTTCGGATTAGTTTTTCTTATCCAAAAATCATGCTAGCGTGCCCTTTCCGCCTGATCTGAAAGGACTGCCCCCAACCATGAAACGCTCCATGCTGCCCTTGAATGCCCTGCGTGCCTTTGATGCAGCCGCCCGGCATCTCAGCTTCAAAATGGCGGCGGAAGACCTGTCGGTCACACCGGCGGCCATCAGTCAGCAAATCCGGTCCCTGGAGGAATTTCTGGGCGTGGAACTGTTCCGCCGCACCAACCGCTCTCTGGTTCTGACGGAAGCGGCACAGCTTGCCCTCGCGCCCCTGAAGGACGGTTTTGAAAAAATGGAGGAAGCGGTCGACATCCTCACCGCATCCCATTCCGCCAATGTGGTGAAAGTCTCCGTTTCACCGTCCTTTGCAAGCAAATGGCTGGTGCCGCGCCTAGCCAGTTATTATGAGCGGCGGCCGGATGCCATCGTCAAGGTGAATGCCACCATGGCGCTGACGGATTTCAAGGCGGAAGATATCGATCTCGGCATTCGCTACGGTCGCGGCACCTATGACGGTCTGCATGTGGAACCCCTGATGCGGGAAACGGTTTTCCCGGTCTGCAGTCCCGCCCTTCTGGAAGGGGACGACCCGTTACGCACACCAGAGGACCTGCTGGAAAAAACGCTGATCCATGATGACAGTTTTTCCGAGGACGACAGCGCGCCGTCCTGGCCGATGTGGCTGAAGGCGGCCGGCGTTCTGGTGCCCGAGGGGCTGCCCGCCCTGCACTTCAACACCCACGCGCTTGCGGTCGAGGCTGCCGTTGCGGGGCGGGGCGTCGCCCTTGCCCGGTCTTCCATCGCCGAGGAAGACCTGAAAGCCGGACGCCTTGTCCAGCCTTTCGGAGAAGCCATCCCGGTGGACTTCGCCCATTATATCGTCTGCCCCGAAGACAAGCTGAAAGCCGAACGAATCCAGGATTTCATCGACTGGCTGAAAGACGAGGCCGGCGCTTACTGACAGGCGTGATCCCTGCGGAAAACACATGCCGAAAACACATACCGAAAACACATACCGAAAACACAGTGGGCTCCCACCGGATCACCCGGCGGAAGCCCACGATGCGTTCCGTTACAGCCTCAAGCCCGGACAAGGGTCAGTGCTGGTGCTCGGCCCCCGCATCCTCGGCGGTTCTGGCCCTGTCAAAGGCCGTTGAGAAGAATATCGCATTCAGGAACAGTTTCTCGGTCCCCAGATAGGTCGCCCGGAAATTGGGATTGTCCGCGAACAGGATCACGGCACCGTCCCCGACACGCTCGGCCGTCAGCATGGGCGTACCCTTGATCTCACCCACCCGCCTGTCGGATGCGTATCCTGACAGCAACGGCGCATCGGAATACACCGCCACCTGTCCGTATGGGTCTTTCGGCACCGGCAGGGGCTGCACGGTGTTCTTGTTGCTGGCCAGAAGCGGACGGACAATACCGAAGCCCAGGGGGTGGCTCATATCCAGCCGGCTTTCGAAAACAGCGCCGCCGATGATATGCTCGGCATCATTCTGGCCTTTGTCCGCATAGGTCAGGCGGACCGGCGTTTCCGTCTTCTTGCCGTCCTTGTCGGCCTTCTTTTCGGGCGCGAACAGGGTTTTGGCCGCCCAGACGGCGCTCTGACGCTGGGCAATCAGGGTACCGCCGCCCCGTATCCAGCGTGTGACGCTTTTCTCGATATCCTTGGGCAGTTTGGCAGCCCGCCCGCCCGGCAGGATCAGGTGGCTGTAGCGGTTCCAGTCAACGGATTTGAGACGGCTTTGGCGTACCAGCGTGACCCCGATTTCCATCCGTTTGTCCAGCAGGTGCCAGATCTCCCCGGCATCGTAAGCGGAAAAGCCGTCGCCGACGACAATCAGCGGATGCGGTGCATGCAGGTCCCGCACGCTGTTACGGCCCCCCAGATCGCTGCCCGGAGTGGGCGTGCGGCCGGATGTGGCCATGTGAACGGTCAGGCCGTCCTCCTCGGCGATTTCGGTCATCAGGGAGTAAATCGCCTCTTCCGAGACCGTCTGTCTGTCCAGGGACACAATAATCGCACCGCGTTCAAAAGCCGTCGGGCCGGCGGTGGTCTCCACGGTTATGGGGTTCAGGGCCGTACGGACCAGCACACCCGCCGACAGCAGACGATTAACGGCACGCGGCGCGTAATAGTCAGACCAGCGCAGTATGTAGGCATAAGGCGCCCTGTCCGGCATGTCGGCGCGCGGCGGCCGTGTCGGGGCGGGCGTATCCAGCGGTACGCCGATACGTCCCCTCAGCGCCGCATAATCAAGGCCGTAGGCAAGCGGCAGGGTCCAGCCCGACACATCATAAAAAATCCTGTCGGGGAATTCGGTCCGACGTTCGAACATGGCCTTGATCAGCCGGTATTGCGGCTGATTGAGCGGCACGATCAGACCGCCCGCCCCAAAGGTCCGGCCATCCGCCCGCACATCCCGGTCAAGGCTGTAAACCCGGATGTCGTGACGGTCGAGGAATTCGGCGAATTTCGCGAGCCGGGTCGGGTCTTCCGGGGCCGCGACCACATAAGCCGTCTCGCGGTCATCCCGGGCCAGGTCCGGGACAGAGGCGAAAAACCGCGCCTGATAAGCATGCAGACGCGGACGCATGGCGCGGGCGCCTTCAATCGTCGTCAGGCTGGTGCGGAAGTGGACGCGGATATTGTTGGCATATGTCTTCAGGCCCTGATCGCTTTCGCGGGCGATGCCCATCTGCGCACCGGCTTCGAACAGGATACCGACACCGCCATTGACCTGGGGATATGTGGACCCTTTGCCGATATAATAATTGTCGAAGGCTTCCTCGGTGAAATACAGCTTCTTTTCCGCATCCATGAAGCCGGCGTGATAGTCGGCGATATCGACCAGAAGCTCACGGGCTTCGGCGGGAATGCGGGGATTTTTGCGGGTCGGCACCCCGGGGTGAAAATAATAGGTGCTTTCGGGCCCCATTTCATGGAAATCGGCGGAAACCTGGGGCTTCCATTTATGCCAGGCCTTCAGCCAGGCCTGTGATTCCGGCTGGGTCTGCAACAGCCACTGCCGGTTCAGATCGAACCAGTAATGGTTCGTCCGCCCGCCGGGCCAGACACGATTGTGGATCTCGCTTCCCGGATCGGTGATGATGACATTGCTGCCATAGGACGTAACCCAGCCGGCCCGCCGGCTGTGGCCGTCCGGGTTGAAGATGGCCGTGATCAAAATCACGCTTTCCCGCAGCGTCCGCTCGATCTCGGTCCCTTGAGCCGCCGCCAGATGATACAGCGCCGGGACGGCCGCATCCATGCCGCTGGCCTCGGCACCATGCACACCGTAATTGATCCAGGTCACCACGGGCAGATCGCCGGACGCCTGTTCGGCCGTTGACGGGTCGGTCCGCAGCAGGTGCTGCGTGCGGATATCGTCGATACGGGCGTGATTGTCGGGATGCGTGACGACCAGAAACAGAATGGGCCGTTTCTCATGGCTGTAACCGATGGTCTCGACACTCATGCGGGGGCTGGCGGCTGCCAACTGACGCAGATAGGACACCATCAGGTCATGACGGATCGGCTGGTCACCGATATCGTGCCCGAAGACCGCGGACGGTTTCAGCACAGTCTGGTCGTAGGTCACCCCGTCCACCAGATAATAGTCCAGCGGCTCCGCCCGCACGGACAGCGATGGCAGGCCTGCCCACAGTATAGCCAGCACAGCCAGCCTTTTTAAAAAACCGATGGTCATCATGGTCCCCTTGCCCCTTTCTTTCTCAATCATCCGACCGCACCGTATCCGGCTTTGGCTGCGGACATTCAGTGCACATCCTTATTCCGGCACCGTACCGACAAGCGCATCAAAATCGATAGGACCATGCCGGTCCAGTCGGGCGGACACATCCGGCATGGTGTATTTCAGTCCGCTGCCGCAGTTGAACAGAACGGCATCAGCATCCTTCTCAAGCAGGCCGTCCGCAAGCGCTTTGCGGTATCCGGCGTAGGTCGCCGCCCCTTCGGGGCAGAGCAGAAAGCCCTCATCCCGGCCCGCATCCACACGGGCCGTTTCAATATCGGTCTCATCAACCGCGATCGCGGTACCGCCGGACTCCCTGACGGCCCGCAAGATCAGAAAATCGCCCACGGCGACGGGCACGCGGATGCCGGTCGGCGGTCCGGCGGAGCCCTCCCAGGGGGCGGCAAACTCATCCCCTTGCTCAAAGGCGCGCACGATGGGTGCGCAGGACGCGGCCTGGACGGCAAACATCTTTGGCATCCTGCCGGTCACCCAGCCCAGAGCCGCCAGCTCGGCAAAGGCTTTCCACATGCCGATCAGCCCGGTGCCGCCGCCTGTGGGATAGAATATGGCATCCGGCAACCGCCAGCCGAGCTGGGCGGCCAGTTCCAGTCCCATGGTTTTCTTGCCTTCCAGCCGGTAGGGCTCCTTCAGGGTGGACACATCGAACCAGCCGGTACGGGGCGCCCCGTCGCCGACAATCTTCCCGCAGTCATTGATCAGACCGTTGACACGCCAGACGCGCGCGCCCTGAAGGGCGGTCTCCCGGATATTGATGGCCGGGGTGTCGTCTGGACAGAAAACATAGGCCTCCAGCCCGGCACGGGCCGCATAAGCCGCCAGCGCCGCCCCGGCATTGCCGTTTGTGGGAATGGCCAGCCGCGTCAGCCCCAGTTCCCGCGCCATCGATACGGCCAGGGCCAGTCCGCGCGCCTTGAAACTGCCTGTCGGCAAACGGCCCTCATCCTTTATCAGCAGGCGTCCGGTACCGCCGGCCCGGCGCATCAGGCGCGGGCACGCCACAATCGGGGTGTCGATTTCGCCTAGGCGCGTAACATTGGCGTCCTCGCGCACCGGCAACAGGGCGCGCCATTTCCAGAAACCGTCGTCCCGGGACCACACGGCGTCCCTGTCCACATGCCGGCGGACCGCATCCAGATCGTATCGCGTCAACAACGGGCGCCCTTGGCGTGACAAGCCATGCACGCGCCCTGCCTCATAATCGGTCTCACCGTTCAGGCTGCATTCCAGATGCGTTACGAAATGGCCATCCGCCACGGTTTCCCCCCAATCATCACGAGTGCACAGCCAACGCCGGACACTGTTGAAATATCTTATGAAATAGGTGCGGCTGACACTGACGCATCCGCAGGTGACCTGCAAGGTCGCGCACTGATTTTTTACACAACCGTGACTGCAAAAGGCACCGTTGACCGGTTCGCGGATGACTCACGGACGATGGAGTGTGATAAATTCGCATCATGGATACGGCTGACATATGCCCCTTGTGCGGGCGCCCTTTCGGCGGGCGTGTTGAACAGCACCACCTGATTCCGCGCTCCAAGGGCGGACGCGAGACCGTCCCCCTGCATCCGATCTGCCACCGCAAGATTCACAGCCTGTTTTCCGAAACAGTTCTGGCACGCCAATTCAATTCGATCATATCCTTGCGTGCGCATCCGGAAATTGCCAGTTTTGTCAAATGGCTGCGCGGGAAGCCGCCGGACTTTCACCGGCGGACGGCACAGCCGGCGGCAAAGCGGCGCCGGCGGTGACATTTGGCGTTGTCCGGTTATCCTTTGGACACAACACGAGACGGGACAGGCATGCAGGACTCACCCATCAGCTACCAGGAATGGAGAGACGCCGGCACCGAATGGTCATGGGGGCGCCATACCGTCTTTTATCGCATGATCGACCGCAAGGACGACTCAGGGGTACAATCCACGGCCCCCCTTCTGCTTATCCACGGTTTTCCCACATGCAGCTGGGACTGGTCCTGGATGACGGACAGCCTGGCGGAGCATTTTCCCCTGATCGCACCGGATCTTCTGGATTACGGACAGAGCCGCAACCCGTCCGGCAAGGCCTGCAGCATCCATGATCAGGCGGATATGATCGAAGGACTTCTGGAACATCTCGGTCAGGCCCATGTCCATATTCTCGCGCATGATGTGGGGGATACGGTGGCCCAGGAACTGCTGGCCCGCCAGATAGAAAAACGCCTTCCGTTTCAGATATTAAGCTGTGTTTTCCTCAATGGCGGCCTGCTTCCGGACCTGCACCGGCCGCGCCCTGTGCAAAAGGCGCTGGCCGGCCCGTTTGGCTGGTTCATCGCCCATCTGGCCGATTCGCACAAAATGCTGGCCGGTTTCGCCGATGTTTTCAGCGAGGATCATCGCCCGAACGCCGAACAGCTTGAAGCCTTCTGGCCCACGATCATCGGCATGAATGGACGCGGTTCCTTTTCCAGGCGCATCCGCTACATGAAGGAGCGCCGCCGTTTTGCCCAGCGGTGGGTCGGCGCCCTGAAAGGCACGACCGCGCCCCTGATGCTGATCAACGGACTGGCGGACCCGGTGTCCGGTGCCCATGTGGCGGACGGTTTCCGGGTGCGCGTACCCGATGGGCGTATCGCACGTCTGGCCGGGATTGGCCACTATCCGCAGGTTGAAGCACCGGATGAGGTGCTCACGGCCTTTTACGGATTTCACAAAATCGGCCAGACCGTGCAGCCCCCTCCTGAAACCACGGCCAGCGCCCCCTCCGACATGACGGGCCCCGCCGGCAATGCGTCCCTGACCGCAGCCGATTAAAGGATCAAGACCATGTCCCGCATCGCTTATGTAAACGGGGCCTATGTGCCCCTGGCCGGTGCCGCCGTGGGCATCGAGGATCGCGGGTTCCAGTTTGCCGACGGCGTCTATGAGGGCATCGCCGTCCGCAAGGGCCGGCTGATCGACCTGGAGCCGCATCTGCAACGGCTTTGGCGGTCGATGGGGGAACTGGACATGGACGCCCCGATGGCGGTCGGCCCCATGCGTCTGGTGCTTTCCGAGGTTGTGCGGCAAAACCGGATCGCCGACGGGTTTTTGTATGTGCAGGTCACCCGGGGTGAGGCCCGGCGCGATCACGCCTTCCCCGCCTTCAGCCGGCCCAGCCTGATCGTGACCTGCCGGCGTTTTGATTATGACGCCGTTTTCACCCGCGCGGCGACCGGGGTCAAAGCGAAATCCGTACCCGACATACGGTGGGGCCGCTGCGATATCAAATCCATCTCGCTGCTGCCGAACGTTCTGGCGAAACAGGCCGCGCGCAGCGAAGGCGCGTTCGAGGCCGTGCTGATCGACACGGACGGCAACGTCACCGAAGGCAGCAGTACCAATGTATGGATGGTGGACGGCACAAACACCCTTATCACCCGCGCGACGTCGGACAATATCCTGCCCGGCATCACCCGTGCGGTTCTGGCCGATCTCGCCGCCGAACATCAGGTCAGGGTGGACACCCGTCCCTTCAGCCTGGAGGAAGCCTATCAGGCACGGGAACTGTTTCTGACCAGCACGACAAGCGGTGTCATGCCGATCGTCGCCCTGGACGGCCGCACGATCGCCTCCGGCAGGCCGGGCCCGCTGGCGGGGCGTTTGCTGGCCGCGTACAAAACCCACATGGACAGCTGCCCCTGAAAATAACTGAACGCCCTGCGCTCAGGTTTCCATATCCTTCAGGGGAGAGACCGTCTGCATGTCGGCCGGCACTTGGGACTTAAGCTCGACCACGCGGTGCGGATAGGGGAATTCTATGCCGTGCTCATGGAATTTGTCCCAGATCCGCAACATGACCGGGCTTTTGATATTGGCCACCCCGTTCTGCGGGTCCTCGATCCAGAAACGCAGTTCAAGATCCACACCGCTTTCCCCGAACCCCTTGAGAAGCGTGCGCGGCGCCGGGGACCCGACAATGCGGGGTTCTTCCCCTGCCGCTTCATTCATCAGGTCGACGGCCTTTTTCAGGTCTGAGGCATAGGATATCTGCACGGGGATCTTCAAGCGGACCAGACGGTCGCTGTGCGACCAGTTGATAACCGGCTGGGTGATCATGTCCTCATTGGGGATAAGATATTCGGTCCCGTCCCGTGTCACGACGGATGTGTACCGGGCGCCCAGCTTGTTGATGAAACCATAGGTGCCGCCGGTTTCGATCACATCGCCGGGTTTGATGGAACGGTCCATCAGCAGGATCAGTCCGGAAATGAAATTCCCCACCACTTTCTGCAAACCGAAACCGATCCCGACACCGAGGGCACCGCCAAAGACCGCAAGCGCCGTCAGGTCAATGCCCGTCGCATTGAGGCTGACCAGGACCGCGAGGGAGATAAGGACGATGCGCGATACCTTGGCCAGCAATTCCCGCGCATTCACCGGGACCGACTGCAAGCCGCGCACGCGCTTTTCAATCAGGGCGGCGCCGGCCAGGGCCAGCCACAGGAACAGGACGAACAGCACCAGCCCCTGCAAAACGTCGAGAGCGCTGACTTCGGCCTTGCCCACAGGCAAAACGGCCCTGTCCAGAACGTCGGCAAGCGGGCCAAGCAGACCGACAACATTCAATGCCGCGAATGTCCATGCCACACCGGCAATCAGCCGCGCCAGTTCCCGGTTGGCGATCAGTCCGGCCGCCAGACGGATCACGATCCATGCACTCAGAAGGGATGTGGCAATGGGCAGCAGAAACAGGGGGCCGACAACAGGATCCAGAATAAACCGCCCCGTCCAGATCAGGATGAGGGCGATCAGACCAATCATGATGGGATAGAGAAAACGCCGGTCCGCGCGGGCGACCCAGTCATAATCGCCAAAGGCCCGCATGATGCCCTTGTGCAGGGCAGTGGCGCACAAACGCGCCGCGAACAGGCCCGCCAGAATGACGGAGAGTTCGATCAGGCGGGCCGGTTCCAGCACATTCTGCTGCACCCACAGCCAGCCCTCCAGGGCCCAGGCCCGGACTTGCAGGATCATCTCATTCATCGGCGCCATCCATTGGTGAGCCGCCGCCACGGCGTCGGGCGAAAAAGGCTTTCAAAAGACCGGCGGCCGGGGCGTCCAGTATACCGCCGTAAATCTCCGGCCTGTGATGGGTCGTGTCCCTGTCGAAAATACGCGCGCCCACGGTGATCCCGCCGCCCTTCGGGTCGTCGGCCCCGAAATAAAGCCGCCGCATCCGGGCAAAGGCAATGGCCTGCGCGCACATCGCGCACGGCTCCAGCGTGACATAAAGGTCGCACCCAGTCAGACGTTCGGAGCCCAGCACGCGCGCCGCCTGCCGGATCGCGATCAGTTCGGCATGGGCCGTGGGGTCACGATCGGCAATCACCCGGTTATGGCCACGCGCCAGAAGCGCGCCGTCCGCATCGGTGATCACGGCACCGACGGGGACTTCGCCCATGTCGGCGGCGCGGCGGGCTTCCTCAAGAGCCATGCGCATGAAGGGAAAATCATCAATCATGGCAAAAGCCTGTTCCGAAGTGTCGGCGCCGTCAAGGCGCTTTGCCCCTTGATGCCGGCACGACGTTAAGGATAACAGAGTATCTGAACGATTGCGGCCAGGGGGCGCGCGCCCTATGGTGCACCGCATGTCAGACAACCCGCCAGAAATCGACACCGACACGCAAGCGAACGGGGACGAAAGCAACGACCGCATCGCCAAGGTCCTCGCCCGTGCCGGCGTCGGCTCCCGCCGGGAGATTGAGCGTATGATCGCCGACGGGCGCATCAGCCTGCATGGCCGAACGCTGGAAAGCCCCGCCATCAAAATCTCCGGTATCGACGGTATCCTTGTGGACGGCTCTCCTGTGGCCGCGCCTGAGCGCACCAAATTATGGCGGTTCCATAAACGGCGCGGCACCCTGACCACCGCGCGCGATCCGGAAGGGCGCCGCACGGTCTTTGGCGACCTGCCGGCGCATATGGGGCGTGTCGTGACCGTCGGCCGCCTTGACATGAATACCGAAGGCCTGCTGCTTTTGACCAATGACGGGGCGCTCGCCCGCTGGCTGGAACTACCGGACACGGGTCTTGTCCGACGATACCGGGTGCGGGTGCATGGCCGTGTCACTGACCAGCAGCTTGCCGGTCTGAAAGACGGGATCACCATTGACGGTACGCATTACGGCGCCATTGATGCCGCCCTTGAAACAGCGCAGAAACAGGGCGGTGCCAATGCCTGGCTGACCGTCGCCATCCGTGAGGGCAAAAACCGTGAGGTGCGCCGCGTCATGGAGCATCTGGGCCTGAGCGTCAACCGGCTGATTCGTGTGGATTACGGCCCCTTTTCCCTTGGTTCCCTGCCCGCAGGCGGAACGGCCCAGGTGCCGGAAAAACAGCTGCGGGCCTGTCTGCCGGATTTCTTCACCGATGCACCAAAAACCGCAGGCACCCCCGAAAAGACCCACACCCCGTCGCGATGGGCCAAGGCGAAAAAAAAGAACACCGTCCGTCCCGGTTATAAACGCACCCGGACCCGGACCACAGACGGGGACACTGGTCAGAACAGGGATACGGGTAGAGCGGCGCGTCGCCGCACCCGCCCGCGCGGGGATAAAAAATGACCCGGATCATCGCCGGCGCCTTGCGCGGCCGCCGGCTGACCGTGCCCAGGGGGTCCGATATTCGCCCCACGACGGACCGCATGCGGGAACGGCTGTTTTCCATGCTGCAGCATGACCGCTATCCCCCCCTGGCGGGCGCCGGGGTGGTGGATCTCTTCGCGGGCACCGGCGCACTGGGACTGGAAGCGCTGTCGCGCGGTGCGGCGTGGGTGACGTTCGTTGACAATGCCCCCGGTGCCCTTTCCTGTCTGAGAGAGAACATATCGGCCCTCAATGCGGGCGACCGCTGCAAGGTTCTGCGGACGGATGCCAGACATATCGGCACGACAGAGACGGCCGCCGACATTATTTTCATGGACCCGCCTTACCGACAGGGCCTGATTCCGCCAACCCTGTCCCGGCTCAGCGCAGGCGGCTGGCTGTATGACGGCAGTCTTGTCGTGGCGGAACTGGCATCGGACGAGGATATGACAGTACCGATGGGCTGGACGCTCCTTGACGACCGGTCGCAGGGTGCGCAGCGCATCATGTTCCTGAAGCCGGACGGAGACGGCGACTAGGCCCTAGCGTCGTCCGAACAGTTTTTCGATATCCGCCAGTTTCAGTTCCACATAGGTGGGGCGGCCATGGTTGCACTGGCCTGAATGCGGCGTTGCCTCCATTTCCCGCAGAAGGGCATTCATCTCCTCAACGCCCAGACGGCGCCCGGCCCGCACACTGCCATGACACGCCATGGTGCCGCAGACCTCGCCCAGCTTTTCCTTCAAACTCAGCGTTTCACCAAATTCGGTCAGTTCATCCGCCAGATCGCGCACCAGTCCGGCAACGTCGCAGTCGCCGAGAAGCGCGGGCACCTCGCGCACCACAACGGCCCCCTCGCCGAACGCCTCCAGGACAAGGCCAAGATCGGCCAGGTCATCGAGACGGTCCAGCAAACGCGCTGCGGCATCGCCGTCCAGGTCGACCACTTCCGGCATCAGAAGGGCCTGCCGCTTGACCCCCTCGGCGTCGAGGGCGGTTTTCATCCGTTCATAGACCAGGCGCTCATGGGCGGCATGCTGATCGACAATGACGATCCCGTCTGCCGTCTGCGCGATGATATATGTGGCATGCACCTGACCCCGTGCCGTCCCGAGCGGAAAGGCGTCCGGTTGCGGACCGCCCCCGGAGGCCTCTACCATCCCGGCATCGACGGCCGACGGCTGTCCGGACAGACCGGCCATATCGGGCGCGGACGGCGCCGCCAGCCCGGTGCCGGCCTCAAACCCATATTGCGTTCCTTCGCCGAGACCGGCGGCAGCATACGGACGTTCGGCTTCGAACAGACGGTTCACGGCCGCAGCCGACGGCAGGGGCTCTTTCGCCCGTGTCCAGGGCAAGGCCGGCCGTTCTTCCGTCCGGAACGCCCCGAGCGCAGCGCCTGCGACCGTCGTGGCGGCACGGTGCCCGGCCTCTGCCAGGGCATGCCGCAGGGCGGACACGATCAGTCCGCGCACAAGGCCGGCATCGCGGAATCTCACCTCGGCCTTGGCCGGATGCACATTGACATCGACGAAATCAGCCGGGACTTCCAGAAACAAAGCCAGCACCGGATGGCGGTCACGCGCCAGATAATCCTGATAGGCACCGCGTACGGCACCGGCCAGCAGGCGGTCCTTGACCGGACGGCCGTTGACGAAAAGATACTGATGCTGGGCATTGCCACGGCTGTATGTCGGCAGTCCGGCAAAACCCTCCAGACGCAGGCCTTCCCGCTCCGCCAGGATTTCAAGGGCGTTGTCCCGGAACTCCCGGCCCAGAATGGCGGCCAGGCGTTCCAGCCGGGCATTGCCGACCAGATTGGCGACCGGTTCGGCACGGAAAGTGACACGCCGGCCGTCGGACAGAGTGAACGCGGTATCCGGATGGGCCATCGCCAGGCGCCTCAGAACATCCGTCGCCTGAGCGTATTCGGTGCGCGCCGTCTTCATGAATTTCAGCCGGGCCGGTGTGGCGTAAAACAGATCCCGCACATCGATGCAGGTACCGGCCCCAAGGGCGGCGGGTGCCGGCGCGTCAACCTGTCCGCCCTCTACCCTGATGGACCAGGCCGCGTCGCTACCCTGTGCCCGTGAGGTCACATTCATCCGCGCCACCGCCCCGATGGAGGCCAAAGCCTCGCCGCGAAATCCCAGCGCTTCGATATGGACCAGATCACCGTTTTTCAGTTTCGATGTGGCATGTCTTTCAACAGCCAGGGGCAACTGCTCGCGGACCATGCCGCACCCGTCATCCGTCACCTGGATCAGTGTGCGGCCACCGTCTTCGAGAACCACATCGATACGGCCGGCACCGGCGTCGATACTGTTTTCGACCAGTTCCTTCACCGCGCTTGCCGGACGCTCGACCACCTCGCCGGCCGCGATGCGGTTGACGGTCCGTTCGTCCAGGCGGCGAATATCCGGCAGGGCAGCTATATTTGCGGTATGGGGCATGGCTGTCACGCTACCAGCCTTTGGCGGGACGCGGCAAGAACCACGGTCTGATTATCGGGCCGATTATCGGGGCAGGTATTTTCCGGCCGGCTGTCCCTGCCGGTCCATGCTGGTGGCGACACTCCGGACTTAATTGCCGCCCTGTTCAGAGCGCAGCCGTTCGATCAGAATATTATCGGGACGGAACTGGCGGTCATCCGCTTCCAGAAGATCGGACAGAAGCAGAGCCTTCTTCACCACCTCGAGTTCCTTTTGCGCCACATTCGACCGCACATCGGGTTCGGATGGGAACAAGCGCAGAAGCACGGCTGACTCGCCATCGGACGGCGGGGTCTGTCGCCGCAGCCTCTTGCCCGGGAAAAGCGCGTCATAAGCCTGCTGGCCGGGGTCGATTTCCTGCGCGCGGGGCTCACCCGGACGCGGCGGACGCAGCTCGGATTCCGGCGGAATGACCAGCGGCGCACGGTCCACCACCTCAAACTCGTCGGGCGACAGTTTTCCACCGCCGCCACAGGCCGCGAGGGCCCCGCTGACACACAGCAACAGCGCTGTCGTGAAAAGGGGACGGGTCCTGACTGTCATTTTTTTTCTCCCTCGGAACCGGGGCGGGGTCCGCCCATCGCCGTCCGATGCGGCCAGTGGTAGCATGCTCAATAAGTGGCAGCATGCTCAATAATCGGGGCCTTTTTTAGGGCCTGTATCGGAATCCTGCAAGCCGTCCGGGATATCTGTCGCCGTTTTGCCGCGGGACCGCAATCCGTCCAGCACAAGCAGTACAACACTGACGGTGATGGCACTGTCGGCCACGTTGAATACGTAAAAGGACCGGCCCAGTGCATGCAGATGAATGAAATCAACCACGGCACCATGTATGAAACGGTCGATCAAATTGCCGACAGCCCCACCCATAACCCCTGCAAGCGCGATGGCTTCCAAACGGCTGGCAGCGCGCATCAGCCAATGTCCGAGCCAGGCGACAATCGCCACCGTCAGCAGCACCAGCCCCCAGCGCCCGATCAGATTTTCAAGCGGCAGGCCAAGGGAAATGCCCCTGTTCCAGACCATGGTGAAGTTCAGAAAGGGCAGGACGGCCACACTGCCCTTTTCCGGCAGGTGCAAAATCGCCAGCACCCACCATTTGCTGATCTGGTCCAGGACCAGAACCAGCACGGCACATCCCAATCCAAGGCGCGTATGAGACCCTATGGATACCATCAGGCCCGGCCGGCTCACGCGGCCTTGTCATCATGGGCGGCAACCGCATCGGCACAGCGCCGGCATAATGCGCCATGCTCGGCCACTTCGGGCAGAACCACCCAGCAGCGCTGACATTTTTCACCGGCGGCAACAGAGGACACCACCCCGATATCATCGGTGCCTTCCTTACGAAACGCCGTGTCGCCTGGTGCGCCCACGGCAATATCCGCCTGCGAGGTGATGAAGATTTCCGCCGGGTCAAGACCGTCGAAAGCCTGCATATCCGCCGCGTCCGTCACACTGACACTGACCGATGCCTGCAGGCTGGAGCCGATCACCTTATCCCGCCGCATCACCTCAAGCGCCGATGTCACCACGCCCCGGACGCGCCGGATGCGCCGCCATTTCCCGGCCAGGGCCTCATCCCGCCAGCTTTCCGGCGTTTCGGGCCACAGATTCAGATGGACGCTGTCCGCCCCTTCACCGTGGCGGGCGAGCCAGGCTTCCTCGGCCGTAAAGGACAGAATGGGGGCAAACCAGCTGATCAGCCGGGTAAAAATGGCATCCAGCACGGTGCGCGCCGCCCTGCGGCGCAGGGCGTCCGGTCTGTCGCAATACAGTGCGTCCTTGCGGATATCGAAGTAAAAGGCGCTCAGATCGACGATACAGAACTGATACAAGGCATGGAAAATGGGATTATAATCGTAAACGGACGCTTTTTCCCGGACAAGCGCGTCCATTTCCGCCAGGCGGTGCAGAATATAACGCTCCAGTTCCGGCATTTCGGCGGGCGTCACCCTTTCCGCATCGGTAAATCCATCCAGGCTGCCCAGCATATAGCGGATGGTGTTGCGGATTTTACGGTAGGCATCGACCTGGCCCTGAATGATCTGGTCACCGATACGGACATCTTCATGATAGTCCGTCGCCACCACCCAAAGACGCAGGATATCGGCGCCATACTGTTCGACGATTTTCTGCGGCGCCACCACATTGCCGAGAGATTTGGACATCTTGCGGCCATCGCCGTCCTGAACGAAACCATGGGTCAGCACCCCTTTATAAGGGGCGGCGCCACGGGTGCCGCAGGCTTCAAGCAGACTGGATTGGAACCAGCCGCGATGCTGATCGGACCCTTCCAGATAAAGATCGGCCGGCCATGCCAGGTCGTCGCGCTGCTCCAGAACAAAGCTGTGCGTCGATCCGCTGTCGAACCAGACATCGAGAATATCGAAGACCTGCTCATAATCGTCGGCGGCGTGGGCATTGCCCAGGAAATCGGACGCGGGCGTGGCCACCCAGGCATCGGCCCCGCCCCGCCTGACCGCTTCGATGATGCGGGCATTGACCGCGTCATCCTGCAGGATATCACCGGTCTTTTTATGCACGAACAGCGTGATCGGCACCCCCCAGGCCCGCTGACGCGAGATCACCCAGTCAGGCCGGTCGGCAACCATGGCGTCAATCCGGTTGCGACTGCCCGCCGGGAACCAGTCCACCTCTTCCCGGATCGCCTTGAGCGCCCGCGCCCGCAGTCCGGTTTTCTCCATGGAGATGAACCACTGGGCAGTGTTGCGGAAAATCAGCGGCGCCTTGGAACGCCAGCTGTGGGGATAGGAATGGGTCAGGGTGCCCCGCGCCACCAGGGCCTGAACGTCCGTCAGCAGGCCGCATATATGGTCGGCAACCTTGTAGACATGATGTCCCGCCACCAGCGGCACATGATCATAATAGCGGCCGTCCTCGGCCACGGTGAAGGGAACCTCGATGCCGAACTGGCGGTGCGCCACTTCAAAATCATCCTCGCCGTGCCCGGGCGCCGTATGGACAAAGCCGGTGCCGGCTTCAACCGTCACATGGCTGCCCGGCAAAAGCGGCACGTCAAAGTCATACCCGCCATCCGCACCGTCATAACCGGCCCAGGGATGCGCGCATACAGCGTCCTTGAAAGCCGTCCCCGGCAGGCGCGACAGCACCGTATGGGCCACAATGTCGGCACGCCCGGCAAAGGATTCCAGCAAATCCTCGGCCACGACCATGCGCGCACCCTTAACCGCGAGGCCACCGTCAGCGACCTCATCGACACGGACAACCACATATGTCAGGTCCGGGCCGTAGCAGATCGCCCGGTTGCCCGGGATGGTCCACGGGGTCGTGGTCCAGATGACAATGCTGGCACCGTCCAGCAGCGGCTCAGCGGCCTCGGTGACCCTGAAGGCCACATCGATCTGGGTCGATGTATGGTCATGATATTCGACCTCGGCCTCCGCGAGGGCGGTTTTTTCAACCGGTGACCACATCACCGGTTTTGAGCCGCGATACAGCGCCCCCTGCCCGGCGAACTTCAGAAGCTCGCCGACAATCTGCGCCTCGGCATCATAGGCCATGGTGGTGTAGGGGTTGTTCCAGTCGCCGAAGATACCGAGACGGGCAAACTGTTCCTTCTGCCGCTCGATCCATTCCGCCGCGAACTGACGGCATTCCCGGCGAAACTCGACAGGGTCCACATCGTCCTTGTTTTTCTTCTTCTTGCGATACTTTTCCTCGATCTTCCATTCGATCGGCAGACCGTGGCAGTCCCAGCCGGGCACATAAGGCGCATCCCGGCCCATCATCTGCTGGGACTTGACGATCACATCCTTGAGGATCTTGTTCATGGCGTGGCCGATATGGATGTCGCCATTGGCATAAGGCGGTCCGTCATGCAGGATGAATTTCTGCCGGCCCGCCGCCACCTCGCGCAGCCGGGTGTACAAATCCTGCTCGTTCCAGCGACGCAGGAAATCCGGTTCGCGCTTGGGTAGTCCCGCGCGCATGGGAAAATCGGTTTTGGGGAGGAAAACGGTGTCCCGGTAATCCCGGGCGGCACCGGAAGTGTCGGTCGGTTTGCCAGCCATCGCTCGGCGTGCTCCTTAAGGCACAGACATGTCAGAAAATCGGATTAAACAAAAGCACCATCCCGGTCGCTCACAGGAACGCCGGGCCGGTAATTCGTATAATTGCGGCACTGCCATAAGGCACAGACCGCGTTGTGGGCTGGAAACGCTGTTTCATACCGCCCTTCTAGCAATGCCGTTATACGCTGTCGAGCCCCAAGGAATACCGGCGGATAGGGCACGGCGAAAACGGCGACGGCCTTGTAGCGGGTCAGTCCGCGTCACAGATTCACACACAAGCCCCGTCAGGACAGCCAGAACTTGGTCCACACCTTGACAGGGATCAGGCCGTCATCGGCGCTGCGCCGTTCGACGGCCCTTTTTTGCGGTTTGGACGTCCGCCGGCAGGGGCCGTTATAGCTGCTGTTCTGGACAAAGGGCCTCAGATTGGTGAGTACGGCATTGATATGATTGACCAGTGCCTGCCCGGTCAGGGGAAGGGCGACGATCTTGTTGACCCCGGCATTGCGCGCGGCCAGGACGGACTCCCGCTGCGGATCGCTCAAGGCGAAAATGATCGGCGCGACCGAACTCGGCCCCGTCGTCAGGCGGACGAAACGGGCGAAATCCAGTCCGCCCAGTTCGGGAAAATTGTCTTCGATGAAAAAGAAGGTGTAGCGGTGCTGTTCCATCGCGTTGACCGCTGCGATATTGTCGCCGACGATGGCGATCTTTTGGGGACGTTTCTGCCACAGGGCCGCTTTCAGGCCTTGACCCATCTGCAGGTTGCGGCAGGCCAGCAGAAAGCTTAATTCACCGATCTCGACCATGGACTCGAATCTCAACCCCTCATCGAACATAGCATATATCCTTTATGACACCCCGCCTGGGCACGCTACAGATTTCTCTGCAGGCGGCATGCCAAACAGGGCATGCGTGCGATATTTTTGCCGGGGGTTTTCCCCAAATATGCCTGAGGTTTCGATGCGCGTCTCTGAACGGCGCGTTTTGTCAGAACGGTTTGCTACCGCCTTCAAGATATGCGTCAAGACGGGGTCTGCGCAACTGTTCCCGTGCGTTGACGGGTGCGGCAAGCCGGTCACGCGCGGCGGTGCAGTCGGCTGCGATCTGGGTTTTCAAGGCCTCGAGGCCGTCGAATTTCCGCTCGGACCGCAGGAAATCGACAAACTCGACACGCAAATGCGTTTCATAAAGATCGCCCTGAAAGTCAAACAGGTGCACTTCCAGAAGGGGATCGACCTTGTCGAATGTGGGACGCATGCCAAGATTGGCCACACCGTCACAAACCCTGCCGCCGTCATCCTCCATGACGACACGCACCGCATACACACCGAAACGGGGAATAACCGTATCGCCCAGGGCAATATTTGCCGTCGGGAAACCGATGGTACGCCCACGCCGGTCACCGCGGATCACGCGCCCCGACAGACCCCACCAATGGCCAAGAAGGTCGGCGGCGATACGGGCCTGACCGTTTTGCAGGGCACGGCGCACCAGGCTGGAGGAATAGGATTCCCGCTCATACGGTGCCACGGCAATGCGGACGGGGTCGATCACGCTGAGGCCGAACCCTTCCATTTCCCCCATCCAGCCGAGCACATCAACACCGCCGCCCCGTCCTTTGCCGAAACGATAGTCATAGCCGACACAGACATGCAGGACATTCAATCCATCCACCAGGACATCCAAAACAAAATCCTGCGCGGCCATACCGGCCAGCTCCGCATCAAATGGCAGCACCACCAGCTGGTCGACACCGAAGGTCTCCAACAGGCTGGCCCGTTCACGGAAGGGTGTCAGCCGGAAGGGCGGCAGATCCGGTTTGAAAAACCGCACCGGATGCGGTTCCGTCACCACAACCGTCAAAGGTACCCCCATGTCACGGGCGATCCGGCCGGTTTCGCCGATCACCACCTGATGACCGCGATGAAAACCGTCAAAATTCCCCAGGGCGGCGACGGTGCCGCCGGGTGCTGCGGTCAGTTCGGAAATATGTCGAAAAATACGCATTCCGGAATGGCTGGCGCCTGTCCTGTTTTTGAAAATTCTGCCGTATCAGGGGGCGCTCATACACCATCACAGCGACCACGACCAGCCTTCATAAGCTGCATTCAGACCCGTTTAAACCGCGCGAATACGCATTTTGAAAAGGGGACACCCCCTTAAGACCGGTGAAGCGATTGCAAGAACAGCCCGTTTAGGTTAACCAATTTTTTATTGAGGCCAGCTACGGTCCATGGCGCTGCCACACAGGCGGGTTTCTGTCGGTTGCCGTGCAGTCTTCACTATTGTCAAAGCGGATATCGAGGAAAGTATTATGGCCGTTGATATGGGTTTGCCGATCCTGATCGTCGACGACTACAAAACAATGCTGCGAATTGTCAGAAACCTCCTGAAACAACTCGGTTTCGACAATGTCGACGAGGCGACAGATGGCGCGCAAGCCCTGCAAAAGGCCCGCGCCAAGCAATATGGCCTGATTATTTCGGACTGGAATATGGAGCCGATGACAGGCTATGAACTTCTGAAAGAAGTACGCGCCGACAATCAGCTCAAGGATACGCCATTCATCATGGTGACCGCCGAATCAAAAACAGACAATGTCATCGCCGCCAAGAAAGCCGGCGTAAACAACTACATTGTGAAACCTTTCAATGCTGCGACATTGAAACAAAAGCTGGTGGCTGTTCTTGGAGAGTTTTGATGCTCTCTGATGATCTCACACATGAGATAGAGCGTTTGGTCGATCATCTTCGACGCAAGCGTACGTCCAGCATGTCCCTGCTGGACGTTGCGGCTGTCACGGAAGTGCTGATCGGTACGATGCAGGCCTATTTCCGGTCCATAGATACGTCCATCTACCGGGAGTGCCGGGCGCTCAGCGAATATATTTCCAATGCCCGCAAGGAAATCGCCTCGTTGCAGCCCAGCGATCTTGAGAATGCGCGCATACCACGCGCGGGCATGGAACTGGACGCCATCGTCCAGCAAACGGAAGAAGCCACCAACACCATCATGGAGGCCGCCGAGGAAATCATGGCGCTCGACCCGAGCGACATGGAAACCTATCAGGCCACCACGCAAGACGCGGTCATGCGTATTTTCGAGGCCTGTTCCTTTCAGGACATTACCGGACAACGCATTTCCAAGGTCGTCAGCACCCTGACGCATATTGAAGTGCGTGTGCTTGAACTGCGTGATCTCATGGGCGTGACAGAGGACGACATCCGCGATGCCCAGCAACCGGAAATCGTCGAGGATGAAAACAAATCCCTGCTGTCCGGTCCCGCGCTGAAGGGCGAAGGCATCGACCAGATGGCCGTTGATGCCCTGATGACAGAGGCCGGCGCCGCACCGGAAAAAGCCGCCCCAGTAGCACAAGACACAGCACAAGAAACGCCGGAGCCGAAAGCAGCACCGCCGGCCGAGATCAATGCCGATCCGGCACCGGCGGAAGCCTCCAAAAAGGCGGCAGCCCCGAAACCCGCACCGCCCCCGCAACCGGAAGCACCCAAGCCGGTCGATCCCGCCAAACTGGACGCCATGTTCGAGGAAGATTTCGACCCGCTTTCCGACACGCCCAAAAAAGAGGATGCTGACACCCCTGCGGACGAACCGGAAGGCGAGGCCGCAAAAGCGGAAGAAGCCAAACCCGCAAAGGACAAGAAAGCGGAGAGCGCGCCTCCGGCAAAAGACGCTGACCTGCCATCCGGCGAAGAGGTCAGCCAGGACGATATCGACGCCCTGTTCGGCTGACCCCCATCATTTCTTTCCACTTCCCGGTAAAGATGTGCCTGACCCTGCCTTCAGCCTGAGGGCCCTCAGGACGCGCCGGCGACGGAGCCCTGACCGGACCGCGTCTCTTTTTCCTGACCTGACGTGTCCGGATTCGCGGCTTTCGCCTGAATGTCCGGCTTTTTTGTCAGATCCCACATTTGCTTGAAGTAACTGGAGAAATTGGTCCGGCGGTAGATATCGTCTTCGTCGGTTGCCGCCATCAGGCGGTCATGGGCCGTTTCCAGGGCGTGGTAGGGGATGCTTGGAAACAGATGGTGCAGGGCGTGAAACCGCAATCCAACGGGCGCCACGATCAATCCGATCCATTTCGGCCCGACATAGTTGAGAGAATCGAGCAATTGCTCGTCCACCGTCATCGGCGCCAGGTCCAGATTGATGTACCGGTGCGCGGCCAGTGTGCGGATGGCGTTGAAAATCAGCCCCACCATGATCACCCCGACCAGTTTCACCAGAACCAGCGGCGCCAGAACACCCTGATAAATCAGGATCGAAAAAATAACGGTGACCGCAAGCACATAGGCTTCCATGCCGATCAGCAGTTTCTTGTTGGCACGATTACGCCGGTCATAGTGCCAGTTGATCACGAGGGACGACAGCCGCCGCTCCAGATAGTCCGTCCCCTTTGCCGACAACAGGCGCACGGGCAGACCGATCAGCATGCGGATATACAGGATAACCGGCGTCACAAAGGCGTGGTGCAGGATGAACCAGATAATCCCCAGAGCGGAACTGCCGGCCAGCGGCGCATACTCAGGATCGTTGTCCGTGGCATACTGTTTGGGCAGATGATGCTCAAGATGGGGTTCATACAGGATGGACGGCAACAGAAAGGGAATACCGACAAGGATATTCCAGCCATATATGAAGCTTCTGAATTTCACCCTGGGCAGGTGCACCACTTCATGCATGTAAATGGCGCAACGATACGCCATCAGCGCCGCCAGAAAGAACCCGGCCACCTGTAGGGACAGGGACGGCGCAAAGAAAAGTGCGGCCAGGCCGCCCAGAAACGCCGCATAAGCGATGAGGAATTCGCGCCAGAAAATGCCCAGATCCGGTTCGAAACAGTCCTTGATCAGAGCGCGGTAATCGCTTCGTTTTAAACTGGTCACTGTGCTTGACCTCTTCAAAAACCTGGTGTCAGACCCCTGCCCCACATTTGCAGCGCGGTTGTTTGCCGCCGAAATGGGGCCGTTTCATGACACTCATTCATAAACGATCCGCGCCAGGGGATCGAACCCAATTCAACGCGACAGATCGTCCCTGCCCATGACATGCAGTTTCAAGCCACATATTGATGCAAATCAGAATTCCGGCGGCATCCGGACACGCCAAAAGGCCGTTTTCCGGGCAGGCCGCCCCTAAGCATCTACCATGACAGACCTGGCAGAATGGCCTGCGGCACAGGGACGCAGGCGCCGAAAAGCGCGCAAAAACGGTCCAGCGGCACCTGCGGCATGCCGCCTTCCAGCAACGGCATCAGATCGCGGCCATGGATACCGGCCGCCACAAGGGCCCCTTCAACGCCGGCCGCAGCAGCTGCCGGCAGGTCGGTCTGAAGGCTGTCCCCGATCAGGAGAACCCGGTCCGCCGGCACGGTGGGCAGGCTGGCTTCCGCCATGCACGCGCTGACCGCCGATTTCAGCGGCTTGCCAAACCATTCAACCGGCCCGCCCATTTCGGCATACAGATCGGCGACGGCACCGGCACAGGGATACAAGGTCTCTCCGTGTCCGACAATCCGGTCCGGATTGGCGCACAGCAGCGGAACCCCCCGTTCCGCCGCACCCCGCAGATACGCCCTGTGGGCGTCCACGCCGTCCACCTCGAGATGCGTCGCCAGGATCACCTCGGCCTCATGCAGGCTGTCCACTTCCCGGACCGGCAGCCCGTCAATGGTTGCCCTGTCCTGCGCGGGCCCCAGATGATACAGGCGGGCATCGCGGTAGGCCGCACGCGCACGGTCCCGCGCAAGACCGCCCGATGTGACGATCCGATCCGTCAGCGCCGGGTCAAGGCCCATTTTCTCCAGCATGGCCCGCACCTCAAAACGGGGGCGTGGTGCGTTGGTCAGAAAAACCGTGCGGACGCCGGCGTCGCGGGTTTTTTGAATGGCATGGACGGCATTTTCGCTCAGATGCCGGCCATCATGCATCACCCCCCAAAGGTCACAGACGACAAGATCGAAACGTTCCACCTGACCGGCAATGCCCGTCCAGACCGGAATGGCACCGCCGCGCGGCGGTAGCGGCGTTCCGGTATCGACCGGTGAAGAGGACACCGTGGACAGAGACGCGGTTGCGGACCTTCGGGAACTCTCGGACAAGGGAACACTCCTGCCGTCGGGAAACGGACTTTCAGGGCTAAAGCGAGCGATTCAATTCCGTCGCCTGGGACGGTTCGCCGAAGATATAGCCCTGTCCGTATTCAAGGCCAAGGTCCAGAACCTGCAAAATCTCCCCCTCGGTCTCGATATGCGTGGCGATCAGACGGATGCCCCGCAGACGCAGGTCCGCCATGACCTCTTTCAGATTGCCCGGCTTCAGTTCGCGGGTCAGCGTTTTCACGTCCGCCTTCATGTAAGCGATGCCGTCCTTGGCCATGGCGGCAAAATCGGCATCAAAATCCCTGGCGTGATCGAGCGAAAAGCGGAACCCGCGCCGCCGCAGCTGTTCCAGGTTGGTGCGGATCGTATCGTCCAGCATGATCCAGTCATCCTCAGTGATTTCAAAGACCAGTCGGCTGGAAAATTCGTAATTGCTCGTCATGAAATCGATCAATTGGCTGAGAAATTCGCCGTCCTCCATGCAGGCCCGTGACAGATTGCAGAAAAAACGGATATCGGGCCGGCGCGGCCCAAGACGGCGGACAAGCTGTATGAGGCGAAACAGCAAAAGATTGTCCAGCGTCCCGACAAGGCCGCGATCCTCGGCCAGCGGCATGAACTGACTGGGCAGTACGACACCGCCGTCCTCATCCCGGACCCGGGAATAGCATTCATAATGAACGGTGCGGCGCGACGGCAGGGCGACAATGGGCTGGATATAAAGGTCGACGCGATTTTCCGACAAGGCATCGCGGAACAGGTCCAGAAGCTTGCCCCTGTTTTTGACGTCAATGACAGGCGCCGGCTGTGTTTCACGCGCGGACGGGGGCTGCGGCTTGCGGTCCTCCTCCTCGGGCGCGGCGTCCTGGGCAGCGCTCTCGCCGGACACCGAGGCCCCGGCGGGCGATTTGGCCGCAGGTGCCTTTTCCCCGGCTTTTTGCTGGGACGCCGGCTTTGCCGCCTTGTCTTTCGCGGTGGAAACCGGTTTCTGCGGCGCTTTTCCGGCTTTGTCGTCCGATGGGTCCGGCATTGCTTTCAAATCAAAATGCGCCTGCCGGTGAATGACCTGTTCCAGAAGGGTTTTCAGAAGGCTCAGTTCGGAAATGACCTTATCGGATTTTTGCGGCTGCCCGGCCTGGGCCTTGACCGTGCCGCTCAGGGTTTCCGTCTCTTTCAGAAGATGGGCGATCTTCTGCTCCAATTTCGCCACATGCCGGGCCTGCTCCGTGCTGCGCCGGGCAAGTGTCAGGGTCATTGTGGTCTGCCATGCGGCAAAAAACACCAGAATCCCGAAAACGGTGGCCGTATCCTGGTCGACACCGGCCATGCGCGGCGGCAATACCGCTGCGAAAACCCCCAGCAGCGCATAGATCAGAAACAGAAAAAACTGCGTCAAGGCGCGCATCGACCTCCCCTTCAGGAGCCTTTTGTCTGTTTGGCCTTCGACAGGCATGTTGTCAAAAAACGCAACACTGCGAAAGCCCTATATCCGCCACAGATTCATGCGATTTTCGACATGTCATGGATGTATGGCTGTATGGCCAAAACCGGATGTACAAAGTTTTGTCATGGTTTTGCACCATGGTTTTAGGCACCATGGGTGCGACATACCGGGTTTTGACAGTCTTTCGCACGTTGGTATCAGGGAGAATAGCATGACGCGCATCATCACCGTTCTTGTCGCGCTTTTCGTCGTCGCCCTTGTGGTGGTTTACTTCCAATTGAACAACCTGATCAAGACAGGCGCCGAAACGGCGGGACCGGATCTGTTGCAGGTCGATGTGGGGGTCGAGGCCGTCGATCTTTCGCTTTTCTCCGGCGAGGCCACTGTCAGGGGACTGAGCATCGGCCAGCCCGACGGCTTCGGCGAGGGGCCGATGGCGTCGCTGGGACAACTGGATATGAAGGTCAGGCCCGCCACCCTTCTGAGCAACCACATCATCATAGATCATATCGTCATCGATGCGCTGCTGCTGGATGCCCGGCTGAAAAGCGGCGCCAGCAACTTTCAGGCCCTGCAGGAAAACATCGCCAAAATGCTGCCGGCGGAGCCGGCCGCCGCGCCCAGCGAAACGGTGCTGACCATCCACCGGATGGAAGTGAGCAGCCCTCGGGTCAAGCTGGACAATGAGGGCATGATCGATGTGAACGAGGACATCACCCTTGCCGGCTTCACCCTGACCGATCTGGGAACCGATGAACAGGGTCTGGCCCCAGGCGAAATCGCCCGCCACGTCATGGATGTGCTGGAGCCGCAGATCGCCAAGGCGATGATAGAGGCCGGCATGAAAAACCAGTTGAAGGACCTGGGCAAGGATCTGGGAAAATCGCTGGATGAGGACACCCGCCAGAAACTGGAAAAGGGGATTGGCGGCGTTATCGGCCTGCTCAAGAAAAAGGACAAAGCGGACGACGGCGGCAACCGCTGAAACCGGCCATCGGCGCGCGGCATCCGACAGCCGCGCCGATGGCCGGTGACTGACCAGTCAGTCACCGGCCGGCTCTTGCAATCGTTACGGCAGTCGGCATTATGCGTTGCGACATATGCGCAAGGGAGCCTAAGCACCGCCCCCATTTGCCCACACCACACCTCCAGAGAGGAAAAAAACATCATGACACTCGACGAACTGACCACCGAAATCCGTAATCGCGTGGGGGCCCATTCACCGCTGAGCGCCATCGTCAAGTTTGACTTCGGTGATGACGGCGTCATCCGTATTGACGGCAAGGCGTCGCCGACCGTCGTGGACAACGCCGACAGCGACGCCGACTGCACGGTCAAGGTTTCCAAAAGCGATTTCGGCGAAATCGCCTCCGGCAGCCTGAACGCACAAATGGCCTTCATGACCGGCAAACTGCGCGTTGAAGGCGATATGAGCCTGGCCATGCAATTGGGCAGCATTCTCGGCTGATCCCCCGAAGACCCAGGCACCAGACCCAGGCACCCGCCGCGGTCCCGCGGGACTGCGGCGGACCGACAGGCCGGTCCGGTTATGAGCCATTGGTCTGCAACCGTTACCCTAAGAACCGCCCATAGCCGCCCATAACGACTGAGCCCGTTTCATGCTGGACAAATTCCGGACCTACGCAATCGGTTTGAGCGCGATCGTTTTCATCGCCGGCATCGCTTTTTACGCTTATGTCAGCATGGGTGGCGGCGGCGGCCTTTTTGGGGAGCGCGGCGCCGCGCTCACCGATGTGGACTTCGCAACGCTGGACTATACCGGCGATGACCCCGCCTATCTTCTGTGTCCCGCTGATCTGTGCGGCACTGCGGTTCCGGATGCCGATGCACCGGTTTTCAATGTCCCGGCGCAAACCCTGCGACGGGCCGTGGCCGATTTCACGGACAATATGCCCACCATCAACACGTTGCGGTTCGATCTTGCGCGCAATCAGTTCGACTTCACCGAGCGCCTGCCCGGACAGTCTTTTCCCGCGGCCATCACCGTTCGCATTCTGGAAGGGGGACGGATCGCAAGCGGCTTGCCCCGGTCGCGCCTGGTCATATACAGCCGCCAGCCGGTCGGACAAAGCAGCAAGCAGGATCACCGCGACAGGGTTGAACGCTGGCTGCGCCTGATCGAAGCCCGCCTGACAGGATAAACACGGTTTTGCACAGGGTCCCGGCCTGCCGGCCTGGCATTTTACGGCGGGTTTCGCACCGCCCCACCGCGATCAACTGACCGCGCGCTCCGTCCCGGCCAGTGCCGGCTGCGGGCTAAAACGGGCCAGGGCCGCGAGACTGCGGGCATCCCGGCTGCCCTTAAGATAAGCCGCGTGCGCCTGGTCGAGACGTGAGGGGGCCGGATTGTGCCGGGCCACGATGATTTCCCGGGTCTGTACCTCCGCCAACAGAAAGAGCACGCTGCCGGCCAGGCTGACGGGATTGGTAAAGCCCGCCACGGGACGGTGCGGACCGCCGGCGACCGGGGCCTGCATGCCGATCCGCTGCCTGCCGTCCGTGTCCGTGAGGGGCGCGTCGCCCACGATATCCGATATATTTGCACTGGAAGGTCCGGATGTGCCGGCACCGCCGGTCACGTCGCCGCCGTCATGACGCGGCGCAAGTTCGGCGGCGAAAAGCGTGCCACGCTCTATCAAAGCCGGCCCGCCCTCCCGGTCCGCGACGCCGCGCCGTCTTCCTTCGTCCGCACGGGACTGTGAAGGAGGGGACGGCGCCCTCGGGGCAAAAGCCGCCTCCGCCATACCGCCTGCACCCTGTTTTTAATGCACCCAGGCGGAATCTTAAGGCAACAGGGCCGCAGGGGCCATGCAAAAGCATGTTCCGGCGCCCGATTTATACATAGTGCGACTGGAAATCGACCGCTGGCCTGTGCTATCGCTCGCCGCAGACATCAAACCGGATGTCCAAACCAACGGCGCGATACGGTTTGGCACCGGATGACACGAGTGACACGAGGGGCTCATGGATACCAATACGCTTGCCATCTATATCCACGAACTGCGCAATCAGTGCCTGCACATCCAGACGGCGTACGATCTGTTCAACCAGGCCGCCCGCAACAGGGCGGGATCGGGTATTCTGTATGGCGGCCAGTTGGTGTTGAGCTCGGCAAGTCAGATTTCATCCATTCTGTGGCCGAGCCGTGCCCGTGCGCGCGGACGCGGTGACTCCCTGCGGTCGGTCCTGAAACTGACGGAAAAGCACCCGCTGAACGACCGCCGGCTCAGCGAACTGTGGGAACGGTCCGACGAAAAACTGGAAGAATGGATCGCGCGGACCAAGGGCAAACAGGTGGCCTTCGACTTTGTCGGCGACCCGACACAGCTTGGCGACGGTGTCGGCGACGACTGCATTTTCCGGGGCTACAATCCGAACACCCGCATCTTTTACCTGCGCGGGGTCGCCTACAATCTTCAGGCACTGGCCGACGCCATTTCCGATGTCGGCGGACGTGTCAATGCCGTCTACAAACAGCTTTTCCCGGAACAGGCCGCGCGTGAGGCCGAGGCCGCCGCCCGCGCCGCCGAAGCCCAAAAGGCCGCCCAGGAACAGGCCGCTCAGCAACAGGCCGCTCAGCAACAGGCCGCTCAGCAACAGGCCGCACAAGGACAGGCTGTCCAGCAACAGCCGGCACAAACAACGGGGCAGGCGGATGCAGGCGCCGACGTCGCACAGACAGCGGCGGCGCAGGAAGCCCCTGTCCCCATCGACCTGACGGACGGTTCAGAGAACGGCGGTGCACAGAACGACGGCGCCGGTGAAACGCCGGCCAAAAAGACACGCACCGCGAGCCGCAAAGCCCCGGCGAAAAAGACCGCTGCGGCAAAAGCCCCGGCAAAAAAACCCGCAGCGAAAAAACCGGCTGTCCGCAAAACGGCGGCAGGCAAAAAACCGGCCACCGCGAAAGCGGACAGCCCAAAGGCGGAGAGCTGACAGACCCGGCGCCCGGTTACGGGCAGTGGGCCGGCTGACAGAAACCTGACCGGTTGTCGTCCATCCATGGAAAATGCCCATGCATCGAAAATCATCGTCCTTGGCTCTTGGATTCCGGCTCGTTTTTGATTAAATATCATCATATCCGGTATTGATAAAATACATGATGCGGAGATCAAGGGATGATTGCACGGCTGGCCATGGGCGCATTTCTGCTGGCAGGACTGGCGGAACTCCAAACCGATTCCGCTTTTGCAACCGATTGCGGCGAACCGCCGATGCAAGGTCCGATCATCCCCAAGGGGGAAACGGCCACGCCGGACGACCTGCGCGTGGCACGGGAATCCATTGTCGTCTATTCCGGCAAGGTCGATACCTATCTGACCTGCATGGATCGGCGCGGCGCGCAATTGTCGCCTTACATGACCAAGGAACAGCGTTCCCGTTATGACGAGGATCTGAATGCCGTTCACGAAAGACGCCGGCAGGTGCAACTGGACCTGAACGAGCAGATTCGCGTTTGGCGGCGCAATCGCCAGAACGGCTGATATTCCGCCGCCAGACTATCCAGGACAAAACGGCGCCCGGTTTTCCGTGGCGCCTTTTTCATGACGGCCGGTTTCTATGTGCCGGTGCTTTGCCGCCCCGACAACCTGCCCGATACCGTTTGCCGCGAACGCCACAGCCAATAATAATGGCCAATAATAGTAGACCGGCAAGTCCAGTTTCATTGACAAGGCCGTACCCCCCGCCCATCATCACGCCACGGATCCATCCGCGCCCCGGACAATGGGCGCACATCAATGAAAACGCAAATTGGTCAACCAGGGGAGGGAACGCCATGCTTGCCAAACGGACCGTTTACGACGAAGAACATCATATTTTCCGCGATGCCGTCCGCAAATTCTATGAGCAGGAAGCCGCCCCCTACCGCGAGGACTGGTCCAAGGCGGGCCAGGTTCCGCGTGACTTCTGGAACAAGGCCGGGGAAGCCGGACTGCTGTGTCCGCAAATGCCGGAGGAGTATGGCGGTGTCGGCGGGGATTACCGTTTCAACTGCATCGTCAATGAGGAACAGGCCTATAACCGCGCCGGCGGCGCCGGGCTGGCCGTTCACAGCGATATTGTCGCGCCCTATCTGCTGAATTACGGCACCGACGCCATCAAGAAAAATATCCTGCCGAAAATGGCCACGGGCGAGATGGTCGGCGCCATTGCCATGACCGAACCCGGCACCGGCAGCGACCTGCAAGGGGTGCGCACCACCGCCCGGCGCGAAGATGGCGAGTATGTGATCAACGGATCGAAGACCTTCATCTCCAACGGTCAGAATTGCGACTTCGTCATCGTGGTGGCCAAAACCAATCCGGAGGAAGGCGCGAAGGGCACAAGCCTGATCATCGTCGAAGCCGACAGGCCCGGCTTCCGCCGTGGCCGCAACCTGGAAAAAATCGGCCAGCATTCCTCGGACACGTCCGAGCTTTTCTTCGACGATGTGCGGGTGCCGGTGGAAAACCTGATCGGCCAGGAAAATGCCGGCTTCGTTTATCTGATGCAGGAACTGCCGCAGGAGCGGCTGTCTATCGGTGTCATCGCCATGGCCGGGGCACAGCGCGCCTTCGACATCACCAATCAGTATATCAGGGAACGTCACGCGTTCGGAAAACCGATCGCCGCGTTCCAGAACACCCGTTTCAAAATGGCGGAAATGAAAACCGAGCTCGAAGTCGGCTGGGCGTTCATCGACCAATGCCTCGGCCGCCATATCGAGGGCAAACTGGATGCCGTCGGCGGTGCCATGTCAAAACTGTGGTGCAGCGAACTGCAGGGCCGGATCGCCGACCAGTGTCTGCAACTGCACGGCGGCTACGGTTTCATGGCCGAGTATGAAATCGCCCATCACTTCACCGATGCCAGGGTCCAGCGCATCTATGGCGGCACCTCGGAAATCATGAAGGAACTGATCAGCCGGTCCCTTTAGACTGGGACGGCCGCGGGAGGGACGGCCTGTCGGACTTGGCGACACCGCACCGCGTGTGCTAGGGGCGGGAGACCATCCTGGAAAGGTGCGGCCCCGCCGCATCTTTTCACGGCTGGCCTGCTCTTATGATCAACCGACACGCACTGAACCGGAAACGACCATGGCGCTTATGAAAGTCACCCTTCAGGCAACCCTGAAACGCGGCACCTTTTACTGGGTTGCCGACGTCGACGCCGATACGGAAGACGAGGCCGTTGTGGCGGCGGAAAATCTGTTCCTGGCGGAACTGGAAACAGCCGCCGACTGGTCCTTCAATGATTATGACGTCAGCCCTGCCTGAGGCAGGGCTCAACCCTCTGAACAGGGCTGCGGGTCATAGCCGATCCAGCGGCCAAGCGCGTCAAGCGATGTTTCCAGACGGCCCTGGCGCGCATCGGTGTAGAGAAAGGCCCAGAAACGGTCACGGTAAGCCGTCGCGCGTATCCATTCCATCATGATCACACGGGTCCGGCACGGCCCTTCGGGCACCAGTTCGATACGCATGCGGCGATCGTCCCGGTCCGATTGCTGGATGACCTCGAAGACCCTGGTGCGGACGACCTGTTCCGTCCTTTCAACGGCACTCCAGCGCCGGCCGTCCTCGCGCCAGAACAGCAACCGCGTCGAGGCGGGCTCCGCCGGCGCACCGGTCAGACGGGATATATCCACGATGCCCGCCTGCCAGCGCACCCGGTCCTGCGTGGTGGTCACCCAGGGCCACATCATCTCGGGCGTGGCCTCGAACACCCGCGCGCTTTCATGATAGACATCGCCGCCGTCGACCGCGGTGACGGCCCGCAGCAGCACCGCGACAAAAAACGCGGCCAGAACGGCAACCACGCTTTTGTGGTACAAATTCCAGTCGGCAAAGGGCAGTTTCGCGGCTTGCGCGTTCATCCGGATCAGAACATCCCTCTTCAGCTTCATGCGCGGCGCACTCCATACCCTTCTGTTCGGACAAGATGTGCAGGGATGCCCCTGCAAGCGGCCGGCACGCATATATCGGCGCACCGGGCTTGACCCTGTGGAAACGCCCCCATACCGTTGCCCCGGCCTGTTCGGACAGGGCAGTCATATCATATGGTGGGGAGGACCAAAATGACCATTACACTGATCACCGCAGGCCTGGCGGGTCTCATTCTGATCTGGCTGTCGCTCAAGGTATCCCTGTGGCGGGTGAAAACCAAAACCCTGATCGGCTCGGGCGGCTCCGCCGAACTGGAGCGCGCCATCCGCGCCCAGGGCAATTTCGTCGAATACGCCCCCCTGATGATGATCCTGCTCGGCCTTCTGGAAACCGGCGGCGCGCTGCCCCTGTTCGTGCTCATCCTGGCGGCGACGTTTCTGGTCGGACGGCTTTCGCATGCCCACGGTATCGCCAATTTCGCCAGGGAAAACGCCTTCCGCGCCGTCGGAACCGTCCTGACCTGGCTGAGCGTGGCGGTGGGCAGCCTCGCTGCGCTTCTGATCGGTTTCAACATCCTGTAAAAGGCTGTCCGGTGCCTCGGGCGCGGAAGGCAGAAGAGTTATGACCGCTTTTTCCCTGCGCCGCGCGCCCCTGGTCCTGTTGGACGACTGTCAATCGGCACGGGTAGACGGGCAGCAGGCAGGCGGGCGGCGGGAACGGGAAAGCGGTCTTCTGTTCAGCGATCCCGCCCATATCTTGGAAGCCCGCGGTCTCGATGCTATCCCGGACGCGCTGAACCGGATTGACGCACTGGTGGCGGAGGGCCACTGGCTTGCCGGCTGGCTGTCCTATGAATGCGCCGCCGCGTGGGAACCCCGTGTCCGCCGCGCCATTGAAGACAGCGCCGCAAAGGCGGGACGGCCGCCTTACGCACGGGAACCGCTGATCTGGATGATGGCCGTCCGGGCGCCGCACCGGGTCGATACGGAAAAACTGCTTCACGAGGCAGAGCGGGGCAGCCGGCGGCGGGCCGGACTGTCACTGGGCACGCCCCCCCTCAGTGCGGACGGATATAAAAGCCGGTTCGCCGCGTTGAAGGATTTCATCGCCGCAGGCGATGTCTATCAGGTTAATTTCACCATGGCGCTCGACGCCGCCGTGACCGGTGATCCCATCGCCCTTTACGGGGAAATCCGCCAGCATCAGCTGGCCCCTTACGGTGCATATATCGACACCGGCGACTGGCGGGTGCTGTCCGCCTCGCCGGAATTGTTTCTGGAACGCCGGAACGGCGGCATCCGCGCCTGCCCGATGAAAGGCACCGCCCGGCGCGGCGATAGCGGGGCCGAAGACGCGGCACTGGCGCATGCCCTGGCCGCCGACAGCAAATCGCAGGCGGAAAACCTGATGATCGTCGATCTTCTGCGCAACGATCTCAGCCGTGTGGCGGAGCCGGGCAGCGTCGCGGTGCCGCGCCTGTATGAGGTCAGCGCCTATCCCACACTGTTTCAGATGACCTCGACCGTCACGGCGGACCTGAAACCGGACCTGCCCCCGTCCGATCTGATCCGCGCGGCCTTTCCCTGCGGGTCGGTGACCGGCGCCCCGAAAATCCGCGCCATGGAGATTATCGCCGGCCAGGAAAACGGCCCCCGCGGTGTTTATTGCGGTGCCATCGGGTATTTCGGGCCCGAGGGACGGATGACACTGAACGTCCCGATACGGACTTTCGTTCTGGGGGCGGACGGACGGGGACGTCTGGGCATCGGCAGCGGTATTGTCGCCGACAGCCGCGCCCGCGACGAATATGACGAATGCCTGCTGAAGGCCGATTTTGCCCGGCGCGCATCCGTCGCGGACGGCAGCGACACATCAGGCGGCACGGATAAGCCAGATACAGGCAAACAGGACCCAGAGAAACAGAACAAAGACAAACAGAATACAGGCAAGCAGGACGCACCCCCCCGCTTCCGCGCCGGGACCGCCCTGATAGAAACCATGCGGCTGGACCCTGACGGACATATCCCGCGCCGGGACCGGCATCTGGCCCGCCTTGCCGCCAGTGCCCGGGCCCTGGGTATGATCAGCGATTCGGCCACAATGGAAAACCGAGTGGAAAACCAAGTGGAAAACCGAATCGCCCGGCATGTGGCCGCATTGGGCGCGCGGCGGCACACCCGCCGTATGCGCGTCCTGCTGGGACCGGGTGGCACGGTCAGCGTCACCAGCAAACCGCTGGACGGCACCCCCGATGGCGGGAAGGCGGATACCCCCCTGCCGGCGGTTGCCATTGCCGGAGACCCGCTTGACCATCGCGCGCCCCAGCGCCGGCACAAAACGACCGACAGGGCCATCTACGACATTGCCGCCCGCAAGGCCCGCGAGGACAATCTGGCCGACATCCTGTTTTTCAACACCGACGGGCTGCTGGCGGAAGGCGCGATCAGCACGGTTTTCATCGTCCGCGACGGCCTTTGGCGGACACCGCGAATCAGCGACGGCGCCCTGCCGGGCGTCTTGCGGGCCGAACTGATCGCCCAGGCGGACCCGCCGATTGAAGAAACGGCGATAACACACGATATGCTACGTCAGGCAGACCGCGTTTTTATCGGCAACAGCGTGCGGGGCTTGCGTGAAGTGACGCTGCGCGAAGAGATCGTGGCCTTGCCCGCCATACGCGGAGCGTCAGAGATGACAACAGACCGGACGAACAGGGAAGACGATTGATGGAACTGGCCCGACTCAAGGATGCACAAGGGATTTTCTGGGCGCTGGTGCGCGGGGAACGCTTCCTGCCCGTCGCCGATGCCGGCGGTGCCGCCGCCGATGACCTGTGCAGCCTTTTAAACACGGGTGATTTTGCAGCCATGGCCGGCGAGGCGGAAACCATCGACGCCTGGCAGTCCCTTGAAGATGCAAGCTATCTGCCGCCCCTGTCGGCGCGCAGCCGGATCCTGTGTGTCGGTAAGAATTATGCGGCGCACGCCCGTGAAATGAATATGGCGGAGGGGGCCGCCGCCCCTGCCGCCCCGGATATTTTTGTCCGCTTTGCCTCCAGCTTCACGGGCCATGGCGGCGCCATCGAGGCGCCGGAGGACGAATCGACCTTCGATTTCGAGGGCGAACTGGCGGTCGTCATCGGCACGGGCGGCCGTACGATCCCGGAAAGCCAGGCGCTGGATCATATCTTCGGCGTCACGACCGCCAATGACGGATCGCTCAGACGCACCCAGAAACGGACGAGCCAGTTCACCCTTGGTAAAAATATCGACCGGTCCGGGGCCCTGGGTCCCACCATCCGGCCGGTGGGCGATGTCGGCGATCTGCAAGCGCTCCGCCTGAAAACCTTTTTGAACGATCAGCAGATGCAGGATGGAACAACGGCGGACATGATTTTCAGTGTCGCGCGCATCATCGCCTTTGTCAGCAGCACGATGGCGCTGGCGCCCGGTGACATTCTGCTGACCGGCACGCCTGCCGGCGTCGGAGCCGCCCGCACACCGCCCCGTTTTCTCAAGGCCGGGGACCGCCTGTCGGTCGAGATTGAAGGCCTGCGCCCCCTTGAAGTCAGTGTCCGCGCGACGCCGGGCGCCCTGCTCTAAATCCCTTGTCCGGCTTGGCCGGCCCTTTCATCCGCGACCGGTTTCGGGATGATTTGAGACGACTTGGACATAGCCGTTAACGTCTTTTTTAGAGCTAGGGATTAGCCTCTCCCCTCAAGGCGAAAATCCATCAAAGCCTGTCTCATACATCAGTAACGAGTCCATGAATGAAACAAGGGTTCACTGGATGCATTCAGCTCAAAAAAACCGCACCGGGCCCATGGAAAATACCGGATACGACCATATTTCCGACGGCACACGGACACTTGCGAACACGCTTTCAAGCCACCTCGGCCTCAACAAGGCGCTGGAATTCTGCCGTGACAACCAGTGGCACGGCGTTCTCGCCGCGCTGGAGGAAATTCACAGCCTGACCGACGGCGACAGCTGATAAACGACCGGCGATAGCAACGGCCATACCGGCCGCGCGCTTCAAACGGCGACAAATGTATCCGGGTGCCTGACCGCTATCCGACCCTTTCTTTTACTTCCCACCTCAAAGAGTAAAGGCCGCAGCGCATCGTCGCCGCCTGTCGCCCGCTCGGACATCGTTTCCAGGCATAATTTCCCGGCATAATTTCCAGTCATCAGTCCAGGCCCCGGCACCTCACGCCGACCCTCGGTCTTGACAGGGACAACGCCGCGCTATGCCGTGATCCGTCCGCGACACGGCGACTCAAACCGGTTTGAATATTCACATTTTCCGGTCCAAGGGCGATGCGCCAACCTTCGATCTGGACAAAAGATTAGCCTGACGGCGGCACACGGTCAGGCTGAAAATAGTCGCCCCTTCATCGCGGGCGTGCACGCAAGTCCGCTCCGCCGCCATTCTTCCGGCCCGCCCGCAACCACAAAAGCCTATGGTATTGAAAGGGGTTGTGCGAACCCGACCGGCCCATCCGCAACTAAAAGAACGGCGTGAAATAAAATTACGCATGCACGTCCACAGAAGAAGTTAAAATTTTTTCTTGGAATCATTCGAGATTCTTGGATTATAAGCGCGAGCCGGGCCACCCGGTTAAATCTCGGCTTTTGCGCATGCATGTGGTTGGGGCTTTAAGAAACAGATCATCCGGCATCCTTCGGGGTGAACCGGACGACATATGCGAGGATGCTTCCGGCGGCCTTAGGGCGTCTGAGCTATTCCAGGGTGGTCGGCGCGATTGGGAGAGGTACGGGAAGGTCCCTTATTCAGTGTTCAGTGCAGGACTCAGCAACGGGCTTCTGCCCGGCAGGCGTTTTTGTGCATGAACCGTCTCTCAATGGATGGATGTGAAGATGCAGCCCCTTTCCGGGCGGGATCTTTACTTGGTTGAACCAGCCGCACAAGGGACAGCGTGCCCGACTGGCGGCGCAGTGGAAACCCAAGTGGGCAGAAATATGGATAAGGCTAAAGTGAAACGGATTGCTGTATCGACGGCAGCGGCGGCCTCGGTCCTTCTGGGCGCCTCGATCGCTCAGGCACAGGACGCACGTCTCGACGAAGTCGTGAAGGAAGTTGACCGCTCCAACCTGATCGCCCAACAATCCCAGCAGCGTATTGACGGGATCGCCGATGCGACCTCCCAATTGTTCGGGGAATACAAGGCGGTTCTGAAGACCAACGCCGGCCTGCGTGCCTACAACGCGCAACAGCGCCGCGTGATCGCCGAGCAGGAAAACGAAATCTCCAAAATCGAAATTTCCATCGGCCAGATTGACGAAATCAAACGTCAGGTCACGCCGCTGATGCTGGAAATGATCGAGAACCTCGAAGAATTCGTTCGCGCCGACGTTCCCTTCCAGCTTGACGAGCGTCTGGACCGGATCGCCACCCTGCGCGATGCCATGGACGACCCCAATGTGAACGATCCGGAACGCTTCCGCGTCGTGCTTGAGGCCTACAAGGCCGAAGTCCAGTACGGCCGTACGGTGAATGCCTATGAAGGTGTTCTGGATGATGGCCGTTCGGTCAATTTCGTCCGCCTGGGCCGCGCCGGCTTCTACTATCAGACCAAGGACGGCCGCGAAACCGCGGCCTGGGACGGCGACACGCAAAGCTGGCAGTCTCTCGGCAGCGAATACGCCACACCGGTCCGCCAGCTGCTGAAAATGGCACGCCGTCAGGTTCCCCTCGATGTTGTCGTGCTGCCTGTCAAAGCACCGCAAACCAAGTAACCGGCAACCAGAAAAGCGAGACGTAAGCGATGAAAACTCTGTTTACCACTGCCGCGCTGGTGCTTGGTGTTTCCACCCTGGCACAGGCGCAATCCGCCGACCTCGACGCCCTTTTGAACAAGGTGCGTGAAGGCCGCGTCACGGAAGAAGCCGAACACAAGCAGCGCGAAGCCGAATTCCTGCAACGCCGTGACCAGCAGCAGCAGTTGCTGCAACAGGCCCGCCAGGAACAGCAGCGCCTGGAACGCGAGGCCGAGCGCCTTGAGGAACAGCGCCGCGTCAATGAAGAGCGGATCACGCAGCTTCTTGAACAGCGCCGCGAACGCGCCGGTCAATTGCAGGAGCTTTTCGGCGTTCTGCAACAGTCCGCCGGCGATGCCCGCTCGATCATCTCCACCAGCCACGTATCCATCGACAACACCGACCGTCTTGACGGCATCAACACGCTTGTCGCCAAGGCTGCTGACTCGGCTGAACTGCCGACCCTGGACGAAATCCGGTCCTGGCCGACGCAGATGATGCTGGAAATGATCGAATCCTCCAAGGTCGTCACCTTCCCGCACGAAGTCCGCCGGACGGACGGCACCACGGAAGTGGTCGACCTGACGCGGATCGGTGATTTCACCATCCTCGGCGCCGGCAAATACTACACGCTGAAAAACGACGGCTCCGTCGAGGAACTCCAGCGTCAGCCTTCCGGCCGTATCACCGGCACGGTTTCCAGCTTCCAGTCGGCCACGTCCGGCATGGCGGCCATCGGCGTCGACCCGACGCGGGGCCAGATCCTCAACCTCGAAGTTGAGAAGCCGACCCTACAGGAACGTATCGACCAGGGCGGCACCGTGGGTTATCTGATCCTGGCACTCGGCGCCATCGGCGTTCTGATGGCCGTTGTTCAGTTCCTGTATCTGACGGTTGTCTCCGGCAAGGTCCGCAAGCAGATCCGCAGCGGCACCCCGTCCAAGGACAACCCGCTCGGCCGCGTTCTCTCCGTTTATGAAGAGAACAAGAATGTCGATGTGGAAACGCTGGAACTGAAACTGGACGAAGCCATCCTGAAGGAAACGCCCGCACTGGAACGGTTCCTGACCCTCATCAAGCTGATTTCGGCGGTGGCCCCGCTGTTCGGTCTGCTCGGTACCGTGACCGGGATGATCGAGACCTTCCAGGCGATCACGCTGTTCGGTACCGGCGACCCGACCATGATGGCGTCCGGTATCTCCATGGCGCTGATCACCACCGTGGAAGGTCTGGTCGTGGCCATTCCGACCCTGCTGCTGCACAGCTTCGTCTCGGGTGCATCCAAGTCGGTGATCCACGTGCTCGAAGAGCAGTCGGCTGGTATCATCGCCGTGCATGCCGAGAAGGAACATGCGAATGCTGGGGCTTAATGAAGCCTTTGACGCGATCCGTGGGTTCATGGAACGGGGCGGCGACGTCCTGTTCCTGATCCTGGTCGTCACCTTCATCATGTGGGTGCTGATCGTGGAGCGTCTCTGGTTCTTTACTCTGGAGTACCGCAAGCAGCGCAACCGCGTGATCGATGCGTGGGAAGCCCGCAGCGAGCGGAAATCCTGGTATGCGCATAAAATCCGCTCCGCCATGATTTCGGAGATCAACGACGCGCTGACACGCAATGTCGGCATGATCAAGACCCTCGTCGCGCTCTGCCCGCTTGTCGGGCTTCTGGGTACGGTGACGGGCATGATCGAGGTCTTCGACGTTATGGCGAGCCAGGGGTCCTCCAATGCGCGCGCCATGGCGGCCGGTGTCTCCAAGGCAACCATCCCGACCATGGCGGGCATGGTGGCGGCACTGTCGGGTGTCTTTCTCAGCACCTATATCGAGCGCCGCGCCAAGCGCGAATCAGACCGGCTGGAAGACAGCCTGACGATGGATCACTGATCCGGCGTCATGAGTATGGCCCCGGGCGCGGGGTCGGGTCCGACCACCGCGCCCGGGTTTACCCCCTTATAGCCGCCCGTCGGGCAGAGACCGTGCCCCGGCTGGCAAGTTTGGAGAGAACACATGCGCAAGTTCGCGAAAGGCGGTGAAGAGGCCGAAGTCAACATGACTCCGATGCTGGACATCGTCTTTATCATGCTGATCTTCTTCATCGTCACCGCGTCTTTCGTCAAAGAATCGGGCATCGAGATCAACAAGCCCGAAGACAACCAGACGGAAAATCCGCCGCCGCCTGACGAGGAGAAGCGGGCTATCGCTTTCGTTATAGACAATAACAATCGTATTACGCACGACTTCCGTACCATCGACATTTCGGCTGTTCCCTCTATTATCAAGAAGGAAAGCGTCGAACGTCCGGAAGCCCCGGTCGTCATCCAGGCGGCCGAAGGTGCCTACACCGGCAATGTCATCCGGATCTATGATGATGCCCTGGCGGTCGGACTGCCTGCGAGCAAGATTGTCGTGACGCCCAAGAAATAACCCCGACGGCGCGGATGCGAAGGGCGGGGCTCCTTAAGCTCCGAACCGGTTAAATCGCGCACCGCCAACGGGATGTGGAGAGGTTCCATGCGAGACCACGCCCAGAAAGATGAGGACGAAGCCGAGATCAACATGACGCCGATGCTGGACATCGTCTTCATCATGCTGATCTTCTTCATCGTGACCGCCGTTTTTGTGAAAGAGGCGGGCATTCAGGTTGAAAAGCCCGATGCGGAAATGGCCCGCATCCAGAAACAGGTCAGTATTCTGATCGCCGTTCGACCCAATGACGAGATCTGGATCAACCGCCAGAAGGTCGAACTGAACGCAGTGCGTACCAGCGTCGAAAAACTGCACGCGGAAAACCCGAAAGGGTCGGTCGCCATTCAGGCTGATGAGCGGTCGAAGGCCGGTCTGGTCCTGAAAGTGTATGATGCCGTGCGGGATGCCGGCGTCGAGCGCATTGCCATTGCCGCGGAGGTGAACTGATGCAGACACGTTATCTCCCCGCTCTCGGCCTGTCGGCTGCCGTAACCTTCATCCTGTTTTTCCTGATGCAGAGCCTTGTCGCCTATAATGACGAGGTGCTTCTGGATGAAGACCGCCAGCTGCGCTTTATCGATGTGGTCGAGGACATCGAGGAACAGCCGCCCCAACGGCGTGAGCGCGAAGTGGAAAAGCCGCCGGAAGTGGAAACCCCGCCGCCGGAACTGGACACACCGCAGGTTCAGGTTGACGGGCCCAACACGCTCAACCTCGGCATCGGCCCCGCGAACCTGGGATCCGGCGTGGATCTGGGCTCCATCGATCTCGGCCCCAGCGCCGACGGCGACTATCTGCCGCTGGTCCGGGTGCAACCGCAATATCCCCGCCGGGCGCAGGAACGCGGCATCGAAGGCTATGTCATCGTTTCCCTGACGGTGAATGAAGACGGCACCGTGCCGACCGAATCCATCGAGATCATCGAAGCGGACCCCAAAGGCTATTTCGAACGCGCCGCACGCGCCGCCGCCGGTAAATTCAAATACAAGCCCAAGGTGGTGAACGGCAAAGCGCAGAAAGTGACAGGGGTGAAATACCGCTTCACCTTCGATCTGGCCGATAACTGAGGCCGGCCCGGACGCCACGAAAGGCCTTAAAGATTAAGGCCAAGAGAGGAAAGTGACCGCGATGCCAACTGGCGACATGCCGCACGGCCCCCTGAACGGGGCGGTCACTTTCGGTTCCCTTTTACCGTGCGCCCGAAAACACTCGGGTCGCACGGTCCCTGAGACGGGATTGGCGGGGTCCCGGCCCCTGCCCATAAATCGTCACAGGACTGACGTATCATTCTGTTTTCAATCGGATTGAGGGACGGCAATGCGTGGTATGAAAGCGGATATGACGGGAATGAAGGGGCAAGCGATATGATGAGCCGCGTTCTGCTCGCAGTCGCAATCGCCCTGACAGGGACATTGTCCCTGTTCTTCATGATGGACGGCCTGGTCGCCCAGAATGATGAAGTCATCCTGGAAGAAGACCGCCAGCTGCGTTTCATCGATGTGGTCGAGGATATCGAAATTCAGGAGGCCCGGTCCATAGACCGGGACGTCAAGCCGCCGCCCGAAGTGGTGGAAGCGCCGCCGCAGGATCTGCCGGAGGATCTGCCGCAACAACAGTTCACCGGGCCCAACACGCTGAACATCGGCATTGGCCGCGCGAAAGTGGACAATGGTATCGAACTGGGCGGGCTGGACCTGGGGCAAAGCCAGGACGGCGATTATCTGCCTCTGGTCCGGGTACAGCCGCAATATCCCATGCGGGCCATGCAGCGCCGCGTTGAAGGATCGGTTCTGATCTCGCTGACCGTGTCGGCGGACGGAACGGTCGACAAGGACTCTATTATCATCCTCGAGGCCGTGCCCGAAGGTTTCTTCGAACGCGCGGCCATCGGGGCGGCCTCCAAATTCAAATACAAGCCGAAAATTGTGAATGGCAAGGCGCAGGCCGTGTCCGGCGTCAAGTATCGTTTTACGTTTGACCTGTCCAATGTTCTCCAGACAGGAGAGGAGTGAAGAAAATGGTTCGCATGAAATCCTTATCCATGATGGTTGCAGCGACCGCCCTGCTTGCCGCCCTGCCGACGGGTGATTTCGCCGGCATCGGCAGCAGTGCCGCCGGCGCGCAGGAGCAGCAGCAAAAGCCCAAGCAGAAAACCCGTAAGGTTCCCGCCATGAGCCTGGATGTGCACAAACGCATCCAGAAGGCGCAGGAAGCCATGGATGAAAAGAATTTTCCGGAAGCGAAAATCCGCCTGGCCGAACTGTTGGAAAGCACGCGCATCAACGACTATGAACGCGCCGTTGCCTGGCAGCTCAACGCCATGATCGCCTATGAGCAGGAAGACACTCCCGGCACCATCCGCGCCTATGAGGAAATCCTGTCCTACGCGGAATCCATCCCCGAGGCTCTGGAACTGCAAATCATTTTCGGCCTGTCGCAATTGTATTATTCGACGGAAAAATACGATCTGTCGCTGGAATATGTGAAACGCTGGGAATCCCGCACCGAGATTGTCGGCGTCAACCAGCTGATCTTCATCGCCCAGCTTTACTACACGCTGAATGATTACCGGAACGCGCTCAGCTATGCCTACAAGGCAATTTCCGATGCGGAAGCCGTCGACACGGTCGAAGTCAAGGAAAGCTGGTATCAGATCGCCCTGTCATCCCACTGGGAACTGGGTGAATTCGCCAATGTCCGCGATATCCTTGAAATCCTCATCATCAACTGGCCCAAACCGGTTTACTGGACCCAGCTTGCCGGTGTTTACGGCGAGTTGAAGGAAGAACAGAAATCCTATTCCATCACGGAAGCCGCCTACAAACAGGGCTTTCTCGATGACCGTCCGGTGCAGGTCGTCAACATGGCGCAGATCCTGATGGCCCGTCAGGCCCCGATCAAAGCCGCATGGGTGCTGGAGCGCGGTTTCAAGGAAGAACTGATCGAGGACAATGTCGACAACAAGAAGCTTCTCGGCCAGGCCTATCTGGTTTCGGCTGAATATGCGAAATCCGTCGGCCCGCTGACCGAGGCGGCCAACGGTGAAGAGGACGGTGATCTGTGGATGCAGGTTGGCCAGGTCAACATGCAGCTGGACCGCCTGGATGACGCCGAAGCCGCCTTTGCCAATGCGGAAAAGCAGTTCCGCGAGGACGACAAGAAAACCAAGGCCAAAAAGAACCGGTCGCGCATCTTCAATGCCCTGATGCAACGCTCGGGCGCCCTGATCGAGCTGAAGAAATATTCCGAGGCCGAGCGTGTGCTGAACATGGCGAACCGCATGGCGGATTCCAGCCGGGAACGCGGCAGCGTGCGTGGCTGGCGCGATTATCTCAGGGCGGAAAAAGCCCGCGAGGACATGCTCGCCGGCCGCTGAGGCAAGCCCGTACAAATCAAATCCGACAAAACCGCCTTCCGTATTGGAAGGCGGTTTTTCATTGTCTGACCTGCGCATACGGGCAAGCACCGTAACACGCGCCCCGAAAAACGGACCCGGCCCGGAAACGGAACATGGCATCGCACCGGCATGAAATTTCACGGCGACAGCGGTAACCCGCCCCTGTGAAAAATCAAACCGCTCCGTGACTGACTGGTCAGTCAACGGGTGCTCTTATGAAGAATCTGTATCGCCGACCTAAAGGGCTGATTGATCCGGCAAACACACCACATACTATGGGGACTGCGCCAAGGATTAAGAGGCCACGGCGGCAAGAGGTCACGATACGGTTTTGTGTAGGAGTGGTGCCCCCGGCCCGACTCGAACGGGCACGCCCAAAGGACACTTGATTTTGAGTCAAGCGCGTCTACCAATTCCGCCACGGGGGCCCGTGAGGACGGGTGCATCATACTCATTGCCCTTGAACGGTCAAGAAAGGAAGAAACAGGCGTGATACGATCCCTTTACGACTGGGCCATGCGCCGTGTCAGCGGTCCCGGAGGCGAGCGTTGGCTAGCCGGCCTGTCCTTTGCGGAATCAAGTTTCTTTCCCATACCGCCCGATGTGCTGCTCATCCCCATGGTGCTGGCCGACCGGGACCGGGCATGGCGGCTGGCGACCGTGACGACCGTCGCCTCGGTCATCGGGGCCGGACTGGGATATCTGATCGGCGCCTTTTTTTATGAAGCCGTCGCTGAACCCCTGATCACCCTTTACGGCTATGACGCCAAAATGGCCTCCTTCCGGGATTTGTATGCCCGTTATGGGATCGCCCTTATTCTTGTCGGCGGTCTGACCCCCATCCCCTTCAAGGTGATTACGATTTCAAGCGGACTGGCGGGGCTGAACCCGCTTGTTTTCATGGCGGCCTGCGTCCCGGCCCGCGCTCCGCGTTTCTTTATTGTCGCGGCACTTTTATGGCGGTTCGGTCCGCCCATACGCGCCTTTGTCGAAAAACGCCTGGTGAGTGTGATCACGCTTGTCACACTCGCCGTCATCCTTGGTTTCGTCGCATTGAGGTTTTTGTGATGTCCCTGTTGCATACGCTGAAAGATTTTCTGCAAACGCGTCCCGTGCCGGCAGCCGTATTGGCGGCGGCGGCGGTGCTGGCGGTGGCGTACGGTTTCCAGCTGGCGGGGTATCCCCCGTGTGAAATGTGTTACTGGCAGCGTTATCCCTATATGGGGGTCATTCTCATCGGCCTTGTCAGCCTGCTCCTGAAACAGGACGGAAAAGTCTGGCCCGTGTTTGCCGCCGCCGCCCTGTTCGAGGTGACAGGCTGGATCGCCGGTTTTCATGTGGGCGTGGAACTGGGCTGGTGGGAAGGGCCGACAACCTGCACCGGCCTGCCGGATCTCTCTGGCGATCCCGGCGCCGCCCTTGAGACGATCATGACGGCACCGCTGATACGCTGCGACGAAGTGGCGTGGTCCTTGTTCGGCATCTCCATGGCAGGCTATAATTTTATCGTCGCCATGATCCTGGCCGGTGTGTTCGCCGTGCTGGGTTTCAGAAGGATGAAAACAGCATGACCGCAGCCAAAACGGCCGAGGAAAAGACCGAAGACGCCACCCCCGAACACCCCCTGCCCGGAGACCGCGCGTGGGAGGATGAAGTGGCGCGCATGATTCGCGTCGACCATGCCGGGGAATTCGGTGCCGTTCATATTTACAGTGGCCAGTTGGCCGTTCTCGGCGACAAGCATCCGCGCTCCGGCCTGATCCGCCATATGAAGGAACAGGAAGACGTTCACCTGGACCGCTTCAACAGGATCGTGACGGAACGCGGCGTGCGGCCCACCGCACTGTCACTGCTTTGGGCGCCCGCCGGCTTCGCGCTGGGTGCCGTCACCGCGCTGATGGGCGAAAAGGCGGCCATGGCCTGCACACAGGCGGTCGAGGATGTCATCGACACCCATTATGAAGAACAGCGCCAGCGTCTGAAAGGCAAGGACAGCGAGCTTGAAGGCGTGATCGAACAGTTTCAGGCCGAAGAGGTGGAACACAAAACCCTGGCCGAGGAACACGGCGCCGAGGATGCCTTTGCCTATCCCCTGCTCAGCGGTTTGATCAAGACCGGTTGCCGGACCGCCATCTGGCTGGCGAAACGGGTCTGATCACCCGCCGGAACACACGGCCTGTCGGGAAAACACTTCGCCCGATCAACGCTTCAGCCAGTCAATGCTTCAGTCAGTCTCGGCTTCATTCAATCGTCATGGGCCCGTTGGGCGTTTCCAGAACAACCCGGATGTCCGGTGCGGCGTCCTTCTCGATAAGGATGGGAAGGCTCGCCCCCTCGACAAGGGGATCCAGTTTCGCGGCGGTTTTGCCTGACAGGATCAGATGGCGAAGCCGGACCCCTTGCGGCGAGGTTTCAGCGGGATGCGGCTCTGACAGCCACCGGATGGCAAAGGCAAAGGTCCCTTCGCCAAAATCCAGACCGGACAGATTGACCGTCCGCCATTTCAGCCGGGTCCCGTCGGGCTTTTCACGCCCCCCGTCGCGTGGCGCGCCCACGGACAGCCCCAGCATCTTCAGGGTCTCCGCCGCCTCGTCGCTGTCCCGCATGCCAAAGGCAAAACCGGCCACCGTTCCACGAGCATAGGTCGGGGCCTGATCGCCCAGCATGTCCAGGCTGACACCCTTTTTGGGACCGACGATTTCCAGATAGGAACACGGGCCGAGCGCCACCAGAAAATTGGCGGTGGTGCCATTGGTATGTTCGCCGCCATAAGCCGGGCGCACACCCGCACGGGCGGCGAAATCGGCGGCGGCCGTCTCCAGGTCCGGCACCGTCCAGACAATATGGTCAAGGGAAACGGCACGATCCGGGCAGTCGGCGGCGGCCGCGCCCGTGACGGCCATGAAAATCATGGCGAAAAAGGCCCGAAGAAGCCAGCGAGGCCGGAGAGAAACGGATCTAACTTTCAAGTTCGGTATCCCAGTAAAGATAATCGCGCCAGCTTTCATGCAGATAATTGGGCGGGAAACCACGGCCGTTCTCGTGAAGTTCATAGGTGGTCGGCCGGTACGGCCAGCGTGTGGGCCGCATATCCGCTTCCTTCGGGGTGCGTCCGCCCTTCTTCAGGTTACAGCTGGCGCAGGCGGTCGTGATATTCGTCCAGCTGGTCACACCGCCCTGCGCCCGTGGCACGACATGGTCGAATGTCAGATCCTCCTCGCTGCCGCAATACTGGCAGGAAAACTGATCGCGCAGAAAAAGGTTAAATCGCGTAAAAGCGGGAAATCGCGGTTGCCTGATAAATTTCTTCAGGGCGATAACGCTGGGAAGTTTAATGGCGGTGGACGGCGAATGCACTTCGCGGTCATATTCGGAAACGATGGTCACTCGATCCAAAAAAACGGCCTTTAGGGCCGTTTGCCAGTTCCATAGACTTAAAGGGAAATAACTGAGCGGCCTGTAGTCCGCATTCAGCACCAGCGCCGGACAACTCTCCGGCGAGGGTATCGGACTGGCAAAATGAACGCCCATCGGCGAACCTCCCTTATCCGAGCGGCCCGAAACCAAACCGGGGCATGCTGTCGCCGATGCTGTCATATGACAGGACAAGCATGTCCCCTGATGGTGCCGCGACGCTGACACCATCAAGATACAGTGTTACATGGCGATGACAAAAGATTATCTTGTGTCTGAATCAGTGATTCGCACTATGAGTGAGTCTTTTATGCAACGCGGATTCGTCACAGCGAAAAAGGTCTTTCCTTTGTCGGCAAAGTGTCCAAGGGTGCCATCATCATGATGTCCACGGCCGCACCGCAAACGCCATCAAAGCCTGTCGGGCGCATTGTCACCCGGTTTGCGCCCAGCCCCACGGGACTGCTTCACAAGGGGCACGGTCTGTCGGCGCTGATCGCCCATGGCGTCGCCCGGCGGCTTGGCGGCGATTTTCTCCTGCGTATCGAGGATATCGATGCGGGGCGATGCCGGCCGGAGTTCGCAGCAGCTCTGGAACGGGACCTCACGTGGCTGGGGCTGGACTGGCGGCGCCCGCCGATGAAACAGTCGGACCGTTTCGGCGCCTACGCCGCGGCCCTTGACCGCCTGAAAGCCGACGGCCTGCTCTATCCGTGCTTCTGCACCCGCCGGGAAATCCGTGAGGAAATCGCCCGCAGTCCGTCCGCCCCGCACGGCCCGGACGGACCGCTTTACCCCGGCACCTGCCGGTTTCTCAGCCATCGGGAACGGACTGAAAAGCTCGCTTCCGGTATGGCGCACGCCTGGCGTCTGGATGTCCGCGCGGCAACCGACAGGCTGGATCAGCCGCTGGCCTGGGACGATCTGGGCGCGGGCATCCGCAAGGGCGACCCCGAATGCTTCGGCGATGTGGTCCTCGCCCGCAAGGACACCCCCACCAGCTACCATCTCGCCGTGGTCGTCGATGACGCGGCGCAAGGGGTCAATCTGGTCACGCGCGGCCGCGACCTGTTCGAGGCGACGCATATCCATGTGCTGTTGCAACGGCTGCTGGACCTGCCCACACCCCGCTATTTCCATCATGACCTGCTGACGGATGATGACGGGCGCCGCCTGGCAAAGCGCGACAAGTCCGCAACGTTGGAGACTATGCGCGCGCGCGGCATAAGCGCCGAGGCCCTTTCACGGGACCTGGCGCCTATGGTTGAGGCGGCCATGCATGCCATTACACGACGCTTCGCGGCCTAAACGCGTCTCGATCCTTCAGGGATTTGCCGGATTCCAGTCGGGCAGGGCCGGTGCGGACGGCAGGCCCAGTTCCTCGCGGCTTTCAAAAAAGAAGTTGTTGGCCGGCCAGTCATATTTCGGGTTTCCCACCACCATGTTGCCGCGCACGATCGGGGTCGGCATCGTGTCGCCCACAAGAATGAACTCGGAGCCGCCGGGACGATCCGTGATGACCATATTGCCGACCACGGACAACTGGTTCGTGGCAAAGCGCTGGGCATTTTCCACGCCAAAGGCAATGAACTGCCAGTTGACGCTGTTCGGGCCTTCAATCAGTAGATTTTCCCGGATTCTGACGATGCCGCCGTCGGAAATATCGATCAGACGGCTGTCATCTCCCAGCAGGGATGCAATCACGCTTTTCTCGATCAGGGTTTCTTCCGCCCGGCTTTTGATACCGTGTCCCTGATCCTTGGATGACAGGATAAAGGTCCGGCGCACGATGAGCTTGCCGCCATTGACATAAATCGCATGGGCCTGGCCGCGTTTGCCGTTGCGCTCGAACCGGCTGTCCTCGATCAGGATGGTGCCGGCACGGTCCCAGGCCAGAAGCCCGGATTCATTGTCATGGAAATGTATCTTGCGCAGGGTCAGATCGCCGCCCTCGTGGCGGACACAACTGCCATTGCCGTCCGGTACGGTTATCTTCCGGCAGGCGATATTCTCAATGGTCACATCGTCCGCCTGGACAACGATGGCCGCCTTGTTGTCGGCCGCCGTTCCCTGAAGAACGGTTTGCGACGTCCCGTGGATCAGAACGCCGTTGCGCTTCAAAATCCCCGCCGTCTCGAAAACACCGGGACCGAATCGCACGATGCCGCCATCCGCCACCAGATTGAAGGCAAGTTGCAGGTCACGGACAATCCGGCCATTGACCCAGATCTCGCCTTCGCCCGGCAGGGTCACCGGCTCCTGCGCCAGGGGTGGCCGCATGACGGCCACCATCAGTGCTGTAAGACCCAGCAGGGTTTTCATGACATGTCGCATCATGGTTTCTTCATCCCCCCCCTCATCAGTCCGAGAGGTTACAGGCCCCGTCCGTGATCAGGTCCAATCCTTCTGATCCAATCCCTCTGGCCGGACACGATCGGCAAACCGCCCGGCCAGTGTGCTGGGACAGTCTGTCGCTGTCAAAGCTTTCGGCTGGACGGACCGGGCCACATTTCTATATTGGTTCCTCTCCCTTCAGTACACGGGAACCCGCGCTTATGAAAATCCTGCTTATTCTTGCCGCGCTGCTGGCGATCGTCACGCTGGCGATTTTGCTTGTCGGTGTCGCCGGCATGGCCCGCGGCGGCGATTTCAACAAAAAATACGGCAACAAGCTGATGCGCTGGCGCGTCATCGCCCAAGGGGCCACCATTTTGCTGTTATTTCTTTTGGCACTGGCCGCCACCGCCTGAAGACACATATTGCCTTAAACTGCATATTCACAAGGCCGCCTCCGCTTCACAAGACCGTCTCTGGTTCACTAGACCATCTCTGGCGGCCGGGACCGGACAGATACGGCCGAGACAAGGATAAACCATGGTCAAGCTGACGAAAATATACACACGCGGCGGCGACAAGGGCGAAACCTCGCTTGTCGATGGCACGCGGCTGCCCAAGAACGCCGCCCGCATCGAGGCATACGGAACCGTTGACGAGGCAAACGCGACCATCGGTCTCGCCCGTCTCCACACGAAAGGCGATGATGACGACGCGCTTATGCGGATCCAGAACGACCTGTTCGATCTGGGCGCCGATCTCGCGACCCCCGGCAGCGACTTCACCCCAGGCGAGATGACGTTGCGCATAACGGACACGCAGGTCACGCGGCTGGAACATGAAATCGACACCATGAATGAAAGTCTGGAACCGCTGACAAGTTTTGTCCTGCCGGGCGGAACGCCGGCCAGCGCCTATCTGCATCTGGCCCGCACCGTGGTGCGCCGGGCCGAACGCCTCGCCATTGCCGCCAGCGCGCAGGACAGCATCAACCCGGCCGCCATTCGCTATCTGAACCGGCTGTCGGACCACCTGTTCGTCATGGGCCGGCGTCTGAACGGCAACGGCGCCGAGGATGTTCTTTGGGTGCCCGGCAAAAATCGCGGTTAAGACGCATTGTGCGGCGCATTGACTCGGCATTTATGATGATTTATCGCTGAGACCCCCTCGCGGTCACAGGGCGTTCGCGCCAGTCGGAAAACGGGCTGAAACGCCTGCGGAAGACCCGGCGCACATGGTACCCGGCTGCAGGTTCAATCAGACGTCCGAACCGGCCGTGACAGGACCCGGCCGGGTGGACAGTGGGTGTCGCGCGCGGCTTTCCCGCTGGCTTTAAACAGGCAGGGCGGGCAGGCCCCGGCATGCAAAACCGGGAGAGGAGATCCCATGAAAATTCTGGTCCCCGTCAAACGGGTGGTCGACTACAATGTGAAGGTCAGGGTTAAGTCCGACAACACGGGTGTCGAACTGGCCAATGTGAAAATGTCCATGAACCCCTTCGACGAAATCGCCGTGGAAGAGGCCATTCGTCTGAAGGAAGCCGGCAAGGCGGAAGAGATCGTCGTTGTCTCCATCGGCCCGAAAGCGGCACAGGAAACATTGCGGACCGGTCTCGCCATGGGGGCGGATCGCGGTATTCTCGTCGTCCATGACACGGAGACCGAACCCCTTGCCGTCGCCAAGGTACTGAAAGGCGTGGTCGAGGCGGAAACGCCGGATCTGGTCATCCTGGGCAAGCAGGCCATTGACGATGACTGCAACCAGACGGGTCAGATGCTGGCCCAACTGCTCGGCTGGTCACAAGGCACGTTCGCCTCGAAAGTGGCGCCCGAAGACGGACATATCTCGGTCACGCGGGAGATTGACGGCGGTCTCGAGACGGTCAAGCTGGCCATGCCGGCGGTTGTCACCAGCGACCTGCGCCTGAATGAGCCGCGCTATGCCACCCTGCCGAACATCATGAAGGCCAAGCGCAAGCCGATCGACGAGAAAACGGCCGGCGATTACGGTGTCGACATGACACCGCGGCTGTCCACCCTGCGTGTCGAGGAACCGCCGAAGCGCGAAGCGGGGATCAAGGTTGAAAGCGTCGCCGATCTTGTCGGCACTCTGAAAGAAAAGGGGTTGATCTGATGACTGCTCTGGTAATTGCCGAACATGATCAGTCCGGCCTGAAGGACGCCACCCTGTCCACCGTGACGGCAGCCAAACATTTTGGCGACGTGCATCTTCTGGTCGCCGGCGAAAACGCTTCCGCGGCAGCCGAGGCGGCGGCGAAAATCGATGGTGTCGGCAAGGTTCTTCATGCCGATGACGCCCTGTATGCCCATTCGCTTGCCGAAGAACTGGCCGCGCTGGTCATTTCGCTTGCCGACGATTATGACGCCATTCTGGCACCGGCCACCACAACCGGGAAAAACTTCCTGCCGCGCGTTGCCGCCGCACTGGATGTCGCGCAGATTTCCGACATTATCGAAGTGGTGGACGCAAACACCTTCAAACGCCCCATTTACGCGGGCAACGCCATTGCCACGGTCCAGTCGTCGGACAGCCGGAAAGTCATCACCGTGCGGGCAACCGGCTTCGACAAAGCCGCTACTGAGGGCGGCAGTGCAGCGGTTGAAAGCGTGACGGCCGCCGAGAAAGCCGGCAAATCGGAATATGTCGGCGCGGAACTGTCCGAATCCGACCGTCCCGAACTGACGAGCGCGAACATCATCGTCTCCGGCGGGCGCGGTATGGGCTCGGGCGAGAATTTCGCCCTGATCGAAGCCGTCGCCGACAAGCTGGGTGCCGCGGTCGGCGCGTCGCGCGCCGCGGTGGACGCCGGCTTTGTGCCCAACGATTATCAGGTCGGCCAGACCGGCAAGATCGTTGCGCCGGAACTGTATATCGCCGTCGGCATTTCCGGGGCCATCCAGCATCTCGCCGGGATGAAGGACAGCAAGGTCATCGTCGCCATCAACAAGGACGAGGAAGCACCGATCTTCCAGGTGGCCGACTATGGTCTCGTGGCTGATCTGTTCCAGGCCCTGCCGGAACTTGAACAGTCGCTGTAAAAGCCAGGAACGGGCATGGTGTGACACTGTGCCCGTCTTTTTTTGATCCCGGTCTTCTTATCCCGGGCTATTCCCTTTATTGTTCCATTTTGGCAATGATCTAGATCGGAATGGGCAAAATGATAAAACAGGTCGGGATCGTCGGCGCGGGACAGATGGGCGGAGGGATCGCCCAGGTCTGTGCCGTGTCCGGTTTCAAAGTGGTTTTACACGATATCAGCGCGGACCGCGTGGAGGCCGCGCTGCATCTTGTCGGTGACAATCTGGACCGGCAGATCGCCAAGAACCGTATAGACGCGTCCCTGCGCGAGGAGGCCCTCGCGCGTATTCACACCGGCCTGTCTCTCGGCGATCTAGCCGATTGCGATCTGGTGATCGAGGCAGCCACCGAGGATGAAACCCTCAAGACCAAAATCTTCAAGGATATCAGTCCCCTCTTGAAGCCCGAGGCGTTGCTGGCCTCCAACACATCCTCCATATCGATCACACGTCTGGCGGCGGCGACGGACCGCCCTGAAAAATTCATGGGTGTGCATTTCATGAACCCGGTCCCCGTGATGCAGCTGGTCGAGCTGATCCGCGGGATCGCCACCGATGACGCGACCTTTGAGGTCGTTCAGCAGTTTGCCGTCAGCCTGAACAAGACCACCGCCATCGCCGAGGATTTTCCCGCCTTTATCGTCAACCGGATTTTGATGCCCATGATCAATGAGGCGATCTATACCCTTTACGAAGGGGTCGGCAATGTGGAGGCCATCGACACGGCCATGCGGCTCGGTGCCAATCACCCGATGGGTCCGCTGACCCTTGCGGATTTTATCGGTCTCGACACATGTCTTGCGATCATGCAGGTTCTCTATGACGGGCTGGCGGACAGTAAGTACCGGCCCTGCCCGCTGCTGGTAAAATATGTGGAAGCCGGCTGGCTGGGGCGCAAAACCGGTCGCGGTTTCTATGATTACCGCCGCGAGGACAGCCCGGTGCCCACACGCTAGGCTGTACAGCGCACCCTGAACAAGGCTGTTCCGGCATTACTCTGCAAGGGGAGGGGAATATGGCAGACCTGACCATTGTCATCGGCAACAAAGGCTACAGCAGCTGGTCCATGCGCGGGTGGCTGGCCGTGGCACACACCGGCCTGGATTTCGACGAGGTCATGCTGCCCCTCGACACGCCCACCTTTCAGGAACGTATCGGCGCTTTCAGCCCCACCCGTCAGGTCCCGGTTCTGTTGCACGGCAGTCTCCAGGTCTGGGACTCACTGGCCATCATTGACTATTGCGCCCGGCTCAGCCCGGAGCGCTACTGGTGGCCCGAGGACCCGGACGCCTTTGCGACCGCCCGCAGTGTCGCCGCCGAAATGCACAGCGGTTTCAAGGCACTGCGGACCTATGCCCCCATGAACCTGCATAAATCCTTTGATGATCTGAAGGTGGCGCCGGAAGTGGCGGCGGATGTGGAACGGATTGAAACCATCTGGGCCGAATGCCGCCGCCGTTTCGGCGAGGGCGGGCCCTTCCTGTTTGGCGATTTCAGCGCCGCCGACATGATGTTCGCACCCGTTGTGACGCGCTTCGTCACATATGGCATTAAAATGAGCAAGGAAAGCCTGCGCTACATCGCCGCCGTGCAGAGCCATCCCACCATCGACCGCTGGTATTATGAGGCGTCACAGGAAAAAGACCGCCTGACGAAATATGACGCCGGGCCGCAAGACGGCGTCATAGGCCCCGCCATCAAGGCATTGCATTAACTCACAAAGCATAGGTGACGGCGGCTTGGTCCCGTCAAAGGCGGCGGCTTTTAAAGTCGCCCTTCCTTCAACGCGCGGAAAAGGGTGATCGCTTCCGGGGCATCCCATTTAAGCGGCCCGCGATACCGCGCGATGACAAGGCCGTTCCGGTTTATGACCAGACTGGTCGGCAGGGCCCCCTCGGCCACCTCCGCCGCCATTTTCATGGTGGGCTCCGCATACAGGGCCAGGCCTTCGATCCCCCATTCGGCCAGCGTTTCTTCCGCCTCGGCCAGACCGCCCCGGTCGACATTGATGGCGACGACCTCGAAATCGCTGCCGCCAAGCGCCGTCTGGAGATTGGCCAACTCTTTCATTTCCGCGCGGCAGGGCGCGCACCAGCTGGCCCAGAAATTCACCAACATGGCGGTCCCCCGCCGGTCGGACAATGTCAGCGGACTGCCGTCCGCCGCCATGAAAATCTGGCCCGGCGCCGCCTCGGCCGGGCTGACCGCTTTCAGGGCCCGCATCTCGCCCGTCAGAAACGCCGGCAGACCGGCCCCGTCTTCCTGCGTTGCAGGGGGCACGAACAGAAGATAAGCTGCGCCCGCAATCAGCACCACAAGGGCCACGGACAAAAGAACGGACAGTCGGGTCATCATGCCGGCTCCTTACAACAATACTGGATATCAGAACAGGATGGCAAAGCATCACCATAAGGACACCGCGACCGAAGGCAAGACCGGACATCCGGACAAAAACGGTCCCGCAGGCAGCACCGGACATATGGGGCGCGCGCACCAGCCGGCCGCCGGGCAACAGATGTGGGGCGGACGCTTTGCCGGCGGCCCCAATGCCGTCATGCAGGCCATCAACGCATCCATAGACATTGACAAGCGCCTGTACCGAGAGGACCTGGCGGGCTCGCGGGCCCATGCCGCCATGCTGGCGGATTGCGGCATCCTGTCGGCCGAGGACGCCGCCGCCATCGCCGGCGGCCTCGACCGGATCGAAACGGAAATTGAGGAGGGCCGGTTCCGGTTCGACCCGGCGCTTGAGGATATTCACATGCATGTCGAAGCCCGGCTGACCGACCTGATCGGTGACGCCGGCGCAAGACTGCACACCGCACGGTCCCGCAACGATCAGGTCGCCACCGATTTCCGCCTGTGGGTACGCGGTGCGGCCGATGCCATCGACGGACAGCTTCGCGGTCTTGTCCTGGCGCTTCTGGCCCAGGCGGAGGACCATGCCGACACCCTGATGCCGGGCTTCACCCATCTTCAGACGGCACAGCCCGTCACCCTCGGGCACCATCTGATGGCCTATGTGGAAATGCTGTCCCGCGACCGTGGCCGGCTGGCCGACTGCCGGCGCCGGGTGAATGAATGCCCCCTTGGCGCTGCCGCATTGGCCGGCACCGGCTTCGCCATAGACCGCTTCAAGACATCCGCCGATCTGGGCTTCGACCGGCCCATGGGGAATTCCCTCGACGCGGTCTCGTCCCGCGATTTTGCGCTGGAATTCCTTGGCTGTCTGACAATTCTCGCGACACATCTGTCGCGCTTTGCCGAGGAACTGGTGATCTGGGCGTCCGCGCCCTTTCACTTCATCCGGCTGTCCGACCGTTTTTCCACGGGCTCGTCGATCATGCCGCAGAAACGCAATCCGGACGCGGCGGAACTGGTCCGCGCCAAGGTCGGCGGCGTGGCCGGCAGCCTGCATCAGCTGACCCTCGTCATGAAGGGACTGCCCTTGGCCTATTCCAAGGATATGCAGGAAGATAAAGCCCCCGTCTTCCGGGCCGTGGACGATGTTACGCTGTGCCTTGCCGCCATTGTCGGCATGGTCGAGGACCTGCAACCCGACCGGGACGCCATGGCGGCGGCGGCGGCACAAGGGTTTTCCACCGCCACCGACCTGGCGGACTGGCTGGTCCGCGAGTTGGGCCTCCCCTTCCGGCAGGCGCATCATGTCACCGGAACCGTCGTCCGCATCGCCGAGGAAAAGAACCTGCCGCTCGATGCCCTGCCGCTTGAAGACATGCAGGCCGTCGAACCCCGGATCACCGGGGATGTCTTCTCGGTTCTGAGCCCGGCGGCTTCCGCCGCCAGCCGGACCTCTTACGGCGGCACGGCCCCCGCCAATGTCCGGGCGGCCATTGGCGCCGCCCGCGAACATCTTGCCCGCGAAGATATATCCAGCAAGGACATGTCATGACATCTGCATGGAAAATCGCCCTTCTTGTTTTTGCCGTGACGGCCCTGACTGCCTGCGGCAAGAAAGGGGAACTTCTGCCGCCGGAAAAACCGCCCCAGCCCGCGCCGGAATCAAACCGCAGCCAGCCGTAAGAGCAACCCCCAGGACATTCGGATATGGATCATTTTCAGTATCGCGGCGGGCATTTGTTCGCCGAAGACGTTCCCCTGACCGACATCGCCGAACAGGTCGGCACGCCGGTATATGTCTATTCCACGGCAACGCTGGAGCGTCATGTCAATGTGTTTCGCGACGCTTTCGAGGGCCTTGACGCCCTGATCTGCTACGCCGTGAAGGCAAACAGCAATCAGGCCGTCCTGAAGACCCTGGCGCGCGCGGGCACCGGCGCCGATGTGGTCAGTCTGGGCGAGCTGCGGCGGGCGCTCGCGGCCGGCATCCCGGCGGACAAAATCGTTTTCGCCGGGGTCGGAAAAACGCCCGAGGAAATGGCTGCCGGCCTCGACGCCGGCATTCTCCAGTTCAATGTCGAAAGCGCGCCCGAGCTTGAAATGCTGAACACGGTGGCCGGACAGCGGTCTCGGACGGCGCCGGTATCACTGCGGGTCAATCCGGATGTGGATGCGAAAACACATGCCAAGATTTCCACCGGCCGGTCGGAGAACAAATTCGGTATTTCCTGGACTCAGGTGTCCGGTCTGTATGACCGCATCCGCGACCTGCCGCATTTGGAGGCGGTCGGCGTCGATGTGCATATCGGCTCGCAACTGACCGCCCTCGACCCTTTGAAAGCCGCTTTCACCAAGGTCGTCTCCCTTGTGCGGTCCCTCCGGCAGAACGGTCATGTCATCCGCCATATCGATCTGGGCGGGGGCCTCGGCATTCCGTATGAACCCGGCTCGGCACCGCCGCCCCTGCCCTCGGATTACGGCAGGATGGTCCGGGAGACACTGGGCGGTCTGGACTGCCGCATCATTCTTGAACCCGGCCGCCTGATTGCCGGCAATGCGGGCATTCTGCTGACAAAACTGCTCTATGACAAACACGGGGATGAACGCCGCTTCTACATCGTCGATGCGGCCATGAACGACCTGTCGCGGCCGGCCATGTATGAAGCCTATCATGACATCGTGCCGGTCAACGACCCATCGGGCACGGAGCGCATTCCCGTCGATATTGTCGGCCCTGTCTGCGAAAGCGGGGACACCTTCACGCGCGCCCGGCCCATGCCCGTTGTCCGGCCCGGAGAGCTGCTGGCGATCAAATCCGCTGGGGCTTACGGCGCGGTCATGTCCGGCACATACAACAGCCGTCCCCTCGTGCCCGAGGTTCTGGTCAATGGCACCGACTTTCATGTGATCCGGCCCCGTCAAACGCTTGACGATCTGCTCGCCCTGGACAGGACACCGGACTGGCTGGCGGACTAGGGACGGCCCGGATATCCGGGCCGGTCTCATATGAAAGGTTAAGGGTGCGAAGGGGCCGCCTCAGGCCTGCCCCATACGGCCGATAAAGGGCAATTCGCGGTACCGGTGCCCCACATCCATGCCGTAGCCGATCACAAACACATCCGGGCATTTGAAACCGGTGAAATCGGGCTGGCAGACGGTCTTGCGCCCCAGGCTTTTGTCCAGAAGGATAACGCTGGTGACCGCCGCCGCACCGTGGGACATGAAATGCTCCCGCGCCCTGTCAAGGGTGTGCCCGGTCTCGAAGATATCGTCGATGATCAGCACCTCCCGCCCCTCGACGGGACGGTCCGAGGCCCCGATCAGATCGACCGTTCCCGCCGTACGGTCCTTTTCCAGCCGGATGAAATCCATCTCCACCACCAGACCCCGTGATGACATGGCCCGCAGCAGGTCCGCCGCGAACATGAAGGCGCCGTTCATGATGACTTGCGCCACGGGCTCTTCCTCGAACCAGTCGACGAGGGTGGCGGCCAGTTCCCCCACGCGCACGACGATTTCCTCCGCCGTGAACAAGGCCGTCACGCCGTGATGGGCATCGCCGGCCCGGTCCCATTCGAAAAAATGTTCCATCCTGCTTTATCCCCGTGGCGCACGCAGTCGGGCCGGCTTAACGCGGCGCGGCTTCCGTTTCCGAGCGCGATCCCTCCAGTACGGCAACCGTGGCACTGGCCGCGCCATCGGGCACCGGCGTGCGTGTCGTCGTGAATTCAAGCTGCATGCCCCGGCGGATCACCAGTCCCGGCGGATCGAAAACCCAATTGTCAACGGACGCACCGGCCGCGTCGAGAACATCCACACGCACCTTGGGGACACTGGCCGCCGCCCGGCCGCGATTTTCGACATAGCCCTCGATAATCAGCGTGTCGACACCGTCGATCACCTCAAGACGCGACCGCGTCAGGACGGCGGTGACGATTTCCGGGGCCTCGGCAAGGGGGGGTGTCAGGGTTTCGGCCCCCTCGCGGTACCGGTCGACATCCCGCAGGCCGGCTAGCGATTCATAAAGGACGCTGGACGCCGGCCAGACAGTCCGCACCGTCTCCCCGTGTGCAATCAGGACATATCCGACAGCGACCCAGAACAGCAGCAACAGCGCCCACAGGGCTGTGACAATGCGCCGCTTGCGGCCGGCGGCATCGCGCTCGGCCAGGCGTCTCTGCTCGCCGCGCCTGCGGGCCAGAAAGTCATCATCATCCGAGACAAGACCGTCCATGTCGAAGTCACCGTCGGCGTCACCGGTGGCATCGCCGTCATCGCGCAGCTGCGCGGCCAGACGGTGCAGACCGCCGACAAGCGTGTCGGCGCCGCTGTCGGACAGCTCGTCATCATCGTCAAGATCGTCGCTGCCGTCAGCACCGGCGTCGGCACCGGGTGCCTCGTCCTCTTCCGCGAACATGCGGGATACATCCAGGCCCGGACGGTCATCGTCCAGCGGATCGTCATCGAAAGACGGGGGAGCATCGTCCGCGCCTTCAGGCTCATCCGGCGTCAGGTCATCATCCAGCATCGCCCGGATGCGCGCCATATCGTCGGGCTTTGCCATGGGCGCCGCCTGGCTTTCGGCACTTTCGGCAATGGGGGGATGACCCGCGATACCCCCGGCTGCGGGCGCGGCAGCCGGCACGGGCGCGGCCGGCGGCGGGGGCGCGGCCGGCGGCGGGGGCAGCGGTTCGTCTTGTTCAAGCTGATCGGGCGTGGCCCGCCAGCTTGCCTTGCAATTGGCGCAGCGCACCATCCGCCCGGACGGCGGAATAGCGCCGTCAGGCACGCTGAAACGGGTGTAGCAGGACGGACAGGTCAAAAACATAGCCGATACCCAGACCGTTACGGTTTCCGGATGGCTGGACCGCCACCCCTGCCGACTTTATAGATGGCGGCACCGAAAAGACAAGAACAGCCGGAAAAGGTCGCCGCACACTTGCAATCTTGGAATCATGATTGTGGGACCGGCGGAGAATTCCGGTGCGCCGCTGCCAGCTTTACCTGTTTGTTTGCCTGTGCAATTGTCACCCCTGATGAGGGAGATGAGATGATCCGTTTCGAGAATGTCGGCATGCGCTACGGGCTGGGGGCGGAAGTTCTGCGCGACATCAGTTTCACCCTTGAAGACGGTTCCTTCCATTTCCTCGTCGGACCGTCCGGAGCGGGCAAGACCTCGCTGTTGAAACTGCTCTATCTGGCCCACCGGCCCTCACGCGGGCTGATACATTTTTCGGGCCGGGATCTGTCCTTGCTGACCCGGGACGAGTTGCCGCGCCTGCGCCGGCGCATCGGTGTCGTGTTTCAGGATTTCCGCCTGTTCGATCATCTCAGCGCCTTCGACAATGTCGCCCTGCCCTTGCGCATTCAAGGCGCCCGGCGCGAACAGATCGCCGAACATGTGGAAGAATTGCTCACCTGGGTCGGCCTTGAGGACCGGATGAACGCCCGGCCGCCGACGCTGTCCGGCGGTGAAAAACAGCGTATTGCCATCGCCCGCGCCGTCATCGCGAAACCCGACCTGCTTGTTGCCGACGAACCGACCGGCAACGTGGACCCCACAATGGCACGCAGGCTGTTGCATCTGTTTGTCGAACTGAACAAGCTGGGGACGACAACGGTGGTGGCAAGCCATGATGAACAACTGGTGCGCACCATCGGGGCCCCCGTCCTGCAACTTGACCGGGGCGGCCTGACATATCTGCCCAAGGGCCTGGCGCGCACCATGGCTGACGCCTCGGCCACCAGAAACGCACAAACCGAGGGGCCGCAAAACCGGTCCTCGGGGCATCAGGGGTCTTGAGACGTCATGGCGGGCTTTCCGGAAACACCCATCCCTTTTCTGCCCCGGCACCGTCAGGGCGATGGCCTGTTGCCATGGGTGATCGGGGTGATGCTGTTTCTCTGTACCCTGGCGCTGCTGCTGGGCCTGTCTCTGTCATCGGGGATACGCTCCTGGGGGGCCGGTCTGGAAAGCGCCCTGACCGTCCAGATCGTCGCCACCGATGCCGCGGATGCCGACCGGCAGACGGAAGCGGTGCTCAGACTGCTGCGGGCCACACCCGGCATTGCCAGTGCCGAGATCCTGCCTGAAAACGATATTCTCGATCTTTTGTCGCCCTGGCTTGGCGATGTTCCCCTCGACAGCGGCCTGACCGTACCCGCCCTGATCGATATCCGGCTTGATAACCGCACACCGGTTGACACCGCCGCTCTCGCCGAACGGCTTCAAGCGACGGCTGCCGGCGCAAGACTGGACGATCACAAGGAATGGGTGACCCGCCTGCTTGATCTGGCCCGCATGGTGCAGATGCTGCTTGCCGGCGTGGCGGCCATGGTGCTGCTGTCCACCGTCGCCATTGTGATTTTCGGATGCCGGGCGGGACTGGCCACCCACCGGGACAGTATAGAAATCATGCATCTGATGGGGGCGGAAGACAGCACCATCGCCTATGCCTTCGACCGGCGTTACCTGATCCACGGCCTGAAAGGGGGCGCCGGCGGCGTGCTGGCGGCAACGGCGGTGCTCGTCCTTTTGTCCCGTCTGGCCGACAATATCGGCGACGGTCTGGTCGCGGCGGCGGCACCGTCGGCACCGTCCGTCTGGTGGCTGATCATACTGCCCCTGTTTGCCGGTGGCCTGGCCATGTTCACAGCCCGCCTGACCGTCAGGCGGGCCCTGTCACGGATGGTGTAGGCGGCGAACCCATGGGCAAAGCGCTTGGCATCGGGTTTTTCATGAAACTGCCGCTTTATCTGCTGGTGGTCTGGGCCCTTGGCTTTGTGCTTTTCTACACGGGCCTGCCGGCCCCCCCTGAAGACCTGCCCCCGGATGCAAAGGCGATTGTCGTCCTGACCGGCGGGGCCGGCCGCCTTGAGGCCGGCGTCAGACTTCTGGAGGCGGGTGACGGGCGCCGTCTGTTCATTTCGGGTGTTCACCGGGATGTCTCCACCGCCGACCTGACACGCATGGCCGGCGTGTCGCCCGATCTTTTCGACTGTTGCATCGACATCGACCGCAGTGCGCAAAACACCCTCGGCAATGCCAGGGAAGGGGCTGCCTGGGCTCATTCAAACGGATATGACGCGTTGATCCTGGTGACGGCCGACTACCACATGCCCCGAAGCCTGATCCTGTTTCGCAGGGCCATGCCGGATGTCACGGTGACGCCGCACGCCGTTGACACAGAAGCGCCACTTGGTTTCCTCATTCGTGAATATAATAAATATCTGATCACCCTGCTGCGCGACGCCCTGAACCACTGACCGTCAAACCAGCCGCCAAGGATTCCGTGACACCATGTTGCCTTTTCGCCCCCTGCTGATCGTCCTTGCCGTGGCCGTCATCGGCTACAGCGCCCTTTGGTACACGGTTGCCTTCCGGCTGGAAAAGGATACGGCCGCGCGCCTGTCCGCATGGCGCGACCAGGGCCTCAAGGTGGATTATGACACGCTGGATGTCGGCGGTTTCCCTTACCGTCTTGAAATGACCTTGACGAAACCACGCGTGTCCACGCGGTCCGGCGGTCTGTCGGTCAGGGCCGGCAGTCTACAGGTCATCAGCCATCTGTGGACACCGCGTCTGTGGGTGTTCCTGGCGGACGATGCCGGCGGCAAACTGGCCGGTGATGCCGTCATATGGTCAAGCGTCACCCTGCGCGGCAGCCTGCGCCTGCGCAAGGATGACCGGCTTGATTTACGCTTTGAACCGGCGGCGGACAGTCCTTTGTCACTGGACAGGGCACCGGGGACGGACCGGCCCGTCCGCCTCAATGACGTCTTTCTCGCCCTGCTGACCCATCCGCGCACGGAAATTCCCCGCGATGCCCTGTTCGAAGCCCCCCTGATCGACATTCGTCTGCGCGCCAAGACGGAAAACGGCCTGCTCGACTTCACCGGACAGGTCACGGGGACGGGTATCAGCGACTGGACGGAAAAAACTCTGGGCCGGTGGCGGGACTCCGGCGGCCTGTTCACGGTCACGGCGCTGGACCTCATGGCGGGAGGGACCCGGTTTCGCGGTGAAGGCAGCCTCAGCCTGGATGAGGGATTTCGCCCGCTCGGCGCCTTCAACGGATCGCTGGTTCAGGACGGGCGTCTCAACCGGGACCTCGCCGGTCTCGGCCTGGAGCCCGTAACGGATAACGGAGACATCCGCACCGATACGGGGAACGAGACCAGCCTGATGCTGCAAATGGGTGTTCTCAGCGTGGACGGTATTCCCGTCTCCCGGCTGCCTCCCGTCGTCAGGGACTGAAACAGGCACGGCAGACACACCGGCAAGCGACCGGCGGGCGGTAGACACATCAGTCCTTGTGCGGACGGCCGAAATCAGCCACGGCCGCATCCTGACCCGCATCGACGATGCCGCGCCGGATGTCCCGTGTCCGGTTGAACAGAGTGAACAGGGCGTCCCCGTCCCCCCAGCGGATCGCCCGCTGCAACGCGGTGAGGTCCTCGCTGAAGCGGCCAAGCATTTCCAGAACGGCGTCCCGGTTGTTCAGAAAAACATCCCGCCACATGGTCGGGTCGGATGCCGCGATACGCGTAAAATCGCGGAACCCTCCGGCGGAATACTTGATAACCTCGGAGCGGGTCACCGCCTCCAGGTCCGAGGCGGTACCGACGATATTGTAGGCAATCAGATGCGGCACATGGGACGTGATCGCCAGGACCAGGTCGTGATGACGGGCATCCATGATCTCGACCCGGCTGCCCAGGGCCCGCCAGAAACGGGTCAGCCTGTCCAGCGCCTGCGTGTCGCTTTGAGGCGGGGGTGTCAAAATACACCAGCGGTCCTCGAACAGGCTGGCAAACCCGGCGGCCGGGCCGGACTGTTCCGTTCCGGCCACGGGGTGGCCCGGCAGGATATGGACATGCGGCGGCAAGGTCTGCGTCAGGCTGTCCAGAACGCTTTCCTTGACCGATCCGACATCGCTGACGGTCACACCCGGTTTCAGCGCCCCGGCAATATCGCCTGCAACGGACGCCATGGCACCGACCGGCACCGCCAGGATCACCAGGTCGGCCTTGTCGGCGGCGGCGGCGGGATCGCTGTGGTAGCTGTCGGCAAGGCCAAGCCTCTCCGCATCCGCCAGAATGGATGCATCCGCATCGGCCAGAACGATGTGACCGGCAACACCGGCCTTGCCGGCCGCCCGCGCCACGGAAGACCCGATCAGTCCGGCACCGATAATGGCGAGCCGTTCGTAAAGCGCGTCCGGCATTTGGTGGTCCGGCATCAAGCCGTGCTTTCCGCCAGGCCTTCAACGCCACTGCGTTCAACGCTCATGAAGCTGGCAATCAGGTCCACCACCGCCCTGTTCTGATCGGGCGTACCGATGGACAGACGCAGATGGTCGCCCAATCCCTGAGCCGGCAACCAGCGCAGCAGGTAGCCATGACGCGTCAGATAGGCGTTGGCCTCTTCCGCGGTGTAGGGTTTGTCCTTGGGAAAACCGACAAGGACGAAATTGGTCTGGCTCGGCACCACATCGAGCCCCAGGGCGGTCAGAGACGCCGTCAGCCAGTCACGCCATTCGGCATTGAAGGCCCGGCCCGCTTCCAGATGCGCCTGATCCCTGACCGCGGCAATGGCTGCCGGCTGGCCCGGCAGGCACACATTGAACGGCATGCGGATACGGTTGAGTATGTCGATCACGTCGGCGGGTCCATAGCCCCACCCCACACGCAATCCGGCCAACCCGTACATTTTGGAAAAAGTCCGGGTCATGATCACATTGTCGGCTTTTTCCACCAGGCTTTCGCCCGCCCGGTAGTCGTCGGCGGTGACACATTCGGCATAGGCCGCATCCAGAACCAGCAGGACATGGGCGGGCAGGCCGGCATGCAAACGCTCAACTTCGTCCCATGGCAGATAGGCACCCGTCGGATTATTGGGATTATCGACAAAGACCAATCTGGTATTGGGCGTCACCGCCGCCAGGATACCGTCCAAATCGGCCGCCCAGTCCTTGTTCGGAACCGCGACCGCGGTCGCGCCCACCGCCTTCGACTGAATTGGATAAACCATGAAGCCATACCGGCTGTGGATCACCTCAAGCCCCGGACCGGCATAGGCATGGATCAACAGGGTCAGCAGATCGTCGGAACCGGCACCGCAGATAATACGGTCGGGATCCAGCCCGTGTATCTCGCCGATTGCCGCGCGCAGATCCGTGGATGCCGCATCCGGATACCGGATCAGGTTCTCGCCCGCACGGGCATACGCATCAAGGGCTTTGGGGCTGGGTCCGAAAACGCTTTCGTTCGAGGACAGTTTGACGGGGTTCGCAACACCGTCCACCTTGGCCCGTCCGGGCACATAAGGGGCCAGATCCATGATGTGTTCGTGCGGCTGCGGACCAGTGTTTTCCCCGGTTCTGTCAGACATTTCCCTATACCTTCCATCATATACCGAATCCCCGGCCTGAGCGTAAAGCCATGCCCGTGGCCGGGAACATCAGCGGGACATTAACGGTACAGGCACCGGGCGGCAAGCGGCGCGGCGCATGATGATGTCGCAGGCCGTGACCAGGGGTCGGGCATTGACAAGGTCCGCCTCGACAGGTTTGGTTTGCGCCAGGATCAAAAGACCGGACCCCGCAATATTAAAGACTGGATACCGATGGCCGACCGCCTGACACTGCCCGACACCCTGAAGACGACAACGCTGTTTCAGAGCACGCCGCTGCACCTGGACAGCGGGGCCACCCTGTCGCCGGTCCAGGTCGCTTTCGAGACATATGGCACCCTTAATGCCGACAAAAGCAATGCGGTGCTGATTGCCCATGCCCTGACCGGGGACCAGTTCGTGGCATCGCCTCACCCCATTACCGGCAAACCCGGCTGGTGGGACCGCATCATTGGGCCCGGACGCCTGATCGACACGGACAGGCTTTTCGTCATCTGCAGCAATGTGCTTGGCGGCTGCATGGGAACGACGGGCCCCTCAAGTCTCAACCCCGCGACCGGCATAGCCTTCGGTCTGGATTTTCCCGTTATCACCATCCGCGATATGGTGCGGGTCCAGATGGGGCTGGTCGATGACCTGGGGATTGACCGGCTACAGGCTGTTATCGGCGGCTCCATGGGGGGAATGCAGGTGCTGGAATGGCTCGCCACATACCCCGACAGGCTGCACAGCGCCGTGGCCCTGGCCACTGCCGCCCGTCATACGGCACAAAATATCGCATTCCATGAAGTCGGCCGCCAGGCCATCATGGCGGATCCCAACTGGCAGGGTGGCGGCTATTATGCGGACGGAGACAGCCCGCTCAAGGGGTTGTCGGTTGCCCGGATGACAGCCCATATCACCTATCTCTCCGAAGACGCGCTGACGCGCAAATTCGGGCGCAACCTGCAGTCCCGCGATGCGCCGACATTCGGTTTTGATGCGGATTTCCAGGTGGAAAGCTATCTCCGCCATCAGGGCTCGCGTTTCGTCGAGCGGTTTGATGCAAATTCCTATCTCTATATCACCCGTGCCATGGATTATCTGGACGTCGCGGACGAGCATGGCGGCCGCCTTGCCGACGCCTTTCGCCGGGCGGCGCATGTGCGCTGCTGCGTCATGTCCTTTTCCAGCGACTGGCTGTATCCGACCTCGGAAAACAAAGCCATCGTGCACGCGCTGAACGCGGCGGGCGTCCCCGTCAGCTTTGCCGAAATTCAGTCCGATCACGGGCATGATGCCTTTCTGCTGGACGTGCCGGGCATGGACAGCATGCTCAAGGGGTTCATGACTGCGGCGGCCAAGGCCCGGGGGCTGCGCTTATGACACAGGGTCCCATTGCATCCGCGAATGGTACGACTGCGGAAATACAGCCGGCTTCCCTGCGGCCGGATCTACAGATGATCGCCGACCTCATCACACCCGGTAGCCGCGTTCTGGATGTGGGATGCGGAGACGGCGCCCTTCTGGACTATCTGGTGCGGGAAAAGGATGTGGACGGACGCGGCATGGAACTGGATCAGGACGGCGTGAATGCCTGTGTCGGTAAAGGGCTGTTTGTCGTGCAGGGAGATGCCGACAGCGACCTCGGCGACTATAGCGACGGGACGTTCGATACGGTTGTCCTGTCCCGGACGCTGCAGGCTGTCCACCGGCCGCGTGATGTCCTGGCGCACCTGTTGCGCATTGGACGGCAGGCCGTCGTTACCATCCCGAATTTCGGCTACCTGCCGGTACGGCTGCGCCTTCTGTTCGGTGGGCGCATGCCGGTCACCCGGGCTTTGGATCAAAGCTGGTTCGAAACGGAGAACATCCATTTCTGTACCATCCTTGATCTGTTCGACCTGGCCCGCCTCGAAGGCGCCGATGTGACCGCTTTCCTGCCCCAGGGTCGCAAGGACAGGCCGTTGTCTCTTGGCCCCGGATTATCGAACCTGTTTGCCGAGCAGGCGCTCTTCCGCCTGGAAAAGCAGACCTGACAGACGATACGTGCCGGTATCCGCCCGCATCGCCTGAAAGGGTGGACGGACAGCCCCGCCCCTCAGGACGGAACGGCCATGGCCGGCACCGGCCGACGCAAGCCGCCGACCGGCAAGGCGCCATATACCTGCTTGCGTGCCCGCACAAGCAACGCCCCGCCCATGCTTCTGGACAGGACACGCATGGGCTTTTCAGCCCAGGCGACAAGCCGGGGCAGGCCCAGACGCCCCATGGGCGGCAGCATCAGTGCGGTTGCCCAGCGGTCCGGCGGCAACATGTGATCATTCATCAGCCTGTATAATTGTCCACGCGAATAGGGTTGGCCAAAACCGAAGGGCGTGGACTCCAGCGCCGACCATATCCGCCGCCTGTTGGGCACCAGGACGATCACCTCGCCTCCGGGCGCCAGAATACGCCACACCTCCCGCAACAGATGCGCGGGCCGGTTGGCATGCTCGATTTCATGCGCAAGCAACACCCGGTCCACGGTCGAATCAGCAATCGGCAAATGATGATTTTCAATAAGGGCTGACCGGGACCCCGCGGTGGACGGCCAGTGTATGACGCCCTGTCCGGCGGGCATCAGGGCGTAGGCATCCGCCCCGACGTCCATCAGGGTATCCAGATAAGGCAACGCATATCCGATACCGACAAGATGCTGTCCGGACACATCGGGCCAGAAACGCCGCATCTGCTGACCAAGAAGGTGCGCGGTCACCTGCCCAAGCGGACTTTCGTAAAACCGGTAAAGCTGCAAAACATCCGGACGCATCAGTTTTCCGGCTTTGTGTCATGGGACGGGTCGCCGGCGTGCAGCCAGGTGCACAAGGGCTGCCAAAGCGCCTCTTCCGCACTGGAGCCGACCATCATACCCACATGACCCGCACCGGGCCGGTGGATGTGCGCACCCGCCACCCTGCCGGCCAGTGCAAGCGCGCTGCCCGGCGGCACAAGGCGGTCCCGCAAGGGCACCGCCAGCCATAAGGGACACGCCAGGTCTTCCGGCCGAACCGGCCTGTCGGCAACGGTCCACTTGCCCCGTGCCGGCAGATTGTCCCCGTACCAGCCCGCAAGGCAGTCTTCCGCAACCCTGCGGGCAAGCGGAGGGCCACCATTGACCCAGCGCTCCAGGGTCACGAAAAACGCCGCCTTTTCACTTTCCATATCCATCTCGGCGAAACGGCGGAACTTCACATCATTCTGCATGGGATCAAGAAGCGCGAAAAACACCTGCAACAAATCAACCGGCACCGGCGCCCCTTCCGGCAAGGCCCGAATGGCCGGCAATGCACAGGTGCTGAGCAGACTGCCCAGCCCGCCGCCGCCCCTGTCGGTCCCGTTCTCGCCCTCAGCGCCATCCGCCGCTGCGAAATCCCAGGGCGCGGCCAACAGCGCCAGTCGCGATACATGGTGCCGGGCGGCGTCATGCAGGCTTGCCGCCAGTGAAAGCGTTCCCCCCATGCAATATCCGACAACCGGCACCGGGCGGCCGGAATGGGCCGCCACCCTGGCGATGGCCGGCGCCAATCTCCGGCAGATATAATCGTCCAGACCGAAGCGCTTTTCCTCCGCGTCCGGCGTGCCCCAGTCGATGACAAAGGGGTGGAAACCGCGTGCCTTCAAATGGGCGACCAAACTGCGGCGGGGCATCAGGTCCAGTATGTGTGAAGGGTTCACGAGACTGGGCACCAGCAACACCGGCCGCGCCGGGTATACGGGGCCGTCCTTGCCGACGCCATAATCGCGGATCGTCACGGCCCCTTGTTTGTGGAACGCCCGCCACGGCGTATCCGTACGCTCATAAGGGTGGTTTAGAAACAGTTTGATCCCCTGTAACAGCGCCTTCTGTCGCGCTGCTGCACCGGCCCGGATACGGGCCAGGAAATCATCGTCGTCGACGGCATCGACACTCTGCCGCATGACCGTGGCCCGTTCTGTGAAAGCCCCGGTGAAGTCAAGACGGCCTCTTAAAAATCCTTGCGCCGCCGCAGGCGCGGTGGCCCAGGTGGCAAAGCTGTTCGCCATATGCAGGGGAAGGGGCCTCGGTCCCAGAACTGTCGGAACCGCCGGAACTTTCTGCCGCGCCGGGCCTGAGGAGGCATCAGAATGCCCTGTCTCAGCCATGACCGCTTCCCTCCTTATCAGATGCACCGGCATCATCACCGCGTTTGCCGTGGCAGGGGCGAAAAGACACCATGGACAAGGCTGTCATGGCACTCAAACGCATCTGGTCCTGCCACAGGTCAAGGAAGGCATCCGCCAGATCGCCACACACATCCGCGGACGCGGTGTCAGACGTTCGGGCTCCGTTATCTGTTACGGCATCTGTCACGGTGCCGGTTTCTTGCCTCTTGACCATTGGTTTCATCTTCCTGGTTCAGACAGGATATTTTGCTGCGGAATTATTGCGCAAAAAACGTTTTTTGAGCACCGCATTAATCACTCTTGCCGAGATATCAACTCTCGGCTTAAAATGTGATTATAAAACCCGTTTCTCCAATCTGGCCTGCAATTTTGCTGCGCAGCAATCCACTTCGCGGCAGGGAGGTATTTCATGGCACGCACAAAACGTCAGCCCGGCGAACCCATTATCGTGAAGAAATATGCCAACCGCCGCCTCTACAACACGGATACGTCCAGTTACGTCACCCTCGACCATCTCGCGGACATGATCAAGCGTGACGAGGAATTTGTCGTACGCGACGCCAAGACCGGCGAGGACATTACCCGCAGCGTTCTGGCGCAGATTATCTTTGAAAAGGAATCAAAGGACAAAACCATGTTGCCGCTGCCTTTCCTGAGGCAGCTGATCAGCCTTTACGGGGATGGTCTGCAAGGGATGGTTCCGAACTATCTGGAAAGCGCCATGGCTGCGCTCACCAAAAATCAGGAACAGGTCCGCGACGCCTTCATGTCCGGTCAGGGGGCAAAGGCGTTCATGCCTGTCTTTGAGGAAATGACACGCCAGAACATGGCGCTCATGGAACAGACAATGCAGCTCTTCACGCCCCCAGGCGGTGCACGCACCGATGTGGATGATGGTGTTACGCACAGCAAAAACGCACTTGCTGAAAAAGAACGTGAAGTTGAACAACTAAAAGCAGAAATTGCAGACCTTCAAAGCAAAGTGAGCACCTTGTCGAACAAGTAGGGGCCGGTGTAAGGTCACGACCAAACGCGCCTAATGCCTGCCAATAGTCCCTTGTTGATGTGCCGGCGCGACATTTTTTGGAACGTCGCATGCCGGTTATTCTGTTCGCTGTTTTTATCGACCTTGTCGGATTCGGATTGATCGTCCCTATCCTGCCTTTCCTGACAATGGCCTATGGCGGCGACGCTCTCTCAGGGACGGCTCTGATCTCCATCTACTCGCTGATGACGTTCCTGTCGGGGCCTTTCTGGGGTCGCCTGTCGGATAAAATCGGTCGTCGGCCCGCACTCGCCCTGACCTTTGCCGGTGGAACGCTGTCTTATCTGACCCTGGCGTTTTCCGACAGTCTCGCAATGCTCTTTTTCGCCCGTGCCATGTCAGGGGCCATGGCAGGCAACATCGGTGTTGTCATGGCCGCGATGGCGGACATGACGGATGCTGAAAACCGCGGACGCGCCATGGGGTGGATCGGCGGCGTTTTCGGTCTGGGATTTGCCGTTGGTCCCGGCCTTGGCGGGTGGCTTGGCACCGGCGATGGTACGGTCAGTATATTGTTGCCCGGCCTTGTCGCCGCCGGACTGGCCTTCACCGCGATGCTTCTGACCTTCTTTTTTGTACCGGAAACAAGCCCGGGCCATGTCGCATCCGCTGCTTCCCGCGGACAGGAAGACACCGGAGACAGCAGCGAACCGGCGCCCGGCAGTCTGTCGCGGCGTGACCTGCTGTTCAAATCACCCTGGCGTTTCCTGCTGTTTCTGATGTTCGTCGTCACGGCCATCGGACAAAGCATCAGTTTTTCCATCACCCCTTTCTGGGCCGAAAGCACCTTTGGCTGGACCGGCAGTCAGGTTGGTGTGCTCCTGATGGCCATAGGCCTGTGCGTTGCAGCGGTACAAACACTGGCCGTCGGACCGTTATTCCGCCATCTGGGCGAAGTACGCACCATCTCTCTCGGCTCCATTGTCAGCATTGCCGGCTGCGGGCTGATCATGTTCGGCCCCAGCACACCGCTTGTCGCAATTCTGGGCTTTCCCTTGGTGATGGGCGGTCTGACAGTGGCTTTCCCCGCCCTGAACAGTCTGGTGTCGCTTAGAACCGACCGCCACAATCAAGGGGTCGCACTTGGCATGTCGCAAGGTTTGTCGGCACTGGGCCGTATCGTCGGCCCTTTAAGCGCCGGCGCCGTTTTCAGCACGTCGGCCCCTGGCCTGCCTTTTGTGATCGTGGCTGCAACCGCGGTGATCGCCGGCGGCTGGGCCTTTGCCGAATGGCGGCGCGACACACCTGAAAACCGGTCCTAGCCGCCGCAGATATCCCGGCGTTCCGCCAGCCAGCGGCTCATCTGCTTGGCAATCAATGACATGGAAACATTGAACGCGATCATGACCCGTTCGCCGGACCCGTCGGGGACAGGGCTTTCCACATTGAACATGCGGCGCCCCGCCAGTTCGCTTGTCGTGATATTGACGAGAATGGCGTCTATGGACATGACCACCTCGTCCGCATCCGCCGTTTCACCCGGAACGAAATGCATCTGCCAGATTTTGAGACCAAGGCGGCACCCCGCGGCCACATCCAGTCCGCCCTGACCCAGCGTCTGCACCTGCGCGTCATCGGCCAGGGACTGGACCAGATAATCCCTGATAAGGTCCGTCGCACTGGAGGACCACAAAACCCCGTCCAGCGTCGCACGTTCATATGTGCCGAGCCGGACGGCCACTTCACGGCCACCAAGGCCGTCGGCCGTCAACGGGTCGTCCACATAAACAACCGGTGCCCCCGGCGGGGCCACACCCAGTCCGTCATACTGCAGGCTGTAAACGGTTTGCGCGTTATCGCTGCCAAAGGAAATCAAGGGGCCGCATGCCGCCAGCAGGAAAGGAACCGCAAGCACGGCCGCGAGCGGATGAACGACACGGCCGGAATTCTTCGGAAGCCCTGTGCACCACCCATATATGCGCGAGGCAAACGTCATCAATTCTCTTCCTCCAGGCTACGGTTCTCAAGATCATATGTCCGCTTGTTCGGCCCGAAGAGCACTTCGGCCGGATTTTGCTCGATACGGCTGACAAGCCTCGCCAGGGCGCGGGATGTGATCCGCAGGTCAATGATCATGCGCGACACTTCCGGCAGGCTGCCCGACAGAAATTGTGTCACCGCCTGTTCATTGGCGGCGACAAGGCCGTCGATCCGCGACAGCATGGAATTGGCGGAACGCAGAGCCTCGACCGCCTCGGCAACCATTTGCTGACCGTCGCCGTCCAGCAGTTCCGTGCCGCTGTCCGCCAGCAGGCGGAAGGACTCAGCCGTATCCCTGACCTGGGACAATGTCGCTCTGAGATCGGCCATCAACAGATCCATATCCTCGGTTCCATCGGCCAGATTCCCCGTCAGACGGGCGCTGTTGTCGACCACCGCGCGCAAGGCGGCGATATTGTCGTCGCTGAACAGTTTTTGCACCTGCACCACCGCCAGAATGGCCTGGTTGACCAGATCGGGCGCACTTTGGAAAATCTCCTGGAAAGGGCTGGCCTCGGAAGGGATTTCCGGCCTCGGTGCGCCGGGGTGCGGCTCGATCGGGGGATTGCCAAGCTCGCCGCCGATCAGTTCGATGAAGGCAACGCCTGTAAACCCCTGATAGGCCAGTGTGGCGCGGGTCCCTTCATTGATCGGCACATCGGAACGCAGCCGGACCCAGACATGGATCCTGGCCGGATCAATGGGGGACAGGCCGATATCCATGACTTCGCCCACCGGAATACCCAGATAATAGACCACGCTGCGATTGTAGAGCCCGGAAACCGACCCATGGAAATAGATGTCGTAATCATTGTACTCGGCATCCAGATCCACCTTGGCCAGCCAGATGGTAAAGGCAACGGCCGCCGCCAGAAGGATCAGTACAAACCCGCCGACAAGTATGTGTGAGGCGCGGCTTTCCATATATTCAGTCCCACTCTATTAAGGTCCGATTTACAGGCCGTCTCAGGCAAAATCCGGCCTGTATTTCACTCACGCACGCGCACTACCGGCCGCGCGACCGCGCGGACCATTGAAATAATCCTGCACCCAGGGGTGGTCAAATCGGGCCACATCCTCAAGCGGTGCATTGATCAGGATACGCTTGTTCCCCAGAACGGCAATCCGGTCGCAGACACCGACCAGCGTATCCAGATCGTGGGTAACAAGAAATACAGTCAGGTCAAGGGAGTCCTTCAGCTCGGCGATCAACTGATCGAAAGCGTGGGCACCGATGGGGTCAAGCCCTGCCGTCGGCTCATCAAGGAAAAGAATATGGGGGTCAAGGGCAAGAGACCGCGCCAGCGCCGCCCTTTTACGCATGCCCCCCGAAAGATCGGACGGAAACTTGGACGCGGCATCAAGGGGCAATCCCACCATGGCAATCTTGCTGAGAGCCAGGTCATCCATCAGATTCTGGCTCAGATGAAAATGTTCGCGCATCGGAACCTGGATATTCTGCCCCACGGTCAGCGAGGTAAACAAGGCCCCGTCCTGGAACAATACCCCCCAGTCGCGTTTGCTACGCATCGCAGCGCCTGAATCGGCATCGGACTGGTCGACGCCGTCGATTTCAATGGTCCCCGCCACAGGATGCACCAGGCCTGTAATCGCCTTCAAAAGAACGGATTTTCCGGTACCGGACCCTCCGACCACACCCAGGATTTCACCGCGCCTGACATCAAGGTCAAGCCCGTCATGCACCACCTGCGTGCCGAAGGCTGTCATCAATCCCCGTACCCGGATGACACTGTCCGTAATTGCGTTACCGTCCATTCCGCCCCGTTTCCATTCACCCGGTCATTGTTATTTATGATGCCGATGCGTCGGTTTCGTTACCATCCGATCGCCGTAAAGAAGACAGCGAACAGAGAATCCAGCAGGATGACCATGAAAATCGATTGAACAACCGATTTGGTGGTGTGCATACCGACGGAATCCGCGCTGTTGGCCACGGACAGTCCGTGATAACAGCCGCTGACGGCGATCACGAAGGCAAAGAAAGGTGCCTTGATGATGCCTACGAGAAAATGGATATCGATATCGACGATATCACGGAAATAGAGCACAAAATTCCCGGGAGAGATATTCAGCTGCACCCAGGCGGTCAGCATACCGCCGACCATACCGACCACATCGGCATAAAAAGCCAGAAGCGGCATCACCAACACAAGAGCCAGAAGACGCGGCAGCACCAGAACATCGGTCGGGTTCATGCCCATCGTGTGCATGGCATCCACCTCTTCATGCAGGCGCATGGATCCGATTTGCGCGGTAAAGGCGCTGCCGGAACGGCCGGACACGATGATCGCCGTCATCAGGGCCCCCAGTTCCCGGAAATGAGTCACGGACAACATATCGATGACAAAGATATCCGCACCGAAACGGGCCAGCTGGACGGCACCCTGATTTACCACCACCGCACCGATGATAAAATTGATCAGCCCGACAATACCGAGGGCACGCAGCCCAACCACATCCATCTGATGAATCAGTGGCATCATCCTGAGGCGGCCGGGATGCCACAACAGGCTGATAACCCGGCTGAGAATCATACCGATAAAACTGAGAATATTGCCCGCGCTGACAAAAAAATGCTCCGTGGCTTCACCCACATCGGCAAGCGGCTTCTGGTACCAGATCAAATCATCGGGAGCCGTTTGCGTCGGCGGCGGACAGGCCGTGATCACCTCCAGAAGGCGGCGGTGATACGGCTGTATGTTTGTCAACATGATGACACTGTCGGATTTGATGCTTTCGCTGTAACGGCGGATCAGCACCGCACCCGTCGTATCCAGGCGGTCGACACGGGAACAGTCGATCACTGCCCCGCTGCGCAAAACCGGCAGGGCCCGCTGCATCATGCGGTCAATGGATGCCGCCCTGTCGATCGTCCAATCCCCGATCAAAACCAGGGCCGGCCGGCTGCCGCTGCGGTCAACCTGGTATATTGCGTCGGACCTTCCGTCGATGTGCTGATCGTCCATGCATGCCTCAAGACCGGAGCCCGTGCCCGGAACAATATCGCCGCACCGCCAAAGGCCGGCTGTCACGCGCGCATGGCGGCATATGAATTGCCGTTTGCGCGCTGTAGCCATTATACTATGACATCTTTATCCAACTTTGCAGGCGGACAGTCCAAGCCTTAATCGGACCCCTTGGGTGACTCAACACGGTAAAGTGTTCCAGCCGGATTATGCTGCGCACGACGCCGGTTCCTCGGAAGCAACACACGGATACTCACAGACGCCATGCCTGATACACTGCCATCGTCGACAGACGAAAATCCCCTGCTTGCCTTCGCCCGGTGGGTGGCGGAAACGCTCCCGGACTGGCCGGATCAGGCATGGTCACGGGCCCTTGACGCCTTTATCGACATCGTGGCGGTCATGATTCCGGGGGCCGATGAACCGGCGGTGCAAACGGTTCTGTCCGCCGTCGAACGGTGGGGAAGTGGCGGCGTCACCGTGGTTGGACATGACACGCCGCTGTCTCCACCCCATGCGGCACTTGTCAATGGGACGGCAGCGCATGCGCTTGACTTCGACGATAATTTCGACCCGGCGAAGGCGCATGCAACAGCGGTCCTCGCACCGGCACTTATAGCTCTGGCCGAAGACCGGGACATGACGGGGCGGGCGTTGCTGGACGCCTATATTGTCGGCCTACAGATCATGGGGCGCATCGGACAGGGCCTAAATCCGTTTCACCGGGAACGCGGCTGGCATGCGACAGCCACGGTGGGCACTGTGGGCTGCGCCGCCGGGTGCGCACGGCTGCTCGGTCTGGACGGGCAGCGGGCAGCGCATGCCATCTCGCTGGCGACCAGCATGGCGGGCGGCTTCATGAGCCAGTTTGGCACCATGACCAAACCGCTCCATGCCGGCCTTGCCGCCGAGGGTGGGGTGCGTGCCGCCCTCTTCGCCGAAGCCGGCATGACCGCCGGTGCCGACACCCTGCACGGCAAGACCGGCATGGGCACGCTGATGGTCGGTCCGGACCTGGAGGCATTGCGGGCGGCAATGCGGGGACGCAGTGAACACGGACAGACGATGTCCTTCAAAACCAGGGATATAGGCAAGCCGCTGCACATTCTGGAGTATGGCCTGAAAGTAAAGCGTTTTCCCAATTGCGGCAGTGTACACCGGGCCCTGGACGGCCTGCTGTCATTGCGGGCGACCCACGGGTTTACGGCAGACGATGTCACGGAAATACGTGTCCGGGCACCGGCGGCCCATCTGCGTAATCTGATGTATGAACGCCCCGTGGATCCCATGCAGGCCAAATTCAGCCTGGAATACAATCTTGCTGTCGGCCTGCGGGACGGCACAGTCGGGCTGGATGCCTTTCTGCCGGACAACATCGCACGGCAGGACGCATCGGACCTGATACCGCTTGTCAAAAAAGACTATGTGGAAAAACTGGAATCCGAATTCGACACGGAAGTTCATGTCCATCTTCGCGATGGCCGCACAGTGTCAACCAATATTCATATGCCGGTGGGCAGCAGCGCCCTTCCCCTGAACCGCGGTCAACTCTGGGAGAAGTTTGAAGGGTGTGTACAAAGCCGGCTTGACAAGAGACGCGCAAGTGCGGTTAGAGACGCTTTGTGCGCCTTGGAGCAGAACGGGCCGGTTCGGGGTCTGACCCGTTATCTTGCATCATAGCGCCTTCCGTCGGCCGTGCCGGCGGAAGAGCCGTTCGCTTGTAATGGCAAACCGTTCTTAAGTCAGGAAGCGCACCCCGTCCGCGATATCGTAAAGCCCATAGGGCAGGGATGGGAAACATCATGACAGATCAGCCGCAAGCCACCGCGCTTATCCTTGCCGCAAGCCGGCGCGGTCCTGGCGATCAGGTTGCCCAGCTTCAGGGGGTCAGTCATAAATGCCTGGTCACGCTTGACGGCACCATCATGCTGGAACGTGTGGTGACCGAACTGAAAAACAGCAAGGCCATCAACCGCATTTTCATTTCCATTGAAAACCGCGATTTCATCGAACAGGTCCCGAAACTGAAAGCCATGCTGGATGACGGCACGCTTTTTTTCGTACCGAGCGCGGAGAATCTGTACCTATCGGTCGTCAAGGCCATAGAGATGATCGATACGCCGTGGCCGCTCATGATCACCACCGGGGACAATGCACTGCACACCACCGAAATGATCGATCATTTCTGCCGCGAAACTACGCGCATCAAACCCGATGTCGCCGTCGCCATGACACCGGCGGATGTCATTCTGGATGCATATCCCGAAGGCAAGCGCGCTTTTCACGATCTGAAAGACGGCGGCTGGTCCAGCTGCAATCTTTATGCACTGACAACCCAGAAAGCCATCAAAACCGCCAAGGTGTTCGAGGGGGGAGGACAGTTCGGCAAGAAACCGGAACGTATCCTCAAGGCTTTTGGACTGTTCTTCATGATTCTGTACAAGTTCAGACTTTCGACCATAGATCAGCTTGCCAACCGGCTTTCAAAACGCTGGAAACTGAAGCTGAGCGTCATCCGCATGCCGTTTGCAGATGCGCCTATTGACGTGGACAACCCCGGCGATGTCGCCTTGACGGAACGCATTCTGAAAGCGCGCCGCGGCGCATAACACAATCGCCTGCCCGCCGGGATACAGCTGTTCTTGCACCTCCTCCGGCCACGTCTTAAGCTCTGCCGATCCGGAAACATCCAGCTTGGGCGGCTCTATCGCCGCCAACTGCCAGATGGAAAACTCCGGCAAACAAGAAGACCGTCCCTGTGTTCTAGGAGGAATACGCCGTGCGCGCCGACGCCACGACTCAGTTACGGACACTCTATCCGTCGATCGAGGCCTATCAGACAGACATGCTGTCCGTCGGTCAGGGACACGAAATCTATGTGGAACAGTCCGGCAACCCGGCTGGCATACCGATCCTGTTTATTCATGGAGGGCCGGGGGGCGGCACCAATCCGGTCCAGCGCCGCTTTTTCAATCCGGAAAAATTCCGCATCATCCTGTTCGATCAGCGCGGGTGCGGCAAAAGCCATCCCAGCGCCGGCCTGGAGGCCAACACGACCTGGCACCTTGTCGAGGATATGGAAACGATCCGGCGGACCCTCGGTATTGATCGCTGGGCGCTGTTTGGCGGCAGCTGGGGCAGCACGCTGGCCCTGATTTATGCACAGACCTATCCCGATACTGTCAGCGCCCTTATCCTGCGCGGTATTTTCCTGATGCGGCAGGAAGAACTGGACTGGTTCTACCGAAACGGCACCAGCGCCATTTTTCCCGAGGCATGGGAACGTTTCAAATCCCAGATTCCCGCCGATGAACATCATGATCTGGTGGGCGCCTACTACCGTCGCCTGACCGAAGACCGCCATGCCGCACAGCGGCTTCATTTCGCCCGTGAGTGGAGCCTCTGGGAAGGCAGCACCGTTACCCTCGTGCCTGACGAAAGCCAGCGCAGCCACTCTCTGGACCCTATGTTCGCCCTCGCCTTCGCCCGTATCGAAGCACATTATTTCAAACACAAAGGGTTTCTGGACGCCGACGGTCAGCTGCTGCGCGATGCCGGCAGGCTCAAAAACATCGAAACCCATATCATCCAGGGGCGCTATGACGCGATCTGCCCCCCGCGCTCAGCTGTCGCATTGGCAAAGGCCATGCCGTGGGCCAATCTGAAAATCGTGCCCGTTGCCGGCCACTCAGCTTTTGAATCCGCCATTCAGCATGAGCTGATATGCGCGACCGATACCTTATAGAAAAACGTTCGCCGCTACCATATCAAATCCGCGCCGGAACCAGGGCCCAAAATTCCGGTCCGGCCCCAAATGAAGAGGTTGTCATGCGTCTGCCTGCTACAATCACGGCTCTTTTTCTGTTTGCCGCCGTCCTCTTTTCAGCACCCGCGACTTACGGGGACACACAGGACACTATAACGATAACGGATGCCTGGGTTCGTCCGACAGGCCAGCGCGCCATGTCTACAGCGGTATATATGACAATCGCCAATACCGGTAACGCGGAAGCGGTTCTGATCGGGGCATCCAGCAACGCCGCCGAAATTGTACAAATTCACAAGACATCCGAGGAAAACGGCATCGCCCGCATGCAGCCGGTCGAACGCCTGCCCATTGCCCCCGGTGGAACCGCGTCGCTCAGCCCCGGCGGATACCATATCATGCTGATCCGCCTTGCCGCTCCCCTGTCGGCAGGGGACGTCATCGAAGTCACCCTGAACTTTGACGGTGGCGGGGATATCACACTTCCCGTAACAGCCGGCAGACCGTGACATCGCCTTAGGCCGCACCCTGATCGGGAACAGCCATCGGCGACGCCCGATAGCTCCTAGCTGCCGGACGGCACCCAGCCGGACAGTTCGCGGCGGACAAGACGCTCCAGAACGTCCATTCCGGGGTCCGTGTCATTCAGGCAGGGGGCATAGGCGAAATGCGTGCCACCGGCGGCAAGAAAATCTTCCCGCAGTTCGATGCTGAGCTCTTCAAGCGTTTCCAGACAATCGGCTGAAAAGGCCGGGGCCAGCAACAGAATACGCTTGATACCGTCAGCCGCCAGCGCCTCGACGCTTTCATCGGTGTAGGGGCCGACCCATTTGGTCGGCCCGACCCGGCTCTGATAGGTCGTCATCAGGACACCGTCTTCCAGACCAAGGGCCTGTTGCAGCAGGCGGGACGTTTTCTTGCACTGGCAGGGATAGGGATCACCCTTGTCCCAGTAGGCTTGCGGTATCGAATGATAGGACGCGATGATCCGTTCCGGCTGCCAGTCCAGACCGGCCGTGGTCGCGCGCACCGACGAGGCCAGGGCCTCGATGAAGAAATCGGCATCGTGATAAGGGGGCATTGTCCGCACGGCAGGCTGCCAGCGCATGCGGCCGAGCACCTCAAAGGCTTTGTCGTAGGACGATGCGCTTGTCGTCGCGCTGTAATGGGGATACAGCGCAAACAGCAATATCCGGTCGCAACCTTTTTCCCGCAGGGCCTGAAGACCGGTTTCGATCGATGGCTGGCCATAACGGAACGCCCAGGTCACATGGACCGTATCGCCCATGCGGTCCTGCATCTTTTCCGCCTGTGCGCGGGTAATGGTCCGCAAGGGGGATTCGTAAGGGTCCTCATTCCAGATGGAGGCATAGGCCCGCGCGGAACGGGCGGACCGGAATGTCAGGATGGGGCCGTGCAGGATCGGCAACCACAACAGACGCGGCACCTCGATAACGCGGGGATCTGACAGAAACTCCGCCAGATAGCGCCGGGTCGCCCAGTATGTCGGCGCATCGGGTGTCCCGAGGGCAATCATCAGCACCCCCGTGCGCCCCTGTGCGATTTCGGGATGATCCGCCGGCGCATGTGCCGGAACCGTGGCAAAGGCCGTATCCGGCACAGCTTTCGTCCGCATGTCGGTTTCAGACGCCATTGGCAAGTCTCCTTGAACAAAACATCAGGGAACAAAACACGGGGGCCACCGTCCGACGGCTGTAACAAATCAGCATGTATCTGAGAAGCCTGTTGGGCTTTGGAGTGTCCGTTCTATTTGAGGATACGCACCAGCATCGACCCCGGTTCACGCAAGGGGTCGGTGGCCAGCGCCAGCACCGCGCCCGCATGGGGTGCCGTGTAACGCTCGATTTCGCGTCCAAACGGATCATAAAGGGTCGCGACATGCTGCCCTTTGGCGACAGCCTCTAAAAGGGCGACATGGATCACCGCGATCCCGCCGGTTTTCGTGTAGATATTGCTGTAATGGGTGCCGATGACCGGCTGTTTTTCCGCGTAGACAACGGTGCCGGCGATCATACCCCGCAGCCGCATCACATTTTCCACGCCAGCAATGGCGCGGGAGACCAGCGTTTCCTGAAAACGTTTCGGGGCACCGATCTCGAAAGTGACGGCGGGGACGCCACTGGCCAGAAGCGTTGTCTCAAGGGTGCCGTTTTCTCCGGCGTCCTTTTTGATGATGTCCGGCATCAGGGCCCGGGCCAGGCTTTCCGCCTGTGGATTGTCAAAATCGGCAAACACGAACAGGGGATATTCCAGCCCCCGCGTTTGGGTATGCAGGTCGATTGCCAGGTCGAACCGGCCCTTGAAAATCCTTTTCCACACCGTGCCGGCATAGAGACCCGCCGGTCCGCCCCCCTTGGTCCGTCCCGGCAGGCTGCGGTTCAGGTCCACCATGAAACCGCCCCCGGTGGATCCGACAAAATGCCGGTTGTTGGCAATCATGCCCGGTCTGTTGATACCCGGCACCGCCACCAGAATACCGGCCAGACTGTCCGTGTCCAGACGGGCCGTCAGGCGGTGGATGACGGCGATACCGTTCAGCTCATCACCGTGTATGCCCGCCGCCAGCGCCAGTTTCGGGCCGGGCTTTTCCCCTTTAAGGATGATCACCGGCACATGGACGGGGTCGCCCGTGTTGCGCGCCCCGACGCGCACGTAAAAAAGATGCCGGCCCGGTGACAGGCTTTTCAAATCCAGAGCGCTGACAACAGGCACCCCGAGAAGCCGGTCCCCCGTATCGTGGGGAATCCGGTCCGTAACGATGGTCGTCGGGTCTGGAAGCGGTGTGTCCATAGCGCGCAGCGGCAGTGTCGTGACAGACAACGCCCACAGGACAAATACTCTCAAAAAAAGCGACCTGAACATGAAAGAGCTTGATCTAACCTTTGTCTGAAAAACCGCCATATGGTGGCGGCCCGTATGGATACCGTCAAGTCAGGCAGAGAGCGCAACACCTTGCCAGCAAGCCCTTTGCTGTGCCTTAATTATTATTGCCGTTCGCTGTTTTGCGGCAGGACAGGGAGACATAGCATGGGCGCAGGATGCGCGCATCATGAACCGGTTTTCGATGGGCGCGACCCGGCGTTTCGACGGGCGCTTCTGGCCGTGATCGCCATCAATGCCGGGATGTTTCTGATCGAAATGCCCATGGGATTTGTTGGGGCGTCGCAGGCGCTCAAGGCCGACGCCCTCGATTTTCTCGGGGACACCGCCACCTATGCGATGTCGCTTGCCGTTATCGGCTCCAGCATCATGGTCCGCTCGGCCGCCGCGATGATCAAAGGCATCAGTCTCAGCGTAATGGGGTTGGGCGTACTGGGTCTCGCACTCTACAGGGTCTTTGTTCTGGCGGAACCCGCAGCCCCCATCATGGGGTCGGTTGCCGTGGCGGCGCTGGTGGCGAATCTGGCCAGTGTACTGATTTTGATGCGTTTCCGCGATGGGGACTCAAATGTCCGCTCCGTCTGGCTTTGCAGCCGCAATGACGCCATCGGCAATGTGGCGGTGCTGATCGCCGCCGGGGCGGTATGGCTGACAGGGACACGCTGGCCGGACCTGATTGTCGCCGGTTTCATGGCAAGCCTGTTTCTGCTCAATTCCGTCAGCATCGTCCGGCAGGCCCATGGCGAACGGCAGTCGGCCCGGCTGATATCCCAGCCGGGCGAATAACACCGCCACCCGAAAGGGCTGTGGTCTGCGCCAGGCTTCCCGAAGGGCCAAAATCCGCTGATCCATAACAGGGTTGGACGCGTACCTGTGACCGACGTGTCCTTTATCCTGTTATGTAACATTTGCGGAATCCTGCGTGTGACCCATCCAAAGTATCGAATAGCAATTGTCGGATCCGGCATCGCCGGCCTGTCCGCCGCGTGGCTTCTGTCCAGACACCATGAGGTCCATCTGTTCGAGGCGGACACGCGCCTTGGCGGGCACAGCAACACGGTCACGGTCATGACAGCCGCCGGCCCCCTTGCGATCGATACGGGATTTATCGTTTTCAATGACCGCACCTATCCCAATCTTGTGCCTTTGTTCGACACGCTGGGCGTGACCAGCGTCAAAAGCGATATGTCCTTTTCCGTGTCCAGCGGCGGCGGGGCGTTTGAGTATGCCGGCAGCGATATCCACGGCCTGATGGCGCAGAAACGCAATCTGGTCCGGCCCCGCTTCTGGTCGATGATACGCGACCTGATGCGGTTTTACCGCGAGGCGGCCGAAGACGGGCGGCATCCGTCCGCCATGCAGCAAAGGCTTGGCGCCTATCTGACGGAAAAGGGGTATGGCAAAGCCTTCCGTGAGGATCACATCCTGCCCATGGCGGCCGCCATATGGTCCACCGGCGATGCCCGGATAGATGACTTCCCGCTGGCGGCCCTGACCCGCTTTTTCGATCATCACGGTCTTTTGAACCTGTCGGACAGGCCACAGTGGCGCACCCTTGTCGGCGGTGCGAAAACCTATGTGGCGGAAATGGCCAAACCCCTTGGACGGCGCGTGCACCTTAACCATGCGGTCCGCAGTATCGCGCGGGGCCCCGGCACCGTCCGTCTGACCACCCAGGATGGCATCGCGGATGATTTCGACCATGTGGTCATCGCCGCCCATGCCGACCAGGCCCTGGCCATGCTGGACGACCCGACAGAGGATGAGCGGAACCTGCTCGGCGCTTTTCAATACAGCCGGAACCGGGCCGTCCTGCACAGCGACCCGGCCCTGATGCCGCGCCGCAAGGCGGCCTGGGCCAGTTGGAATGCCCTCCGGGAAAAGGACGGTGCTGACGCCCCCGAAAAGGTCTGTGTCAGCTACTGGATGAACCGGCTTCAGCCCATCGGCAGACAGCAGGATTTTTTCGTCACCCTCAACCCGGTCCATGAGCCGGACGCGGTGCATTACGAGACGCAGTACACGCACCCCCTGTTCGACAGCCGTGCCATGATGGCCCAGCGGGAATTGTGGTCCCTGCAGGGGGGGCGGCGAACGTGGTTCTGCGGTGCCCATTTCGGCTATGGCTTCCATGAGGACGGCGTGCAAAGCGGCCTCGCGGTGGCCGAGGCGATCGGCGGCGTCACCCGGCCCTGGCGGGTACCGGACGAAAACGGCCGGGTGATGGCCCTCGCCGAGGCGAACACCCCGCTCAGGCGGGCAGCGGAATGACGGCGGTCCCGGCAGACGGGACCGACAGCGCCCTTTACGAGGGCGTCGTCACCCATATGCGTCACAAACCGAAGAAACACGGCCTGCGCTACAGGGTTTTTTCCCTGCTGATCGACCTTGACGAGATGGAGGCCCTTAGCCGGCGCCTGCGCTTCCTTTCGCTGGAACGGTTCAATCTGTTCTCATTGTACAGCGGCGATTACGGCACCGGCGGCGACCGCTCCCTCAAGGACCAGATCACAGGCCTGCTCAGACAGAACGGTGTCGATCTTGAGGGCGGGCGCATCCACATGCTCGCCTACCCCCGCATGCTGGGATATGTCTTCAATCCCTTGTGCGTCTATTTCTGCCACGACCGGGCGCACAGGCTGGCCGCCATCCTGTATGAGGTGCACAACACCTTCGGCGAACGTCACAATTACCTGTTCCGCGTGGACGGTGACAGGGACGGTGACACCATTGCCGCCCACAGCGCCGACAAATGCTTTTATGTCTCGCCGTTTCAGTCCGTGGACGGGCGCTATGTTTTCAAACTGGCCCTGCCGGGCGAAAAACTGGCGCTATCCATCCGCGCCGAAGACGCATCCGGCGGGCATCTGACGGCCGCCTTCACCGCCCGGCGCAGACCGCTAACCGACAGAAATCTTCTCGGCCTCGCCATAAAACTGCCTCTCATGACGCTCAAGGTGATCGCCGGCATTCACTGGCATGCCCTGCGCCTGTGGCTGAAGGGTCTGAAAATATACAGGCACGGCGACCGTCATGATCATGGCACCAGCATGGCCTGTCCGGTGAAGACCGATACCACTGAAATGATTGGGGAACAGAATTCATGAGTGACCGCACATTCCGCACCGGCCCGGATATCGCCGCACCCTTCCCGCCCATGGCGCAGCGATTTGCCGCCATGCTCGGCCGGGTGCTGCAAAGGGCGGACACCGGCGCGATCCGGATCGACCTGCCGGACGGCCGCACCCTGAAAAAACAGGCCAGCGGACAGGGCCCTTCCGCCCATCTGGCCATCCGCGACTGGCGCGCCCTGAAAAAATTGTTTTTCGGCGGCCACAACGGCTTCGCCGAGGCCTATATGGACGGCCTGATCGACATGGTGTCGCCGACGGACCTGTTCCATTGGTTTCTCGCCAATGAGCGGGCGCTGGCCGGCGGCACCATGGGTCCGCGCGTCGGCCGGTTCATGCAAAGGCTGTATCACATCATGCGGCCCAACAGCCGCAGGGGCGCCCAGCGGAACATCGCCTACCATTACGATCTGGGAAACAGCTTCTATGAAAGCTGGCTGGATGACAGCATGACCTATTCCTCGGCCCTGTTCGAGCGTATGGACGCCCCCCTCGAAGCGGCGCAGCACAGCAAATACCGCACCCATGCGGACTGGCTGGACCTGACGCCGGGCATGGATGTTCTGGAGATCGGCTGCGGCTGGGGCGGCTTTGCCGAGGTCGCGGTCCGGGAGTACGGCGCCAGACACACGGGCATCACAATTTCCCGCGCCCAGCATGACTTCGCCAAGACACGCCTGACAGCACTCGGCGCGCCCGAGGCAATCCGTTTTCAGGACTACCGCGACACCGGCGGGCTGTATGACCGAATCGCCTCCATTGAAATGTTCGAGGCCATCGGCGAGCGTCAATGGCCGGTTTTCTTCGACACCATCCGCAAAAGACTGAAACCGGGCGGCATGGCCACGGTCCAGGTCATCACGATCGAGGAAGACAGGTTCAAACGCTACCGCGGTGGCGCCGATTTCATTCAGCGCTACATTTTCCCGGGCGGTATGCTGCCCAGCCCCGAACGCTTCCAAGCAGCGGCCGAGGCCGCCGGTCTGGTCATCGACAAAACCCTGACCTTCGGCCGATCCTATGCGGAAACATTGCGGCGCTGGCGCGACCGCTTCGACGCGGCCTGGCCCAGGCTGGTCGATCTGGGATTCGACGAAAGGTTCCGCCGCATGTGGCTGTATTATCTGACATATTGCGAGGCCGGTTTCGACGCGGGCAGCATCGATGTGGCGATTTATCGCCTCAGGCCTGAACCGAACGGCCACCCGGCCGCGTAATATTCCCTGAGAAAAGTATTCCAGAGGACCAAAGCAATGACAGCACGGATGTTGGGCGTGTTCATGATCGTCTGGACGCTGATGGGATGTGCATCCATGAAGATCGAAGACTTCGCCGACCGTCAGCCGGTTTTTGAACTGGAAGAATATTTTCTGGGGCAGACACGGGCGTACGGCCTGTTCGAAGACCGCGGCGGCAATATCAAGGCGGAATTTACCGTCGACATCGTCGGCACGATGGAGGGCGACACCCTGGTTCTGGACGAGGATTTTTCCTATGCCTCGGGCCGGAAGGAACAGCGCACATGGCGTATCCGGCGCACGGGCCCGGCATCCTATGTGGGCACCGCCGCCGATGTGGTGGGCGAGGCCGAGGGCCGCATCGCCGGCAATGCGTTGAACTGGAAATACCTTCTGGACCTGGACACGGGAGACGGCGATACCATCAGGCTGCGCTTCGACGACTGGATGTTCCTGCAGGAAGACGGCGTTCTGCTGAACCGGGCGCGCCTCAGCAAGTTCGGTTTCCATGTCGGCAGCGTCACCATATCCTTCCGCAAGGTGGACGCCGGCTCTTAAAGCCTAATCCCCCTACCCTGATCCTTTCCCATTCTAATCCTGCGACCGGATCAGTTTTTTCGTGATCGCGAAATAAACCCTTCCCGGCAGGATACTGAGAAATTTCAGCGCCCCCACAAAGGGCCAGGGGAAGGCCACATCCCATTTGCCGGCCTTCAGCCCGGCGATGATCCTGCGCGCGGCGTCCTCCGGTTCCAGAAGCTGCGGCATGGAAAAATCATTCCTGTCCGTCAAGCGCGTCCGGACGAAACCGGGATTGACGATCGAGAGCCTCACCCCCGCCTGTGCCAGCTCGTTATGGAGGGATTCGGCCAGATTGATCAGCGCCGCCTTGGTCGGACCGTACCCGGCCGCCCCCGGCAGGCCGCGATACCCCGACGGCGAGGCGACAATGGCGATATGTCCGCGCCGCTCGTCCGCCAGCCTGCGCGCAAGCGGCGCCAGGACATTGACGATGCCCTCATAATTGACACGCATCATCCAGGCCGCTTTTTCCGCGTCGAAGGTGTCCAGATACATGGGCTCGTAAACGGCGGCATTCAGGATCACCAGGTCGGGGACCCGCGTCATGTCGGCGACAGTGCTCTCGCAGGCGGCGCGGTCCACCACGTCCAGCGCCAGGGCGGCGATACGGTCGTTTTCGCCGGCCAGGGCGGCCAGCCTGTCGGCGGACCGGGCGCTGACGACCACCGGGATATCGTCGGCGGCCAGCGCGCGTGCGACCTCGGCGCCGATGCCGGTACTGCCGCCGACGATCCAGGCATCCCGCCACCGTACGGCCATCTAGCCGTCCTTTCCGCACTGACGGCAGACATAGCGCACCGTGGACCCGTCCTTGCCCTTGAACTGCAGCCCGACCCAGCGCCCGGCCTCGTCATACCAGACCTGATTGTCCAGATCGCCTTCATACTGATACTTCAGGGCCCGGCGCGGGCCGGTACCGGTGGGCACGGATTCCCACTGCACCGGGCGAATGTTCACATCGTCCATGGCACCGGTCAGCGTGTTCAGGACCTGGTGCTGATCCACCACGCCCACATGCCAGTGATCCGTGGGATACAGGGTTTCGGGATTGTCGGCGCTGAGGCTTTCGCCTTTCGGCGTGGTCCAGGAAAAAATGTCCCCGTCCCGCAGGCCTTCCAGCACCCGGCGTTTTCGGCCCTGTTTGACCTTTGCTTCGAGCAGCTTCAGGCCGCTTTCATCCCACACCGCTTCGGAATGGTAATCCAGCTTGAACGCGGTGATGAAGAGGACCTTCACCTTCAGGTCCAGATCGTTGACAACCAGCAGGCCGTCGTCGGCCGGTTCGAAACGGGTGACATGTTCTCCGATTTTCTTGCCCTTGCGGATCACGTCGAAAATGATCGGCCCGTCATAAAGAGCCGCCTGATGCGCCGGTTCCGGCACGGCGGCAAAACCGCTTTCGGGCGGGACCGCGGCCGCGGAGACCTCTGTCCCGAGCAGGATAAGACCGGCGATCAGCGATGAAACAGGACCCACGACTTTCGACCTCCACACCATCCACCATACGCGGCGCCGGGCGCGGCGGATGACCCTGCCTGCCAAAACACCCGCCAAGGATCGCCGGGAAAAGGAACGTCGCGGGTCCGTGTCCATCACGGTATACATACGGCACGAGACGGTCTTCCGTTTGACCTTTGCGCCCGCGCGCCCCTAAAAGAGCAGGTTCGGTATTATTGCCGTCCCGGTCACACAATCACAAGCGCGGACGCAACATTGTCGCGAGGGGTCATGATCATCGTGGATCAAAACAAGAAAAAACTGCAAAAGAAAGCCGCCGTTCTGGTAGAGGCCCTGCCCTATATGAAGAAATACGGCGGGGAAACCTTTGTGATTAAATATGGCGGCCACGCCATGGGGGACGACACGCTCGCAAAGCAATTCGCCGAGGACATCGTCCTTTTGAAACAGGTCGGCATCCACCCGGTCGTGGTGCATGGCGGCGGCCCGCAGATCGGCGCCATGCTGAAAAGACTGCGCATCGACAGCGAATTCGTCGACGGCCTGCGCGTCACCTGCGCCGATACGGTGGAAATCGCCGAGATGGTTCTCTGCGGCAACATCCGCAACAGGATTGTCGCCGACATCAACGCCGCCGGCGGCCGTGCCGTCGGGCTGTCCGGCAAGGACAGCAATCTGGTCACCGCCAGCAAACTGACCCGCACAAAGCGCGATCCGGGCTCCAACATCGAACAGGCGGTCGATCTGGGCTTTGTCGGCGACCCCACCCGTGTGGAACCGAAAATCCTCACCCAGTCGGTGGACGCAGGCATCATTCCCGTTATTTCGCCCATCGCCAGCGGCGAGGACGGGCACACCTACAATATCAATGCCGACACCATGGCGGGCGCCGTTGCCGCCGCGCTTGGCGCGCGCCGCTTCTTTCTGCTGACCGATGTCCCCGGCGTTCTTGACCGGAACGGCGATCTCATGACCGAACTGAACCACGCCGACATCGACGCCCTTGTGGCGGACGGCACCATCACCGGCGGCATGATGCCCAAGGTCGAAACCTGTCTGAAGGCGGTCGACGCCGGTGTCGCCGGGGCCGTGATCATCGACGGGCGCGTCTCGCGCGCAATGCTCTTGGAAGTGTTCACCGAGCGCGGCGCCGGCACGCTGATCCGTGCCTGACCGCCCTGACCGCCCTGGCCCTTAACGTCACGGCGCCGCACGGATATGACGGCGCCGCACCGGCCGTCATTCCGTGAAATAGCTGAGATGCCAGTCCAGTTCCACATACGGGATGGGATAGTCGCTGCCGTCCTTGGCGCTGAGCAGCTGCGCGGTCGGCACCAGCGCCAGCCGGGTCTGCAACTGATAGGCCGTGCGCATGGTCAGCCCGGCCTTCCACGCCAGCGCCGTCACCGCCCGGCCGCTTTTTGACCGCAGGATGTTGCGCACCACCTGAACCGGCAGATCGGACAGCAGGGCCAGGCACTGGATGACCAGTTCGCGCCGGTTCTCCTCCACCTGCTGGACGAAAAAATCGTCCGTCAGCATGCCCCGTTCCTGGTAATGGCGTGCCTGTTCCGCCAGCACCTGTTCCTCATCCTCGCCGACCCGTTCATCGGCGATCCGCTCGCGCACGCGTTCCAGAATGTCCTCGGCCTGTTCCTCTTCAAGTTTGGCCTGCTCCAGCATGCTGTGCACCAGCGCGGAGGCGACGAAGCCGGCAATGCGTTTCATCGCCCGGATGGACAGTTGCGGACGCAGGGCCAGCGGGCGGTGCAGGTCCTCGACCGACTGCGCCTGATCGATGATCTGATCCAGCGTGGATTCACGGATCTGCGCATTGCTGTTCGTCAGCAGCGCGGCGATCGCCGGTATGTCCAGCGACGCGGCCAGATCGTCGGCGACCGCTTCACTGACGGCATCGCGGGTGGCAATGGCTTCCAGCGCGCGGCTGCTGGCCCCGGCGGCGATGATCTCTCTCAGATCGTCGTCGTTCAGCAGGGGCGAATATTGCAGGATCGGCGCGCAGACAAGGTCTTCCAGGTCACGGGCCAGACGGTCGACAATCGGCTTCGGGACGATGTTCGACGATTTGATTTCCTCGGCCAGAATGGCGCGCACCTTCGGCAGCTGATCCTCGGCCAGGCGTTGCAGAACGCCGATGGTCTTTTCCCGCAGGGCGGTCGTCTCTCCCTTGGGCAGGCCGGGAATGATGCGGGAAATCTTCCGCGCCAGTTCCCCGCGCACATCGGCGTCCTCATCGTCGGTCAGCTTTTCGTCCGCCTGGATCGGGGTGGCGGGATTTTGCGCGATCTGTCGGCGCACGGCCGGCGACGTGTCATCGGCCAGATAATACAGCACCTCGGGCCGGGCATCCTCACGCGCGGCCAGAAGCTCACGCGTGCGCTCATCCCCGTTTTCCAGGATATTCTGTTCGTCGTCCTCGGTCAGTCTGCTCGGCAACGCCTTGGGCATGGCGTCGTTTTTTCCGAAAAGCGCGCGCACTTTCTTAAACACAGGGGCACCCCCTTTGGTATTGGTCTTGAACCATCCGGGACCTAGGTCCCGGACCCGGCAAAAGCAATGCCGTTCCGTCCCTCCCGCTTCACACTGTACAGGGCCGCATCCGCACGGTCGCTCAAGGTTGCGAAAACCATGTCCTGCCCCGGCACGGACCGGCAGATGCCTATGGATGCCGACAGTTTCAGGTCCGGCGCGCCCAGGTCCCCGCGGATGGCCGGCATGGCATCCAGCAGGCTTTGCGCCTTTGCGGCCGCGTTCTCCTCGCTCATATCCTCAAGCCAGACCACGAATTCGTCTCCCCCGATGCGGCCGGCATAATCGCTGGACCGGATCATCGACGCAATCCGGGTGGCCACCAGACGCAGGGCCTTGTCGCCGGCCGCATGCCCCAGCGTATCATTAACCTCCTTGAAATGGTCCAGATCGATAAAAATCAACACACCGGCCTGCCCGGTGCGGCGCTGGTGCTTCAGGCGGCGCTCAACGGCATCGGTAAAGGCGCGGCGGTTCAACAGACCGGTCAGTTCATCCCGCGCCGACAGTGTTGTCAGACGGTCGATCAGCCTGGCCTTTTCAAGGGCGGCCATCAGCAGGGATCCGATGGCCGTCACCAGGGCCTTCTCCTGATCCGACCACGGACTGACGGACGTGTCGCGGCCGATGATCACAAGGCCCTCGAGACGCTCTTCCTTGACCAGCGGCATGATCAGCTGTTCGCCGTGCGGCGTGTCGTGACCGAAGGGGGTCGGCACGGCATCCCCGACCGGGCTTTTTTCGAACACGCGGGTCAGGGCCCCGATATCCACGGCGCCGTCCTCGCCCCCGTCGAGATAGGCCGGCATCAGACGTCCGTCACTGACGGTCAGAACCGAAACCGTATCGGCGCGCAGCAGGTCGCGGACGGCCCCCGCCGCCTTTTCCAGAAGGTCGTCGGCACTGTCCACGGCGGTCAGAATGTGGGTCAGGCGTTCCTGTATGGACAGGCGCAGATTGGTCAGCCGGGTTTCGCGCGCCCGCACAACCTGTTCCGTCACATCATGCACCGTGCCCCGCACGCCGGTCCTGGCGCCGCCGTCCTCGCCGTGCAGCGGCTGCACGCTGATATCGACCCAGCGCCGTCCAACCCCGTCCGGCCAGACGGCCACCTGTTCAAAGCGGGTCCGGACATCGCTGAAAAAGGGGTTGCGGGCCGGACTGGTCCCGGACGCCCAGAACAGCTGCGTGGCATCCTTGCCAAGCCACGCCTCGGTCTCGAACCCCCAGACGCTTGCCGGTGTCAGGAAACGGAACCGCCCTTCGCCGTCAACCTCGAAAGCAAGATCGACGGCTTCGTCCAGCAGGGCTTTCAACAGTTCCCGGCTGTCGATCAGCGCGCCCGTCACCGTGTCGCTCAGCGTCGTGTCGTTGGCGACAAGCAGCGTGGCGTCCGGCAGTGTCACGGCAACGGCCCACAGGCCGGCGCCGTCCGGCATGGACAGACGGCTTTCCACCGGAACGCCGGGGGCGCGGCGGGCGCCCGCCACCAGATCTTTCAGGGCGGGATAGCCCGCCTCCCAGAACCCGGCCAGACGGGCCGAGGCGGGCGACCTGTCGGTGATCCGGTCCCTGCCGTCGATTTTGAGCGCGATGGTATGGGCCGCGGACAGGCCGCCGTCCTCCGCGCCCTTGTCAGGGCGGCCCTGAAACACCGTTGAAATGCTTTTCCGTACCATAAAAATCGCCATCCGGCCGGACCGGTCCCGTTAAACAGCGCACGGTGCGGACACCGCTCCCGGCCCGCACCGGTGCCGGACTGCCCGTGTCCTTCCTCGAAATCCGGTGTCTTTCCCCTAAATCATGATAAACACCAAATGCCCACGCCGACTAAACCATACCGGCATGGGCATTGCCAGCGCACCCCGCAGACACGTGTGGCGGACTGTGCAAAGTGATATTTCGGAGCCTTGATGACCGTGACGGACACCACACCCCCCCGCGAAAAGGATACCCCGCCCCACGCCCAGCCACACGCCCCGCCCCACGCCCAGGACGAGGCCTTGCAGGATAGGGTGGACGTCTGGGTTTTCGATCTCGACAACACCCTGTATCCGGCGGAATGCGCGCTTTTCGATCAGGTCGACCGCAACATCGGCACCTATGTGGCGGACCTTTTGGGAAAAACGCCGGCCGAGGCCCGCGCGGTCCAGAAGGACTATCTGGTCCGCTACGGGACGACGCTGAACGGCCTGATGACCAACCACGATGTGGACCCGCATGATTATCTGCACGCTGTCCACGACATCGACTTTTCCCCCATTCCCCGCGACGACCGCCTGCGGGACGCCCTGCAACGGCTGGACGCCCCGAAGATCATCTTCACCAATGCCGACCGGCCTTACGCGGAAAAGGTTCTCGACCGGCTCGGCATCGCCGACCAGTTCGACGGCATTTTCGACATTCTGGACGCGGACCTGAGGCCCAAACCCCACAGCGAAACCTATGAGCGTTTCGTCACCCGCCACGGCGTAAACCCGCGAAAGGCGGTCATGGTCGAGGATATGGCCTGCAATCTGAAACCGGCCCACGCCATGGGCATGCGGACCGTCTGGATCAACACCGGCAGTCCGTGGGGCCGCAAGGGCCATGACCCGGATATCATTCACACCGAAATCAGCAGCCTCAGCGCCTGGCTCGATACCGTCGTAAAATAGGCACGGCCGGGCCCACGGCCCGCAACCGCCCCAGACTGGTACACCCAGGACCGCGACACACGGGACCGCCACACCCAGGGCCGGCACGCCAGGGACCGGCCCAAGGACGCATTTTCCGGACGGCACATTTTCCGGATGGCGGGGATGGCATTTGACACGCCGCGCCGCTCCGCTATTGTCGGCGCCCCCAGACATGCCAACAGCCAGGCCCACGGACAGGACAGTATTTTGGCCGAGTATGCGGGCCAATAGCCGGACCAATATGCAGCCAGTATATCCAGCCATATATCCAGGATGACATCAGCAATGACCCACAGCGACCTGCAAACCGTTATCGACCGCGCCTTCGAAGACCGCGAAACCCTGTCCGCCGCCACCGGCGGCGAAATCCGCGACGCCGTGGATACGGTTCTGGACCTTCTGGACAGCGGCGCGGTCCGTGTCGCCAGCCCTGACGGACAGGACTGGACCGTGCATCAATGGCTGAAAAAAGCGGTCCTGTTGAGCTTTCGCCTCAATGACATGGCCCTGATACCGGGCGGCCCGGGCGAGGCCGGCCGCTGGTGGGACAAGGTGCCCAGCAAATTCGACGGCTGGACCGGGCAGGATTTCCAAAACGCCGGCTTCCGCGCCGTGCCGGGCGCCATCGTGCGCCGCTCGGCCCATATCGGCAAGGGCGCCGTCCTGATGCCCAGCTTCGTCAATCTCGGCGCCCATGTCGGCGGCGGGACGATGGTGGACACCTGGGCCACCGTGGGCAGCTGCGCCCAGATCGGCGAAAACGTCCATATTTCGGGCGGCGCCGGTATCGGCGGCGTTCTCGAACCGCTCCAGGCCGGGCCCGTCATCATCGAGGATGATTGCTTTATCGGCGCACGCTCCGAAGTCGCCGAAGGGGTGCGGGTCGAAAAAGGCGCGGTCATTTCCATGGGGGTCTATCTCGGCGCCTCGACCAGGATTGTCGACCGGGAGACCGGCGACATCCATATGGGCCGGGTCCCCGCCTACAGCGTTGTCGTGCCCGGCACCCTGCCGGGCAGACCCATGGCCGACGGCACACCGGGGCCGGGCCTGTACTGTGCCGTCATCGTGAAACGGGTGGACGCGAAAACCCGGTCGAAAACCTCCATCAACGACCTGCTGCGCGACTGAGCGTGATGGAACGCAAAGGCTCGACTCCCCCGACGGCGACAGGTCTCGACCCAGTGTCCCCTCTCGACCCGGTTACCCCTCTCGACCCGGTTACACTGGCGCGGGACCTGATCCGGATTGAAAGCGTCACACCGGACCCTGGCGATACGCTGGACCTGATCGAACGGCTTCTCGGGCCCATGGGGTTTGACTGCCACCGCCTGACCTTCGCGGAGGACGGCACCGCCCCGGTGCCCAATCTCTATGCCCGCCTGGGCGCGGGGCACCCGCATCTCTGCTTTGCCGGGCATACGGATGTGGTGCCCGTCGGCGCGGTTGAACAGTGGAGCGCCGCCCCCTTCGCCGCGGAAATCCGCGCCGGCCGTCTGTACGGGCGCGGGGCGGCCGATATGAAAGGGGCGATTGCCGCCTTTATCGCCGCCGTCGCGCGCCGCCTGGAGGACACCGGCACACCCGTGAAAGGGTCCCTGTCGCTGCTGATCACCGGGGACGAGGAGGGCCCGGCCGTCAACGGCACGGTCAAGGTGCTCGACTGGCTGCGACAGCGCGGGGAAACGCTGGATTATTGTGTGGTCGGCGAACCGACCAACCCGTCCGAAATGGGCGACATGATCAAGGTGGGCCGGCGCGGCAGTCTGCACGGAACCATCACCGTCGAGGGCACACAGGGGCATGTCGCCTACCCCCACCGGGCGCACAATCCGATCCCCGACCTTGTGAAACTTCTCGCCGCGCTGGAGACCGCCCCTCTCGACGCCGGCAATGACAGTTTCGAGCCCTCCAATCTGGAAATTGTCGACGTGCATGTGGGCAATGACAGCCACAATGTCATCCCGTCACAGGCACGGGCCCGCTTCAACGTCCGCTTCAACAATGAATTCACCCCCCAGTCCCTGCGGCGGGAACTGACGCGGCGCATGGACAGTGCCGGCGTCGCTTACGGCGTTGACTGGTGGCTGTCCGGGGACAGTTTCCTGACACCGCCCTGCGGCCTGGCCGAAGCGGTCGCCGACGCGGTGGAAAACCGGCTTGGCCGCAGGCCGGCCCTGTCCACCACGGGCGGCACATCGGATGCGCGCTTCATCAAGACTATGTGTCCGGTCGTGGAATTCGGGCTGGTCGGGGCGACCATGCACAAAGTGGACGAACACGTCGCCGTCGGCGATATCGAAGCCCTCGGCGATATATATCTGGCGGTTATCCGCCGTCTTGCCGGATAGACTTACGACAGCAATACGGCCTGCCCACGGCCACCCCACGGTCAGATCCGGCCTTTCACATCCAAATTCCTGAAACGACTTCTAAAATTGTCGCCTTTTGACAAATCTTTTTTCACCTCTTCCACCTAGATTCGCGGGCATGGGCAAATGACAAGAATCGAGGCCACAGGTGAGTAACGACAGGTATTCCATAGACTTGGTCAACACGGCCACATTCGGGCGCAACATTCCTCAGATGACGGTCGGAACGGTCGACGAGGACTCGGTCATGCCGCATTTCATGGACCGTCATCAGCTTGTCGTCATGGGCGCGATCCGCCCCGCCGGCGACAGCCAGCGGCGCTTTTTGAATGAAATCAGCGAAAACCGCGCGCAATTGTCCCTGTCCATCCAGGGGGTGGACAAGCAGTACAGCGGACGCTTCTATCTCGCGGAATATGACGAGGCCACCGACTATGTCATTTTCCGCAGCATCGGCGATGTGAAGGGAATCGCATCGTCGCTCAACGGTATGACCGAGACCGAATCATTTGCCGCCGCCATGGTCCGCAAGCGCAAAAGCCATGCCTTCGACGACATCGCCGATTGGGATGACTGAAGTTTGGGATGCCTTAAGCCTGGAATGCCTGAAGCCCGGACTGACTGACCAGTCAGTTCGGGGCCGCGCCATTGCGCCGCCGTCGGACCGGGGTGGCCGCATGCCCGCAGGTCACCGGACACCCCATGACTGACCAGTCAGTCATGGTCGGATGCCCTGGGCCGCTCTTCACCAAGGCCGCATCGGGGCATGTAGCATGCTTGCAGGGAAAGCTCGGGCAAACGGGAACGGTTTTTTATCGGAGCCGTGCGTCGGCCAAATGCGGATGGAGGGCGCTGATTGTGTCGCGCTTTCGCACATCGGAGGTCTCTGCCAAGGGCCGGAGACCGCTAGCTGCGACCGTGTTCTTAAGCGGTCCTGAAACACATGAAATCCAGCGTCCACGGATCCCATATCCTGCCGACCCATATCCTGCCGACCCATATCCTGCCGACCCATATCCTGCCGACCCATATCCTGCCGACATGGAGATCTGTGGACGCCTTTTATTCAACAAACCCCGGTTATTCCACAAACCCCGGTAGAACCTTCTCGATGATCTGGGCCATGATGGTGTCGTCTTCACGGTCATGGCCGGTGATCACCATCGTCAGATCAAGGTCATCGACGACAATGACACGTTGTCCGCCGCCGCCCCAGGCGAAGCTGGCATCATAGGTGTCGCCGCCCACGGAAAGGGGGGCGTGATACCAGAAATACCCGTAGCGGTACTCGTCAGGCATCCAGTCTTGCGTTGGTTTGACGAGACCGCTGGTGGCTTTTTCGAGATATGCGGCAGGGATGAGCTGCTCGCCGTTCCATTTGCCTTCGTTGAGGACGAGAAGGCCCAGTTTGAGCATGTCTCTTGACATCATGCGCACGCGCCACCCCGCTTCGGGTAGGCCACTGATATGGTCTCGCCAGCGATAATCCGTGATGCCCAGTTTTCCGAGAACTTCATCCTTGATAAAATCCCGGGCCGTGCCCGGAACGACGGCATCAATAACCGCCATCACCAGCATGGGATTGAAATTGCCGTACAAATAGGTCTGCGCTTCGTCGGTGATCGGCCCGCTCCGTTCCAGCAGGGCCTGGATAAAAAGCTGGCCTTTGATGGCATCGGGGTTTTGCCGAAGCTCTTGCCATGTCTCGTCGCTGACACTAAGGCCCCCTTGCATGGTCAGCGCCTTGTGCAGCGTGATTTTCTCCGCGCCCGCCACAAGTTTTGTCTCATCAAGGTCGTCAAGAAAGCCGATAAGCGGCTTGTCCAGGTCATCCATGGACAAATAGCCGAGCTGAAGGGCCCGGCCGAGAATCAGGGCGGTGTGACCTTTCGTGGCCGACGCTTGCGAATGGGGAAGATTGATACGCCCCCGTCGGTAATAGGATTCAAAAACCAGCTTGCCCTTATGGGTGATGAGAAAGCTGTCGTAATTCCCATACCGACCGTCGCCGATCTCGGTGGCCAGCTGAACAACCATGGCTTCGTCACCGCCGTCAGCACCAAGCGTACCCACCACAAGCCCGTCGTTTCTCTCTGCCGGGGCCGTATCGATAAAGGCTTGGTCGAGAACGGGAATATCCCGCCAAGAAAGCCCCGCTTGCTCTGCCGTGCCCTCGGGCGCGCCGGGCGCCTCTTCATTTTGCGGTGATCCGCCACCGGCGACGCCGCCGCAACAGGCGATCAGGACAACGGATAACGGAACCACGGATAAGAGAAAACGCTTCATGACCCACCTTTGCTTTCACGCAGGATCAAACCTGCCCACGGATAAATCAGTCTTGGAATTATTGAGTGAGGGCATCCAGCTGGAGCCGTAATTCATCGGGGGTTGCGCCGGATATCACGAACGGCAGCTTCGCCGCCGCATCTTTGACAGCCGCGCCTTGGGACTCGGCGATCCATTGGACGACGGCTGCTTCGGCTTCGGCTTCGAAACAGGGATGGCTGGAAGCGGCAATCCGAGGGTTATGGACACTGCCGTCCGTACGGACATCATGATAAAGCGTGACCACACCCACTTTCATGACGTAGCGCTGAATGCGCCGGCCATCGACCGTGACGTGTCTCTCGACCGCTTTAAGATCGTCGGTCTTTAAACCGACGCAATTGGCCGGCATTTGCAACGGGGTTTTCCTGACATATTCGAGGATAACCGGTCCCACTTCCATCGCCTTGTCGATACCCGTGTTCGCCGACGCCGTGATGCCGACGGCGCAGGCCCCCATGAAGGTGACGGCCAGGGCGGCCCAACCCTGCCTTCCCGAACCGGGTTCGGCCCCGATGATCCGACCGAGCCTCATTTTAAGGGCCCTGTGATGTCGCGAACCGTGGTGAGCCGACGGGCAGGGCAGGGTTTGTACGCCGTTCCGGCGCGGTCGCTGAAGGTCCAGCAAGAGCGCGGCATAGTCCTTGCGCTCTGACGCGGTGAGCCTTTCCGTCGCCGCGCGATCTGCGCGCAATTCAATGGAAAGGCGCCATTGCTCAACGAGATAACGTATCCCCGGGTTGTGCAACATCAGATCCTGTAACAGCAACAAAGCCAGCGTAAGCTCCGCATCATGATGATGAAGATGGGCGCGTTCGTGTTCGACCAGGGCCGACCCGGTCTGAAACCCCGACGGCAGGACAACGGCCCGGCGGGGCCATGAAAGCGTCAGAGGCGGCACATCCGCCGTTGTCGTGAACACATCGGACTCGGTCGTCGGCACCAGTGGCAAGCGCTGCAAACGCGACCAGGACCGTAAAGTCCGTATCATGAGCAAAAAACCCACCCCCCCGTATATCAACACAGGATTGAAGAACCCGGGATCGCCCGCCGACCGTTCGCTGACGTGCGTCGGGATAAAATCAAGAATCTCGATATCCGGTATACGAAGCACCTCACCGAAAGGCATGAAGTACAGAACACCCGGCAGGACACTGAGGGCGACCAAAAGGAACCAGACTCTCGGCGTGGGAAAACGCCCCCCGACGCCCTTGCCTCGGTCGCGTTGCGACACCCGCGCGCTCGCCGCGACGACCAGGCTCCAAAGGTGAATGAGGATCAAGGCTTCAATCATCGTCGAAACCTTCGTTCAGCAGGCGGTCCAGTTCCTGCCAGTCTTCTTCGGACAAAACCTTGCTGTCGTGAAAGGCCGCGGTGGGAAGCGGGCCCTTCATTTCCAGAACAGTGTCGAAAAACTCCCGCAGCACACCGGACAAGGTGCGCGCCTTGCTTTTGGCCGGGCTGTAAACACGAACCCCATGCCTGGTCTCTGGCCGCAGCAGGGACTTGTCCGCCATCCGGGTGAGCGTGGTGCGGGTGGTCGAAAACGACCAGTCCAATTGCGGCCCGACGCGTTCCTGAATCTCTCGCGCCGACAAAGGCCCTTCGGCCCAGAGGACCTTCAGAATAGCCAATTCTGACTTCGTGGGATGTGACATGGATAAGCATCTATGCTACACGTGTAACATGTGTCAAGCCGGTTATGAGGCTCGGGGCTCATAACCGGTAGGGGACCGGTCGCGGCAAGGACGACGGCGGATGCGAAGGGATCGGGCAGGTAGCAGCTTATCGGGAAGGGCCGAACAAACCCACGGACCCTCGGTCGTCGGAGACGGAATGTCTCATGTTCGACACTTCTTTTTGGCACTTAAGTCACGCCGGTATGTCAAACGTTACTGCTTGTTTTATCACAGATACGGTGAACATGTCTGAAAAGTCGGTTGGCCGCTCAGAGCTCTGCTAAGACACTCATGACACGCGGCCAAAGGCGGTTCATGGCACTTGGCGGTCGTTCCGTTGCACCCAAAGCAGACGCCCAAGTTCCGTTAGGCAGTTAATTGCCCATGTCGCTCAAGCAACCGTATCAGGATGGCATTGGCATGTGTGAAATTCGAGAGCTGATCCTGGAACCGGTACGACCATTTCTCGCCATGGAAGAAATTGTTGCGAAACCGCCAGACAATCATCAGCAAGGTTAAGAGCCGGTCGCGTGGGTCGTTACTCCTACCGTCAAGCACAGACTGAACAATGTCGAGTTGGTCGACAGCGCGCAGACGCAGACGCCGAAAATGAATCGTGAAGTCACCATTGGCGTAGTAGCGTTGCCGGAAATAAGCCAGCTCAGCATCGTACCTGTCAGCATTGAGCGTCCCGGCATCATACCACTCGTCGACTTTTACACGGATTAGGTCGGCGCGCGCAAAATTGCCCATGACCCGAGCTTCGAACAAGGTCCATAAAAATGTGAAACTGAAGATCGCGTCGCGATCCTGCTCGCGCAAAACCTGAAACCCTGGCGCTTTTTCTAGCAGCCATTGCATACTCATTTCCTTCCCCCGCTTCTTGTTGATCATGTTGCCAGTCAGTTATCTGGTCGGTGGTGAACCTCTGAGGACAATTCCGAGAAGTCGGTGAGTATGTCGCAATGGATGCAGTAATACATTTGAGATGCCTCTTGGAAATGCATGCCACACAGGCAACCGCAGAACGGACAGCATGCGTCGATTTCGAGGTCCGCCCATTCCCAAACGCCCAGATATTCCGGGACTGCGTCGCGATCATATCCGACGATCTGGAAGGCGTTGGCGTTCGTGGCTACGAATCCATCGCGGCTAGCGCTCTGGAGAATAGGCAAAATGTCAGTGGGCTTGATGGCGAACCACTCTCCACGCACCTGGGTCCCTCTGAAGTACTGGTGCAGTCGCCGTTCGAGCTGGAACGGATTTACCGCATTGATCCACCCGAGCAGTAGCAGGCACAAGGGATTGCCGGTCTGGAGGTTGCGCTTACGCGCCTTGATGTTATTCGTCACTCCGATCTTGATAGGGGAGCATCCGTTTTCGTCTTCTCCAATGAAATAGACTGGCACGTCACGCTCCTTATGTTGTTGCCGGAGTTGGTCGAGAAGGATTTCACTAGCTCCGGATCTGATTACGCGACGATGTCAAGTGGCCGGCTCTCATGTCGCATAAGCACGATCAGGGCGCAAGCCGTGAACGACTAAAAGAAGAAACAGGCTGGCAGGCTGTAGCCCCTGATCATCGTCGTTAACCACTCGGTGACCGATGGATATTGCCGATTGTGCCAATGGGCATGGACGGTGTCATAGTATGGATGACGACAGCCGCGAGTGCTATCCTTATGCGTTTCTGCTAGAGCTTGGCGAAGTTATGGATGTGAAGACGGAGGCGGCCGCCGAACAGATGTCGAAAGGAATCGCCCTATGAGCGAGTCGGCGGCCGGTCCGAGCCGTGCGATGTTAGAGGCAATGTCTGACCTGTGGCGACTGCGTCCGCCAGGGCCCGACAACATCTTCGCGCATCCGGCCTTCAAGCGACTTCGCGAAGTCTGCCGTGACAGCTATTCGAACGCTGGAGAGAATGGGCCGAACTTTGCGCTTTCGATCGCTTTGCAAGCTCTTGGCTTACCGTGCGATTTGCAGAAGGGTACGGCTCACTTGGCATTGCCGATAGAAGAGGCGGCGCATCGCCTTGATGAGGCGATGCGGTTGACTCACGCCAAACGTATCCACCTCGTGCCCCTCAATCTGGCCGCTGACCTGCCGTCGATCGCGTTCGGCCCCGCGAGGATTGGGCAGCTGACTGCGGACGAACTGCGGACCATTGTCGATGAGACTAGGTTGAAGCGATTCTATCCGCAGAAAGCCTTCGATGCCGAGCGCTTCTCGGAATTTCACTGGCTCATTGTCGAGGAAATGGTAAAACTCGACCAAGAACCTGAAGCGCGCGCCGTCCCCTTCCTGTTCATGGATCTGAGCCAGGATCTAGGACAAATCGAGCCGCACAAGGGGCAGTTTCCCGACATCGTTGAGGAGGCACTGTTTTTCCTGCTGCTGGCGCCGTGGGAGAAATGGTCGACGATGGAGGAGGTCGACTGGCGCGGCTTTCGCGTTCCTTGGATCTACACCATTGATAGCGATATTTTCGTTCGCCTCAACTCGCCGCCGTCTCCGGATACGCTGAGTTGGCAACCTCAAATCTATGACGACGGCTATGGTGGAATTATTGAGGAGGAACGACCTGCCGAGCTGCGTTTGAAAGACGAAGTAGCAACCGAGTTACCGGTCTGGGACCAAAACCATTGGGCCAAGGTCAAGCAGGCGAAGGAATCAGTTCTGTTCGAAACGCCAATCACCCACTTCCTAGTCCGAGCGTTCCTAGCGAAAGGTGTCGACGAATTCCTTGCGCATATCACGATGATCGAAGCGGCGCTCGGTCTGCACGCCGACTATAAAAAGAAATGCCAGCACAAGTGTGATCGCTACAAGCGAATGAGTCCCACGGAAAGGATACGAGGCCGCATTGCGGGGTTGTTGGACGATCGTTGCTACGCTGACAAGTATGAGGGGCTGTTCAACCTGCGCTGCACCTTCCTGCACGGTCGCACGATGACACCCATTTTGACAAAAGAACAGGTCATGGCCCGTTCTCTGGCTCGTAAAGTCGTAGAAGCGCTGATCCACGCTGCACAAAGCGGCACCATTTCATCCCGCAAGGACTTTCTTGACGACCTTCTCAATAAGGGCGCGCCACTCATCCAGCCAAAGCGCCAGCCCTAAGGCCCAGAAGTGCCAGAGAGATTCACATACTTCTCATAGCGGAAGCGCCATGCCGCACGTAACCGAACAGACTCTTGGACATACGAAGCGGCCGATTGTCTCTAAACAATCCGAGCAGATCGATCGATAAACTGACACTGTTCACTTTCGTGATCGAACATCCAGCAGAGATCGGACCACAGTCGCCCCCTAACCGGCAATTCATGCAAAGCACAGCAAACGGACACTTCCCGCCCAACGCGATATCTAGCTTTGTCAACTTTGTCCCCATAGCCGACCCATGCGACCGATAAACGGCTTTGGAGTATTTGTCCAAAAGCGATCTTCGGCGCTCTCCCGTTTATGCGTATCCGGCCTCGTCAGTCCCCGGCACGGGCCTTGGACCGCTGTCGAGGCGGGGCAGAGCAATCCGCGTAGGCAGCTTTCAGGGCACCCGGATGACTGACTAGTCAGTCTGCGACCGGCCTATTGGGCCGTCATCAGACCGGGATTGGCCGATCCTGTCACCACCATGCAAGGGACACCCGATGACTGACCAGTCAGTCTGTGACCGGTCTATTGGGCCGCCATCAGATCGGGATTGGCCGGTCCCGTCACCGCCGCGTGCCGGAACATCCTGATGACTGACTGGTCAGTCACCGACCGGTCCATTGGGCCGCCTTTAGGCCGCGCCTGGTTGATCCGTGTCTGATTGGCCCTTGTCTGATTGGCCCATATCCGACGGGTCCGCATCAGCCGCTCTCAAAGCCTCGATATTCGCTTCCCAATTGGCGCCGTCGAAATCGCTCAGCGCCCATCCTTGCAGGGCGTCGGGGTCAAGACAGTTGGCATTGACGGAATATCCGTTCGGATGGCTGCGCGGCACGTAAAAACTTTTCACCCCGCATATGCGGCAGAACAGGTGCCGGGCCGTCCCCGTGTTGAAACGGTACTCGCTCAACGCGGCCTCGCCCGACGTCAGGCGAAAATCCTGTTTTTCAACAAACAGGTGCAGAAAGCCGACCATGCGGCACATGCTGCAATTGCAGCGCACCACATCCGGGCGCGCGGGCGCGCGCACCTCGAAACGGACGGCGCCGCAGTGGCACCCGCCCTTGTGCCAGACGGCACCGGACGCGGGCCCGTTTTCCTGCTCGCTCAAGATCAGCCTCCAATCGTGTTGCGGGCTCTGAGGGCCGCGGCCAGCGTCCCGTCATCCAGATAATCCAGTTCCCCGCCTACGGGCAGACCATGGGCCAGGGCCGTCACCCGCACATCGCCCGCCTCCGACAGCCGCTCGGCCAGATAATGGCTGGTGGTCTGGCCGTCCACCGTCGCCCCCAGGCCCAGGATCACCTCCGTCACCCCGTCCTCCTGTATGCGGCGGATCAGGGGGCCGACCGCCAGGTCTTCCGGACCGACGCCGTCCAGCGCCGACAGGGTGCCGCCCAGCACATGATACAGGCCGTTATAGGTTTCCGAGCGGTCCAGCGCCCACAGGTCGGCGACATCCTCGACAACGCAGATGGTGGTGCGGTCCCGCCGGGGGTCGGTGCAGACATGGCAGGGCGACCCCGCATCGAGGTTGCCGCATATCTCGCACGCGACCACCCCGTCGGCAACCGTCGTCAGGGCCGCCGCGAGCGGACGCATGACGGCATCCTTTTTCTTCAGCATGGTCAGGGCCGCCCGGCGGGCGGAACGGGGTCCCAGCCCCGGCAGGCGGGCCAGCAGCTGGATCAGTCTGTCAATTTCGCTTCCATGCGAACGGGGCATCGCGTCACACTGTCCGAATAAAGGGGTATCATGGCCTTAAGGGATATCGGGCCCTACGGCACGGCGGGCAGGGCCCGGCCTCAAAAGGGCATTTTGAACCCTTCCGGCAACGGCAGGCCGCCGGTCAGGTCCTGCATTTTTTCCTGCACCAGGCTTTGCCCGCGCTCTTTTGCCTGGGCATGGGCGGCAATGATCAGGTCCTCCAGGATTTCCTTGTCATCGCCCATCAGGCTGTCATCGATATGCAGGGACTTCAGGTCGCCCTTGGCCGACATGACAATTTTGACCAGACCGCCGCCGGCTTCCCCCTCGACCGTCAAATCGTCAAGGGCGGACTGCATTTCGCCCATTTTGGCCTGCATCTCCTGCGCTTTTTTCAGCATCTGGGAGAGATTTTTCATCGCTTTGATCCTTTTCGCCTGAATTCGCCAGAACTTATCTGAATTGGCCAGAACTTACCTGAATTCGCCGGAACTTATCTGAATTTTCCAGAACTGGACGGAATGCATCTCGGTACCGGGCCGCTACAGATCGAACAGATCGTCCAGTGCCGCGTCCCCCATATCGTCATAGGCGGCCTCGCCCGTGTCGCTGGGGGCATCCGGCGGTGCGTCCACGGTGTCCACCCGTTCCTCGCGGACGGAAATCAACTCGGCCTCGGGCCAGACATCCAGCACCGAGCGCACCAGGGGATGGGCCATTGCCTCGTCCCGGATCTGCTGCTGGCGGGCCTGGGCCTGCTCGCGCAACGAGGCATCGCCCCCTTCGCTTGAAAAGGCAATGGTCCAGTCCATCCCCGTCCATGTCTTCAGGCACTGCTTCATTCTCAGGGACAGGTCGGCGGGCGCCCGCGCGGACGGGTTCAGCGTAATCCGCCCGGGCGCATAGGCAACCAGCCGCACATGGTCGCTCAACACCACGGCAAGCGGCACTTCCTTGTTGGACCGGAACAGGTCCACCAGCCCTTCATAGGTCGCCGGCGGCGGAAAGGGTGCGGTGGTTTCAGGCGCGGCATCGGGCCTGATGGCGACAACGGCGGCCCCGGAAACAGTCCCAGCAGCAAGACCAGCAACAGTCCCAGCAGCAAGACCAGCAGCAGGCCCGGAAACGGACCCGGTGGTCGCCCCGGTGACGGTCATCCGCGCGGGGCCGGTCCCGGACATCGGGGGCGCGGCGGTACTACCGGTCATGGCCGACGGGCCGGGGCCCGGTGCGCCGGGCCCCGCCGTGCCGTGCGGCGATCCAGCGGCGGGTGCGCCCGCACCGCCGTTTTGCTTCAACTGTTTCACCAGATCGGCCGGGTTCGGCAGGTCGGCGGCGAATGCCAGACGGATCAGCACCATTTCGGCGGCGGCAATCGGACTGGGCGCGGTGCGGGTTTCGCCAAGCCCTTTCAGCAGCATCTGCCAGGCCCGGGTCAGGGCCGGCATCGCCAGTTTGGCGGCCATATCCCTGCCCTGATCCCGCTCGGCCGGGGAGGCCAGCGCATCCTCGCCGGCATCCGGGACCACCTTCAGACGGGTCAGCCAGTGGGCCACATCCAGAAGGTCGCTCAGCACCACGATGGGGTCGGCGCCCCGATCGTACTGGCGGCGCAGATTGTCCAGCGTCGCGGCGGTTTCCCCTTTCATCACCTGCTCGAACAGGTCGAGAATCTGCCCCCGGTCGGCCAGGCCCAGCATGTCGCGGACGGCATCGCCCGCCACATGGCCGCCGCCATGGGCAATCGCCTGATCCAGCAGGGACAGACTGTCCCGCACGGACCCTTCCGCCGCGCGCGCGATCATCGCCAGGGCACCGTCGTCGATGTCGGCGCCTTCCTTGTCGGCGATCCCCTTCAGATGGCCGACCAGAACGTCCGGTTCGATCCGGCGCAGGTCGAACCGCTGACACCGGGACAGCACCGTCACCGGCAGCTTGCGGATTTCCGTGGTGGCAAAGATGAATTTCACATGCGCCGGCGGCTCTTCCAGCGTCTTCAGCAACGCGTTGAAGGCCTGCTTGGTCAGCATGTGCACTTCGTCGATGATATAGACCTTGTAGCGGGCCGACACCGGCGCATACCGCACACTGTCGATGATCTCGCGCACATCGTCGACGCCGGTGCGGCTGGCGGCATCCATTTCCAGAACATCCACATGGCGCGATTCGGAAATCGAGACGCAGGCGTCACAAACTCCGCACGGTGTCATGGTCGGACCGTCGAAGGACTGGCAGTTCAGGGCCTTCGCCATGATACGGGCCGTGGTCGTCTTGCCGACACCGCGCACGCCCGTCAGCACGAAGGCATGCGCCAGACGGCCGGCTTCGATGGCATTGGACAGGGTGCGGACCATCGCCTCCTGTCCGATCAGCCCGTCAAAGTCCGACGGCCGGTATTTTCTTGCCAGAACGCGGTATTCGCCCTCCTGGCCTGCGCCATTCTCCATCGACATCCCCGTCAATATGGCGGGATGGCCCACACCGCCCCGCGTCGCCCCCACATCGCCATCACAGCCCCGTACCAGACAGACCGTACCAGACAGACCCGCACCTGTGGCGGACACGCCTTTCCCTAGCAGGCTTGAGGGCCGCGCCACAAGGGGGAAGCCGGCGTGCCCGGCGGCACCTTGGCACTTGCGGAACTGAAATGGAAAACCCGGTGGCGCGGACAGCAAAACGCCGCGCGGCCAGAATGACCGCGCGGCGTTTTTGTGGGTGGGAGAGCCGACGACCCAAGCCGGACTCGTTACGGCTGCTTCCTTTCGGACCTGACCGGGTTGGCGAGCGGACCCGTCCGCTGGCACTCCCGGTTGCTTATATGCCCCCAAAGGCCACCGGTTTCAATAGGGGGCGTGCACGGCACCGCCGAAATTCGCTCCGAACGCCGCACTGCGATATCAGAATATCATGGGGGGCCCTGTCCGTCAGGGTCCGTCTTCTCGGTCACAATGTCGCGGTGTCCCCGGCTTTCTCAATTCCGGTATGGTCTGCGGGGGGGAACTTGCCTAGTCTGGCACCTGGGAACAGCGTCGACAAACCTCAGGGCCGCAGCAATATGCCAGATACCACTCCGTCCTCGAAACCGTGTCTTGGCCTTATGGAGACGGCGTTTTCCGGCAATCCCCTCAACCGGCTGGACAGTGCCCGTCACGACCCCGCGGTCCTGGCCGACTGGCCGAAAAGGCCGGGGGCCCGGCTTATGCTGTTCAGCGGTGACAAGGTGCTGACGGACGCGGACGGCGCCCCTGTCTGGCTTGACCCCGGCCTGATGGACGATGCCGTATCGGGTGAGCGCGTTTTTCTCGGCATTGATGACAGGGCCGACGGGGCCGCCTGTTTTGCCGCTGGCCTGCGGACGCCGGACACAGCCGGGAAGGATCTGGCCGCGAAGGATTTGGCCGGAAAGGATTTGGCCGCGACACTGGAAACGCCGGAAACCGGCTGCAAATTCCGCGACCTGAGAAGTGTCGGCATGAAGGCGCTCGGGTCCGGCATCGCCCGCGACGCCCTGGGCATCATGGCCCAGGCGAAATCCATGCTGGACTGGCACGCCAGGCACCGTTTCTGCGCCAATTGCGGCACCCCGACCCGCATGACCAAGTCCGGATACGAGCGCCGGTGCGACGCCTGCGGCGCCGCCCATTTCCCCCGGACGGACCCGGTGGTGATCATGCTGGCGTTTCACGGCGACGCGGCCCTTGTCGGCCGCAGTCACAAAATGCCGCCGGGGTTTTACTCGGCGCTGGCCGGTTTCATGGAACCCGGCGAAAGCATCGAGGAAGCCGTCGCCCGTGAATTGAAGGAGGAAACCGGTGTCGACACCACAAGTGTCCGCTATGTGGCCAGCCAGCCCTGGCCGTGGCCGTCATCCATCATGATCGGCTGCACCGCCACGGTCGCCGGCAGGGCCCTGACCCTGGACCGGACGGAAATCGCCGAGGCCCGCTGGATCACCAAGGCCGAGGCCCGCACGGTCATGGCCGGCCGCGACCCGGACATCGCCTTTCCGCCGCCCATCGCCATCGCCCACGATCTGCTGCGCCACTGGCTTGACGACGCCGGTTCCCTTTAGCAGTCGGCCCCTATAAGCGACCTGTCCATCGGTGTGTCCGGCGGCGGCCCTGCGCCGGGCACAGACCTCAGACCTCAGCCCTCAACCCTTGTTGTGGGTATAGACATCCATGGCCTTGGCGAACAGGATATCCAGATCGGTCACACCGCCCGCGTCATGGGTGGTCATGGTCACTTCCACCCGGTTATACACATTGAACCATTCCGGATGATGATCATGCTTTTCCGCCAGCAGGGCAACCCGGCCCATGAACCCCCAGGCGGCATTGAAATCCTTGAACAGAAACTGTTTCCTGATCGCCCTGGCACTGCTGTCATAGGTCCAGTCCTCAAGGGCGGTCAGGGCCCTGGTGCGGTCTTCTTCGCTCAATTCCGACGGGCGGGTGGTCATGACGGCTCTCCTTTCAGTATTTCCTCGACATAGGCCGGCACCAGCGTGCCGGCCGGGCCGTGACGGCGCTCGGCGAACAGGCTTGCGCCGTCGCTTGGCTCCAGATTGATTTCGACGGTATGGGCATGGCCGATCTGCCGGACCTCGGACACGAATCCGGCGGCCGGGTACACCTGACCGCTGGTGCCGATGGACATGAACAGGTCGCAGTCGGCCAGCAAGGCCATGATCCGGTCCATGTCAAACGGCATTTCCCCGAACCAGACCACATGCGGGCGCAACGCCTTCGCATGGCAGGCCGGGCACGGCGTATCCGTGGCGCAGACACCGTCCCACACATGCACCCGGTGACACGCGCCGCAGCGCAGCTTTTTCAGCTCCCCATGCATGTGGATGACATCGCTGGCCCCGCCGCGTTCATGCAGATCGTCCACATTCTGGGTCACGATGCTCACCTGGCCCCCATGCTCCCGCTGCAGGCGGCCAAGGGCGATGTGCGCGGGGTTGGGTGACGCGGTCTTCAACTGCCGGCGCCGCGTTGAATAAAATTCATGGACAAGGTCGGGGTCGCGGACGAACCCCTCGGGGGTTGCCACATCCTCGATTCTGTGACGGTCCCACAGGCCCCCTTCCTCGCGGAATGTGGACAGGCCGGATTCGGCTGAAATGCCCGCGCCCGTCAGGATCACGATATTTTGGTGCCGCACCCTCTCACCCCCAAACGTCGGGCCCAAATGCCGAGCCGTGCCAAATCTGGTCAAGCCATGATATGAACAGGTGATTCCATAAACCGGCCTGAATTGCCAGCACGCTGTTGGCGCCTTGCCGCCTGCGGTCGGGCAAAGACAGGTCCACACTCAAAGAGGCTGCGATGATTGCCGTCCTGTTCGTCTGCATGGGGAATATCTGCCGCTCGCCCATGGCGGAAGGGGCCTTCCGTGCCGCCGCCGGCACCGCCGGGCTGGCCGACCGGCTGACGATCGACAGTGCCGGCACCATCGGCTATCACGCCGGCAAGGCCCCGGACACACGGGCCCAGGCCGCCGCCCGCAAGCGGAATGTCGATATCTCCGTTCAACGCGCCCGCAAGGTCGAGGCGGGGGATTTCAGCCGCTTCGACTATATCCTCGCCATGGACGGGGAGAATCTGGAAGACCTGCTGGACGCGTGCCCGCCGCCTGAGCGCCACAAAATATCGCTTTTCCTGTCCCATGCGCCCCATCTGCCGGTCAAGGACATGCCCGACCCCTATCATGGCCACGAGCGGGATTTTGAACTCTGCTACCGCGCCGCCATGGATGCGGCGGACGGGCTGCTGACCATGATCCGGGAGCGCCATTTCAACGAAGAAAGCACCGCACACAAGCGGGAGCCATAACAGCCATGACAGGCGACAACGCCCACAGCGGGACAAAGGGCAAAAGCCGTTTTATCCGCCTTGTCCGCAACAGATGGATATGGGCCGTCGGCCTGACCCTGCTGGCCGCATCCTGCGCGCCCGGCCTGTTCAACTTCGACAGCGGCTTTGTCTCGGACGACACCGTGGTGCGCGGAGCCGTCACAGCGGCATCCCCAGAGTCGTCACAGGAATCGTCCCCAGGATCATCACCGGACACGGCGGACGACACCCGCGCGCCCCTCGAAATCAGCTATCTGGCCGCCGGCAACACCAGCGGCCGCCGTGTCATTTTCGTCCATGGCACACCGGGCGAGGCCGCCAATTTCCTCGACCTGCTGCACCGCGTCCCGGACGATATGGAATTCGTCGCCATTGACCGGCCGGGCTTCGGTTTCACCAAACCCCGGCGGGCCGTCACCGCGCTGGATGCACAGGCCGCCGCGATCCGCCCGCTGCTGGTCGAACGGAACGGCAAATGGCCCATACTGGTCGGCCATTCCCTCGGCGGGCCGATTGTCGCGGCGGCGGCCGCCAACTATCCGGACAGGATAGACGGCATCATTGAACTGGCCGGCTCCCTCGATCCCGCGCTTGAGGATGTGCTGTGGGTGCAGCATTTGGGCAATGTGCCGCCCTTTTCCTGGCTGCTGTCCGCGTCCGCCCGCCACGCCAACAGGGAACTCATCGCGCTGGAGGACGAGCTTGTGGCCCTTGGCGACAGGCTGGGCGACATCCGCCAGCCGGTCATCATCGTCCACGGCACGCAGGACCGTCTGGTGCCTTATGAAAACGTGCCCTACATGCAGGCGAAATTCAGCGGGGCGCGCGCCCTGGACCTGATCACCCTGGACGGGGCCAACCATTTTCTGCCGTGGAATGCCGCCGACCGCATTCTGGACGCGATCCGCATGCTCGACACACGGATCGCCGACCTTGGGGACAATACCCTGCCGCAGACATGCCTGGCCGCGCGTCACCCGGACGGCCCGGTCCCCGCGCAAACACAAACGGCGGCACGGACGGCCCTCTGCTGACACAGCGTGCTGACCTAAGATGCTGAAATAAGGTGCCGGCACACCGCACCGGCCCGGATGTTCAAGAAGTCCCGGCGGTTTACCAGCTGCGTTGCGGTTCCAGGATGAAACCGGGGCGGAAGCCGTCGCCATGGTCTTCCATGTCATCCGGGTCCACATCCGCCGCCGGCAGGTCGATGGCACGCCCGAACCGGGCCTCGGCCCGGTAGAAACAGCCCTCATCCGTGCGGTGGGATGAAAACAGCGTAAAATGATCGACCCTTTGCGGCGGCGACACCAGATGGCCGTGACGGCTGAGCCAGTCGCCCACACGCGCATACGCCCCCCGGCGGAAACGGGCCAGCGTCACATGCGGTTTGAATTTACGCTGGTCGATGGCAACCCCCATACGCTCCATGGCGCGGGCGATTTTCTCATGCAGATGCAGAATGGGGGTCGGGTTCTCCACCCCGGCCCAAAGCACACGCGGCTGGCCGGGGCGGCCAAAGGCACCGACACCGGACAGCGCCAGATCGAACGGGTCGAAATGGACGCGGGCCAGTTCGCCCTCGATCTCCCGCATCAGGGGATGGGCCACTTCGCCGATAAAGGCCAGGGTCAGATGCAGCTGGTCGTCACGCTGCCAGTGCGCCCCTTCCACGTCGGAGCGCGGCGTCCGCAATATGGCGCAAAGGGCCGGGTCCAGTTCCAGGGCGACAAACAGGCGGAGCATGATACCCTCCTCATGTATGTGCGGCACACCGTTCCACACTCAGGCTGCACGCATGGCGTAAGAACATAATCCGGACGCTCGTATCTGTTCAGGGAATCACTATCTGCCGCCGGCGTCAAGCATCGACAGCACGGCGGGCCCCAGTCTTTCCACAATGATCTTCACGCCGTCCGCGTTGGGGTGAATGCCATCGGACTGGTTCAGCGCGCTGTCAGCGGCAACACCGTCCAGGAAAAAGGGGTACAGCCTCACCCCGTATTTTGCCGCCACATCACGGTATATCGTGTTGAAGGCGGCGGCATACTCCGGCCCAAGATTGGGCGGCGCCAGCATGCCCGTCAGCAGGACCGGGATCCCGCGCCCGGACAGGCTGGCCACCATGGCGTCGATATTGGTGCGGGTGATCGCCGGGTCGATACCGCGCAGACCGTCATTGGCCCCCAGTTCCAAAATCACCAGATCGGGGGCGCCGTTCTTGATCGGGGCCAGCGCCCAGTCCAGACGGGACCGCCCGCCCGTACTGGTATCGCCGGACACGCCGCCATTCACCACGCCGACGGGCACGGCCAACCGCGCGCCCAGCCAGGTTTCAAGCTGTTCGGTGAACCCTTCGCCGGGGTCCAGGCCGTAGCCGGCTGTCAGACTGTCGCCGAATGCCAGGATCCGGATATCGCTGTCCGCCGCACCGCCGGCATCCCCGTCCCCCGCGCCGTGGACGGGCGCGAACCCGCCGATCGCGGCAAGACTGAGCCAAAGCGCCGCGATCAACGTACAACTGACCGAACGAAGGTGTGAATTGACCATCATGGGCCATGCCCCTTAGTTTAACGACAAAATACCGTGGCCCGTATGAAAGAGGCCGACAGCGAAGGATAGATCTGACAATGCCAGAAACAACCCCATCCGACGCGGGGGCACCGCACAGCAGTCCGGCCGCCGCCCGGCAATCCGTTATCTCATTGGACCACGTGTCCCTGACGCTGGAGTCAGGCGCGGGGCCTGTCAATATTCTCAAGGACATAAATTTCGCCGTCACGACAGGCGAAACCGTGGGCATTGTCGGCCCGTCCGGTTCCGGCAAATCGTCCCTGATGAGCCTGATGACCGGGCTGGAACAGGCCACGACCGGTGACGTCACCGTGGACGGGCTCAGCCTCACCGGCGCCGACGAGGATCGTCTGGCCCGGCACCGGCTCAGCCGTGTCGGCATCGTCATGCAGGCCTTTCATCTTATCCCCACCATGACGGCGCTGGAAAATGTCGCCGTGCCGCTGGAACTGGCCCGCGTCAATGACGCCTTCGACCGCGCCGCCCACGAACTGGATGCCGTCGGCCTTGCCCACCGCATGGACCATTATCCGGCCCAGCTGTCGGGCGGCGAACAACAGCGCGTGGCGCTTGCCCGGGCCCTCGCGCCGGAACCCTCCATCCTGTTCGGGGACGAGCCGACCGGCAATCTGGACGGCCAGACGGGGCGGGCCATCATCGACCTGATTTTCGACCTGTCGGCCAAACGGCAGTCAACCCTTGTGCTGGTGACGCACGATCCGGCCCTGGCCGACCGCTGCGACCGCGTGATTTCCATGGCCGACGGCCGCATCATCGACGACACCGGCGACACCCGCGCGGTGGCCGATGACGGCAGCACCCTTCTCAACAAGGTGGGCCGCCCATGATCACCAGACATGCCGGCGTACCGGTTGCGTTCCGCTTCGCGCTCAGGGAACTGCGCGGCGGTCTGCGGGGCTTTCGCATTTTCATGGCCTGTCTGATCCTGGGCGTGGCGGCGATCGCCGCCGTCGGCTCGCTGACACGGGCCATCCAGGACGGCCTGAACCGCGAAGGACAGAATATCCTCGGCGGCGATATCGAAGTCAGCCTGTTCCAGCAGGAAGCCCCGGCCAGCCTTGTCGCCTTTATGAAACAAAAGGGCGACGTGTCGGTGTCCGCCCGTCTCAGGACCATGGCCCGCTCGCAGGATACCGGCCAGGCCACGCTGGTGGAACTGCGGGCGGTGGACGGGCGCTATCCCCTCTATGGTGATTTCCTCACCCTGCCGCAAATGGACAATCCGGCCCTGTTCGACAAGCGCGTCTCCGCCCAAGGGGACGAGACATGGGGCGCCGCCGTCGACCCCCTTCTGGCCGACCGGCTGAAGGTCAAGGTGGGCGACCGGCTGCGTGTCGGTGCCGTTACACTGGATATCCGCGCCCTCATCGACAAGGAACCGGACAAGGCCAATCTGGGCTTCCAGCTTGGGCCCAGCCTGCTTGTGCGCGGTCAGGCACTCGGCGAATCCGGTCTGGTCACGGTCGGCAGCCTGATCAACCATTATTACAAGATACGCCTTTTCGCCGGCAACAGCGTCGAGGGCGTGCGCGAGCAGATGAAGGAACGCTGGCCCGACGGCGGCTGGCGGGTGCGTGACCGGTCCACCAGCGCGCCGGGCCTGCGCCGTTTCATCGTCCAGATGGAAACCTTTCTCACCCTTGTCGGGCTGGCCGCGCTGGTGGTCGGCGGTGTCGGTGTCGGCAATGCGGTCAAGGGCTATATGGACCGCAAGACACGCACCATCGCCACCCTGAAAATACTGGGGGCGGACGGCGCGACCATTTTCGCGACCTATTTCCTCCAGGTTCTGCTGATCGGCCTGTTTTCGGTCGCCGTGGGTCTGGGCATCGGGGCCCTGCTGCCGGGGGTTCTGGGCCGGCTCCTGCCCGACACCATTCCGGTCGATATCGCCACCGGGGTCTATCCGGTGGCGCTGATGCTGGCGGCGGCCTACGGCCTGCTCATCACCATTGCCTTCACCGCCTGGCCCTTGGGCAAGGCGCGCGACCTTCCGGCGGTGCGGCTGTTCCGCGCCCTGGTGGCGCCGGAAACCCGGCGGCCGCGCCCGCTCTACATGGCCCTGATCGGCGGCACGGTGGCCATGGTGGCCCTGCTGGCCGTGGGTCTTGCCAACAATCACCTGCTGGCAGGCGGCTTCATCGCCGGGGCCGTGGGCGCCCTTGCCCTCCTGCGGTTGACAAGCTGGACCATTGAACGGGGCGCCGCGCGCCTGCCCCGCGCGCGCGGGGCGCTGACCCGCATGGCCATCGCCAACCTGCACCGGCCCGGCGCCGCCACGGGCGCCGTGGTGATCTCGCTTGGTCTCGGGCTGACCCTGTTCGCCGCCCTGGCCCTGATCGAGGGCAATCTCAGAACCCAACTGTCGGAGGAAGTGCCCTCCGAGGCGCCGGCCTTCTTCATTCTGGACATTCAACCCGACCAGCTGGAAGACTTCACGGCAACCGCCGACGGCGTGGACGGGGTGCGCGATGTGATCACCGTTCCCTCCCTGCGGGGCCGCGTCATCAAACTGAACGGCACCCCGGCAAGCGAGGTCGCGGTGGACCCGGACTATCGCTGGATCTTGCGCGGCGACCGTGGCCTGTCCTATGGCATGACACCCGGTGAAGGCAGCCGCGTCGTCGAGGGCGACTGGTGGCCGGATGACTATAGCGGCGAACCCGAAATCAGTTTCGGCAAGGCGGAAGCCGAGGGTCTCGGTCTTGATATCGGCGACACGGTCACCGTGACCGTTCTGGGCCGCGAAATCACCGCCCGCATCCGCTCCCTGCGGGAAATCAACTGGGGCTCCTTCGGCTTCAACTTCGTCATCCTGTTCGACCCCCACACCCTGAAGGCGGCGCCCCATACCCATATGGCAACGCTGAAGGCGGACGGCCCGGCGGAGGAAAACGCCCACCGCACCCTGACGCAGACCTTCCCCAACATCACCGCCGTCCGCATGAAGGAAGTGCTGTCCACCGTCAACGGCCTGCTGGAACAGATCGGCAGCGCCGTGCGCGCCACGGCGGTGGTGGCGATCCTGGCCGGGGTCCTCGTTCTGGCCGGCGCCATTGCCGCCGGGTTCCGCCAGCGCGTTTATGAAAGCGTGATCCTGAAGGTTGTCGGCGCCGTGCGCGGCCAGGTGCTGGCCGCCTATGCGCTTGAATTTCTGCTCATCGGGCTGGTCACGGCCTCCATCGCGCTCGGTCTCGGCCTTCTCGCCGGCTGGATCGTGGTGGAACAGGTGATGGATATGGATTTCCGCATCCTCGCCCTGCCCATGCTGATCACGGTCGGCGCCAGTCTGGGCGTGACCGTCCTGTTCGGGCTGGCCTCCAGCTTTCAGGCGCTGAGCATAAAGCCCAATGTGGTGCTGCGCAGTGAATAAAGCGGCACCCGGCATGGACCGGCGCGAAACCCCGCACCCCCTGCAAGTCACTTGCAAGACGCCGGATGCGGGACCATATTAGGATCAATTGCCTTTGTCCGCCGGTTGGAGACCAACCCGGCAAACGATGAAAACCTGGAAAGGGTATAAAGAGGAAAACAATGGCTGAACGGTATTCAACGGCCTATCGCACGGATACGACGGCGCGCACGGCCGAATTTGACGCAGGCCTCCGCGCCTACATGCTGAAGGTCTATAACTACATGGCCTCCGGCGTGCTGCTGACGGGCGTTATCGCCATGCTCGTCAGTCAAAGCCCGACAATGATCAACGCCATTTTCAGCGGACCGCAGGCCTATGTGGTCATGCTGGCACCGCTCGGCTTCGTGCTGGCGATGAGCTTCGGCCTCAACAAAATGTCCTCCGGCACGCTCCAGCTCCTGTTCTGGCTGTTCGCCGGCGTCATGGGCCTGTCGCTGTCGTCTATTTTCCTGGCCTATACCGGAACCAGCATCGCCCGCGCCTTCTTCGTCGCGGCGGCCTCCTTCGGGGCGCTCAGCCTTTACGGCTACACCACCAAAAAGGATCTGAGCGGCCTGGGCACGTTTCTGATCATGGGCCTGTTCGGCCTGATCATCGCCTCGGTCGTCAACTGGTTCCTGCAATCCACCATGCTGGACTTCATCGTCTCCGTCGTCGGCGTTCTGGTGTTTGCCGGCCTGACGGCCTATGACACCCAGCGGATCAAGAACAGCTATTACATGATGGCAACCGGCGAGATGGTGAAAAAGGGTGCGATCATGGGCGCCCTCAACCTGTATCTCGACTTCATCAACCTGTTCCTGATGCTGCTGCGTTTCTTCGGGCAAAGCCGCGAATAATACCGCCTGCGCGACCGCACGATCCACGGCGAAAAGCCCGGCGTCCTCTCAGGCGCCGGGCTTTTCCGTTGCCGCTACAGCCGGCGGGCGGGCGGCGCGCCCCGCCCGCATTCATGCGGCGTTAAACGGGCGCCCTATACTGTTTCACTCTGATGCCGTCCCATACGGGGGCCATACGGGGAAAAGCGCCCACCGGCCTCGCGCGCACGACCCATGGGAAATGCCGTGACAGGGGACACGTGCCGCAAACATGTACCCGCAAGGGTGTCAATGCGGTATCATTCCGGTGGACCGGCACTGCGCGCAGTGCAGTCATAAGGCTTCCGGTGTGATACCATGCCCGGAACGCGGAGGACGCCAATATGCCGAAAGGGCCCACCGCCCGCACCGACATGACAAAGACGCCCTGGCAAAAGGCCCTGGGCGCCCTGACTGCTGCCCTGACCACTGCTCTGGCTGCTACCCTGCTGGTCGCCGCAGCGGCACGGGCCAACGATGACGATCCGCTGATCGTCGATTACCGCTATATCGACGAAATTTTCGAAAGCGTCGTTCTGGTCACCGGCCAATCGGACAGACAGGTGGCGCGGCCCGCCCCGCCGCCGACCGGCTCCAGGATCAGCCGGGGCCCCGCCTCCATCACACGGTTGGAAGCCAACCGCGTCTTCTATCATCACATGGATGATGACGATCAGCGCTATGTCGGCCAGATGCTGGAAGACCTCGCCATTTTGGGCGAACCTGAAGATTACGACCGCATGCTGGCGGACGAACAACTGGCCTTCTGGCTGAACCTGCGCAATCTGATGGTCTATGAGGCGGTGGTGACCCGCTATCCCATCTCCAAACTGAACAAGTTTCACAGCACGGCATGGTCCAAACCCCGGCTGACCATCGCCGGAAAGCCGGTCTCGATCGAATCCATCGAAGACTATATCGTCACACGCTGGCCCGACCCCCGCGTGCTGTACGGCCTGTTTCAGGGCGAAATCGGCGGCCCCAACCTGCGGCCCAAATCCTTTTACGGCGAAACCGTCTGGAATGACCTGGAAGACAACGCCTTTGAATTCGTCAACTCGCTGCGCGGCATCGCCTTCTGGGGGTCGACGGCCAAGGTATCGTCGCTCTACTACCGCTTCGCCAGCCTGTTTCCCGACTTCGAGCGCGATCTGCGCCACCACATCCGCTCCTTTGCCCGCCGGGACGTGAAAAACGGTCTCGTCCGCACACGCCAGTTCCTGCCCAGCCGCTATGACTGGAACATCGCCGACATCTACAATGGCCGGCCCTACTCGAACACCTCCTATTCCGGCCAGACAATCCGCCTGCGCTTCGGCGGCATGGAAGATGTGCGCAACACCCTGCCCACCTACGCATCCCTGTTCCTGGAAGAAATCGGCCTGCGCAATCTGCGCCGTGACAGCCGGGTCAGTATCGAGCGGATCGACGACGGCAAAAGCGCCCCGGATGACGAAGAGGACGACGCGGACAAAGACGACGACGCAAAAAAGGGCGATGAAAAGCCGGACGACAAAAAACAGGAAACCGAAAAGCCCGACGACCCCGCCCATTAACCCCAGGCCGCTGACCCTTGACCGGTGACACCAGACCGTGCGGGTGTTCACCGCAACCGGCCCAGGCCCCGCCCGATCTATTCCTCCGCTTTCGCCGCCTTCGCCGCCTCGCGCCTCTCCCATCGCTCGAACTGCGCCAGGAAGGGCGACGCGGGGTCGAGCAGACGCAGGATCGCCGTCATGGCGGGCAGTCCTCTCTCCGGCTGCGTGTTCAGCAGGACGATCACGCCGTCGCCGCTTTCCTCGTAAGCGTAGGCGGCGGTCAGCTCCGACCAGTCCCAGCCCGTGTGTCCGATGACGGTCTCATCATCATAAGTCAGGATCTCGAATCCCAGCCCGTAGCCCTGCGCGGTCGGGCACGGGCTCCGCTCTTCCTCCGTGCATCTGACGATGGCGTCGTCGCCGTCCTCGGCGACGAGGACGGTGCTGCGCTCCGCCGCCAGCGGCGCGCCGTACCCTTCGCTCCGCAGGACCGATTTCAGGAAGGCGGCATAGTCCGGCACGCTCGTGCTCATACCGCCGGCGGCGGAGTAGCTGCCGTCGCGCAGGCAGGCCCCGCCCTGGCGGGGCGGGCGGCAGAAATAGCCGTAGAAGGTGCCGTCGGCGTCCCGGGGTTGGGCAAGCCCGCCTGTCGCCTCCCTGTTCGCCGCGATCGCGCTGTTCATCATGCCGATCGGCTCGAAGACCTCCGCCGTGACCAGTTCGGGCAGGGTACGGTCAAGCTTCGCCTCCATATACCGGGCAAGATACTCCATCCCCTCGCCCGAGTAGCTGTGGGCGGCCCCCGGGTCGTGCATGAAGACGAGCGTGCCGTCGGCCCGGAAGAAGCGCCAGTTGGGAAAGCCGGTACTGTGGGTCAGGGCGTGGCGTGCCGTTAGTTTCTGCGTGCGGGGATCGCCTGCGATATCCGGATCGACCCAGTAGTCCGCCATGGGCTCATCCAGGTTGATCGCGCCGTCGTCCGCGAGCCGCAGGGCCGTCTCGGCCACGACGGTCTTCGTGATCGAGGCGACGTTCATGCGGGTATTGATGTCGGCCGGTATACCCGGCGCCTCCTGGCCGTAGGCCGCCGTCCACACCAGCGCGCCGCCGTCGATGACGCCGATCAGCGCGGTGGTGACGTTATGCGCCGCGACAATCTCGCCGATCGCCGACCGGCTGCCGTCGCCGGGGATGGCAACTTCCCCGAACGCCGTCTCCGCGTCGGGCGGCGCAAGCGAGCACCCGGCCAGAAGCGTGGCGGCGATAAACGCATATCCTTTTCGCACCATTACGGTCTCCCTTTCGCTCAAAGATAGATTAAGCTCGAAGGGCAGCAGGGCACAAGCGCCCCCTTTGGCAGGCGCGAAGCGGCCGGTGCCGCCCCTGATCATCCCGTCCGGGTCGAACCGATATGGTACGAGGCGGGGCTCTCCAGCCCACCACCGCGACCATACCGCCGGTGAGCATATATTTGGACGGCTCAGCAACCTCAGCCGCATGGACACAAGCGACGAGTGGAATGGTCCATCTATCCGCTCTGCGCCGCGCCGCCACCGCCACCGTCACCGTCAGCGACCGGGTACGGGTCCGGCGCCCGGTCCGGGCACAGTGGACATGAACGGCGGGGGACATGAACGGCGGAGGATATGAAAGGCAGAGTTCCAACTCCCCCCCCGGAGCATGAGCGCACTCCCCCAGGGCGCGACCGCGCCCCGGCCGGTCAGGCCGCCCTCGCGGAGCGGATCGCAAGAGCGATCCTTGCGGGAGCGTAAAACAGACACCGGTCAGGCCGCCCGCGCGGAGCGGATCGCAAGAGCGATCCTTGCGGGAGCGTAAAAACAGACACCGGTCAGGCCGCCCGCGCGGAGCGGGCCGTGATAACGGCCCTTGCGGGAGCGTAAAACAGACACCGGTCAAGCCGCCCGCGCGGAGCGGGCCATGATAACGCGCCTGTGCGCGCAGCACGGGCGGACGGGTATGACCGGTCTCGCCGGTCGCGCCGGGTGAAAATCCATATACTGTCACCGGATTTTTCCACTATATGGAAACGGGGATAGCACAGCGCAACGGCCCGTCCGCTCTTGCTCTGAAACCCCTTTTGTTCAGGCCGTTGGGCCTGATAGGGCACGCAAAAACCATATACTGTCCCCGGATTCATCCGGATGTGGGCGGGCGCTGCGGGCCTCTGTCAGTCGGTGTCGCCGGTCAGAACCCGTCTCAGATCGTCCAGATGGTCCCGGTCCGCCCGCATCCGGGCAATCGCCATGCGCACGAGCACCCGCGCCAGCGCCGCGTCCCGGCCGGGGGCGCTTTCCAGTGCGATCAGCGTTGCCTCCTCCCGCGCGATGTCGCTGTCCAGATGGTCGGCGCGGCGGGCCAGCTGGCGTTTTACGGTCGCATCGTCGCCGTGCAGCGCCAGCGCCGCCCAGGTCACGAAGGGCGCGGGCGGGTCGCGCCGCACCCAGTCATCGCGGGCAAGGGCCGCGCGCAGGGCCGGCAGGGCCTCCCCGGACGGCTTGTAGACGACCCGGTCGGGCCCGCGCGCCGGCTCCGTGTCGCTGACCGCTTCAAGATAGCCGCCCGCCGCCAGTTTTTTCAGGGAATAGTAAATCTGCGGCCGCGACACCGGCGCCCAGTCCGCCGCATCGCTCTGCGCCAGGCGCTGCGCCACCTCATAGCCATGCAAGGGGCCGTCATACAGCAAGGTCGAAAGCACGACGAGATCGCAGGGTGTCAGACGCATGGCTCACGATTAGCAGGGATCACGGGCTCCATCCACTGTCTTGACAGCGGCGAAGGATGTCTAGTATCATTTAGACTAGTTAAGGATGATCCCCCATGAAACGCTTTTTTATCGCCAGCCTTGCCGCCATGATGGGGGCCGCGTGCGCCCTGTCCGCCCCGGCCGTCACGGCCGCCGACCCGAAGGAGGACCCCGTGATCCGCTATCAAAAAGTGACGTCCATTCTGCTGGCCGACGCTGTCGCCCCTTGTGTCGATTTCTGGACCGCCCTCGGCATGACCGCGACCGTCACCGTGCCCGAGGGCGACGGCCTCGGCTTCGCCATCCTCACCGACGGGACGGTCGAACTGATGTACCAGTCCTTCACCCTGGCGCGCGCGCAGACACCCGAAGCGGTCGACGGCGTACAGCGCTCCATCGTCTTTCTCGAGGTCGCGTCCCTTGACGCCGTGCTCGCCGCGCTGCCGGACGCCGAAACGGTAGTGCCCGATCATGTCACCGACTATGGCGCGCGCGAGGTCTATGTCCGCGACCCCGCCGGCAATCTGGTCGGCTTTTCCGAACCGGCGCGGACCGGTGACGACGTGGACGGGTGACGCTAACGGCGCACGCGCAGGCTGACCAAGGCCAACGGCCTCCCGCCGGCTATGGCGCCCCCCCTCCTGTACCGCCCCCGCTTTTCATCACGGCACCGAAACCCAGGGACGGTATAGACCCCCGAACTGTGCGGGCATATCCCCGAAAGCTTTATGTCACAGGGGTTTGCAAATGGCCGGCCCTGCAAAAAACCCTATACTGTACCCGGATTAATCCGCGCGCGGTGGACATGAAGACAGGATTTCGACCGCCGCACCCGGTCGCCCAGACCACCCGCGCGGAACGGACGGCATAAACGGCCCTGCGCGCGCGGCAATGTCTGGAAAACCGTACGCCACCCGAAGCTCCACCCCAGGGCGCGACCGCGCCCCGGCCGATCAGGCCGCCCGCGCGGAGCGGGCCGTGTAACGGCCCTTGCGTGAGCGAAAAACAAGCATCGGTCAGGCCGCCTCGCGGAACGGACCGCATAAACAGCCCTGCGCGCGCGGCAATGTCTGGAAAACCGTACGCCACCTGAAACTCCACCCCAGGGCGCGACGGCGCCCCGGCCGGTCAGGCCGCCCGCGCGGAGCGGGTCGCACCAGCGGCCCTTGCGTGAGCGTAAAAACAAACACCGGTCAGGCCGCCTCGCGGAACGGACCGCATAAACGGCCCTGCGCGCGCGGCAATGGCCGGAAGACCGTACGCCACCTGAAGCTCCACCCCAGGGCGCGACCGCGCCCCGGCCGGTCAGGCCGCCCGCGCGGAGCGGGCCGGGATAACGGCCCTTGCATGAGCGTAAAAACAGACACCGGTCAGGCAGCCTCGTGGAACGGACCGCATAAACAGCCCTGCGCGCGCGGCAATGGCCGGAAAACCGTACGCCACCTGAAACTCCACCCCAGGGCGCGACGGCGCCCCGGCCGGTCAGGCCGCCCTCGCGGAGCGGGCCGTACCAGCGGCCCTTGCGTGAGCGAAAAACAAGCATCGGTCAGGCCGCCCTCGCGGAGCGGGCCGCACCAGCGGCCCTTGCGTGAGCGCAAAAATTCCCGGATCAGGCGGGCTCCAGCCCCAGCTTGGCGAACAGGCGCTGGTCTTTCGTGCCTTCCGGGTTCGGTGTCGTCAGCAGGGTTTCGCCGTAGAAAATGCTCGACGCGCCGGCCATGAAGCACAGGGCCTGCAATTCTTCCGACATCTCCTCCCGTCCGGCGGACAGGCGCACGACGGACCGTGGCATCATGAGGCGCGCCACCGCGATGGTGCGGACGAATTCAAACGGGTCCAGGTCCTTTTCCGTCTGCAGGGGCGTGCCTTCGACACGGACCAGACGGTTGATCGGCACGCTTTCGGGGTGTTCCGGCAGATTGGCAAGGGTTTGCAGCATGCCGGCCCGGTCTTGACGGGTTTCCCCCATGCCGACGATGCCGCCGGAACAGACATGGATGCCGGCCGCGCGCACATGGGCCAGCGTCTCCAGCCGGTCCGCGTAGGTCCGGGTGGTGATGATTTCCTTGTAATAGTCTTCCGACGTGTCGATGTTGTGATTGTAATAGTCGAGACCGGCCGCCTTCAGCGTGTCCGCCTGGGCTCCCGTCAGCATGCCGAGGGTCACGCAGGTTTCCATGCCCAGGTCGCGCACGCCCTGGATCATGGCGATCACCGCGTCCATGTCGCGGTCTTTCGGGCTGGTCCAGGCCGCGCCCATGCAGTAGCGGCTGGCGCCGTTGGCCTTGGCGGCGCGCGCGTCCGCCAGCACGCGCTCGACCTCCATCAGTTTTTCCGCCTTCAGGCCCGTATCCTTGGCGTAGCGCGCGGCCTGCGGACAGTAAGCGCAGTCCTCGGGGCACCCGCCGGTCTTGATCGATTTCAGCTGGCTCAGCTGCACCCTGTTCGGCGCGTGATGCCGCCGGTGGACGGTTTGCGCCTCATGCAGCAGGTCGAGGAAAGGACGCTCGAACAGCGCCAGAATGTCCGCCACGGTCCAGTCATGGCGCAGCCCGTCCTGACGCAACCCGTCATGGCGCAACCCGTCATGGCGTATTTGCCCGTCCGGGCGCTGGTGGACGCCCTCGGGGCCTTGCGGTGCGGCCTCCAGGGGCGTGCCGGTCTCTATGGCGGTTTGCTCGGTCATCGGAACAGTCTCCTTAAACATTCCTGGAACATGCCTGGCGCTCCGCAGGCTTGGCGCATGGCGGGCCTTGCGTCAAGTCCCGCGATGCCTGCGCGAGGCACGCGGCAAGGTCTTCCCCCCACAGGCAAGAGCTGCCCGCCGTTCCCGTCCGGTGCCCGGCAAGGCTTTCCGGGGCGGGGTGCGGCAACGGTCCTCTCCGGCCCGTGCGCCGGTCGGAAAGTCAGGCGGTCCCTGCACCCCTGACGGCCGGCCGGCGCCGCCTGCAATCTGGCACGGAGGTTGCTGTTACCCGTGCAAGACAGCCGGACACAGGCACCGCCCGTCACCCGTTTCAAGGAGCACCGGATCATGCAACAGCCCCTCCCGTTCGACCCCGATATCTATTACGGGATCGTCGCTGAAAATTTGTTCAAGAATTTCGGTGCGCGGGCGCTGTCCGTCGCCGATATGGCGCTGAACAAGATGCGGGCGCTCGGCGACAAGGAAGGGCTGGGTATCTGGCTTGCCATTCACGAGCATCTGGCCACGCGCGCGGCCGAGGTCATGCGCGAGGATCTGACCGGCAACAGCCCCACCCTGCACTGAGACGCGTGCACTGAAGCAAGACAGAATACGGGCGGGATCGCACTCAGCACCCGGCACCCAACATCCCGCCCGTGACCGGGACATACCCAATCCCGGTCGGTGACCCGCCCCCGCACCCAGGGGCGGGTCACGCCTTTTTCAGGCCCTGTTACTATTGACGGTGCCACCGAACACCGCGCCCGACTGCCCACATTGGCGTTCCCTCCCAGATTTGCTAAACCGGCTTTGCTAAACAGGGCCCAAGAAGACCACAGGCTGTGAGAAACATGTCCCATGCAGAGGCACCGCCCCCGAAACGTTGCACCGTACCCCCGAAACGCCGTGCTGTGAGTGCGTCGTGACCGGACAGGATTTCGATACGCTTCTGGACGCCAGCGGGCTGGCCTGCCCGCTGCCGGTTCTGCGTGCCCGGCGCACGCTGGCCGAGCTGGCACCGGGCCAGGTCCTGAAACTGGTGGCGACCGACCGGGCGGCGCTGAACGACATTCCGGCCTTTTGCCGCATGGCCGGACACCGCCTGATCCGCGCCGACCGGGACGACGGCACCTATGTTTTTCACATCGAAAAGGGTGCGGCCCCACAGGGTGGGGCGGACGGCGCACAGACGGCGGCGCCGGAGACTGGCTGATACGCGGCGCCCCGACACGCAGTGGCGTTGTCGCGGTATGTCCGTACGCCCCGGCTACTTGCGGCCGACGAAGCTGGCCAGCCAGCCGGCCATCAGCGCGATCATCACGGCGGCCAGACCGTAGAAAAACGGAAACACATTGGCAAAGGTGAAGACGGCGCGCTCGAAGCCTTCCTTGTCGACGGTCAGGTCGATGCGGTTGCGGCCCTTCAGCTCGCCCTGCTGGAAAATGAAGGTGTCGACGAAAAACTCGCCCACCGGCACATTGGCCGGCAGGCGCACATCGGTGCGGAACAGGCCCTGGCCGACCATGGTCACCGTGTCCAGCTCCTGCCGGTACAGGCCGGCCTCGGTGCGGCGCCGGTACAGGGCCTCCATGAAGTCGGGCTTCATCCGTTCCTGCGACGGGCCGCCCTCGATCGCCAGGCGCAGATTTTCAAACCCGATGCCGGAGCGGGCATAGGTCAGCGGCGCGGCGATATCCGCCAGCGGCCGCGATGCCGCCACGGCGTAATAGCCCGGCGCCGCCGAAAAGGTGACACTGTCCGTGTTCACCCAGATGCCGCCGACACGGCCCTTGCGCCGCACCACGGTGGGCGTTTCCGGCCCGCGCACCACGATGACCACGTCGAAGTCGCCGCGCAGCGGATCGACGGGGCTGTCGCCGACCGTGCCGAACAGGATCAGGTCGGCGCCGTCAAAGCTGTAGCGGATTTCGATGCGGTGCTGCGACAGGTCGGTGACGATGGCCGCGGAAGGGGCGGAGAGGCACAGCACGGCCGCCAGCAGTCTCAGCACCGAAAGTCTTAACACCAGCAGTCTCAGCACCGGGTGTCTCGGCATCGGGGCGGGCAGCAGGCGCATCAGTGCCCTCCCCCAAGGTCCGCCAGATCGCTGACGCTGTACAGGTCCGACGGCTCCAGCACCAGGCCGAGCGCCATGCGCACCCCGACCCCGAGCACCATCAGTGCCAAGAGCGCCCGCAGCTGTTCCCCCGGCAGGCGCAGGCCGACACGCGCGCCCACCTGCGCCCCGAACACGGCCCCGCACAGCAGCAGCACCGCCAGCAATATGTCCACCGTCTGGGTGTTGACCGAATGGAAGACGGTCGCCAGCGCCGTGACGAAAATAATCTGGAACAGCGAGGTCCCGACCACCACATTGGTCGGCATGCCGAGCAGATAGATCATCGCCGGCACCATGATGAAACCGCCGCCGACCCCCATGATGGCGGCCAGAACCCCCACCACCAGCCCGATGGACAGGGGCAGCAGGGCGGAGATGAACAGCCGCGACTTGCGGAAGCGCATCTTGAAGGGCAGCCGGTGGATCCAGGCCTTGTGCCGTTCGGCCCGCGATTTGCGCGGCGGCTGCACCCCGGCGCGTGCCCTGAGGATGGCGCGCACGCTTTCCATCAGCATCAACAGCCCGACCGACCCCAGAAACAGCACATAGGCCAGGCTGATCATCAGGTCCACCTGACCGAGCAGGCGCAGCCAGGCGAACACCCGCGCCCCCAGAAAGGCGCCGATCGCCCCGCCGGCGGTCAGCACCAGCCCCATCTTGAAGTCGACACCGCCGCGCCGCCAGTGCGCCATCGCGCCGGACACGGAGGCGGCGGTGATCTGGTTGGCCTCGGTCGCCACGGCCACCGTCGGCGGCACCCCGGCGAAAATCAAGAGCGGCGTCATCAGAAACCCGCCGCCGACCCCGAACATGCCGGACAGAAATCCCACCAGCGCGCCCATCCCCACGACGAGAAAGACGTTCATGGACATCTCGGCAATGGGCAAATAAAGCTGCATAAGCTGGGGCGATCCAAGAGCCGCCGGCCACGGCCGGCAGGCGACAGGGCCATTGTTCAGGGGACAGGACGGCAGGCACCCCGCCCTCATCCCGCAAGTGTTACCCAGAAAGCGCCGGTGTTGCAATGGGATGGCGGCGGTTAAACACCGATGGCCTTTGCCGCGCGGTGCCCCGCCGAAGACCGGCCGGCCCGATGCCAACGCGATAGGGGCGCCATACCGAGCCTATCCGGGGCCTTGCGGGCGCCGCGACAGGGCCGCCCCCTCTGCCATGCGCGGTGTCACGCGTGGGCGATTTTGCCGTATTTCTTCACCGCGTCGTGCAGATGGTCGTCCAGCCGTCCGGTCATGTACAGCCACAGCATTTTATAGTCGCCCATCAGCGACCAGCGCGGATAATCGAAGGTGGCCGGCCGGTTGCGCTCGAACCGGAAGTGACCGACCCAGGCAAAGCCGTATCCGATCAGCGGATAGAAAATCAGCATCCACCATGTGCCGGTCAAAACGGCGGCCAGCGCGACCGCTGTCCCCAGCGTGGTGCCGATATAGTGCAGGCGGCGGCATGTCGGATTGGCATGCTCGGCCAGATAGTATGGAAAAAATTCGCCGAACGTCTGAAATGCGGGCGCGGCCATGGTGCGTCCCTCCCTCTCGTTCCCCAATGTGAAACCGGTACCGAACCGGTGCCGAGTCGCGCGCTTTACCGCCGGTTTCGGCCGCACGCACGCCGCGGTGTACCGGCCGTCACGGTAACATCAAACTGACACGTCCAGCAATTATAAGGGATTACAGCGTAGGGTGGAAGAGGGACCGGAACGGAGTTGACGTTTACGTAAACGTCAACTATATACCCCGGCATGCAGTGCGAGGGAGGGCGCATGCCCGATAAAGACAGCAAAACCTACACCATCAAGGATCTCGCCCGCGAGTTCGGCGTGACCGCGCGCACCCTGCGCTATTATGAGGATCAGGGCCTTTTGTCCCCGGACCGCCAGGGTCAGAACCGCGTTTACATGCAGCCGGATCGCGTCCGGCTGGCCTGGATACTGCGGGGCCGCCGGGTCGGTTTTTCCCTCAATGAAATCGGCGAGATGCTCGACCTTTATGATCTGGGGGACGGACGCGAAACCCAGCGCCGCATCACCATCGACAAATGCCGCGAGCGTATCCGGGCCCTGAAAGCCCAGCGCGACGACATCAACACCACCATCCGCGAACTGGATGATTTTTGCGGGCTCCTGGACCGGCTGGTCCTCAACCCCGACACCGGCAAATGGGTCCGCGAGGATACCGGCGAACCGGCCGACATCCGCGCGCCCTGACCCCGGCGCCGCGCCCCCGACCCCACGGGACCGCACACCCGAAACCCCGAGCAACCCCGAAATCCCGACCATCAAGACCCCACAACACGACCCTATCAAGGCTGAAGGATAAAGCAGATGCCCAGTTACAAAGCCCCCGTCAAAGACATGCTGTTCATTCTGAATGACGTGCTTCAGATCAACAGATATTCCAACCTGCCCGGATACGGCGACGCCACCCCCGATCTGGTGTCCGCCATCCTCGAGGAAGGCGCGAAATTCTGCGAAAATGAATTGCAGCCCCTGAACCGCAGCGGCGACGAAGAAGGCTGCGTGCGCCACGAGGACGGCTCGGTCACCACGCCGAAAGGCTTCAAGGACGCCTATGACCAGTATATCGAGGCCGGCTGGACCGGGCTGACCCAGCCCACCGAATACGGCGGACAGGGCCTGCCCCACGTTCTCGGCATCGCCATGGAGGAAATGCGCGTGTCCGCCAACATGGCCTGGGCCATGTATCCGGGCCTGAGCGAGGGCGCCATGGCCGCCATCCAGATTTCCGGCACCGACGAGCAGAAAAACAAATATCTGCCCAAAATGATCGAAGGCAAATGGACCGGCACCATGAACCTGACCGAACCCCATTGCGGCACCGACCTGGGCCTGCTGCGCACCAAGGCCGAACCGCGCGAGGACGGCGCCTACAACGTCACCGGCACCAAGATTTTCATCTCCGCCGGTGAACATGACATGAGCGAAAACATCATCCATCTGGTGCTCGGCCGCCTGCCCGACGCCCCGAAAGGCGTCAAGGGCATCTCCATGTTCGTCGTGCCGAAATATCTGGTGGGCGACGACGGCAGCATCGGCGAGCGCAACGGCGTCTCCTGCGGCTCGATCGAGGAAAAGATGGGCATCCACGGCAATTCCACCTGCGTCATGAACTATGACAATGCCGTCGGCTATCTGATCGGCGAGCCGAACAAGGGCCTGCAAGCCATGTTCATCATGATGAACGCCGCCCGCCTCGGTGTCGGCATTCAGGGGCTCGGCCTGTCCGAGGTCAGCTACCAGAACGCCCTCGACTATGCCAAGGACCGCATCCAGGGCCGCAGCCTGAAAGGCGCCGCCAACGAAAACAAACCGGCCGATCCCATCATCGTCCACCCCGATGTGCGCCGTATGCTGCTGAACAGCAAATCCTTCAACGAGGCCGCGCGGGCGCTCGGCCTGTGGGGCGCCCTGCTCGTCGACCTGTCGCACAAGGCCGCGACCGAGGAGGAACGCCAGGAAGCCGACGATCTGGTCGGCCTGATGACCCCGGTCATCAAGGGCGTCTTCACCGACAAGGGCTATGAAAACGCCACCAACGCCCAGCAGGTGTTCGGCGGGCACGGCTACATCGCCGAATGGGGCATGGAACAGTTCGTCCGCGACGCCCGCATCGCCATGATCTATGAAGGCACCAACGGCATTCAGGCGCTGGACCTTGTCGGGCGCAAGCTGCCGGCCAATGGCGGCCGCGCCGTCCAAGCCTTCTTCAAACATGTCGGCACCTTCATTTCCGACAACAAGGACACCGAAAAACTGGCCGATTTCACCGGCCCGCTGTCCAAGGCCCTGACCGATCTGCAAACGGCGACCATGTGGCTGATGCAGAACGCCATGGGCAATCCGGATCATGCCGGCGCCGCGTCCGTGCCCTATATGCACCTGATGGGACATGTGGTGCTCGGCCTGATGTGGGCGAAAATCGCCAAAGCCAGCCAGGAAGCACTGGACGCGGGCAGCGAGGATCCCCAATTCCACGAGAACAAACTGACCACCGGCCGCTACTACATGAAACGCCGGCTTGTCGAAACCGCGTCGCTGCTGTCCGAAATCCAGGCCGGCGCCGACGATGTCATGGCGCTTGACGCCGCCAACTTTTAAGCCCGAGGGAGCTTGATCATGACGGAAGCCTATATTTACGACACCGTGCGCACGCCGCGCGGCCGGGGCCGCAAGGACGGGTCCTTGCACGAAATCACCCCCATTCAGCTGGCCACCCAGGTTCTGGAAGGCTTGCGCGACCGTAACGATCTCGACACCGAGAATGTCGACGATGTGATCCTCGGCTGTGTCGCCCCGGTCGGCGAACAGGGCTCGGACATCGCCCGCGTCGCCGCCATCAATGCCGGCTATGCCGAAACCACCGCCGGCTTTCAGATCAACCGCTTCTGCGCCTCCGGCCTTGAAGCGGTGAACATCGCGGCCGCCAAGGTCATGTCCGGCGAAGCCGACATGGCCGTCGGCGGCGGCGTCGAAAGCATGAGCCGCGTGCCCATGGGCTCCGACGGCGGTGCCTGGCCCGTCGACCCGGCCGTCGCCTTTGACAGCTATTTCGTGCCGCAGGGCATCTCCGCCGACCTGATCGCCACCAAATACGGCCACAGCCGCGACGACGTCGACGCCTACGCGGTGGAAAGCCAGAACCGCGCCAAGGCCGCCTGGGACGACAACCGCTTCGCCAAGTCCATCATGCCGGTCAGGGACGTCATCGGCATGGAAGTGCTGGATCACGACGAATTCATGCGGCCCGAGACGACCATGCAGTCGCTCGGCGCGCTGAAGCCCTCCTTTGCCCAGGTCGGCGACATCGGCTTCGACAATGTGGCCATCCAGAAATATCCCGAGATCGAGCGCATCAACCACGTCCACCATGCCGGCAATTCCTCCGGCATCGTCGACGGCGCCGCCGGCGTGCTGGTCGGCACCAGGGAAATCGGTGAAAAGCTCGGCCTGAAGCCCCGCGCCCGCTTCCGCTCCATGGCCTCCATCGGCTCCGAGCCGACCATCATGCTGACCGGCCCCTCCTTCGCCGCTGAAAAGGCCCTGAAGCGCGCCGGCATGGACAAAAGCGACATCGACGTGTGGGAACTGAACGAAGCCTTCGCATCCGTCGTACTGCGCTTCATGGAAGCCCTCGACATCGATCACGGCGACATCAATGTGAACGGCGGCGCCATCGCCATGGGCCACCCGCTCGGCGCCACCGGCGCGATGATCCTGGGCACCGTTCTCGACGAACTGGAACGCTCCGGCAAGTCCACCGCGCTCGCCACCCTGTGCATCGGCGCCGGCATGGGCACCGCCACCATCATCGAACGCGTCTAATTCAACGCGGCAAGACCCAAACGGGAGAGACAAGACAATGACCGAAAGCATTCGCTACGAGGTGGACGGCGACGGCATCGCGCTTCTGACCATCGACCTGCCCGGCCAGTCGATGAATGTGTTCAACGCGCAGCTCATCGACGATCTGGACACCGTGATCGACAAGGTGCTCGCCGACAACGCCGTCAAGGGCGCCGTGATCACCTCGGCCAAGCCGGCCTTCCTCGCCGGGGCGGACCTGAACATGCTGGGCGGTGAAGACGCCGCCGATATGAGCCTCGAGGCCCAGTTCGAAAGCACCTTCCGCCTCAACAAAATCCTGCGCAAGCTGGAAACCGGCGGCAAATCCGTCAAGGAACTGGGCAAGGGCGGCACCAAGCCTTTCGCCGCCGCCGTCAACGGCCTTGCCCTCGGCGGCGGGCTGGAGCTGGTTCTGGCCTGCCATCACCGCGTGGTCGCCGACCATCCCAAACTTCAGCTCGGCCTGCCGGAAAGCCAGGTCGGCCTTCTGCCGGGTGCCGGCGGCACCCAGCGTCTGCCGCGCCTGATCGGCATTCAGGCCGCCGCCCAGGCCATCACCACCGGCAAGCCCTTCAATCCCCAGCAGGCGCTCGGCCTTGGCATCGTCCAGGCGGTCGTGCCCGCCGACAAGGTTGTCGAAACCGCGCGGGAATGGGTGAAGAACACCGCGTCCGCCATCGCCCCGTGGGACAAGAAGGGCTTCAAATATCCCGGCGGCGCCGGTGCCATGCACCCCGGCGCGGTGCAGACCTTCATCGGTGCCAACGCCATGGCGCAGAAGCAGACGCAGCACAATTATCCCGCCATTCAGGCCATCCTGTCCTGCCTTTATGAAGGCGGCATCGTCGACTTCGACACCGCCATCCGGATCGAAAGCAAATATTTCATGAAGCTTCTGTCCGGCCCGGTGGCGAAAAACATGATCCGCTCCCTCTTCATCAACAAGCAGGCGGTGGAAAAAGGCTCTCTCCGTCCCGCCGGTTTCGAAAAGAAAACCGTCAAGCGTCTCGGCATGCTGGGCGCCGGCATGATGGGCGCCGGCGTGGCCTATGTCTCGGCCAAGGTCGGCATGGACGTGGTGCTCCTCGACCGTGACGCGGCAGCGGCCGAAAAAGGCAAGGACTATTCCCGCAAACTGGTGGAAAAGGGCGTCTCGCGCGGCAAGATCACCCAGGAAAAGGGCGACGCGCTGCTGTCCCGCATCCACACCACGGCGGATTACGGCGATCTCACCGACTGCGACCTGATCATCGAGGCCGTTTTCGAGGACGAAGGCATCAAGAAGGACGTGACGGAAAAGACCGAAGCCGCCATCGGCAAGGATGTGGTCTTCGCCTCCAACACCTCCACCCTGCCGATCACGGGGCTGGCGAAAAACTTCACCCGCCCGCACCAGTTCATCGGCATTCACTTCTTCTCGCCCGTCGACAAGATGCCGCTGGTCGAAATCATCATGGGTGAAAAGACCGATGATGAAACGCTGGCGCTGGCGCTCGATTACGTCTCGCAGATCAAGAAGACGCCGATCGTCGTCAACGACAGCCGGGGCTTCTACACCAGCCGCTGTTTCGGCACCTATGTGCAGGAAGGCTACGCCATGGTGAAGGAAGGCGTGAACCCCGCCCTGATCGAGAATGCCGGCAAGATGTCCGGCATGCCGGTCGGCCCGCTGGCCGTCGGCGACGAAGTGGCCCTCGACCTGTCCTACAAGGTGATGCAGGCCACCAAAAAGGCACTGGGCGACAAGTATACGCCCTCGCCGGCCGATGATTTCGTCGAGAAGATGGTCACCGAACTGGAACGGTTCGGCCGTAAGAACGGCAAGGGCAACTATGTCTATCCCGAAGACGGCAGCCCGAAACATCTGTGGCCGGGCCTCGGCGATCACTTCCCGCTCAGCGACGACCAGCCCACCCTGGACGAGGTGAAATCCCGCCTCATGGTGCGCCAGGCGGTCGAGGCCGCGCGCTGCTTCGAGGAAGGCGTGCTGATCGATGCCTCCTCCGGCGACATCGGCGCCATCTTCGGCTGGGGCTTCGCACCGTGGACGGGCGGACCGTTCAGCTTCATCGACACCATCGGCGTCGCCGAATTCGTCATGGAAGCCGACCGTCTGGCCCAGCAGTACGGCGAACGCTTCACACCGCCGAAACTGCTGCGCGACATGGCCGCCAGCGGCGACAGCTTCTACAAGACGGGTGAAACCCGGGGCCGCATGGCCAAAGCCGCCTGAACCGGCCGTCGCGGTTGACAAGACCGCGCGCTGAAAGACCGGGGGCGTCCGTGCCATGCGCGGACGCCCTTTGTCTAATCCGCGCCCGTGCGCTGACGTATTCACTTTGCCGGATACCGCTTCGCCCGATATGAAGTCATCAGACGGTCATTGACATGGACGAACCCCGCCCGGATCGCAGCAGGTTCGGGTTCGGTATAGGCCCCGGCTGAAGGACACCGTATGAACATCACCATCGACCCCGGCCTGTCGGCGCGCGGCATCCCCCTGCATCTTGCCGTGCTGACCTATGATGTGACGGTGGCCCCGTCGCCGGGTCTGCTCGTCAACACGATGGACGAAGCCATCCGCCAGCGGCAGGAAGAGCTGATGGGCGAACCGGCCTCCACCGACCCGGTGATCGCCGCGACCCGCCATGCCTTCAAGACCTTCGGCAAGGACCCCAGCCGCTACCGCCCGTCGTCCGAGGCGCTGACCCGCCGTGCGCTTACGGGCAAGGGCATCGGCCCGGTCAACACCGTGGTCGACACCGGCAACATCATCTCGCTGATGACCGGCCTGCCGGTGGGCGCCTATGACGCGCGCTGGATCAACGGCGATGTGCGCTGCCGCATCGCCGGCGAGAATGAGACCTATGACGGTATCGGGCGCGGTGCCGTCAATCTGGGCGGGCTGCTCGTGCTGTCGGATGCCGACGGCCCGTTCGGCAGCCCCTTCTCGGACAGCGGCCGGACGGCCGTGACAGACACCACCGAAAACCTCGCCTTCGTGCTATACGGCCTCAATGTCACGGAAGAAACGGTTGAGGCGGCGGCCGAGTTCGCCGACAGTCTGATCAGCCGCTTCTGCGTGACCGAACAGGGAGAGACACAGTGACCGCCACCCAAACAGCCGCCCCAAAACCCCACACGGAAACGGGCCCGCAACACGGCGCCGGCGCCGCCTACACCACGCTCGTCATTGACCGCGATGGCCCGGTGGCCACCGTCCGGCTCAACCGCCCCGATGCGCTTAACGCCATGAACCGGGCCTTTTTCGCCGAACTGCCCGCCGCCTTCCGCGCCCTCGGCGCCGACACCTCCGTGCGCGCCATCGTGCTGGTCGGCGAAGGCCGGCATTTCACCGCCGGTCTCGACCTGAAGGACACCTCCAATGTCATCGGCGATCGGGACGGCGATGCGGGCCGCGTGCGCGAACGCTTCCTGCGCCATGTCAAATACCTTCAGGCGTCGATCTCGGCGGTCGAGGAATGCCCGGTGCCCGTGATCGCCGCCGTTCACGGCGCCTGCATCGGCGGCGGGGTGGACCTTGTCTCGGCCTGCGATATCCGCCTGGCGACAACGGATGCCTTTTTCTCGATCAAGGAAATCGACATCGGCATTGTCGCCGACATCGGCACCTTTCCGCGCATCCTCCGCCTGCTGCCGGACGGCATCGTCAAGGAACTGGCCTATACGGGCCGCAAGTTTCCGGCCGGCGAGGCCGCCGCGCGCGGCTTCGTCAACCATGTCCATGAAACCCGTGACGCGGTTGTCGCCCATGCGCGCGACATCGCCGCCGATATCGCCGCCAAGACGCCGCTTGCCATCGCCGGCATCAAGAATGTCCTCAACTATCAGCGGGATCATTCCGTGCGCGACGGGCTGGACTATGTGGCCGTCTGGAACAGCGCCATGCTGATGGGCGAGGACCTGATGAAAGCGGCCACCGCCACCATGACCAAGACATCGGTCGATTTCGCCGACCGTCTGCCGGACGCCGACTGACAGCGGTCTCACCGCCGGGCCTGCCTTGATGGATCTGTTGACGGGTCTGCCGGCGGGTCCGGCGCCCCTTCGACGGCCCTTGACTGATTAGTCAGTCACCGAGGGTGTCTTATGGGCCTGTAGAGAGGCCGATCCGGGCAACCCGCCCGTCCCGCGAACGACAGGACGACCCATGACCGCATCCGGGGTATCCGTGAAAATCTGCGGCCTCAGCGAGGCCGAAACCGCCCATGTCGCGGCCGGGGCCGGCGCCCGCTGGCTCGGCTTCGTGCATTTCGCGCCGTCCCCGCGCCATCTCGACCTTGCGGCGGCACGGGCCCTGGCCCCCGACCTTCCGCCCAAGGGGCCGGAGCGGGTCGGCGTGTTCGCCGGGGCCGATACCGGGACCATGGCGGCGTTCGCGGACATCCTGTCGCTGGACTGGGTCCAGTTGCACGGGGCCGAGACCCCGGACGACATCGCGGCCCTCAGGGACCGCCTGGGCCTGAAGGTCATGAAGGCGATTTCGGTCGGCGGGCCCGCCGACATCGCGGCCGCCGCCGCGTATGTCGGGGCCGCCGACATGATCCTGTTCGACGCGAAACCGCCGAAAGACAGCGTGCTGCCGGGCGGCAACGCCGTCTCTTTTCCGTGGGGGCTGATGCGCGGCCATGACAGTGCCCTGCCGTGGCTGCTCGCCGGCGGGCTGACGGCGGCCACGGTGTCGCAGGCCCTTGCGGACAGCGGTGCAAACGCGCTTGATGTGTCTTCCGGTGTCGAGACGGCGCCGGGCGTCAAAAGCGCGTCAAAAATTCGTGCCTTTCTCATGGCCGCCAAAGCGGCTAAACAAGGCGCCTGAAAAAGAGAAAGAGACACCATGTCAGAGCGTCACACCGCCTCCCCGAACAGTTTGCGCAGCGGCCCCGACCCACGCGGCCATTTCGGCCCCTATGGCGGCCGCTACGTTTCTGAAACGCTGATGCCGCTGGTTCTGGATGTGGAAAAGGCCTACCGCGAGGCGATCGCCGACCCCGCCTTCGTCGAGGAACTGGACAGGCTGAACCGGGTCTATGTCGGCCGGCCCAATCCGCTGTACCACGCCGAACGGCTCAGCGAGGCCCTCGGCGGCGCGAAGGTCTATTTCAAACGCGAAGACCTCAACCACACCGGCGCGCACAAGATCAACCATGCCATCGGGCAGATCCTGCTGGCACGGCGCATGGGCAAAACACGCATCATCGCCGAAACCGGCGCCGGCCAGCACGGGGTCGCCACCGCCACGGTGGCCGCCCGCTTCGGTCTGAAATGCACGGTGTTCATGGGCGCGGTCGACATGGAACGGCAGAAGCCCAATGTCTTCCGCATGCGTCTGCTGGGCGCCGAGGTCCGCCCCGTCACGTCCGGGTCGTCGACCCTGAAGGATGCGATGAACGAAGCGCTGCGGGACTGGGTCACCAATGTGCACGACACCTTCTACATCATCGGCACCGCCGCCGGACCGCACCCCTATCCGATGATGGTCCGCGATTTCCAGTCGATCATCGGGCGCGAAACGCGCGACCAGATGATGCAGCTGGAAGGCCGCCTGCCGGACAGCCTTGTCGCCTGTGTCGGCGGCGGCTGCAATGCGCTCGGCCTGTTTCATCCCTTTCTCGATGAACCGGATGTGGCCTGCATCGCGGTCGAGGCCGCCGGACACGGTCTGAACACCCATGAACATGCCGCCTCCATCACCGGCGGCAAACCGGGCGTTCTGCACGGTAACCGCACCTATCTGCTGCAGGACGACGACGGACAGATCGAAGAGGCCCACTCCATCTCCGCCGGTCTCGACTATCCCGGCATCGGGCCCGAACATGTCTGGCTGCATGAAAAGGGCCGGGTCGAGTATGTGTCCGCCACCGACAGCGAGGCGCTGGACGCCTTCCGGCAATGCTGCGAACTGGAAGGCATCATCCCCGCCCTGGAATCCAGCCACGGCCTGGCCGAGGTTCTCAAGCGCGCGCCCGGCCTGCCCGGCGATCATCTTATGGTGCTCAACATGTCGGGGCGCGGCGACAAGGATATCTTCACGGTGGCCGACGCCCTCGGCGCCGACCTTTGACCCCCCCCAGTGATAGACCCAGTGACCCCGCAGTGACCCCCCAGTGCCACCCAGTGACCTCGCAGTCCCCCGGCATATCCGAAAACAGGCAGAAACCATGTCACGATTGACCGCGTGCTTCAGCGCTTTGCAACGGGAAGGCCGCGCCGCCTTCATCCCCTTCATCACGGCGGGCGACCCCGACCCCGCCCTGTCCCTCGGCATCCTGAACGGCCTGCCCGGCGCCGGCGCCGACATTATCGAACTGGGCATGCCCTTCACCGATCCGTCCGCCGACGGCCCGGCCATTGACCGCGCCGGGCAAAGGGCGCTCAAGGCCGGCGCCTGCCTGAAGGGCACGCTGGACATGGTGCGGGCCTTTCGCACCGGCGACAGCCACACGCCGATCGTGCTGATGGGCTATTTCAATCCGATATTCGCATACGGTATCGACGCCTTCGTCGTGGACGCGGCGGAGGCCGGCGTGGACGGGCTGATCATTGTCGACCTGCCGCCGGAGGAAGACGCCGAATTGCGCGTGCCGGCGGCCCGCGCCGGGCTGGCCACGGTGCGGCTGGCCACCCCCACATCCGATGACGACCGCCTGACCACCATCCTCGATGGCGCCAGCGGGTTCGTCTATTATGTGGCGGTCGCCGGTGTGACCGGTCAGAAATCGGCGGCAGCGGACGATATCGCGGCCGCGCTCGGCCGCATTCGCCGCCGGACCGATCTGCCGGTTGCCGTCGGTTTCGGCATCAGGACACCGCAGCAGGCGGCCGACATCGCCCGGCACGCCGACGCGGCGGTCGTCGGCTCGGCCATCGTCTCGGTGATCGAGGACGCTTTGGACGCGGACGGCAACGCCCCGGACGGGCTGGGCGATAAAGTCCTGGCATTTGTCAGAACGCTTGCCGATGGTGTAAGAACGGCCCGGTAAGGGCTTTCCTCTCCGCCGACGGCCAAAAGTTAAGGAGCCACCCGCCCATGAGCTGGCTGACCAATTATGTAAAACCGAAGCTGCGCAAGGTTCTGAATGCACGGGAAACGCCCGACAATCTGTGGCACAAGTGCAAAAATTGCGGCCAGATGATCTTCCTGAAGGAATTTGTCGCCGCCGGCTATGTCTGCGCCCACTGCGATCATCACGACCGTATGCCGCCGAAAGACCGTTTCGACAGCCTGTTCGACAACAAGACTTATGAGCTGCTGGACCTGCCGCAGGTCCGTCAGGACCCGCTGAAATTCCGCGACAGCAAGCGCTACACCGAACGCCTGAAAACGGCCCGCCAGAAAACCGAGGATCAGGACGCGATCAAGGTGGCCGTCGGCCGCATCGGCGGTGTCGAGACCGTCGTCGCCCTTCAGAATTTCTTCTTCATGGGCGGATCCATGGGCATGGCCGTCGGCGAGGGCATCATCACGGCGGCCCGGCATGCCCTGAAAATCCGGGCGCCCTTCGTGATGCTGTCGGCCTCGGGCGGCGCCCGCATGCAGGAGGGCATCCTGTCGCTGATGCAGATGCCGCGCACCACCGTGGCGGTCCAGATGCTGCGCGAAGCCGGCCTGCCCTACATTGTCGTCCTGACCGATCCGACCTCGGGCGGTGTGTCCGCCTCCTACGCCATGCTGGGGGACATTCAGATCGCCGAACCGGGCGCGATGATCGCCTTTTCCGGTCCCCGCGTGATCGAACAGACCATCCGGGAAAAGCTGCCCGACGGGTTTCAGCGGGCGGAATATCTGCACGAACACGGCATGGTCGACAGGGTTGTGCACCGGCACGACATGGCGCGCGAACTGGGCACCATCCTTGCCATGCTGACGAACGGGCGCCACCGTCACAGTCCCCAGGCCGCCGAATAAAGGCACGCCGCGCACGGTGCGGCAGTGCTGCCAGAAACGCACCAGAGACACGCCAGAGACGCGCCAGAAACATATCAGAGAGGTGTATGCCCCCAACGGTCCCACCACGGCCGACAGCCCCGCTTGAACGGCTGAAACGCCTTCACCCCAGGGTCATCGACCTGTCCCTGGACAGGCTGCGCCGTCTGCTCGACAGGCTCGACAACCCCGAACGGCGTCTGGCGCCGGTCCTCCACGTGGCCGGCACCAATGGCAAGGGCTCGACCGTCGCCACGCTGCGCGCCATTGCCGAGGCCGCCGGCCACCGGGTCCACGTCTATACCTCGCCCCACCTCGTGCGGTTCAATGAACGCATCCGCCTGTCCGGCACCCTCATCGACGATGCCCACCTGAACGACCTGATCGATGAGGTGGAAACCGTCAACAACGGCGCCGAAATCACGTTTTTCGAGGTGACGACGGCGGTCGCCATGCTCGCCTTTGCCCGCGTACCGGCGGACCTGACCATATTGGAGGTCGGCCTGGGCGGGCGTCTGGATGCCACCAATGTGGTGGACCGGCCGGCCGCCTGCTGCATCACCCCCGTCAGCTTCGATCATCAGGACTATCTGGGCACCACCATCGAGGCCATCGCCGCCGAAAAGGCCGGCATCCTGAAAAAGGGCGTCCCCGCCGTCATCGGCCCGCAACTGGAAGCCGCCCGCGCCACCATCGCCGCCACGGCACGCGAAGTCGGCGCCCCCCTGCATGTCTACGGCGAGGACTGGCACTGCGCCCCTGTCGAGGGCGACGGTTTCCGCTTTGACGACCGCGACGGACATTTGAGCCTGCCGGCCCCGACCGTCCAGGGACTGCACCAGATCGCCAATGCGGGCATGGCGGTGGCGACGCTCCGCGCCCAGTCCGCCGTACCGGTGTCCGAGGCCGCGATCCGCGCCGGGCTGGGCTGGGTGCGCTGGCCCGCCCGCCTGCAACCCATCGAAAACACCCCCCTGAACCGGCATTTGCCGGAACAGGCGCGGCTTTGGCTGGACGGCGGGCACAATCCGGCGGCGGCCACGGTCATTCGGGCCTTCCTTCAGGGCTTCGACCCGGTGGAGGAACCGGTGACCCTGATCGTCGGCATGATGCAGGGCAAGGATCTCGCCGGTTTCCTCGGGCCGTTGATACCGCAGGCCGCGCGGGCCATCGCCGTGCCCATACCGGGACAGGAAAAAAGCTGCCCGCCCGGCGATGTCGCGGCCGCCATTTCCGATGCCGGCCTTCAGGGCAGCATGGCAAGGGATGTCATTTCCGCTCTTGAAATTATTCGCTCTGAGGCTAAACCGGATACACGCCCGGTTGTGCTGATCATCGGATCGCTCTATCTGGCGGGGCGGGTTCTGGAAGACGCCGGTCTTCTGCCCGAATGAATGATGAAACCCGCGTGTGCTCCGGCACACCGGGCGAAATACCGAAAGGGGCGGATCGTGGAACAAGACACCACCGTATCACGGGTCGAGGATTTTCCCTGGGGCCAGATGGCCTGGCTGATGGATGACGCCGCCGCCGAATCAGCCGGGTTTTCCACCGCGCGCATGACCGTCCTGGCCGGCCGGACGGCCGGCCCGCACCGGCACCCCAATGCCACGGAATTCCTTCTGGTGGAAAAAGGCGACCTGACCCTGCGTTTAACGGATGAAACCGTGCCGCTCGCAAAGGGCGACACCTACCTCATCCCCGTGGCAAGCCCCCATGAGATCATCGCCGGCCCCGAGGGCGCACAGCTGACCATCTTCTACAACACCCCCCGGCGCGGGTATGAAGCGGCCACCATCGGGTCATAGGCACCGGCCTTAACGCCCATGCGGTGAAGGCCGGCATCATGGGCCATCCGCCTCGCCGGCCCCGATTAATGCCCGGATTTTCCGGGCAGCCGGTCCACACCGCACGGTCTTGCCAGTGGGTATCGTCCCAATAAAAAGCGCGGCCTTCGGTGAAAGGCCGCGCTGAACGCTTCAGCGGGTGACGCTGGACAGCTTAAATGCTGCTGTCAATCCACTGTACCATCTGTGCTTTCGGCTTGGCGCCAAGCGTGGTGGCCACGGCCTCGCCGCCCTTGAAAATCAACAGGGTCGGGATGGACCGGACGCCGAACTTGGTCGGTGTGACCTGATTGCTGTCCACATCCATCTTGGCGATGACGATATCGTCACGCTCGCCGGAAATTTCTTCAAGAACGGGGCCGATCATTTTGCACGGGCCGCACCATTCCGCCCAGAAATCCAACAAAACCGGCTTGTCCGCCTGCAAGACATCCTGCTCGAAGGTCGCATCGGTTACGGTGATCGTTGCCATATTTCTTCTCCAATCCAGTCCGCGCGGAGACCGTGCCTGAACCCGGAAAGCCCCTTGAACACGGTGTATGATTTACAAATGTGCGGACCACTGTTTGCTTTGGCAACTAACCTAGGCATCGGTCCGCGCATGGTCAAGGTGACAGCCTTATCACGAGGCGGTGATGCATTGCAGCATTTTCGATCACTGTGATGGACGGAAAAGATTTCAAAAGACCCGTGGACGCCCTGATCGCACCGGTCCCGGATCGCGTCAGACCTCGGTTCCTGCCCATCCCCCAGGCATCCCTCAGGTCATCCCCAGGTCATCACAGACCCATGGCGTCAAGCGCGGCGGACAGCCGGTCTTCGGGCAGGGGCATCAGCACCGGCGTTTCCGTCCACAGCAGGGCCGCCCGGACACGGCGCCCCGGATAAATCGTGCGCAGTGCGGCCGCATACAATGCCATCTGTTTGATATAGACGGCCCCCACATCGGCGGCACTGCGCGGCGGCGGGCGGTTGGTCTTGTAATCGACGATCAGAACCGTGTCTTCACCGATCACCAGACGGTCCACCTGCCCGGAAATCACCCGGTTACCGATCACCCCGGCGATGGGCGCTTCCGCCCGGCTGCCGGGACCGAACAGACCGGCGAACTCCGGATGCGCCAGAATGGCCAGCACCTCGGCCGCCAGCGCCGCCTGTTCGTCCCCGCTCAACTTGTGGGCCGGCAGGGCCAGATACCGCCGCGCCGCCTCCGCCCGTTGTGCCGCCGGCAGGTCGGGCAGGAATTCCAGCATGCTGTGCACCAGCCGGCCACGGCGAAACGGTTTCCCGCCGCGTGACAGCGGGCTCAACACCGCCGGTTCCTCGTCATCCGGGCGGGACGGGGCCAGGGGGCGCGGCGGCGTCGGTTCCGCCGGCGGCGGGGCGTCATACCAAAGGGGCCGGGCAGCGGTCGCGGCCAAAGGGGCCTCGGGCCCCGGCGGCGTGACCCGGCGCCGTTGGGCAACGCTGAACCGCCTGACCCGTAGCCCGTCGGGCCCGGTCACGGTTTCCCCCTCCAGCCGCGCGAACCCCGCCTCCAGCGCGTGATACCAGCTTTTGTCCGACAACGGCTCGCGGCCCCGCCAGCCAAGGGCGTACAGCCGGTCCTCGGCCCGTGTCAGCGCCACATACAGCAATCGCCGGTACTCGGCGATCAGGCGGGCGCCGATCATGGCCTTTTTATCTTTGACAAGCGGCAGATCCTTCGCCGGCGACGTCCACAACAGCAGATCGGGCGCCCCCTCTCCCAGTTCCAGCGGCACCAGGCGGCTGTCGCGCACACCGTCGGGCACGCTGGCGCAGTCGCCCAGAAACACGACCGGCGCCTGCAACCCCTTGGCACTGTGGACCGTCATGATCCGGATCGCCCCGCCGCCGGCCTCGAGGTCCCGTTTGATCTGGCTTTCACTGCGGTCCATATGGGCCAGAAACCCCTCAAGGGACGGGGCATGGACCCGCTCGAAATCAAGCGCGGCGGCCAACAGCTCATCCAGCGGATCGTGAACGTCGCTGCCCAGACGGCGGGCCAGCCTGTCGCGGCCATGATGCACCACCAGCACATGGGACAGAAATTCAAAGGGTGTCATGCGGTCGGCCGCCGACAGCAGGTCGCCCAGCATCCGCCGCGCCGTGCCAAGGGCCGGCCCGTCATCCGCCCCGTTATCCACCCCGCCATCCGCCCCGGTCATCCCGTCATCCACCCCGGCCGTCCCGCACGCCGCCGCCCTGGCGCAAAGCGCGTCCCACAGCGATCCCCCACGGCGATGGGCAAGGCTGAACAGCGCGTCTTCATCCAGCCCGATGAAGGGGCTTTTCAACAGGGCCGCCAAACTCAGATCGTCACCGGGCTGAAGGACGAACCGCAGCGCCGCCAGGGTGTCCATCACCGCCAGTTCATCCCTCAGCATCATCCGGTCCCGTCCCGCCACCGGCAGGTTCAGGCTTTTGAACGCCTTGACCAGATGATCGACAAACGCGGTACGCCGCCGCACCAGAACCAGAATATCCCCCGGCTGTATGGCGCGGCCTTTCGATACCAGCATATCGCCGCCGCGCACCATCGCACGGATACGGCGCGCCAGCCGCCACGCCGCGCGCTCCTGCGCGTCGGCGGCCGTTTCCTGCACGGTCGGTGGCCGCCAGCCATCCGCCTCCGCCGGGGCGGCGGCTTCTTCCAGCGGCCACAACTCGACCAGACCGCCATCGCCGGACCGGTGAAAATCATGGCGGACGGGCACACCGTCCAGGGCCACGCCGTCCGCGGCCGGGGCCCCGTCGGCGAAAACCGCGTCCACCAGCCCCATCACCGCCCCGGACGACCGGAACGACAGGCTCAGCGGCACATCGTCGGCCACCATGTCGGCCGCGCGCGCCCGCGCGAAAACCCGGTCGCGGGCCGCCAGAAACTCCCGTGGGTCCGCCCGCTGAAAGGAAAAGATCGACTGCTTCGCGTCGCCGACGGCAAAAACCGTCCGGGCCATGTCCCGTGCCCCTTCACCGGCATAAAACTCCGCCGCCAGCGCTTCGACCACCTGCCACTGCGCCCTGTTGGTATCCTGTGCCTCGTCCACCAGAATATGATCGAGACCGTGATCCAGCTTGAACAGGATCCACGGCGCGATGCCGGGCCGGTCCAGCAGGCCCAGCGTGTGGCTGATCATGTCATCGAAATCGATCAGGCCGCGCGCCTCCTTCACCCGCCGGTACTCCGCCAGTTGCGCGAAGCCCAGATGCAGAAGGGCGGCCGTCGCCGCCGCCGCCCGTGCCTTGGCCGCGCGCTCCCGCAGGGACGCCAGGCGCTCCTGTGTCGCGGTTATGACATCGTCCAGCGCCGGCGCGCCCGTCAGCACGGCCTTGGTCGCCACCCGTTTGCGGGGACCGCCGTCGGCGGTCAGAAACACCTGCTCAAAGGCCCGGAAGGCGGCCGCGCGGCCATGATCCTCCAGAAACGCGGCAACCGCCTGCCCCCGTTTCCGGTCGGCGGGCGAACCCGACGCCAGGGCACCGGCAAGGCCGGCAAGACCGGCATCGTCAAAAACCCCGGCCGCACAGGCCCCGGCCCGCACGCTGTCCGGTGTCTCGTCCGGCTCCAGGCCCAGGGCCCGGTACAGGGCGCGGCGGATGGCCTCCATATCCCCGTTGAAATGGCTATGGACGGCACCAAGGCGCGGCATCTCAAACGACAGGCGGCCGATCACCTCGTCAAACGTGTTTTCCGTCACCAGCCCGGCAACGGTATCGAGGGCCGTTTTCAGCCTCTCCCCGCCGGACAGGCGGGTTTTGGCCAGTGTCCCGTCACGGGCTTCGGCCATGACCTCGGCGGCCGCACTTTCCTCCATGCCTTCAAAGCCCGGTGACAGGTCGGCTTCCAGCGGAAAGCGCCCGAGAAGCGACTGGCAAAAACTGTGAAAGGTCTGAATTTGCAGGCCGGCTGTCAGGTCCAGGACATGGGCGAAAAGCTGCCGTGCCCGCGCCAGCATGGAATCGTCGGCATATTCTCCGGTGCGCTGTCCGATGGCCGCGATCAGCGCGTCATCCGTCATCACCGCCCAACCGCCCAGTTCCCGGAAAATACGGGCCTTCATCTCGGCGGCGGCCGCCTTGGTGAAGGTCAGGCATAACAGCTTTTCAGGCGGGGTGCCCGTCAGCATCAGACGCAGCACGCGGGCCGTCAGAACATGTGTCTTGCCGGTGCCGGCGGACGCACCGACCCATGCGGTCAGGGACGGTTCGGTGGCACGGGCCTGATGCTCGGTCATGTGACGGCTCAAGGGATTTCTCCGCCCGTGTCGTCGGCAAAGGGATCCTGTCCCGCCTGCCATTCCCGCACCCGTGCCAGATGGTCGTAATCATCATGGCCCGCCACCGCCGGGCGCGGGTGGGACAGGTAGGGCACATCGTCATCGTCAAACGCGGCGATCAGCGCCCGCAGGCCGTCCTCGGCCGCCTCAAGGGCCTCGGCCACATCCCGGACCGGACTTGTCGGCTGCGCCACCGGGTCCCCGCCCCGCAAATGCCAATACACCAGGCTGTCCACGGGCGCCGGGGCCAGCCCCTCGAAGGCCCCCTTGACGGCCAGCACCCCCTCCAGCGGCAATTGCGGTGCATAGCCGGCCGCCACCCGTTTGCCGCTTGGTGGCGTTCCGGTCTTGTAATCGATGATGGACAGGGCACCGTCACCGCGCAGACGGTCGATGCGGTCGGCCTTGGCCGTCAGGGTGAAATCCGTCCCCGGCACGGGCCAGGACGCTTTCCGCTCCACCGCGACCGTCTCGAAAAGATGCGCGCGGTCCGCCTCATGCCCGATAAACCAGTGCGCCACACGCTCAAAACGCGGCCACCAGAAGGCATAAACCGTCGGCTGGCTCAGCACCGGTTCGAAGATGTCGCGGCCAATGGCCAGCAGACGGTCCAGCGCGCCGGTCCCCTGTCTCTCCGCCGCCGGCAACAGGAGGAACCGCTCCAGCGCGGCGTGCAGCAGGGTGCCCCGGTGGGACGCCGTCGGGCGTTCATCGACCGGGTCCAGACGCCGCAGACCAAGGATTTTCTGCGCATACAGGCCGTAAGGATTGCGCATCCAGCGTTCCACCTGCGTCACCGAAAGCGTTTTCGGACGGGCGGCGCGCGGCGGGCACGGCGCGGGCGGCGGGGCCGGGCGCGGCGCCTCACCGTCGGCGGCCGTGGACCAGTCCAGATACCGGCCCGCATCCGGAATGGTGCGGCCGGCCAGGGCCTCGATGCGGAAAAGCCACCGGCTCTTCACGGTCGGACTGCCATCGGCTTTTTCCGCACGGCTCAAAATGGTGCGCGGGCCGCTGGCCGCCTGAAGGAAATCGTGGGCGGCCTGACCGATACGGCGTTCCAGCGGCGGCAGGCCGAAGGCGGCGCGCATGGGCGCACTCATCCAGGGGTCGGGCTTGATCTCCGCCGGCCACGTGCCCTCGTTCAGGCTGCCCAGGATCATGACATCCGCCCGGTGCAGGCGCGCCTCCAGCGGTCCCAGAATGGCCAGACGCGGATGACGGCCCCACACGGGGCGCACCGTCACATCGTCCAGAAACGCATCGAACAGCGCACGGTACGCTTCCAGGCTGGCACTGCCCAGCATGCCGGCCTGCTCCAACAGGTCGCCGAGCGCATCGGCCAGCGCCTCGCCCGCGTCGCCGCGCCACAAACGGTCCGCCCCGGACAGGCTTTCAGGTCCATCCGCGGGCGTGCCACCGGATGCCGCCAGGGCTTCGCAGGCCCGGATATGGGCCTGCATCAGGCCATCCACCGGCCGTTCGGCCTGACGTGACAGGTCAAAGGGCTGTAAAATCCCGGCGACGCGCTCCAGACGGGTCATGTCGCCATCCGTCAACAGGCCGGACCCGGCGGCCGCGCGGGCACGGATCATAATCCCCTCAAGGCCCGCCGGCGGCCGTGGACCGCGCAGCGCATATCGGTCCAGCCTGCGCACGGTTTCCAGCATGGCCGCGCGCTCAAAACCGGCCGTCACCATCGGATGCTTCAAGAGGGCCAGCAGCGGCACCGGCGCGAACCGGTCGGCGGCCGCCGCCACCAGCAGGCCCAGCAGCCGGCCGGGAACGGATTTGGCGGCCGGGGTGCCCGCCGTGTCATCGACAACGATATTCCAGCGCGCCAGCGCGGCCTGCGTATACCGGGCAAGCTGCCGGTCCGGCGTCACCAGGGCGGCGGTCCTGCCGGGGGTTTCCAGGGCTTCCCGCATGACCGTGGCAATGGCCGCCGCTTCCTCCCGGCGGCCGGGCGCGGTGATCATGGACAGGCCGCCGAACAGATCGCCCGGCGCCAGGCCGCTATAGGGAAGGGCGGGCCAGACATCCGTCGTCTCGGCCGGGCGCAGCGCATCGCGCAGCAATGCCGAACATGTCGATACGGCAGGCGGTACCGTCCCCTGGTCTTGCCCCTGCTCCCCTCTGTGTTCCGGGCCCTGCCACATCTCAACCTCATGGCGGCTGACCCGCATCTTTTTCAGCAGGTCCTTCATGGCATATTGGGGGTGCGTCGGACTGGCGGCGGCCCAGCTGTCCTCGTCCATATCCCTTTCCAGTCCGGGCAGGACCACGGCCCCGTCCGGCAACCGCGCCACCACGGACAGCAGTTCGGCGGTGGCCGGGACCGTGCCGGTGGACCCGGCGGCAAAAACCGGACGGTCCGGCGGCGTCGCCGACCAGGCATGGGCCAGGGCCCGTATCAGACGGTCACGCCTTTCCGCCGGGTTCAGCGCTTTTTCATCGTCCAGAATGGCCGGCCAGTGCTGCGAGATGATTTTCAGGAAATCCAGCGTCACCGACCAGTGACTGGCAAGATCGGCGGGCACGATCTCCGTCAGGGCGTCATAGGACACGCCGGCGGTATCCACCTGATCCATCAGGGTTGCCAGTTCACCGGCCAGCCGCCAGCACTGCGCCGGCGCCATCAGACCGCCGGGGGCCCGCCAGCCGGCCACCAGCCGGGCCAGCATGGCCTGTCGGCGATAGGGCGGTATGGCAGGCCGCAGGGACAAACCGTCGCCCGTCGGGTCAAGACCGTGTCCCGTCAGGGCAAAGGCCAGATCCTCCTCATCCAGATCGCCGAGCGGACGCATGGCCGGCAAAAGCGTGGGCGCCATGCCGCGCCGGCGCAGAAAGGCATCGCGCAACGCCCGCACGGCCCGCCGGTTGGGCAGAAGAACCACGGCATCGGCAAGGTGCGCCGCGTCAAGACGCCGGGCGATTCCGGCGGCCAGACTGTCGACAAAATTATCCTGCGCCGCGATGGAAAAAACCGTGGGCCGGCCGCCGCCGGACACCCTGGCGGTCATGGCCGCCCTCCGGCGGCACGCACGGCAAGACGGGCCTCAGCGGCGGCAATGGCCTCCGGTGTGCCCACATGCATCCAGTCCCCCTCATGGACAAGACCGTACAGACGCCCCCGCTCCAGCGCCCTGTTCCAGGCCCACCAGTTGGAAAACGGCCCCGCCGGCGCACCGTCATACAAATGCGGCGACAGGATCTGGACGCCGGCAAAGGCATAGGCGGCGGTGGCGCGGGTGCCGCGCGGGGCAATGGTCCCGACCTCCTGCCCGGCGAACAGGGGGTCGGGGCTTAGGGAAAAATCTCCGGCCCCGTCGAACCCGACGGCACGGTCGCGGGGCTGCAACAGCAGCAGCCCGTCCATGCGGTCCGGGCGAAAGACCCCGGCCATGCGGTCCAATGCCGGCACCGGCCCGTCCTCCCACAGGGAATCGCCCAAAATCACGAAAAAAGGATGCTGCCCGATCATCGGCAGGGCCTTGCACACACCGCCCCCCGTATCCAGAAGGGCATCGCGCTCATCAGACACGATGACCTGCCCCGCATCCATCCGTGACCGCAAATGCGCCTCCATCCGCCCGGCCAGATGATGCAGATTGACGATAACGGGGCCGAGACCGGCGGCCGCCATTTTGTCAAGCGCACGGTCGATCAGCGTCCTGCCGGCAACGGGCGTCAGGGGTTTGGGACGGGTTTCGGACAGGGCGCCCATACGGGTGCCCTTGCCGGCGGCCAGGATCATCGCGCGCCGGGACACGGTCGTCCCCGGCAGGCACGGGACGCCCCGCGCATCCGCCACACCGGTCATGGCGTCCAGCCTTCCAGACGCCGGGCCCATGTCCCGGCAAAGGGGCCCCTGCCGCCGATATCGATAACCCGGCGACCGGCATCGGCGCCAACATGGGAATCAAGGCCCGGTCCCGCGCCTGCGTCCATGCGCAAGGCGATATGCAGCGCATCCGGCCGCCATCCGTCCGGCAATCTGTCCGGCCATTCAATCAGCTGGATGGACCCGTCCGCCTCTTCCTCCAGCCCAAGGTCATAGACATCCTCCGGCGCGCTCAGCCGGTAAAGGTCCGCATGCCATACCGACGGCCCGCCATCCGGTTCATACAACTGGACAAGCGTAAAGGTCGGGCTGGGGACCTCGGCCTCCTCATCGCCCAGCAGACGGCGGATCAGCGCGCGGGCGAACAGGCTTTTCCCGCTGCCGAGCGGTCCGTCCAGATACAGGCAGTCCCCGGCGCGCAGACGCGGCGCCAGACGCTGCGCCGCCATGGCGGTCCCGGCAGGGTCCGCCGTTGTGATCGTGGCAATGGACGTCACGGGGAATGTCACGGGATTGGGGGAATGCATCGCATCATACTTTCACAAACGCAGGGCCGTCATGCCGGGTCTTGCGGCACGGTCACGCTCGCCGGCAAGGCGGCGGGCGTGTCGCCCCGGCCCCGGCCAGAGTCAGGACCAGGGTCAGGCTCGGGGTCCGGGTCCCGCGGCACCCATGACGTCAGGCTGAAAGTGTCCTCGCCCACGGCATTCAGCATGACACGGCCCCGGTGCAGGGCCACGATACTGCGCACCAGCGCCAGATCAAGCCCCGTCGACCGGCTGCCCTCGGGTATGCCGCCAACCTCCAGCGTCGCCAGCAGGCGGTCGCGGTCTTCCGGTGTCAGATCGCTGCGGGCGGCCGCCACCGTCAGGCCGACACCGCTGTCGTCATTCGCGAAGGATACATTGATGACGCTGCCGCGCTGGCCGATCGACATCATCGTCGAAATCATATTGTACAGCATCTGCTTCAGCCGCCGCCGGTCCCCCTGCACGGTGCACGGCGTCTCGGATACCTGACAGACAATCTGTATCCCGGACTTGCTGGCCATGCCTTCGGCCAGTTCGGCGGCCTCACGCATGATCACCGCGATATCGACGGTATCGATGTCCAGCGCCAGGGCGCCGGCATCGATCACGGCCAGGTCCAGCACATTGCTGATCATGTCCCGCAGGTCGCCGGCCGCCCCCAGAATGTCATCCACATAGGCGGCCTGCTGGTCGTTCAGCTCACCGAAAAAACGCTCCTTCAGGATTTCGGCGAAACCGATGATGGAATTCAGCGGCGTCCTCAGGCCATAGGACATATTGGTCACAAACTCGCTTTTCAGCCGGTCGGCGGCCTCCAGCGCGCGGGACCGTTCCCGCAGGGCCTGCTCGATGCGGAAACTGTCGGTCACGTCCATTTGCGTCAGCATCATCGCCCCGTCCGGCAACGGCACCAGGGTGAAATCCACCACCTTGCCGTCGGCGCGGTGCCAGCGCCCGGCATGGCTCTGACGTCCGGACACCCAGGCCGGCAGATCGTTCAGCAACAGTCTTTCATCGCCTTCGGCCTTGTCGTCGATGGCCAGATGGGTCAGCAGGTCGCTCAGATGCGGCGTGCTTTTCAGGATTTCCGGGGGGCACTGCCACAGGGTGGCAAAGGCGGGATTGGCCAGTTGCACGCGGCCGTCGGCACCGAACACGGCAACGGCTTCGCTGATATTGTCCAGGGTTTCCTGCTGAACCGCGATCAGCGTGTTATAGGACCGTTCCAGCGCCAGACGGTCGGTCACATCCTCGAACAGCACCAGAAGCCCGCCCAAGGGGTGCGGCTGCGTCACCACGCGGTAGGTGCTGCCGTTGGGCAGATGCCACATTTCCTCTTCCGGCTCGATCAGACGCGTATACTGTTCCAGACTGGCCCGTTTCCACGCCGGAAAATCGGCCTGCTCGGGCAGGCGCCGCCGGTCGTGCATGGCATCCAGCAATTCGCCGTGGGCGATGCCGCTGTCCAGGGTTTCCTCGCTCAGCCCGCTCAGGCGCTGGAAAGCGCTGTTGTAAAAACGCAGGGTCTTGCCGGGGCCGAAAATCGCCACCGGCGTGCGCAGGCGGTTCAGGGTCTCGGACTGGGATTCCAGCACCCGCGACAGTTCCGACAGCGCCTCCTCCTCGCCGGTGACATCGACGGCCACTCCCAGGACGCGGCTGGACCCCATGGGCGTATGGGTCACGGCGAAGGCGCGGCGCTGGCCGGCGGCAACGGCGAACTGGCGCTCGCGCACGGTGCTGCCGGTCTCCAGCGCCTTTTCCGCCGCCTTGGTGGGCGCGCGGTCGAACAGTTCCCGGCCCTGCTGCGCCGCATCGGCCGGGTCCCGCGCATCGACGGCATCGGCATAGGCGTGGTTGACCTCGACAAGGGCCATGTTGCGGTCCCGCACCCACACCGGATGGGGGTAAAAGTCAAAGCGCATGCGCAACTCGCGCAGGCGGTAATCCGCCATGGCGGGCCCCTCGCCCGTGGTCACGTCGCGGCTGTCCACCTCGCTGACCCACCAGACGGCATCCGGCCAGTCCGGATCGGTCGCGGGGCCGTCCGGGCCGGCGTGGCCGTTCACGGACCCGGACGCCAGTTTCTGGCATTCGATCAGCAGGGCGGGGCGCACCGGCGTTCCGGCCACCGGCTGAACGGCGACATGTCCGCCCAGAAGCGGGGCCTGTATGGCCGGCGGCAGACCCGCGTCCCCGCCGGGGAACAGGTCCTGGACCCGTGCCGGCATGTCGATCAGTCCGATCAGATTGCGCGTGTCGCGCGGCAGTTCGATGCGGCCGTCCTGCCACACCCAGATGGGGCGCCGGTGCTGTATGGCGATCAGCGTCTCGCTGAATTTGACCCTTTGCTGTAACCGTTCCAGCCGGGCCGTCTGGGTCCGGGCCCGCCGCCACAGGAAAAAGGCGATGGCCGCCCACAGAAGCAACACACCTGCAAGCGCAGTCAAAAGCAGGATATCACGGGTGACCATATCGCCCATTCGGCCCCTTCCCACCGATGCGGGCGCCGGTGCACTCCGTCAAGGAAACGCCCGCTGGGGTCCCCGGAAACATCGTTGGGACACCACCGGGAAATCCCGGTCGGTCCCTCGGGGCCCTAACGGCACCGTGCCCACAGTACATGCCCGCTCCAGCCTAGCCCCAAGATGCGTGTCATCTCAAGGGGCGGCTGCGATGCCGCATGGCATGCGGGCCAATACGCCGTGATGCATACGGATGCCGGGGCGCATACGGACGCCGTCGTGCGTATGCACGCCGGGGCGCACACGGTCCGGCAGGCGGAAAAGCCCGCCTCAGGCGCCGAAGGTGGATTTCAGCACATCCACCAGGTCCGTCCGTTCCCAGGAAAAATGGCCCTCATCCGTCGGGGTGCGCCCGAAATGGCCGTATGCCGCCGTCGGGGCGTAAATGGGCCGGCTCAGGGCCAGATGCTCGCGGATACCGCGCGGCGACAGGTCGACCAGTTCCCGCAAGACCTCGGACAGGCGCTGCGGGTCCACCTGCGGATTGCCCCACAGGTCCACATACACGGCCAGGGGTTTGGACACCCCGATGGCATAGGCCAGCTGGATGGTGCAGTTCGACGCGATGCCCGCCGCCACCACATTCTTCGCCAGATAGCGCGCGGCGTAGGCGGCCGAACGGTCCACCTTGGTCGGGTCCTTGCCGGAAAAGGCACCGCCGCCGTGCGGGGCCGCGCCGCCATAGGTGTCGACGATGATCTTGCGTCCGGTCAGGCCGGCGTCCCCGTCGGGACCGCCGATGATGAACTGGCCGGTCGGGTTGACGTAAAATTCCTCCTCCGGGCACATCCAGCCCTCGGGCAGAACGTCGCGGACATGCCCGCGCACCAGTTCGCGCAAATCCTCCTGGGACACCCCGTCCTTGTGCTGGGTGGACACCACGATGCTGCTGGCGCCCACCGGCCGGCCGTCTTCATATTTCAGCGTCACCTGGCTTTTGCTGTCAGGCTCCAGCTCGGGGGACGTGCCGTCATGGCGGGCGGCCGCCAGCGTTTTCAGGATGCGGTGCGAATAATCGATCGGCGCCGGCATCAGGCTTGCGGTCTCGTCGCAGGCATAGCCGAACATGATCCCCTGGTCGCCGGCGCCCTCGTCCTTGCCGGCGTCATTGTCCGCATCCACGCCCATGGCGATATCGGCCGACTGGGCATGAAGGAAACATTGGAAATCCGCCTTTTCCCAGTGGAAACCGTCCTGCTCGTAGCCGATATCGCGCACCGCCTTGCGGGCGACGGCCTCGATATCGTCGGGGGTGATGCTCGCGGGCCCGCGCACCTCGCCGGCGATGATGATACGGTTCGTGGTCACCAGGGTTTCCGCGGCCACACGGGAATGCGGGTCCGCCGCAAGATAAAGATCGACAATCCCGTCCGAAATGCGGTCGGCCACCTTGTCCGGGTGGCCTTCGGAAACGGATTCACTGGTAAAGAGATAGCTGCTCATCAAATCTACCCTGCGGTCTGAACGGTCGGTTGTGCGGAGAACCGTGCCGGCGGCCGTGGCGTCGGGCCCGGCCGGCACGGTATGGGACGGGGTCCCGCCTCAGTAGCGGTAATGTTCCGGCTTGAACGGGCCGGCCGGGCTGATCCCGATATAGCTGGCCTGATCGTCGCTCAGCGTCGTCAGCTTGGCGCCCAGCTTGCCCAGATGCAGCGCCGCCACCTTTTCGTCCAGATGCTTGGGCAGGACATAGACATCGCGGTCGTATTTGCTGTGATGGACCCACAGCTCGATCTGCGCCAGAACCTGGTTGGTGAAGCTGGCGGACATGACGAAGCTCGGGTGGCCGGTGGCACAGCCGAGATTGACCAGACGCCCCTTGGCCAGCACGATCAGGCGCTTGTCGTCGGGAAAGACGACCTCGTCCACCTGGGGCTTGACCTCTTCCCACTTGAAATTCTGCAGGCCGGCGATCTGGATCTCGCTGTCGAAATGGCCGATGTTGCAGACGATGGCCCGGTCCTTCATCTCGCGCATGTGGTCGACGGTGATCACATCCTTGTTGCCGGTGGCCGTCACGAACACATCGGCGATCGGCGCGGCCTCCTCCATGGTGGTGACCTCATAGCCTTCCATGGCCGCCTGAAGGGCGCAGATGGGGTCGATCTCGGTGACCATGACGCGGGCGCCCTGGCTGCGCAGCGATTCCGCCGAGCCCTTGCCCACATCGCCGAACCCGGCGACAACCGCGATCTTGCCGGCCAGCATCACGTCGGTCGCCCGCTTGATGCCGTCCACCAGCGATTCCCGGCAGCCGTAAAGATTGTCGAATTTCGATTTCGTCACGCTGTCGTTGACATTGATGGCCGGGACCGCCAGGCGCCCCTCCTTCGCCATTTCATACAGGCGCAGGACACCGGTGGTGGTTTCCTCGGAAACGCCGCGCACATCCTTCATCAGGTCGGGATAGTCATTGTGCATCATCAGCGTCAGGTCGCCGCCGTCGTCCAGGATCATGTTGGGCGTCCAGCCGTCCGGTCCCTTGATGGTCCGGTGCACGCACCACTCATATTCCTCTTCCGTCTCGCCCTTCCAGGCAAAGACCGGCACGCCGGTCGCGGCGATGGCGGCGGCGGCGTGGTCCTGGGTGGAAAAGATGTTGCAGCTCGACCAGCGGACCTCGGCCCCAAGATGCGTCAGGGTCTCGATCAGAACCGCCGTCTGGATGGTCATGTGCAGGCAGCCGGCGATGCGGGCGCCCGCCAGCGGCTTGCTGTCGCCATATTCCTCGCGCAGGGCCATCAGGCCGGGCATTTCGGTTTCGGCGATGTTGATTTCCTTGCGGCCCCAGTCGGCAAGGGCGATATCGGCGACTTTGTAATCGGTGTCGGGGTGATCCGTCATGGCGAGACCTTTCAGGCAACTGGATAGGAACGGGTCAGTGCGTCAAGGCCCCGAACCGTCGGAACCGCATGGCGCGGCACAAGATCCGGGGATGCGCTTGCGGCGGGTTATAACAGCGCCCCGGCAAAAGATAAAGATATCTTTATATAGCCCTTGGCAATATGCGGCGCCGACCCGAACCGCCCGCCCTATGCGCTCTCCCCGGCCCGCCCTATTCGCTCTCCCCGACCCGCCCTATTCGCTCTCCCCGAACCGCTCAGTGACCAGCGTCTCCAGCGCGACAAGGGCCGCCTCGGCGTCGTCTCCCGTCGCTTCCAGCCGAATACTGTCTCCCCTCGCCGCACCCAGCATCATCAATCCCATGATCGATGTTGCCGGCACGGACATGTCATCCTTCGCAACGGTGATCTCCGCCCTGAAGGCACCCGCCGCGCGGGCAAAGGCCGCCGAGGCCCTGGCATGAAGCCCGCGCCTGTTGACAATGGTCACCTGCCGCGCGGGCGCGCCGGGGGTTTTGGGAGTGTCGGGGGAATTTCTGTCCACAATGCCCGCCGTGCCGTCATCCGCCCAGAACGTGGCTGGCGACATTGATGTATTTGACACCGGCATCGCGCGCCGCCTCGACGGCATCCTCAAGCGTCAGTTCGCCGCGCACACTGGCCAGTTTGATCAGCATGGGCAGATTGATGCCGGCGATGACCTCGATCCGTCCCTTTTCCAGAAGGGAAATCGCCAGATTGGACGGTGTCCCGCCGAACATATCGGTCAGCAGCACAATCCCGTCACCGGTATCGACGGCATCGATCGCCCGCAAAATCTCTTCGCGGCGTTGTTCCATATCGTCATCGGGCCCGATGCAGATGGCACGGATCGCATCCTGCTCGCCGACGACATGCTCGGTCGCGGCGATGAATTCCTCGGCCAGGCGGCCATGGGTTACCAACACCATGCCAATCATATGGAAACCGTCTCCTCACTCAAGATCTGCCCGGTACCGGCCGGATTGTCTCCGGTCCCTGAACGGGCGGCTTACTGAACTCGCCGGCGTTTTCAACGCGCCGGCGCCCTTACACGCCCACACGGGGCAGGTCACGATGGAACAAACAGGCCTGCACGGCCTGCCGGCCCAACTGCGCGGCGATGGTCTCCGCCATCATAACGGACCGATGTTTGCCGCCCGTGCATCCAAATGCAAGCGTGAGATACGCCTTACCCTCGGCCTCATAGCGCGGCAGCAGCAGATCAAGCAGAGCTCCGAGCCTGTCGACAAAAGGGGCAAATCCGGGATCCGCACGCACAAAATCGGCGACTTTCCCATCGCGGCCGGTCAGCGGTTTGAGATCCGGGTCGTAATGGGGATTGCGCAGGAAACGGACATCGAAAACCAGATCGGCGTCGCGGGGCACCCCTTTCGAGAAGCCGAAGGACATACAGGTGACGAAAAGGCCGGCCGGCGCCCCGCCTGCGAATCGGTCCCGTATCAGCCGCCGCGTGTCACCGCCGGTCAGCATGGATGTGTCAATGACACAGCCCGCTGCATCCCTGAGACCCCGCAGCATGGTCCTTTCGGCCGCGATGCCTTCCGCCAGGCGATTGCTGGCGGCCAGCGGGTGACGGCGCCGCGTTTCCGAGAAACGGCGCACGAGGATTTCGTCATCCGCGTCCAGAAACACCACCGACACATCCAGCCCATCCTGCTGTTTCAGCCGGTCCAGCATTTGCAAAAAGGCCGTGGGTTCGAAACGGGGCGTACGGCTGTCAATACCGACGGCCAGCGGCACATCGGGATGCTCGGTCAGGTCAAGCAGGCCGTCCAACAGGGGCGGCGGCAGATTGTCGGCCGTATCAAAGCCGAGATCCTCAAAAGCGCTCAGCGCCGTGGATTTCCCGGCGCCGGAAAGGCCTGTCACGAACACCAGCAGGCGCCGGAGGGAACCGCCCCCCTCAAGGCTGTGGCCGGTCCTGTTTCGATCCGGTCCGGTCCGGTCAACCGTCATGCCCCTGCCCTTTCTGCCCCACTGGCTGCCCTTGGCGATCAGGCTGAACCGCCGGCCCGTTTCACAGCGGCAGGATCGTGCCTGTCAGACCTGTCTCTATCTTCATTGCGCTGGTCCCGTCAAAGGCATAAAGGCGGCGGTACGGCAGGCGCAGGCCGAGCAGTTCGGTTTTTTCCATGACGGGTAAGCGCGGCACATCCGCCTCGGGCACAAGATCGACCACAAGGCCGACAGGCACGGGCGGTGCCTCCGACAAACGCACGATCCCCACCCCGCGCACCTCGATCAACCCGCGCAGGGCATGCGGCGCGAAGGCCAGAACGCGGTCGCCGGCACGGCGCAGGCAGACATGGTCATCGGCGACAAGACGCGCGCCCCGGTCGATAAGGCGCATGCCCAGATCGGATTTGCCCGCGCCCGACGGGCCGCGCAATAGAACGCCCCGACCGGCGATGGAAACAGCCGTGGCATGGATACGGGCCCTGTCCCGGCCCCGCTGCCCGCCCTGCCGTCCGGAAGGCTGTTGCGAAGGTTTTTTCATCAGTGCCGCTTTCCGCGTCGCTCACCCGGGCCGCGCCGCCGGGCATACGGTTATTTCGTCCCTCTCGGCAGACTGACGATGAAACGCGCCCCGGTCATGGCGCCCGCTTTATCAAGCCTGTTTTCCGCCGTGATGCGCCCGCCGTGCGCCTCGACAATCTGGCGGGCGATGGCCAGCCCCAGCCCCGAATGACGGCCGAAGGAACGGTCGTCCGTCCGTTCGGAATAGAACCGCTTGAAAATCTTGTCGACACTGCCTTCCGGCAGGCCCGGCCCTTCATCCTCGACGGTGACGATGACCAGTCGCCCGCGATTGGCCAGCTTCAGCGTAACCGTACCGCCCTTGGGGGAAAAGCTGATCGCATTGTCGACAAGATTGCGCCAGACTTGGCCGAGGCGGGCCTCGAAACCGAGGACCATATGGCTGCCTTCCTTCGGCGAATCAAAGATGATTTTCACCCCGCCCTCCTCAAGGGTGGCGACATAGGTCTGCACCAGGGCCGACAGCAGATTGCCAAGATCGACGGGTTCCATATGCCCCCGTGTCAGTTCCGCATCGATGCGGGAAGCTTCGGAAATATCGGTGATCAGACGATCCAGCCGTCTGACATCGTCCCCCAGAACGGCGAGCAGCCGCTGGCGGATTTCCGGCTTGTCACTGCGTTGCAGGGTCTCCAGCGCACTGCGCATGCTGGTCAGCGGGTTTTTAAGTTCATGCGCCACGTCGGCGGCAAATCGCTCGCCCGCGTCAATTTGATTGTAAAGGGCCCGCATCATCGCCGACAGCGAGCGCGACAGGTCACCGATCTCGTCCCGGCGGTGGGAGAAGGCCGGCAGGGATTTTTCACGGCCCACATTACGCCGCACTCTCTCCGCCGCCTGTGCCAGCCTGCGGATCGGCCTGACGAGGGTTCGCCCCAGAAAGAAGGACAAAAGAAGGGTGACGACGAGCGCCGCGGCGAAAATTCTGAGAATGAGCGCCTCTTCCGCGCGGACAATGGCCTCGATATCCTCTGTCTGGGCGGTCACCATCAGTCCGGCCAGAACCCTGCGGAAACGCTGTACGGGAACCGCCACATTGATGACGTAGCGGCCGTCTTCGCGCAGGCGCAACTGGACCATGCTCTCCCCTTCCAGGGCGGATGCGACCTCAAGCAGGTCGCTGGCACTCAGGCCCGGCCGCTCAATGTCGCGCGGCGCGCTGCGGCGTTGTGTAAAACTTTCCAAAAGATCAAGCAGTTCGGTTTCCACCTGCCGCCAGACAGGCACGATCGCGTCCGGCAGAGGCAGCGGTTCCGCCTCGACACGGTGTTCACCGCCGAGAATACGGCTGTCGGCGATCAAGGCCCCACTGGTGCTGAACAAGCGCGCGCGCATATCCGTCGGCCCGACAAGACGCCGGACAATCTGCTCCGCCGCGGCCAAGTCAAGCTGGTCGGCTTCCGGTCCCAGCACCGCCGCCTCACCCAAAGCGCCGGCGATGATGCGGGCCCGTGTCAGCATGGTCTCGACACGGCTGTCGATCAGATCGTCACGAAACTGGTTCAGATAGAGAACACCGCCGACCAGGACGACAAGGGCAAGCACATTGACCGCCATGATCCTGACCATGAGCGGTGACAGAAAACGGCGGCGCTGTATGACGAGCGCTTCGGGTTTAGGGTCTGCCACCATGATCGATCCTGTTCGGTGCCTCACCTGCGTGCCTGTCGGATTTGCGCCCCGGCATTCCAACGCCCACCCTAATCATTGGGTGCCCAAAACATCATGCGGCGCAGTCACCGGCGAGTGGTTCTGAAAACGCACCTGTTGTCACGGTCAATCCGGCCGGTTTACGGACATACAGGCGGTCTGTGGCGCTGCGATTGCGGGCTGTCATCGCGCTGCACCCTTAGGGCGACGGGGCATCGGCCCTGCTGCTGTCGGGTCCGTCCGCGACACCCCCGTCTTCCGGGACCGGGCTGTCCTGTTCGGCAGCATTCTGTTGCGGGGGGTCGTCCTCACCGTTCTGGGAATCACTGTCGCCCACCCCTTCATTCTGACGGTAGCGGTAGCCAACCCCATACAGTGTTTCAATGGCTGCGAACTCAGTATCCACGACACGGAATTTCTTGCGGAGACGCTTGATATGACTGTCGATGGTCCTGTCATCCACATAAACATCGTCGGAATAGGCCACATCCATCAGTTGGTCCCGGCTTTTGACGTGACCGGGATGCTGCGCCAAAGCCTGCAGAATCAGGAATTCCGTGACTGTCAGGGTCACCTGCTTGTCATCCCAGGTCACGATATGGCGCAAGGGATCAAGCGTCAGCCGGCCTCTTTCCAGAATATCGTCGGCAGGGCTTTCCTCTTCGGTCTTGTCTGTCGCCCGCGTCATATCCATACGGCGGAGAAGCGTGCGGATCCGCTCTATCAGAAGGCGCTGGGAAAAGGGTTTGGTGATATAATCGTCGGCCCCCATCCGCAATCCGAGCAGCTGATCGATTTCATCATCCTTGGAGGTCAGAAAGATGATCGGCATATCGGTCACTTCACGCAGACGGCGCAGCAACTCCATGCCGTCCATACGTGGCATTTTGATGTCAAGAACCGCCAAGTCGGCGGGCTTGTCGCGCAGCACGTCCCAGGCCCGCTGGCCATCCGGGTATGTGCGCACGCGAAAGCCCTCGGCCTCCAGTGCGATCGTGACGGACGTCAGGATGTTGCGATCATCATCGACAAGTGCGATCGTTGCTGACATTCAAGCCCCCTTACCCGGTGTTAATCACAGTAATCGATATCTCTTTTCAGGCGTTAAGCCGGATTTGCGACAAAAAAAAGGCGCCCGGAGATTACAGAGCCGCCATTTCAACCGTCCGGCACCGCGACAGGACACACCGCACACAAACCGGTGAAAGACCTGTTGTGGTGCGGCAGGCCTGTGCTAGTTTTCGGAATATGGCACATGATCATCTAAAAAGCTTCGGTTTCCCGCGCTGGGGGGAATATGGCCGCGACAAGGAAGCGGAACCCGTCCGCATGTGCGATTATGTCGGCTGCATGGAGAAAGGGGAACATCCGGCGCCGAAATCCGCGGGCTCGTCCGAGCGCTGGTATTTCTGCCGCGCCCACGCCGCCGAATATAACCGCAACTGGAATTATTTCGACGGCATGAGCGAAGATGAAATCCGCCAGCATATGAAGGACGGCACACAGACATCCGATGCCTTTGCCAGTTCGGGGGCATTCGAATGGGGCGGCGCGACGGATAGCGATGGTCTGACCAGCTCGCAGGCCCGTGCCTATGATACACTGGAACTGGATGCCGGTGCCGGTCAGGACGCCATCAAGAAACAATATCGCCGCCTGGCCAAACTGTTCCATCCGGATGCCAATCCCGGCGACCCCGAAGCGGCAGAGCGTTTTCACCAGATCCAACTGGCCTATGACCTGTTGAGCACGGCCAAATCCCCTTCGGCCTGACCATCCGCGGCCGCCACGGGCAGCGACGCCGATAATTTGAAATGATTCTTTTCAGTTGTTTTGCAATCCGTTAGGTTTTTCTGATACTTAGCTGAAGTCGGCGAAATCATGTGCCGGCACCGAACGGCAGCGGAAAAAGGCCGGTCATCGATGAAGGGGACAGTCATGCCAACCGAAAACTTCCGGAGACACCTTCGCACCATCGCCGGCGGGCTCATTCTGTTATCCGCCGCCGGTACCGCGCCGGATCAGGCCCCCTTTGCCCAGGACATGCCGGACTGGGGATACAACGGCTCCCGGGGCCCGGAAACCTGGGGTGCCTTGTCACCGGCCTACAGCCAGTGCCGGGACGGCCGCAGCCAGTCTCCGATCAATATCGAAGGCACGGACCCCGTTCTCATGCACGCCTTGGAGACGGATTATACTGTTGTGCCGCTGGAAGTGGTCAACAGCGGCAAGGGCATGCATATGGCGGCAAGCGGCGTCCTGCGTGTGGGCGAGAAAAGCTTCCGGCTGGAACGGGTCGACTTTCACACACCAAGCGAGCACCGCATCCTGGGACGCTTGTTTGAAATGGAAGTGCAATTCCATCATCGCGGCAGCGACGGCAGCCTGGCCACCGTTTCCGTTTTGGTGGAACCGGGCCGGGCCAGTGCCGCCGCCGATGAAATCTGGCCGCATCTTCCCCTGGAGCCGGGACAGCGCAACAGGCCGGAGGCGGTTGCCGTCAATGCCCGCGACCTGATGCCGTCGGACAAGCATTATTACCGTTACATGGGATCACAGACCGTGCCCCCCTGCACCGAAGGGGTCCATTGGTATGTCCTGAAAACGCCGCTTACCCTGTCATCGGTTCAGATTTCGGCGGCCAAGGCACTGATCGGGACCAATAGCCGCCCCGTGCAGGCGCGCAACAACCGTATGATTCTGGACGCCGAGGCCCCATGACCCACGCCCTGTCCCATTTGTGCCGGCATGTGAAAACGCTTTTTGCCCTTGGCATGATGGCGCCCGTTCTCGGTGCCTGTCAAAGCATGGGAGCCCCTCGCACCTCGGGCACCGCACTCGCACCGTCACCGGATGCCGTAACGGTTCTGTGCAGCGCGACGCCGGCCCCATCCGCCCTGATGACCGCCACCGGCAGTGGTGACGATGAAATGGCGCAGGCCTCTTTTCTAACCGCGCTGGCCAATGACCTGAGCGGCCACGGTGTCACGGCCCGCAGATATTACGCGGATGTCGTCTCGGGCCCGGTGGATATGGATATCCGTATCATCTGCCCTGACGGACGTGTGTTGGCGAACGGCGCCATGAAGGATATCGCCAGCCGGGCGCTCGTGCGCATCGCGGGCGATTTGCGCGCCCACGATGTGGTCATGACGCCGCCAAGGACATTGCATGCCGGTCTGCCCGCACAAGACCCGGATGAAGACATGGCCGGCGACGGGAGCACAGGTGAGGACGGACGCTATGATCCGCTGCGTGAAAAACCCCGATTGCCCGCATCACCCCAGACCGGCAGTGCGGCACGCACGGCACCCGCCACGCCTGTAACCGTAACGACGCCGCCCTCGGCCAGCCGCAGCGGGACATGGTTTGCACACCTGACAAGCTATCGCACGGCCGAAGCGGCAGCCGCAGGCGTACAGGCACTGGAACGACAGTACCCCGCACTGCAAGGGCTGATCGATGAATGGCAGGTCAACGTGACCGGCACCGTATGGCGCCTGGGTGTCACAACCGTAAACTGGCAGGATGCCAATACCCTGTGCGAAGAGATCCGGGCAAACGGCCCATATTGCCGCGTCCTTGACAGGGTCCAGGCTTCGACCCCCGGCACATAGGAACGCAGGATCACACACAGGCCGTTTCATAGGCCGGTGCCGCCCCATGAAACGGCCCTATAAAAAGAGGGTGGCTTCCCGCATGCACTGCCCCTATGATCCGGCGCTTGTTCGGACGGACGTGCCGCAGGAAGCCCCGGCTATATTGGTATCCGATGATATCGATAGTGAGGGCAAGGCAGGCTTCGGGTGAACCGGATAAACGGCACCCAATGCGCACAGTCCGTCCAATCCTTGGGGAGGGAGGCCTTTCATGGCGGTTTCAACCGGCCACGCTCACTGGTCATCACGCTGGACCTTTTTGCTGGCCGCCGTCGGCAGTGCCGTCGGTCTTGGCAACATATGGAAATTTCCGTATGAGGCCGGTCAGGGCGGCGGCGGCGCCTTTGTCCTGATCTATCTGGCCTTTGTTTTTCTGATCGGAACCCCGGTTCTCATCGCGGAACTGTCACTGGGGCGGCGCGGACAATTGTCGCCCGTCGGCTCGATGCGGGAAATCGCAAAGGCGGAAGGCCGCAGTTCATGGTGGCAACTGGTCGGCTGGTCAGGGGTGATCGGTGCCTTCATCGTCATCAGCTTCTATTCCGTGATCGGCGGATGGACGTTGGGCTATTTCTTCCAGGCCATGGGAGGGTTCAGCGGCTATGACGCCGCCATTTCAGGCGAAAATTTTCAGTCCTTCATAAGCGACCCGCTTTTGCCCCTGCTGACACACGCGGTTTTCATGGCCATAACGGTTTTCATCGTGGCACGCGGTGTTCAGAAGGGCCTGGAAAAGGCCGTGACTACCCTGATGCCGGCCTTGTTCGTCATCCTCGTCATTCTGGTGATCTATGCCGGCGTGGCCGGAAATTTCAGCGCCACGATCGATTTTCTGTTTTCGCCGAACTTTGAAAATCTGACGCCGCGCAGGGTGGTCGAGGCCCTGGGCCTCGCCTTTTTCTCTCTGTCGCTGGCTCTCGGGTCGATCATGACCTATGGCTCCTATCTGGACCGCAGCATCAATGTCACCCGGTCGGCCATCACCATTTCCGCCGCCGACAGCGCCGTTGCCCTCATGTCCGGTCTGGCCATCTTCCCGATCGTCTTCGCGTTTGAAGGGCTGGCCGCCAATCAGGGGCCGGGACTGGTGTTCGTGACCCTGCCCATCGCCTTTGGACAGATGCCGCTCGGCGTTGTTTTCGGTACGCTGTTTTTCGGGTTGCTGCTCGTCGCCGCCATCACCAGCGCGATTTCGCTTCTGGAGCCATCCGTTGCCTATGTCGAGGAAACCGGTGCCCTTTCACGGCGCAACGCCGCCATCCTGATCGGTGGCGGGGCTTTCCTTTTGGGGATTCTGACTGCGTACAGCCAGGGCGACAGCTTTTTGTCGGACGTGCGGCTTTTCGGCTTCGATCTGTTCGGCCTGAAAGACTATCTGACAAACAATATCATGATGCCGGTCGCGGGCATGTTCACGGCGCTGTTCGTCGGCTGGTTTGTCGCCCGCAAAAGCATGCTGGCCGAACTGGCAATGTCGGTGCGGGCATTCCGTATCTGGTATTTCCTGGTGCGGTTCGCGGCCCCCGTTGCCATCCTGTTTGTTTTCCTGGGTCTGCTGTTCGGCGATGATTTCTACAATCTGCTGTATTCGGTCGACGTCCTCATCGGCATCGTATGGTTCGCACTGGCGATCGCGTCCGGCAGATTGGCCTATATTCGCGACCGGTCCCCTGCGGGGTGGTTCCTGGTCGGCCTGGTGTTTCCCTTCGCGGTCCTGTTCGTCGCCGTCGCAACCCACGGTACTATCGAACGGGCCCAACTGCGCGAAGCCCACAAGGCCCTCGGCGAACCGGAGGACCGGGACGAATACTGACGCCGTCGTCACGCCCGTCTCAACGCCCCTCTTTCACAGGACCGCACGCTGCTTATCGTCCTGTGAAGGGGGGTGCCTGGTACAGCCATGCCACACAATGCCGGCGACGGCCCCGGCTGCAACGGCTAAAGCGCGTCCGCCGCGATAGCACGGATACGCTCCACCATTGAAAACAGGCCGTTGGCCCGCATGGGCGACAGATGCTGCGCAAGGCCGAGTTCGTCAAGAATCGCCCTGGCATCGGTTTTCAAGATATCCGCCGGTGTCTTGTCCGAGAAAATCAGCAGCATCAAGGCAACAAGCCCGCGCACGATATGCGCGTCACTGTCCCCGCGCAAAGACAGCCTGCCGTCTTTTTTCTCAGGCACAAGCCAGACCTGGGACTGGCAGCCACGCACCTTGTACAGATCGATTTTTTCCGCATCGTCAAGGTCCGGCAGTTTCTTGCCCAGATCGATGACGTAACGGTAGCGGTCCTCCCAGTCGTCAAGAAACTGGAAGGTATCGCGGACCTCGGCCAAGCTGGTCTGGTTCAGGATTGTATCTTTCATGACCGTTTTGCCTCAATACAATTCATGACACGATAACCCGGTTCGTCTTGCAGTGCCTTGACAGGCCATGCCGGCAAGGCTCCTATATGCCGCGCCGCCAAAACCGCTTTCCCTGCCTATTCTTTACGGAGACACCGACCCCATGAACAGAGATGACCATGAGGCGCCCGCCTCCGTGCCGGCCGAGCCGCATGCTCCGCACGCGGGCGAGGACGTCTACCCCAAACCGGCCTATGCCTGGTATATGGTGGCACTTCTTCTCGTCGTCTACACTTTTTCCTTTATCGACCGGCAGATTCTGAGCCTTCTCGGGCCGGCCATCAAGGCGGATTTCGGCATCTCGGACACCCGGTTCGGTCTGCTGACCGGCTATGCCTTCGCCCTGTTCTACACAGGCTTCGGGCTTTTCTGTGCGCGCATCGCCGACAGCCGCAGCCGGCGCGGCCTGATCGCCGTCGGACTGACATTGTGGTCACTGATGACGGCCGCCTCGGGCTTTGCCCGCGGATACTGGCAGCTTTTTGCGTTCCGTATCGGCGTCGGCGTCGGCGAAGCCACACTGGCACCCGCCGCCGGGTCTCTCATCGCCGACAGTTTCCGCAAGGAAAGGCTGGCCACCGCGCTCAGCGTATATGCCATGGCCGTCCCGATGGGAGCGGCACTGGCCTTTATCATCGGCGGGGCCGTGATCGAGTTTGCCGACAGGCTGCCGGACATCGCTCTGCCCGGACGACCCCCCTTGTCCGACTGGCAAAAAAGCTTCCTGATCGTCGGCCTGCCGGGGTTGATCCTGACCGTGCTTGTCATGATGCTGAAAGAACCCAGCCGCAAGGGCACATCGGGCAGCGCCCGCGCCGTGCCGCTGGGCGAGGTCGTCACCTTCATGAAAGGCCGGTGGAAAGCCTATACCGGCATTTGCATGGGTGTGGCGGCCACGGCGGCGCTGGGGTATGGGACGGTCAACTTCCTGACTTTCTTTTTCCTGCGGGTCCATGATGTCCCGCCCGCCGAGATGGCCGCCACCTTCGGGGTCATTGCCCTTGTCAGCGGCCCGATCGGGCTTCTGCTCGGCGGGTGGGCCGCCGACCAGTGGCTGGCCAAGGGGCGCAAGGATGCCCATATCCGCGCGCTGATGCTGGCACCCATCGGCTATTTTCTGCCCTTCATCGTCACCACACTGTCGGACAATCTGACATTGGTGTGGGCCGGTCTGGCCGTGACAAACATGTTCATCAATCTGCCGACAGGCGTTGCCTATGCCGGGCTGCAACTGATCACACCGAACCAGATGCGCGGGCAGGCCGTGGCCCTGTTTGTCCTGACGACGAATTTGTTCGGCTACGGTCTGGGCCCGCTGCTGGTCGGCTATTTCACGGACAGTGTTTTCCAGGATCCGAAAGCGATCAATTACTCGCTTTTGCTGCTGAGCCTGATCACAACGCCCTTCGCGCTGGGGCTTCTGCTGTGGTCCCGCAAGGCATACGCCAAGGCCTTTGCCGAGGAGGAAGCGCGGCTGAATTCATCATCCGCATAAGTCAAAGGGGAGCGGCCTTTCACCGGGGTCGGGCGGCTGACCCGCCGCCGCCGCCCGCATCACAAGGACCGGTCAATCCAGGCGTTCCCGCCAGCCTGGGACCTCGGCATCGAGAATGCGCTCCATATTGTGCATACGCTGTTCCAGGCGCCCCGCCAGATCACGAAGACGGTCCATTTCGCGCTCATCCGTGCCGCGCTCGGCGCGAATACGCGCCAGTTTGGCCCGGTGATCGATCAGCGTCCCCGCCAATACGACAAGCCCGATAACCAGGGCAAAAGCCACTCTGTGATCCATAATCGACCCCCGTTAAAAAAGCCGGAAAGCGACATGGCACTTTCCGGCTCTGATATCTGATCGTGTGTCAGTCTTCCAGACTGCGCAGTTCCTGTTCCAACCTGAAACGCTTGGAGGTCATATAGGCCTCCATCTTGGCCGTGCGGGTCTCGATATCCCGGAAACGGCGGCGCAGTTCGACAGCGGTATAATCGGGTTGCGTCCGTGTCTGGCGCCAGAACTCCTCTTCCTCTTCATCGGCGTAAAGATCCTGGGGTTTGGGCTCCAGGATGGCGCCAAGGATGAAATAACCGATCAGCACAAGCCAGAAACCGGTGAAAATCGCCAGAATGATCGTCAGCATCCTGACCGCACAAACATTCACGCCGGTATAATCGGCCACGCCCGCGCAGACACCCATGATCCGGCCTTGTTCGGGATTTTTGTATAATTTCACGGGGCTTTTACGCGTCATAATACCGGCTCCTCCAGTCAGGGACCTCGTCATCCAGAATGCGTTCCAACGTGCGCAGGCGATCTTCCAGCTTATTGGCCGTGGTGCGCAGATCCTGAAAGGACGCTTCGTCCTCGGCGCTCAGGCCCTTCATCTGTTTCCAGCGGGTGATGTAGTGAAAAACGATCCAGGTGGGCGCCACCACCGTTACCAGCAATATACCGATGACCTCTGGCATAATTCCGGCCTCCTCTGTTCCCGGGCGGGTTATGGGCGGGATGGCCCACCTTCTCCCCCCTCGTTTATAATATTATTTTCCAGCCGTCTTGCTGCCGTTTTTCGCCTGCGCCTTGGCGGCGGGTTTCTCGGATTTGGCCGTCTTGCCGGGCTGGCCGGACATTTTCGCCTTCATAGCGGCCAGTTCTTTTTCGATCTCGTCCGTCACCTCAAGGGTTTTGAAGGCGTCTTCAAGGCTGCCTTCAATGTCGCGGCCGAGAGACATGGCCTCCGCTTCGCCCTCCAGGCGATCCAGGCGATGCTCGACTTTCTCAAACCGCTCAAAGGCATCATGGATACGGTTATCATAGAGGTTTTTGCGCACACGCACCTGACTGGTCGCGGTTTTCTGCCGCGCCTCGATGGTGGCTTTCTTGGCACGCGCTTCGCGCAGTTTCGCCTCCAGCTTGATGACATCCTCTTCATGGCGGCCAAGGGCCTCCTTCAGATGGGCCATATCCTCGTCCAGTTGGGCGCGCATGTCGGAAATCTTGTTTTTCTCGATCAGGGCACCGCGGGCCAGATCATCGCGGCCTTTGGACAGCGCCAGTTCGGCCTTGTTTTCCCAGTCGCTTTCAGCCTGGGCCAGACGCTTGACGCGGCGTTCGATATCCTTCTGATCCGCAATGGTCTTGGCGGCGCTGGAGCGGACTTCCACAAGGGTGTCCTCCATTTCCTGGATCACCATGCGGATGATTTTTTCAGGGTCTTCCGCCTTGTCCAGAATGGCATTTATGTTGGAATTGATGATGTCGCTGAGGCGGGAAAAGATACCCATGATACTGTCCTTTCTGTCTTGTCCTCGCATTGGGCGGGCCGAAACCCGCCCTTTGTCTTTGCGTGTCGTGACCCGGGCTCGGATGCGTTTTCCGCTTGGTAGACCAAGGCCCGGTTTTTTATCGCCTGTTTATTCAGGCTTTTCCTCGCTGAACCCGGACCGTTATCCGTCGTGACCCAGGCACTTGACTATCGGTTCGGGCAGGCCGGCGGGTTGAGGGCCGGCCACACCCTGTCGGTTATGCCGCGGCGCGGGAAATACGCCGGGCACGGGAAACACGTCTTTGGCGGCGTGTCACACCCGGGAAGGCAGTCAGGCGACCGGCCGTGCGACCGAAAACGCCACCGATTGAACGGATCTCCCCCTCGAAAGCGTCGATTGCGGAAACCATCGGGGCCAGGTGGGTGAAGCTGTGCATCAGTCTATCCTCTTCTTGTCTTACGTTTCTTGTCTTGGTGCTTGGGCGGGGCTGTTGGCCTCTTCTTGTCCCGTTGCTTCCTGTGTGCCCTTGAGCGGGCATTCTGTTATTCCCTTTGGCGTGTTGGCCTCTTCTTTATCGGGCGTTCCGCCGCCGGGGGTCCTCGCTGCCGTCACGGGCTTCCGCGTCGACGCTCGTTATATAGCAGGGAGCGTGCCAGTTTTTTGAAAAAAATAACCCATTGAAAATAAATGATTATTTTCTTGCCGCATTTTCAGATATGAAAAAGTTAGTGTTTTTTACACCAATTTTTGGCTATAAATACCAATATGGCGAATGGATCAGACAGTATCGTCGGCGCATCCCCGGCTTTTCTCGACCTTATGGACCAGATCAGCCGGGCCGCGCCCATGAACCGGTCAATGCTGGTGATCGGCGAACGCGGCACGGGCAAGGAACTCATCGCCGCGCGACTGCATTATCTATCTAACCGCTGGAACAAGACGTTCCAGAAACTGAACTGCGCGGCCCTGCCGGAAACCCTGCTGGAAAGCGAGCTGTTCGGATATGAGCCCGGCGCCTTCACCGGGGCGAGCACGCGGCGCGCCGGTCGTTTTGAACTGGCGCATGAAGGCACCCTCTTTCTGGACGAAATCGGCACGCTGAGCGCCAATGCACAGGAAAAGCTGCTGCGTGTCATCGAATATGGCGAGTTTGAGCGCCTGGGCGGAACCGAAACCCTGAACGTCGATGTCCGGGTTATCGGGGCCACCAACATCGATCTTCCGGCGGCGGCCGATGCCGGACGGTTCCGGCACGACCTTCTGGACCGCCTTGCCTTTGACGTGATCACCGTTCCACCGCTGAGGGCACGGCCCGAGGATATCTCCCTGCTGGCCGAACATTTCGGCCGGCAAATGGCCAGCGATCTCGAATGGCTGGTGTTTCCCGGCTTTACGGAGGAGGCTCTCGCGGCCATCGCCGGCTATGCCTGGCCCGGCAATGTGCGGGAGCTGAAGAATGTCATCGAGCGGGCGGTATACCGGGCCTGGGACGGGGAAAAGCCCATCGACGCCATCATCTTCGATCCGTTCGAAAGTCCCTATCGCCCCGGCAAACCCACTGAACCGGCACAATCGGCAACCGGCACGGGCGGACCGGTCAACTGGCCCGAAGGACCGGAATTCGATCTCCGGCGCATCATGGCATCGGCTGAAAAAAGCCTTGTCACGAAGGCGCTTGCCGACAATCGTCATAATCAGCGGGCCACGGCACGCGCCGTGGGACTGACCTATGATCAGCTGCGGCACACGATGAAAAAACACGGCCTGCTTTAACGCAAGCGGCTTGATCCCCATACATGGCCCGCCCATAGTGCCCCGCATGACACAGGAAGATGGCTTCAAACGGGCCAGTATTTTTTTGCAGAGACGGCGGCGGTCACGCAACAAACCCTTTGTGACGTTGCGCGGCGTGATCGGCCTGATCGCCGTGTCGGTTGCCGCCATGCTTGCCTTCCGCGTCTGGGTCGGCAATCCGGATGCCGGCTATTGCGGCACGGACTGCGAGGGCATGCACAGCCTGTTTGCCTGGGTGTTGGGATTTGCCATGATTTTTGTCGCCGTTATCGGCGCGGGCGCACTGGCGGGCATCGCCCTGTCGCTGCTGCAGCGCAGGCGCGGCACCGACCCCTTTTCCAACCTGATCTCGGAAGAGGACCCATCACCATCCGACAGAAAAGACGGAACCGGAGGCCCCTAGACCGTTCGGCCGGCCCTGTCCCCGCTATACTGCGAGGCGGCTCCGTCAGGTGTGCCGCCCGGCTGTTGCCGTTGCGTCTGGCGGCCGACGACCGCCGGCGGCGGGCGCCATTTCCGCGTCCGACCGCCGGAGACAACCGTGGTTTCTCCGCCCGTGACCGGGGTCACACCCTGGGTCAGTAAAACACCGCCGACAGTCTCCGACATCACAATCAGTGCCAGCATATGGTAAAACAGATCAAAGGTGGCAATATTCACCGTCAATCCGCCGACGGCAAAGCCAACAACACTGACCTGAACGGCGCGGCACAAGTCGCCAAGCCATCGGGTCTCCTTATAGGCGCCGTATTTCCGGGCGGCCGCCCCTCCTGAATACCAGCCGATGAAAATAAGGGTCATGAACAGCACAAGGCCGACATAGCCATGCTCGCCCAACACCTCGAAATAGATGGAATGCGGCGCCCGTGCCTTATAGCCCGGTGGCATGTAAAGATCGGCGGCACGGGGCACGTAAAATACGTCAAAACCACCCCCCGTCACGGGGTTCTCATCCGCAAGGTTGGATGAAAACCGCCACATGGACACCCGCCCGATAAAACTGTCGTCATCGGTCGCGCGCTCAATGCTTTGAAAACGGTTCGTCCAGTTCTCAGGCATGTAGGCAATGCCGACAAGGCCGATCGGCACCATCAGGGCCATCAGCATCAGTCGGCGGCGCGTCAGCAGCACCCCCATGCCCAGCACAGCCGCCAGCGCCACCAGACCGCCGCGCGACTGGGTACCCAGAACGGACACCACGGCCAGCACCGGCACACCGAGCAACGGCCATTTCATCAGCCGGTGCGGCGGGTGACGGAAAAAATAAACCGTCAGGGGCACCATCATGGCCAGGGCCATGGCCAGATGATTGTTGTCGGAAATCATGCCGCCGGCCCCCTGCACACGATGCGCCCCGGCGGTGATGATGGTAAAAAGCCCCCCCTTGATGATCACATAGCCAAGCGACAGGCCCATGATCCAGACAAAAGCCTTCAACCGGTTGGGGGACCGCATCACGCTCATGGACACGGCGGCGAACAGAATGACCTTGAACATCTGAACCAGCTTGTCCTGCCCGCGCGCCGGTTCAAAGGCCGCCACGGTGGTGATGAACACCCAGATCAGATACAAACCCAGCGCCATAACGATCGGGTGGGCCGGAAGCCGGACATGATCCTTGCTCAGAAACAGGCCGATCAGGGTCATGCCGGCGATCAGGTCCAGAAACTGGAATGTCTGGGCAAACCCGTATGTCTGGGCCTGCGGATTCATGTGCGACACCCAGTCCCAGACCAGCACCCCGATATGGGGTTTGAAAAGGATCATGGGCAACCAGCCAAGAATCAGGACGGCGATCAACAAACCGCGCATGACAGGAACATTCCTTCCGCTTCGGCCTTCCGCTTCGCCACAGAGCGTCTGAAACCTTGGACCATGCGGTCTTGGCTTCTGTGGTCTCGGGCCCTGTGACATCAGGCATGGACCATTGTGGCCACTGCCGGCGGGTCAGGCAAGGCCACAGACATGGCGCATCTTGACTTTGGCCATCCTGCAGGCCCAGCATGCGCGCACATCAGCGAAAGAGAGGTCACAATGCCGCTTCATATCGCCGAAAGGCAAAAAAACCGACTTGGCGCCCTGGCCTGTATGCTGGGCGTCACCCTGGCCGGTCTCGCTGTTACGTCTGCGGCCGCACCGGCGGCGCATGGACAGGACACCGGCCTGCCGGGCCAGGGCCGGCAAAGCGCCGAACCGCTGGTGGAGCCGGCGGACATGATCCTGTGGGACGGCATCATCCACACGGCCGACGACAACAATCCGACAGCCGAAGCGGTCGCCGTGCGGGCCGGCCGTATCGTCCATGTCGGCAGCCGCGCCGGTGCCGAAGCGTTGCGCGGCACGGACACGCAGGTCATCCCCCTGTCGGGCCATGCGCTCTATCCGGGCTTCGTCGATGCCCATGCCCATCTGGTGGGTATCGGCGAACGGGAAATGTCCCTGTCCCTTGAAAACACGCCCTCGCTGGCCGTCCTGCTGGAGCGGTTGAAACAGTGGGCCGCGACACATGACGATGCGGTTCTCACGGGGCTCGGATGGATCGAAACACACTGGCCGGAGAACCGTTTCCCCAGCCGGTTCGACCTGGATACGGTCGTCAGCGACAGACCCGTCATCCTGACCCGCGCGGACGGGCATGCCCTTGTCGCCAATACGGCGGCCTTCAAGGCCGCCGGGATCACGGCCGCGACAGAAAGTCCCGAAGGCGGCCGGATCGAACGCAACGCCCTGGGCGAGGCTACCGGCATGTTGATCGATACGGCCATGTCGCTTCTGCAACCGTTGATCCCGACGGCGGACGATGCACGCCTGGCCGACATGTTGACGACCGGCGCCCGTGTATACGGCCAGCAGGGGTGGACCGGACTGCACAATATGTCGGTCCCCTGGCGTCAGGTGGAACTGATCGAAACCCTGTCCGATACCGGTGCCATCGACATCCGCATCTATAACGCCGTCACACAGGATTCGGCGGACAGGCTGTTCGCCGCCGGGCATCGCACCAGCGAAAACGGGCGCGCGGAGACACGGGCCATCAAACTGTATATGGACGGCGCCCTTGGCTCACGCGGTGCGGCGCTTCTGTCCAATTATGCGGATGCCGACACGGACGGTCTGCTTCTTCTGCAATGGCAGGCGGCTGAGCCGATCATGCGGCGCGCTCTGACCGAGGGTATCCAGTTGGCCATTCATGCCATCGGCGATCGCGGCAACCGTCTGGCGCTGGACTGGATCGAGCGGTCTCTGGCCGACGTACCGGCAGACGGTCGCGCCATTGCCGACCCCCGTTGGCGGATTGAACATGCCCAGATCATCGCCCGCGAGGACCTGGGCAGATTCGCGGCAAGCCGTCTGATTGCCTCGATGCAGCCCTCCCACGCGATTTCCGACCTGTTTTTTGCCGGCGACAGGTTGGGCGATGACCGGCTTGACGGTGCCTATGCCTGGGCCAGCATGGTTGACGCCGGTGTTATCGTTGCCGCAGGCTCGGATGCGCCGGTTGAACGGGGCAGCCCCCTGATCGAGTTTTATGCCGCTGTCACCCGCCGTGACCTGAAAGGGTTTCAGGGTCCGGACTGGCGCCCCGGTGAAGCCGTCAGCCGTGACACAGCCCTGAAAATGCTGACATTATGGCCGGCATACGCCGCTTTCGCCGAAACCGACCGGGGCTCCGTCACGGTCGGCAAGGTTGCCGATTTCACGGTTTTCGACCGCGATCTGATGAGCGTCGCGGACAATGCCATTCTGGATGCGCGGGCCATACTGACCATCGTTGACGGCCGTATCGTCCACCGCGCGGCAGGCTTTTAGGGGGCCTTTTCGGACGGCACCGCATAATGGGAAAGAAAAAACTTAATAAAATCTTCACCTTAATTATCGCTGGACGCGACCGGATCGAAAGCGTTAGTTGCTGTTTTGTGAACATGTAGATGGGTAAAACAATGTCGACGGGGCTGGTTGACGATCTCAAAAAAGAACGCGAACGCTTTGTGGCGTTCGCTTTCGCGGCGGCCGAAATCTTTTTCGAGATCGATACTGACGGGAAGATTCTTTTCGAAAGCGGAGCCGTGGAATGGCTTGGCAGCGGAAAGGCAAAAACCGGCAGCGGGTCCATGGTCGGGGAATTGATTTTCGATCAGGCCCATGAAGACGACCGCGACATCCTGAAGGCGCTGATGCTGCATCTGGGCCACAAGGGCCGGATCGGCCCCATGCCCATCCGCTTCATGAGCGGCGGGCGCACCGTGCCGCTGCGTCTTTTTGCCTTACGGATGCAGGATAAGGAAAACCGCACATTCCTCGCCATGAGGGCGGCGCCTCTGTCCGGCGGACGGCCGGAAGATGACAGTATCGACTCCGAAACCGGCCTGATGAAGCGCGACGACTTTCTGGAAATGGCCAAAAACACCATGGCCACCTCGAACTACGGCAATCATCTGTACATGACCGTCGCCGAAGTCGACGGACTGGAGGAGGCAAGCACCCGTCACGGACCACGCTATACCCGGCGCCTGCTGCGACAGATCGGAGCCAACCTGAAAGCCCTGTCGCTGGAGGGAACGGTGGCCGGTCGGGTCAGCGACAGACATTTCGCTTTCATCCACCGCGCCCAAAAGGACGGCGATCATTTCGAAACATCCGTTGAAACCCTGTCGGACGAGGTCGACCTGAAGACCAATACGGCGACGGTCAAGACCGACATCGGCGGCCTTGACGAAGACCAGGTGATCCGCACCCTGTCCTATGTCCTCAAACAGTTCGTGCACGACAGTCAGAACTGCGACTTTGAAAGCATCTCAAACGCCTATGAAGCCCTGGCGGGCGAAACCCAGCGCCGTGTCAATGGCATGCGCTCCATTATCGACAGCGGCAACTTCAAAATCGCCTTTCAGCCGGTGGTCACGATCAAGGGCGGCGATGTTCATCATTATGAGGTTCTCAGCCGTTTTGAGGACAGCTTTGGTGACGACACTCCCGCGGATATGATCCGCTTTGCCGAAAATATCGGCATCATCGAGGAATACGACGTCGCCCTTGTCCACAAGACGATCGACTATGTACGCAAGATGAAACGCCTTGGCGAACCGTTGACCGTTTCCGTCAATATGTCGGGCAAGACACTGGACAGCGGCCGTTATGTGGATTCCCTGCTCGGGGAACTGAAAACCGCCTCAAGCATGGCCCACAACATTATTCTGGAGCTGACGGAAACCACCGCGATCGAAAACCTCGAACCGGTGGAAAACATCCTCGCCACCATCAAGAAGCTCGGCTATTCCATCTGCCTTGACGATTTCGGCGCCGGGGCTTCCGGCTACCAGTATCTGCGTGTGTTCAACGTGGACTATGTGAAAATCGACGGCACCTATGTCCGCGACATGGTGAAACCCGACTATAAGCCGACCTTTCTCATGTCCATGATCCGCCTGTGCAGGGATCTGAACGTGAAAACAATCGGTCAACATGTGGAAACCCGCTTTCAGGCGGATTTCCTGCGGTCGCTCGGCATTGACTACGCCCAGGGTTTTTTCTACGGGAAACCATCCTTTACGCCGCAAAAGGGGTGATCCCTTCCCCGCATGCCGTCCCTGTCAGGGCTCTCGCATGACCATCAGCCGCCGACACCCGGTCGGATCAATCATTCGGATGTCAGAAATGTCCCTGGTTCCTTCCCTGCTTCTGCTGACCGCCGGCATCGGCCTGGTCCTTTTCGGATGGTGGCGCCAGCGTGCCTATCGGCCGGGCAGGCTGCCGCTGATACCGCCATTTCTGCTGCAACTGATCGGCCTGGTTCTGACATTCGCCGTCGCGGCACATATGATCGCCGACTTGTCCGGCATCACCTGGACACCGCCCTATCGACGCTGACGGTCCCATGGCGATCCATGGCACCGGACCATAAGGAACCGGTGCCATGGGATAAGGGGCACGGGGTGCCCCTTAAAGGCAGGTTACAAAAGGCGTTCAGCGCGCACCCTCACGTGCGCTGTCATCCACATTATATTTGTCGAACCATGCCAGGACATGACCCACCTTCTGGATCAGGTTGCTCGGCCGGGCCGCGATCCCGTGAAAGGCTTCGGGCACCTGCACCATCACGGTCTCGACCTCCCTCAACTGCAAGGCCTGGTAATACTGCTCGGTCTCCGACATGGGTGTGCGCAGGTCGCGCGCACCGGTCAGCAACATGGTGGGCGTGGACACATTTCCCACCAGCGACAGCGGGGAACGCTGCCAGTAATGCATCGGGTCTTCCCAGGGCATATCGCGGAACCAGTATTTGGTGAAAAAGGCATATCCGTCGGCCGTCAGCGCAAAACTGGCCCAGTTGATCACGGGCTTGGCGACAACAGCGGCTTTGAAACGATCCGTCTTGCCGATAATCCAGGCGCTGAGAACACCGCCGCCGGACCCTCCTGTCACAAACAGCCGGTCCGGATCGGCCACACCGCGTGCAATGACGGCATCCACGGCATCCATCAGGTCGTTATAATCCTCGCTTGGATAATTCTGATGGATCAGGTTGGCAAACTCGGCACCGTAGGATGTGCTGCCGCGCGGGTTCACATACAGGACCGCATAGCCCTTGGCAGCGTACAACTGAACCTCCGGCGAAAAGGCGGGGCCGTAAGCGGAATGCGGCCCCCCGTGAATTTCCAGGATCAGCGGCAGACCCTCGGCAGGCTGCCCCGGCGGCAGGGCCAGCCACGCCTCGATCTTCCGTCCGTCAAAGCTGGACGGCAATTCCATTCGTTCGACCGGTGCCATTGTCTTGTGGTCAAGCGCATCCCCGTTCAGATCGGTCAGCGGGCTGAGACGGCCCCGCCTATCCACCAGCGCCAGATCGGCCGGACGGTCCGTGCGTGACAGGGTTATGACGACCCGGCCCTTGCCGGCTGCGCTGTACCCGCCGGAGACATAGGGACGCCCCAGCGACGTACCGCCCAGCGCGCTTGAAACGACGCGGCGTTCACCGTCGAGCGTCACATAACCGACAGTCCGCAGGCCTTCGCTGGTGTAGGCAAAATAAAGGCCCCGCCCATCGTCCGCCCACTGCGGGTCCGCCACACCGCGGTCCAGGCCCTGTGTGAGCAGGCGGCTGTCCCCGCTTGCCAGATCCATCACGTAAAGATCCGCATTCTGGTGGCTGAGACCATTGTCGGTAAAGCCGGTATAGGCAAGCCATTTACCATCGGGCGACACAACCGGCGTGGCATCCGGGCCGTCACGGTCGGTCAGGCGCGCCACAGTGCCGTCAGCCAGGGACACCCTGTAAAGGTCCCGTTCCCTGGTGTCCCTTTCCCAGTCCGGATTGCGGTTGGAAGATACGATCAGGCTGCCGCCGTCCTTTGTCCAGGCCACCCGGCCGCCATGGTTGAAAGCACCGTCCGTCACTTGACGCGGTGTCCCGCCGATAGCCGGTACGACGAACACATGGATGTGACCGCGCGGCAGAAAGCCGACCCCGTCGGCCCGGTACGCCACCCTGTCGACCAGACGCGGCTGGCCGGCCCAACGGGCGCCCTTCGGCGCTGCGGGCGGTGTGAAAAGCGGCGTCTGTTTTTCCTCGACCAGCATGGTAAAGGCGATGCTGTCGCCATCGGGGGACCAGACGATATTGCCCGGGGTCTTGTGCACATCCGTCAGACGCGCGGTTCTGCCGCTGTCCAGCCAGCGGACATAAATCTGGGTCTTGCCCTCCACATCGGACAGATAGGCCAGACGCGTGCCATCAGGCGAAAACCGTGGTGACCGGTAGTTGGCATCCCCGGATAAAAGCGGTTCGTGATCGCCGCCGTCCAGATCGATCCGCCAAAGATTGGCCCGCTGGCGATCCTTGAGGATGTGCATGCCGCGCCGCTCGTAAACCAGCCAGTCACCGGAGGGAGCAACGTCAGGCGCCGTCGCGATCTCCAGATCGAAAACATCCATATAATCAAACAGGCCGTCCGACATATCGTCGGCCGCCGCCGGGCTTGCGCCCGCTGCAAGAAAAGCCGCCGCAAACGCGGCGGACCGAATGATTTTTCTCATAAATTCCTCCTCCCGAAACGTGTGCCGAACATTGCAACGGCCGCACCCTATCACAGGCGGGGCGAATATGGCGGGCAAACACACCCGGCAGCGGGACGGATCAATCGAATCATGACGGGGCGTAGATCCGGCTTCACAGCGGGAACGGTCGCGGCAAACCGGATGGACCGTGAAAGACGGTCGCATGGGGGTGCGGAAACGGTCCCTTCAAACGTCTACAGGTACGCAGGGCGGTGTATACCGCCACCGCGCAGTGCATACCAACCGGCTGAAAACAGTGGTGTTGAATGATAAAACCGTGATGAATATATCATCAATTTCTATCCAGGGTTGACATCTTCCCGCATATCATGTTGCTGTTTTTGCGACAAACGCTGTATCACGCTAAGATACAATTGGCAGCCTTATCGTGTTGCAGCATGTCGTTCGGACAGGCCGCATGCTCAACAAAGATTGCAAACATAAGATAAATATAACAGTCTTTGCAGTGGATGGTTGTGTCATGAGGTGAGCGTTCAAGACCGTCAGTAGGATTGAGAATTTGTGATGATGAAGTCGACCGGCAGCAATATGGCCAGCGGCAAGGGGAGCCCGGACGCCACGCGTGGACCGCAACAGGGCTATTGCCCAAGCGTATCGGATTTTCAAGTCTTCAGAACCCTGAACACCAGCAGGGATTTCGGTGAGTTCAAAAAAAATATCGGGCGCTTTTTAGAGCGTTTGGGTTTTGACGAATATGTTTTCGCGCGCATGCATACGGAAGGGAATGTTGAGCCGCATTTGATTACGACATCCCTCGAAATGCGCCAATCTTATTATAATGCCGGTCTATATGAGCATAGCTTGATCGATCAATATATTAAAAATAATACTCAGCCTATTTTCCAATCAACCATACAAAAGGATTTTGAAAATATTTCATTCAAGACAGATTTTACTGAATGCAATCGTGAAATATTTACTCTTCTGAGGAAATTCAATTATAATGATTTTTATTTCATGCCAAGTCAGGCATTTAATGGAAATGGAAATGCCGTATTATCCGTAGCGCACTGTGGGTTGTCGGTTTTGGATTTCCGTAAGAAAGTGAAAAAAGTCGAACCCACCCTCCGTCAATTATCAGAAGCGGTCGACTATATCGGCACCCGGAAGTTTGCCAGACATTTCCTGAGCGAGGAAGAAAGTCCAACCATTGCCATCACCCCGCGCCCGCTTCAGATCCTGACGATCATGGCGCAGGAGGATATGAGCCTTCAGGAAACCGCCGACCATCTGGGCCGCAGTGTCCACACCCTGAACCAGCAGGTCGCGGCCGCACGGAAGGCGTTCGGCGTCGACACCACGCACGGCGCCATCTATCAGGCCATTCGCGAAGGTCTGATCGACTGCGAAAAAAAACCGTCTCAAAAATCATCGTCCTGAAAATGTCACCATCCTGAAGTGCCGGGGGACAGGAGAACAGCATGATCCTGGAAGACAGCGTGCGGCCGGATATCGGCCTTGAGGACCTGGGAGTCAGCAATCCATTTCCCCTATATGCCCGCATGCGGGAAAACCACCCGGTATATCCTCTAAAAGATAAGGGTATATGGGTCATCAGCCGCTATGACGATGTCAAGTTTGCCATGGAGCGGGCCGATCTCTTTTCCGCGTCCGGTCAGAAAGCTCTTCTCCAGCCGGATTGGCTGCCTGACGATCTGAAACGGGATATGTTCATCGCGGTTCAGGACCCACCGGAACACACGGAAAAACGAGCTCTGATCAATCGGGCATTTGTCGGAAAGGCCATTCAAGCTCTTATACCTTTTATGGAGGCCGCCGCACAGGAACAGGTAATGGCCGTTGAAGCTTCCACAAAAGTGAATTTCATTGATGATTTTGCCAGACCTTATGTCTGCTCCGTCTCCGACCGTATCACCGGGGCGGATAGCGATGCGTATCTGAAGGAACTGGGCCGCTGGGTACAGCTGAATCAGGCCAACCTGTCAGGCAGCGCGCCCTCAACCGAGCACATGCAGGCCCTACAGGCCAATATGGCGCGCCAGAACGCCATTTTTGACGCCATTATCCACGACCGGCGACAAAATCCGCAAAACGATCTGACGACCGATCTGATCAAAGGGCGGGTAAATGGCGAGGCACTGACCGATTCACAGCTTAGAAATGCCCTGGAGCTGGTCATTACAGCAGGCTTTTTCGCTCCAACGCAAATGTTCTGCCAGACCATACTCTATCTGGGTCGGTATCCTGAGCTTTTTCAGGCTCTGAAATCAGACCCAGGCAAGATTCCGGCTTTCTTTGAGGAAGCCCTGCGGCATGCCGCTGCCGTCAGGGCGTCATTACGACATACGACCCAGGACGTTACACTGAACGACGTAACGATCCCCAAAGGAAGTTTGGCGTTTCTGTCGCTGGCGTCTGCAAACCATGATCCTGTACGGTTTCCCGAGCCGGACCGGTTTGATATGACGCGCACCAATCTCAAACAGCATCTGGCATTTGGTGTGGGACCTCATATCTGCATCGGCGCGGCCCTTGCCCGCCAACAGATGCGGATCATTCTGGAAGCCATTCTGGCACGCTTCGAAGCTATCAGCATTCCATCCGATGAGGATATTAAAACAGCACCGTCCTGGGTGATGAATGTTGTCGAAGACCTGCCTATTACATTTCACTGATCCAAAGGTTCCATACACAGAATAACAAGCCGGATACGGCTGGACGGGGGAGAAACATGACTGAAACTATAATCACCGGGGCTCTATTCAGTTTGGCCAGTTTGGGGACGATTGTTCTTCTCGCCGCTCCGGCCGTTAATTCCGCGATAGCGGCAGAGGACCGTCTCGCCAAGGTGGAAGAGATAACCGTCACATCGGAGAGGCGCGAGAAGTCGCTTCAGGAAACGCCGGTTTCTATTTCCGTCTTGAATGCCGAACAATTGGAAACGCGCGGTATTACAAGTCTGAACGGCTTGGAAAACAGCGTTATACCATCCCTGAGCATACTGCCGTTCGGCACGACCCCATCCACGCTGATCATTGCCATTCGGGGCAATGGTCCCATTGACCCGAGCCAGGTCACACGCGATGGGTCCGTCGCGATTTATCAGGATGGATTTTACCTGGGACGCTCGCAGGGCCTGAGCCTGGAACTGGCGGACCCGGAACGGATTGAAGTGTTGCGCGGGCCGCAGGGCACCCTGTATGGCCGCAATGCCACAGGGGGCGCCATCAATGTCGTATCGCAGAAGCCGACCGGTGAACTGGGACTGCGGCAGGTCTTGACCTATGGCAACTTCGATGCGCTGCGCACCGCGACGACCCTCAATCTACCGGAATTTGCCGGTATCAGTCTGAAGTTCGATTACATCCATTCCGAACGGGATGGCTGGGTGGACAACACCGCCCCGGATGAAGCGGACTTTTTTGCCTTCAACAAGGACGGCGGGCGGGTCAGTCTGAACTGGCAGGCCAGTGAAGATATTGCACTGGACTATTTTTTCGAAACGGGCGAGGTGGAAGCGTCACAGATATATTGGCAAGTGGCTGTTGACCGTATCGGTGTCATCGGAAACGAACCGCGCCGGGCACGGGAAAGCCGCTTTCCCATCACGCCACTCGACCCATCGGTTACAGACTATGATATGCATGGCTTAACGCTGTCCTGGACAGCGTCCGACAATCTGACCGTCAGATCCTTGACTTCATATCGGGAAACCGTTGAATCCACCCGTAACAATTTCGCCGGCGCGCTCGGATTTAACGGGGTTATTGTTTCTGAAGAGTATGATCAGGAGCAATTCTCACAGGAATTTCAAGTATTAGGCACCTATGACCGTCTGGAATGGGTCGCGGGCTTGTATTATTTCGAAGAAGACGCAGGCCAGGACACCCAGAATTTGTTCACTCTGGACCTGTTGGGTTTGTTGACGGGAACCCCGCTGACGCCCATTGTGCCTCCAACCACTTTCGACGTGTTCTCCGGTGCCGACGCCCCCTTACGGCAAATTGAGAGCAGAGCGGAGTCACGGGCTGTGTATGGTCAGGCCACATGGACCCCGCCAATACTGAACGATCGACTGCAACTGACCGTCGGCTTCAGATATACGGATGACAGCCGCGATGCGACACGTCTTGAAACAATTGAACAGTCTTTTGAACTAGACACCGACAGTTTTGACCCCTTGGTCACAGTGAACTATTTCTGGAACGATACAATCTCGACGTATGCGAAATTCTCCACGGCCTACCGCGCGGGCGGTCTGAATGTACGTTCAGCGAGCTTCTCGGGCTTCGGCAACGAAATTTCCGAGACAATCGAGGTGGGCCTGAAATCCATGTTCTGGGATCAAAAGGCACTCTTGAATATCGCTGTTTTCACGACAGACATCGAAGACGCCCAAATTGATTTTGCAAATCCAGACAACCCGGTCGCGATTGAGACAATCAATGCCGAAAGGACCGTGGAAATCGATGGCGCGGAAATTGATCTGACACTGGCACCTGTACCCGGCCTCGTGATCGGACTGAATTACACATATTTGGATGCCACTGTTCCGCCGCTGGCCAATCCGTTGGCGGGGGGAAATCCGGAAAATTTCAACTTGGCGCAAACACCGGAGCATGCCGGTTCGGTTACAGCGGACTATACTTTCCCGCCGCTGCCGTTCGGGACCCTCATCGCCCATGTCGATATGACCGCCACGGACGAATACCACTTCGTGCCCGGCAACATGACGCAGGATCTGGATTCTTACGCCCTGTTCAATGCGCGTCTGACCCTGACGGATATCAATATCGGCAACAGTTCGCTGGTCGCCGCCCTTTGGGCGCGCAATATTTTCGATACAGAGTATGTGCAGGCAGGCGCACCCACAGCAGCCGGCGACCTGGAAGTTTACGGGACGCCGCGCACCTATGGTTTCGACCTGACCTATCAGTTCTGATTGTCGTGTGACACAATCACGCTGCGGCCAGCCCTATGGCCGCCATATTCCCCGTTTCTGCATAGCGTTCAAAAGCTGTAACCCAGATGGATAGCGTTATCGAGATATCGAACTGAGACTGAAGCCGAGTGCTATGATGTAACGCACGACTTCGGGCCAAATGACCTAAAAAGTGAGCCCCTTTTCGAACATAAGCTATGAAAAATAAAATTACCTCACATTATCCAAGAAAATACATTATAGGGTAGTATACTATACACCCCAAGGGAGGGCGGTAAGGAGACGTTTGTCATCATGCGTTCGGCAGACAACACACGTGAGGAACAACAGGGCTATTGCCCAAGCGTATCGGATTTTCAAGTCTTCAGAACCCTGAACACCAGCAGGGATTTCGGTGAGTTCAAAAAAAATATCGGCCGTATTTTAAGGGGGCTGGGTTTTGAGGAATACGCCTTCAGCCGCATGCATACAGAAGGGAAAGTCGACCCGTATCTTCTGACCACATCCTCCGAGATGCGGCAGGCATATTATGAAGACGGGCTGTATGAACATTGCATCATCACGCAATATGCGCGGCATAACAGACAGCCGATTTACCAGTCGGTTATCGAGAAAGAACTGAAAAGCATGTCCTGGAAAACAAGCTTTTCCATCTGTAACGAAAAAATATTCCAGCTGTTCAAGCATTTTAAATATAACGACTTTTACCTGATGCCCAGCCAGGCCCTTAATGGCAATGGCAATGTTGTTTTGTCCCTGGCCGGCCGGGACGTGGCATCATATGACTTTCGGCAAAAAGTCGAAAAGGCCAACCCGGTCCTTCGTCAGCTGTCGGACGCCATTGATTATGTGGGCACGCGAAAATTCGCCTCCTCCTTTCTCAGCGAGGAAGAAAGTCCGACCATCGCCATCACCCCGCGCCCGCTTCAGATCCTGACGATCATGGCGCAGGAGGATATGAGCCTTCAGGAAACCGCCGACCATCTGGACCGCAGTGTCCACACCCTGAACCAGCAGGTCGCGGCCGCACGGAAGGCGTTCGGCGTCGACACCACGCACGGTGCCATCTATCAGGCTATTCGCGAAGGCCTGATCGACTGCGAAAAAAACCGTCTCAAAAATCATCGTCCTGAAGATGTCATCACGCTGAAGACTCGCTGAAGACTCTGGGAGGCAGGAGAGCAGCATGATCCTGGAAGACACCGTGCGGCCGGATATCGGCCTTGAGGACCTGGGCGCGGGCAATCCTCTGCCACTGTATGCGGCCATGCGTGAAAATCACCCGGTCTGCCCCCTCAATATGGAGGGGATGTGGGCCTTAAGCCGCTATGACGATGTCAAATTTGCCATGGAACGGACTGACCTTTTTTCCGCATCGGGCCAGAAGGCCCTGATACAGCCGGACTGGCTGCCGGATGATCTGAAAAGAGACCTGTTCATCACGGTTCAGGATCCGCCGGAGCATACGAAGAATCGCGCCCTGATCAGCAAGGCCTTCCTTGGCAGAACCGTTCAATCGCTTGTCCCCTTCATGCAGGATGCCGCGAACGATCTTATCGCAGGGATCAGGAGCGGCGCCGAGACGGATTTCCTCAACACATGTGCCCGTCCCTATGTTTGCCGCATTTCAGACAGGACCACCGGCGCGGACAGTGATGCCTATCTGGCGGAACTTGGCCGCTGGCTGCAATTGAACCAGGAAAACCTGTCGGAAAATCCACCCCCTGAATACATGAAAGCCCTGCAGGCCAATATGGTCCGCCAGAACGCAATCTTCGACGCCATCATCCACGACCGCCGGGAAAATCCGCGGGAGGACATCGCGACCGACCTGATACGCGGCCGGGTGGATGGCAGGGCGTTGACCGACGAACAGCTTAGAAACGCTTTGGAACTGGTCATTACCGCCGGATTTTTCACGCCGACACAGATGCTGTGCCAGGCTGTCATATATCTGGCGCGAAATCCCGGCCTGATGCAGGGATTGAAAGCGAACCCGGATCTGATCCCTGCGTTTTTCGAGGAACTGATGCGCCATGTGGCCATCGTCCGGGCCCTGCTGAAACGGACCAGGCACCCCGTCACGCTGCACGGCACGACCATCCCGGAAGGCGCGCTGGTCTTCTTGCTGCTGGCCTCGGCCAATCACGACCCCGCCCGCTTCCACGATCCGGACCGGTTTGACATGACACGGCCCAATATCAAACAGCATCTGGGCTTTGGGCATGGTCCGCACATCTGTATCGGCGCGGCCCTTGCCCGCCAGCAGATGCGGATCATTCTGGAAGTCCTGATCGCAACCTTCAACGGTATCGATGTTCCACCGGAAACAGACATCAGGATGGCGTCGTCCTGGGTGATGAATGTGGTGGAAGAACTGCCCGTTACCTTTCACTGACCCGAAATTTCATCAACATCAAGAACAAGCCGGACACGGCTGGCCGGGGGAGAAACATGTCTGAACATATAGCCGCCGGGGTCCTGCCCGGTCTGGGGCTGGTCACTTTGCTTGCCGCCGCACCCCTGACCGGTGCGGCAGCGGCGGAGGAACGGTCCGCCACGGTGGAAGAGATCCTCGTCACCGTGGAAAAGCGTGAAAAATCCTTGCAGGAAACACCGATCGCCGTCTCGGTTCTGGGGGCTGAACAACTGGAGGCCCGAGGCATTACAAGCCTGGACCGGCTTGAGACCGGTGTTATTCCTTCGCTGAACATCCTGCCTTTCGGAACGACACCGTCAACACTGGTTGTCGCCATTCGCGGTAATGGCCCCATCGACCCCAGCCAGGTGACACGTGACGGGTCCGTCGCGGTTTATCAGGACGGGTTTTACCTGGGCCGCTCGCAAGGTCTGAGCCTGGAGCTGGCGGACCCGGAACGGATTGAAGTGCTGCGCGGGCCGCAGGGGACCCTATACGGCCGCAACGCCACCGGAGGCGCCATCAATGTCGTATCGCAGAAGCCAAGCGGTGAGCTGGGCCTGCGGCAGACAGTCAGTCATGGCAATTACGACGCGCTGCGGACCGTGACCACGCTCAACCTGCCGGAGTTTTCCGGTTTCAGTCTGAAGTTTGATTATATTCATTCCGAACGGGACGGCTGGGTGGACAATACCGCACCGGGGGAAGAAGATTACTATGCCTTCAACAAGGACGGGGGGCGGATCAGCCTGAACTGGAAAGCCAGCGAGGATCTGAATGTCGATTATTTTTATGAGATCGGCGAGATAGAGGCGACACAGATCTATTATCAACTGGCCGTCGACAATATCGGCATCATCGGCCCCGAACCGGATCGTCAGGACACCACCCGCTTCCCGATAGCCCCGCTGGACCCGACGGTCACCGACTATGAAATGCACGGCCTGACCCTGTCCTGGACAGCATCTGAATCCCTGACCGTGCGATCCTTGACATCCTATCGGGAAACCGATGAATCCGTCCGCACGAACTATGGCGGTGTCCTGTATTTCAATGGTCTTGTCATTTCCGAGGAAATCGAACAGGAGCAGTTTTCCCAGGAAATCCAACTGGTCGGCACCCATGACCGTCTGGAATGGGTTGCGGGCCTGTATTATTTCGAAGAAGACGCGGCACAGGATACGCAGAACTCCTTCTCTCTCGACAGTTTTGGGTTTTTGACGGGCGTTCCTCTGACACCGATCAATCCGCCGACGACCTTCGATGTGTTCACCGGCGCGGATGCGCCACTGCGACAAATTGAGAGCCGGGCGGAATCACGGGCCGTATACGGACAGGCCACCTGGACCCCCCCGTTGCTGGATGACCGTCTGCAACTGACGCTGGGCTTCAGATATACCGACGACGACCGGGACGCATCCCGTATTGAAGTCGGCCGGCAGTCCTTCAACCTTGAAACCGACAGATTCGACCCGCTGGTAACACTGAATTACCTTTGGAGTGACACGGTGTCGACCTATGCGAAATTTTCCAGTGCCTACCGGGTGGGGGGTCTGAATGTACGCTCCGTCAGTTTCGAGGGGTTCGGGAATGAGGTGGCCGAAACCTTCGAGGTGGGCCTCAAATCATCCTTCTGGGATAACCGGGCCGTCCTGAATGTGGCTTTGTTCGCCACCGATATCAAAGATGCACAAATAGATTTTGTGGACCCGAACCCAATCGGACTGGAAACCATCAACGCCGCAAACACCGTGCAGATCGACGGCGCCGAAATTGAACTGACGGTGGCGCCTTTGCCCGGTCTGGTGATCGGACTGCACTATACCTATCTGGACGGGGATATGCCGCCGCAGCCCAATCCGCTTGCCGGCGGTACGCTGGAAACCTTCAATCTGTCACAAACGCCTGAACATGCGGGGTCTGCCACGGTGGACTATACTTTCCCGCCGCTGCCGTTCGGGACCCTCATCGCCCATGTCGATATGACCGCCACGGACGAATACCACTTCGTGCCCGGCAATATGACGCAGGATCTGGATTCTTACGCCCTGTTCAATGCACGCCTGACCCTGACGGATATCAATATCGGCAACAGTTCCCTGGTCGCCGCCCTTTGGGCGCGCAATATTTTCGATACGGAATATGTTCTGTACGGTGCGCCGAGAGCCGCTGGCGATCTGGAAGCCTACGGCACGCCGCGCACCTATGGCTTCGACCTGACCTATCAGTTTTGAACGGCGGAACAGCCGGAAACGGCAATGGCGGAGGGGTATAGTCTCAGAGTCCCGGTTGGGGTGCGCCGGGGACGCCCCCTTGAGGCATAGCCTCGGACGGATCGGCTTCTTCCATCACGGCGTCTTCGACTCTGCGTCGGGCACGCCCCCGAATCTCGCCGAATTTGAAGCCCAGATACCGGTACAGCAGGGCGCCGGTAAAATGCCGGAAAAGACGCCGGCGGCCACGGCGGCCGCGCACCACGTAAATCCCCGTCGTCGGATGGCGATAGACCTGGGACCACACACGGTTGGACCCGGCCATAAGGCGGTCCTTGACCGCGCTTCGGACAAAACGGGGGACGCCGATCTCGACACCCTGGTCCCTGCGGCGCCAGGCCCGTGTCCACATCAACAGGCCCACCGCAATCATGAGCACCACGGCCACCAGCATCAATGACAGATACAGCAGGCTGTATTCATCACCCAGCGTCAGGCGCGCGACCGTATCGTCCACGGCTTCGCTGACCGTCAGACCGGTATCCAGGTCCAGTGCGCCGTCCGCGCCAAAACTGTAGATCACCGCATCGCGCTGGTCGAGGCCGGCGATCATGCCATTGCCGCCATACACCGCCACATACCCGTTGGAGGCAACCGTGACGCCATACAGCGGATCGCCGCTGCACTTGACCTTCAGGTCGATCAGGTTGGGACGTTGCAGATAAAGCTGATAGTCGGTCACCCGGGCACAGCGATACCGGAAAATGTGAATGATATCGCCCAGTCTTACGGCAACGGATTCAGCCGGCGCATCGCGAAGAACAGCATCATACAGATCCAGCGCCACCTCACGCGGATCGGACTGGCGCGAGACAGGCTGGGCCTCAGCCTGTATGGCGGCCGCCCCTAAAAAGAAAATCATCAGTCCGGACAGGAGAGAGCGGCGCATCGTCATGCCTGCATAAAAAATCTTCATTCACCCGCATACACTGCTGGAACCCTATCATGAAACGGCACGCAGGCCGGCAGGGCAAGTTCTAGTTGGATGGACACGCCGGAAATAAGCAAAATCGAAAAGATTCGAGAGATTCACCGACAGCTCGGAAACAGTCCAAAGGAAAACGGAACCGCTGCCGGGGGGACGACCAGCGGTTCCGTATGACACAGTCGGATCAAGGGAGCTGATACGCTGTATCAGCAATCTTCACCATAAACGAGCATTCTTAATAATATGTAAATTATCTAAAAATACCGCATAATTGAAATTATATTGCTTTGCCGTTATTGATTACGGCGGCGGATACGGGATACGTGCCGCATCGTGGCAGCCGTCTGACGGACCTGGCGGAACGGAGATTTCAATTTTCGCGCATTTTCAGGGCGGCGATAAATGCGGTGTGCGGAATTTCGACCTTGCCGTACATGCGCATTTTGGCTTTGCCCTTTTTCTGCTTTTCCAGAAGCTTTTTCTTCCGGGTGACGTCACCGCCGTAGCATTTGGCGGTCACATCCTTGCGCATGGCCGAAATCGTTTCCCGGGCGATGACCTTGCCGCCAATCGCCGCCTGTACTGGTATTTTGAACAATTGTCGCGGGATCAGGTCCTTGAGACGCTCGCACAGGGCCCGGCCCCGTGTTTCCGCCTGGCTCCGGTGCACCAGCATGGACAGGGCATCGACCGGCTCGGCATTGACCAGGATCGACATTTTGACCAGATCGGAGTCCTCATATCCCGCCATTTCATAATCGAAGCTGGCATAGCCCCGGCTGACCGATTTCAGGCGGTCGTAAAAATCATAGACCACTTCATTCAGGGGCAGGCGGTATTTCACCATGGCCCGCGTGCCCACATAGGTCATGTCAATCTGCGTGCCGCGCCGATCCTCGCACAGCTTCAGGACCGCGCCCAGATGGTCGTCCGGCACCAGTATCGATGCCAGAATCCACGGCTCCTCGATATGGTCGATCTTGACCACGTCGGGCATATCCGCCGGATTGTGCAGCTCCACCAGGGAGCCGTCGGTCATGTGAATTTTATATATGACCGACGGGCTGGTGGTGATCAGCTCCAGATCGAACTCCCTGTTCAAGCGTTCCTGTACGATTTCCAGATGCAGCATGCCAAGAAAGCCGCAGCGGAAGCCGAAGCCGAGAGCGGCGGAATTTTCCGGCTCATACTCGAAACTGGCGTCATTCAGGCGCAATTTGGCCAGCGCGTCGCGCAGCCTTTCATAATCGGCGCTGTCCGCCGGGAACAAACCGCAGAACACGACAGACCGGCTGGGCTTGAAACCGGGCAGGGCCTCGGTGCAGGGCCTGCGCACATCCGTGATGGTGTCACCGACACGGGTGTCGGCCACTTCCTTGATGGACGCGGTGATGAACCCGACTTCGCCGGGGCCGAGGGCCTCAACCGCCACCCCCTTCGGCGTGAAGATACCGACCCGGTCGACACTATGCTCGGACCGGGCCGCCAGCATCTTGACGTGCTGGCCTTTCTTCAACTGGCCGTCAATAACCCGCACCAGCACCACAACGCCGAGATAGGCATCATACCAACTGTCCACCAGCATGGCCCTGAGCGGCGCATCCGGGTCGCCCCCCGGCGCCGGCAGGCGCGTCACGATGGCCTCCAGCACATCGTCAATGCCCAGCCCCGTCTTCGCCGAACATTCGATCGCATCCGATGCGTCCAGACCGATCACATCCTCGATCTGCTGTTTGGCGCGCGCGGGCTCGGCCGCCGGTAGGTCGATCTTGTTCAGGACAGGCACAATCTCATGATCATTCTCGATTGCCTGATAGACATTGGCCAACGTCTGGGCCTCGACCCCCTGGCTGGCATCCACCACCAGCAACGACCCCTCGCAGGCCGCCAGACACCGGCTGACCTCATAGGCGAAATCCACGTGTCCCGGTGTATCCATCAGGTTCAGGATATAGGTGTCGCCGTCCCTCGCCTGATAGGTCAGGCGCACGGTCTGGGCCTTGATGGTAATGCCGCGTTCCCGCTCCAGCTCCATGGAGTCAAGAACCTGCTGCTTCATCTCACGGTCGGTCAGGGCGCCCGTCGACTGGATCAGCCGGTCGGCCAGCGTGGACTTGCCGTGGTCGATGTGCGCGATAATGGAAAAATTGCGTATATGGGTTTGCTGGGCCATGGATGCTCTTTACATGAAAACTGTCTTGTCGGGCAGGCGCCGGGTCGTCCGTCAAATGGGCAGGACCCGGTCAGGCGGCCTGTGCCCGTCGACCAGCGCACGGATGTTGATCAGCACCTTCTCGCCCATGGCAACCCGCGCCTCGACGGTGGCCGATCCCATATGGGGCAGCAACACCACATTGTCGAGCGCCAGAAGTTTTGGATTGATCTGCGGTTCCTCCTCGAACACATCCAGTCCCGCCCCGGCAATCCGTCCCACTTCCAGAAGGTCCGCCAATGCTTCCTCATCGATGATCTCGCCCCGCGCCGTATTGATCAGCACGGCATGCGGCGGCAGCCGGGTCAGACGCTGCCTGTCCAGAAGATGATGCGTCGCCTCGGTCAGCGGGCAGTTGACCGAGACATAGTCCATGCGGCCCAGCATTTCATCCAGATCGGCCCAGTAGGTCGCCTCGAGCCCGGCTTCGACCTCCGGCCGCAACCGGGTGCGTTTATGATAATGTATGGACAGATTGAACGCTCTGGCACGCCTGGCAATGGCGCGGCCGATCCGGCCCATCCCGATAATGCCCAAGCGCTTGCCGGCGATACGGTGTCCCATGAGAAACGTCGGGGTCCAGCCCGTCCAGTCGCCGCTGCGGAGGATTTTCTCCCCCTCGAACAAGCGGCGGGGTACCGACAGCAGCAACGCCATCGCCAGATCCGCCGTGTCTTCCGTCAGGACACCCGGCGTATTGGTCACCGTCAGGCCCGCCGCATTGGCGGCGGCAAGGTCGATATGGTCGACACCGGCGCCGAAATTGGCGATCAGCTTCAGGTTCGGCCCCGCGGCCGCGACAATATCGCTGTCAATGGTATCGGTCACGGTCGGCACCAGGACATCGGCCTCGGCAACGGCCTCTTTCAATTGCTGCGGACTGAAGGGGGTGTCGGACAGATTCAGCGACACATCGAACAGCTCGGCCATGCGGGTTTCCACGCCATCCGGCAGTTTCCGCGTAACCACCACACGTGGACGTTTGGATAAAGGGGCGGCTTCAGCCATCTGATATCTTGACCTTCTCGGATAACACCGCAACTCTGCATCCGGACATGCGGCGTGGGTATCGGGTCCGAAATATGGGGGCGGGCCCTCGTCCCAATTCCTTACTGACCGGACAGACGCCTGTCTAGCAAATGCGCGCAGGTCAGGCAAACGCGCAAACACGGCTGACAAACCCCCAGGGGAAACGGGGCGGGGAAGGATATGACCGCAGTGCTGAAACGGGCCGCAAATCTGGTCGCACTGATGCTTCTGGCGGCAATGGTCGGCGGCACGGCAACGGCCTGGCAGACGGAGACCCGGACCACGCCACTGACCGGCCCCAGCGGTCAGCCCCTGCCCCGCTTTGTCTCGGTCGTCGCGCGCGAGGCCAATCTGCGGACCGGGCCGGGGCGGCAGTATCCCATCCTCTGGATATATCGCCGGCCGGGACTGCCCTTGCTGGTGGTGGATGAGTACGGCCCCTGGCGCAAACTGCGCGACCGTGACGGCGAGGAAGGCTGGATGCACCGCAGCCTGCTGTCAGGTCGCCGCATGGCCATCATCACGGGGACAAAGCGGGATCTTTTCGCGAGACCGGACAGGAACAGCCCTGTCCGGATTGAGGCCGAGGGCGGTGTAACCGGACAGATCAGGGATTGCCGGCCCCTGTGGTGCCGGCTTGAAATCGAGGGCGTATCGGGCTGGATAGAACGGCGTTTCCTGTGGGGCATCCGCGACGGTGAGATCATCGATTGAACCATCCGGGCGAACGGCACGCCGGCATTGTCCGGGTACAGTGCCCGCTTTTTGACAAATTCTCGCCAAATCCCCGTCCCGAACTATGTCTATCGCATACGGACGACATGCGGATAACCACATTAAAAAAACTGTCCGCATGGAACTTTCGGGGGTTAACGGGATCAGGCAGAACCGGCGTGATTTTATAGGGATTACTGGACATGGACGGAACCTTTTTGAAGTCGGCCCAGGAAACGGGCACTGCGGGCAACGATACGATTACCGGCACAGATGGCAGCGATGATATCGACGGCGGCGCGGGCAATGACCGTCTGGACGGGCTCGCCGGTGCGGATGACCTGGACGGCGGCACGGGAAATGACACCCTTCTCGGCGGCGCCGGCGATGATGATCTGGACGGCGACGAAGGCAATGACGTGCTGGACGGCGGCGCCGGCGATGACGATCTCGAAGCCGACGAAGGCAACGATACACTGACCGGTGGCGCCGGCGCAGACACGTTCGAGATCAGCGAGGGCGGCAATCATGTCGTCACCGACTTCACCGCCGACCAGGGCGACCGGCTGGAATTTGACAGTGACACCGGACTGGAAAGCTTTGCCGACTTCCAGGCGGCCGCCACAGCCGTTGACGGCGGCGTCGAAGTCGCACTGGACGGCGGCACCCTGACATTACAGGGCGTCGCCCTGTCGGATCTCACCGCGGACAATGTTCTGTTCGATGACAGTGATGATGACGATGACGACGACGATGATGATGACAACGGTAACGGTAACGGTAGCGGCAACGGTGACGGCGATGGCGGCAGCGACAATGATGCCGATGACGATGACGAAGATGATGATGATGACGAAGATGAAATCACCGGCACGGCGGGCAACGACACGCTGACCGGGACAGATGGCGGCGATGAAATCTACGGCAGCAGCGGCAATGACCGCCTGGACGGGCTCGCCGGCGCGGACGAACTGGACGGCGGCACGGGAGATGACACCCTGCTCGGCGGCGACGGCGATGACGAACTGGACGGCGACGAAGGCAATGACGTGCTGGACGGCGGTGCCGGCGATGACGAGCTGGACGGCGACGAAGGCAATGACGCATTGGACGGCGGCGCCGGCGATGACGAGCTGGAAGCCGAATACGGTGACGATACGCTGACCGGCGGCGCCGGCGCCGATACCTTCGAGATCGGCGAGGGCGGCACCCATGTTGTCACCGACTTCACCACCGACCAGGGCGACCGGCTGGAATTTGACGATGACACCGGCCTGGACAGCTTTGCCGACTTCCAGGCGGCTGCCACAGCCGTTGACGGCGGCGTCGAAGTCAATCTCAGCGGCAACGGCACACTGATCCTGCAAGGTGCGTCGCTTGACGACTTCACCGCCAACAATGTTTTCTTCGATGACTCCGGCGATGACGATGACAGTGACGACAATGACGAGCCGAATACAAGCACGGGCGGCTCAACTGACGACAGCCTGGCCGGCACCAACGGAGACGATAATATCTTCGGCGGCGGCGGTAACGATACGCTGACCGGCGGAGCGGGTGACGACGATCTCTATGGCGGTACCGGCAACGATCTGCTTGAAGGCGGTCTGCACGAAGACGACCTGGACGGCGGCAGCGGTAACGATACCCTGCGCGGCGGCGACGGGGACGACGATCTGGACGGCGACGAAGGCGATGACGTGCTGGACGGCGGTGCCGGCGATGACGATCTCGAAGCCGACGAAGGCAACGATACGCTGACCGGCGGCGCCGGCGCCGATACCTTCGAGATTGAAGGCGGCGGCAATCACGTCATCACCGACTTCACCGTCAGCCAGGGCGACCGGTTGGAATTCGACGATGACGGCGATACCGGTCTGGACAGCTTTGCCGACTTCCAGGCGGCCGCCAGTGCCGTTGACGGCAACGTCCAGGTCACACTGGCAAACGGCACGTTGATCCTGCAAGGCACATCGCTTGCCGACTTCACCGAAAACACCGTCATCTTTGACGATGATGATGACGATGACGATGATGGCGACGGCAATGATGACGACGACTTCTTCGATGGCCTGCCGGAACAAAACAATCTTGGCTTCGACCCGGAGCGTTTTGAAGGCAACGATGACCGCGACAATGTCCGCGGGCTGAACGGCAATGATACGCTGATCGGCAATGGTGGCGACGATCTGCTCGACGGCAACCAGATGGACGATGAGCTCTATGGCGGTGACGGCGATGACCTGCTGTTCGGCCGCCCTGGGGACGATCTGCTGGACGGCGGCGCCGGTGACGATGAACTGATCGGCGGCCTTGGCTCCGACACCATGGACGGCGGCGCCAATGACGATACCATGTTCGGCTTCAGAGGGGCCGATACAATGTCCGGCGGCACCGGCAACGATACCATGAGCGGCAATCAGGAAGACGACCTTGTCGATGGCGGAGACGGTGACGACAGGGTCGGCGGCGGCGCCGGCGACGATGTGGTTCGCGGCGGTGACGGCGATGACTTCATCACCGGCTTCACCGGCAACGACACCCTGTATGGCGGCGATGACGACGACACCATTCAGGGCGGCACCGGTGATGACAGTCTGAACGGCGGACGGGATGACGATATCCTGCGCGGCGGCGCAGGCAACGACACCCTTGTCGGCGGCACCGGCGATGACAGTCTGAACGGCGGCAGCGGCAACGACCGGCTGACAGCGGACGAAGACGACACCCTGCAGGGTGGGGCCGGTAATGACACCTTTGTCTTCACCGCCACGGCGGATGACGCCGTTGTCACGGATTTCGATGCGGACGACGATGTCCTTGACTTCAGCGCCCTGTCGACCGATTTCGCCAGCCTGAGCTTCACACAGACATCGGATGGCCTGCTGGTGACATCCGACGATATTGACATTCTGCTCCAGGGGGTGACGGCGCAGGCCAGTGCCGACTGGTTCACATTCTGACCCTTCCGACACCTTGGGGTTATGACACTGAACCCGGCTGCCACGGCGGCCGGGTTTTTCGTTGCGATACACGCCGCGCCCAACAGGCTTGAACTGACGGTTCACAGCATTTATATTAATGCTTATATAAATGCTGTGAAAGGGCATCCCATGAAGACGGAGCTTTATCATGAGATTGGTATCGGCACACGGCTGCGCCGCCTTTTGGAACGTTTGACCGCAGAGGCCGACCACCTGTATGAAGATGCCGGCCTGCCAATCCGGGTCCGCCATTTCCATGTTCTGTACGCATTGGAATGCTGTGGCCCGCTCACCATTGTCGATATTGCCGAGCGCGCCGGCTTCTCCCATTCCGCCGTTTCACAAACGGTCAAAAAACTGGTCGAAATGGGTTTCCTTGCCCTCAATCCGACAGACGACGCACGGCAGAAACAGGTGTCCTTCACCCCCGGTGGTCACGCCCTGATGGAACGCGTGCGCCCCATATGGCGGCAATGGGACAGCGCGAACAAAGCCATGCTATCAGAAGGACAGCACGATCTGCTCGCCGCCCTCGGCGAGCTTGAGGACGCGCTTGACCGGAAGAATCTGAAAACCCGCTTTGCCGAGGTTGGTACTGACAGCCCCATCGAAATTCTGCCTTATGATGTGCGGTATGCGGCAGCCTTCAAAACCCTCAATCTGCGCTGGCTGGAGGCCTATTTTGAAATCGAGCCTGTCGACCTGAAAGCACTGGACGATCCCGAAGGGTATATTCTGTCTGGCGGCGGCGAAATTCTGTTCGCCGTCCAGGACGGCAGAGCCATCGGCGTCGCCGCCTTGAAACACGACGGCGACGGTGTGTTCGAGTTCACCAAGTTCGCCGTCGACCCGGAGGTCCAGAGCAAGGGCGTCGGCTCAAAACTGATGCAGGCCGCCATCGACCGTTTTCAGGCACGTTCGGGACGCAGACTGTATCTGGAAACCAATACAAAGCTGAAGGCGGCGCGGCTATTGTATGACCGTTTCAACTGGGTGGAAAAGGAACCGGCACGGCAAAGTCCCTATGCCCGCTGTAACTGCTATATGGAATGGCAGAAGGACGCACAGTCGGCCACGGCGGCGTAAGCAGTCGCGGCCGGCGGGTAGGTATGGCTATCGTCCGTCATCCTCCGGCCGGAAAAAATCCTCCACGGCAAAGGTGGTTCCTTCTTTCCGGTCGAAAAACCGCATTTCCCCGTTGGCCCATACCCCGGTTTTGCCCAGAGTCGGGAACTGCGAAACCTCAAAATCGGTCCGCTCCCCGCCCATGAGATACACGAGGTCCGTCGTCCCCGTATTATACAGCTGATGAACGGCACCGTCGGTGGGAAAGCCGATATAGTCCCCCGGTCCGACCGGGACGCGGGCACCGTCAATCTCAATCTGGCCGCTTCCCTCCAGAATAAACAGAAACTCCTCCTGCACCGTGTGCGCATGGGGGACAAAGCTTTCCCGCCCCGGAGAAACCCGCCCCAGGGACAGCTGAACGCGGGCCATGCCCACATGCGCCGACAGCATGTGCATGAGAATATTGGAATTTTCATTCAGGGGGTGACGGAAAACCACACCGCTTTCCGGCGTCAGATCCCGTGTGCGAACGATATAATCTTCCGGCCGTCTGGCAGGTTCAGCCATGGAGCCCGGCTCCTTTCATGAGACTGCCGCCACCCACGTCAACCGGACGAACGCCCCCGAAACCGGCTGAACAAAGCGGTCAGTCGCCTTCCTTGATGCGGTCGATCAGTTGTTTCACCGACGGAATGAACCCGTTCGAATAAAACGGATCATTGGCAAACCGGAAGGCATTGTGACCGGCAAAGACCAGATTGTTGTCCACACTGCCGCCATGCGCCACATCCTGAAGGGTTTTCTGGATACAGAAACTACGCGGATCGGCGGCACGGCCGGTGCTGTTGTTATCCGTGTCGGCCCAGCTCGAGAATTTGCACTGGCTGAGACACCCCATGCAATCCTTCTGGTCCTTGCGGATTTCATCCGCCTTTTCAGGTGTCACGAAGACAAGACTGTCGTCCGGCGTTTTCAGGGCGATGCCATGCCCCTCCGCCATCCATTTTTCGGCCCTGGGACGATCCTCGGCGCGCACATAAAAGCGCTTTCTGCCCGACAGCAGTTCCTGGTTAAACGTTTCGTCGGGCTTGGAGCGGAAGGCGATCTGGCGCTTTTCACGCTCAATCAGGTCCCAAAGAAAACTGTTTTTAAGGGCGCTGGAGAAAAACCCCGTCGGCGAAAACCGTTGCAGCAGGACATCGCCGGGTTTCAGGCTCAACAGCTTCTGCTTCCAGGAATCGGAAATCGGGCTTTCCCGGGTCAGCAGCGGCCTGGTGCCGAACTGGAAGACAATCGGCCCCAACTCCTTGTTGTCGATCCAATCTTTCCATTCCTTGAGATTCCAGACACCGCCGGCCATGACGATGGGCGTCTCGCCCAGACCCAGCTTGCGCATCACCTGCCGCAGTTCCAGAACCCTGGGAAAAGGATCGCCCGGCTCTTCCGGGTTTTCCGCATTGGAAAGGCCGTTGTGCCCACCGGCGCGCCACGGATCCTCATAGACCACGGCGCCCAGCAGCTCGGAGACATTCTTGTAAGCCCGCCGCCACAATGCATTGAAGGCGCGCGCGCTGGAGACGATGGGATAATAGTGGACATTGTATTTGGCGGCGATCTCCGCCAGCTTGTAAGGCATGCCGGCACCGCACGTCACGCCGTGCACCAGTTCCTTGGTACGCTCCAGCACGCCGTGCAGAACACGCTGTGCCCCGCCCATTTCCCACAGAACATTGATGTTGATGAGGCCTTCGCCCTGGGACAGTTCCCACGCCTTGCGAACCTGATCGACCGAGCCCTCGATGCCGTAATCCACAAGTTCCTCGTGGCGGTCGCGCCGGGTCCGCCCATGATAAACCTGCGGCACCACATTGCCGTGTGCATCATAGCTGTCGGCATTGACAGCCGATACCGTGCCGATACCGCCACCGGCCGCCCACGGCCCGGAACTGGCGCCGGACGATACGGAAATTCCCTTGCCGCCTTCGATCAGCGGCAAAACATCCTTGCCGCCCAGACGTATGGCATTCAGATTGAAACTCATGCACCTCTCCTTGCCCCAGGGGCGCAGTGTAACGGCTCAATATTAAAAACAAAACATACAGACGCAAAACGGTGCAAAGGTCCTCCCCCTCTGCACCGTTTTGCGTGTTGCAGCTTACCGCCTAGCCACGGCCGCGCGGTTTTTTCGGCGGCGATGCCTTGGGCGGACGGGCGTCGGGATCTTCCTCGCCCGTTTCCTGATTCACAACCCGCATGGACAAGCGTACCTTGCCACGGTCGTCAATCTCAAGGCATTTGACATAGACTTCGTCGCCTTCCTTCACCACGTCGGTGACCTGCTCGACCCGCTCCTCGACCAGTTCCGAGATATGGACAAGCCCGTCGCGCGACCCCATGAAATTGACGAAAGCGCCAAAATCCATGATCCGGACCACTTTGCCGCGATAAATGGTTCCCACTTCGGGTTCTGCCACGATACCGGTAATCCAGTTTTTCGCGGCTTCGATCTGGGCCAGGTCGGCGGAGGCGATCTTGATCGTACCGTCGTCCTGAATGTCCACCTTGGCGCCCGTGGTCTCGACGATCTCACGGATCACCTTGCCGCCGGACCCGATGACCTCGCGGATTTTATCAACCGGGATCGACATGGTCTCGATCCGCGGCGCATGGGCCGACAGCTCTTCCCGCGCGCCCGTCATCGCCTTGCTCATTTCCTGAAGGATATGGGCGCGGCCGGCGGAGGCCTGGTCAAGGGCCTTTGCCATGATGTCCTTGGTGATACCGGTGATCTTGATGTCCATCTGCAGGGACGTGACGCCTTCGGCCGTGCCCGCCACCTTGAAGTCCATATCGCCCAGATGATCCTCATCGCCGAGGATGTCGGACAGGACGGCGAAGTCGTCGCCTTCCTTGATCAGACCCATGGCAATGCCCGACACGGGACGCTTGATCGGCACGCCCGCATCCATCATGGACAGGGACGCCCCACACACCGTCGCCATGGAGGACGACCCGTTCGACTCGGTAATCTCGGACACCAGGCGAATGGTGTAGGGGAAATCCTCCTGGGCGGGCAGAACCGCCTGTACGGCACGCCATGCCAGTTTCCCGTGACCGACCTCACGCCGGCCGGTAAAGCCGACGCGGCCGCACTCACCGACCGAATAGGGCGGGAAATTGTAGTGCAGCATAAAGCCGGACCGGTAGCTGCCCTCAAGCGCGTCGATGATCTGTTCATCCTCGCCCGTACCGAGGGTGGCGACCACCAGGGCCTGGGTTTCACCGCGCGTGAACAGCGACGACCCGTGAGACCGCGGCAGCACGCCCACTTCCGAGACGATGGGGCGCACCTGATCAAGGGTGCGGCCATCGATACGCGTGCCGGTCTCAAGGATATTGCCACGGACAATCCGGCTTTCCAGTTTCTTGAGGAGATCGCCGACCATCATCGGGGTGATGCCGCCGCCCTCTTCCAGCGTCTCTTTCAACGCTTCGAAAACAGCCTCTTTCACCGCGGCGATCTTGGTTTGGCGTTCCTGCTTGACCGTTTCACCGTAAGCAGCGCGCAAATCGGCTTCCGCCAGTTCGGCCACACGGGCTTTCACGGCGGAAAGGTCCGGCCCTTCCGCCAGGTCCCAGGGTTCCTTGGCGGCTTTTTCAGCCAGACGGATGATGGCATCGATCACCGGTTTCTGGGCGTCGTGACCGAAGGAAACCGCGCCCAGCATGACGTCCTCGGACAGCTCCTTGGCCTGCGATTCCACCATGAGGACGGCATCGGTCGTCCCCGCCACCACCAGTTCCAGATCACTGTCCTGAAGCTGCTCATGGGTCGGGTTGAGGATATAATCCCCGTCCTTGTAGCCGACCTTGGCACCGCCGATCGGCCCCAGGAAAGGTATACCCGACAGTGTCAGCGCGGCACTGGCGCCGACCATGGCGACAATGTCGGAGTCATTTTCCAGATCATGGGACAGGACGGTACAGATCACCTGCACTTCATTCTTGAAGCCGTCCGGGAACAGCGGCCGGATCGGCCGGTCGATCAAACGGCTGACCAGCGTCTCCTTTTCGGACGGACGCCCTTCGCGCTTGAAGAAGCCGCCGGGAATTTTCCCGGCCGCATAATATTTTTCCATATAGTTGACGGTCAGCGGGAAAAAATCCTGCCCCGGCTTGACCGAACGCGCACCCACAACGGTGCACAGCACGGTGGTATCCCCGTAGGATGCCATAACCGCACCGTCAGCCTGTCTTGCAATATGGCCCGTTTCCAGTTTCAGAGTGCGGCCACCCCACTCAATCTCTTCAGTTTGTATATCAAACATATCCTAACCTTTCGCGGGACCGGCCGGCTTGAATCTACCCTGCCGCGCCCGTCCCCGGCATAGGCCCCTTTGGCCCATGCCCCGCTTTGGTCCCCGAAATGACACCTCGCCATTTCCTTTTCGGCAAGGGACCGGTCGATCAGCGGACCCCGGCGCCGGCATATCCGCACGACAGGGTCAAAAACGAAGGCCGGTTCCTGTATGAACCGGCCTTCGGATACTCAGCCTTATTTACGAAGGCCCAGCCGGCTGATCAGCGACTGGTAGCGCGCCTCGTCATTGGACTTCAGATAGTCCAGAAGCCGGCGGCGTTGATTGACCAGCTTCAAAAGGCCACGGCGGGAATGATTATCCTTTTTGTGGTCCTTGAAATGCCCGGTCAGGTTTGAAATGCGTTCCGACAGAATGGCGACCTGCACTTCCGGCGATCCCGTGTCGCCTTCCTTGGTCGCGTATTCCGTAATCAATGTCTGTTTGCGTTCAGCGGTAATCGACATCGGGTATCTCCACTTTATTTAAAGATTGAACACACGAACAGGGCGCAACACTCCTGCATCCATCTCGGCGATCGCAACAGGGGATCCACCTGATGTCACAAGAACGGCACCCGTTTCGGCTGTGGGGAAAGGCAGGCGTTGACCGTGTTTCAGTCGGTCGGCCTCTTCAGCTGTCACGGCCAGCGCCGGGATGTCGTCCAGCGCGGTCGTGACAGGCTTCACTGTCTCCGCAGCGCGCGCACTATGGCCGAACGATGTCAGTTTTTCCAGCGAAATCGCGCCCTGTTCGGTAAAGGGCCCCACCCCGGTGCGGCGCAGAAAGCCGACATGACCGAATGTGCCGAGGCCGGCGGCAATATCCCGCGCCAGTGCACGGACATAGGTGCCTTTGCCACAGGCGACCTGAAACCTGCTGCGGCCCGCATTTGCGTCATGATCGATCAGCGACACTGTATCTATCCGGACAGGCCGGGCGGCCAGATCCGGACTTTCCCCGGCCCTTGCAAGGGCATAGGCCCGTTTGCCGTCGACCTTCAACGCACTGAACGCGGGCGGCACCTGTTGGACAACGCCGGTAAACCCGGAAAGAACGGCCTCGACGGCATCGCGGGCCGGCGTTGCACCGCCTGTATGCGTCGGCGTACCCTCCGCATCCAGTGTGTCGGTCTCGGTACCCCAGAGGATATCGAACAGATAGGTTTTATCCGCATCCATCAGATACGGCACGGTTTTGGTCGCCTCTCCGAGGGCAATCGGGAGAATGCCGCTTGCGAGCGGGTCAAGGGTGCCGGCATGCCCCGCTTTCTGGGCATTGAACGCCTTTCGCACCATCGCCACGGCCTGGGCGCTTGACTGGCCGACAGCCTTGTCCAGCACGAACCAGCCGTCGACCTTGTTTCCCTTTTTACGGCGTCCCACGGTTTCAGTCCTGCGACAGCCCGTCTTCGCCGTCATCGCCCTCATCGCCGCCACCGGCGTCCAAATCTCGGCTGACACGGGGTGTTTTCAACAGGGCCTCGATACTGGTGGCCTGCTGAAAACTCTCATCCAGCTTGAACAGAAGTCTGGGCAGATATTTCATCCGCACCTTGGACGACAATTGTCCGCGAAAAAATCCGCTGTTGGCATTCAGCGCTTTGAGGACACGCCCTTCCGGGTCACCGCCCAACGGCATCACAAAGACGCTGGCATGGCGCAGGTCAGGACTGACATCGACTTCGGATACGGTGACGGACACCCCCTGCAAGTCAGGGTCACGCACCTGGCCACGGGCCAGAATATCCGACAGGGCATGCCGCAGGTTCTCGCCGACACGCAGCAGACGGTGCCCACCCCCACGGCCGGTTCCCTCACCGGAACGGGCTGGTGACATGGTCTTTCACTCCGCTTATTTGGACCGACCGCACGGGGCCGCCACGGACAGCGCTTTTAAAGCGTCCGCTCGACTTCATGCAGTTCATACACCTCGACGACATCGCCGGCCTTGAAATCCGTGAAGTTTTCAAAGGCCATGCCGCATTCCTGGCCGGACTTGACTTCGTTCACATCGTCCTTGAACCGGCGCAGATTGGCGATCTGCCCATTGTAGACAATGACGTCGTCGCGCAGAATACGGGCCTTGCGGTCGCGCTTCAGGGTACCGTCGACAACGAAACACCCGGCAGCCTTGCCGGCCTTGCCGGCGCTGAAGACCTCGCGGATTTCGGCGCGTCCGATCACGTCTTCCACATATTCCGGGCCAAGCTGACCGGCCATTGCGGCCTTCACTTCATCGATCAGATCATAAATGACGGAATAATATTTGATCGTGATACCCTGCTGCTCGGCCGCCTCCCGGGCCTGCTTGTTGGGCCGGACGTTGAAACCGATGACCAGCGCCTCGGAGGCTTCGGCCAGAGTGATGTCACTTTCGGTAATACCGCCAACGGCACCGTGGATGACACGGCAGCTGATGTCCTCGTTACCGGCATTTTCAAGCGCCTGGGTGATCGCCTCGACAGAGCCCTGCACATCTCCCTTGAGCACCACGTCGAACATGTGAACATCCTTCTCCTTGATCTTGGAGAAGAGATTTTCCAGCGTTTTCGGCTGCGCTCCTGCCGCCTGGCGGCGTTTCTGCATCTGGCCCTGACGGTATTCGGTGATCTCGCGGGCGCGCGCCTCACTGTCAACGACGGCGAAATCATCGCCGGCGCCGGGTACACCGTTCAGACCGAGAACCTCGACCGGAACGCTAGGCCCCGCTGTCTTGACCTGCTCGCCGCGATCATTGACGAGGGCCCGCACCTTGCCCCATTCGGGCCCGGCCACAAGAATGTCACCCACGCTCAAGGTTCCGCGCTGAACCAGAACCGTCGCAACCGGTCCGCGGCCTTTGTCAAGCTTGGCCTCGACCACGACACCTTCGGCAGTCCGGTCCGGGTTGGCCACCAGTTCCAGCAGTTCGGCCTGAAGATGAATGGCCTCTTTCAGCGAATCCATACCGGTCCCTTTCAGGGCAGAGACCTCAACCTCCTGAACATCGCCGGAATATGTTTCGACCACCACTTCATGCTGCAACAATTCCTGGCGGACACGGTCCGGGTTGGCCCCTTCCTTGTCCATCTTGTTGATAGCAACGATAATCGGCACTTCGGCGGCCTTGGCATGATTGATGGCTTCAATCGTCTGCGGCATGACGCCGTCATCGGCAGCGACCACAAGCACGACGATATCGGTCACACTGGCGCCACGGGCACGCATCTGGGTAAAGGCGGCGTGGCCCGGCGTGTCCAGGAAAGTGATCCTGGCACCGTCGCCGACACTGACCTGATAGGCACCGATATGCTGTGTAATACCGCCGGCCTCGCCCGCGACCACATTGGCTTCGCGCAATTTGTCCAGAAGCGATGTCTTGCCGTGGTCAACATGCCCCATCACCGTGACAATCGGTGCACGGGCCGCCAGATCCTCTTGACGGTCCTCCCCACCGAAGAAACCGATTTCCACATCCGATTCCGAAACCCGTTTCGGCGTATGGCCAAACTCGCTGACGACCAACTCGGCGGTGTCCTGATCCAGCGTTTCGTTGATCGTCGCCATGACGCCCAGTTTCATCAGTGTTTTGATGACCGCCGTCGATTTCTCGGCCATCCGGTTCGCCAGTTCCTGAACCGTGATGGCCTCAGGAATCGTCACTTCACGCGCCTGACGCTGTGACGGCTGGTTGGCACCGCCCGCGGCCTGACGTTTCTTCGCCTGGGCACGCCGGAATGCGGCAACCGAACGCTGCCGCGCATCCTCGCCCTCCAGCGCCCGGGATATGGTCAGGCGGCCTCCACGGCGGCGGTCGGCCCCGCCGCGTCCACGGCCCCGCTGATCCTGCGCCTGATCGCCTTTGCGCTCTTTACCGCGTTTGGGTTTCGCGCGTGCGCGCGCGGCATCGTCACTGGTGGTCTCAGCCGCCTTGCGGGCTTCGCTTGCCTTGCGCATCTGTACGGCGCGGGCCTCAAGCTCGCTTTTCTTGCGGGCATCTTCCTCGGCTTTCTCACGGGTGGCGCGGACTTCCTCGGCCTTGCGCTCGGCCTCCACCTCGGCCTTTTTCGCCGCGACCTCTTCCGCCTTACGCTTGGCATCCACCTCGGCCTGCTGGCGGGCCGTTTCCTCGGCATCCCGCGCGGCTTGCTCGGCGGCGGCGCGCTTCTTGCGCTCTTCCTCTTCAACCTCACGGCGCCGAGCATCTTCCTCGGCACGGCGCTGGGCTTCTTCCAGCGCCTTCGCCCGGGTTTCCATTTCGGCATTGGTCAGGCTGCCCAAAGCTTCGCCGGCAGGGCGTTTCGGCACAAACGGTTTGGGAGCGGACGACTGCTGGGGCGCGGGGGCTGCCGGACTTTCCTCGCCCTTTTTGACCAGACGCTTCTTTTTGCGCTCAACCACCACGGCTTTGCTGCGGCCATGAGAGAAATTCTGGCGCACCTGGCCCTTTTCCACCCCTTTTCCTACACCCAGGGTGGCCCGGCTGGACAGCGTCAGTTTCTTATCGTCGCTCATACTTACTTCATTCCTTTGTGCAGCTTGCCGCACATGCTTTTAAAGTTCTTGGGGCCGCAATACAATGCCTGCGGCAGCGCCATATCACATTCCCGCACCATCCGGTCCCTGATCCGCTGCCGGTGGCGTCTTGCGGCGTATACCGTTCCACCTGGCCAGATCGGCGATAAATCTCTCCGTGCCGCCTCCTGCGAGCAACAGCACATGCACCACATTGTCACGGCCGAGCGCGGCGCTTAAAGCCGCCCGGTCGAAAAAGGTCACAGGGGCCAGCCCTTTCAGGGCGGCGGACAGTTTACGCCGCCCGTCATCGGAACCGTCCGCAGCGGTCAGCCACAAACGGGGCCGCCCCAGGGACGGCTTGCGTTCAGACGCGCCGACATGGGCGACGATCTTGTCAAAACCCGTCACCAGGTCGCCGGACCGCTTGATCAGGCCAAGGCGGTCAAGCAGCCGCCGCTCCAGCAACTCTTCTATCCGGTCGCGCAAATCGACCGGAACACGGTCTGCCCGCACAGCGGTCTTCAAAGACCGGGAAACCGCTTTCGCAAGCTTTCCATCCCGCACGCCTGCCGCGATCAAAGGGCCGTCCGCACAAACCCAGGCGCCGCGCCCCGGCAGTTTTGCCGCAATATCGGGCACAAGACTGCCGTCTGGCCCCATCACCAACCGGACAAGCGTTTCAACCGGGGCCGTGCAGCCTGTCAGCACGCAGCGCCGATGCGGCGCCCTGGTTGCGTCATCCATGGATTCGCGTCCACCACCTATGTGTCAGGCCCCAGGGGCCTGCTCTTCCACGCTTACCGGTCCGGCATCAGCGGACGCAGCGGCCCCAGAAGCATCGGACTCATCGGCGTCATCCTGCGCGGCTTCACCGTCCTCACCATCGGCCGCACTGTATATATCCTCAGGCGCGATCCAGCCAAGGGCGACACGCACGGACATGATCATGTCGCTGGCATCACTTTCGGCAAGCCCATATCGCTTCAGAATACCGTCATCGCTGCTGGTCAGTTCATCGGCGGCAAGCCCGGCAAAATCTTCAAGTGTTTTGACTTCCGCCTCCCCGAGAGACACCAGCATCTGCGGTGTCAGCCCCTCGATGTCGGCCAGTTCGTCGGCAACGCCGAGATCGCGGCGCTTGTCATCGGCCGCGCGGGCTTCCGCCTCCAGATAGTCGCCGGCCCGGCGCTGCAACTCGGCGACAAGATCCTCGTCAAATCCCTCCACCGTCAGCAGCTCATCAGGTTCGACATAGGCCACTTCCTCGACTTCGGAGAAGCCTTCGGCCACCAGAAGGTGCGCCAGCGTGTCATCCACATCCAACGCCTCCATGAAGCGTCTCGACTGGGCCATGAACTCTTCCTGACGGCGCTCGGACTCCTCGGCCTCGGTCATGATATCGATGGTCCAGCCGGTCAGCTGGGACGCCAGCCTTACATTCTGGCCCCGGCGACCAATGGCGAGAGAAAGCTGGTCGTCCGGCACCACGACCTCGACCCGACTGCGTTCCTCGTCCAGAACAACCTTGGTGACTTCTGCGGGCTGAAGGGCGTTAACAATAAAACCGGCCACATCCGGCGACCAGGGGATGATGTCGATTTTCTCGCCCTGCAATTCATTGACGACCGCCTGAACGCGGCTGCCCCGCATTCCGACACAGGCCCCGACCGGGTCAATCGAGGGGTCATTCGAAATTACGGCAATCTTGGCCCGGCTGCCGGGATCACGCGCCACGGCACGGATTTCGATAATACCGTCGTATATTTCCGGCACTTCCTGCGCGAACAGGGCCGCCATATATTCAGGCTTGGTCCGCGACATGAAAATCTGCGGCCCCCGGTTTTCACGGCGCACATCGTAGATATAGCCGCGAATACGCTCATTCTGGCGGATATGCTCGCGCGGGATGACCTGATCGCGACGCATGATCGATTCCGCCCGGCCAAGATCAACGATCACATTGCCGTATTCGACACGCTTGACCAGTCCGGTCACGACTTCGCCCAGGCGATCCTTGTATTCTTCATACTGGCGCTCGCGCTCGGCATCGCGCACCTTCTGCACAATCACCTGTTTGGCGGTCTGGGCGGCAATGCGTCCGAAGTCCATCGGCGGCAGGGGCGCCGCAAGATAATCGTCGATCACGGCATCGGGCTTGTCATGCCGCGCATCGGCAAGGCTGATTTCCGTTGCCGGGTCTTCGACATCTTCGACCACATGCAAAACACGGAACAAACGGATATCCCCGGTCGTTCGGTCAATCTGCGCACGGATTTCGTTTTCGGCGCCATAACGGGACCGTGCCGCTTTCTGGATCGCGTCTTCCATCGCCTCAAGAACGATATCTTTATCGATTGCCTTTTCGCGCGCGACCAGTTCAGCGATCTGCAGCAGCTCCAAACGGTTTGCACTGACAGCAGCCATATTTTCACTCCGTTATTCGCGGAACAGGCCGATAGCACCCGTTCCGTATCCGTCGATTCACCTGACCATTCACCCTTGTGGCAGGCTTTTCTTACCATTCTTCCAAGGCGAAAATCAGACAGACCCGCCCCGGAAACCTCATCATCCCAGGCCCGTCAATCCATGCCGGGCCATTTCGGAGTGCGCCTTTGCACTCATGCCTCGCTATTCTCACCGGACCGCTGCCCCCCGGATACGGCGCCAGCATTCAGCGGACGCCCCTCCTGTGCCTGCGCGACAGCCACCAGATCGTCGGTCAAGACCAGCTTGGCCTTTATCACGTCCGCATAAGGCAAAACCGCCTCGCCCTCTTCGGTCTCCAGTGTCAAATCATCGTCTGCGAGCGAGACGATCCTGCCACGGAAACGCCGCCGTCCGTCGATCTGTTCGCGCAGCTCGACTTTCGCCTGAAAACCGGCCCAGCGCTCGAAATCCTTGCGGCGGGTCAGGGGGCGGTCGATACCGGGGGAACTGACCTCCAGCATATATTCGCCGTCAATCGGATCTTCCACATCCAGCAGGACGGACAACTCCCGTGACAATCTAGCACAGTCATCGACATTCATCGTGCCATCGGGACGTTCGGCCATAACCTGCAAGGTCGGACGCCGGCCGCCGCCATAGGTCACGCGCACCAACTCAAAGCCAAGTCCTTCAACACTCGGCCCGATCAAGTCCGTTATCCGTGTCGCAACGTCACTCATTCAACCATTCCGCACATCCGCTCCCCACAGCCTGACAGAGGCAGCAACAAAAAAAGCGGGCCAAGACCCACTCCCCAATCAAGCCACCAATAATTAGGAGAACGCGGAGCCTATATACTCCTTTGCACTGCGGTCCGCAAGGCTGAAATCATATGGTTTTCGCCATGTTCGCAGGGGTCGCGGTCGCCGCCGCACACCTGCGGCAGCGACGCCTGTAACGGAAATAGGTTGCCCCGCCCTCAAGCGCCTTTACCTCATATCGTGTCTCGGGCCAGTCCACGGGGCGCGTGCGCCAGTCGTCGGGGCCCTCGGCCAGCCATTCGAAATCGGGATGCGCCGCCATGTGTACCGACGTCCACCGACGATAGACAGGATGATCCGTACCGATGCGAAGCTCGGCCCCGTCCGCCATGACCCGGGCCAGCAGATCAAGATTGTCCGGCCTGACAAAACGCCGCGCGGCATGGCGATTTTTGGGCCATGGGTCGGGATGCAAAAGAAAAACACGGGCAAGACACGCATCCGGAAACCGCCACAACAGATGCCGTGCGTCATCCGCATAGGCCCGGACATTGCCAAGCCCCTTATCCTGTATCTTGTCCAGAAGGCCGACATATCCGTTCAGATACGGTTCGCAGCCGATCAGACCGACATCGGGATTCCGCGCCGCCTGCCAGGCCAGATGCTCTCCCTTGCCGAAACCGATTTCGAACCAGATGTCCGCGCCACCCTCAAGACCGGCAAACAGATCGCGCGGCTCGAGGGCGCCGGGATATTCACCGGATGACACGCCGATGCCGATACGTCTCCCCACCCCGGCAAGCAGGCTCTGCTGGCGGGCGGACAGGGAAGGCCCCTTGCGGCGCCCGAAAAAGCGCCGGGCCGGATCCTTGTGTCCGTCCCGCTCGCCCGGCGGGGCCGCAACCGGTTTTCCGCCGACCGCGATATGGTCTGAACCGTTCATGCCGCCCCTATAGCCCAAAGAACGGTCGCCACAAAGCCAATCATTGACCGGAAATGCATGGGACGAAAGATGGTATGGTGCGCCAGGAACGGGTCCCGCCCCTGACCGACAAGGCGCAAGGGATGCCCCGGAAGACCGTCAGTTCGTATCCACAGCCCCGAGGACGCGCATCAGAGCGAGCAACTGGCCGCGCACGTCGTTACTGTCGATACGGGAAAAAACACGCACCAGTTCGAGTGTTTCACGGCGGGCGTAATTGAGATCCGGCACAGCGCCGTGATTCCGGCCTGCCCCCTTGCCCGCAATCTCTTCCGGCATATCGTCGAAAAAATAGGACGGGTGGACATCCAGTGCACTGGCAATACGCATCAGACGCCCGGCACCGATACGGTTCGTACCCCGTTCATATTTCTGGATCTGTTGAAAGGTCAGACTGAGAGCCTGGCCCAGAGATTGTTGCGACAATCCCATCAGGGTCCGACGCAATCGCACCCGCGACCCCACATGTATATCAATAGGATCTGGCATACCCCACCATTCACCCAAGTAAAAAACTATGTTTCTATACTATTTACTTACGATGAAATGTGACTGGAAACAACACTTTATAATAAAGCACCCTAAGGTAAGAAAATAAATATCATTGATTGTTTTTATTTATTGTTTTTTCCATTAATAATTGTTTAAGAGGTAGTATAATGATTAAAATACTTAAAAGTGCAATTACAAGAATCTTGGTATCCGTTTGAACGGCGGGCGCCGGCAGACTTTGCGGCAGCGGACTTTCCAACACACCGGCCCGGTCCAGTCCAAGGGATGTCACGGTGCGACCCACGGGATCAATCACGGCACTGATCCCGGTGCTTGCACTGCGCACCATGGGCAGCCCTTCCTCAATGGCCCGCATACGGGCCAGCGCAAGATGCTGGTGCGGCCCTTTTGTCAATCCGAACCATCCGTCATTGGTCACATTCAAAAGCCATTCCGGGCGGTTTTCGGTATCCGCCACCGTGCCGGGGAAAATCGCCTCGTAACAGATCAGTGGCGAAAAGGGCGGCACCCCGGGCAAGCTGACCGTCGCAGCCCGGCGCGGCCCCGATGAAAAAGACGCCCCGGTGGCGAGGTGGCGCACCCCCATGGCATGGAACAGATCGGCAAACGGCAGAAACTCGCCAAACGGCACAAGACGGCGTTTATCGTAACGGGCATAGAGATCGCCGCGCGCATTGATCGCGAACAGACTGTTATAATAGTCAAGCTGTCCCGGCATCTGCTCATATCGCGGACCGCCGGTGATGGCGAAGGCCCCGAACTCAAGCAAACGGCTCATACGCCAGCGTGGAATCGACCCCTCGCGGTCGAATGTTTCCCGCTGAACGGACGCCTCGGGCCAGATCAGAAGCTTGACCCCTGTTGCCTTGCCATCGGGATCGCCATTGCGCGACAAACGCAGATGTTTGTCGAAATGATCTTCGATCAGATAGGGGATCCATTTTTCCCGTTGCGCCACATTGGCCTGCACCAGACGCATGGTCATACCCAGATGAAAACGCGTCTCGGTCCTGTCCAGGCGCCAGGCGCCATAGCCGGTCATGAGAATTGCCACAAGCACCGCGCAAACCGCCGCCGTCAGACCGCGCCAATCCCGCCGCCCCGACAGAAGCGGCGTCAGCAGGCCGGCCCCCAAAACGGTTACAAATCCAAGACCGTAAACAGTCAGCCAGTGGGCATTTTGCGCCATGGGCAACCAGTTGGACCAGACAGAGCCGAGAACATGCCATGGAAAGCCTGTGAAAAGGACCCCCCGCGCCAGCTCGAAAAGGGTCCAGATGGCCGCAAAAATCACGATACGCCATAGGCTGTCGCACCACAGAAGACGCGACAGCCAAAACCCAAGCCCGGTGTAAAACGCCAGAAGCCCGGCGAGCGACACAATGGCCGCCGGGGCCAGATAAGGCGACACCGCGCTTTGCTGGGTAAAGGCGACCCCGACCCAGCTCAGACCGACCAGAAAAAACCCGAACCCCAGCCACCATCCCCAGCGAAAGGCCTGTGACGGACTGGTCGCACGGTCCAGCATAAGCACCATCGCCGGCACGCCGAGCAGGATCAGAATAAAGACATCATAAGGGGCAAAGCTGTAGGACAGGGCGATTCCGAGGAAAAAGGCAAAGCCGACCATGACATAACCGCCTCTGGCGACAAGGCGGTCCATCAGCGAGGCCAGGCTTGTCGTTTGTACAGGATCGACCGCCGGTGGGCTCACGCCATGTCCTCCCCGTTTGCGTCAGCGCGCGCGCGCCTGCCCTCTACCGCCCCCCTGATGGGCAGGTCGGTTTCGGGCTCATGGATGCGCAGCTTGTGGATACGGCGCGGATCGGCATCCACCACCTCGAAACGGTAGCCATTGTCATGGGCGATAACCTCGCCGATTTCCGGTACCCTGCCGGCCAGGGTAAAGACAAGGCCGCCGAGGGTGTCGGCATCTTCTTCGCGGTCCTCGGGCAACAGGTCCACATCCAAAACGGATTCCAGATCCTCAATCTCGACGCGCGCATCGGCATCATAGGTTCCATTGCCAAGGGCCTCGAAATGCGGATCCGAATCCGCGGCGTCATGCTCATCCTCGATCTCACCGACGATCTCTTCCACCAGGTCTTCAATCGTCAGCAGCCCGTCAGTGCCCCCATATTCATCCACGACAACTGCCATATGCGTACGGCTGGTGCGCATGCGTGCCAGCAAATCCATCACCTTCATCGACGGCGGGACAAAAAGTACCGGGCGCTGAAGATGCTCAATACGAAAATCGCCGGGCGCTGCCCCTTTGGCCAGGAAAGCCAGCACATCCTTCACATGGACCATGCCAAGGACGTCATCCAGACCGGTTCGATAAACCGGCAGGCGCGAATGCGCGGCATCCGCCATCAGGTTCAAAAGGCCCTGCAGTCCCGTGTCCAGGGCAACGGCGACGATATCGGCTCTCGGTACCATGACATCGCCAACGCGCAGGTCGCCATATTCCAGAATATTGAACAGCATGGTGCGTTCATCGGCGCTGATGGCGGCGCTGCCGCCGGCCTCTTCATGTTCAACGATCGCCTCGGCCACACTGTCCTTCAGGCTTGCGACGGACCCACGGCCGAAAAGCTCGCGCAGATACGCCATGAAACCACCCCGTGACGAGAGCCTGGCCGGGTCGGTCTCGCCGGTTTCATGTCTGTACTGTTCCCGGCTCATGCCATCCGGCTCCCTTCATACGGATTGCCAATGCCGAGAGTGCCCAGAACACGGACCTCAAGCGCTTCCATCCGCTCCGCTTCCACATCGTCCATATGATCATATCCCAGAAGATGCAGCACACCGTGTACCACCAGATGACCCAGATGATCCTCCGGGGTTTTCCCCATGGCTTCGGCTTCGCGCGCCAAGACCCCGCTGGCCAGCACAAGATCGCCCATAAGCACAGGCGGTCCCCCCTTGGCCGCATGGTCCACGGCAACCGGAAGGTCATCGGCGGCGCAGGACGGAAAGGAAAGGATATTTGTCGCCTTGTCCTTGCCGCGATACGTTCTGTTCAACACCCGCACCTCTGCATCGTCCGTCAGACGAACAGACACCTCGAGGGCGGGCATCTCCCCGGAGATTCCCCCGGATACTCCCTCAGACGACACCTCGGGCGCCGCGACAAGCGCCGCAAGGACAGCCGCGGTGACTTTCATATGGTATGACGGCACCAGTTCGGACCAGCTTGCATCCGCAAGCGTGATGTCGACGGCCGGTCCGGCGTCACCGCCAGACCCATCCGTTTTTGTAGTGACCGCAGCCGGGTGGGAGACTTCGGGCCGGCAGGAGGCAGAATTGCCGCTCATGATCCGTTACTCGTCAGCCTTGTCATAAGCATCGACAATTCGGCCGACCAGCGGATGACGGACCACATCCTCGCTTGAAAAGCGGGCAACGGAAATGCCGTCCACAGGTTCCAGAATGTCAAGCGCATGGCTCAGACCCGACTTAGTGCCGCGGGGCAGGTCCACCTGGCTCGGATCACCGCAGATTGCCATGCGGCTGTTTTCTCCGAAACGGGTCAAAAACATCTTCATCTGCATCGGGGTCGTATTCTGTGCCTCATCGAGAATGACAAAGGCATGCGCCAGCGTCCGCCCGCGCATATAGGCCAGTGGCGCGATTTCAATCTGATTGCTGGCCAGCCTGCGCTCCACCTGTTCCGGCGGCAACATGTCATACAGCGCGTCATAAAGCGGCCTCAGATAGGGGTCGACCTTTTCCTTCAGATCACCGGGCAGAAAACCCAGATTCTCCCCTGCCTCGACAGCGGGGCGCGACAGCACGATCCTGTCAATCTCACCCGCCATCATACGGGACACGGCCATGGCGACCGCAAGATAGGTCTTGCCCGTGCCGGCGGGGCCGATGGCAAAAACCATCTCATGGTCCGTCAGTTGGCGGATATAATCAGCCTGCCCCCTGGACCGGGGCAGGATGACGCGGTTACGGGTGGTAATGCGCAACCCGGCCGGACCGGACGCTCCCTTGCCCCTGGCCGCCGCCTCCGGGGCCGACATGGTATCCGCGCCATTCTCCGACAGGCGAATGGCGCCGTCCACTTCGCCGATGGAAATGCTGTGCCCCTTTTTGGCCAGGTCATACAGATGCCGCAAAACCGCGCTGGCTCTGTCCTGCATGCCCTCGCCTTCAACGGCCACCTTGTTGCCGCGATTGATCAGAACCACGCCAAGACTTTGCTCGATCCGGGCAAGATTGCGGTCATGCTGGCCAAAAACCGTGGCCAGAACGCGATTGTCCTCGAATTCAAGGACAAGGCGGCGGCTCTTCGGGCGATCCATGTCGTCCATACGGCTAGGCACCCGGGTAAAGGAAATGGTGGCTTGCGGAGATCACTGCCGTCGGTTCCGGCAACACAATAACAGGGCTGGCCTTGGCTCGTTCGGTCAAAGGATTTTCTGCTCCTGCGGGCTCAGGGGTCCGCAACCGCCCGCCGCATCATGTCCTGCGCTGCACAGAGCCACGACCGCGATTAAGACGGAAGACCCGTCAGTTCGCCTTCAAGGCTGTTTGGACCGGCCGAGGTAATACGGACCGGCACCAGTGTGCCCATCAGACCGTTGTCACTGTTTTCAGTGTATGGACTCGCGCCCATGCCGTCCAGCGTGTAATCGCCTCTCGTGACATCCACATGAACAGCCTGCAAATAGGGACTGCGGCCGACAAGCTGTCGGGCACGCTTGCCCCTGCGTTCGAACAAAACATCGAACACCCGGCCGACAGAAGCGTCATTGAAGGCTTTTTGCTGTGTATTCAGCAAGGCCTGGAGGGCGGCAAGGCGTTCTGTCTTGACCGTCTCATCCACCTGGACTTCCATATCGGCCGCGGGGGTGCCGGGACGGGGGCTGTATTTGAAACTGTACGCCTGCGCATAAGCGACATCCCGCACAAGCCGCATCGTATCTTCAAAATCGGCATCCGTTTCACCGGGAAAGCCGACAATGAAATCCGATGACAGGGCAATATCGGGGCGTGCCGCCCGCAAATCGTCGATGATACGCCGGTACAGATCAGCCGTATGGCGGCGGTTCATGGCATCGAGTATCCGGTCCGATCCGCTTTGCACCGGCAAATGGAGATAGGGCATGCATTGCGGCACATCCCTGTGGGCGGCGATCAACTCGGCATCCATGTCGCGCGGGTGCGAGGTGGTATAGCGGATACGCGCTATGCCGTCGATGTCGCCCAAACGGCGGATCAGGCTGCCAAGGCTGGCGGTGCCGCCATTCAGGTCATCGCCGTGGTAGGCATTCACATTCTGCCCCAAAAGGGTGATATCGCGCACGCCTGCCGCGGACAGGCGCCGTGCTTCCGTCAGGATATCCCTGACAGGGCGGCTGAATTCGGCACCGCGCGTATAGGGCACGACACAGAATGTGCAGAATTTATCGCATCCTTCCTGCACGGTCAGAAACGCGGCGGGGCCCTGCGGGCCCTGCTCTTCCGGCAAGAAGTCAAATTTGCTTTCCACCGGAAAATCCGTGTCGAGCACACGCGGGCGCTGACCTTTCAGCCGGCGGTCATCGACTTCGCGCAGCATATCGGGAAGACGGTGATAGGTTTGCGGCCCCAGAACCAGATCGATCGCGGGCGCGCGGCGCATCATCTCCGGCCCTTCGGCCTGACCGACGCATCCGGCGATGGCGATGGTCATATCTTCTCCGGTATCGGTTTTGCGCGCGTCTTTCAGCTGGCGCAGGCGCCCCACCTCGGAATAGACTTTCTCAGCCGCCTTCTCACGAATATGACACGTGTTGAGAATGACCAGGTCGGCGCTTTCGGGACTGTCCACGGCGTCATACCCGTGCGGCTTCAGCACATCGGCCATACGATTGGAATCATAGACATTCATCTGACATCCATATGTCTTGATGAACAGTTTCTTCGACACGGTCACAAAACTCCTTCAGGCACCGCCGGTCGGCACGGGTCGGATCATGGGGCAAACGCGCGCATCGCCCCTAGCGGCCACACCGGGCGACATCCGCCGTCTGCAAAGGCGGGCGGAGCCTATCACCGGCGATCCGCCTGTCAAGTGTACCTGTCACGGGGAACATGCATTACGGATGCAGCCATGTACCCTTGTTGGCGCGCTCAAGACCAAGGCGAATCCGGTTTTCGCAGTAACGCGCCAGGGCTTTGCGGTCTTCAAAATCGCCCAGACTGACCGGCGGGTGATATTCAATGGTCACCCGCAAACGTGCCTTGGAAAGAAGGTGCCCGACATGGGACACCAGTTCCACATCGCCGAGCCATGCCGCCCACGGTTTCAGCGCCCTGAGCCAGGGCATGCCGTTCACCTCCGTAAAGGCAAGGGTAATGGGCTGAATGGTCAGGGGCTTGCCGCTCAGCGCCTCTTCCCTTTCCGCCACGGAAAACAGGGCCGATTTGAAACGGCCGACACGCATACCGTCAGTGGACGTCCCTTCCGGAAACATGATCAGGCTGTCGCCGCCGGTCAGCCGGTCATGGAGGGCATCCCGCTGACGGGCGCTGTCCAGACGCCGTTCACGGTTCACGAAAACCGTCCGCTGCATCTTTGCCAGAAGGCCCAGCACACCCCATTCCGATATTTCGGCCTTGGCGACGAAACTGGACCTTTTCAGCACCGCGCCCAACACAAGGATATCCAGCCAGGAAATATGGTTGGCCACATACAGGACGCCCTTGTTGCGTACCCTCTTGCCGTGTTCCGTGACCTGTACGCCAAGAATGCGACAGGACAGTCTGTGCCACAGCCCCGGAATGGTCCACCAGACACGTGGCACCCAGACAAGGGAAATCTGCAGGGCCGCCAAGGGCAGCGCTGACAGCAATATTGTCAAAAGACGGGTACGGGACCGCATGGTCCAGGTTTCATGGCGCAGACTGCCATGAAGCCCACCGTATTCCACCGTGCTGTCAGGGTTTCCCGGCTCATCCGCGACAGCGGCCTCGACAGACTGGGTGGCCGCGTCGCTCATGGTCTAGTGATCGCCCTTATCGTCACCACGCCTTTTCAGGGGAACGCCATACAGCTCCATACGATGATCGACCAGTCTGAAACCCAGCTCGCTGGCAATGATTTCCTGAAGGCGCTCGATTTCCGGGTTGTGGAATTCGAGCACCTCACCGGTTTCCAGATTGATCAGGTGATCGTGATGCTCATCCGTCACGGGTTCATAGCGCGACCGCCCGTCGCGAAAATCGTGCCGTTCCAGAATACCGGCTTCCTCAAAAAGCCGCACGGTTCTGTATACGGTGGCGATACTGATCCCTGCATCGACCTGTGTTGACCGGCGATAAACCTCTTCAACATCGGGATGATCGGTCGCGTCTGTCAGAACGCGCGCGATCACGCGACGCTGATCCGTCATGCGCATACCTTTTTCCAGGCACAGCGCTTCAATATCGGGATTGCTGTTCGGCATGTCCTCACCAAAACTCTTGATTTGCGGGGTTTCTGCACGCCTTCGCGTACATCCCGGCACACTAACTGTTTATGAACTTGCCGGTATCACCGACACGGCTACGGACCATCGCACAGGCATGACCTAAAGGGCAAGCCGGATGGATATTGATCCCGGCAAACCCCGCATGTGGTCCTGCGGTTTTCACGAACAGACTGTTTGGAGAAGGCCCATCAAGAGAAAGGGCTGCACCAGCGGCGAAACGGGCAGGCCAAAGTCATGGCAAGACAAAAGGGCTCACGGCGAAAATGCTGCGCCGTCCGCTCAGGGAAGCCTGCAGGGTACGGCACCATGCAGGTCTTTATCTTTTGAATCGGTCACAAACGGTACGACCATTGTCCGGGAAACGTTTTTCAACGCTTGCCGCGCCCCAGACCGATTTTCTTCGCCAGATCGCGTCTCTGCTTGGCATAATTGGGCGCAACCATCGGATAATCAGCCGGCAGACCCCAACGTTCGCGATACTCGTCGGGTGTCATGTCATACCGTGTTTTCAAGTGCCGCTTCAGCATCTTCAGTTTTTTGCCATCCTCTAGGCAGATGATAAAATCAGGCGTCACTGAACGGCGAATCGGAACGGCCGGCTTCGGCCGCTCTTCCTTGACAGGTTCCTCACCATCAAGACCGTTAAGCGTCTTGAAAACCTGCTCAATCAATGTAGGCAGATCACCAACGGCAACCGTATTGTTCGCCACATGCGATGACACGATATCTGCTGTCAGCGTCAACAGTTCTTGCACTTTGTTACTTTTGTCTTCCATATCTTATGTCCGGCATTATCAGCAGTCGCTGAACCGTAACTCCTCGTCTTTTTCATAAAGTGAGTAGCATTTGCCTCTAGGCACACCACAAGACCGCAACCTACCTCAGACACTCTCTACCCTGATGGGCCGTCCACTCTCCGGCTGAGGAATATTGAATGTCATACTCCTATCTCGATCTGCGCGGTGCCATATGCCCGATGGCCTTTGTCAAAACCCGTCTCTTTCTGGACGGTCTGAATACTGAAAGCACGGCAAAGATTCTTTATGAAGCAACGCCGGGCAATGCCCCTTTTGAACGTTCCGTCGCCGCGCTTGGACATGTCATCCTGGCACGACGCCTTGTATCTGCACCGACGGATGAGACTTGGGATCTTTCCACATCCCCGACCGCTCTGACGGCTTCGGTAGACCTAATCGAATTGCTAATACAAGTAAAGAACTAAACCAAACATTATAATATAATGTCTGTCTTTATGTGAGACTGTTCAAGCACAGGGAAAATTGCAGCGCATCTTCACGCTTCCCGTTTTGAAGCTTATAATAGTCTTTCCGTCGTCCGATCATTTGGAAACCGGCTGACATATACAGCCGGCAGGCTGCATGGTTGTTACTACGGGTTTCCAGAAAAAGCGTTTTTACCCCGGCTGACACTAGATCGTCTGCAATATTCGCAATGAAATAGCGCGCCAGTCCCTTCCTGCGGTAACGCGGCAGGATACCGAATGTCACAAGATCGGCCTGATCACAGCCCCATTGGACAAGCGCAAGCCCGGCCGGCGTTCCGGCCGCGCTGAGAATGGAGGCATATCGCCCCGGCTGTTCGAAAAAGACGGCAAAGGAATCCTCGGACCAGGCGTGTTCGCCGTCCTCGCATGCGAAAATATCATGGTGCAGTCTTGCCAGGATAACGGAGGCGTCGGTCCCTTCCGCCCGCTGGCATGTCAGAACAGTGTCGCTGTCCTCCACCGGCCGGGATATGGCAGAAGGCCGCTGTCTCGGGCCTGTCACGATTCCACCGTCACCGGCAGGGGTGGCTTGGCCCTGGCGGCATCGGCCGGGCGCAAATATGCGGGCTCCGGCCTCTGGACAACGGGGTCCAAATCCGCGGCCAGGCGGCCAAGAAGAACCGGATCAAGCGTCGATACCACCGCATCAAACCCCAGAATCTCAGCACCGCTGCCGCAAACCAGTCCGCCATGACGGGCGATCAGCGCACGCGCGACCGACCCGTCCAGACATGCCGCCTCGGTTCTGGCGCGGGGCAGAACCATGGACGGCAGCACATCGAAAGCCTGATGGAAAACCTGGCCGCCGCGTCCTGCCACAACGGCATGAACGCGACCCTCGGCGCCGCCGGCAATGGCCGCCTGAACCGCCAGAACCGGCAGGCTCATGACCCCGATACAGGGTACCGACAGGGCCAGCGCGAGGCCGCGTGCCACGGAAAGCCCCACCCGGACCCCGGTAAAGCTGCCCGGCCCCGTTGTCACGGCAATGCGGGATACATCGGCATAAGCGGTGCAGGCGTCCCGGTGAAGGCTGTCGATCATCGGCAGCAGATGCTCCGCATGTCCCCGGCCGATGGTGTCGCTGCGGGTGGCACGCACAGCCCCGTCCTCGGCAAGGATGGCCGCCGAACAGGTTGCCTCACAGGTGTCTATGGCGAGAAAGGACATGTTTCAGGGCCGTAGCCTAAAATCAAAGCACGGTCGCCGCGTCGTCAAAGTCCAACCGGGGACTGCGCGGAAAAATCCGTTCATCGGAGCCATGCCCCAGGGCACAGAGGAAGTTTGATCTGATATTGGTGCCGGCGAAGAACTCCCTGTCGACACCATCCCTGTCAAAACCGGACATCGGGCCACAGTCAAGGCCGAGGCTGCGCGCCGCCAGCATCAGATACGCCCCCTGCAGGGTCCCGTTGCGGAATGCGGTATCCTCGGCGACGGCAGGGTCCGCGAACCAGTTCGGCGCATCCGGATCATGGGGAAACAATTCGCCCAGACGAGAAGCAAAATCCCTGTCATACCCGATAATAGCCGTTGCCGGTGCGCCCATGACCTTGGCGACATTTCCCGCCATGAGATGCGGCTTCAGGCGGTTTTTGGCCTCATCGCTCATAATGAAAATCAGCCGTGCCGGTGAACAGTTGGCGCTGGTCGGCCCCATTTTCATCAAATCATAAAGGGCACGGATCTTATCTTCGCCCACGGCACGGTCCGTCCAGACATTGATCGACCGGGCAGTCCGGAAAAGCTGATCCAGACTTGCATCATCAAGCGCTTGGCCCATTTCATCGCTCCTTGAATATCTTAAGATTTCGACTTTGCTTTAAGACCCTGAACTAAGATCCCAGAAGGCCCTCAACTAAGATCCCAGAGTATGCGGATGTGCCCATCTTTTAATCGAGCCTGGGACGCTTGACCAGCGGACAACGCATGCGGGATGTGGCAAACGTCGGCATCGCCGCCGCCGACCCAGCGGCCTTTCCGGATAGCCCCCGGCTTTCATGATTTCCTGACGGGGCGAGGACACAGCCCATAGACCCCGGCCAGACCGCACCGCACCCGGCAGATGCAGAACAGGCCCCGTCTTTTGCCCCCCGCTTCACCGATACATCAGGCACCGATATATCAGGGCGCTCTTTTAGGTAAGAGAGCCCCTTGTCAGAAACCGGGCGCCACGCCACACTGCCCGCATGCAAAAATACCGCCCCCGCACCATCCGCCGTCTTGTCCGGACCATTGCCCTTGCAACCGCACTTCTGGCGGCGTTCACACCGGCCTCGGTCATGGCGGACCAGTCCGCCGTGATCCTGATGTATCACCGATTCGGTGAAGATACCTATCCGTCCACCAATATCAGACTTGAACAGTTTGACGCCCATCTGGAGCAATTGCGCCGGGGCGGATATCACGTCATGCCACTGCATGAGGTGATACGCCGTATCCGCACCCGGACGGATCTGCCGGAACGGTCCGTCGCCATCACTGTTGACGATGCATACGCCTCCGTCATGACCGAAGCCTGGCCACGGCTCAAAGCGGCCGGCATGCCCATGACCCTGTTCGTTGCGGCCGATGCGGTGGATTCCGGGTCATCCAATTACATGCGTTGGGATGATATCAGGCGCCTGCGTGACGAGGGGGTCACCATTGCAAATCACGGCGCCGGCCATCTGCATATGCTGTCCGTGCCCACGGCGGACGCCATTGCCGATATTCAGCGCGGCAACAGACGCCTGGAAGAGGAAGTGGGCGCCCCGGCAAAACTGTTTGCCTATCCTTACGGCGAATATGATGAAACGCTCGCGGCGGAAATCGCCACACTGGGATATGAAGCCGCTTTTGCCCAGTATTCCGCACCCGTCGGCTTCGACATGTCTCTGTTTTCCCTGCCACGGTTCGCTTTGAACGAACGGTACGGAACGTCAGACCGCTTCCGTCTCATCAGCCAGACATTGCCGCTGCCGGTCAGCGACCAGGTTCCACGCAACCCTGTGCTGGACGTCAAAGGCAATCCTCCGGCCATAGGGTTCACCGTTGAAGTCGAAGCCGGAAATCTTGCCGGGCTGGCGTGTTATCCAAGCCATCTGGGCAGGGCGGCGGATCTTGTCCAGCTGGGCCGGCGGGTCGAGGTGCGCTTTGACAGGCCCTTTCCGGCAGGCCGCAACCGGCTGAACTGCACCCTGCGCTCGCCCGACGGACGCTGGTACTGGTACGGCAAGATGTTCTATGTACCCGGCGGCATCCTTGACTGATCGGGGCTCACACTCGCGGGCTTCCGCCAATCGGTCAGGCATGAAGGACCGGGAGAAGGCTTAAACGGGACGGACGTCCACCACCTCCGGCACATAATATTTCAGCAAATTCTCGATACCGTGTTTCAACGTCATCGTCGAACTGGGGCAGCCGGAACAGGCGCCCTGCATCTGCAGATAGACAATGCCTTCCCTGAAACCACGGTAAACGATATCACCGCCATCCTGCGCCACGGCAGGCCGCACTTTTTCATCCAGAAGAACCTTGATCTGCTCGATGATGTCGGCGTCGGCCTCGTCTTCTTCAACCGCGACCTCGTCCTCGACTTCAGCGGTTATGACAGGGGCACCTGATGCGAAAAAGGCCATCAGGGCCGCCAGGATTTCAGGCTTCAGGCCGGTCCAGTCGGCGTCGGATGCCTTGGAGACGGACACATAGTCGCTGCCCAGAAACACGCCCGCGACGCCCTCTACACCGAACAGGGCCTGCGCCAACGGCGAATCCTCCGCCCCGTCCGGGCCGGAGAAATGGGCCGATCCGCTCGCCATCACCACCTGCCCGGGTAGGAATTTCAGCGTTTCGGGGTTCGGGGTTGTCTCGGTTTCAATAAACATGACCAAATCCTTCCGGTTTCTTCCCGTCATTTGGGGCATTCCCGCCGCAAGGTCAAGCGTAACAGGCGAAACAAATCCCGAATTTTTGGACTGCCGGCGGCTATGACCAGCGATGACGCAACATATCCAGGGCCTGCTCAAGCGGGCCACGGCCGCCTTCAAGGCGGCAGCGCACCAGGGCACCCTGTATATGATCCAGGGCGGCACGGGCCTCATCCTGCGCGTCACCGGCGGCGAAACGGGTCTCGGCCAGGGCGGCGGCCAGCCCCTGCCGCCAGACTGCCACAGCCGTGCGAATCTGGGGACCGAACAGAAAGGCCCCCTCCCCGAACATGAGGGCATTCATCAGGCAGACCGGCACATGGCCGCCATAATACAGCGCCGTCCCGTCGAGGCTGTTGCGCAGCCGCGCGCCGGCATCTTCCTCTCCATGCAAGGGCGCAAGAACAAGCGTGCGCAGCCGTCCGCCGGCATGGGCCAGAACCTGCCGGGCCATCGTCTTTTTGCCGCCGGGGAAGTGATGATACAATGTCGCCTTCCTCAGGCCGGCGGCCTCGGCCAGTGCGGACAGACTGGCCCCGTCATATCCCCGTGCGGAAAAAACATCGTGAAAGGCCTGCGTCAGGTCCGCCCGGCTCAGGCGCGCGACACGCGGCATCGCTTTCTCCCAAATAACCAATCGATCGGTTGGTTATAATAACCCGCCACAGCGATCGTGTCAGCCTGAAAACACCGCGCCGGTCAGGGTCCGGCCTTGCCGTGGGCCTTGGCATTGCCATATTTGCCGCGCAAAACCCTTAGCGGATACACATACCGGTTAAGGGTTTGCGCATCACTTGACGCTATCCTTGCCAAAATCGTTTCCAAAAACAGTTTCCGGGACATGGCCGCAAACCGACGTACAAAAAAAACATCCGCTCCGGCCAAGGCCCCGAAAACCGGCCCGGCCGTACCGTCCAGGCGCCGTGACAAGGGGGTTCTGGCCCGGCTTATGTACGGGCTGGCGGTGGTTGGGGTTTGGGGTGCGTTCGCCGGTGTTGTCGGGCTTGCCTACCTGGCCCACGATCTGCCCGATCTCGGCAATCTGGCGCCGCCCGGCACAGGCGAACGTGCCATTCTGATCAAAGCCGCCGATGGCTCCACACTGGTCCGCAGTGGCCCCATTTACGGAGACTGGATTGACTTCGAGGCCATGCCGGACACGCTTATCCGCGCCTTTCTGGCCGTGGAAGACCGCAGTTTTTTTGAACATGGTGGTGTGGACGGCAAAGGGCTGGCCCGCGCGGCTTTCACCAACATCAGAGAAGGGCGCGTTCTGTCCGGCGGGTCGACAATCACCCAGCAGCTTGCCAAAAATCTGTTTTTGACCAGCGACCGCACCATCCGGCGCAAAGCACAGGAATTGCTGCTGGCCTTCTGGCTGGAGCAGAAATTCCGCAAGGATCAGATCCTGACCCTGTATCTGAACCGGGTTTATTTCGGTGGGGGCGCCTACGGTATCGATGCGGCCGCGCGCAAATATTTCGGTCACAGCGCGCGCCGTCTGACCATTGGCGAGGCCGCGCTGCTGGCCGGTCTGGTCAAGGCACCGTCACGGCTGGCCCCCCATATCAATCCGGAAGGCGCCTGGGAGCGCGCGCGCGTGGTGCTGAGCGCCATGGTCGATGGCGGCGTCCTGAGCCTGAAGGCGGCGGCGGCGATTTCGGACAAGCCGCCCGCGATCATACCGGACCGGGCAGGGGTGCATGTCCGCTATTTCACCGACTGGATCGAAACGGAATCCATGCGGCTTCTGGGCAAACGGGCCATGGGCCAATCGATGATCATATACACCACGCTGGACCCGGACACCCAACTGAAGGCGGCCCATGCCCTTGAAAGCAGCCTTGCCGATGAAGGCAAAACCCATAACGCAAACCAGGGCGCCCTTGTCGCGACGGACCATGACGGCGCGGTGCGGGCCATGGTGGGCGGGCGGCATTACGGCAGCAGCCAGTTCAATCGCGCGGTCCAGGCACAGCGCCAGCCCGGATCCGCCTTCAAGCTGTTTTCCTATCTTGCGGCCATGGAAATGGGGGTCCGTCCGAGCGATGTCTACCGCGACGAACCTATCCGTGTGGGCACATGGAGCCCCAAGAATTACACAGGACGTTTCGACGGCGAAATGACGGTGCGCGAAGCCTTTGCCCGTTCCATCAACACCATCGCGGTCAAGGTGGCGGAGGAGACCGGCCGCAAGCGGGTGGCCGCCATGGCGAAACGTCTCGGCATCTCAACACCGGTGGAACCGCTGGCCAGCCTGCCCCTGGGGACGGAGGAAGTACGCCTGATCGACCTGACCAGCGCCTATGCGACCGTCGCCAATGGCGGCCATGCCGCCGACCCTTACGGCATTGTCGAGATCACGACGCTGTCCGGCGAAGTGCTGTACCGTTTGCCGCCACGACGTCCCATCACCGTTCTGGCCCGCCCTCTGGCGCGCGACATGGCCGAAATGCTCACAGCGGTCATTGGCTGGGGGTCGGGCAAACAGGCAAAAATAGGCCGCCCCGCCGCCGGAAAATCAGGCACGTCACAAGATAGCCGCGATGCCGTTTTCGTCGGCTTCACCAGCGATCTGACAGCCGCCGTATGGGTGGGCAATGACGACAGCACTGCCATGAAGGGGGTCACAGGCGGCAGTCTGCCCGCCCGCATCTGGGGCCGCTTCATGACAGCGGCGCATCAGGGCCTGCCGCCCCGTCCCCTCCTGATCGACGCGGAGCTGTTCGAGGCCGGCGCACGCGGACAGGATAGACGCGGCCGTGCCACCGCCGGCACCCTGCCCTGATACCAGGCCACCTGTCATATGCCATATGGCGGTCGGTGCGGGTAACCGCCTGCGGGTCACACCGCGGCTAGGCGGACCGCCATCAGCGCACCGCCGTGATGTGTCAGCCAGGACCGGTGCTGGCGCCACTCGGCGCACAGGCGCGCCACATGCGCCCAGAACCGGGGGGAATGGTTCAGTTCCAGAAGGTGCGCCACTTCATGCGCCACCAGATACCGGACCACCGGGGGCGGGGCGAGCATGATACGCCAGTTGAAACGCAGGGTGCCCCTGCTGGAACAACTGCCCCAGCGGGTCCGCATGTCGCCGATGCTGATTCGCGACGGCGCCACATTCAGCCTGTCGCCATATCCGCGCGCAATCGGCGCAATGTGCGCCCGCGCCGATGCCCTCAGCCAGCGCTGCAGGCGGGCCGGCGCCTGATCGGCGGGGCCGCCGACAGTCAGACAGTCTTCTTCCAGCCGGATGGTACGGGGAGATATGTCCGTATAGGCGATCCGGCGCCCGATCCCCAGATACGGCAACATGTCGCCGGGGCCGAGCGGGTGCGGATGACGCGCCCGTTCGTTCAGCATCCAGTCCCTGTGGTCGCGTACGAAGCGTTCCGCCGTACGGGCGCTGACCCCTGCCGGCAGACTGACGCGGAATTCATCGCTGGCCGGATCGTATCTGAGAACCAGACGGCGGGCCTGGGCGTGACGGCGGAAACGGACAGCCATACCGTCCATCTGCAGCAGCGCGACCGTCATGCCGGCCAGTCCACGATATGGTCTTCCAGATCGCCGGCATCGCGCTCGTCCACCACCCTGCCCCGCACGCTGATTCCGGCCGTGTGCACGCTGTCCGGATCCCCGCTGACAAGCGGGTGCCACTCCGGCAGGTCCCTGCCTTCGGCCAGCAGGCGGTAAGCACAGGTGCCGGGCATCCAGCGCATGGTCTCCTCAAGGTCGGGGCTGAGGCGGACACAGGTCGCCACATAGCGGCGTCTCTCGGCATACCGGCGGCAGCGGACGCGGTCCAGGTCCAGCATGCGGCAGGCCACATTGGTATAATGAACCGCACCCGTGTCGGCGTCTTCCAGCTTGTGCAAACAGCATTTCCCGCATCCGTCGCACAGGGATTCCCATTCCGCTTCCGTCATTTCGGAAAGTGATTTTTCCCGCCAGAAAGCCATCGGCCCGGTTCCGGATAAACGGCTCAGGACGCCAGAAGCGGTCTCAGGACGTCCGCCATCGAGGCGGGCGTATCCTTCGATGTGAAGACACGCTCGAACGAGCCGTCCGGCCCCATCAGGAAATCGACCCATAAATGATTGATCAGATAGCCGTCATAGCTGGGGTCTTCGACAACTTCGCGGTACACGCGGTAGGCCTTGACCACGGCATCGACGTCCGCCTCGCTTCCGGTCAGCCCGATCAGGCGCGGATGATACTGGCCGACAAAATCGGCCAGCATTTCCGGCGTGTCGCGCGCCGGATCAAGGGTGATGAACAGGGGCTGCACCGGTGTTGTGTCCAGTCCTTCCTCTTCCAGCAGGTTAAGCGTGGCGGTGATTTTTTCCATCTCGATCGGACAGATGTCGGGGCACAGGGAATAGCCGAAAAAAATCAGCATGTAGCGCCCGCGAAAATCAACGTCCCGCATCCTTTCGCCGGTGTGCGCCGTCAGTTCAAACGGACCGCCGGGGCCGTTCGCCACACTGATGTCATCCCCGCCGTCCGTCGTCACACCGCCCGGCTGTGGCGCGTCCGAAAAAAAGCGGATCGCCACCAGACCGACGGCCACAACCACGACAAGAGCCCAGGCGATCACTCGAACAGCACGCATTTTCATTCTCCATGACGGCGGCACATGCGCACACCCCTTGACGTTTCCACGCCGAAGAGGCACGGCTGGCGTAACGGCCTTGTGATATGGCCGCCATTATACAAATATACAAGGCTACCGTAACAAATACCGGGACCTTATATAAACGCACCCGGCAAGCTCGGCCACCATCCGGGGGCTGGCAAAATGTCGCGGAAAAACGGAGTTTCTGGGAACGGATCATGAGCGTCTTTTATCGTTTTCTTTTCGGCCTTTTCATTCTAGTCGGCATCTCGGGCCTGCCGCTGGCGATGACGGGACCGGCGTCCGCCCAGTCGCCGCAATTCGATCTGCTTCAGGCCATCGACAATGAAGACCTGCAGAAGGTGACGGATCTTCTGTCCAAGGGCGTTTCCGCCAATACGCGGCAAAGGTCGAGCGGCAAGCCCGCCCTGATCATCGCCGCCGAAAAGGGCAACATGGCCATGGTGGAGAAATTGCTCGAATATCGTGCCAGCCCGAATGTCGCCGACCCGGAACGGGGGACGACGGCCCTGATGCTGCGGGCCATCGCCGGCGACGTCGAGATGATCAACCTTCTGGTCACCAAGGGGGCGGACCTGAACAAGGCCGATGTGGGCCTGGAAACCGCCCTGATCAAGGCGGTGCGCGCCCGCAAATTCAGCGCGGTCAGGGCCCTTCTGGATGCCGGCGCCGACCCCAATGTTCAGGATTTGACCGGAAAAACCGCCCTGGAATATGCCCGACTGAACCGGAACCGGCGGGTACAGCGCCTGCTGGAAGAGGCGGGGGCGACCTATTAGGGGCGGGCCTTCAGTCCGCCGCGAAGACGGCCGTCATCAGGGCACGGCATAGCATGGCGGTGCCCTGGTTTTTTCCCATGCTGTCGCTGGCCGGCGCGTCACCGGACCTTGCCGGCGATGTCCCCGTCACCTTCCTGGCGACCTCCCTGACGGTGTCGGAGACGCCGCTTTCCATCCGTCTGGGCCTGATCGTTCTCGCCGTCCTGGTGGACGCGCTGCTGTGCAATCGCAAGCTGGTCAACCGCATTACCAGCCCGGACAGTCTGTTTTACGGCGCCCTTCATTGGCTGTCGGGCAGACTGAACCGCGCGGAGCGATCCCCTGTCACCCGCTTTGTGCGCGGGCTGCTGCTGCTTGTGATCTTTATACCGGCCGCCTACTGGGTCGGGTCACTGCTTGACGAAGTCCTCTTGGGACCGACGGTCGGCCTGGCCGGCGGCGCCCTGGCCCTGATGATCGCCATCCTGTGTTTCGGGCAAAGAGCCAGCTGGGACCTGGCGAATGACATCGCCCAGGCCGTCAATATGACAAACAACCGGGCGCAAACCGCCTATCCCCGGCCGGACCTGCCCCAAAACGGAGGGATCGCGGACGCCCAGCGCCGCGACCCGTTTCATACCGGCCGCCTGACGGTGGAGCGTATGGCCCTGAGATTTTCAGACGGCCTCATCACAAATGCACTGTTGTTCGCCCTCGGCGGGTTTGCCCTGCTTCTGGCCTATCGTCTTGCGGCGATGCAGGTCGCCATTGCGGTGCCCACCGGCCTTGCCCGCCCGGACAGCCCCTATTTTATGCCGGCCGTTATCCTTCAGGAGAGCATCGGCATGATTGGCAGCCTGGTCGGCTCGGCCTTTCTGATCCTGGCCCTGCTTTTCATACCCGGCACATCCGCGGCAAGGGCGGTCCGGGCGTTTGGCACCGCCGTCACGGCGCGGACGTCGGGATACCGCCCCGACCATGCCTGCCTGTACAGCCGCCGTCTGCCCTTGACGGTGATGGCATACGGCCTCGGCCTGTCCTTTCAGATCGCAACAGGGGCCGGCTCCGACAGCGCGGCGAAGGGTCTGGACAACTGGATCGGCGACGAGACCGCGCGCGCCCGTCTGACAGCGGCCGACATAAGGCGGGCGATCGCGGTGGCCTTCACCGCCAATCTTCTGGCTTTGCTTGCGCTTGTCGCTGCCATGGCCGCACTGTTGACCCCATGACCGGCAACACGGCAAGCGATGAACCGTGACCGGATTGCCGGCGCGCTGTTTTGTCATCCGAACAGGCACAGCCACACCCTGGCAAACGATGGAGAAAGTCATGGAAACCGACAACGGGGCAGGTGACACGGCTCCACCGATAGCCGCGCGGCACAGCCTGGACATGCCGTCCTTCACCGGCGAGGCCGGCGGCGTCCGGCTGGGCACCCTGGTCGCCATCCGCTGGATGGCGGTCGCCGGACAGGCCGGCTGTCTGCTTCTGGTGGAAATTCTGTTCGGATTTGAAGTGCGGCCCGGTATCACCCTGCCTGTCGTCATGGTGTCGGCAGCCTTGAACCTGTGGCTGGCACTGACGCGGAACGCCAATCTCAGGCTGACGGACAGACAGGCCACCATACAGCTAGCCTTTGATCTGGTGCATCTGGCCAGTCTGCTGTTCCTCACCGGTGGGCTCGCCAACCCCTTTTCCGTTCTGATGCTGGCCCCCACATGCGTTTCTGCCTCCATCCTGGGCCGGCGCAGCACCTATTTTCTGATCCTGATATCGGTTCTGTCGGTCAGCGCGCTTGCCTTCACGCCATTCAGTCTGCCCTGGCAGGGCCCACCACCGGACTTCAGCCCGCTGTATCTGGCGGGACTGTGGGCGGCCCTGACATTCACGCTGGCCTTTCTGGCCCTGTACATGGCCCGTGTCGGACGGGAGGGGCGCGCCCGCGCCCGCGCGCTGGCGGCCACGCAGATCGCGCTGGAACGGGAGCAACGCCTTGCCGCACTGGGCGGCCTGGCGGCGGCCGCCGCCCATGAACTGGGCACACCGCTCGGCACCATTCTGCTGGCGGTCCGCGAAAGACTGGCGGAAACCAGGCGGCAAAAAGACGCACCCGCCGACCTGATCACCGATCTGGAGCTGATCGCGGATGAAACGGACCGCTGCCGCGCCATTCTGGCCCGGCTGGGCGAACACCGGCAGGCCGGCCCCGAACATCCCTTTGCCGACAGCCGTTTGGAAGCCCTTGTGCGCGAGGCCGCCGCCCCGCACGAGGACCGCAAGGTCCCGATCCGCTATCATGCCTCGGCCGGATTGCAGCCGGTACTGAACCGCACCCCGGAAGCGATCCACGCCATCCGAAACATCGTAGAAAATGCTGTAGGATACGCCAGGGACGCTGTAGATATTCATCTGGCGTGGGATGATGCCTATGTCAGCGTCGCCGTTGACGATGACGGACCCGGCTTCGACCCCCATGTGGAAAGACACTTGGGCGAACCCTATGTGACCACGCGCCAGCCGTCCGCCGGACGGGACGGCGGTCTCGGGCTCGGCCTGTTTATCGCCAAAACGCTTCTTGAGCGGACGGGCGCCGACATCCGCTTCGGGCGGGCGCCGACGGGCGGTGCCAGGGTGCGCATCCGCTGGCCACGCGGGCTTTTGCCGCGCACACCGGACGCAGCGCGCTAGGGTCGCGGCATCATAAAACCCTTGGGGCAAAAATATTCGGGGCAAACAGGATGAACGATAACATCGACAATCAGCCACACGATGAAGGAGGCGCCGGCGCAATCGCACTGGAGGCGGACGACAGCACATTGCTGATCGTCGAGGATGATCGCGCCTTCCGGCAACGTCTGCGCGTCACTCTGGAACGCCGGGGGTTTCAGGTGGTGGAAGCGGAAAGCCTGGAACAGGCCGGCCATCTTTCCGCCATGCACAAGCCCCGTTTCGCCATTGTTGACATGCGCCTTGGCGACGGCAACGGTCTTGATCTGGTGCCGACCCTGCGCCAGGTGCGCGAGGACATGCGGATCGTCATCCTGACCGGATACGGCAATATCGCCAGCGCCGTCTCCGCCGTGAAGGCCGGCGCAGTGGATTATCTGGCAAAGCCGGCCGATGCGGATGAAATCGCCGCCGTACTGCTGACCCCGGAAGGGGCAAGCCCGCCGCCGCCCGACAACCCCATGTCCGCCGACCGCGTCAAATGGGAGCATATCCAGCGCGTATACGAAATGTGTGACCGCAATGTCTCGGAGACGGCCCGGCGTCTGAACATGCACCGGCGCACCCTGCAGCGCATTCTGGCCAAACGGTCACCGCACTAGAAACCGGCCAAGCATCAAGGCTTTGCACGCTGCGGCGTCATCGGGGCACGATACCCGCCTGTCCTGTACGACGCACGGCCCGGCCCCGGCCCTGCGCCAGGACCGCAGCCGTGAACAATGTCAAAACCGGCTGAAACGGCGGACCTGGTGCAGCCACCAGTGGCTTTCATTGATAGAGTACACCGGCCTGTAATGCAGGATCCGCCCGTGGGGCAGAACCGCATCCACCTGATTGTCGAGAATGTAAATCTCGCCGTCCAGCTCAATGGATAAAATGGCGTGGGCCGCCTTCAGATTCTCATCCTGAAGGATGACCAGCCGCATGCTGTCCGGGGCAAAACCGATGCGTTTCAGGGTCACATATTTGCTGATGGCATAATCCTCGCAGTCCCCGTCCCGCAGGAAAAATTCATCCGGCGTCGCCCAGTAATCCGGCATGCCCCAGTTCACCGGATCGACGATATAGGGCGACCGGTTCATATACCGGTTGACCGCGCGCAGGATATCCAGCGGCGGCGTGCCCGCCTGGCTTTCGATCAGGGCATCCCATTCGGCGCGGGCGCAACTCAGCCGTTCCTGCGGGGTGCAGTCCCGGCCGAAGGCGGAGCGTCCCGGTCTTGCCAGGCGGGCGGGCGCCACGGTTTCGGTCCGGGGCAGGGTGTTCCGCCGCCACAAATCGGCCCATTTGGCGAACTTGCTCATATCGCTGGACATGATCTCACGGCTGCCGAACAGACCGTCCGCGCCTTTCTTCTTCCTCTGTCCGCGCCTGTTTTCCTGCGCTGCGGGCAGGCGGACAGACGGCAGGGCCATACAGGCGATGCCGCCGGCCGCAACGGACAGCAGGCGCCGCCGCGAAACCCCGTTCATACCTGTGCGATGCCGTCCGGCGTGTTTCATAAACCGTTTTCCAAAATCCCTGAGCCCATGCAAACCCTGCCCCCGACCCCGGCACGCCCAGGCGGCGCCGGCTGTGGGTCTTGTCCACTTCGGACAGCCAGGGCAGACCGCGCGACAAGAGTGTTGAGCCGGCGTGCAAACTCCGCCAACATGTGTCGCAGTGAAAAATAAAGCCATGGCGTGCGAAAATCGTCCGGGTAGAGACTATCGCCGTCATTTGCGGGTTCCAAGCCACCGTTCCATTCTCACGAAAATTCGCTCGCGAATTGAGCAAAATGAAAACATGCGGGAACGGATCGGGTTAAGACGTTTGCCGGCGGCTAAGGAACGTATCGCAGGCGTGGGGAGACCGGGGTATGACGATGAACAAAGGCACGCTCGCGGCAATCGCCGTGGGCATCGGCGTGATAGCGGCAGGTCTTTTTGCCCTGATCAACGATTTTGCCGCGACAGAAGCCGACCAGCAGCTGGCCCGCTGGCGGGACCGTCTGAAAATTGTCGCCGACAGCCGTGCCATGGATACATCCTCCTGGCTGAACCGGCATCTCGGCGTTGTCGAACAGCTGTCCCGCGATGCGTCGCTGCAACTGTACAGCAGTCTGGCCCTGAGCGGCGATCCGGAAACGGTCGATGCCCAGCGCAGCTTCATCTTCTCGCTGCTGTCGGCGGTGGCGGAACGCCAGGGGTTTCATGAACAGCGCCCCCTGGATACGGTGGCCGCCAACATCACCAGACCGCAGCGGGCCGGGCTGGCCGTCGTCATCGCCGACGGTCCGCCGGTGGCGGTCACGTCCGGCATGCCGCCGCTGGACGGCCCCCATTTGCCGCACAGCGACGACAAAACCCCCTTCATCCGTCTCGGCCCCCGGCTCAGCGACGGGACACCGCTGGCCATTTTCGCCGCCCCGCTCAGCGCCGCCGAGGGCATGATGGACACACATGCCAACACGGCCTGGATCATCGGTGCCCGGCCGCTGGACGGCGCCTTTCTCGACACACTGGTTCAGCCGGGGGCCCTGTCCCGGTCCGCTGAAACCTATCTGGTACGGGTCGACGCGGAGGGACGGGCCCAGGCCCTGACCCCCCTTGCCGGCGGCGGGCGCCCGGAGGCCTGGCGCATCGACCCGGCCGCGCTTTTTGCCGCCACGACGCCGAACGCCATCGCGCAGCAGGCTGACTATGCCGGCAAACAGGTTCTGGTGACCGGGCGGCAACTGTCCGCCCCGGTCGACTGGACACTGGTCCGCACCATCGCGGCCGAGGAAGCCCTGGCGGACGCCCGCGCCAAACGCCAGGGTCTTACGGTCACCCTGTCCCTGGCCGCGCTGGCGGCCCTGATTCTGCTGGTGCTGGCCTGGCGCCACGGTGTGTCCATCCGCCTGCGGCAGGCCTATGAAACCCAGGCCGCCCTCAAGGCCGAAGCCGAAGCCCTCAGCCATTTTCTCGAAACCGTCAGCGACAGCCAGCCGACCGCCATTGCCGTGCTGAACGCCGACCGCAAGATCACCTTCGCCAATGAAGGCATGGCCCGGCTGACACAGCAAAGTGTCGCTTCCCTCAAGGATCAGACGGTGGACGGGGTGTTCCCGCAGGACGCGGCCAGTCTGCTCAAGGCCGGCGTGGATTCCGCCCGTGCCGGGGAAAAAGCCATTCTGACTGTCCGCCCCGATGCCCCCCCGGCTGCCGCCCCCGCTGCCGATGGCGGCGACGGGCCGGCGGACCGCGATCACAGACAGCGCGTCATGCGCGCCCGTCTGGTGCCGATGCGGACGGAAACCGGGCACGGTACATCGGCCCTGCTGGTGATGGAGGATATCAGCGATCTGGTCGCCGCCCGCGACCGCAGCGAGGCCCTCCTGCGTCAGATGATCACGGCCCTGACGCAGATCATCGACGCCCGCGATCCGTGGAGCAAACACCATTCCGCCCGCGTCGCGGAAGTCAGCGTCGCCATCGCCCGCGAACTGCGCTTCAACACCACCATGGTCGAGGCCACGCGGATCGCCGGCCTGCTCGTCAATCTGGGCAAAATTTTCGTGCCGCGCGCGATCCTGACCAAGCAAAGCCCATTGAGCGGGGATGAACTGCAACTGGTCCGGGCCAGCATGCGCAAGGCCGCCTCTCTCCTCGACGGGCTGCATTTCGACGGCCCGGTCAGCGCGGCGCTGGCACAATTGGGCGCGCGCTGGGACGGCAGCGGCGAACCCGCCCTCAAGGGCGCGGATATCGAACCCGTCGCCCGGGTGCTGGCTGTCGCCAATGCCTTTGTCGCCATGGTGTCGGCGCGCGCGCACCGGGCCGGCCTCGGCTTTGACACCGCCATGGAGCATCTGCAGGACGACGCCGGCGGCCGCTTTGAAAAACGGGCCGTCGTGGCGCTGGCGAACATTCTTGAAAACAAGACGGGGCGGCAACGCTGGGCCGGCTTTGCCCTGCCGCCGGAAGACGACGGCACCATCCCCGCATCCTAGGCCGGCACCAAATCCTTTTTTGTCCCGGTGCGGATCAGCCGTCAGCGCGCGCGGTCCCGATACGGGCCGCCGCCAGTCGCAGCGCCCCCTGCCGGGCCATGGACCGGATCACGGTCCGGCGCCGGTTGCCGTTCATGCCGCGCTGCGGAGCCGGGCGGACGATATCGGCGCCGTAGGCATCGGCGACAATGATCCCCACCGTCTCCGGGCGGGTGTCCGGCATATCCAGAACCCCCATGGGAAAGCCGGTATCCACGGCGAAAAAGAAGCGGTCGCAAAAAGGCAGATAGTCGGGCCATTTGCTGTCGGCACGAAAGTCCGCCAGACCGGATTTGATCTCGACCGCCAGCACCCCGCCCTTGTCGTCCACCGCGAGCACATCGGCGCGCCGGCCATTGCCAAGCGCCACCTCCGTCAGCGGCGCATACCCCATATCCACCAGAAGGGCGAGCACGCTGGTGGTGATGCGCTGCGTCAGCACGGGCCGTCCGGCCCCGTCGGCACCGCCGGCGTGGGCGCGGCCCGCAAGGTCCGCGCGGTGTCTATGACCCGTCCTGTTCCGCATTGCCGTATGACTATGCCCCACACGGAACAAAGACGGAACAAGAAACTGTCGCGCCTGAAAGATGTCGTGCCAGGAAATTGCGGTGTCTGAAAAATGCGGTGCCAGAACGTTTTGGCACCTGTCTGGAAAGGCGGCCCCGCACAGGGCGTCAGGCGTGAATGGCGTCGCCGACCAGCTGTTTCAGCCGCGCGATCACCGCCTGCCCCTTCTCGCCGCCCAGGCCGCGTATGTCATTGTCGATCACCACCTCGAACGCCTTCAGGTGCGATGTCACCAGATCCCCGTCATAGGACGTTCCATCCGGCCTTTTCTTCAGATACAGGCACAGCGACGCACCGATTTCGGTCATCAGGCCATAATCGAAACTGGCCCCCATGCCCTTGATGTTGTGGGACAGCCCGTAAAGGGAATCGATCATATCGGCGGGCAGGGCATCCGACGGCTCCGTGGCGATCAGCATCTCATTGATATCGCGCATTTCCACCAGCGCATTTTTCGTCCAGGCGACATATTGTCCCGCCAGTTCGGCATCGTCTCCAAAATCGGTCATCTACTCAGCCCCGCTTCCGGCCCGTATCAGGATCATCACACATCGGCATTGCCGTTCTTTTTATCAACCCGCCATGCCCCTTTTCGCGCGTTTGGAGACACGGCACCCCGGACGGTAGCAAAGGCACCCGCGTCACGCAAAAAAATTGCCGCCTTTTCCGCCCCGTCCGGCAAAGCTTGCGCAGGTCCGACCGGATTGGTTAAACCCTTGGACGGGGACAGCCGCACCATATATGACACATGAACCGGACCAGTCATCCGGGCAGGCGCCCGGATCAGGACAGGCGGATCAAAACGTGCGGGCCAAAAACGGCAGGCCAAAACGACGGGCCTTGCCGGTGAACAGGGAGAACTTCGCGTATGCGTGATATCGAAATCGCCAGATTGCAGAAATATCTGCGTGCAAAATTCGACAACAACCGCATCAAACTGGCCAAACGCCCGAAAACCGACGATTCCGTCGAAGTGCTGCTGGATGACGAATTTCTCGCGGTCGTCTACCGCGACGATGACGAGGGCGAGATTTCCTATCAGATCCACATGTGCGTCATCGAGGAAGACCTGCCGGAAATCTGATACAACCCGAAATCTGATCCAAGCTGAAATCCGACCCGACCGAAAATCCGATTCAGCCGGCAGAAAGGGGACGGCCGCCCGTCCCTCTTCGAGGTCCCCATACCTGACCCCCGGACCTGATCCTCAGGCCTCCCCCCGACTTACATTCAGACCTACAGGGCTGCAATGTGGGCGGGGCTGATCTCCGCCACGGACCGGCATCCAAGCAGGGCCAGGTCCCGTTCCAGTTCGGCGCGGAACAGGCCCAGCATCCGCTCGACCCCGGCCTGCCCGCCGGCGGCCAGCGCATAGAGATAGGGCCGCCCGAACGAACAGGCCGTCGCCCCGAGGCCGAGGGCCTTCAGAACATCGGTGCCCCGCCGCACACCGCCGTCCACGATCAGTTCCAGTTTGTTGCCGATGGCGTCGCGCATGGGCCGGATACAGTCGACCGGCGCCGGCGCGCTGTCGAGCTGGCGCCCTCCGTGATTGGAAATCATGACGGCGGTGGCGCCGATCTCGACCGCCCGCTTGGCATCGTCGGCCGACTGCAACCCCTTGATGACGAAGGGTCCGTCCCACTGTTCGGCCAGCCATGCGGCATCGTCCCACGTGACCGTGCGGTCGAACTGGCTGTTCACATAATCGATCAGCCCCATGGCCCCGCCGCCCAGGGCATCGACACGGTGCATCACATTCGCCAGCCGGAAATCGGGATCGCGCAGGAAATGGAGCGACCAGTGGGGATGCGCCAGAAAGCTCGCCAGGCTTTTCAGGGTCAGGCGCGGCGGCATGACCATGCCGGTGCGGTGGTCCCGTTCCCGGTTGCCGGCCAGCGGCGTGTCGACCGTCAGACACAACGCCTGAAACCCCGCCGCCCTGGACCGTGTGACGAATTCTTTCGTCAGCTCGCGGTCTTTCAGGATGTAAACCTGAAACATCTTCGGCGCCGCCGTCGCCGCCGCGATGTCCTCAATGCTGCTGGTCCCGATTGTCGACAGGCTGTACAAAATATCGAACCGCTGCGCCGCCCTGGCGACGGCGATTTCCTTTTCATGGTGAAACAGGCGCGACATGCCGGTCGGCGACAGGAAAACCGGCATGGATATGCGCGTCCCCAGAAGGGATGTGGACAGGTCGATCTCGTCCACATCAACGAGATAGCGCGGCATCAGCTCGTATTTGGCAAAGGCGGACGCGTTGTTCGCCTTTGTCCATTCGTCGTCCGCCGCCCCGTCGATATAATGGAACAGCGGCGCGGGCAGACGCCGCTGTGCCAGGGCGCGCAAATCCATGACATTGTGACACTGGCCGAGCTTCATATCGCCTCCCCCATATCCGGGCGCCTGACTTGAGGCGCCGCCCATCCCGCATCACACGGGCCGGGCGCGCCAATGCAGGCTCGAGTATGGACGCCGGCACCACCGCGCGGCAAGGGGCTGCGAATAGCTGCGGATAACTGCCGATGACGGCCCACGGCAGCCCCGCAAATCGACCGCCCAGGTCAGGCGGCCAGGTCAGCCGGTCAGATCAGGCGCTCAGGTCACCTGCCGGGATCAGCCGTCAGCGCCGGTGCCGGTCCGGCGGAAATCCACATCGCTGTTGGCGACCATCCACAACAAAACGGCATAGGCGGCCACATTCTGGTCCAGCACCGCCGGATCGATCTTGTCCAGCGTATCGTCCGGCGTGTGATGCAGATCGAAATAATCGGTGCCGTCCTGAACCAGACGCAGCACCGGCATGCCCGCCCGGTTCAGCGGGATCAGGTCGGGGCCGCCGCTTGTGGCATTCTCCGGCCCCGGCGCGATGCCGAGCGGCGCCAGCAGACGGGCAATCCGCGCGGTCAGGGCGCGGCCCTCGTCCGACACAGGTCCGGTGTGCAGTTTCCATATCCGTTCGGCGCCGAAATCGCTTTCCGATCCGGTGACATGATTGGCGATCTCGTCCGCATGCGCCCTGGCATAGGCCTGGGCGCCCAGAAGACCGACTTCCTCCGCTCCCCACAGCACCAGTCGGATGGTCCGTTTCGGGGTCAGCCCAGCATCCCGGATCAGCTTGACCGCGGCCGTGGTGATAGCCACCCCGGCACCGTCGTCCACAGCGCCCGTCCCCAGATCCCAACTGTCCAGGTGGCCGCCGGTGATGACAATCTCGTCCGGGCGCTCGCTGCCTTTCAGGTCGACGATGACATTGCCGGACAGGGTCGTGCCCGCCACACGCGGTGTCAGGGTCAGCGAAACCGTCACCGGCGTGCCCCCGTCGGCGGCCAGCGCCACGATCCGCTCGATCTGGTCGGCATCGGGGTTGGACACGGCGGCCGCCGGGATGGGCGTCTGGCCGTCATTGAACCGGGTGCCGCCGGTGTGGGGAAAGCGCCGGCTGTCCGTCCCGATGGACCGGATCAGAATGGCCGCCGCCCCCTTTGCCGTCGCCATGGCCGGCCCCCGACGGCGCACATTGCCGAAAAAGCCGTAGGACGACCCGTCCTGCGTCTTGTCCATGGCATGGCCGACATAGACAATCTTGCCCGCGACGCTCTCGGCCGGCGCCTCGGCAAAATCCGCCAGCGTGGCGAAGGGAACAAGCGTCCCGGTGATCCCGTCAGGCCCGGTGGCCCCGGAATTGCCCAGCGCCGTCAGCAGCAGCGGCTGGGGATAGGGGCTGACGATGGCGCCCGTCTCCAGCCCGCGCACCCATGTCGTCATCTCAAAGGGCTCCACCCGCACATCGTCAAAGCCGAGCGCCCGCAGTTTCGCCACCGCCCAGTCACGGGCGCGCGCTTCGTCGGGCGTCCCGGCCAGGCGCGGCCCCACTTCCGTCGTCAGGCTCTCGACGATGGCATAGGCCGCACTGCCCTCAAGCGCCCTGTCCCGCAGCAGGGCCGCCTGCCGCTCGGTCTCGGCCAAAGATGTCCGATCAGGCGCGGCCTGATCGTCGGCATTGCCGCCGGTGGCCAACAGAACAGCCGCCGCGATGACGGTAAACAGACGCATGATACTTCTCCCCCAACATTAAATTATTTTCTGCAGTCAGCTCGTTATGGCCGCGCGCACGCTAGCGGGCCGGCGGTACTGACCGCAAGCCCTGTTTTCACGGGGCAAAGGCAGCGCCATGGAACCGGCGCCTCAACAGGAAGCCTGGCTTTGGGCTATCTGACGCTGGACGTTTTACCCTCGACGGCACACTCCGGACACATGGTCTATGGTGTAACGACACGCGATCGTCCCGCTTTTTTTACTGCGTATCCAGTACCACCTGCCTGGACGCGCCCGGCATGCGAAAATCATAAAATGTGATGATATGAACCGGTTTGCCCGGTGCCGCCGCCAGGGGAAAATCGATCGCCGTGGCCTTGACCGTCTGCCCCGTGCTCAGCAGCAGCAGCCCCCGGTTCAACGCCATGGTATTGCCGAGAACGATCTTGCGGATATGTTCCGCCTGGCTGTCGGGCGACACGTCGATCATGTCACCGAATCGCACGCCGCGTTTCAACTGGCCACGATAGAGGAAGGCCACGTCCTCGCCGACAATGCGGGCGATCATGTCGCTGCAGTCGGGCAACACCTCGGCCAGGGTCAGTTTGGCATGCCAGCCCCGCAAATCCTTGAAATCTATATCGTCTTTCCTCGGCGCCGGCGTTCGGGAAATCAGGCCGCGCCACCAGCCGGTCACGGCGTCAAGCGCCCCGAGCGACGGCAGATCGCGGTCAAGCGGACAATAGCGTTCGGCAAAGGTCCTCGACATACGGCTTTCCGGGAAATGGCATGCACCCCATTATAACGCGGTACGCGCCAGAAAAGTACCGTCTTCGTCAGTGCCGGTTTTCCAGTATCGGCATAGATGCTCCACCCGGATGACCCGCTGCCCATGCTGCCGGACAGCAACGCGGAAAATCCTGAAGGTTCAGAGGATCGCCCCGGTTCATGCGGTCTTGCCGGTTCAGGCGGTCTTGTGTTCGATATCGCCGACCTCAAGGATCGGGGCGGCGTCGATATCCTCCGCGTCCATCATCGCCGCCACTCTTTGCAGCGATGCGGTCAACTGGGTGCGTTCCCATTCGTCCAGCTTCCGATATTCGCGCAGGAATCCCGCCTGCAGCAGTTCCGGGGCCGCCAGCAGCTTTTTCTGGCCGCCTTCCGTCAACAGGATTTCAACCACCCGCCGGTCCTTCGCCGACCGCTGTCGCGTCACAAGGCCGTTCTTTTCCAGCCGGTCGACGATCGAGGTGACCGTGGCCTGGCTGAGCACAATATCCCTGGCAATGGTCGACGGCTTGACGCACCCATGCCGCCGCACGCTTTGTAGCACCAGAAGTTGCGGTGCGGTGAGCCCGCTTGTCCGCACCAGCTTTTTGGAGTGCAGGTCGATCGCGCGGGTGATCCGGCGCAGGGCGATCAGAATGTCATCATAGTCTGCCATACACTACCCTTTTGCTCTTGACCTGGCAGGCGTTGGTCTTTCCCTCACCGTACCATACCCGGCTGCATGGACCGCACCGTGCAGGCGTCATGTCAGGCGCGTTCCGTCCGCCACCGCAGCATCGGGCAACACCAGAATGACGTCGCCGTCCTGTCCGGCAAACCCCAGCACCAGCACCTCCGAGCGCCAGGGCCCAATCTGGCGCGGCGGAAAATTGACCACCGCCAGGACCTGCCGTCCTTTCAGGTCATCAAGGCCGTAGCGACGTGTGATCTGCGCCGAGGACTTTTTGACCCCGACCCCCGGGCCGAAATCAATTTTCAGCTTATAGGACGGATTACGGGCCTGCGGAAAGGGCTCCGCCGCGATGATTGTCCCCACCCGGATATCGACTGCGAGGAAATCGGCGAACGAGATCTCGCCCATGGGCGGTTCCGACGGGTCAGTCACCGTGTGCATTGTCGTCTCCCGCTTTTTCAGACGCACCTGCGGCGAGCGGGCCGAGTACCGCCTTCAACGGGTCGAGCCACGGCGCGAACGGTTTCCACGCGTCCAGACCTTTGGTGTTAATCGCCTCGCGTACCTGTTCCGACGACGCGGTGCGAATCGCCCGCTCGGTCTTGTGGAACGCCATGCACCGGCGCTCGAACGGCAGGCCGAGGAAATCGAGGATGCGGCGCACCTGCCCCTCGGTATCCGCGACAACATCCTCATAACGCACACGCAGAACCATGCCCGGCGCCGCGCGGTCGAAATGATCCATCAGGGCAGCATAGTCCCGGTAATACCGCCCAATGTCGGTCAGGTCGTAGGTAAACTCCTGCCCCTCGGCGAACAGCTGCTTGAAGCCGGAAAAGCAACAGGCCATCGCGTCACGCCGGGCGTCGATGATCCTGGCATTGGGCAGGATGCGTTTGATCAACCCGATATGGCGGAAATTGTTGGGCATCTTGTCGGTGAAAAAGGGCGCGCTGCCCCGGTAAAGACGGGTGCCGTCAATATAGGCCGCGCCAAGGGCGCGGGCGTCCTCGTCCGACAGGGCGCCAAGACTGTCCGGATAGCGGTTACGCCCGATCCGCCCCCGCAGCCGGTGGGCGGTCGCCAGGATATGCGGCAGTTCAAGCGTACCGTCGATCAGGCTGTGGCTGGCCAGGATCTGCTCCAACAGGGTAGAGCCGGCGCGCGGCAGACCGACGACAAAGATGGGGTCGGGATCGGGGCAGCCGCCGCCCTCTGCGCAGCGTGACAGGAAATCCGCATCGGCGACGCGGGCCTGGGCCGCCAGCTCCACCGCCATCCGGTCGGCGTCATAGCGGTTGGACCGTTTTTTCAGGGCATTCCCCTCGGCATAGCGGGCAAAGGCCGCCGCATAGTCGCCGTCGTCCTCACAGGCCTTGGCAAGGGCGAAGGACAGATGAACCCGCTCCGCCGGCAGAAGGCCGGGGCCGGCCAGAATATCCTCCATCCGCGCCCGCTCCACCGCTGTAAAGCGAAAGGTTTTGAGGTTGGCAAGCCCGTACCAGGCATCGCCGTGGGCCGGGCGGCGGTCGCAGGCCGCGCGGTAGGCGGCGACGGCCTCCGTCTGCCGGCCATGGGTCTTCAGGGCGTGCCCTTTCGAGGTCAGGGTCGCCGGATCGCCCGGCAGGGTCTCAAGCACCCGGTCGAACAGCGCGAGCGCCGCGTCGAAATCGCCCATATGCATGCTGTTGACCGCATGGTGCGACTGGAACACCGGATTGCCTGGGTCCTGCCCGATCAGCAGGCCGGACTGGGCGTGGGCTCTGTCGAACTTCTGCCGTTTGCGCAGCACATCCATATAATCCAGCCGCACCTGAACATTGTCCGGCTCGAACCCGGCGGCGCTTTCCAGCAGGAATTCCGCGTCGTCGAGAACGCCGAGCCGCACCCCGATATCGGCGAGCAGACGCATGGCCTCCACATGGTGCGGCGTCTTTTTGAGAAAGGCCCGGCAAAGGGTTTCCGCCTTCATCAGCCGTCCCTCGGAGACATGATTGATCACCGCCGCCAGGTCGCGCGGCAGGCGGGTTACACGCGCATGCTGGGCCTCTGCCTGCCGCGCCGCTTCACTCTCGCCGGTGCCCCGGTACAGATCGGCGAGCGCTTTCCAGCTGGCGTCCAGCGCCGGGTTGAACTGCACGGCGGCCCGATAGGCGCGGATAGCCTCCGCCCCATCGCCCCCGGCGCGCAGCAGGTGCCCCTCCTCCTGCCAGGCCCGGCCATATTCGGGCAGTGTCGCCTTCAGCGCCGTCAGCGCCGCCGCCGCCCTGTCGGGCGCCCCCAGATAGCGATGTGCAACCGCGCTCATATACAGGGCGTCGGTCACGGGCTCACCGACTGCGAGAAGCGGCGCCAGCCCCTCAAGCGCGGCGCTGAAACGCCCCGCCATGATGTCCCTTTGGGCCGCCTGCAGAATATCGGCTGTGGTCTCGGTATCCGTCACATCCCTGACCCCGAAATGCTTGTGGCGCCCGCAGGCGCCACAAGCAAGTGTCCTCCACGATCCTTCGCGCGGTCAATACCTATAGCTCAACCGCAAGCCCGCCGTGAAGGGGCGGATGACCGTCACCCGCTCCCGGTCGAAGACGAAATTATTGGCCAGTTCGCCCCGCGTGTCGGTGATATTCTCAAGGAACAGATCGACCGACCAGGCATCGCGCCGGACCCCGGCCGCGAAACCGAACGTGGTCCAGTCGTCGATCTCCGCCGCGTTGATCTCGATGATGTCGCTGCGCTGCGAGCCGGTATGGACGATCTGCGGCTGGATATAAGCCGTCATGTCCCGACCGGCGTCCCATTCGTACCGGGCGCGCAGATTGGCGGAAAAACTCGGCGCAAAGGCAAGCTCGGACCCTTCGATCACATCGTCCGTCGGCACCAGGACATCCGTGATCTCGGTGTCGAGGATCGAGAAGGCACCCGCGAAGGTCAGCCCCTCCACCCCGGCCGGGGCATAGATGAAATCACCCTCGACGCCGTAAATCTCCGCATCCGCCGCATTGGCCGAAAAGAACAGATTGACAATCGACGGGTCGAAAATGGTGGTTTGCAGATTTTGTACATCGACGAAAAAAGCGTTGCCGTTGAAACGGACCTGGCCCTCGAACAGGTCGAGCTTCCAGCCAATCTCATAATTGATGACCTCGTCGGTCTCCAACTCGAACGGCACAACGAAGCCGTCCGGGCCGAGCGCCCCGCCCGGCCGGTTCAACAGGCCGGGGCGGAACCCTTCCGAGAAGGTGGCGTAGAAAAGCGTGTCCTCGGTGGGCGTGATGCTGATATTCGCCTTGAAGATCACGCCGCTGGTCTCGGCCACATCCGGGGCGTTGATGGCGTTGATGATCTGGCCGGCCTGGGCTTCCGATACCCCGATGGCGTCGACAATGCTCTGCACCGTGTCCGACGTGTCGAAGGTCTGGTGCAGCGACGTGTCGCACGATCCCCGGAAGGTCACCTGCCCGTCGCCATTGTAGATATCGCTGATATCGGTGCCGAAAGCATTGGCGTCCGCCTGGAACGAGTTGCAGAAGGAGGCATTGGCGCTGCCCTCGAAATCCACCTCGATATCATAGTAGCGGGCGCCGAATGTGACCGCGATCAGGTCCGGCACCACATCGAACGTGGCTTCGCCGAACACCCCGAACTGCTCGTCGGTGCGCCGCACATCGTTGCGGAAAATCACCCCCGCTGGAAACGGCCCGTCGTCCGAGCGGAACCCGGTCGTAAAGGGAAAATTGGGCGAAAACCCGGGCGAGCCGAAGACATCGGCGACGATAGAGCCCGGATAGGTATAGTCGTTGCGCTCATCCAATTGCAGATCGCTGTAAAACCCGCCGGCGGTCAGGCGCAGGCGGTTTTCAGCCGGCGTGTTGAAACGCAGTTCATGGGTCTGCACCGTCGTGTCGGTGGTCGAATTCACAAACATGTTCGGCGGCTGGCAGGTCCCGCTCGGGGTCGCTTCACCGGGATAGCTGACACTGCTGTCACAGATATAATAGGGCAGATACTGGCCAACGAAGAGATAGTCGGTATAGTCGACGCGCTGATCGGTTTCGCGGTCGGTGAACGCCCCGCTGTAAACCACGTCCAGCGCGCCCAGACGCCCCTCCACCGTCCAGCTGGTGTTGGAGAAATCGTCCTCCAGCCGGTCGTCCTCGAAACGGCTCACCGACAGATCGTCGTCATCGTCGATCTCCGGATCGATGAAGAAGACCCCGTCGGACTCGATGCTCTGGCGCGCGTGCGTCACCGTCAGGCGCCAGTCGGCGTTGAACTCATACAGTGCTCCGAAGCGGAACCCCGTATACTGGGTGTCGTTGAAGTCGTCCTCGGCGATGGCGGAATTGTCCGCGTCCAGGAATGTAACGTCGGACAGGTCCGCCGTGCCCTGGAACCCGGCCCGCTGGGCAGACACGGGCACGCCGTTCGCCCGCATCGTGCCGGCCGGGCGGAACCGCGCACTTTCTCTGGCACTGCGGGTGCCCGCCACATTATCGATATAGCCGCCCTGATCGTCCACATAGGCGACGGCGCGCACCGCCAGTTTCTCGGTCACCGGCAGGTTGATGATGCCTTCGACCTTGGTGCTCATCTCACCGCCCTTGGTGAAGGCGATACCGAAATTGGTGATGGCTTCCGTCTCGTTCAGCCGCGGCTTGTTGGTAATCAGGCGGATGGTCCCGGCCTGGCTGGATGCGCCGAACAGGGTACCCTGGGGACCGGCCAGGACCTCGACGCGTTCAAGGTCGGCGGCATACACATCCAGGTTCCGGCCCGGCTGCGCAAGCGGCTGCTCGTCAAGGTAAAGGGCCACATTGGGGGCAAGGCCAGCCACGCCAGCTGTCGTCAGATTGGGCGTGGTCGACGCCAGGCCGCGAATGTAGATTGTGCTCTGGCCCGGACCCGAGCCGCCGGCGTTGACGCCCGGCAGCTGCTGCAGATAGTCGACAAAGACATCCACATCCAGATCGTCCAGCGCCGCGCCGGTCAGCGCGCTGACGGCAACCGGAATATCCTGGGTGCTTGCCATCCGTTTGGTCGCGGTCACCTGGATTTCTTCAATCCGGTCCTCTTCCCCATGGGCGGGGGCGTTTGTGATACCGCTCGCGGCGGCAAGCGCCACGAGCGAGACGCCAGCGTTGAACCTCATAGATATGTGCCCCTGTTGGTTTGGCTTCTGTTTTTGGCGGCCGTCCGGAATTTTCAGGACTTTCAGGACAGGGCCGGGATGTGACCCGAGCTTATAGGATCACTTTTCTTTGAATTCAAATAATTTGAATACATCAATTCATGCTGCTTGCCATATCGCGTGCCAGATGCAGGAAATGCATGTGCCTGTTATACTGGTTCAGCACTTCGTGGATGATCTGCTCGCGCGTGTATCCGTATATGTCGTAATCCTGCCCGCCCTCGGCCAGAAACACCTCGGCCCTGTAATGCGTCTCGGGACGCGTGACCTCCGGGTCCGTGTCGGCGAAGGTGAACGCCGGCGCGCGGTAGCCCTTGGACTGCACCGCAAACCGGAAATCCGGCTCATTGACATGGCGGATGGTCAGCACCGCCCCCTGGCTGTCCACGAACGCCGTCGCGGTGCAGTCATGCGCCGTCACTTCCCTGGACACCTCCTGCAGGGCGGGCCGGACGGTCTCCGCCAGGAAGGTGTCGACCCGCTCCCGTGTCGGCTGGCTGAGAATGGCGTTAAGCCTTATCTTCCACGGCATGCCGGTGGCCGGCGGTGCGATATCCGGTGCCACTTCCGCCCCGCGAGCCTTGGTCGCCTCGACCAGCAAGCCGCGCATCAGCCCCACAAGCGCGAAGATCAGCACCATCGCGAACGGTAGCGCGGTCGCCACTGCGGCCGCCTGCAGCGCCGCCAGCCCGCCCGCCAGCAACAGGACGGCCGCGACCAGACCCTCGCTTACGGCCCAGAACACCCTCTGCCACACCGGATTGTCCGTACGGCCGCCCGCGGTGATGATATCGATCACCAGACTGCCGCTGTCGCTGGAAGTGACGAAAAAACTGATGACCAGCACGGTGGCGACCAGGGACACGACCTCCGACAGGGGAAACTGTTCCAAAAACACGAAAAGCGCCACCGGCAAATTGTCCGTCACCCTGTCGGCGATCACGGTGGCACCGCCGTCGATCATATCCAGCGCCGTGTTGCCGAAACTCGTCATCCACAGAAAGGTCAGGAGGCTCGGCACCAGCAGGACGCCGAGGACGAATTCCCGGATCGTGCGCCCCCGGCTGACCCGGGCGATGAACATGCCGACAAAGGGCGACCAGCTGATCCACCACCCCCAGTAAAAAATCGTCCAGGTGCCGATCCAGTCTCCGTCGGCACCGTAAATGCCGACCCTGAGCGACCGGTCGATCAGCGTCCATGCATAGCCGCCCAGATTCTCGGCAAAGGCACCGAAGATCAGAACAGTCGGCCCCACCGCGATCACGAACAGCAACAGCGCCAGCGCCAGCACAAGGTTCATTTCCGACAGGCGCTTGATACCGACGTTAAGACCCGAGACGACCGACACCGTGGCCACCGCCGTGATCGCCGCGATCAGCACGATCTGCGTCCCGGTGCTCATCGGCAGGCCGAACAGATGGCTCAGACCGCTGTTCACCTGGGCCACCCCGAAGCCGAGCGAGGTCGCGACCCCGAACAGCGTCCCCAGCACCGCAAACACATCGACCGCATGCCCCACGGGGCCGTAAATCCGCTCGCCGATCAGCGGATACAGCGCCGACCGTATCGTCAGTGGCAATTTGTGGCGATAGCCGAAATAGGCCAGGGTCAGCCCCACGGCCCCGTAAACGGCCCAGCCGTGGACGCCCCAGTGGAAAAAGGTCGCCTGCATCGCCTCGCGCGCCGCCGCGACCGTGCGCGGTGCCGCCGTCGGCGGCAGGGTATAATGCATCACCGGCTCCGCCACCGCGAAGAACATCAGCCCGATGCCCATGCCGGCCGAAAACAGCATGGCGAACCAGCTCGCGAAACTGTAATCGGGCGTCGCATCGTCCGGCCCCAGCCGCGTCGCCCCAAACCGGCTGAAAGCCAGCATCAACGCAAACACCAGAAATCCCGTCACCGCCAGCGCGTAGAACCAGCCCCAGGTGTCCAGAATCCAGGTATTGAGACCGGAAAACGCCGCCCCCGCCGTTTCCGGAAACCCGGCGGCGAACACCACCAGGACAAGGATCAAAAGCGCCGCCGGCAGAAAGACGGCGGGCAGAACCCCGGCCCGCAGCTGCCCCTCGAGGGGATTGTCGCTACCATATATCATGAACATGAACTCATACTGTTTGCCCACTGGATAAGGCCGTCTATGCTTCGAGATCAATTAATTTGTTCTCAAATAATATAGACGCATGCCATAAAGCGGCACACCGGCAACCACACTCTGGCAACAACACTCTGACAACGACCTCTCTCCCTGCGGCCATGAACGACGGGCGGGAAGGGTGAACCTCTGCACATCAAGGATATTAAGAGGGGCCAGGGCAGCGTCCGTTTAAGCGAGGCTTTGGCAAAAGCGGTACCCTTTTGGGGTGTACATCCCAAAAGGGTACCGGCCACAGGGAGCGGTTTTCTCGTCTAGATCAGGATGGTCATATCCGCCAGATCAAGCGGGGTCAGCCCTGCCAGCGTAACGGACTGGGGCACTGCGTCCATGCCCGCGCCAAGATCGATGATCAGGGCCGGATTGCCGTCGCCAGCACATCGTCCGGGGTGTCAAAATCCCTTGCGGCATAGCGCAGGTCGAGAATGTCATCGCTCGTGACAAAATCCGCGATGCGGTCGTTGCCGGCCAGGCGTCCGAAAGTAAAGCTGTCGCTGCCCGTCCCGCCGGTCAGCGTATCGTCGCCGTCGCCGCTGAACAGGATGTCATGGCCCAAACCGCCCCACAGCACATCGTCGCCGTCGGACCCGAACAGCAGGTCACTCCCGGTGCCGCCATTGATTGTGTCATGCCCGATGCTGCCGCCCAGCCTGTCAGCGCCGCCGGCGCCGTGCTTCACATCATTGTCCGCGCGCCCCCAGATGAACTCGTCCCTGTCGCCGCCGATCAGGCTGTCAGACCTCGGCGTCCCGACAAGGGGCGGCAGGCCATCCGGGTCGCTGACCGCGAGGGTGAAGCGCGCGCTGTCCGATATCTGCGGGCTGCCGTCACTGACGCGAAAGACAAAATCCGCGTCCGCCCCGCGCATATGCGACATGTATACCAGCCCACCGGCGGCTATATCGCTCGCCTCGATGGACTGTCCCGCAACGACGGCGTCTCCGTTCAGGCTCAGGATGCCGATCTCCGGCAGGCTGTCGATGATGACGGCATCCAGGGGGTCGCCGTCGGCATCGTCGAAGGGAAAATCTCCGGTGGTGAAGGTGTAGCTCTCGCCCGCGTCCATGTCCGCCGATGTATCGCCCGTCGACGGCCCGCTGTTCGGCGGTGGCGGCGGCGGAACGTTTCCGGCCGTCACCGTGGCCGACAGGCCGGGGTTTGCCGTATCCGTTCCGCGATGATAGTGTTCAGCCTGCTGCTCGCCAAACAGCGTATGTCCTTGCAGATAGATATCCATTATATCGTCTTCGGCTTTGCGGGTAAGCTTGCAGGACATTCAGGATCAGACGTTTTTGGTACGTGCGCGGGCCTCTTTAAGGATGTCATCCATGGATTTGTCGCTGACGCCACTTTCCAGACCTTCGGACACCAGAGCCTGAATATGCGCTATCTTGTCCTTGCGGTCCTGATCTTCACGGATGAGGTCACGCACATAGTCACTGGCGTTACTGTAGCGGCCAGTACGGGTCTGGCTTTCAACCCAGTTTTTCATCTCATCGGGCAGGGAAACGTTCATCGTCGCCATGTCGCCACCTCCATCTTTCATGGAATGCTATGGCATAATTTGGCAAAAATTGTCAATTTTATCTCTATCCGCAACTAATTTTTAATGGCAAAGTGTTCTGCTAGCTCATCCTAAGCTGTTGCAATAACCTGCAATCATCCGTTGAGAGCGGAGAGCGCTTTATCGACGTCGGCTTCAACGGACCCCAATTGGGATACTGCTCGTGCAATACACGATCGAACATCTGAATGGTTCATTCGCCAAGACGACATCACCTGCGTTCCACAGACGCTCATCTCGCGAATGGCTGTTTCAATGGTCTCATCGAGGGCGCGCTCAAGTGAAAATCGGTAGACATCGATTGAACAGTGCTGTGCATATGCTTCAAGGCCATCCAAAATCGGTTTTCGGGCTTGTACAATCCCCATTATGCCGAATTCTGCTGATACGCTCGGCAGATAAGGTGGACTGAAGTTGTTGAGGGCTTCGGGCAAAGCCGCATGTTTCAAACGATCTGCAATGGTTGCGCGAGTGATCGGCCACGTCTTATTCGGGTCGACAAATGTGGCAGCAAGTTCAGACCAAACATCTTCGATGGTTGCAGAAACCTTTTCCTCGAAACAACGCGCGATCTTCTGACGTACCTTGAATTCTTTAGAGTGAATTTCATCACGCCAACCACCAAGATGGATTGCAACGACAATATCCTGAACGCGCACTTGCTGCTGGACCCGCCGCACTTCATCAAGCAAGTCATCCAAATGGTACTCTGCTGCAGACAACACTGAGGCTTTGATTGCTTTGAATTCATGTACACCGGCAGACATGATGTTAGTTATTGAAGTCACTGTGGCTGGTCGTAGCGCTGGGATTGAATCGGAAACGAGTTCACTCCCCTGCGCGGCCAACACTGAAAGGTAGTCACCTCTCTCGCGCACGATTTGAACTATCAACTCAGCAGCCGCTTGAACGCAACTTTTGTTGCCAATGACTAATCGGTCTGGTGCTGTTTTGACGACATCTTCAAACCAATTCGAAAAAGCCTCCGTCTCGGGTTTGAAGGCTGAGAGTACATCATCAGCCACCTCAGAATAAACGCGACGAGTGTCTAAAACGAAGATGGTGTCAGGCGGAACAATGTCTGCGTTCTCGCACGCTAGCACAAACCCTTCACGAAATGCTTCGATGTCTTCGGCAGTCTTTTCGACGGACAGATCATCGATAGAAACATTCACGATCACAGCAGAAACATCAATGGAACGCGCAGCCAAAGTACCCATCAATCGTATCGCCGGACCATGCGCACGTCCCCGCGTCACCACGACAATATCAGCTCCTTCAATCAATCCGGCAGGGGGCGGTTTCGACGAATAACGGTCGTTGACACCTTCAATGCCTGGCAAATCGAGCAATTGGACACCGTGTGGGAGACGTTCTGTTTTGATATCTGCAAAAGCGTAGGCCACGCGGTCGCGCACAAGTGCCGACTTTAGCTGTTTAGCCGACCGTCTCCCGTGCCGCTCTCGACCGCCAAACGGCCAAAGCAAACGCCATAACCAGAATCTCTTTGGTCGAACCGCTCCAAAGTCGACGGAATCTGCCAGCGGTGCGTTATTTTCCCCGCTCGGAAGATCAAATTGAACAATCAATCGAAGGGCCGTTTCCGGTGTCTTGATGTGCACCTCGCCGTCCACATCGACTATCCGCCAATGTGGCTCGCCATTTGCCGCCGCAAAGATAATGGGAACAGCTGTAGACGGCCTTGAGGCATGGGTTGGTGCGTAGGGGCTGCCTAACAACGCATTGACCAAACTTGACTTGCCTACCCCTTCACCACCTACTATGGCGATACGAGGTTGGCTATACACGAAGCGCGTTCGCAATGCGTCTAACGCCTCTTGAATTGCCGATGAGGGTGGCTCAAGTTTGGCTGCAGCCGCATCTAGTTCACTTAGAACCTTGCGAAAAAGGTCCCCCTGAATCATCATGGTTAATCCGCTGGGCTTAAACGCAAAATGGCACTGCGTTCAGCGGATATTTCCGTTAGCCGTGAAGACAATTCAGTTGTCATGTCTTCGAGTCGATCTCGGGCTTGGCCTGGATCGGTAAAGATCGCGTCTATTTCATCGAGTTGGGCTTCGAACAGCTTGAGTTGGGCAGCCACTGCCTCGCCGAGCGCCTCCTGCCAGCGTGTCGCTTCGCCATCAGGATCCGGCAGTTCAAGCAGAGACTTTCCAAGCGCACTCTCTAGGATCTTATGTCCTGCCCCTCTGTCACCTCCACGTATAAGATGTCGAATACCAGAATAAAGACCAGCAACCACGGAGGCAACAGCAGGAATCCACGCCACGCTCAGTCCGATCCCCGTCACCCCCATACTTACGCTGGCTGACGCCATAGATCCCGCGAAGCCGGCTGCAGCGGCAACATCAACCCCCCGATCGATTTCAATACCCGGTGCCGACGAGGCTGAGAAGTCAATATCATTTTCGCTCTGCGTGGGCAGGTCGTCGAAAAAATCGATCTTCGAAAGTACCCGGTTTAGAAGCGCCTGTCGACGTACGATCCGAGGCCTAGCTTCTTGGAGAAGTCTCTTGACACAGAAATTGGTATATTCGGCCGCATGTTTGGAGAACGTAGCCTCTATGCTGCTGCCGAGTATCTCCAGCGCTTCGTTGTCATAATTTTCCCGGGCTTCCCAATCATCCTTCAGCGCCCCGAGTCCGCGAGCTATATCCCCTCTGAGTGTGACTGCCGCCGATGTCACCTCCTTTGCAGCTTCACGATCTCGCTCGAATTGCTCCGGGTCGTTTTCCGCCGCTGTCCACGCATGCACTGCAAGTCTACGCTCGTCATTCAGCGTCCCTCTGGCACGCACGACATCTGCTCCGCCGGTTTCTCCAGAAAGAAGTGCATCCAGCACTGCCTTGCGGCGGCGCACCATGGTTTGGAATTCGTCCACAGCCTGGATTGTGAGTGCAACGCCACGCTTCAACACCACAGTCACCGAGCGTTGTTCGATCACTTGGGCGATCTGAGCCAGCGCTGCCTGGCCCTCGAGATCAAGTGCACTGTCTATCTCATTGGTTGCCCGCTCCCCAGACGAAAGCCGTCGAAGATTTGTGACAAATGTCTTCTTTAGAACGTGTTCAGAAAGCTCACCGGCGACAGCTTCCACAAACCCCTGCCGATACTCTTCAATTCTATCGCGCTCTAATCCGTCTTCCACGTCGTCGAAGGCGGACCTGTTGGTGTTGTAAATCAACACCCCAACCTGATCGAAGATGTCTGCTGAGCCTAGTAAGCGTTTCAAGGCTCCATAACCTGAGCGTTCGCGCGTAACACCGGCAATGGCATGCTCTCTATGGGACAGGAAGAAACTCGTCTGCTCTCTCACCTCAGTTGATACGCCTTCTCCGCCAGGAATATCCACAAGCGTCAGTCCGCCGGCGAGTGTGCCATTATTGATCTCAATCTCCAGCCACTTGACCATCTTTTCATTATTTTTATTAAATTTTTGAAGTGCATATTTCCCAAACTCTTTTTTACTTAGATTTTTGAGAATGCATTCGGTGCCTTCATCGTCAGTCACAACGCGGTATTGCGGCTCATCCTGTTCTCCAAAACTAATGTAGGTTGCTGCGACAGTGCCAGGCTGAGATCTTTCCGTAGGCACAATATCTGAGTATTCGCCGAGAATGGCGTTGATGAGGGTTGATTTTCCAACGCCCTCCGCACCTATCACCCCAAATTGGGCCTGATCAGCAGCCAAAAAGCGGATACACTGGCTCAGACGTGACTTTTGCGCGGTCAATGCGGGACCCAAAAGTTCTGCCATTGTCGACAACCGATCCAATGAGGCCTGCATGCGTTTTCTCGACTCGCCAAACTGTTGCATGACAGTTCGGGGCGACTTGATTTGCGATTGCATATTTTCCCACTCTATTGAAGATCAAATCCAAAATGCGAGCTCAAATAAGTCTTCACTTCCTCTGTTGGGTCCTCACCGTTAACAACTCGCCAACACCGATCCATATTTTTCCAAGCCTATCATGCCGTCGGTGTTTAACGCCTCTAAAAATAGATCTTCTTGACCCGCCACCTACAACATAGCCAGTTTCTGTGTAGTGTTTGCGTGTTGGATTTGGAAGAGCGTCCATCCCCCTTGTTATGGGCCACTTTTCGTGAGGGTTTTTGGGATCGGCGGACGCATCCCTAGTGCCTGATGTGGCAGGATCAAAGGCGTTGAAGATGCTCGAACAGCCATGCGCCAAGAGGTCAAAGGAGTCGATGCAAACGTTCACAAGCTCTCAGACCGTTTGGTCGATGCTGAGAGCACGTCGGTAATTCAAGCGTACGAACGCAGGATCAGAAAATTAGAGCGCGGCACTTAGAATTGACAGAAAAACTCTCAAATGCCCCTAAACCGCAGCATACTTGGGAAGAGTTGTTCGAACACGCTATGGAATTCCTGTCAAGTCCTTGGAAACTCTGGGCCTCTGATAGATACGAGGACAAGCGCGCAGTCCTAAAACTCACGTTTGCGGACCGATTAGCATGAGTTCGAAGGAAAGGGTTTTAACACCAAATATCTCTATGCACTTCAAGGCTTTAAAAGATTTTTGTGGGACAAAAAGGAAATGGCGCGCCGGGGAGGATTCGAACCCCCGACCCCCAGATTCGTAGTCTGGTGCTCTATCCAGCTGAGCTACCGGCGCCAAGCCGTCCTGCGTCATGGGGGTTTGAGGGTCTGTTTCCGCCGCCTGTTCGGCACCGGCCCCATGAGGCGTGCGGCGCAACCTAATCAGCTTGCCCGGCAAATGCAAGCCCCAATTGGTCGTGTACGCGGATGGGCCGCGGATGGGCCATGAGCCCCTGAAAATCGGCCTGGACAGGGCCGGCGGCCTTGCCAAGACCGGGCCGCGCGGTCTAGCGTCACGGCCAAACGACGCCCTGACAAACCCCCACGGATATCCGGACATGACCCGCCGCCCGTTCCCGCCCACATCCCGCCCATCTGCGGCTCGTACAGCAAAGCGGGTGCCCACCCGGCGCGGCCTGGCCGCCCTGATCACGGTGACGGCGGTGACGGCCCTGTCCGCCTGCAGCGGCAGCGACTGGCCGCGTCTGAGCGACCCCCTGCCCAGGGCCGAGGACCGGCAGCGCGTGATCGAGCGCGCCCGGCCGGCGGAACCGCTGCGCGCGCCGGACCCGGTGCCCGCCACCGTGGCGGAGGCCGAAAGCCTTCTGTCCGCAATTGCCGCCGCCCTGCGGGCCGATCGCCAGGCGTTCGAGGCCGCCCTGTCCGCCTTGACGGACAACAGGCCGGAGGACACTGCACCGGTCGGGCGCAGCGACTGGATCGCCGCCCAACTGGCCCTGACGCGGCTGAGCCACACCAGCGAACGCCTGGACCCGCTGGCCGACATGGCCCCCGATACCGAAACGGATGCCGACGCAAACACCGGCGCCATGGCCCCCGTCAGGGACCAGGCCGCCCGCCTGCGCCGCGAAACCGACGCCTATGTGGTCACCGCCCGCAAGCGCCTGGGCCGTCTGCAAAACTGACCCCGTTTTCTTAGGGTCAATTCTCAGGATTAATTCCCAGAGCCCATTCCAAGGGCCAACCCAATCTGCGCGCGCGGTATGACTGTGCGTGAGGCACGGCAGGGCGCAGGCCGTGGCGGCACTCAGGGCGTGGCGGCGGCAACCGCTTTTGCGACGGCGCGGACCACACAGTCCGCCGCCATCACCCCCGCCACGGTCAGGGCCAACGGTACAGGGGTATCAGGGGCATCCAAAGCGCGCGCGCCCGTGGACAGCGCGAACAGCGTATCGCCGTCAAACGGCGTGTGAATGGGCCGGATGGCACGGGCCAGGCCGTCCTGCGCCATAATCGCCAGGCGCCGACACTGCGCCTTGTCCAGGGCCAGATTGGTGGCCACCGCGCCAATGGTGGTGTTGCCGCCAAGCAGCCCGGCCTTGGGCAGCGTCACCCGGCCATGCACGGGAGCGGCGCCCCCGGCGGCATCGGTCACCGCGCCGAAACTGTTGACGGCGATCAGCGCCGCGACCCGGATACCGTCATCGCTGACCAGGCTGGCGCTGCCGATCCCGCCGGCCCGGTCCCCGGCGCGGGCGCCGTAGCCCGCGCCGGCGGTGCCCTGGATAACGGGGCCATCGCTGACTGCCGCCAGAGCGTCCCGGCCCAGGCGGGCATAGGGCGGGGTCTCCCCCCAGTCCTTGTCGCCGCCATTGGCGAGGTCGAACAGAATGGCCGACGGCACCACCGGCACCGCCCGCGCGCCCAGGGGAAGTCCGGTGCCGCGCGCTGACAGGGCGGCGACCACGGCATCCGCCGCGCCGAGGCCGAACACCGACCCGCCCGACAGCACCAGGCCATGAAACCCGTCGACCAGACAGGTCGGGTCCAACGCGTCGGTGTCACGGGTGCCGGGCCCGCCGCCGCGCACATCCACCCCCATGGCGACCGGCCTGTCGGGCAGGATGACGGTAACACCGGTTTTCACATCCGCGTCCGCCGCCTGACCGACGGCGATGCCGTCAATATCCGTCAGACAGTCCTTCGGGCCGGGCCGGGTGATGGTGTCGTGCATGATTTCGTCTCCACACGGGTGGGCTGGGTTTGGGGGTGCATCGCCGGGCAGGCCGGTGGCCCGTCACAGATAGCCCGTCACAGATAGCCCGTCACAGATAGCCCGTCACAGGCCCCAATCACAGGCCAGTTTCACAGGCTGTCATCCTCGCCGGGCAGGCATATGGTGAACACCGTGCCGGTGCCGCCGGTTTCACCGACGGCGATGCGGCCGCCATGGGCGACGACGATATCGCGGGCGATCGACAGGCCCAGGCCCGACCCGCCGGGCCGCCCCGAGGACTGAAACGCCTTGAACAGGGTGGGGCGCAGGCTGTCGGGGATGCCGGGGCCCTCGTCGCGGATGGCGATATGGGCGGTGCCATCCTCGTCCTTGGTGGCGGAAACATGGATGGCGCCGTGATCGTCCTGCACCTCGCGGGCGTTGCGGCACAGATTCATGATCACCCGGTGCAGCTGGTCCGGGTCGCCGTAAACGGTCAGCCCGTCCGCAATGTCGGAGGTAAAGCGGAAATGCGGTTCATCCCGCAGGCCGAGGGCACTCGCCACCTCCACCACAAGGGCGTCCAGGTCGTACCACTGCTTCTCCGGGGCGGGTTCCGCCGCACGGCCGTGGCGGATGGTCCGCTCGCACAGGGCAATGGCGCGGCTGACCGCGTTGACCAATCGGTCCGAGACCCGCTTCACCCCCGGATGGTCCACCCGTTTCAGCGCGCCGGAGGACAGCTGGATGGTGGACAAGATATTGCGCAGGTCATGATTGATCTTGGCCACCGCCTCGCCCAGTTCGGCGAGTCGCGCCTTTTGCTGCATGGACCGGCGCACATCCTGCTGCATGCGCGCCAGCTCCCGCTCGATAATGCCGATTTCATCGCGCCGCCGTGTGTGCGCCTTCAGCTTTGTCGGCCGGGTCGGTTGGCGGCTGAAGGCAACGATGTTGTTTTTCAGGCGGCGCATGGGCCTGACAACCAGCCAGTGCAGTGCCAGATAGACCAGAATACCGGTGAAAATGGACACCAGCAGCGACAACAGCAGAAGGCTGCGGGCATAATCGACCATGGCGTCGTAAAGCGGCGCCTCATCCAGGGTGATTTCCAGAAACCGTGTTGCCGGCAGCAGCGGGCGGCCCATCACCCGGATCACCCGCGTGCCCTTGGCGCCCAGCGCCTCGAACGCATCGCCGATCAGGCCGCCAAGCGTCGGATTGCGCAGGTCGTAACTGGCATTGGCCTCTTCCGGCATGGCGCCGAATCCCAGCATCAGGCTGATATCCTCACGCCGCATGACAACGGCGATCACTCCGGCGGTGGCCAGCAGTTCCTGCTCCAGCGCCGGGCTTACCGCATTGTTGGGCGCCTCCTCCAGGCTGAGGGCGGCGATCTGGGCGGCGACCAGGCGCTCCTCCAGATAGCTCTGGCGAAAGGCCGCCAGCGTCGGCACGAAGATCAGCGCTTCCAGAATGGTGACGAACAAAATCGTCAGCAGAAGCAGCCGGGAACGCAGACTGGATGTAAAAGGTCGGTAATAGTCGGACATCACGGGCCGGATTTGGGAACGGACAGCGTCTATTTAGAAGCGGCCCCGCCGTCCATGCAAGCTGCAATCTCCGTCCACAGGGAACTATTGCCCGGAACAGTTGCCCCAAAACAGGTACTCTGACACACTAACCGGGGATAGTGGTCCGCACCCGCCAACCGGGCCAGCGCCTCAAAGAGCGTTACCCAGGGCCGTGACTTCAGAGCCGACACCCAAACCCGGCACCGGCGGCAATTGACACAGGCAGGCCAAGCCGGTATAGAGCCCGGCTATGTTTTCGCCGGGGCGCCCAACAGGGCCGCGCCGGATATGACACCGTCCGTTCGGGCATGGTTTTCCATTCACCGGACCGGGCAAACAAATCACGCCCCGCGCGCCCGCCGCGCCCGGCGAGTATGGAGAAGACCAGTGAAACGCACTTTTCAGCCCAGCGTCATCGTGCGCAAGCGCCGCCACGGTTTCCGCGCCCGTATGGCCACCGTTGCCGGCCGCAAGATCCTCAATGCGCGGCGCGGCAAGGGCCGCAAGCGCCTGTCCGCATAAGACGGCACCCGGCCCCTGACAGGGCCGGTCCGCGACCGGGCCGCAGGGACAAAGGGCGGGCACCCCCCGCGAAAATCCCGGCCGCACATAAGCCCGGCAACAGACAATTGCAGCCGACCGACGCCCCCCGTCGGTCGGCTTTATTCTGTGATGCCATTTCTGTGACGACAGGACGGACAAAGGACGGATACGGGCACATGACGCAGACGGGGCAAGACAGGCCGAACCCATCGGCACCGCCCGGTACCGCCCCGGCGGTGGACGGGGGCACCATGTCCTCTGCGTCCCACAAGTCTCCAAAACGTCCTGAGTCCTCAAAGCCCCCTGAGTCGCAAACGCCCCGCATACAATACGGCCGGCTAACCCGGCGGGCCGAGTATCTGGCGGTCGCGGCAACGGGGCGCAAATGGATCACCCCGGCCTTTATCCTGCAGGCGAAACCCGGCGGCACCGGGGCCGGAGCGGAAACGGACGTCCGTCCCGAAGATCAAAGTGATAACCCGCCTGATCATCAGGCCGATACCCGGACCGATAGCCAGGCGGACGACAAAGCAGGCACACCCGCCGGCGGCGCACGCATCGGCTTCACCGTCTCGCGCAAGGTGGGCAAGGCCGTGGTGCGCAACCGCGCCCGGCGCCGATTGAAGGACGCCGCCCGCGCCGTGCTGCCGCGTCACGCCGCGCCGGGCTGGGACTATGTTCTGGTGGGCCGACAGGCGGCGGTCGCCTACCCCTTCGACCGTTTGCAAAGTGACCTGAAATGGGCCCTGCGCAAGCTGGCGGCGGGCGCCGATTTGACAAAACCGGCAGGCCGGGGCCGACGCCCCTCCGGCGTGGCCGGCCGCACCGGGGGGCAAAACCCACCGGCCGACAAACGCGCCGCGAAAAAAAGGCCGACGACTGGCAACGGCCCTAAGAAAAACCGGGACACATCCCCCGCAGGTCACGACGCTCCCGGCACCGGGACGGACGATAGGGTCGCTGATAAAGCAGTCGACAAAACGGCGCCCGAAACCGGCAACAGGCATGATGCCTGCTGCTGTCAGGCCGGGCAAAACAGGGCGCGCCCCGCCGGCACCACCGGACCAAACGGACCGGTGGGTGCTGCCGGGGCCGGAAAAAACGACGCACCCCTCAGCCTGGCGGCGCGCGGTGCGGTCCTGCTGATACGCGGCTATCAGCTTGTTTTATCGCCACTTTTGGGACCGAACTGCCGGTTTCAGCCAACCTGCAGTCAATATGCGCTGGAAGCCGTGCGTCTGCACGGTGGACTCAAAGGGTCATGGCTGGCAATAAGGCGCGTCATGCGGTGTCACCCATGGGGGGGACACGGCTACGATCCGGTGACGCCGCGCGGCGTCACCGGGCATAAAAAAACACCAAAAGGCGGGCACGCCGGCAAGCAAGGCCGGCCAGCGCGCGAAAACAACTGACTGTCGGGATGATGTGAGTGATGGGTGAGAACCGCAATCTGCTGGTGGCGCTGGGGCTGTCTCTGCTGGTGATGCTGGCCTATGACCAGCTGTATCTGAAACCGCAAATGGAGGCCGAGCGCCTGCGCTCCGAACAAATAGCCGCCGAAGAGGCCGCCAATCCGGCCGGCACCGATGCCACCCTCGCCCCCCAGGGTCCGGCACCCCAAGGCCCGGCGGCATCGCAGGACCTGACCCCGCGCGGCGCGGCGCCGGCGGCCGGTGCGGACACATCCGACACCCTGACGGCAAATATGGCGGCAAATGCGGCGAACGCCCCGCGCATCGCCATCAAGACCCCGGCGCTGGAGGGCAGCCTGTCCCTGCGCGGCGCGGTGCTGGACGATCTGGTGCTGGTGAACCACCGCGTCAGCGTCGAGGGCGACGCGGACAAGGTGCGCCTGCTGGCCCGGCCCGGCAGCGCCGAAAGCCATTATATCCGCTTCGGCTGGACGGCCCAGACGATGACACAGACGACGGCCCAGGCGACCAATGGCGCCATCACACCGCTGGCCCCCGCCGCCGATACGCTGTGGCGGGCGGACGGGGACACACTTAGCCCCGACAGCCCGGTCACCCTGACCTGGGACAACGGCGCCGGCCAGACCTACACCATGACCATCGCGGTCGACGACCGGTTCCTGTTCACCGTGACGCAGACCGTGCGCAACACGGCGGCGACCACGCTGACGGTGGCCCCTTACGGCCTGATCAGCCGCCGCGACCTGCCGCAAGGCTTTGGCGGCGATGACATGTATATTCTGGACATCGGACCCATCGGCGTGTTCGGCGACAGTTACCGGCACATCAGTTACGAGGACGTGCGCGAGGACGGGTTCGAGGAAACCGGCTCGGTCAGCTGGCTCGGCTTTACCGACAAATACTGGATGACCGCCCTCGTCCCCGACCAGACCACCCCGCTGGCCGAGGCCCATATCCGCCATATCGGCGGCGCGGCGCCGTCCTTCCGCGCCGATTTCGTCAAGAACTGGCAACGTGTCGGCGCCGGCGACAGCGTCACGCTGACCCACCGCGTCTATGCCGGCGCCAAGATCGTCGGCGTCATCGACGACTATGAAACCAAACACGACATCACCCTGTTCGACCGGGCCATCGACTGGGGCTGGTTCTACTTCCTGACCCGGCCGATTTTCGCCGGGCTGGAATTCTTTTTCGGCCTGACGGGCAATTTCGGTGTCGCCATTCTGCTGCTGACGGTGCTGATCAAGCTGGCGCTGTTCCCGCTGGCCAACAAATCCTATGTCTCCATGGCCCACATGAAAAAGGTCCAACCCAAGCTGAAGGCCCTTCAGGAACGCCACAAGGACGACAAGGCCCGCCTGCAACAGGAAATGATGGCCCTGTACCAGAAGGAAAAGATCAACCCGCTGGCCGGCTGTCTGCCGATCGTTGTGCAGATCCCGGTTTTCTTCGCCCTGTACAAGGTGCTGTTCGTCACGATTGAGATGCGCCACCAGCCGTTTTTCGGCTGGATCCGCGACCTGTCGGCGCCGGATCCGCTGACACCGGTCAATCTGTTCGGCCTCATCCCCTGGGACCCGCCCACCTTCATCGCCATCGGCATCTGGCCGATCCTGATGGGCGTGACCATGTGGCTGCAGCAGAAGCTGAACCCGGCCCAGATGGACCCGACCCAGCAGCGCATCATGAACCTGCTGCCGATCATCTTCACCTTCATCCTGGCCAATTTCGCCGCCGGGCTGGTGATTTACTGGACGTGGAACTCGCTGCTCAGCGTGGCACAGCAATGGGTCATCATGCGGCGCGAGGAAGCGCGCTCCGGCACGGACTGAGACCGTGGCGGCCCCCGCTCCCATGACATGCGCCTCCACACACAGGCCCCGGCCGGAGGCCCGGCCATGACCCGCAAGCCGCCTGCCGCCCGCAGTCAGGACAACGGCACCGGGAGGGGCCGTGGCAAGGGCAAGGACTTTGGCGAGGCCTCTGGCAGTCCCGCCGGTGCCCCAATGCCTGCGAGTGCAGACGGGGCTGCGGGGGCAAACGGTGGCGCCGGCGATGACGGCCCCGACGGGGACCGGGACGCCCGGCTCGCCGACATCGGGCGCCGCCTGTTCGCCGGCCAGGCCGATTTCGTCAAGGGGGCCGTTTCGCTGGACACCCTGCCGCCGCCGGACCGGCCCGAAATCGCCTTTGCCGGTCGCTCCAATGTGGGCAAGTCCAGCCTGCTGAACGCGCTCACCGGGCGCAAGGCTCTGGCGCGCACCTCCAACACCCCCGGCCGCACGCAGGAGCTGAACTATTTCCGCCTCGGCGACGGTATGGACCTGCCGCTCTATGTGGTGGACCTGCCCGGATACGGCTATGCCCGGGTCGAACGCAAACAGGTGGAACGGTGGACGCGGCTGGTCAAGACCTATCTGCGCGGCCGGCCCAGCCTGCGCCGGGTCATGCTGCTGATCGATGCGCGGCACGGGCTGAAGGCCAATGACCGTGAGATCATGACCATGCTGGACGAGGCCGCCGTCAACTATCAGCTGGTGCTGACCAAGATGGACAAGCTGAAAGTGTCCGAGCGCGCCGCCATCGCCGCCCGCGTCGCGGCCCAGGCGGCCGGCCATGTGGCCTGCCACCCCGTCATCCTGCCCACCAGCAGCGAAAAGGACTGGGGCCTCGGCGACCTGAAAGCGGACATCGCCGGCCTGCTGGCCTGACGCGCGCCCGCAAATCTCACCCCACAAAAAAAGAACCCCACAACAGGGCTCCTCAGGCGAGCCCCAAAGGCAGAACAGGGCAGACTGGGCATCCATGAGGCGGCTTCAGGCCGGCGAACTGTCCCCACGCGCGCGTCTTGTCAGGGCCGGCACACTGCCGCCTGCGCGCAAATCACTGCCGTGACCGACCCGAACCAGTGTCAGGAAACCCCTACCAGCGCCTTCAGCGTGTCGGCGGCGGTGGCCTCCAGCCGGTCGAAATCATCGGGGCCGAGCGCCGGGCGGCCGGTTTTCGCCGCCAGTTCCATCTGGGCGCACAGCTCCCCCAGCTGCATGGCGCCGAACGAGCGCGCCGCGCTTTTCAGGGCATGGGCCTGCACTTCGACCGTGTGGGGGTCGCCGGCCTCGAACGCGGGGCGCAGCGTGGTCATGCGGCTGGCGATTTCGCCGCGCAGGGCATCCAGCAAGCGCGGCAGCACATCGCCGACCTCGCCCCGCCGCATTTCGATCACAGCCTTGTCCAGCAGGGCGTGGCTCATGACGCCGCCCTCCCATCGTCCATGCCCGGCGCGGACCCGACAGCGGGCGCCGGACCATCGGGGCTTTGCACATCGGGGTCTTGAACACCGGCAGCCGGGATATCGGGGGCCGACCCCCCTGGCAGCGGACCAGTTGACAGCGGACTGTCTGACTGGAGGCTGTCCGACTGGGGACTGTCTGGCCGGGAACTATCGGACGGGTGACCATCCAGCATTGGACCATCCGACATTGGGGCTCGGGGGCCGGCGGCCAGCCGGTAGACGCCCTTCAGGCCCGCCGGGTCCACCGGGCGGCCCTTGCGCAGAAAGACGATGCGGCCCTCGCCCGCCAGGGTTTCGGCCACCCGGCGTATGGCTGGCAACAGCCGGCGCCAGTCCTCCCCGCCCGTCACCAGTGTCAGGGCAACATCACGCGGCGACACGCTGCGGCGCCCAGTGACCAGCTTGGTCAGGGTTTCGGCAATGGCGGCATCCATCCCGCCAGCGGATTTCGTCATGACGCGGTCCCCAATCCTGCCCGGATTTCACACTGTCTGCTTACGGCCCGGCCCTTTTATATGCCCGCAGGTGGCACCGCATGAACCTGTCTCGCCCCGCCTATCCGTCCGCCGGACACGCCCCCTGAAAACGGAGGCGGAATAATGGCTGACAACGGCCGGGACGCACGTTAGGCTCGCGCCCAGTTTAAAAGGGAATTGCGTCATGCCAAGGTCTTCTTTGAAAAAATCAGCCCGTTTGGTTTTCAGCCTCTCGCTGCTGGCCGGCGGACTTGCCGCCTGCGGCTCCGGCCAGGACAGTGACACGGACGAGACGCAGGACCCCGCCGTCCCCCCCACAATCGAAGAAAGTGAAACAATGCCCGCAGACGTCGCCGCGTATAAGGCGGAAAATCTTGCCTTTTTGGAGGAAAACGCCGCCCGCGAGGGGATCACGGCCACCGACAGCGGCCTGCAGTACAAATCCCTGGCCGAAGGGGACGGCGCCACGCCCGAATTGCAGGATTTCGTCGTCGTCCATTATGAGGGCCGGCTGATCGACGGCACGGTGTTCGACAGCAGCCGCAAACGCGGCGAACCCGCCACCTTCCCTCGCCAGGGCCTGATCTCCGGCTGGGTCGAGGCCCTCGGCCTGATGCGGGCGGGCGACCGGTGGGAGCTGACCGTGCCCGCCGACATGGCCTACGGCGCCAATGAGCGGCCGTCCATTCCGGCCCATTCCACCCTGATTTTCGATATCGAACTGATCGAGGTGAAAAGCCGCGCCGCCCTGATCGAGGATATGAAGGCGCCGCAGCGGGCCTATCTGGACAGCAATGCCGGCGCCGATGGCGTCACCATCACCGACAGCGGCCTGCAATACAAGGTGCTGGAAAAAGGTACGGGCGGCGACAACCCGACGGCGGAATCAAACGTCACGGTGCATTATGCCGGCCGCCTGATCGACGGCACGGAGTTTGACAGCAGCTACAAGCGCGGCGAGCCCGCCACCTTCCCGCTGAACGGCGTCATTCCCGGCTGGACCGAGGGCCTGCAGCTGATGCAGGTGGGCGACAAGTTTGAACTGACCGTGCCCGCCGACCTGGGATACGGCGCCCGCGGCGCCGGCCAGACCATTCCGCCCTACGCCACCCTGATCTTCGAGGTGGAGCTCCTCAACATCGAAGGCTGACTGTTTCACCGCGTGTTCGGCACAGGACACGGGACGGCCGGCTGAAGGATTGGGCCGTCCCGTATTCCAAAGAGTCCCCAACGGGCCTGAGGATACGGCCTGGCCTCTATTAATTTTGGCAGGGTCACACCTTACCCGCAGCGTTCGCGACTGGTATCTGCCGGGTAGGATTTTGCCGGCCTGCTGCCCCTCTTTCCCACTGATTTTTGTTGAGCAGGGCTTAACCGTCCCACGCCCCCACCCGGCCACCCACGGGATCATATGCTATGGGTGGCCGGGTGGGGGCGTGGGACGGTTAAGCTCTTCGGGCTATAATCCCGTGAGGGAAAGGACCGGCCAGGCTTTTCAAACAAATTAAGGCAGGGCACCCAACTTCTGGCACCATCAAAGGTCACACCCTCACACTAGGCACAGCACGCCGTAACAGGTGCCGAAGACAAAGCGGAACAGCAGGTACAGGGCGGTGTCGATTGCCGCCATGGCGGCCAAAAACGGCAGGGCGACATACAGGACGCCATAGGCGAACGCCCACACGGTCAGGCGCGGCGGCGGCAGGTGCCGGCCCTGGACCGGTCCCGGCCTCGATCTCCGGCCCGTTCCACCTGAGGCTTCGTCGGCCTGTCGCTTATGTCTTTTGCCCTTGCGTCCGGGCGGCGGCTGTTCTGTCATGGGCGGCAGTTTAGCCCTTCCCGCCCGTCGCGGCAAAGGGGCGCTAGCAGCTGGACGCCCATGATGACGGACATCGCACCAGACGGCATAGACCTGCATTTCGGCGACATCGCGGCCCCGGACTGGGACGCGGTGGACGCCGACAGGCCACTGCCGGTGCAGCAGCACTGGGCCTACGGCCTGGCGGCGACGGCCATGGGCGGGCGGGTCCGGCAGGTGACCGTCACGGCCCACGGCCGGGCGGTGGCCATCGGTCTGATGGGGACGCGGCGGATCGCCAGGCTGATCCAGTTGTCGAGCCTGCTGCGCGGACCGGTGTGGCTGCCGGCGGCACGGGCCGGGCCGGGCAGGCGGATCGCCATTTTCAAGGCCCTGGCGCAAGCCCATCCCAAGCACCGCTGGTGTTTCCTCGCCGTTCAGCCCGACTGGCCCGCCGGCGGTGGCGCGGATTGGGACGGGGACGTAGACACAGGTGCGCGCGGCGATGCTGTCCTGCGGCGGGCGGGACTGCGGCGCGTGATGTCCGGTTTTTCCACCGCCTGGCTGGACCTGCGCACCGATACGGACCGGTTGCGCGCGGGTCTGCGGCAGAAATGGCGCAACCAGTTGAAAAAAGCCGAGGCCGCTCGGATACAGATCGCCGTCGGCGGCACGCGGGCAAGGCAGTATGACTGGCTGATCACTGCGGAAGACGCACAGCAGACGGCGCGCGGATACCGCGCCCTGCCGGCCGGCTTTGCCCGTGCCTATGCCGGGGCGACGACGACAGCGCCCGGGACCGCGTGCGGTGCCGGCATGCTGTCGGTGACCGCCCATCTGGGCGGGCAGAAAGTGGCGGGCGCCCTGTTTCTGTGCCACGGCACCAGCGCCACCTATCATATCGGCTGGACCGGGGCGCCAGGCCGCGCGGTCTCGGCGCAGAACCGGGTGCTGTGGGAGGGATGCCTGGCCCTGAAGGATCGGGGTATCCGCTTTCTGGACCTGGGCGGGCTGGACACCGGAGCGCTGGCGGGGATCAGCCGGTTCAAGCTGGGGCTCGGCGCCGCGCCCGTGACGCTGACCGGGAGCTGGATGTGAGAAAAGCGGAGAGCGGCGGGGTTGATGCGACGGGAAGCGACACCGGCCCCGCCCCGGGCCAAAAGCGAACCCGGCGCGAATTTACTGGCGCCGAGAAGTGTTATATTATAACAAATTGCGATACAGCCTGAACGGCATTGAGTGTGCCGCCCCGATGGAAAACCGAGACCGCTGGAAAACGAGACTGCCGCCCGTGCCCGTGAACCTTGTCATTTTAACGCTTGTCACCGCCGGCGCGCCGCTGATCGCCGGGATGCTGTCGCGCACGCCGGTCTTGCGGCGGGGGCTGGACGGCTTTGTCCTGGTCACGGTGCTGGCGCTGGGGGTGCTGAGCCTGCTGCCGGACGCCATGGCGCATCTGGGGCTGCCGGCGCTGTTGCTGGCGGCCCTCGGCTTCGGCCTGCCGTGGCTGGCCGAGCGGCTGCTGCACCACGGCGAGACGGCCACCCACCGCCTGCTGCTGGTGCTGTCGGTGTGCGCCTTTGCCCTGCACGTGGCGGGCGACGGCGCGGCACTGGCCCATTTCGGCGCGCGAATCGGCGACGACGGGAACTTTGCCGCCGGCATGATCATCCTGCACCGCATGGGGGTCGCCACCGCGCTGTGGTGGCTGCTGCGCCCCATGCTGGGCGTGGCCGGCAGCCTGGCGATGATCCTGCTGCTGGCGGTGGTCACGCCGGCCGGCTATATGCTGGGCAGTGCCCTGGACGGGGTGGTCCACGCACCGGTGAGCGCCGGCCTGCTGGCCTTTGCCGCCGGGTCGCTGCTGCATGTGATGCTGCATCCGGTGGAAATGCCGGCGCAACACACCCCGCCGGCCGGCGGCACAGAGACCACGGGGAATGCGGGGAACGCGGAGGCCGATACGGGGAACCGGCGCCGGCGCGCCTATGCCATGGCGCACCGGATCGGGACCTGTGCCGGGCTTGTCTTTGTCGCGCTGGTCTGGGGCGGGGTTCTGACCGGCGATGGGACGGCAGACCCCGGCATGGCTGATCACGGCATGGCGGATCATGGCATCGTAGGGCACGCGCCGGCGGATCCCGCGTTGGCAGAGAAGGCCCTGACGGACCCGGAAAAGGCGAACCAAGAACAGGTGGGCCAGGAACAGGCGGGTCGGGAACAGACGGGTCGGGAACAGACGGGCCACACCCTGACGGGACACGACCTGACGGGACACGGGGCCGCCATGGACCTGACCGTGGTGCGCCTGCTGTCACCGCTGCTGCTGACCCTGCTGGCGGTGCGGGGCGCGGCGCCCTGGACGGTGCTGGCCGCCGTCACCGCCGGCCTGACCGGCCCGCTGAGCCCGGCGGCGACATGGATCGCCGCCTGGACATCCGCCTGGCCGCCGGCCGCCGGGATCCTCCTGCTGTGCAATGCGACCCTTGCCCTGTGGGCGGTGGCGGTGGCGGGGCTGATGATCCGCGACGGCGCCCGGCGGTTCTTCGAGCCCTTTGTCCCGGCCCATCGCGGCCACAGCCACGGCACACACGCCAACATGTCCGCGCCGGGCACATCCGCATAAAATATCCGGCGACAGTGACGATATCCGGCCTGCGGGCCCCGGACTGACGGCAAAAGCCGGCAAGGGCCCGGGCGTCCGGCTCATTATGGTTTGAAGAGCCTAGCCGGCCCGCTCCCCCTCCCGGCCACCCATAGCGTACGATCCCGTGGGTGGCCGGGAGGGGGAGCGGGCCGGCTAGGCAGCGCCCGGCAAAAATCAGTGGAGCAACAAGACAACCAAACCCTGGCCCAATTGAAAAAATGAGAGTAGACCGGCCGGGCCCTGCAAAAACCGGACGAACGGCAGGGGGCACAATGCACACATGCGGAAACACCCATGCGATTTAAAAACCGGACAGTGGTTCTGACGGGCGGGACGGCGGGCCTTGGCGAGGTGACGGTCAAGGCGTTCGCGCGCGAGGGCGCGCATGTTTTCTTTTGCGGCCTGATCGACGCGGAGGGCGAACGGGTGGCCGCTGAAGCCACGGAAGCGGCCACACAAGCCGCGACAGACGCGGCCGGGGACGCCGGAGCGGGCGGCACGGCCCGGTACCGCCGGGCGGACGTGCGGCGGGCCGGGGACATGGCCGCCCTGGTGGAGGACGCCGTGACCGCCACCGGCCGACTGGATGTGGCGGTGAACAATGCCGCCATATCCCATGCGGCCGCCCGCATGGCCGAGCAGCCGCTGGACAGTGTCAACGATGTGTTCGCCACCAATATCATGGGGGTGTGGCACGCCATGCACCACCAGATCCCGCCCATGGCACGGGCGGGCCGGGGCGCGATCGTCAACGTCGCCTCGATCCTGGGGGCTGAGGGGGCGCCGTGGATGGCGGCGTATGGCGCCAGCAAGCACGCGGTGATCGGCCTGACGAAAAGCGCGGCGCTGGACTATGCCGGCGCGGGCCTGCGCATCAATGCGCTGTCACCGGGGCCGATGCGGACCCCGATGTTCCGCCGGGCGCTGGAGGATATCGGCGGCGACCTGAGCAAATATGCCGGCGGCCTGCCGGACAGCGGCCCGCTGGACCCGGCGGCGGTCGCCGAGACCGTGCTGTTCCTGGCCAGCGACGGCGCCGCCGGCATCAACGGCGCCAATATCATCGTCGACGCCGCCACCACCAGCGGCCATGCGGGCCCGCCCGAAACGCGGCAGGCATGACCGCACCTTGAAATCCGGGCCGGACGACCCCACAGTCTGTTGCTGACGGGCGATGCGCGGGGGACGGACCAAGCCCCCCTGAAACGGTACTTTGAAACAGTATTCTGAAACAGGGCCATAAAACGGCCCTATAAAGACGGCCTTGTGAAAATCCATGTTCCACGCCCGTGGTGCAAACCGGTGTTTCGAGAGCGGCAGTGTCCGGCGGCAGACGATTTATGACAGACTTGCAGAGCGACAGTGAGACCGGGCCTGAAAACCAGGCCAAGGCCCAAGCAGAGATACAGACAGAGATACAGGCGGAGACACAGGTGGAAACACAGGCGCAGGCCCATCCGGTGAGCGCCTGGTTCCGGCGCACCTTCGCCGACCCGCAGATGGTGCTGCTGGTGGTGGTCGTCGCCCTGGCCTTTCTGGGGATCATGCTGTTCGCCCAGATGCTGGCGCCGGCCATCGCCGCCGTGGTCATCGCCTTTCTTCTGGACGGGCCGGTGAAGTGGCTGGAACGGCGCGGGGTGCCGCAACTGCTGGCGATCCCAGGTGTTTTCATCGGGTTTCTGGCGCTGAGCACGGTGATCCTGCTGTCGGTGGTGCCGCCGCTGGTCACCCAGATCGCCGGTTTCATCAATGAAAGCCCGGCCATGGTGGAAAGCCTGACGGACCTGCTGCTGGAATTGCAGCAGCGGTTCCCGGCCATCGTGACGGAGGCGCAGGTGGAAAGCTGGCTGGCACAGATCGGCGCCGAGATCGGGGCGCTGGGCCCGCGCATCCTGCAATACAGTCTGAGCGGCCTGACCGGAACGGTGACCATGATCGTCTATCTGGTTCTGGTGCCGCTGATGGTGTTTTTCTTCCTGAAGGACAAGCGCGAGATCCTGGCCTGGGCCGCCAGCTTCCTGCCGGCGGAAAAGCCCATCATCGAACAGGTCTGGGGCGAGGTGGTCGGCCGGGCCGGCGATTATGCGCGCGGCAAGATCTATGAAATCCTGATCATGGCGGTGTCGGCCTTTGTCATCTATCAGCTGATCGGCCTGCGCTATGCCACGCTGCTGGCGGTGGCGACGGGGCTGAGCGTGATCATCCCCTATATCGGCGCGGCCGCCGTGACCCTGCCCATTGCGCTGGTGGGCTATTTCCAGTGGGGATTCAGTTCGGAAATGGCGGTGGCGGTGGCGGCCTATCTTGGATTGCAGGCGGTCGACGGCAACATTCTGTCGCCGCTTCTGTTTTCGGAGGTGGTGCAGCTGCACCCCAATGCCATCATCGTGGCGGTGCTGGTTTTTGGCGGCATATGGGGCTTTTGGGGGGTGTTTTTCGCCATTCCGCTGGCCACCGTGGCCAACGCGGTGGTGCGCGCCTGGCGCGACAGAACACAGGACCTGGTGGCATCCGCCGTAGGAGAGGCAAACACCCCCCCGTTGTAAAACGCAAAGACGGCGGGCCGGGGGAAGATTCAATTGCGCTGAGGTCTTCCAATCGGCGGCAATATCTGCACAATGGGCCGCGTTTTCATCATTGAACAAAGACACGCCATGATCCTCGAATCCCGCAGTATTATTTTTTCCGACGAAGAGTTGGTCCTGGCCATGCGCCCGATTATGGAAACCAAGGGTCTGGACCAGAATCTTCATCCCACCGCCGTGGTCTCCGAACTGGACGACGAAGGCGAGGTGGCCGTACGCTTCGAATCAAACGGGTCCGAGCCCGTCCAGTTTTCCAGCCGGGAAGTGGGCGCGGCGGTTTTGAACCATTGTATCGATCAGGGCATCCCCCTGCCGCGCGGATCCTATAAGGAACTGGCGATCCGCGGCGACCATGTGGCGCTGATCGTGCGCCTGGAAACCGGCGGCAGCACCGGCGGCACCGCCGATTACGACGACGAATAACCACACCCCCGTCTGGCGCGTAGCATAGCGGCCGATACGGCATGTTCCCCCGTCAGGACCGGACACCGGGCAAGGTCGGGACGCCTGAACCCTTATTTGATTTTTGGATGTGACCGGCGCCGGGTGTTTTCCGAGCGGCGTGCGGTGCGCCGGGTATTTATGGCTCCAAGAGCTTGGCCGTTCCTGATTTTTGTCGGGAAGAGCCTTGCCAGCCCGCTTTATTGCCCGAAGAGCCTGGCCGTCCCGCTCCACCCACTAATTTTTATTGGGCAGAGCTTAACCGTCCCACTCCCCCACCCGGCCACCCACGGGATCGTACGCTATGGGTGGCCGGGTGGGGGAGTGGGACGGTTAAGCTCTTCGAGTCATAATCCAGTGGGGGAGCGGGACGGCAAAGCTCTGCCCGATAAAACCCGGAACACTAGGCTTCCAGCCTAGTGTTCCGGCAGAAAATCCGGCACGGACAGATAGCGTTCGCCGGTGTCGTAGCAGAAGCCGAGAATGCGCGTGCCCTCGGCGATGCCCTGGTCCGCGATCGCCTTGTCGATGGCGGCGAGTGTGGCACCGGAGGAAATGCCGATGAGCGCGCCTTCCTCCCGCGCGGCGCGCAGGGCCATGGCCTTGGCCGCGTCGGCGTCGACCTGGACGATGCCGTCCAAAAGCGCGGTGTCCATGATGCCGGGGACAAAGCCGGCACCGATGCCCTGGATAGGGTGCGGCCCCGGCGCGCCGCCGGACAGAACCGGCGACAGCGCCGGTTCGACCGCCAGCACCTTCAGGAACGGCCAGTCCTTTTTCAGCAGCTCGGCACAGCCGGTGATATGGCCGCCGGTGCCGACACCGGTGATCATGTAATCGAGGCCGTCGTCAAAATCGGCGAGGATTTCCTGCGCCGTGGTCAGGCGGTGCACTTCCAGATTGGCGGGGTTTTCAAACTGTTGCGGCATCCAGGCGCCAGGGGTCTCGGCGACAAGCTGTTCGGCGCGGGCGACCGCGCCCTTCATGCCCTGTTCCTTCGGCGTCAGGTCGAATGTGGCGCCGTAGGCCAGCATCAGGCGCCGCCGTTCCAGCGACATGGATTCAGGCATGACCAGGATAAGCCGATACCCCTTGACCGCCGCCACCATGGCAAGGCCGATACCGGTATTGCCCGATGTGGGTTCGATAATGGTACCGCCGGGGGTCAGCGCGCCGCTGTTTTCAGCGGCCTCGATCATGGCAAGGGCGATGCGGTCCTTGATCGAGCCGCCGGGATTGGCGCGCTCCATCTTCAGCCAGACTTCGTGGGCGGGGAACAGGCGCGACAGACGCACATGCGGCGTGTCGCCGATGGTTTCAAGAATGGATGATGCTTTCATATGTCCCTCCGCTGGCTTGGCAAGGATTGGAAACGGGGACCGGTGCCGGGCGGCACGGCCGGACAAGGCCGCCGCGCCGCATTCCCGCGTCACAGTGTGTCCGGGTCACACTATGTCATAAATGATTGCCGTTTTGTGGCCGCAAGGCCGCAAAGGGCGGCTGTTCCGGATTCAGTGGGTCAGGGTCGATAAAGGGGCTTACGCCTCTTCGCGGCTGTCGATGGGCACCACCGCTTCCGTGTCGCAGGCGCGGAACATGATGCGCGAGCGCGGCGGCACCGAGCGGGTCAGCCAGACATTGCCGCCGATGACGGAATCGCGCCCGACGACGGTGTCGCCGCCGAGAATGGTGGCGCTGGCATAGACGACCACATTGTCCTCGATCGTGGGGTGACGCTTGACCGTGCGGTCGGCCCCGTCGACCCTGAGCGCGCCGAGGGTGACCCCCTGATACAGTTTGACATTGTCGCCGATCACGGCGGTGCCGCCGATGACGACACCGGTGCCGTGATCGATGAAAAAGGATTTGCCGATCCGCGCGCGGGGGTGAATGTCGATGCCAGTGCGCTGATGGGCATATTCGGTGATCAGGCGCGGCAGAAGCGGTACCTCCAGGCGGATCAGGGCATGGGCGATACGATACGCCGCCACCGCGTAAAAGCCCGGATAGCTGAGAATGACCTCTTCCAGGCTTTCCGCCGCCGGGTCGCCCTCCAACAGGGCGCGGCCGTCCAGCAGGCAGGCATCGGCGATATCGGGCAGGCCGGCGACAAAGGCATCCGCGACGGCCTCGCGGCTGCCGGCCCCGTCCGGCAGGGTCAATGGGCGCAGCAGGACGGCGAGGCGGGCGCTGTGGGCCTTCAGGTCATGGACCAGATCGCTTTCGCCGCGCGGCGCGGCGCAGAAATGCGGAAACATCAGCGCCAGCGTTTCGTGCAGAAAGGTGCCGACACGGTCGAGGCACAGGCCGGACAGGTCGCCGTGCCGCCCGTGATGGGCGGCCAGCCGCCCGGCTGTCAGCGAAAAAACCGGGACATTCGCGCCCGGCATGGAAGATTCCGGCATGTGTTACCCCTTATTGTCACGCCTTGTAACGGTATAGTTTAGGAATGCCGGCCCCGGTCGCAACCCCCCGACACAAGAGAAATTCTTGGTCCAGGCTGAATCTGATCTTGCGTGTGGGGGGTGTGTGTTTTTTGTCTGGCAGAGTGTGGGGGGTGGGCTGCTCCACTAATTTTTATCGGGCAGAGCGTGGCCGGCCCGCTCCCCCACTGGATTATGACTCGAAGAGCTTAACCGTCCCACTCCCCCACCCGGCCACCCATAGCGTACGATCCCGTGGGTGGCCGGGTGGGGGAGTGGGACGGTTAAGCTCTGCCCAATAAAAATTAGTGGGGGAGCGGGCCGGCCACGCTCTGCCCGACAAAAAACAGGGAGCGGGATACTCAAGCTCTACCTGACAAAATCAAACAAAGAGGCAACCCACCTCCGATTCCAACACTCTCGATTCCTCAGTCCTCCGGCAGGACATGGCCGTATCCGGCCTCGACCATCAGGGCTTCGGACCGGTCGACGACGGCGGCGCGCAACCGGGCCATGAAATCGTCTTTGTCGAGGGTGACGTCGATGGGCGGCAGGGCCTCGAACACCACGTGTCCGGGGCGGTGCCAGAAGCCGCGGGTCCAGAACAGGCCGGAATTGGTGGCAACCGGCACCACCGTCAGGCCGGCGCTGCGGCCCAGATGATAGGCACCGGCCTTCAGCGCCCGCCGGTCGCCGGGGCGGACCCGCGTGGCCTGGGGGTAGACGATCAGCGCCCGCCCGCCGGCGTGGATTTCGCCGGCGACCACATCCATGTCCCTGTGGGCCTTGCCCGACTGGCGGTCGATCTTGATCACCCCCATTTTCTTGAAAATCAGGCCGATCACCGGCAAGCGGAACAGTTCCTTCTTGGCCAGCGCCGACAGGTCGGGGCGCACCAGATAGGTCATGATGGGGTCGAGATTGCTTTGATGCGCGGCGGCCAGGATGACGGCGCCGTCACAGGGGATATTGTCCAGGCCGCGATATTCCACCCGGATGCCCATGAGCACGCGGGCCAGCACCACGCTGGACCGGCAATAGATATAAACGCCGCGCCGCACCGCGGCCTCGCCCGTGAAAAGGCACAGCGGCAGCATGACAAGACTACAGTACAGCGCCGTCATGCCGAAAAAGGCGATGTTGAACAGGGCGGACCTGACACCGTTGAAAAGCGAAACCACGAAACCCGTCTCCCCCCTTATTATATGCGGGCGTGGCCGCCCGGCGCGCCGCCAGCGTTCGCGACATGGCTGTTTTATGCCACCCGCGGGCGGCCCATCCGGCGGATCGGCAGGGCCCGCGTCGCACATCGCAATGAATGAAACGGCAAAACTCATCGCACCAAGCGCCTTTTGGACACAAGGGAAAAAATCCGCTAATTTCGTCTTCTGAAACGGGACAGGGCGTGAAGGCGGGCGGATATCCGGCCCCGGCAGCGCGCCACGTATAAGAGAGCCGGCATCCCGTTGGGCACGGGCCGGCCGGATAATGATAATACAGCGATCAACTGGGCAACAGCAACCACGTGACAGACAATAACAGACGCATGGACGACCGGCTGGACGTGTTGTGGACGGCCCGGCTGGAACAGGCGGACGGCCGGGTCGGCGCCTGCACGGTGCACGATATTTCGCTGGCGGGCATTCTGATCAGCACCGACGAACCGGTCACGGCCGGCGAGGAACTTCTGATCGAGATCGAGGGCATCGGCAGTTTCGCCGGCCGGCTGATGTGGCGCCACGAGAAGCAGGGCGGCGTGGCCCTGGTGGCCGGGCCGGACCTGTTGCTGAAAAAATTCGCCGAGCGGGCCGGGGAAGCCCTGTCCACGCACCCGGAAAAACCCGACGACGGATTCTAGACCACGTCTGCACCACTTTTGGGCGACGGCCGGCATTGCCATCCGGTCACGCGGGCGCCCCAATGTCCCGCACGCGCATCCACATCCCCCACAATAAACGCAATTGGTGTATTTTTTACACCAAAACGGCAGGTGCTGGCGAAGCCTTACCGGTATCACCACAAATTTAAGGAAATTTAACCAAGGCGTGACATTAAGTGGACCGCATCTTATACAGCCATCGACATACACGTGTATTGGGGGTGTTCGACCATGGCATCGCAAGGTTCCAAGGACCCGTTTCGTTTTCTGAGTATCCGTAACATTCTTTTCATGATTACCGGCCTGCTCGTGGTCATCATTCTGGGGTTCGCCCTCAATATGATGGTCGACGCGATCAGTCAGCAGAAGCGCGCCGAACAGGGCCAGATCGTCAATGCCCTGATTGACGACCTGAAAACCATGAAACTGGCCATCGCCGGGGCCCGCACGGTGGCCAGCACCGCGCTGGGATACGAGATGACGCCGCCGACCAGCTTCGCCAACGATGTGCGCGAGGCTCGCGCACAGGTGGACCGGGCCTACCGCACGATTCTCGACAAGCTGGGCGCGCTGCCGGAGTTTGACGGCAAGGGCAAGCAGCTGAGCAATTTCAACCAGACTTACGAGGCCTACCGCGCCATCGGTGTCCAACTGACCGAGGACATGGGCCGGCCGGCGGTAAGCCGCATGCTGCGCAGCCGGGACGTCACCCGCGCCCAGAGCAATCTGGTGGAAGCGACGGCGTCCCTGCGCAGCGCCATCGAGACCAGTTTCGAGCCCCCCAATGCCGCCATCGCCGCCCTGCGGGTGATGAAGCTGCAATTGTGGGTGATGCTGGAATATTCCGGACGCGAAGCAGCCATGATCGGCGGCAACATCGCCAGCAGCGACCCCTTGAGCGACGTGGAACTGCAACTGGTCTCGCAATATGGCGGCTATGTCATGAGTGCGTGGGAACAGGTGCAGAAAATGGCCCAGACCAATGTGGCCACACCGGAAATGGCCGCCCAGATCGAGGAAGTCGACAGCCTGTTCTTCGAGGAGTTTTCCTATATCCGCGACGATATCTATGCCGCCTCGGAAGAGGACGGCGCCTACAGCCTGACGCCCGACGCCTGGATCGGTGAGACCGAGACCGCGCGCGCGCCGGTCACCCGGCTTCTGGACATTGCCGACGACGTGAACAGGGTTGTGCGCAGCGAGGCCACCGCGGAAACCCAGAGTAATTTCATCTGGTCCATCGTCATCGTGGTCGCGGTGCTGGGACTGGCGGTGGTCGGCGTGTGGATCGTCATGTCGCGGGTGATCAGCCCGATCAACGGTCTGTCGCGGGCCATGACGGTGATCGCCGGCGGCGATTTCGACACCGAGGTGCCCTTTGCCGGCCGTCAGGATGAGGTGGGCGACATGGCGCGCACCCTGACGATTTTCAAGGAAAACGCCATCGAGCGCCAGCAGCTGGAAGAAGAGCAGCGCCAGCGCGACGAAGAGGCCCGCCAGCAAAAAGCCCGGGAAGAGGACGAAAAACGCCGCGAGGAGGAAGAGCGGCGCCGGCGCGAACAGGAACAGGAAGAAAAGGCGCGCGAGGAACGCCGCGCCGCCATGCTGGACCTGGCCGATCAGTTCGAGGCCTCGGTCAGTGCCGTGGTTGACGGGCTGTCCAGTTCGGCCCGCGACATGGAACAGGCCGCGCGCGGCATGACCCAGACGGCGGAAGACACCAGCGGCAAGTCCGACCTGGTGGCCAGCGCCGCGCAGCAGGCCAGCACCAATGCCAACATGGTGGCGACGGCGGCCGAGGAGCTGTCGGCGTCGGTGCGCGAGATCACCGGCCAGACCACCCAGTCGAGCGAAGCGGCCCGCGACGCCGTGAACCGGACGGAAAACGCCAGCAAGGACATTGCCGAGCTGGTCGCCGCCGCCCGCAAGATCGGCGATGTGGTGCAGCTGATCAACGATATCGCCGAACAGACCAATCTTCTGGCCCTGAACGCCACGATCGAGGCGGCGCGCGCCGGCGAGGCCGGCAAGGGCTTTGCCGTGGTGGCATCGGAAGTGAAGTCGCTGGCCAACCAGACCGGCAAGGCGACGCAGGAGATTTCCGCGCAGGTGGACGGCATGCAGGCGGCCACCAACACGGCGGTCAAGGCGATGGACCAGATCAAGGGCATCATCGCCGACATCGATTCCACCGCGGTGTCGATTGCCACGGCGGTCGAGGAGCAGGACGCCTCGACCCAGGAAATCGCCCGCAATGTGGCCGAGGTGTCGACCGGCACGGAAGAGGTGACCAGCAACATCAACGCGGTGCACCAGGGCGCCACATCCACCGGGGCGGCGGCCAATCAGGTGCTGTCGGCGGCGCAAGGCCTGTCGAAACAGTCCGACGATCTGCGCGGTCAGGTGGACCAGTTCCTGGCGACCATCCGCGCCTGAGCTGAGCGATCCCTATCGCCAATGAAAAGGCTCCGGCACGCATGTGCCGGAGCCTTGTTTTATGATGCGGTCTGTTTGTTGATACCGTCTGTTTGTTTTTGGCCCGTTTCAGGCGCTTTGTCTTTGCTAGGCGTTCCGGCTGTTCTTGGGTTTGCCGGTCCGCGTCAGTTCAGGCGCCAGGAAATCGGGATGATGAAGGTCAGGCGGCTGTCGTCCATATCGCCGGGCGGCGCCGGCAGCGGGTCGAGCCGCTTCATCATTTTCGGGATGGCGTTGTCGAGGATTTTCTGCCCCGTAGCCTCCACCACCTCGAAATTCTGGATGGCGCCGCTGCGGTCGATGGTGACCTTGACCTTGGCCGAGCCCTCGATCTCCCGCATCAGGGCGGAACGTGGATAGACATGCTTGGCCGCGATCTTCTTGGCCAGCGCGCTTTGCCATGATTTGACGTCCTGGGCCGCCGCCGGCTCCACCGCCAGCCCGGCGGCGAGACAACAGGCCAGCAAGACAGCCGGCATGGCGGCCGCGATCGGTGTTTTTGCCCGCGCGGTGGCGGGGCGATGTGGTCTCTTCCTTCTGAAAAGCATTGTTATGACCCCCTGGTTCGTTTTGGTAGTGCCGGTTTCAGTGCAGTGCACGGTGCCGAGTCTAATGAAAAAGCGTAAAAACACCCTAAACGCGCATGGCCTTTCCCCAAAGTGAGGGACGTGGCCGCCCGCATGGCGGCGTGCATGATGGAGCCGGCGGGACGGCTGCACGCAATTCGGCCTTGCGCGGCGGCCCCATATGGCTATAGTGCCCGCCGCACCTGCCGGTTTACCACACCGGCACGGATGACTGGATGGAGCGTTGGCCGAGCGGTTTAAGGCGCACGCCTGGAAAGCGTGTTGGGCGCAAGCCCTCAAGGGTTCGAATCCCTTACGCTCCGCCACCCTACGCCTTCGGCTTCGGGTGGCAGGCCACCCTGGGGCCTGACATGCGAAGACGATATAGGCGTAGGCGTGTCTTCCGAAGCCTTGGCGTAGGAAGGCTGGAAACCGTATGTGGTACGTGTATTTCCTCGAACTGAAAAACGGCGACATTTATGTCGGGTCTATCGGCACCCTACGCCTTCGGCTTCGGGTGGCAGGCCACCTTGGGGCCTGACATGCGAAGACGATATAGGCGTAGGCGTGTCTTCCGAAACCTTGGCGTAGGAAGGCTGGAAACCGTATGTGGTATGTCTATTTTCTCGAACTGAAAAACGGCGACATTTATGTCGGGTCCACCAGTGACCTGAAACAGCGCAAGCATGCGCACGACAGTGGCCGGGTGCCGTCGACCAAGGCTTTCCTGCCCGCTGAGTTAAAAGCGTACGTCGCTGTCGGCACGGCCGAGACGGCGCGGACGCTGGAACGGTATTTCAAATCCGGGTCCGGCAAGGCCGTCGCCAAAAAGCGGTTCTGGTGAGGATGGGGTTAAGCTGCTTGCGCTTGTTGTTTTTGCGTTCACGCAGGATCGCACATGCGATCCGCTCCGCGAGGGCGCCCTGACCGGGGTTGGATTTGCGCTCACGCAAGGGCCGCAAACGCGGCCCGCTCCGCGAAGGCGGCCTGACCGGCCGGGGCGCGGTCGCGCCCTGGGGAATCAGGGGTTAAAAACATCTCCACTTCGGTCGTTTCCACATTTTTCCCCACATGGGACGCAGACTGGGAAATGATGCGGTTGTGTCAGACACATAAAAGGAACCTTTAGTGGAAATCAGGAGTCAGTCGCAGCCAACTCTGTCAGCAACCTTTCCGCCTTGGCGATCTGGGTCTCGAACCAGTCTTCACGTGGCGTTTGTCCCGCTTCTCGAATGTAGACGTCAGCAGCGTTGCTAAAGCACTCTCGCGCCTGCAAGGCCAAGTCTGAGGACCTTCGCCGCTCAGCCAAGAGTAGGAAAACAAGCCCCATATTGCTCTGTATCATCGCCCATTGCAGTGGCACCCGCTCTCGGGTCCATTCCGCCAACGCCCCCCGATAGACAGCCACCGCCTCTTCCAGGCGCGCCGTGCCGCTCTCACGCCCCCCCAAGGTACACAGCGCGGTGCCGAGATTGGTCTGCGTCGTCGCCCAGCCGGCCGGCACCCGCTCCCGCGTCCGCTCCTCCAGCGCCAGCCGATAGGCGACCACCGCCTCTTCCAGACGCGCCGTGCCGCTCTCACGCTCCCCCAAGGTACACAGCGCGGTGCCGAGATTGGTCTGCGTCGTCGCCCAGCCGGCCGGCACCCGCTCCCGCGTCCGCTCCTCCAGCGCCAGCCGATAGGCGACCACCGCCTCTTCCAGACGCGCCGTGCCGCTCTCACGCTCTCCCAGAGCCCGAAGCGCGGTACCGAGATTGGTCTGCGTCGTCGCCCAGCCGAGTGGCACCCGCTCCCGCGTCCGCTCCTCCAGCGCCAGCCGATAGGCGGCCACCGCCTCCTCAAGGCGCGCCGTGCCGCTCTCACGCTCCCCCAAGGTACATAACGCGTTGCCGAGATTGGTCTGCGTCGTCGCCCAGCCGAGTGGCACCCGCTCCCGCGTCCGTTCCTCCAGCGCCAGCCGATGGGCGGCCACCGCTTCCTCAAGGCGCGCCGTGCCGCTCTCACGCCCCCCAAGGTACACAGCGCGGTGCCGAGATTGGTCTGCGTCATCGCCCAGTCGAGCGGCACCCGCTCCCGCGTTCGCTCCTCCAGCGCCAGCCGATAGGCGGTCACCGCTTCCTGAAGGCGCGCCGTGCCGCTCTCACGCTCCCCCAAGGTACACAGCGCGTTGCCGAGATAGTTCTGCGTTGCGGCCCAAGATAGGGCTTCGGTCTGTCGGGGTGTAACGCTTAAGACACGATGCCAAGTCGCAATACTGTCCTGGAGCGCTGCGTTGTCGCCTTTCTTCCCGCCCTGTTCATATTGAGCGTTGGCCGCGTCACTGAGATATTGCCGGTGTAAGTCGTCTCGTCGGCGCGGGACGTCCTCTGCCGCTCTTAAAAACAAAGCCGCAGCATCGGTAAAGCGCCAGTCAGACATGACAGCCTGTGCCCGCAAAGCGCGAATTTCCGCCAACCGGACAGCGTCCTCCGAGGACGCCGCAGCCGCTTCGGCTTGGCGTGCCTCCAATTGTGTCAGGATGCTATCGGCCTCCACCGTGTTGCCGGCCTGCAGCGCCTGATACGCTTCGTCAAGCGGCGCAGCCAAGTCGGGGGCGTCGCGTTCAAGGGTCGCGACACGCGTTAAAAGTTCCTTGTGCTGCTTTGCCAGATCCGCAAGCGCGACAGGGATCTGATCGGTCGGCACCTGTTCGCGGTCCAGGGTTGCGAACATATTGCGTAAGGCCGCATCCGTTACCGCGAACCGTGCCTGAATATCGGCGAATTTTTGAACGAGAGTGCTGTCCGGGCTCCGTTGCTCTTGCACGGCATCCAGCAACTGCCGAAGGTCAGCGCCTGTTATACCGGCGATATAATTGCCTTCAACGGTGACATTGCCCTGGGCTGCAATGGCGCCTTGACTGTCTTTGACCTGATTGGCCGGCGATGCCGCATCCTGCTTTGTCTTGAAGACGTGGGTAAAAACGGTCCAACCGCCTATGGCTAAAGCCACCAGGCCACTTCCGACCCAGGTCAGAAGATCTCGATTCTGTTCATTGAGCACAAAATCCCAGAGTGTTTCCATTATGTCCCCAGTGTCAGCGCTAAAGGGCCTGCTCAACATCCTGCCTTTGGTGGAGAATGCGGATCACGTTAATGGTGCCCGGTGCAGGTTTTTGAAAATACAGCATGTGCCGGCCGACCGCATATTTGAAATAGCCAGCGCGCGCATACTCGGCTGAACGGGCTTTCAGCCGTCCGGCGACCAGCCCTTCACAAGCCGCCCTGATTTCCGTGATATAGCGTCTGGCCTGGGCGGTGTCCCACTGTTCGACCGTATAGGTCCAGATCCGGTCCAAATCGGCCACGGCCTTTGGCGAGAGATTGACCACCACAGGCTATTGGTCTTTCGCGGCGAGGAAGGCGTCAAAATCAAAGGGGCGGGGCGGGCCGGAGTCTTCGCCCTTGACCAGGTCCGCCCTGAGGGCGGCCAGCCTGGCTTCCCGTTCTTCCAGCAGCCGCAATCCGGCGCGCACAACATCGCTGGCGGACCCGTAGCGGCCTGTTTCGATCTGGGTGTCGATGAAGCCGGTAAAATGCTCCCCGAGGGAGACGGAGGTGTTCTTGGTCATGGTCGCATCCTTTCCGGTCTTGATTATACCAAATATTGGTACTTTTGAAAGGTGAGGCCATTTCCGGTTTTCTTTGCGCTCACGGCGGATTGCCGCACAATCGCCTCCGCGAGGGCGCCCTGACCGGGGTTGGTTCTTTGCGCTCACGGCGGATTGCTACGCAATCGCCTCCGCGAGGGCGCCCTGACCGGGCGGGCCGCAGGCGCGGCCTGGGGGAGATGGGTTTGGGAGAACTCGGGCTGGGGCCGGTCTTTGCGCTCACGCTGGGATCGCACATGCGATCCGCTCCGCGAGGGCGGCCTGACCGGCCGGGACGCCGTCGCGCCCTGGGGGAGACTATTTTGGAATATCTCGTCTGGGGCCGGTCTTTGCGCTCACGCTGGGATCGCACATGCGATCCGCTCCGCGAGGGCGGCCTGACCGGCCGGGGCGCGGTCGCGCCCTGGGGGAGACTGGATTGGAAGAACGCGGGCTGGGGCGGTTCTTTTGCGCTCACGCAGGATCGCAGGGGCGATCCGCTCCGCGAGGGCGCCCTGACCGGGCGGGCCGCAGGCGCGGCCTGGGGGAGACTGGATTGGGAGAACGCGGGCTGGGGCCGTTCTTTTGCGCTCACGCAGGGGTGGCCTGACCGGGCGGAATTCGGTCGCGGCCTGGGGAGGCTGGGGTTGGGTGGTTCAACGCATTGCCTGTTCTGTTTGCCATGGCGTTCCTATGAATATTCTATCATATGATCTGTTTAATAGATCATATGGCAACTCTGATATATAAAAAATGATCAATCCCATGGACAAAGTGGGTGATATATAAAAATATATCACCCACCCCGCATTGACACAGCAAAAGGGATCGAATGGATATCGCCGCACAGATGGCTGACGCTCTCAAAAAAGCCCGCCAGGACAAGGGGTTGAGCCAGCGCGCCCTAGCAAAACGGACCGGGATGGCGCAAAGCCATATTTCCAAGATCGAGGCCGGGACAACCAATATCCGGATGTCCAGCCTGGCGGAACTGGCGCATGCCCTCGATCTTGACGTGGTGATCGTGCCCAAACGGCGCGTGCGCGCCGTTCATGCACTGTTGACGGCGGATACGGGCACGGATCGGCAACGCCCCGCTTACAGGCTCGACCCTGTCGGGGATACCGGGACGGGCGGCACGGGGGATGCGGGGCAATCATGAGCACAATTTCCCATCTGGATATTTACCTGCACGACCGGCCGGTCGGCGTCCTCGTCCTGCTGCCCGGGGACCGGAGCCTTTTTACCTTCCTGGATGAGTATATCGAGGACACCGCCCGCCCTGTCCTCAGCCTATCGTTCAAGGACGAATTCGGGGAGACGATCACGGCAACGCGGCCTGTCCAGACCAAACTGCCGCCTTTCTTTTCCAATCTTCTGCCTGAAGGCATCATGCGGAACTATCTGGCCGCGCGCGCCGGGGTCAAGGAGTCGCGCGAGTTTTTCCTGCTGTGGGTTTTGGGGGAGGATTTGCCCGGCGCGGTGACCGCCCGCCCGGCGGACGGTGTCAAACCGCCGCCGCACAGCGCCCTGAGCGACGCGCGGCAATGGGAAAAAGAGGACGATCATCTGAAATTCTCCCTGGCGGGGGTACAACTGAAGCTCTCCGCCCTGCGGCGCACGCATGGCGGCTTGACAATTCCGGCACGCGGCCTTGGCGGTGACTGGATTGTCAAACTGCCCGACCTGCGGTTCGCGGGCATTCCCGAGAATGAGTTTTCCATGATGTCGCTGGCCCGGCATATGGGCATCGCGGTGCCGGAAATCGCCCTCCTCGATCTGGATGAGATCGACGGGCTGCCGCGCGACATCACAGTCGTCAAGGACCAGAACGGGTTGAAGGGTCAGACCGGAGTTCAAGGTCAGGCCTTCGCCGTTCGCCGCTTTGACCGCCCGGAGGGCGGCGGGCGTGTCCACACGGAGGATTTCGCACAGATTTTCCGGCTGTATCCCGAGCGGAAATACGAACGCGCCAATTACCGCAACATTGCCGAAGTGATCGCCGCCGAGATCGGCATGGACGGGATTGAGGATTTTATCAGACGGCTCGTGTTCAACATCCTGATCGGCAACGGCGACATGCACCTGAAAAACTGGTCGCTGATCTATCCCGACCGGCGCCATGCCGCCCTTGCGCCGGCCTATGATTATGTCTCGACCATTCCTTATATCAAAAGCGATACGTTCGCCCTGAACCTTGGGGGACAAAAACGTTTTGACGATATCGGGCTCGACGCCTTTCTCGACATGGCGGACAAGGCATCCCTGAGCACGAAAATGACCCGCCGCATCGCGCTGGAAAGCGTCACGCGGTTCCGCGAGGTCTGGCAAAAGGAACATCCCCACCTGCCGATGCATGACAGCGTGCGGAACGCGATTGCGGCCAATCTGAACCGCTGTCCGCTTGCCAAAGCGCAGTAGGGGCCGGGCGAGCCGAAAGGCCGGTCAGTCCAACCCCCTCAAAATGTCCGCCGCTATGACGGGCACAAACGCGTACGGTCGCCGTTGTCTCCCGCCGGCCTGGGGAGATTATTTTGGAATATCTCGTCTGGGGCCTGTTTTGCGCTCACGCAGGATCGCACATGCGATCCGCTCCGCGAGGGCGCCCTGACCGGGCGGGCCGCGGTCGCGGCCTGGGGGAGACTGGATTGGGAGAACTCGCGTGGGGCCGGTCTTTGCGCTCACGCAGGATCGCACATGCGATCCGCTCCGCGAGGGCGGCCTGCCGGCCGGGGCGCCGTCGCGCCCTGGGGCGGCAGACGTTGAAACATCTCAGTGGGGTCTTTTTTGCGCTCACGCAGGGCCGCTTATCGCGGCCCGCTCCGCGAGGGCGGCCTGACCGGCCGGGGCGCCGTCGCGCCCTGGGGCGGCAGACGTTGAAACATCTCAGCATGGGGCCTGTTTTGCGCTCACGCAGGGCCGCTTATCGCGGCCCGCTCCGCGAGGGCGGCCTGCCGGCCGGGGCGCCGTCGCGCCCTGGGGAGCGGGGTTTGGAGGGCTCGCATGGGGCCGTTCATGTGTGCTGACGCCGAGACAACCTGCCGGGGCTTTGTCGTGCACGAAATTAATCCGGGGACAGTATACGGTTTTTCCTGAGCGATCATTCAGGCGCAACTGTTTGAAAAAACAGGGCTTTCGGAGCCGACCCGGAAGCGTCCGGGCGATATGGTGTCCCCGGTTTCAAGTCAAAGAAAAACGGGGAAAAAGCAGAGAAAGCGGTGGGAAAATACGGTGACAGTATACGGTTTTTCCGCCCGGTCACCGGGCGGCGCCATGCCGCGCGCCGGCCTTTTTTCGGCGGCACGGGGTCGGCACGGTCATCCCTGGTGCCGCGATCCGCGCGGGCACGGTAGCAGAACGAGGCCGGGGCCGTTATCCGCGCTCACGGCGGATTGCTCCGCAATCGCCTCCGCGAGGGCGGCCTGACCGGCCGGGGCGCCGTCGCGCCCTGGGAGAGGTGGGTTTGAGAGGTTTCGGCCGGGATCCGTGTCGTTGACCTATCGGCACAGAGCGACACGTCAGGCCCGTGCCCGCGTTGCCGGGGCACCGTTTGTGCGCATCATCGCCGGGGCGGGCCTTATGACTCGCGTCTGGCAAGGTCAACGAGACTGAGCGGGTCCTCTATGGGCGTGGCGGTGCCGACGGGCAACGGGTCTTCGGACAGGCTGCCGTCGGGTTGGATCACCACGCGCCAGACCCGCGCCCTGTAGCGGAAGGTAAGACGGGTGCGGCCGGCGTCTTCGCCCGCGCCGGTTTCACTGACACTCATGACCAGCCCCTTGGCCATGTTCTCCTTCAGCGCCTGAACGGTAAGGCCGAGCCTAGACGCCAGCACGTCGGCATCGACGGTGATCTGCGCGTTTTCCACCGCGACGGCTGCCTTCGGAATCGTCGGCATCGTCACACCCTTCCGCTGGCGGGCCGCACGGACTGTACAGAACGGGATTGGCCAGAACGGGATCGACCAGAAAGGGGCCCACCGGACTGGAAATTGATGCAAAGGCGATCCAGCTCGTCCGCTGTCAGCGGCGCGTTCACAAAACCGCATTCATAGGCGGTCACGCCGTCCTGACAGCAGCCGCCATCGCCGAAATGAACGCAGGTCCGACAGGTACCGAACAGCGGTTTGCCCGCCCGCGCGGCAACGGTGCCCAAGAGGGCCTGAAGACCGGCGGAGAAGTCGCCGCGCACGCCCGGAGGCAAGGCCTCCACGGCCAGCGCCAGGGCCCGGATGGGATCGTCCTTCAGAAGGGCGCCGGCTTTCTTCGTCACATCCAGTCTCACGCTTCGGCCGTCGGATTTGGAGCGGGTCTGTTTCAGATACCCGTCCGCGACGAGGCCCTTGATGGTTTGCGAGGCGGTGCCCCGCGTCGTGCCATGAAAGGCGGCGAATGCCGACGGCGTGCGCGAAAAGCGGTTGGCACGGGCGAAATAGCGCAATCCGGTCCACTGGGCCGAGGTCAGGCCGCCGGCAAGGCCATCGCCCGACGCGATGCGCCCGAGATGCAGGATCAATTCGGCGATAACGCGGCTGTCCATGCCGGCTCCTTTCACGGTGGGCTTCCCGGCGCCCGTCACGGTCAGGATAGATGATAGTGATTCGAAACTATTCTGGCATAATTATGATTTCGATTCGATATCAAAATACTATCGCCGCAAACCCTTTCGCCGCCGGATGACGGACGCCGCGAAAAGACGCCGATCAGCGGCAACGCCCCCAGGGGCCGATACCATGACGGCCGTATACCGTCCCCAGGTTTCAAGCCGGGATGAAAACCGGGGACAGTATACGGTTTTTCAGCCAGGGAAATTCGGCCCAATCCATTGAAAACCGACACTTTCAGGACAATCCGAAAAGAAATGCGGATCGTGCACTGTCCCGGTTTCAGGAGGCAAAAATCCGGTGACAGTATATGGTTTTTCGCCCCTAGTCCGGGTGGGACTATGCGGCGTGGCGGTCTTTTTTCGGCGGCACAGGGTCGGCGCGGTCATCCCTGGTGCCGCGACCCAAACGGGCGCGGCGGCCCGTGATCAGGCGGGCGCCGCGCTCGAAGCTGAGATAGGACCAAAGCCACTGTGTCGCGACGATGAGACGGTTGCGCAGGTCGATCAGGAAATAGATATGGGCGATGCCCCACAGCCACCAGGCAAGCCAGCCTTTCAGGCGCAACCGCCCGAAGGCGATGACCGCCGCCTTGCGGCCGATGGTGGCGAGCTGGCCGCGATCACGGTAGCGGAACGGCGCCGGGGCCGGCTTGCCCGCGACCCGCGCGGCAATGGACCCGGCCACATAAGCCCCCTGTTGCTTGGCGACCGGCGCGATACCCGGCAGCGGCCGGCCGGCGGCGTCATGCGCCAGCGCCGTATCGCCGATGATGAAAATGTCGTCCAGACCCGCCGGCCTGAGACCGGCCCCCACGGGGGCACGACCGGCCCTGTCCCCGTCCAGACCAAGCCAGGACGCCGCCGGCGAGGCTTTCACGCCGGCGGCCCAGATGATCGTCTCGGCCTCCAGGCGTTCACCGTCATCGCCCAGCGCCACGCCGTCCGCGTCGCACGCGGTGACGGCCCGGCCCAGACGCACATCAACGCCCAGACGCGCCAGCGCATCGGCGGTATAGCGGGACAGAGGGTCGGGAAAACCGGGAAGCACGCGGGGCCCCGCCTCGACCAGCACCACATGGGCCTGGCCGGGGTCGACATCGCGGAAATCGGCGGCCAGCGCCTTGCGCGCCAGTTCGACGACCGCGCCGGCCATCTCGACCCCGGTCGGGCCGGCGCCGACAATGGCGATGGTCAACAGACGCCGGCGCCTGTCGGCGTCGCGTTCCATTTCCGCCCGCTCAAAAGCCAGGAGAAGCCGCCGGCGAATGTCCGTCGCGTCGTCGATCGCCTTGAGGCCGGGCGCATGGGCGGCCCAGGCGTCATGGCCGAAATAGCCGTGCGTCGCACCGGTCGCCAGCACCAGGACATCGTAGCCGATGTCACGATCCCCCAAGCGAACCCGCTGTCGCGCCGTGTCAACGCCCGTGACCTCGCCGAGGAGGACACGTGTGTTTTTCTGCGCGCGGACCAGGCGGCGGATGGGCCAGGCAATGTCCGCCGGCGACAGCCCGGCCGTGGCGACCTGATAGAGCAGCGGCTGGAAAAGGTGATGGTTTTCCCGGTCGATCAGCGTGATGTCCACGGGGGCCGCCGCCAGCTTTCTGGCGACCGTCAGGCCGCCGAAGCCCGCGCCCACGATGACGATATGCGGGCGCGGGCCCGCGTCACGGGCGGAGGCCGTCCGCGTGCCGGATGTGGAGCTGTCGGTGTTCATGCGCGCCATCCTGTCCCCAAAGGGCGAAATCACACCGCGAAACGCGGTGGCCGGCAAAATGCCCCGCCGGTTTCACCGTGTCGGAAAAACCGGGCGTTTGCAATCCACATCGGACAGGACCGGGAACCTGGCGCCCTGGCCATGTCCGCCGTCCGTCCGGCGGCAAGGCGCCGGATGTGTTCCGGCGGGCGCGACGCAGGCGCCGACTGGTCCGCGCACGTGAATTCATCCGGTGACAGTATACGGATTTTCGCAAGGCCGGGCGAGCGGGGAAGGCCGGGCAGGCGCGCGTCTTACCCATCAACCTTGCGGGCAATATAATAGCCGTAGCCGACATGGTCCTTGTGCCGCTCGAACAGGGTGATTTCCTCCTCCTCCGCATCGACGACGGCGCGGGCGGCCGCCGAATGCGCGTGCCGGTCGAGAAACCGGTCGAAGCGCTGCCGCAAGGGCCGATAGTAATTGTCGAACCAGCAGTGTTCGGGCAGGACGAAATAGCCCATGGGCGCGAAGCCGTGACGCTCCAGAACCGCCAGCTTGGCGGCGGCCGTGTCCACCTCGGCATAGGCGTCGGTCCAGTAGGCTGTCAGATCGCGGGGACGCGCGGCCGTCAGCCACGTCAACTCGGAGACGGCGAGGATACCGCCCGGCTTGAGAAAGCGACGCCAGGCCGCGACGCCGGCGGTAAACCCCATAGTGTAAATGGCACCTTCCGACCAGATGGCGTCAAGGCTGCCGTCCGCGAACGGCAGCGCGTCCATGGACCCGGCAAGCGGCGTGATGCGGTCGGCGACCCCGGCGCGGGCGGCGGCCCGGTCCAGCGCGGCGAGAAAAGCGGGCATACAATCGACGGCGGTGATGCGCGCGTCCAGCGCGTCCGCCAGAACCAGCGTGGACGCGCCGGACCCGCAGCCGATGTCGGCGATGGTGAGGTTTTTCCCATCCCCCAGACCCGACAAGGCAATGGCCAGACGGGTTTCAGCGTCGCCGCCCGGCCCCTGGCGCGCGCCGTCCCTGTGCAGATCGTCAAGCAGATGCAGGTCATCCATGGAACAGACTCCGGTTCATCGGGGGTGTTTGTGCAACTCGGCACGATGCCTTACTATCGACTTCGGGTGTCCCCAAAAAGGCGGCCAAGCAGTCGCGGTCCGAGTGTCAGAGCGATCCGGTCGGCACCCAGATCGCGGCGGTCTCATCCCCCATGGGCTGTGCCTGTTGTGACAGGGCGAGAGAGCCGACCCAAGCACAAATAACGGCATACAGCTTATCCTCAAAGCTTTTGAGGTCGTTCGTCCTGGCCCCTGGGGAGGGCAAAGGCAGCATTTCCTTGACGCCGTTGATATGGCGATCAAGCGCCTGAACCAATCCGTCCCACTGTTCGATAAGCTTTTTACGCCTGCCAGCGGGTGTGTCGGCACGCCAGTAATTGCGTATTCTGCCAACCTTATACGGCACACGGTAATCCGCCGCCAAAAGGACCAGCGCGGCAACTATCATAAGAACTTCTGATACAAAGAAAAGCTTCTTATTTGACAAAGAACCTGAGCCAGACGAACTGGCGAAAGAAGCGCATAAATACTTTTCAGCGATTTCCAGAGAAAGAGATATGCAACATTGAAAATGATATTGGAAACTCTCAAGCGTTTAATAATATCACCAGAATTCTTAGTGATCATTGTTGCGTTGGTAGTGCTATATCTTAGACCTGAACAATTATCGGGATTTGCAAATAGTTTTTATCACTCATCAGAATCTGTAAAATACATTGCCCTATTGCCGGTAGCTGTACCGGTATGGAGCCTTAGAAGGTCACAACTGATTTTATTTCCCGATGCCGATGAAGATGGAAAAGTACAAAAATGGCCTCGATTTAGGGATTTGAAGGTCGCTGTATTTGTAGGTCTAATTTATCAGTTTGGCTTTGGAATAGTGAGTATAATTGTTTGGATTGAATTGTCTGAGGAAAATATCTTAATGCAGATGATAATCCTAATTTTCGCTATTTTGGGGTCGATAATCAGCGCGGGAACTTTTTATCTTGCCTCAATAATAGTGATGGAAACTCTAAAGAAGAACGCTAATTAATTGACTCATCTTATCTCGCACTGGTGGCCATATTTTCCAGACACCGCGATACCTCTTAAACCAATTCTACCTTTATGGACCGCCCGACAGCTTTTGCCGCCTGGGCAAGGGTCGCAAGTGTGACACTCGCATTCTCCGGATCAAGCAAGCGGTCTAGTTGCGAGCGACTGGTTGCCAGACGCTTTGCCATTTCAACCTTGGTGATACCTTTTTGCTTCATGGCTTGCGCCAGTTGCCATGCAAGTACGCGCTTGACCGCCTGTTCGGTGGTTGCTTCATAGGTGCCGCCCTCTCTCAGAAAATCTTCAAATGAAGACCCAATACGCTCATTATTCATCATATACCTCCCAAATCTTTCATGCGCTTGGCGGCGATATCCAGTTCCTTATCGGGTGTCTTTTGTGGCTTCTTGATAAAGCCGTGCAGCAGGATCATATGATCCGCATGCGTACAAAAGAATACTCGCCCAATCCGCCCGTCTTTCAGGCGCGTTCTAATCTCCCACAATCCCTTGTGGCCTTTGATAGACCGACAGATCGGCATACCGATAGGCCATCCAAATTCAGCCGTGCGAATATTATCTCCAATGTCTTTGCGGTCGTCTTTGGATAAGGATAAAAGCCAATCCTTGACGGGCTCCTTTCCTGTATCGCTGCGATAAAACCGCGCTTTGATAACTTTATCATTCATATAAATTGTACCTTATATAGTACATTATTGTCAAATATCTTCTAGCGTAACCGATTCTGGACACGCGACACACCTACCCCAATTCCGGTCCGCCCGGAGAGCGGTTTTTGGCCTTGAGTTGCTGGCGCATACGTTCCTGATCAAGAGCCTTATAGCCTTGCATTTTAAGGGCGAGACGGATTTGATAATGCAGGGTTTCGCGGTCATGTTTCTGGCGTTTCTTAAGCCGGGCGATGTTCTGTTGCAACTTCTGCCGGGCGATCTTCTGGGCGAAGATCAAATCATCTCTTTGTTGCTGGTTTGCTTTGAGGGTTTGCCAGATATCAAGCCTGTTCCGGTCTTTAATGATCTTCGTTTTCCCTGTGACCCTGGCCCATAGACCGGATAGGCCTTTTCGCAGTCTTTGCTGGCGTTTGCGCTGTTGCTCTTTCCATGCCTGCTGTTGGAAGTGGTTAAGGGATTGGCGTTCCGTTTTGTGTTTCTTGGCAAGGGCAAAGGCTTTTTCTGTGACGATGCTCTCTTGTGTTCGGTGCGATTGTTTCTGTCTCTTGATCAGGGTTTTCAGGTTCGGGGTGATACGCTCCGCGAACAGGGTTTTAGCTTCATCAATGGAGGGCAAGTCTTCTGCATCCCCCAGTCTGGCCTTGACATCCTTGGTGCGAATACCGGCATATCGGGCAATGGCATAGACTTCGCCTGTATAATCAAGTGCCACATATCCCCGTCTATCGCCACGGGCGATGATGAACCCGCTTTCCATCAAGGCAGAATTGAAGGCTTTGGCACTATCGGAATACCGCCAAGCAGATTGAAAGATTTGTTTGATCTCTCTGGGGTCCCGTCCAACCCTTAAGGCTTGTTGCCATTCCTCACGGGAGAAGTTCAGCGGATCACGCAAGGCCGGGTCTTTAAGACCGTCCGGTAGTGTCCATCCATGCTCAAGATAAAGCTCTTTGGAGAGGGCCGTCAGGTGGCGTTTATAAAAGGGCAGATTGATGGCTTTTAGCTTATCATCGTTCAAAGCAATCCTTGACCACACGACATGCGCATGGCGTCTACCTTCTTTTTCGTGAAAGACAATGGCGCGGGGCTGACCTGAAAGACCCAATCGCTGTTCGGCTTCATCCGCCGCGCGGATAAAGGCTGGTGTTGCAACATCTTCACATTGGGGCGGGTTCAGGGAACGCGAGAACAGATATTGTCTGCACTTGGTGGCTTTGGATATCGCATGCGCTTCTTCAAACGCTCCATGCGGATCATCCGCGATAAAGCCTCTGATCTCATGAATATCAATATGCTCATTTTCTTCCTTAAGAAGATGCATAGCCAGTTGCGCGCCGCCACCGCGTTGATTGCCTTCAAGGATCACTTGGCACCTCGCCCGCCGAGGCCGCGGGTCAAGATCAGACGGATTTCGTTAATATCATCGCAAGCCAACCTAAGCTGCGCCCGTACATCTTCATCTACCAACAACCTATCTGTCTTAGCGGCATCTGACAGAGTACGCATCGACCCCGCAAGACCGGACTGGGCAAATCGCGCGAGCAGTAATGCAACGAGGGTCGGATCAAGTATGCCCGGTTTTGGGGCCGCACGCTTATTGAAAATGCAATGCTTCACATAGGCCGATAGTGCCTGATCACCAGCATGGCGCTCCAGCTCCGCGCGTTCCTGATCGCTCAATCGGATAGATAGCGGAGCCGGGCGTTTTTTATGGAAGCCGTGTTCATGGATACGGCCTCCGATCAGGGAGGGGTTTTGTATTCAGGGTTGGTGTCTCCCCCGAGGAGTCCTCCTCCAGAAATGCAAGATCAAGGTCTCTAAGCTGGACTTCCCAATCCGCTAAAATCTCAAAGAATTGGTTTGAAGACTCGCACCCACTCTCCGCCATTTAAATTTTATATCGCTTCTAGTTACGCCTTTTGATCAAATAAAATTACTGTGAAAAAATTATATACTCTAAAGAGTTTTACAATGTCTTTCGTGCGCGTATGAGGCCAACAAAATTTTCAACTTTTTGTGCATTTTTTTCTTTTTCAAACCCATTTTCACAATTTGCATGTAGATGCCCCCCATACTTCATACCCAGATATCCAAAAGTGCTTTTAAAACATCCCAGAAACGCGTCATCTGCCTCTTCACCAATAGATGTGCAAACGATATAAGCTGTTTTTTTTCTAAGTTTTCGCCCAATGTCCTTTAAATCTTCAATATCTAAAAAATCCGATATTCTATCTATAAAGATTTTCATTTGAGCACTGGGGGCATACCAATATACGGGGGTGGCAAATATCACGCTGTCATATTCCAAGACTTTTTTCATGACAGGAATGAAATCATCATGAATATTCTTATGGTCATAGTCATACGGAGAAATATCAAGTGCAGTTATATCAATAACTTCACCACCCAAATCGCCGGCAATCCAATCAATTAATTTTCCTGTATTTCCGTTACGTCTGGAACTTGCAAGCAGCGATATTGCATCACTCATAATTACATTTCCTGGTATACGCCCATCTAATATAAAAATATTTTTATTTTTATTCTATAATTTCAATTAATTGACAATAATTAGAAAGTTTTAAATTTTCAAATCTATTTATTCGATACCAAAATTGGCGCGTTTGCCTTCGTTTGGACGAACCGAGACAGGGGCAACTCATTTCTTCTTTTTCTTAGGCAGGGGTGCCACAGCCCGTTTGTTAAATGTCTCGGCAATATAGCTATTCGTAGCTTCGATTTAAAACTTGCTCATACGTCCAACGCCTCGAAGTTAGCAGCCTTTAGCTGCGCTTCCCAGTCCTCTAAAGTCTCATATCAAAGAGTTCGAACAGAGCCCCGATCTGTCCGCCATTGGCCGGCGGGTGCGCGGCGCGCCTCCATGCCGGGCGATGCGGCGGCTTTGTGGAGGGCGCGGACGTATGTTGCAAACCACGGCGAAAACAGAGTTCACACCCGTGCAACAACGGCAAGCTCTCCTGCTTCCGGGGTCCAGGGGTCGCCGGTCATGACATCAAGGATGTCCTCGACGACCAGCCCGGCGTCGCGCACTTCGCGCGAGATCATTTCGGGATCGAAATACTGCATCCAGTTGAAAATCTCGAACCGACGCTCCGGCGCAACGATCAGATACCGGTCCAGGGCGATCTTATCCCGATCATAGAGGAAGGTGGTCTGGAAAACGAAGTGGTCGTCCGGTGACCAAAAGTCACCCATGGGACGGCGGCAGTAGGTCATGGCCTCGCACCGCGTGTCGAATTGCCGCGTGGTCGAGACATCGAAAACAAACGCCCCGCCGGGGCTCAGCATCGCCTTGATCCGCCCCAGAAGGGCGCGCCGTTTCTCGGGCGGGAGCGTGCAGAAATCACACCAGATCAGGCTGACGACATCCTGTCCGCCGGGCAGATCGTCGATCAGATAGTCCGCGTGTCTGTATTCGATATCCAGATTATGGGCGGCGGCTTCGGACCGCGCATAGTCGAGGGAACCGGCCGAGAAATCGACGCCGGTCACCCTGGCGCCTCTCGCCGCCATGCGTCTGGCATAGAGGCCCGGCCCGCAGCCCAGATCGCAGACATTCCTGCCCGACAGGCCGATCTTGCGGTCAAACCATTCCACGATGCGGTCGATGGTCCGACCCTTCCGCGAGGCCAGATCCGTGCTGTCGTCCAGATGCACTTTCAGCATTTGCCGTGCGATCCAGGGATCGGTCCAGAGCATATCGGTTGTGTAGCGGGAAAACGGCCGCGGTTTCCTGTTGAAGTCCATCAGATCCGAATACACTGCGGATTGTCTCCTCTCGATAGGGTGCAGCCCGGCAGGAGCGCTTGGCCGACCGTCCCCTTGCGGAACCGGGTTCAGGCGACTGCCCGCGACGGGCCCGAAACGGCGGTACATGGCACTGTGTCGTCACCCTATCGTAGCGCCACGGCGAAAGAACAGTAGGCGGTTTCGTGGGTTTTTGCGCTCACGGCGGATTGCCGCGCAATCGCCTCCGCGAGGGCGGCCTGACCGGGGTTGACTTTGCGCTCACGGCGGATTGCCGCGCAATCGCCTCCGCGAGGGCGGCCTGACCGGCCGGGGCGCCGTCGCGCCCTGGCGGAGACTATTTTGGAAGAACTCGTCTGGGGCCGGTCTTTGCGCTCACGCAGGATCGCACATGCGATCCGCTCCGCGAGGGCGGCCTGGCCGGCCGGGGCGCCGTCGCGCCCTGGCGGAGACTATTTTGGAAGAACTCGTCTGGGGCCGGTCTTTGCGCTCACGCAGGATCGCACATGCGATCCGCTCCGCGAGGGCGGCCTGGCCGGCCGGGGCGCGGTCGCGCCCTGGGGGAGACTATTTTGGAATATCTCGTCTGGGGCCGGTCTTTGCGCTCACGCAGGATCGCCCGTGCGATCCGCTCCGCGAGGGCGGCCTGACCGGCCGGGGCGCGGGCGCGTCCTGGGGGAGGTGTCGAGCGAACCCTCTCACGCGCCGACGGTTTTATCGCACGCCGGGTCAGGCCGGTGCCGGCACCGACGGGGCGCATTTTGCCGGCATGCGGGCGCTGAAATCCCCACAAGGGGTCCGAGGCATCCGCGAACGGACAGCTAGAGCAGCGTTTTCTCCAAAGGCGCGCCCAATCTGCGCCTGGCGCCCCACCCGAGGGCAAGGGCAAGAGCCGACAGGAAGGCAACCGGCACGGCGAGATCGCGGGCCTTGTCGCCCACAGGGGTTTCCGTGAAGGTGAAGGGGTCCATCGCATCATAGGCCGCCAGTGACAGACGCCGTTTGGCGACGACCGCCGGGCCGATCCGCTCCGACAGGTCGGCCAGCGCGGCACGCGCTTCGGCCTGATAGGCGCGGTAGCGGTCCACATCACCGCCCGCAAAGGATAAAAGCGCCCTGTTCGCGATCACCGCCGGCGAGAGATATTGCAGCAGATCGACCGTCTCCCGGCGTTGCCGGCGGCTGTCCTCGAAAGCGTGCAGGATCGGCGCCGTGCGTACGGCCGCCTCGCGATTGGCGAGCCATGTGCCGGCATAGTAGAAAGGCACGTCGTCATCGCTGACGGTCATCTCCGGATGGTCGGCGAGAAACCCTTTGGTCAGCTCGGCGGTCGCTTTCCCCGCCTCGGACTTCGCGTCACGCATTGCGGACAGCGCGGCGAGTTTTGACGGCGGCGGATAAAGCGCCTCGCCGACCGCCCCGCCAATGGCGGGGGTGAGAAAGACAAAGCCCGCCCACAGGGCAAACAGCGTCGCCGCGACCGTTTCGCCGCGACGACAGTAAGCCACCGCAAACGCGATGAGCGCGAACCAGAAGGCGCCGTAGACCCAGGCCGCGCCAATCCAGCCCGCCAGATTGGCAAGCCGCGACGCGGAAAGTCCCGCAGGCCCCGGCGCGGCCAGGCCGGCGGCCAGCGCAACCAGTGTGAAAACGCCCCAGATCAGACCGTTACGGACTATCAGCCGGCTCCATATCAGCGGTTCCACGGCACCGGCCTGCGCCGCGATCAATCGCGCCCGCATGCTTTCGCGTTCCGTGGACCAGATGTCGAATGACGCGGCGATCATCAGCAAGGGCAATAAAAGCACCGCCATCATCGACAGGTCGAAACGCCCGATACTGAGCAGTGTGGGGTTGGCGAATTCATATTCATTGAAGAGATCGGCCGGATTGACCCAGGCGGAAAGCTCCGTCTGCGCCGGCAGCAAATCGCTCGCCCCGATGGCAAAGTCGCCGAGCGGCGCGGGCGGCGCCACCGCCGGCTTGCGGATATTCATCGGCCTTGCGGCATAGGCGGGCGCGGGCGCGTCCGGCGCGCTTTCAATCCTGACCAGTTCGTCGCGCCAGGCGTCGAGGGCGTCACCGCGGGCCTGAACGTAATCGGCCTGGGCCCGCGTTATGCGCGCGACCTGCGACTTGCCGCTGTAAGCCGCGTAAGCACCCAGGATGAACAGCGACGCGACAAGCGCGATGCCCGGCGCGGCGAACAGAAAGGTTCTGCGTTCCAGAAGGAAAATGATCGATTTCATGATTGAATTACTCGCTTTTGCGCGCGCGCGACCGCCCAACGGACAAAGACGATACTGCCCAGGAGATAGGCAAGCAGGACCAGTGCGCTGGACCGGTAGCGTCCGGCAACCGCTTTGAACGACACGGCCCCATGATCGAAATCCTCGATCCGGCGCCACAGTTTTTCGTCGGCCGTATAGGCGGCGCCGGCCGCATCCGCGCCATTGATCATGAAATCGCGATTGAGCTGGCCGATCATCTCGCGGCGATGCGCTTCGGCGTCATCGATGAAGGCCTGCTGATGCAGACGGTCGACGCCGGCAAGCCCGCCCGACAGACGTTTTACGGCCATCACCGGTGAGATGAGCGACGCCGCGCCCAAAATACGCTCCTGGGCATCATGAACCGCGCCAAGCCGGCCATAAACCTCCGCGAACAGATCATGGGCGTACTCCTCCGCCCTCTGGAGGCGATAGCCGATGAAGTTGATCGGCAGGTCTTCCATCCGCTCAACGCCATATTCAGCCATGGCCTCGGACGGCAGCGCCGCCATCGCCTCCGCATCGGCGCCGAGCCCGCGCGCGGCTTTTTGCAGCGACGCGGCGAGCGCGCCGGCGTCCGGTTCGGGATGGGCGCTCACGGCAATGTCGCCGGCAAGGCGCGGCGTAAAGACAAAGCTGACCGCCCAGATGGAGACAAGCGCGATCAGCGCGCCGCGCCGGTCCCGACAGAGCGCGGAGACGCCGATCGCGGTGGCGCCGACCGCGAACAGAAACACCCCGTAGGTGAGCGTCAGGCCCGCGATCCGCAGCGCGTTATCCTCAAGGGTCACGGCCCCGCCGGCCCGCGCGGCGACAAGCAACGCCCCCGCCAATACCGGCGCGATCACGACGCCAAGGCCGAGCGCCGCGCCGGCAAGCTTGCCGGCGGCAAGGACGCGCGGGCCGACGCCAAGCGCGGCGGTCTGGCGCAGGGTGCCGCTTTCGCGTTCCCCGGCGATGGCGCCGAACAGGACGAGAAAAATGAATAGCGGCGTCATCGTCCGCAGAATCCAGGCCGGCGACAGCGACGCGATCCAGCCCGTATCTCCCCGTTCTTCGGCGCGGCGGAAAACGGCCGGATTCTGATAATGCGCCTCCATCCAGAGGGCCATGCCGGCATAATCCGAAACCCCCGGGTCGAAGGCCGCCAGCGTCGGCGTCGGCCGGAAGGCATAGCGCGCGAAATGGGCGGCGCCGTGGGGGTTCTTTACGCCCTGCCCGTCCCAGATGGCGCGGTCGGCGGCCACGGCGCTCGCGCGTTCGCGTTCAAACGCGGCCACGCGTTGAACGGACAGAATGACGGACATGACGATCAGCCCGGTCAGCGCCGCCGCTACCGCAAGAAAGACCCCGCTGCGCCAATGGATTTTCAGTTCCTTGTGAACAATCGCGGATAGCATTGCCGCCTCCCCTAGCCCACATGCATGACGGCGCCGGCGCCGTCATGCATGTGGGAGAGATAGATCCGCTCGATTTCGCGCGCATCCAGCGTGTCGGCTTCAAGCCGGTCGACAAGGCGGCCGCCTTTCATGATGCCGATCCTGGTGCCGATTTCCTTGGCGCGGAATACATCATGGGTGGCCATCAAAATCGCGCACCCCTTGTCGCGCAGCCGTCGCAGCGATGCGCACAAACCGTTCGCCGCGGACGGGTCGAGACCGGAGAGCGGCTCATCCAGCAGCAACACCGGCGCTTTCTTGGCGAGCGCAACGCCGATGCCCACCTTCTGGCGCATGCCCTTGGAATAGGTTCCCGCCTTGCGCCGGGCGGCGGCGCGTTCGAGCCCGGCGGCCTCCAGCGCGTCCAGAAGCGCGGCCCCGGTCGCCTTCACCCCGGCAAGGCGGAGGAAGTAATCAAGGTTCTCAAGGCCGGAAAGCTGCGGATACAGCGCAACCTGTTCGGGGATATAGCCGAGCCTGGCCCTGGCGCCCGCCGGGTCCCGGTGCACGGCCACACCGTCGACCAGCGCCTCGCCCGCGCTTGGCTCCAGAAAGCCGAGGAACAAATTGATCGTCGTGGTCTTTCCGGCGCCGTTGGCGCCCAGCAGGCACAGGATTTCTCCCTCCCGGACGCCAAGGTTCAGGCCGTCCAGCGCGGTCACCGCGCCAAACGATTTCGACAGATTTCTCGCTTCGAGCATGGTCTCCCGTTTCCTTTCCCGGTGGTGCCGCGCCGGCTTTAGAAGTTGCATAACAGGGACAGGCGATATTCACGTCCCGGCAGGTTGACGCCAAACAGCGGCGATTCTTCCGCGAGCCGCACATCCGTGACATTGTCCACGCCGGCGACAATGCGAAGGTTATCGCGAAGCGGATAGGCCGCTTCCGCGAAGACGAAAACATAGTCGGGCAGGGTTTGCGCCGGGCCGAAAGCCTGGGCCCGTTGAACGCCCGTATACTGGGCGCGCAGCCGGATCTTCAGATCGTTCTGGCCGGTCCAGCTCAAAGCGCCGTAGGCGCTATGGCGGGCGCGGTTTTGCAGTTCCTCCCCCGTCGTCGTATCCTCGGTGTCAAGATGGGTATAATTGGCCTCGATGAAGAAACCGGCCGGCAATTCGGCTTTGAATGACGCCTCGACGCCGACAATCTCGGCGAGATCAACATTGTTGAATTGCAGCGTCCGACCAAAAAACACGTCGCAATCGCCGGCGATACATACGGTATCGACCAGATTCCTGAGCTCGTTCCTGAAAACGCCGGCGGAAACAGACCAGGTATCGGTTTGATAGCTGATGCTCGCCTCATAGGTTTTTGAAAGTTCGGGCTGTAGATTTTCATTGCCGATCACCCTGATGGCGCCGCCGGCGATGAAGACCTCGAAGTCCGGGGACAGGTCGCGCAGGCTGGGCGCTTTGAAGCCTTCGCCGTAGCCGCCCTTTATCACCAGCCCGTCAAGCGGTTCGTACACGATGTAACCGCGCGGACTGGTCTCCCAGCCGAAGAAACTGTGATGGTCCGCCCGAAAGCCGCCGACCAGCGACAGTCGCTCCGTCAGTTCGATCTCGTTCTGGATGAAGACAGCGCGATGCCGCGCCCGAAGATCGCCGTCCTCGGCGACAAGCTCGTCTTCAAGCAGCTCATCGCGGACCTGCCCGCCGATCGTGATGTGATGCATCTCGCCAATGCTGAAATTGGCATAGCCGTCGATAACGGTGTCAATCACCTGCTGGTCGCGGGTGCCCGGCATGCCGTCGCGCTGATTGACGCGCAGTGCATCGTTGCGATAGAGGTTGAGCTGCGTGCCGCCCCAGTTCCAGTCGCCTGTATGGCTTAAAACCATCTGCTGCATGGTGATGTCGTCGTCACCGCGAAAGATGGAATCCCCCTGCTGGAAATTGCGCCAGCGACGGTCATCATTGACCGCGTAGATAAGATCGATCCGCTGATTGTCCGTTGGCGTGAACACAAGATTGACACGCCCGGTCGCCGCTTCGCGGGCCTCGACGTTGGAGACCGCGTCATCCAGATCGCCCGCAAGCTCGGCGCGATTGAAATAGTCGCCAAAAACGGAAACGCCCAGTTTGCCGTCGATCAGCGGCGCGGACACATAGAGATTGGCGTTCACTTCCTCGCCCCCTATGGAATTGTGGGGGGTGCTGGCATTGAGACTGATCGAGCCCGTCAGCGCCTCGGCCGGCTTTTTCGTGATGACATTCACCACGCCGCCAAGCGCGTCGGACCCATAGAGCGAGGAAAGCGGGCCACGCACGACCTCGATCTGCTCGATCGCCGCCGGCGGCAGCCAGTTCAATTCAAAGTCACTGTGCGCAATGATCGCATTCGTCGATGCGATACGCCGCCCGTCGACCAGGAACAGCGTATGCTCGACATCCATCCCGCGCAGGCTGATGCCGTTACGCGATTGACCGACGCCGGAAACCTGCACGCCCTCTTCGCCCTGCAAGGCCTGGGCAAGATCGATCGCGGCCCGCAATATCAGTTCCTCCTTATCGACGACGGACACACTCGCCGGCGCGGTTTGCAGATCGGTTTTCCGGGTCGTTGCGGTCACGACAATCTCTTCAACGGCCGGCCCCTCTTCACCGGCCGCCATTTCGGTCGCGAAGGCAGGACCGCAAAGCGGCAAAACGGCGACACCGGACAGAAGTTTTACATACTCTTTCATACACATGGCCTTCATTTTTTCCAGTCAGTCGGAAAGTGCGTTTGAACGTGAACGATCCGGCGGCGCGCGCCCTTCGCGAAGCCAGGCAATATCAGGCGACAGGGACGCCGCCGGGTGCCCGGGCGCGTCAAAATGGCCCCGACACGCCTGACGGTTCCCCACCGCGACCATCCTTCCACGGCCGTCACCCTGGAGTTGCGCATATACGCTTCCGGCCGCCCGGCATGCCGGCGCGGTGCCCGCGAAAAACGCTCGTTGTCCCATATCGTGCACTGCTGTCCCCGGACCACGCGTCAAACCAGGTTCGCCTAATAGCGCATTGTTACGTTATAACAAAATTAATCTTCAAAATAATGCGGCTCCCCGCCCGTGGAGCCGTTATCCGCGCTACCACGAGGGTGGGCTGACAGGGCGGGGCGCGGTCGCGCCGTGGTGGTGTGCCGCGAATCGGGAACGCCCATCACGGGCGCTGCTTTACGCTCACGCAAGGGCCGTTATCCCGGCCCGCTCCGCGAGGGCGCCCTGACCGGGCGAGGCGCGGTCGCGCGCTGGGAAGGGTGGGGCTGAGGGGTCTCGGCTTGGTGTGTGGGTCCTGGGGTACGGTGTTTGGGGGCGCTGTCACGATGTCATTCATGGTTACTTTTAGGTAACTACTATTATTATGGTAACCTTGTTGCTATATATGCCCCGCTGTGGAGCCATCCCCGTCACCGAAAGGACCGTCATGGAAAGCGAGACCATGTTTCTTCTGGAAGTCGTTTCCGATACGATTTGCCCCTGGTGCTATGTGGGCAAACGGCGGCTGGAGGCCGCGCTCGCCGCCATTGGCGAAGACATCGCCTTCAAGGTGCTCTGGCGCCCCTTCGAGCTGAACCCCGACATGCCGCGGGAGGGGGTCGACCGGAAAACCTACCGGTCGGCCAAGTTCGGCAGCTGGGATAAGTCGCTCGAGCTTGATGCTCAAGTGAAAGCGGCGGGCGCGTCCGACGGGCTCGACTTCCATCACGAGCGTATGGAGAAAACCCCGAACACACTGGCCAGTCATGTTCTGATCAATCTGGCGGGTGAAAGCGATGTCCAGGGCGACGTTGTCGAAGCCCTGTTTCGTGCCTATTTCGTCGATGGCGAGGATATCGGCGACCCGACAGTGCTGGCGGCTATCGGCGCCAGGGCCGGCCTTGACCCGATCGAGACCGCACAGGCTCTGGCCGACCAGAAGCGACGCGCCGCCGTCAGGACCGAGGCCCGCGCTTTCAGCCGGTCGGGCATCACCGGCGTGCCGACGGTCCTGCTCAATCGCTTTTCCCTTTTCTCGGGCGCTCAAAGGGCGGAGGTGATCGCGCGCGCCTTGCGCACAGCCACAGCCCATGCAAACGTCATCGCTTCGGGAAGGACATTGGCGCATGCCTAGGCCCGTTCCCGAGCATTTGGCGGTGGCGGTTGCCGGCGGGTCGATCGGCGGGCTGTGCGCGGGCAATGCGCTCCTGCGCGCGGGCTTCGACGTCCACGTCTTCGAGCGATCCGCGCACAGACTGCCGAGTCGCGGCGCCGGCATCGTTGTTCAGCCGGAACTCTTGGACCTTATCGCCGCGGTGGACGCTGAGCCCCTGGCGACGACGGGTTGCTCGATCCGCCGCACCGTTGTGGCCGCGACGGGGCAGGTGGAAACCACGCGCATGCCACAGCGCTTCACCTCCTGGGAGGCAATTCATGCGTCGCTGCGATCGGGCTTCCCGGACGATCGCCATCATTCCGGCTGTGAACTGACCCTTGAGGCACAATCGGCCGACGGGGTGAGCATCGGTGTCGGCGGCGAGCGGATCGACGCTGATCTCCTGATCGCCGCCGACGGTATCCGCTCCCGATTTCGCGAGCGCCTGGCCCCGGACACGATGACGCGCTACGCCGGTTATGTCGCCTGGCGCGGCGTCGTGGATGAGGCCGCGCTTGAGCCTGAGCTTGTCGACCACTTCGATGACACGTTCAGTTTCTGTCAAACGACGGGCGGCGGGCATGCGCTCTGCTACTTCATTCCGGGATCCGGCCTGGCGACCGGGCGCGGCGGACGACGTCTGAACTGGGTTTGGTACATCCATGTCGATGCGGGCCCGGTGCTGGACACGCTGATGACGGACCGATCCGGCCGGCGGCGGGATGCATCGGTCCCGCAGGGCGAGATCAGCGACGAGGCACGGGACTTCCTGTTTGCGCGAACCGGCACGCTGAGCGAACCATTTGCCAGGCTCGTTCAGGCAACCCCGGACCCCTTCATTCAGTCGATCATCGACGTGGTGCCGCCGGCAATGGCCTTCGGCCGTGTCGGCCTTATCGGGGACGCCGCGTTCGTCGTGCGCCCCCACACCGCCGCGGCAGCGGCAAAGGCGGCGGCTGACTCGATGGCGCTCGCACAAGCGCTTCGGGGCGCCGATGACGATTTCAGTCGTGGGCTGGCGGTTTGGGAGAGGCGGCAAATGGCCGTTGGCCGTCAACTGGTCGATTACGGCGTGATGCTCGGCGAACGCTCGCAAAGGCGGTGAGTGTGCCCTCAAGCGAACCGGTGGATTAAGGAGACACGGCATATGACGGGCGATCATGTTTCCCGTGAGCTTGGCGGCAACGCGATCAGGGTCTTCGGCCGCGCCGGGTCGACCGAAGGGTATGATGTCCGGGATTTCCTGACGCGCACCGTCGTCGCGTTCGAGTGGATCGACCTGACCTGCGAAGAGGACTGCCGGGCCGCGCTCGGGCTTGCCGATTTCGCGGCCTTGCGCTTTCCGATCGTTCAGTTTCCGGGCGGCGAGCGCTTGTTCGGTCCCCGTGTGCGCGAGATTGCCGACCGGCTCGGCTGGGTCACGACACCCCGGTACAAGGAATATGACCTGTCAATCTATGGCGCGGGGCCGGCCGGACTGTCGGCGGCGGTCTATGCGGCTTCCGAGGGCCTGCGCACGGCTCTGATCGAGCGTCACGCGGTTGGTGGACAGGCGGGCACCAGCTCGCTGATCGAGAATTATATGGGCTTCCCGCAGGGCATCAGCGGCGCCGCGTTGGCCGAACGCGCGCGCCAACAGGCGGTGAAATTCGGTGCCGAGCTGATCATGATGAGCGAAGGCGTCAAAGCGGAGTTCCGAGACAACCGGATCCACGTCCGCATGGCGGACGGGTCCCGGATGGTCGCGAAATCCAATATCTGCGCGACCGGCGTGGAGTATCGCCGGCTCGGCGTCGAAAACGAGGATCGCTTTCTCGGCGCGGGTCTCTTCTACGGCGCCGGTGCGGCGGAGGCGCCTTACTGTCTGAACGAAGACGTTTATGTGGTCGGCGGGGGCAACTCAGCCGGTCAAGCCGTCATGCATTTCGCCGACCACGCGAGGAAAGTGACCATGCTGGTGCGCGGCGCCTCGCTGGCGGATTCACTGTCATCCTATCTGATTGACCGCATCCGGGGGCGCTCCAATGTCGACGTGCTCCACGATGTCGAGGTCAGCGCTCTTGCCGGCGAGGATACGCTGGAACAGATCGGTTTGCGATCGCTTACCACACACACGCAAGAGATGGTGCCGACACGGCGGCTCTTCGTGTGCATCGGGGGTGTTCCAAACACCGACTGGGCGAAGGACACGGCTATCATCCGCGACCGGTCGGGCTATCTGGTGACGGGTCCGGACCTGCTCGATCAGGGGCGCCCTCCCGCCTGCTGGCCGCTGGATCGTCAGCCCTATTTTCTTGAAACCAGCGTGCCCGGATCCTTCGCCGTTGGCGACGTACGCCATGGCTCGATCAAGCGTGTCGCATCCGCTGTCGGGGAAGGCGCCATGGCGGTGTCCTTCGTCCATCGCCATCTCGAAGAAACGCACACCCCGGCTTGACCGAGGGCATGGGGTGCAATCTCCCGGTTGCCTCATGGCTGGCAGACGTCCTAGTCTTTGGCCCGTGAGCAAGACACCACCGATTTATGACCAGCGCTATCCGGCGCGCCAACTCCTCGATGTCATCGCGGGCAAATGGACGCCGATTATCCTTTACTGCCTTTCAGGCGGCACAAGGCGGTTCTCTGAACTCCAGCATCAGATCCCCGACATCTCGAAGAAGATGCTGATCCAGGTCCTGCGCCGCCTGGAGAGCGATGGCATTGTCGCACGCACGGTGTATCCCGTCGTTCCTCCGAAGACGGAATACCGCCTCACACCCCTCGGGCGCCGCATTCACGAGCCGGTCGCGATGCTTTGCCAGTGGGCGGTGGAGAACGAAAAGGACCTGAAAACCGTCATGCGAAAACGCGGTGTGACGGCACAAGACTGAAGGTTTCCGGTGCCTCAAGCCTGCTCTGGCAGCCGCCGGGGCGGTGTTTGCGCTCACGCCAGGGCCGTTAGCACGGCCCGCTCCGCGAGGGCGCCCTGACCGGGCGGGGCGTGGTCGCGCCCTGGGGAGACTGGATTTGGGGTATCTCGGACTGGGGTCGTTCTTCTGCGCTCACGCAGGATCGCGCATGCGATCCGCTCCGCGAGGGCGCCCTGACCGGGCGGGCCGCAGTCGCGGCCTGGGGAGACTCTTTTGGGATGTCTCGCCTGGGTTCGTTATCTGCGCTTACGCAGAATCGCGCATGCGATCCGCTCCGCGAGGGCGCCCTGACCGGCCGGGGCGCGGTCGCGGCCTGGGGGCAGACTGTTTTAGGATATTTCGGCACGGGACCTGCTTTGTGCTCACACGGATGGCGCGGGCGGCCCCCAGGGTTGCGGCGAAGCCACCGAGCGTTTGTTGAGGCAGAGCAGCAACCGCGTCCGGCCGGACCCCGCAACGGGCGGTGAGCGGTGCACGATGCCGCTGCCCGGTCCGGCGCAACTGCCCTTGAAAATCGCCACATCGTGGGCCCGCAGATGCTCAAGCGGCCCTGTGTATGCTTTTTGCTCGGACAAGGCGCGCTCAGCGTGCAGCGGATGCACCCACTCGGTGGCGGCACCGCGATAGGTCGTCAGCAGCCTTGCTTCGACACAGTCGCGGTGAAATTTCCAGCAAGCGTCATTGTCGACACGCTCCAGACGCACGTCGACCAGATCGCTCCCGGTGATCCGGGAGAAGGCGAGGACAAGGTTTTCCACATCCGCGATCAACGCGTCCCGCATGTCTCCGCGCGGCAGGCCGCATTCGTCCAGATGCGGCGCCACCGCCTGCCGGACGCTGCCGGGCCAGACAAGAACCCGCAGATCGGGCAGACAGGACGCATCCAGATTTTCGAGCCAGGCCCGGAAGCCCGAGGGCAGCGCCCGCCGCCAGATCACAAGCTCCGTCGCCGGCGCGGTGATGGCGGCAAGGCCGTCCGCCCCGTCGCAAATATCGATGCCCGGAGCAAGCGGACCAGGAGCGGGCGGAGCGGCACCACGGGCCTGACCGTCCTTCAATGCCGACAGCGCGGTCATGCCGGTTGCGCCCGTTTCCAGACCGGAAAGGGGTCTTTCAACGTTGCCCAGACATCGGTCCGCATCTCCATGGCCTCATCATCGCCGACAAGGCAGGCGTCGAGCCGGCGACGGATCGCGGTCTCGTCCATGTCGGTGCCGATGAAGACGATTTCCTGGCGGCGGTCGCCATAGACCGGATCCCAGGCGTCGGCGATGTGACGGCGCCAGTCCGGATGGTCCGGCCAACGCTCCTTCGGGACGCTGGACCACCAGATCCCCATGGCCTCATGGCGCACCAGGGCACCGGCCTGGCTGACCTCGCCGACCCAGTCCGGGCGGGTGGCGAGCCAGAAATGCCCCTTGGCGCGAATGACCCCCGGCCAGGAGGAATTGAGAAAGGCATGAAATTTTTCGGGATGAAAGGGGCGGCGGGTCCGATAGACGAAGCTGCGCACGCCGTATTCCTCGGTCTCGGGCGTATGCTCGGCGAAGCCGTAAAGCTCCTTGAACCACAAGGGGTGTTCCTGGGCCTTTTCGTGGTCGAACCGGCCGGTATCGAGGACCTTGTCCAGCGGTACACGCGACATGGTGGTCTCGATCAGCTCCGCGTCGGGATTGAGCGAGCGGATGATCTTGCGGGCGGCATCGCGCTGTTGCGGCGAGGCGGCGTCGATCTTGTTCAGGATGATGACATCGGCGAACTCGATCTGCTCGACAAGCAGGGTGACGAGCGAGCGGTCGTCCTCCTCGCCGAGGGCCTCGCCGCGATCCTTGAGGAAATCGGTCGAGGCGTAATCGTTCAGAAGGTTCGCGGCATCGACCACGGTCACCATCGTGTCGAGGCGCGAGACATCCTCAAGGCTTTCGCCGTCTTCGGTGCGGAAATTGAAGGTGGCGGCCACGGGCAGCGGCTCGGAAATGCCGGTGGATTCGATCAGCAGATAATCGAAGCGGCCGTCTTCGGCGAGACGCCGCACTTCCTTCAACAGGTCATCGCGCAGTGTGCAGCAAATGCAGCCATTGGTCATTTCAACCAGCGTCTCTTCCGTGCGGCTCAGATCGGCGCCGCCCTCCCGGATGAGATCGGCGTCGATGTTCACCTCGCTCATATCATTGACGATGACGGCGACGCGCTTGCCCTCCCGGTTGTTGAGGATGTGGTTCATCAAGGTGGTCTTGCCGGCCCCAAGAAAGCCTGAGAGCACAGTGACCGGAAGGGAATTGGCGAGTGACATGAAGCGGAAACCCTTGTTGCATACTGATGTACGGGGTGGACATAGGACGGAGATGAGGCGGCGTATGTCTATGATTTGATATATTATAACATAACTGATCCGGCGTGCAACAGGGCGGCCTGGGAAGCGGGGTTTGAGAGGTCTTTCCTGTGTCCAATCTTTACGCTCACGACGGATTGCCGCGCAATCGCCTCCGCGAGGGCGGCCTGGCCGGGGTTGGGTTTGCGCTCACGGCAGATTGCCATGCAATCGCCTCCGCGAGGGCGGCCTGACCGGCCGGGGCGTGGTCACGCCCTGGGGGAGATGGGGTGGAGAGGTCTTTCTTGGATCCGAATCTTTACGCTCACGGCGGATTGCCGCGCAATCGCCTCCGCGAGGGCGGCCT
>NZ_REFR01000015.1 GCF_003688555.1 Eilatimonas milleporae
CAACCCGCTTCGACAAGCTCGCAAGAAATTTCCTCGCCGCAATCGCAATCGCTTCAACACGCCTTTGGCTCAGAAATTATGAGCCCACAACCTAGACAAACAAGCCGACTGGAAGAACAGACCGGCTGGAAAAGCAGTCAGGCCAGAAAACCGGTCCACAAAACCGGACGGGTCAGCCGTGCGGAGGGCGCAGGACAGTGGCGCCCTGAGAAACGCCCTCAGCCAAAAGACGTCAGCATCGGCCCCAAGGGCCGGCCGCCGAAAATATGGATATGCAGGTGGGGCACTTCCTGATGGGCGTGGTCCCCCGCATTGGCCAGAATGCGGTATCCGGGCGCAACCAAGTCCAGTTGCGCCGCCACCGTGCCCACGGCACGGAAAAATCCGGCGATCAGATCCGCCGGCGCATGGGCGGTGAAATCCGCCATGGACACATAAGGCCCCTTGGGAATGACAAGAACATGCACCGGCGCCTGGGGATTGATGTCGTGAAAGGCCAGCGCGTGATCGTCCTCATACACTTTGTTGCAGGGCAACTCCCCGCGCAGGATTCTGGCAAAGATATTGCCGTCGTCGTACGCGGGCGTGCCGGCTTCGGCGGTGTCCTGACCCATGGCGGTGTCCGTCCTTTTCAGCGTTGAAAACAGTGACCGACGCCACCATAAGGCCAGCTGACCGCAAAAACCAACCCGGCCATGCCTGCCGGGGAAAACCGGGCCCGCCCGTGAACGCGATAGCCGTGCACCCTACAGGATGAATTTGGCCAAATCGTCGGTTTTCGCCATGTCACCCACATGCGTGCGTACATAATCCGCATTCACCGTGACTGTGGTCTCCGGCTGGTCGCTGGCGGTGAAGCTGATGTCCTCCAGCACCTTTTCCAGGATGGTGTGCAGGCGCCGCGCACCGATATTTTCAACCGTTTCGTTGAAATGGGCGGACAGGCGGGCGATTTCGTCAATGCCGTCGTCCGTCACCGCCAGCGTGACCTTTTCCGTTTCCATCAGCGCCGTGTACTGGCGGATCAGATTATAGTCGGGCTCCGTCAAAATCCGTCGGAAATCCCCCTCCGTCAACGGGTCGAGCTCAACCCGGATGGGCAGGCGGCCCTGCAATTCCGGCAGCAGGTCGGCGGGCTTGGCCAGATGAAAGGCCCCGGACGCGATGAAAAGAATATGGTCCGTCTTCACCGCGCCGTGCTTTGTGGAAACGGTCGTCCCCTCGATCAGGGGCAACAGATCGCGCTGCACGCCCTCGCGGCTGACATCGCCGCCGCGCACATCCTGACGCGCGCAGATTTTGTCGATTTCGTCGATAAAAACGATGCCGTGGTTTTCCACGCGGTCCAACGCCTCGCGGGTGACGGATTCCTCATCGACCAGCTTGTCGGCCTCCTCGCCCATTAGAACCTCGTAAGCGTCCGCCACGGTCATGGTTTTCTTCACCTGCCGCTCGCCGAACGCCTTGCCCATCATATCGCCGAGATTGATCATGCCGACACTGGCGCCCGGCATGCCCGGCAGATCGAACTGGGGAAACGGGTTGGACGTCTCGGCGATTTCCAGTTCGATCTCGCGGTCGGCCAGATCGCCTTCGCGCAGCATCTTGCGGAATTTCTGTTTGGTGGCGTCGCTGGCCCCGTCACCGACCAGGGCGGCCAGAACCCGCTCCTCGGCCTGAAGTTCGGCCTTCGCCGCCACTTCCTTACGCTTTTTCTCCCGCACGATCAAAAGCGCGGTTTCCACCAGATCGCGGACAATCTGCTCCACGTCACGGCCCACATAACCCACTTCGGTGAATTTGGTCGCCTCCACCTTGATGAAGGGGGCCTCGGCCAGTTTGGCCAGGCGGCGTGAAATTTCCGTCTTGCCGACACCGGTGGGGCCGATCATCAGGATATTTTTCGGCAGCACCTCTTCACGCAGGCCGCCGTCAAGCTGCTGACGGCGCCAGCGGTTTCTGAGCGCCACGGCAACGGCACGCTTGGCGTCCTTCTGGCCGATGATGAAACGGTCAAGCTCCGAGACGATCTCACGCGGGGAAAAACTGGTCATAAAAAACTCCGGAACGGCCGGCGATAACGCTCAGGGGTCACGCGTCGCCGGTGTCGCTGTCGATCTGATCGACGACAAAATTGTCATTGGTGTAAATGCAGATATCGGCGGCAATGGACATGGCCTTAAGGGCGATATCCTCGGCGCTGAGCGGCTGGTCGTACAGGGCGCGCGCCGCGGCAAGCGCATAGTTGCCGCCGGACCCGATGGCGGTCACGCCGCCGTCCGGTTCCAGCACGTCGCCCGTCCCGGTCACAACCAGCAAGGCGGTTTTGTCGGCAACGATCATCATCGCCTGCAACTGGCGCAGATATTTGTCCGTCCGCCAGTCCTTGGCCAGTTCCACCGCCGCGCGCGCCAACTGGCCCGGGTGGCGTTCCAGCTTGGCTTCCAGCCGTTCAAACAGGGTAAAGGCATCGGCCGTGGCCCCGGCAAAACCGGCCAGTACCGTGCCGCCGCCCAGACGCCGCACCTTGCGGGCCGACGCCTTCATCACCGTTTCGCCCACGGACACCTGGCCGTCACCGGCGATGACGGTCTTGCCGTCCTTCTTCACCGCGCAAATGGTTGTGGCGTGCCAGCCGGGAAAGCCGGCGTTGTTCTCGCTCATAAGACATGGAATCCTTGATTGGCGTGTCAGGTCTTGGCCCCGATATATGCAGCCGGTCCCATGGATACAAGACGTGGGATATCCAGCGGGGCCGGACGATACGCGGACGGCTCCCAAGAACGCCCCCGAGACAGGCCGGCGGACAGGCTGGCGTTTCGCCGGGTCAGGTGCTACATGAAGGCACGCAATTTCGAGCCGGAGAAGACCAATGGCAGAAGACGCCGACGTGCGCACCGCAAGCGTGGAGCGCAAAACCAGGGAAACCGACATTGCCGTCACGCTGACGCTGGACGGCACGGGCCAGTACGATGTCTCGACCGGGATCGGCTTTCTGGACCATATGCTGGAACAGCTGGCGCGGCACGGTCTGTTCGATCTGACGCTGAAGGCACGGGGCGACCTGCATATCGACGGCCACCATACGACGGAAGACTGCGGCATCACCCTTGGCACGGCGTTTAAAAAAGCCCTGGGCGATATGAAGGGCATCCGGCGCTACGGGCACTGCCTTCTGCCCATGGACGAAACCCTGACCCGCGTGGCGCTGGACATTTCCGGCCGCCCTTTTCTGGTCTGGAAGGTGCCGTTCCCGCGTGAAAAAATCGGCGACTACGACACCGAACTGTTCGAGGAATTTTTCCGTGCCTTCGCCTTTGCCGCCGGCATCACCCTGCATGTGGAAAATCTGTACGGCGTCAACAGCCACCACATGATTGAAAGCACCTTCAAGGGCGTGGCCCGGTCGCTGCGCGACGCGGTTGAAATCGACCCCCGCAAGGCCGATGCCATTCCCAGCACCAAGGGCACCCTTGGCGGCAGCCTTTAGGTCGCGCCGGCGGGTCCGGCCGGCAGTCAACAGGCCGCAATCAGGATAAGGATTGAACAGGTGGCGGAAACGATTGCCATTGTGGATTATGGCTCGGGCAATTTGCGCTCGGCGGAAAAGGCTTTGGCCCGCGCGGCCGCCGACAGCGGATTGACGGTCCGTATCACCGTGACCGGCGATGCCGACACGGTGGCACGGGCCGACCGGATTGTCCTGCCCGGTGTCGGTGCCTTTGGCGACTGCCGCCGGGGTCTGGACGCGGTTCCCGGCATGGTCGACGCCATCGAGGACACAGCGCACCGGAAGGGGCGTCCGTTTCTCGGTATTTGCGTCGGCATGCAGCTGATGGCGCGCGAGGGGCGCGAACACGGCACCCATCCGGGTTTTGGCTGGCTGGCGGGCCATGTGGATGCCATCGACCCGGCTTCGGCCGACGGCCAGCCGCCCCTGAAGGTCCCGCATATGGGCTGGAACGCCCTGACACTGACGGACACCGGCCGTGCCCATCCCGTGGCCGGGGTGCTGGACCACGGCGACCATGTCTATTTCGTGCACAGCTACCATATGGTGACGGAAGAGGACGGCGCCCTTCTGGCGACGACGGACTATGGCGGGCCGGTCACCGCTCTTGTCGGGCGCGATACCTTTATCGGCACCCAGTTCCACCCGGAAAAAAGCCAGAAGGCGGGACAGGCCCTGCTTGCCGCCTTTCTCAAATGGCGGCCGTGACGGACGCCGGCAGGGCAAAGGACCCATGGACATGATCACCATTTATCCCGCCATCGACCTGAAGGACGGCCAGTGCGTCCGTCTGTACAAGGGCGACATGGACGCGGCCACCGTTTTCAATGACGACCCGGCGGCGCAGGCCCGCGCATTTCAGGACAGCGGCTGCCGCTGGCTGCACATCGTCGACCTGAACGGCGCTTTCGCGGGCGCACCCGTCAACCGTGCCGCGGTCGAGGCCATTCTGAAGGCCGTCACTATTCCCGTTCAGCTTGGCGGCGGCATCCGCGACCTGGCCACCATGGCCGCATGGTTCGAAGCCGGCGTCAGCCGCCTGATCCTCGGCACTTTGGCGGTGAAAAATCCCGATATGGTTCACCGGGCCTGTAGGGAATTTCCCGGCCGGATCGCCGTCGGCATCGATGCACGCGGCGGCCGGGTGGCGGTTGAAGGCTGGGCGGAAACGTCCGAGCTTGAAACCGTAACGCTGGCCAGACGGTTTGAGGACGCGGGCGTCGCCGCCCTTATCCATACGGATATCGACCGGGACGGGACCGGCGCCGGGGTCAATGCCGCCGCCAGCAGCGCGCTGGCCACGGCCGTTTCCATCCCCGTGATCGCGTCCGGCGGGGTCAGGGACCTGTCCGACATTCAGGCGGTGATGGATGCCGGGTCGCTGGACGGGGTGATCACCGGCCGCGCCCTTTATGACGGCAGTCTCGATCTGGCCGCCGCCTTGACGCTGGCGGCCCAGCCAGACAGGACACAGCCAGACAAAACTCAGCCAAACAAAACCCAGGAAGGCGGGACAAACGCGGGAGACACCGCATGCTGAAGGCCCGCATCATTCCCTGTCTGGATGTCAAGGACGGCCGCGTCGTAAAGGGCGTCAATTTCGTCGACCTGATCGATGCCGGCGACCCGGTGGAACAGGCCAGGATCTATGACGCCGCCGGCGCCGATGAGCTGACCTTTCTCGACATCACCGCCAGCCACGAACGCCGGGACATTCTTCTCGATGTGGTCAACCGCACGGCGGATGCCTGCTTCATGCCGCTCACGGTCGGCGGCGGGGTGCGGACGGTCGACGATGTGCGCAAACTTTTGCTGGCCGGTGCCGACAAGGTGTCCGTGATGACCGCCGCCGTCAAAAATCCGCCGCTTATCGCCGAGCTTAGCGAAAAATTCGGGGCGCAATGTATCGTCGTCGCCATTGACGCCAAGAAAGTCGGGTCAGACAACAATGGGGACAGATGGGAGGTGTTCACCCATGGCGGGCGCACGCCGACCGGAATCGATGCCGTAGCCTACGCCCGCGAAGCCGCAAGGCTCGGCGCCGGTGAAATCCTGCTGACCAGCATGGACCGCGACGGCACGCGCGAAGGCTTCGACATCGCCCTGACACGGACCATCGCCGACGCCGTTCCCGTTCCCGTCATTGCCTCGGGCGGTGTCGGCACGCTGGACCATCTGGTGGAAGGGGTACGGGACGGTCACGCTAGTGCCGTCCTGGCGGCATCCATCTTTCATTTCGGTGAATACAGCATCCGTGAGGCCAAGGCCCATATGGCCGCCGCCGGCGTCCCGGTCCGGCTTGAGGCCCCAAATGCCGAAACCGCCCCCCGGCGTGCTGCACAGACAGCGCAGGGAGAACAGGCATGAGCGATACGGACACACTGACGGTTCTGCACCGGCTGAGCGATCTGTTGAAACAGCGGCGCACCGCCGATCCGGAAAAAAGCTATGTGGCACGCCTGTATTCCAGGGGAACGGCGAAAATCGCGCAGAAAGTCGGTGAGGAGGCCGTTGAACTGGCCATCGCCGCGGTGCAAGGCGACAGGGACGACATCAGGGGCGAGGCCGCCGACCTTCTGTTTCACCTGATGGTGCTTTTGGAAGATGCCGATCTCGGCCTTGACGACGTGGCGGCGGAACTGGCCGCGCGCGAAAACCTTTCCGGCCTTGAGGAAAAGCGCCGCCGCACCCCGTAACGACGGGGAACAGCAGCTGTCGAACCGTCAGTCGGCCACTTCGGCAATCATGGTGATTTCCACCGTGATATTCGACGGCAGGGATGCCATGCCCACGGCGGCGCGGGTATGACGGCCCTTGTCGCCGAACACCTCCACCAACAGGTCGGAACAGCCATTGACCACTTTCGGATGGTCTGTGAAATCCTCCGTCGCATTCACCATGCCGACAACACGCACGATCCGCGTAACCTTGTCCAGGTCACCGATTTCGGCCTTCAGGCTGGCCAGCAGGCACAGGCCCACATTGCGGGCGGATGCATATCCATCCTCAATCGTGCGGTCGCGGCCCACCTTTCCGGTGGTGAATTCCGGGCCGCATTCGCCATGCCCGGCCAGAAAGACCAGATTGCCCGCCCGCACCGCCTTGACATAATTGGCCATCGGTTTGGACACGGGCGGCAGGCTCAGCCCCAGGGTTTTCAGTCTGGCCTCCGCGCCGTCACCGTCCGCTTGCACCGGGACACTGACAGCTGAAAGCAGTACGGCGAAAAACGCTCCAGCCAGAAATCCTTTCGTCATCGCTCGCTCCCTTGACCGATATAGCCGCGCACAGATCCACGCCCGGCAGCGGATAAGAGGCCAGTATGGCGTCGCCACACATCGGGGCAAGGGAAAAGCCCTTGACGGATGAGGGTGTATCCTTTATTTAACTTTATAGTTAATTAATATTTAGGTTAATCTCATGAAGACCGCTTCCCTTGTGGACCGCTTTCAGGCGCTGGGTGACCCGACACGCTTCGCCATCGTTACCCGCCTGGCACAGGGCCCGGCCACCGTCGGCCAGTTACGCCAGCCGTTCGATATTTCGGCCCCGGCAATTTCACGGCATTTGAAAGTGCTGGAAAACGCCGCCCTGATCGAACGGGAAGTCAGGGCCCAGGCCCGTATCATCCGGCTGAACCCGCAGGCCCTGACGCCCCTGAAAAGCTGGATCGCGGATGTGGAGCGTTTCTGGCACGCCAGTTTCGACAGGCTGGATGCCTTTCTGACGGATGAGGAGGAACAGGATGAACACACAAAACCCCGTGACCGGGACTGACGATCTGGTCATCACCCGGACGTTCAGCGCGCCGCGATCCCGTGTCTTCGCGGCCTTTGCCGACAAAAGCAGATTCATCCGCTGGTGGGGGCCTCCCGGCGTCAGCGTGGATGAAGCCATCTGGACGGCAACGCCCGGCGATGATTTCCGCGTCGTCATGCGCGGGCAGGAGGGGACCTATATCCTCGTCGGCCGGTTCATCGCGGTCGAACCGGACCACAGGCTGGTTTTTTCCTGGGCATGGGAAACCGACGGCGTTCCGGGTCACGAAAGCGAGGTGACGCTGACCTTTGACGACAACGGCCCGCAGACCCGTATGACGCTGGTCCACAGCGGCCTGCCCGATACGGATGCGGTGGAAAAACACACCGAGGGCTGGGCCGGCTGTCTCGACAGGCTGACCGCCTTTCTCGACACCTGACCGGCACGGCAAAGGGCCCGGGTGGCGCCGAACGTGGGGACGCGACCCGGGCGGCCTGTCACCCCAGGGCGGCAACCGGCACCGCCCCGGGGCTTATTCTGCGATAGCTCAGCGCCTCGGCTATATGGACGTCGCCCACAGCGTCGCTGCCGGACAGGTCCGCCAGCGTACGCGCGACGCGCAGCACCCGGTGATACCCCCGTGCCGACAGACGCAGCCGTCCGACAGCGTCCTGCATCAGCGCCCGACCCGCCGCCGTCGGCGTGACCGCTTTTTCCAGAAGGGCGCCGTCGGCTTCCGCATTGGTGCGGATATCCGTATCCTTATAGCGCTCAGCCTGACGCTCACGGGCCGCCAGCACCCGGGCCGCCACGTCCGCCGATGTCTCGGCCGGCGGCGGCAGGCCGAGGTCTGCGGCGGACACCGCCGGCACATCCACATGCAGATCGATGCGGTCGTAAAGCGGGCCGGAAATCCGCGCTTGATAATCCACGGCGCATTTGGGCGCCCTGTTGCAGGCCAGCGTTTCATCGCCCAGATAGCCGCAGCGGCACGGATTCATCGCCGCCACCAGTTGAAACCGCGCCGGATAGGTCACATGCACCGCCGCACGGGCGATCACGGCCTTGCCTGTTTCCATCGGCTGGCGCAGGGCTTCCAGCGTGGCACGCGAAAATTCCGGCAGTTCGTCCAGGAACAGCACGCCGCGATGGGCGAGGGACACTTCCCCCGGTTTGGCCCGTGCACCACCGCCGATCAGGGCCGGCTGGCTGGCGGAATGGTGGGGACTGCGGAACGGACGGCGCCGCCGGACCATCCCCCCGTCCAGCAGCCCGGCGACAGAGGCAATCATGGACACTTCCAACGCTTCCGCCGGGCTCAGGGGCGGCAGGATACCGGGCAACCGTGCGGCCAGCATGGATTTGCCCGCCCCCGGCGGCCCGCTCATCAGCATATTGTGGCCGCCTGCCGCCGCCACCTCCAGCGCGCGTTTGGCGCTTTCCTGCCCCTTGATCTCGGCCAGGTCGGGACCGTCCGCCTCCTCCGCGACCGGCATGGTCTCTGGCGGGGCGATCACCTGACTGCCGCGCAGATGGCTGACCAGCGGCATCAGTCCGGCCGGCGCCACAACAGCCGCACTCCCGGCCCAGGCGGCTTCCGGCCCGCATTCGGCCGGGCAGATAATACCCCGGTCCTCGGCCGCCGCGCGAATGGCCGCCGGCAACACCCCGGCGACGGGACGGACGGATGCGTCCAGTCCCAGCTCCCCCATGACGATATGACCGTCCACCATATCCTCGCCCAGCGCCCCCATGGCCACCAGTAGGCCCAGCGCAATGGGCAGGTCGTAATGACTGCCTTCCTTGGGCAGATCGGCGGGCGACAGGTTGACGGTGATGCGCTCCGCCGGCAGGGCAAGACCGATGGCCGTCAGCGCCGCGCGCACCCGCTCACGCGCTTCCGTGACCGCCTTGTCCGGCAGGCCGACAATGGTAAAGGCCGGCAGTCCACCGGTGATCTGCACCTGCACATCGACAGGGCGGGCCTCGACCCCTTCAAAAGCGACCGTGCGAATTTCAGCGACCATGGCATTTCCCCGTGTGCGGCGTGTATCATACAGCCCTGAGGAGCAAACCTAGGGCGTGTCCGCGCCGCCGTCCAGCGGGCTCATAATCCAAGGACAACTTCAATAATATACGGATCGGACAGTACGACCGGACAAGGGGGCAGGAAGCTCGGGTCGGCGCCTGGGGCTTCGATGGCGTGGCGGATGGCGATTGGTTTGTGCCCTGGCAAGTTGTCCATCATGACAATGTCGCCGGTCTTCAAAGTCGGCGCGAGCACCTGTTCCGCATAAGGCTGCGCCGTCCAGCCCCATCGGCGCGTTGTTGTTCAGCGGCATGGGCGGTTTTTTTATAGGTACAGCCTCGCTCCCAAGTCATCCGAAAGAGGTTTACGCATAAGGGTTGGCCTCGATAACCAGCCCATCTCTTGAATCAGACAGTCACCTCTTTGGGAATCCCAGACCATTCCTATCGATCGGAAAAGACTCTCTGATTATCAAATAGTATGAGGATGGTTTCATTGATATACCGCTACACACGTTTACATTGACTCTTTCGTCAGAATGTCCGTCTCCCGCAAGCGTTTCTGAATTGCGCGAAATATCTGAGTGCTCAGGGAGTATCGACAATCTTCCTCGTAAGCTGGCGCCGATCCGGGCACGATTACCGTGTCTCTGCGCTTCGCAATCGAACGGCTTCAAACCGATTGAGAGGCCGACCATTGATGAATACCGGCCCTGATCGGCGTTGATCCTAAGGAGAGAATTGAATGTTCAGATTGGTACTGGGATGCGCTCTTATTTTACCATTCTTTTTCTCAACTCCCGGCTATGGTGAAGAAAAGAGCGGTGCGTGTCCATCTGACTCAATATCTCGCCAAGTTGAAGCAGGCCTAGCCTTGTTTGGCGAACAAGACGGTGAAATCGCGAACTTAAAAGACCGAATGGGACACTATGATGTTCCAGGTCTCAGTATCGCTGTTTTGCACGATACCGACTGTATATGGACAGCAGAATATGGGATTGCCCGCGAGGGGACACCTGTCGGCCCGACGTCCCTGTTTCAGTCAGCCTCACTTTCCAAACCGATTACTGCTATGGCGGTGATGCGATTGGTGGAGCAGGGGGCTCTCGACCTTGATGAGGATATTCAAACCTATTTGACATCCTGGGCTTTACCAAAAGGCGCCCACAGTGACGAAAAACCAGTGACCATTCGTGCAATTCTGTCCCATACGGCTGGATTTAATGCGCACGGTTTTCCCGGCTTCGGCCCCAATGAAACCATACCCACTGCGGTCGACATTTTGAACGGCGCGGCGCCCGAATATTCCAAGGCCGTTGTGGTCGAAACTGCGCCCGGGACGGAATAGCGCTATTCTGGGGGCGCCTATACGGTCCTTCAGGTCTTGATGGAGGACGTAACCGGCATACCGTTTCCTCAACTCATGCAAGGCCTGATCCTGAAGCCGTTTGACATGAGGAACAGCACCTTTGACCAGCCGCTCGCCGGGGAGGATCAAGCACTTGCCGCGCATGCATTCGACGAGGAGGGTAAACTCAGGCCCACTCATATCTATCCTACTCTCGCAGCGTCCGGTTTATGGACGACACCAACCGATCTCATTAAGCTTTTGAAAAACCTGCATGCGTCTTATCGCCATGACACTGGCGTCTTATCTCAGACATCTGCACAAATCCTCATGCGCGAAGATGTGGAAGGCATGGGTCTCGGATTTGCTGTAGATGGTGAGGGGGATTTATTGCGCCTCACTCACGGAGGGTCGAACAAAGGCTTTAAAGCCTTCCTTGGCTCCTGGCCGGCAAGAGGAGAGGCTGTTGTTTTGATGACAAATGGCGAAAACGGCGGCCCATTACAGCATGAAATCTTTCGGGGCCTATCGGGGCTGTTTGGCTGGTAAGAAATGACGCCTTTGCAGGCGGCGAGCAGTCCTGAGGCCACAAAATGTTCAGAGAATGGATTTTGAAGCGCCAGTTCACCGAAAATTGGCTCTTTCCAAGAGAGTTTCTGGCTAAAACCCAGTACTCTAGCAGAGGATTCCGGGCCGAATTTGTATGTTACAATGTGTTGAGGCGTGGTTCTCAGCGTCAATTCGTCGAAAAATCAGCTGGGAGAATTAGGAGTCACACACGGGTACTTCCACACTGTGTGCAAAATAATGTACTGTTTTTCGGCACTTTTCAGGTCGGCATTAGATTTTCCGACTGACATCGGAAAGTTCAAATTTTGAACTCTGTCTGGCCAATCCGGCTGAATGCGAGATCAAATTCCGGTCAATCCAAGTCATAGTCGGCGGCAGCGAAGTAATTTTCGCATTCGGTTGGCTGAGGGTTTCGATGGCTTTTGCGATGGCATCCCAGAGGTCGTCTTTGGTTCGTGCCACCGTCCAGCACCATGAGAGCGGTCATCCCCTACAGTCTGAGCGCACCGACGAAAATATTAGTCTTCCAATGACCATAAGGAACAGGGAACCGACATCGCTCCGCCTTGGGCGCACGACCATACAGCTTAGCCATCTTGGTGGAAGCGCCCGTCCCGTCTTGCGCCACTACGCGACCCAACGGATCATCGTGCTATCAGAAATACCAAAGGTGCGGGGCGCTAAGCGGCAGGACTTACCTTGGGAAACCGCGCCCACAGTACGTGTGCCAAGATCATCTGAAAAGGCTCGGAGCATGATGGCTGGCTTCCTTCACCAGCCATAATCATGAACCACAAATCATTCCGATTGGGGAGCCCAAATGTCTCAGCCAGATCGGAATCTGCTCTAGGTATCGCCACGACCGAAGAATACCATCAACACACGGTCTCTTCCATGATCCAACCCAGAACGACCCGGACAACATCGCCGTCTATATCCTCGACTTTTGATGCATGGGTCGGGCTGGATTTCAGAAAGTGATTCAATCCGCCAAAAGAGCATAGTGTCCAACCGTCTTTTGACGGGTCTGACCCGATCAAATCGCTGTAGAACCCCATGGAATCCGAGACGGGTATTTGCCGGTCTTCCAGACCAAGAATAATCAATGTCGGCTTTTTCAAGGTCCTGAATATTTCCGGTGGATCGCTCTCAATTCTGGAACGGAATCCTTCACTGGCAGCAACACGTGCTTCAAGCTGGGCGGCACTCGGTGACTTTCCACCTTTGTCGATAAGAAGCTTCGTTATTTCCGTCTCTCTCTGATCCGCATCTGAAATTTTGCGAATAATATCAACCGCCTCACGTTGCGCAGCCACCGCTTCATCGATCTGGTGTTCGTTTGAATTTGCGCTCGCCAAAATATTTTTGACCTGTGTGACCAGTGTTGTTTCATAATCAAAGGGTGGTGTCGCCAGCAGGACCAAACCGGCCAAATCCGGTGCTTGGTCTTTGTTGGCTGCGAGGGCGCCGACCAGGCCACCCTCACTGTGACCGACGAAAAATATCCGGTCCGCGTGGTCCAACAAGCGCGACTTTGCAGAAAGAACGTCGTCGGCAAGCTGTTCCAGGTGTGTGTGCCAATAATCGCCTTCCGATCCGTTTACACCTCTGTCATTAAACCGGACCGTTGCTATGCCTTGTCGCGCGAAGGCCGATGCCAATGATTTGAAAGGCGTATACTCGAACATGCGTCCATCGAGATCCTGCGGCCCCGTACCCGAGATCAGCACAACACCTGTCTGAACTCTGTCATATCCGGCAGGCAGCGTTATTTCGCCTTCAAGAAGCACCCCGTCGGACGATTTTACCGTTAAGGGCAGTCGGTTTATCCGCTCGATAGTCCCCACATTGGCCGACGGTTCGGCGTCCTTTTTCTCTTCAGGATTGGGGGTCCACTGTAACGGAGTGCTCAGGCCGCCCTGCAACCATCGTCCGGACAGTGTATCTTGCGCTTCCGTTGTCACGCTTTGAATGAAAAGGTACGCACCTATCGAGGGGAAGAAGAGTGTCGGTTGTTTCTCCGAGTGAACCGGATTTCCAGCAATGCCATAAGCGCCCTGGGACGGGCTGTCGACCGTTATCAGCGGGTCGTCCCGGCAAATGTTCCGCACGGTAAGCACGAGCGGCAGTCTGGCACTTCCCACCTCTAAAACAGATTGCCATCTGCCCTCAAGGACACCATAGCTGCATCCATCGGATAACACAGGCACCGCAAAGGCCCATAATCCGGCTATGGGCAGGAGAATTATCCTGATGATTTTTAATGCGATCAGCCCGGCCCATGCTGAACAATGCCTTATTCTTTGTCTGTTCATGCGACCGAAATCCAAAAATCCGTACTCAGTTTCCACCCTCCGGCGGATTTGCATATCAAGGGGCCGGATCTCGCCCCCTTCAAAGGCGACCATGCGAATTTCAGCGACCATGGCATTTTCCCATATGCGGCGTGTATCATACAGCCCTGCAGGGCGAACCTAGGACGTGTCCGCGCCGCCGTCCAGCCTGTGGGCGGTCTGTTCGGGCGCCGTGGCGGACGCGTTCGGGTCCAGAACGGCGAGAAGGGCGTCGATCTCTACCGGGCTCAGGCGGGCGATGCGGGCTTCCATGATATTGACGGCGCGGGTGGCCGCCGGCGACAGGCCGGCGGTGTCGATGGTCACTTTCGGTCGCGACAGCCGGGCCAGCGCCTCCAGCGCCTCGGCCTCATCCCAGATCAGGCCGAAATAATGGATGACCTTCTGCACCATCGGCCAGGGCGGCGCGCCGCGCTTGCCATGTTCCAAGGCCGACAGATAGGCCGCCGACACGCCGAGCGCGGCGGCCATATCCGCCTGGGAAACATTCCTGTCCCGGCGCAGGGCGCGGATTTTTTCGCCAAAGGGTGTCACGAGCCCCCTTTCTCCCGCTGGCGTTTCAGCAGGACATAAAGCGCACCGTCGCCACCATGGCCGGGTGCGGCCGCACTGACAGAAGACACATGCGCCTTCAACGGCGCGTCCGACAGCCACAGGGGCACCATCCGGCGCAGCACGCCGCCGCCCTCGGGGCCGAAATCCGCCCGCCGGCGAAAGGCGGCGGGCCGCGGATCGGTCTGACTGAACCGCTGACCGCCCTTGCCGGTAATGACCAGAAGGGTCCGCTGCCCGTCCGCCACCGCCCGCGTGACCGTACTGACAAGCAGACGGTGTGCCGCCACCTGTGTCAGGCCGTGCAGGTCCAGCGTCCGGTCGATCGGGCGCCGCCCGCGCGCCAGCCGGCGGCGGGTGCGCGCATCCACACCCGGCAGGGGGCGCTGGCCAACGCGGGTATCGGTGGCGGGCGCGGACAGATTGCCAGGCAAGGGCCGATCGGGGGGCGACGGCTGGCGGGCAAACGGCGCGGCCAGACGCTGCCGGCCGGACGCGGTGTCGGGCTGCGCGGACGATCCCGCCTTCGATCTTGACGAGGGTGTGGCGGTGTCGGACAGGGCACGGTTTTGCCGGCCGGCCTGCATCGGGGTCACCGTTTCGGTCACACGGGCCCAAAGGGCGGCATCCTCGGGGCTCAACCCCGTCTTTGGATGCCGCTTGCTCATGGGCCGGACTGCGCTGTGTCCGGTGCCGACGGATCGAGCCGCGCGGGCAGCAGCAGCCAGTACCGTCCGCGATTGGCCATGCGGCCGGCGATTTCCTCGGCCCGGTCGCCGAATCCCCAAAACACGTCGCCGCGGATTTCACCCCGGATCGCCCCGCCCGTATCCTGTGCCACCATCAGACGCCGCATCGGGACCGGCGGGGCGGCACGGTCATCCGGATCCGGGTGGCTGGTGTCCAGCCACAGGGGCACATGCAGGGGCAGATGCCGGCGGTCCACCGCCAGCGAATGCCCCGCTGTCAGCGGCACGCCGGCCGACCCGTACGGGCCCGCCGGCGGCGCCGCTCCTTCTTGCGGGCGGGGCATATGGAAAAACACGAAGGAGGCGTTTTCCGCCATCAGCGCTTCGGCCTTGTCGCCATTGTCCCGCAACCATGCCCGGATGGTCTGCATGGACAGGGCATCCGGCGGGATTTCGCCGCGATCGACAAGCAAACGGCCGATCCCCCTGTAGGCATGGCCGTTCTGACCGGCATAGCCGACACGGACGATGCGGCCATCGGGCAGACGGACCCGCCCGGACCCCTGAATATGCAGGAAAAAGGCATCGACGGGATCGTCCACCCAGACAAGCTCCAGGTCCCGGCCCGCCAGCGCCCCGTCGCGGATCGCCCGGCGGTCGTCATAGGGGACAAGGCGCGTACCGTTCAGGCGCCCGGCAATGCGCCGGCCTTTCAGGTCGGTGCGGAAATCACCCAGATTGACGCTGATCAGATCACCCGGACGCCCATAAAGCGGGACCTGATAGGGACCGCCGCGCTCAAAACTGCCGTCCAGAAAGGCCTCGTAATAGCCTGTGAAAAGACCTGTATGCGACCCGGCACGGCTGACGGCATAGGGCCGGAAATACCGCTCAAACGCCTGCCGCAGGGCATCGTTGCCGTCGGGTGCGGAGACAATGGCCAGACAGGCTTCGCGCCAGTCCCGCACACGACCGCCGATACCGCTGACCAGTGCTCCCGGCAGGGGCCTGTCATCAGGCCAGTCAAGGATGCGCCCGCAGCTCTCGGTAACCGCCAGGCGGGCCGCCGTCAGATCGGCGCTGCGCCAGCCGGGCAGACTGGAAAAGGCAGCGGGTGAAAATTGCAGGCCGGGCGGGATGGGTTGCAGACGCAGGGCCAGCCACACCGGCAGCCCGACAAGGACAAGCACGGCCAGCACCATACCGGCATATGATCTTGAAAACACCCTTGCAGGCATGGTCCGACGAGGCCCGGTCATCGCGTGTGCGCCATGGCCTCAGCCCGCGCGGGTCGCCACCAGAATCCAGTTCGGATCCCTACTCGCCGTATCGCGGGCAAAGGTCCATTTGTCGTGCACGGTCACGGCATCCGAAAGGGTACCGTCAACGATATCGCCGTCGCTGTTGCGGGTTACGGCGACAAGCTCGGCGGTGAAACGGACGGTCAGCTCCGCCGTGTCTCCGGCCATGCGGGCGGCCGTAATCTGGGCATCGCTCACATCCAGAATTTTGTTTTCAAGGGTTTCGCCGCGCTCTTCGCGGGCCTCGACCGCGCCGGCGAACTGGCCGTACACATCATCGGACAAAAATGTGCGCAGCGTGTCCTTGTCCCCCTGCCAGAAGGCCTCCAGTATCATCGGATACGCGGACCGCGCGCCCTCGATGAAACGGGCCAGATCAAAATCGGGATCGGCACGGCGAATGTCCGCGTAGGCACGGCGCAGCGCCGGATCCTCCTCCAGGTCCACAACCGTATCGTCGGAGGCGGACACCTCATCCCGCATGTCCACGGGCCGGCCGTAGGAATCAACGGCACCGTCGCCGGTGTGTCCACCGGGCGCGCCGCGTCCCGCCGCCGGCGGCAGGGGCTCGTTCCCCGTGCGGTTACCCAGTTCGGCGCGCAGCCGCAGGAAGATGAAGCCTGCGATCATGGCAAGCAGTATGATGTCGAAAATTTCCATCGGTCCGATCCTTGGGGCAATCCTCAAAACTGAGACCCGTTCCCGCGTATGTGCGGGTACTTTATCATACTCCGCGGTTGAAGGGACGGCGGATACATCAGATATCTAGATAGGAAGAAAATACTGAGAGGACAAGGAATGCCTTGGCTTATCCTGTTTATTCTTGTGGGCCTGCCACTGATCGAACTGTATCTTCTGATCGAAATCGGCAGTGTGATCGGGGCGGCACAGACCATTTTGCTGTCTCTGGTAACGGCCGCGCTGGGCATTACGCTCGTACGCCGTCAGGGCCTCGGCATCCTCGCGCGCCTGCAACGCGAGGCCCGCACGGCCGACCGTCTGGGTGTTTCCCTCGTCCACGGCTTTTTCCTGGCATTCGCCGGGCTGCTGCTGCTGGTGCCCGGTTTCATGACGGACACTCTGGGCGCCCTGTTATTGATCCCGCCTGTCCGCCTGTGGATGGGGCGTGGCCTGGTTACAGGGCTGGCCCGCAGCGGCGGGCGCAGCCATACGGTGATCATCATTGACGGCGAGGTCTATGAAAGCAGCACCGGACCGAAATCCGAGCCGGCAGAGGGCGAGACGGAAATCCTGCCGCCCCGCCGTCGCCCTTAGATAGGAACTCCGCCCGGCATCAAGCGGAACCCGGCGTAATGGGGTGTCAGAATGGCGCTTGTTCCCCACGACAAAGCATGGTAGCGGTGACGCGGTTTTTCAGCCGCCGTCCGAATGCCGGCAAGGATCGGCATATACGGGTGTGTTAAGGGCGTTCCCGCATAAGCGGACAGGACGGACAGGCGGCACAATCTCGGAAAATGAGTGATATCATGGCAGACAAAGACAACGATAACGATCAACCAGCCGCCGCCAGCGGTACCATTGACGGGCCGGCCAATATTGTCGGCGGCGCCCCGGCGGCCGACCAGCAGGCGGCACCGCAGGCCGGAGTTCTGGGCCAGTACATCAAGGACCTGTCCTTCGAAAACCCCAACGCACCGGCCAGCCTTCAGGCGCAGTCCAACACAAAGCCAGCCATCGACGTCAACGTCAATGTGAACGTGGCCAAGCTGAATGACGAGGTGTACGAGGTCGAATTGAAGCTGTCGGCCACCGCCTCCCAAGTCAAGGAAGACCAGACCAAGCAGGCCGCTTTCGTCTGCGAACTGGCTTACGGAACCCTGTTCGGCGTGCGCAACCTGCCGGAAGACGCGCTGCGTCCCTTCCTTCTGGTCCAGGCACCGACCCTGATGTTCCCCTTTGCGCGCCGGATCATCGCGGACGCGACGCGGGACGGCGGTTTCCCGCCCCTGATGCTGGAACCGATCAATTTCGAAGCCCTGTATCGCACCCAGATGGCCCAGGCCGCCCAGCAATCCGCCGGCAACGCCGCGGACGCTCCAGCCAGCAATGGTGCCGCCGACGCGCCTCAGCCGATCAACCTCAACTGACTGTCAACTGACCGGGGCGTCCGACAGTCTGAAACACGACCGGCCCGCGATCCCTGGCGCCCCCAGGCATTTGTGCCATGGGGCATCAAGGGCGCGGGCCGGTGCCGTTTGCAGAACCGCCTTTGAAAGCCTCAGCGGCGCCGTCCCGCCATGCGGGCAAGGGCCAGCAATGCCCGCTCGGCAATGGCCCTGTCCGGATTGCCGGTGGTCTTTGCGGCAATTTCGGCGTCCATCAGGCGGTTCAGGGCCGACAGGATTCGGGGCGCGGGCCACCGGTGCAGGGCATTGGTGACGGCATCGCGGTCCGCCCAGAAAACCGGGGGACGCAAACGCTGCACGGCCTCGGCGGCCGTGGCGCCCTTGGTCATTTCCCCGGCACCGGCCAGCAGGCGGTGCAGGCGGCTTTGCGCCACACGGATCAGGGCCACCGGGCTTTCCCCGGCAATGCGCGCCCGTTCCATGGCCTGATCCAGACGGGCCATGTCACCCGCAATGGCATAATCCACCAGACCGGCAATGTCGAAGGCCCCCGTATCGCCGACAACGGCCTTGGCATCCTCCAGAGTGACGGTTCCACCTTCGCCCGGTGCCTGGTCTGGATTCCGGTCCGGGCTGGTGTCGGTCATATACAGAACCAGCTTGTCCAGTTCCGAACGCGACACTCCGCGATCGCTGCCCAGATTGGCCACCAGATAGGCGACGGCATCCGGGCTGGCGCGCAGGCCCGCCGCGCTCAGGGTCGATGTCACCAGTGTGCGGACATCGCCGGCACTGTCTTCATAACAGGCGATTGCCAGGGCATTGCGGGCTTTTTCCGCTGCCTTGCGGATGGCGGAGCTGGGCTTCAGGTCGCCCGCCGTGACCAGCAGCAGGCCCTCGCCGGCATCGCTTGACAGCACCAGGTCAATGGCGGCGGCGCTTGACGTTTCGGCCCGGTCCAGCCAGACAAGCCGGCGCCCTCCCATCATCGACAGAGACGCTATCTCGTCCAGCAGCAGGGACGGCGTCTCCTTCAGATCCGCCGGGCCGGGCTTGACCACCTGAAAAGGATCGCCGAGATCGGGGGCAATCTGTTTGCCGATGGCTGTTGCCCGCTCGCGGACAAGGCCTTCATCCGGCCCGTAGACAAGCACCATGCGCACCCCGGGGTCGAGTGCCTTCAGCACACCGGGAATGTCGCGCGGCTTCACCTTCATCCGGCCGCGCTTTCATTGGCACATCGGCGGACTGCGCGCAAGGACAGCGTCACGATGCCTCCTCACGCTTGCTGAAATACAGCGCCAGGCGGCGGTGAATCCGCTCCGCCAGGTCCAGGGCCAGACGGCGGGCGGCATCCTCGCGCTGGGTCACAATGGCAAAGTCCGACTGGACAAGATCATAAGACATCCGCGCGGTCATACGCTCGTCGATCACGGCGCCTTCACCGCCTGCCGGAGTCAGCACCATGGTGGCGGTCAGCTTCAGCTCTTCCTGCTGGGCGGCGGCATCGGGCCGGATACCGTACAGTTCGCGCGCTTCCTCCAGCACGATATCCAGACGGTAGCGATCCCCGGCACCGCCCAGTTTTTGTATCAGGCTGTTGCGCATGACCTGACCCAGGCGGTCATTGCCGATGGGACTCACCTCCACCTCGGCAAGGGCCGCCCGCATGGCGGGGGTGGAGTCCTCCGCCTGATACAGGGGTTGGAACCCGCATGCGGCCACGGTGGCGGCCGCCAGAAACAGAAGCGGAAACCCCTGTGCCAGGCGGATATACTGTATCCGGCGGATATATCGGCGGATGTGTCGGCCCATGACCGCGACCCCTTATCCGGCTGCGACGATATTGACGATCCGGCCCGGCACGACAATCACCTTACGCACCGCCTTCCCGTCGATGAATTTCAGTGCCTTGCCGTTTTCCAGCGCCATTTTTTCCAGATCGGCACGGCCCATATCACGCGGCACATCAATGGTGTCACGCACCTTGCCGTTAACCTGCACGGCAATGGTGACGGTATCATCCACCGTCAGACCATGATCGGCAACCGGCCACGGTATGTCGACGACCAGCCGTTCATGTCCGAGCGCCCGCCACAATTCCTCCGCCAGATGCGGCATCATCGGACCGACAAGAAGGACAAGGGTTTCCAGCGCTTCCCTCAGGACTTCGGGCGCGCCCGCCCCTTCGGCACCGGCGGTGACGGCGTTGGCGAATTCATACAGGCGGGCCACCGCCTTGTTGAAATGCAGTTCCTCGATATCGCCGGTGACAACCTTGATGGTCTTGTGCGTGGCACGGCGCAGGTCAAGGGCACTCTCGGACAGATCGACGGGTACAGCGGTTCCGACCGGCGCCAGCGCGTCCAGACCGTCCTGCACCATGCGGTACAGTCGCTGGGTAAAGCGCCAGGCGCCCTCGATGCCCGCCTCCGTCCATTGCAGGTCGCGTTCGGGCGGACTGTCGGACAGCATGAACCACCGCGCCGTGTCCGCGCCGTACTGATCGATGATGTCGTCGGGGTCGACAACATTTTTCTTGGACTTGGACATTTTCTCGATGCGACCTTCCGCGACCTCAAGGCCACTATCGGCGCGGTACAGGCCGCCGTCTTCACGCCGTCGCACCAGGTCCGGCAGGGTCCACTCGCCCTGACTGTCGCGGTAGGTGACATGATTGACCATGCCCTGGGTGAACATGCGCTCGAAGGGCTCATCGAAATCCAGACGCCCCACCTGTTTCAGCGCACGGGTGAAAAAACGGGCATACAACAGGTGCAGGATGGCATGCTCGACACCGCCGATATACTGGTTGACCGGCAGCCAGTCATTGACCACGTCGCTTTCAAACGGTTCATCCGCGCCCGGACTGCAAAACCGCAGGAAATACCAGGATGAATCGACAAATGTGTCCATGGTGTCGGTTTCGCGCCGGGCCGGTGCACCGCAGGACGGGCAGGCGCAGTCCTTCCAGGTCGGGTGATGGTCCAGCGGATTGCCGGGCCTGTCGAAGGACACGTCCTCCGGCAGGGTGACGGGCAGGTCTTCCACCGGCACGGCCACCGGTCCGCAGGTATCGCAGTGGATGATCGGGATCGGCGTGCCCCAATAACGCTGGCGCGAAATGCCCCAGTCGCGCAGCCGGTAATTGACCGTGCGCCGGCCCCAGCCGCCGTCCTCGGCGCGGGCGATGACGGCGGCCTTGGCGCTGTACACGTCCATGCCGTCCAGAAAGGCCGAATTGGCCAGCCGCCCCGGCCCGGTATAGGCCTCATCCCCCACAGTGAACCGCGCCGGGTCTTCATCCTCCGGCACCACCACGGGCGGCACTTTCAGGCCGTATTTGCGGGCAAAATCCAGATCGCGCTGGTCATGGGCGGGACAGCCGAAAATGGCGCCGGTGCCGTAATCCATCAGCACGAAATTGGCCACGTAAACCGGCAGGCTCTGCCCTTCCACAAAGGGATGATCCACCTTCAACCCCGTATCGAAACCGCGCTTCTCGGCCTTTTCGATCTCTTCCTCGCTGGTGCCGCTGGACCGGCAGTCCTTGATAAAGGCCTCCAGTGCCTCATTGTCGACGGCCAGTTTGGCGGCCAGCGGATGGTCGGCGGCAATGGCGCAGAAACTGGCGCCGAAGATCGTATCGGGCCGCGTGGTGTAAACCGTAATGGTGTCGCCCGTGTCCTGTACGATGAAATCAAAGGTCAACCCATCGGACCGGCCGATCCAGTTTTCCTGCATCAGGCGCACCTTGTCCGGCCATTTGTCCAGACTGTCCAGGCCATCCAGAAGGTCCTGGGCATAATCGGTGATTTTCAGGAACCACTGGCTCAGATTGCGGCGTTCGACCTCGGCACCGGACCGCCAGCCGCGACCGTCGATCACCTGTTCATTGGCCAGGACCGTATTGTCCACCGGATCCCAGTTGACCCAGCTCTCCTTGCGGTAAACCAGACCAGCCTTGAAGAAATCCAGAAACAGGCGCTGTTCCTGCCCGTAATAGTCGGGGTCGCAGGTGGCGAATTCACGCGTCCAGTCGATGGCAAGGCCCACCTGCTTCAACTGGGCGCGCATATTGGCGATATTGTCATAGGTCCAGTCGGCGGGATGGACCTTGTGCTCCATGGCCGCGTTTTCCGCCGGCATGCCGAACGCGTCCCAGCCCATGGGATGCAGCACCTCGTACCCGCTGGCCCGGCGATAGCGCGCGACCACATCGCCCATTGTGTAGTTGCGCACATGGCCCATATGAATGCGCCCGGACGGATAGGGAAACATCTCCAGGACATAGTATTTCGGCTTTTCGGACCGGATATCGGTCGAAAACGTCCGGGTTTCCGTCCAGACCTGCTGCCATTTGGATTCAGTAGCCTTGGGATTGTAGCGCGACATGGCTTTCTCGGTTTTGCGTGGTCTTTTCTGGTCGGTTTACGGCCCGGATGCTCAGGGGATCACCCGGCCGGCCTTGAAAATCAGATACATCTGCGCCCTGGACAGATTTCGGCCCGGTCCGGGGCTGGCGGCCCGTCAGGTGTTGGTATCGATGCGCAGGGTGCGGGCGCGCGTCAGGATCGCTTCCTCGATCTGAAGGGCGGTCGCCGCTTGAACCGGGGCGGCCACCCAGGTGTCATCGCGGCGCACCTGACGGACAACCGTCACCTTCAAACCGTCCGAGCGCAGCGCCTCGGACAGAAAGCGGACGGTCAGCTTGACCCGCTCGTTCAGCACCTCCGGATCGGAAAACCAGTCGGTCACGATCACGGCCGCCGCCGGATCGGCGGCTGTGATCGGCATGAAGGACAGGGTGTCCAGCGTTGCCTGCCACAGATAGCCGTTGACGCCGATGGCCGTCGTTCTCGGCTCCAGCTCGCGCGCTTCGTCATCGCCGCCGCCGAAAATGCTGCAGGCACCCAGCGCCAGGCTCAACCCGGCAATCAAGAACAAGCGGCAGACACTGGTCATATCTTGAAACTTCCTCAATAATCCTACACGACGGCTGACCTGTATTTTCCAGGGACCCCGGTACGTGTTGCGGGGTCACGGGGTGTGAATTGTGCGGCAGCCGAGTCGCCTTAATCAAAAGCGGCACACGGCTATATAACGGGCTGACCGCAGCCTGACCAGTCAGAATTCCCGCGTGTTTGCGCCCGCGAAACGCGAAAGAATCGTGTCGGCTGTGCCACATCACCCGCTAAAATACGGCAAATGATCCTCACGTCACCTTGAAGGGACCCCCCTGCCATTCTAGGTTAATATTGGTATCCTATAGGACCGTGCGACTCGAAAAGCCGACTCTCCCCATGAAAAGCCTTGCGGCCGAAGGGATTTCGGCGCTTCGCGCGTACAGGATACTGTACTGTGATACACGGCGATATGACGATATTGTAGTGAACCAAGTCTGTAACCCGTCAGGACGACCATGAAACAGGGCATGGCAGTAAGGATCGCGCTACTTCTCCTCGGGGGGGCTTATGCTCTCGGGGGCGGTTTTGCTTTGCCGTCCGGGGTCCTGACCACAGCCGGTGCGGCTTCCGCCGCCGATAGGGCCGATGGGCAAGACACGTCTCAGGACGACAAGGCCGGTCAAAGCACCGACCGAAACGGCGGCGGTGATGGGGCTGATGGCGGCGCCGGCAAGGCACGGTTTGATTCCACCGGTTTCATGAAATCGCTCGATCTGCTGATCACGGAGCAGAAACGCACCCGCGCCGGCGGGACGGCGGCGGCCGATCCGGGCGGTGACCTGATCCTCAGCCTGCGCGAAACATCGCCGGTCCGGGAAAACGGATTTCTCTATCTGGAGGACGCGGCACCGGCGGGCGGGATGGACGCGGCCGCCGGCCTGTCGGCCCGGCCCGATTTTTCAAGTCTGTACACACCGGAAGGCGCGGTGCGCGGCATTGAGGGGCAAACCGGCTTTGCCGGATCGTCGCGGCTCGGTCTTCTGTCCTTCGGCGCCGATCCACTGGACCCCAATGATCCCGGCTTCCAGATCGCCCTTGAAAGCGCCTTCCGCATGACGGACGCCCTGCAGGCCGGCGGTGTGCTCACCGGTGTTGCCGGCGGCGGCGCGGACATCATGCCCTTCTCTCAGGGTCTGGTGGATCAGGAGACGAGCCTCGGCCTCAGCTTCGGCTATGCCGGTTTCGCGCTGGATGCGTCCGTCCTGAACCGGGATGCGGTCTTCGGCATTGACGGCAGCGGCACCAATGTGGGCCTGTCCTATTCCACATCCGTCTGGTCGGCCCGTCTGTCCATGACCGAATACACCCAAGGGGCCGACCTGTTCGGCATCGAGAATGAGGCCCGCAATCTGATTTCGGTCGAACTGGGCGCCAATGTGCGGCTGACCGACTGGGCCGGACTGACCGGTGGCCTGCGCTATTACGACTATGGCAGCCGCCTGCTGCTGAACCCGGAAAAGGGCGAGCGCAGCCAGATGATCTTCCTCGGCGGCCGCCTGCGGTTCTAAACCGGCCTCCTCTCCTTACCGGGTTTTCATCGAATATTCGGCACAGTTTGGCGCTGTCCTGCCAAAAAGCCACCCGCTGCCGGGTATTCGCCTGGGCGTGAAGCGCCTGCCGTCAGTCCCCGTCCGCAAGCGCGCCGATGGCGGCAATGGCGGCCACCGGCAGACCGGCCAGCCGGACAGCCGTGCGGGCATCGATACCGCCAAGCGCGACGACCGGCACCGGGCTGCGATGCGCCAGCCGGGCAAAGCGGTGCACGCCCAGCGTCGCAGCGCCCGGGTGGCTGCCGGTTGCGAACACCGGCGAGATCAACACGGCAGACACACCCAGCCGCGCCGCTTGGGTCAGCGCATGGACGTCGTGACAAGCTGCTGTCACCAGCGGAAAATGGCGGACCGCGCGGCGGGTGCGGCTGTCCGCCAGCGCCCACCGCGGCAAATGCAGACCGTCCGCGGCGACGCGGTGCGCCAGCAGGGGGTCGCCGGCCACAAGCAGGCACTGACGGCGCTCCCGCGTGATAGCGCGCAGACTGCGGGCGAGCGCGGCCCTTTGGTCCCAGCCGTAATCGCGCACAATCACCCAGCTGCCGCGCGGCAGACGCGCGGCCACCGCGCACGGATCCGGCACCCGCGCACGATCGGTCATGAAAACCACCCCGTCCGCACCGGCCTGGCGTGCCAGCCGGTGCCGCACGGGACGCACGGCGGCAAAAAGCTTTGAGGACGATGCGCGCGGCTTGACCATACCGGCGTCCTAGACCATAGGAGAAAGCCTGTCCATCCCGCCGCAATAGCCACCGAATACAAGGGGCAACCATGTCCAGCACCGATCCGACATCGCCGACACAGCCGACCCATGCGGACAACAGCCCGGACGCTGCTGCGCCCAGCGGCAGGGAAGACGGCGGAGACGACAGCCGTGAGATCGCGGATGCGCTGGCCGCAGTATGCGACACGATGCGACAGTCCTGCCGGAAATTCATGGTGGCGGAAAATGTGCCGCGGGTGATCGCGGTCTCGAAGCGGCAGCCGGTGGCGCGGGTGCGGGCGGCGCTGGAAGCGGGGCACCGGCTGTTCGGGGAAAATCTGGTGCAGGAGGCGGAGGAACGCTGGACGCCGTTGAAGGCGGACTGCGGCGATGTGGAGCTGCATCTGATCGGCGGGCTGCAGACCAATAAAGCGGCCCGGGCGGTTGCCCTGTTCGACTGTATCCAGACGCTGGACCGGCCCAAGCTGGCGCGCGCACTGCGGCGTGAAATGGACAAGCAGAACAAGGCGTTGCCCCTGTATATCCAGGTCAATACGGGCGCCGAGCCGCAAAAGAGCGGCTGCCTGCCGGCGGATCTGCCGGAGCTGCTGGCCCTGTCCGGGGCGCTGAAATTGACGGTGGTGGGGCTGATGGTCATCCCGCCGGCGGACGAGGACCCGGCGCTTCATTTCGCCCTGCTGAAAAAGCTGGCGGAGCGACACGGACTGACGCGCCTGTCCATGGGCATGAGCGGCGACTACGACGTGGCCGCCGCCATGGGCGCGACGGACGTGCGCGTCGGCACCGCGATTTTCGGCCGCCGCACATCATGACCCCGGCCGGGTTTTAAGCGCAGGCGCCCCCCTCCCCACAGGGCAGCAAGGCATGCATGCGCCGGAACCCCATACACGCGGCGCTGCCTGCCGGCAAAACCGACAACGGAGAGCAAAGCCCCACGCCCTTTCCGCACATGCCCTTCCGGCCCGGCGGGCGCGGGCGCAAGGGGCGGTGAAACCGGGCCTCCAACGCGGTGACAAGGGCGTCGGAGCCCAGTGGCCCGGCCGGCCATATGGGTTTCCAGCCGCCGGGAGACCGTCGCGTCCACAGGACCCGCGCAGGAAGGCGGGCCAGTCGCCGATGTGGCGCACCAACAGCGGTGCCACCCGCACGATGCCGTCATCCCTGCCGTCCGGAAAGCGCGCCTGAGCGTGCGCGGGCCGTCACCGGATCACGGTGCGGCGCGTGGAGGCGACGCGTGCAAAGACCCTGCCGGGGCAAAACGGGCCCTCGCAACGGGCGGCGCAGGCGGCGGACAAGGAGACCGCACAGCAGGCTGTTAAAGAGCCGTCAGCCGGCAATGGACCCCATAAGCAGCAGTGATGGCCAACGGCGCGCAGGCGCGCAGAAGCCGGCGGAGACAGTCGGGGAAGCAGCGGCCGGCCAGTCGGCGGGGCAGAGACAGGCACAGGCGGCGGGCAGATGAGGCGCCACCCCGTGCGGCGATACGGACCGATGGGTGAGGGACGTGCGGTTGAGAGGGGAGGAAGGCGGTGGGCAGATGAGGCGCCCCCCAGGCGGCGATACGGACCGATGGGTGAGGGGCATGCGGTTGAGGGTGGAGGACGTCCGGGGCGCAGGCGGCCCCATTCGGTGGGCCGATGGGGTATCGTTGAGTAGCGATATCGGCCGATGGGTGAGGGGCATACGGTTGAGGGCGGGGGGTGTCCTGGCGCCGGCGGGCACAGGCGGCAGGCCGATAGAGTGATCCCGTGCGGCGATACGGGCCGATGGTTGAGGTATGTGCGATTGAGGGCGGAGCGTGTTCCGGGCACCGACACAGGCGGTGGGCTGATGAGATGACCCCCGTGCGGGTGATACGGGCCGGTGATCAGAGGGGTGTCGGTTTGACCGGGGTGATCCGGGACACCGCCAGGGGGCATGAGGCCGCCCGGCTATAGCGGGCTGGCGACGGTGAGGCGGCAGGCGGGGGTCATGGCGCGCAGCACCGCGCGCAGATCGGCGGCGGCAAGGGCGACGCAGCCCTCGGTCGGGGGGAGAGAGGGCCCGTCCGTTACAGGTCCGCCCGTCACAGGCACGCCAGCCACAGGTTGGCCCGCCACATGGACAAAGATGGCGCTGCCGGCGCCCGGTACCACGGGGGCGTCATTGTGGCCGATGACCAGAATGAGGTCATACAGGCCGTCGTCGCGCCACAGGATCTCGTGCGAGGGACCGAAGGGCAGGCGGACAAGACGGTTATAGCGCGGGTCGTCGGGCGCGTCGCACCAGCCCATACCGGGGTCCAGCGGGGCGACGGGCAGGGCGGTGACGGGCGGCGGCTGCCGGTCCGGGCGGTAGAAGACCCGGCGCACCGGATAGGTGCCCGCCGGCGTGGCGCCGTCGCCCTCGCACTTGCGGGCGGCATTGACGACCCCGCCGCGCCCGAGCGCGCAGGCCGCATCGATCAGGGGCCCGGCGAGGCGCCCCGCGCGGCTGTCGCCCGCATCGGGCGTGACCTGCCACAACGCCACAGGTCCCCGCCCCTAGAGCAGATGGCCCGTGCGGGCCTTTTTGACGGCAAGATAGGCTTCATTGTGCGGATTGGGCGGAAAGCTGTGGGCGACCCGCTCGGCCACGTCGATGCCGAAGCGGGTCAGCGCCGCCACCTTTTCCGGATTGTTGGTGAGCAGCCGCACGGAGGAAAAGCCGAGCGATTTCAGCATCCGCGCCGCCGGGGCGAACAGGCGTTCATCCACGTCGAAGCCGAGACGGGTGTTGGCGTCCACCGTGTCGAAACCCTGATCCTGAAGGCTGTAGGCCTTGAGCTTGGAAATCAGGCCGATGCCGCGCCCTTCCTGCGCCAGATAGAGGATGACGCCGCCACCGGCGTCCCCGATGGTTTTCAGCGCGCCCTTGAGCTGGGGGCCGCAGTCGCATTTGAGCGAGCCGAGCAGGTCGCCGGTGAAGCATTCGCTGTGCAGGCGGGCGAGCACGGGGGCGCCACGCGGCGGATCGCCGACCAGAATGGCGATATGTTCCGGCCCGCCGGCACGCGGGCGGAAGGCGATGAGGGTGGTGTCCACCGCATCGACCAGCGGCACATGGGCGCGCGCCACCTGGACAAGGCTGTCCGAGGCGGCCATGTCATGGGCGAGCACGGCGTCGCCGTCCACGGCCATGAGGCCGCCCAGACCCGTATTGCCAGGAGCGGCATCTTCAGATCGGTCTGACACAGGGCCGAACGCCTCAGCCCCGGATGCATCAGGGCCGGGCGCATCGCCCTCGCCGGCCATGCCCCCCGCAGCGGCATCGTCGCCGTTGAGCGCCTGTCCGGGCAGGTCGGCGATCAGCGCGGCGGGCAGCAGGCGGGCGATCTTGATCAGTTTGACGGCCGCGCGTTCCGGCACCGCCGGGGCCACGTCCAGGCGCCGGAACGGCCCCTTCATCGGGCTGCCGAGGTCCAGCGTCGGGTCGGCGATGGCGGTCATGTCGGCCGCCGTCAGCCACGGCGCACGCGCCAGGCGCACCACCGGCCAGCCCTTGGCCGCGACCTTCAGCGTCAGGGCGCGCTGGTCGGTCAGCAGCAGGCAGCTTTCCGTGCCGCCAAGACGGGCGAGGCGGGCGTCGAAATCGGCCAGCGCGGCATCGTCGGCCCGTTCCAGCGGCAGGACGAGGAGCGCCCGGCCGTCCCCCGTCACCGTGACGGGCCAGCCGCGGCGCAGATCGTCCGCCGCGCGCAGGACCAACCGGTGGCCGGTTTGCGGGTCGTTTGAATGGGTCATGGGATCGGGCGTCATTGTCAAACAGATACATCCAGTGTCAGGCCGGCGGCAGGGGTGCGCCCCTTAAGCGCGCGACGTTATACCATCATTTTCTGTCACGGGCGCGGGCGGGGTGCAAATGCTTCCTGCACGGGCGGGGCGGTAAAACGGCCGACCGGCGGTCCGGCGCGCAGGCGACGACCATGCCGGACCGGGCGCCAGAGAGTGACCGGACAACCGCCACCGGAGCGCGGCCGGTCACCCGCGATGTCGGAACGCAAGCCGGCACAGGGCGGCCGGTGGATTGCCGAAGCGCATGGTGCGGCATATTGACAGAGGGTCATGGGGGTCATGGGGGTCACGGGAGCCGGGCACCCCGGAATGAACACGGAGAGGTCGGGAGACCCTGCGACATGACGCCACCGTGATCGTGCGATATGGCCGGAGGTCCTTATGGTCACGAGCCTTCACAAGCGCTTGAAAGGGCCGCGAGGCGGTGGCGCCCGCCACAGTCGGCGCGTTATGCGGAGGCCGTCGCGGCGCCCGCGTGCCGCCGATTGCGACCGAACCGAAAAAGAGGTACCCATTGGGACATCCCCAATGTCAGGAGGAGGAGGCCGGCTCCATGGCTGTACGGACATTATTGCTTGTCGACGATGACACGGACCTTCGGGAAGCGCTGGCCGACCAGCTTGCCCTTCATGAGGAGTTCGATACCGTCCAGAAGGAAAACGCCGCCAGCGCCCTCGACTATCTGGCGGACAGCGGCGGCAAGGCCGACATGCTGATCCTGGATGTGGGCCTGCCGGACATGGACGGTCGCGAGCTGTGCAAGCGCGTGCGCAAGATGGGCATCAGCGTGCCCGTCATCATGCTGACGGGCATGGACTCCGACGCCGACACGGTGCTGGGCCTGGATTCCGGGGCGAACGACTATGTGACCAAGCCGTTCAGCTTTACCGTGCTGCTGGCCCGCATCCGCGCCCAGTTCCGCCAGTATGAACAAAGCGAGGACGCCACGTTCGAAATCGGACCCTATCATTTCCGCCCGTCGGCCAAGCTGCTGGAAACCCGCGCCGACGGCAAGAAGATCCGCCTGACGGAGAAGGAAACGTCCATCCTGAAATATCTGTACCGTGCCAGCGGCAAACCGGTGGGCCGGGACGAACTGCTGGCGGAGGTGTGGGGCTATAATTCCGGCGTGACCACGCACACGCTGGAAACCCATGTTTACCGCCTGCGCCAGAAGATCGAGCCGGAACAGGGCGTCACCCGCCTGCTGATCACCGAGCCGGGCGGATACAGCCTGCAGGGGCTGAACGGGTAAGGTTTTTTGGCTTTAATGGCTTGAAGAGCTTAGCCATCCCACTCCCCACAGGATGATTGTCCGAAGGGCTTAGCCGTCCCGCTCCCCCACCCGGCCACCCATAGCGTACAATCCCGTGGGTGGCCGGGTGGGGGAGCGGGACGGCTAAGCCCTGCCCGATAAAAATCAGGAGCGGACCGGCCAGGCTCTGTCTCAAACAAAAATCAACAACAGGGCATCACCGAGCCCTCGTTCAAAACTCAAACCCTACATATCCAGATCCACCAGGATCGGCACATGGTCCGACGGTTTTTCCCAGCCGCGCGCGTCGCGCAGGATGGTCAGGCCGGTGGTTTTGCCGTCGAGCGCCGGGCTGATCCACACATGGTCGAGACGCCGGCCCCGGTCGGAGGCGGACCAGTCGCGCGCCCGGTAGGACCACCAGCTGTAAAGCTTTTCCGGCAGGGGGTGGTGGGTGCGGACGGCGTCGACCCAGCCGTGGGCGGCCTGAAGGCGGCCCATGGCGTCGGTTTCCACCGGGGTGTGGCTGACCACCTTCAGAAGCTGCTTGTGGCTCCACACATCCTCGGGCGCGGGCGCGACGTTGAGGTCGCCGACCATGATGCTGGGGTCCTTGAGGTCTTTCGACCAGGCGATCATTTCATCGAGAAAGGACAGTTTGTGGGCGAATTTTTCGTTCACCGCCGGGTCGGGTTCATCGCCGCCGGCGGGGACGTAAAAATTGTGCACCGCCGCCCCGCCGGACAGGCGGATGGAGACATGGCGGGCATCGCCCTTGCCGCACCAGTCGATATGGCCGCTGCCCTCGAACGGCACGCGGGACAGGGTGGCGACGCCGTGATGGCCCTTTTGCCCGCGAATGGCCATGTGGACATAGCCGCGTTCGCGGAAAAAATCGCGGGGGAACAACTGGTCCTGCACCTTGGTTTCCTGAAGGCACAGGACGTCGGGGGCCTGGGTGGTGATCAGCTGGTCCACAATGGGCAGCCGGGCACGGACGCTGTTGATGTTCCAGGTGGCGAGACGCATGACAAACCCTTCCGCAAGGCGATGATGGAAATCAGTAAATGAGGAAACTGGTGCCGACGATGCCGATGGGCCAACGCCCCTTTTCAAACAGGTGGAAGCGCGCGGCAAAGGGGTGGTCGCTGTCTTCGCCGGCCAGGACGACCAGAAGCGCCACATGGGCGGCCTGAAGGGCGCTGCCGAGCGCCGCCTGCATCAGGTCGTCATCCTGGATGCGCAGTTCCGCCTGAAGGTCGGCGACGGCCTGCTGCACCGGTTCGGCGAGCGTGGCGGCCACATGGGTGAAGACCATGGACAGCAGTTCTTCGTCGATATACCCGGCAAGCCGGGTGATGAGGCCGGCGCGCAGCTGTTCCTCGGCCTCCCACGCCGGGCTGTTCAGGTCCAGCGTGGCGGCGGCATCGGCCACATCCTCCCAGTCGGTGAGGAAAGCCGGCGCGGCATCGGGGAAGCCGAGGCCGTCGGCAAAGTCCCGCGCGGCGTCCCGAAGCGCGGGCGCCGCGGCCTCGCCCACGGCGCGGAACCACGGCAGGCCGGAGGCCATGGTGACAAAGGGGGCGACCGCCGCCAGCTCGGGATAGGACTCGAACAGGGCATCGTCGTCCAGAGCATCATCAAGGGTACCGTTCAGAGCGTCACCCAGGGCGTCATTCAGGGCGCCCGGATCATCGACCGGGCTCATGAGCCGGCTCCGCACTGTGCCTGAAACCGTGACGGGACGCTGCAAGGGGACTGCATGGGGTGTTGACCTGCTTTGCTGTCGGGCATGACCGGTTTCCACGCCTAACGGCGCGCGAGGGCGTTGGCAACAGAAATTGCCGCGACGCAGAGGATATGAGGCCGCAAGGCCGGAAAGGTCAGGCTTCGCTCAGGGCCCGCGCCATGTCGGTGAGTTTCATCGCGGTGCGCAGATTGCGGGCGGTCACGGGCGTGCCGATACGGCGGTCGATGTGTTCCGCCAGTTTCGAGCGGCCAATGCCGTCCGGGGCATATAGATAGACAATACCGCCGGTGCGGGTGACATCCTCGAACCCGGCGCGCAAGGGGGCGAGCGCATCCATATCCACAGTCGCGGACGGGTCGGACAGGAAATAGAAATGGACGCTTTTCGGGTCGTCCAGACCCTGGCGCGGGTAGGGATTGGCGGCAATGGCGGCGTGCAGCGCGTCCGCCGTCAGCACGAAGACCCGGGGGCGGAAACCGGCCGCCGTTTCGATCGCGGCGGCGATATCGCGGGAGATAGCGGCGGCGCCTTCGGACGGGTCCCCCCTGCCCGCATCCGTGCGGAACACGCAGTTTCCGCTTTGGATATAGGTTTTGACGTCGCTGTAGCCGAGCGTGGTGAGACAGGCGCGCAAATCCGCCATGGGCAGGATATTGCGACCGCCCACATTGATCCCCCTGAGGAGCGCGACCCAGGTACGCATAGGCATGGGCACGGGCGCCCCTAAAGCCCGTGTCCGCCGGCCGGCGCCGTGGTGGCCACCGGTGTCATGCCGGCAATGAGGGGCCGCCCCTTGGCGATGGCGTCGCGCACGGCCGGCAGTTGCAGGGAGGCGGCGTGGCTTTCGGAATTGTCCCAGACCTCGGTCACCCACAGGACATTGTCGTCCCCGCTGTCGGCGGCGATGACATAGCTGAGGCAGCCTGGCATGCCCGTCGTGCCTTCAAGCAGGATGGACATCAGTGTGTCGCGCTGACCGTCGACAACGGTGATTTTTCCGATCAGTCCGAACATGGGCGATTCGTCCTTTCGTATCGTTTTTTCGCCTGACCCGACGTTGCCGGCAACACCGTTCGGCGCCCAGAGGGCCGCGACCGTGCCGGCAACAAAGGTGCGTCTGTTAATATGCATGGCGTACACTAAGCATGTTCGCGGCGCGGGAACCATGGGGAAAATCGGATTTTTTTTCGCATGGGTGTCAAGTTCGGAAGACGTGGTTCGTCCTGTTGACAGCGGGCGGCACGGGGGCGCCCGCGTCACCGAACCATCGAGGAGGCTGAAATGACTGAATTCGGCCCTGAAATCCGAACGGCAGACATGCGGAGACAAAACCGGGGGGCAAAAAAATCCCGGCCTCAGGGACCATTGTCCGGGCCGGGATGAAGTGCACTGGCATTGCCCAATCCGGAGGAAAAACCCAGACAGGCGGCGGCAGGCGAAAAACGGGGGTCGTGAGGCGCCTGCCATGGTCTTATCTACGCACGGGGCGGGCAGGCGGATCACACGGCACGGGGAACCGGGGCGGCCAGCGCGGTTCACAAAGGCGTTACAGTGGGCGGTCCGGGGAGGCCGTGAGCCCGGCGGGACGCCCGCCAGGACGAAGATCGGCGGCGAAGATCAGCGCGTACGGCGGCGCCGGGCGAGGCCGCGCGGATCCTCGAACTGCCAGAGGGAAGCGGTGAGCGGCCCGTCGTTGCGGCGGGCATTGTCAAGGTCGACAATGGTCAGACCGTCCTGGGCATCGCGCACCACCCAGCTGTCCAGCGCCAACCCGCCGGGGGCGGCTTCATCACGGCGGAAATAGAGAGTGATGCGGCCCAGTTCGGGCCGGTCCGGGTCGGCGGCGGACAGGGCGATCAGGCTGTCTATGCCGCCGGGCGCCACCTCGATGCTGGCGCCGAGGGCGGCGAGATCGGGCTGACGGTCCAGAACCAGTCTGAGCGGCGTATCGGCGATGGGCCAGCGCGTCACCTGGCCGACTTCATAGTCGATGAAGCTCAACACCTGACCGTCGGCGACGATGAGGAAAGGGGTTTCATCGGTATAGTCGAAGCGGACCTTGCCGGGGCGTTCCATATAGAGCCGCCCTGTCGAGCGGGTGCCGTCCGGGGCCTGCTGGGTGAAATCGGCGGTCAGGGTTTCGACACCGGACAGATGTTCCCTGACACGGGTCAGGGCATCGAGCCGGGCATCCATGGCCACATCGACGGTATCCAGCGGCGGCAGGGCGTCCTGCCGGCCCGTATCGGCCTGATCGCCGGCGGGGGGCGATTGCGGGGCTGATTGGGCGAGGGTTTCGGTGTCCTGGGCGTTTTGTATATTTTGGGGCGTGTTTTGGGCGAGGCCCGCCGGCGCGGCGCCAAGGCATAACAACGCGGTCATCAGGGCGGTGCGGATGGGGATCATGGTGTTTTCGGTCCTGCTGTCGGTTTCGTTTTTTGGTCGTTGTCCGGCAGAAGCCGGCTTTCCGGGTCCGGCAGAAGCCGGTTTTCCGGGTCCGGCAAAGGCCGGTCTGGTTTTCCGGCAAAGGCCGGTCTGGTTTTCCGGCAAAGGCCGGTCTGGGTGCCGCTTACAGCTCTTCCTCGCGGTCGGGGACGAGCACCTCGCGCTGGCCCTTGTGGTTGGGGGCGCTGATGACACCCTGTTCCTCCATTTCCTCGATCAGGGAGGCGGCCTTGTTGTAGCCGATCTTCAAGCGGCGCTGGATATAGCTTGTGGTCGGGCGCCGATCGCGGATGACAATGTCCACCGCCTGATCATAGAGGCTTTTGTCCTTATCCTCGCCGCTGGCGGATGGACCGGGGATGAACGGGCTGTCAAACCCTTCTTCCGGTTCTTCCGTCACCTCGGCCAGATAGTCGGGCGCGGCCTGCGCCGACAGATGGGTGACGACGGACTCGACCTCGCCGTCGGAGACGAAGGCACCGTGCACGCGGGCGATGCGGCCGCCGCCGGCCATGAACAGCATGTCGCCCATGCCGAGCAGCTGTTCCGCGCCCTGTTCGCCGAGAATGGTACGGCTGTCGATTTTGGAGGTGACCTGAAAACTGATGCGGGTGGGGAAGTTTGCCTTGATGGTGCCGGTGATCACGTCGACCGAGGGGCGCTGGGTCGCCATGATCAGGTGAATGCCGGCGGCCCGCGCCATCTGCGCCAGACGCTGGACGGTGGCCTCCACATCCTTGCCGGCGACCAGCATCAGGTCGGCCATTTCGTCGATGACGACGACGATATAGGGCAGGGGCGTGAAATCGAAGGACTGTTCCTCGACGATGGGCTGACCGCTGTCCTTGTCGAAGCCGGTCTGCACCTGCCGGGTCAGCTGTTCGCCGCCGGCCTGGGCCTCGCGCACGCGCTTGTTGAAGGCGGCCAGATTGCGCACGCCCAGTTTCGACATGTTGCGATAGCGTTCCTCCATCTCGCGGACGGCCCATTTCAGGGCGACGACGGCCTTTTTCGGTTCCGTCACCACCGGGGTGAGCAGATGCGGAATGCCGTCATAGACCGACAGTTCCAGCATTTTCGGGTCGACCATGATCAGCTTCAGGGTTTCCGGGCTGTGACGGTAGAGGAGCGACAGAATCATCGTATTGATGCCGACGGATTTGCCCGAGCCGGTGGTGCCGGCGACCAGAAGGTGCGGCATGGAGGCCAGATCGGCCACCACGGGCGCGCCGCCGATGTCCTTGCCCAGGATGATGGGCAGGCGGGCGCGCGTGGTCTCGAAATCGCGCGAGGCCAGAAGTTCATGCAGATAGACGGTTTCGCGCTGGGCATTGGGCAGTTCGATGCCGATGGCGTTGCGTCCGGCCACCACGGCGACACGGGCGGACACCGCGCTCATGGACCGCGCGATGTCATCGGCGAGGCCGATGACGCGGGCCGATTTGGTGCCGCGCGCGGGTTCGAGCTCATACAGGGTGACGACGGGGCCGGGCCGCACATCGCGGATATCGCCCTGAACGCCGAAATCCTCCAGAACGCCTTCGAGCATGCGGGCGTTGTTTTCCAGCGCATCCTTCGACAGGGCGGCATCGGCCGAGACCGGCGGCGGCGGGGTCAGCAGGTCCAGACCGGGCAGGCGAAAGCCGTTGACGTCGCCGAGATCGAGGGTGATCTGGGCGGCCGCCGCGGCGCGTTTGCCGGCGGCGGTTTTTTTCGGCGGCTTGACCTTGGCCGTGCCGCCGGATTTGCCGCCGGCATCCGGGGCGGCGGCCTTGCGTTTGCGGGCGCGGCGCGGCGCGGGCCCCGCGCCCTCGTCCATATCCCCGTCCATGCCCTCAGGCCCCGCATCGGTGCGGGCGGTACGGAACAGGCCGGGCACCGCCGCGACCCAGGCGCCAAGACCGCGCAAAAGGCGCCACAGAAAGGCGAGAAAGCCGGCAACGCCCCGGCCGAGAACGGCCCATTCATCCCTGTTCAGGCCGAATGTCGCCACATAAGCCGGCAGGCCGAGCCCGACAAAGACCAGAATGGTGACCCATCCCGGCACAATGGCAAAAGACGCGGTCAGGGTGGCGAGCGAGCGGTAGAGCACCTGCCCGAGGGCACCGCCATACCCGGCCTGAACATCAAAATCCGGATGCGGCGCCGGCACGCTGAAGGCCACGGCCAGCAGCATCAGGGCGATGGGCAGCAGCGTCAGGTGCAGCCAGAAATGCGGCAGCCATTTCAGCCGCAGCACCTTCATCGCCCAGAGACAGAGGGGCAGCAACAGCAAAAAGGCGCCGAGGCCCAGCGTCTGCATCAGCAGGTCGGCGACAATGGCACCGGGCGCACCGAGCGCATTGGCCGGCAGACGGTCGGTGGCGGCATTGAGGGCCGGGTCGGCGGGGTCATAGGTGACAAGCGCGGCCAGCAGGCCGGCCACCAGGGCCAGCACCACCAGACCCAGAAGCCGCCAGCCCGTGTTTTTCAAAAACAGTACGGCGGATTCAGGCAGCAGCCGTCCGTCTCCATTCAGTGTGCCCGGCATTGTGCCCGGTTTCGGGTCCGCCACCGCGGTTTGCTTGCGACCTGCCACGTTTTCGTTCCGTTTTGCCCTGTTGTCATCGTGATCCCTGTGACGCGGCAGAATGGTTTGTTCCCGTCCTGTTCGCGCCGGCATCACTGTACCGTTTTTCGCGCGGGTCTCACAAGGGGCAGGCAGAAACCGGCGCCTGCTCCGGCGCAATCCGGTACCGCCCCTGGCCCGCCCACGTGCGATGCGACCGCTTGACACTGGACAGCGCGCCCGCGCCGTCCATATTGTGAGTAACCGGCACGGTGCCGGGTCCCTGTTTGCCGACTGTCCGGTTTGTCGGTATGTGGCAGATATATGGGTCAGATTTGTGGCGGCCTGCAAGCGGTATCCGCCGGTCCCGAAACCCCGAAAGCAAGCGGTGTCCGGATTATGAGCAAAGTCCTGCAAAGCGATGTGGCCATTGTCGGCGGCGGCATGGTGGGCCTGAGCACCGCCATCGGCCTGGGACGCGCCGGTATGAGCGTGACGGTGGTTGACAGGCTGGACGCGCCGGAGACCACGGCGCCGGCGTTTGACGGGCGTGCCAGCGCCATTGCCTATGCGTCCGTGCGCATGCTGGAGGCGCTGGGCATCTGGCAGCATATGGCCCCGCACGCGCAGCCCATTCTGGAAATCCGCGTGTCGGACGGCACGGTGAGCCGGGGTCCGGGCCTGCTGCATCTGCATTTCGACCACCGCGACATGAAAATGGCGGGCAGCGACCCTGACGGGCCGCTGGGCCATATGGTGGAAAACCGCTTCACCCGCATCGCGCTGTTCAAAGCGTTGGATGAAACGCCGAATGTGCGGCTGATCGCGCCGGACACGGTGGAGACCATTCACACCGACAAGACGGGCACGGCCCTGACGCTGGGAAGCGGCCAGCGGGTGGAGGCGGCGCTGCTTCTGGGCATTGACGGACGTCAGAGCCAGGTGCGCGCCCATGCGGGCATCCCGTCCAGCGGCTGTTCCTACAAGCAGACGGGAATTGTGTGCGCGATCGCGCACGAATGCGACCATCTGGGCATCGCGCACGAAAAATTCCTGCCATCGGGCCCGTTTGCCATCCTGCCGCTGAAGGACAGGCGCGCCTCGCTCGTCTGGTCGGAAAAGGCGCGGCTGGCCGAGACCATCATGGGCCTGTCCGAGCGCGCCTTCGAGGCGGAGGTGCGGCGCCGGGTCGGCGATTTCCTCGGCGATGTGCGGGTGACGGGGGGCCGCTGGTCCTATCCGCTGTCGATGCATGTGGCCCATGACTTCATCGCCGAACGCACCGCACTGGTGGGCGACAGCGCCCACGGCATTCACCCCATCGCGGGACAGGGCCTCAATCTGGGACTGCGCGACGCCGCCGCGCTGATCGAAGTGCTGGCGGAGGCGCACCGGCTGGGCCTTGACCCCGGCGGGGCCGAGACGCTGAAACGCTATCAGACGTGGCGACGCAGCGACACCGTCGTGCTGGCCGGGATCATGGACGGGCTGACCCGTCTGTTTTCAAACGACAGCAAGAGCCTGCGGCTGGCGCGCGGCATCGGTCTCAGCGTGGTGGACCGCATACCGCCCCTGAAACGATTTTTCATATCCCACGCGCGCGGCACCGTCGGCACCCTGCCGAAACTGCTGACGGGGGAGACGCCCGCGTGAGCGTACCGCCGCCGCCCAGCGCCGGAACCAGCGGAGAAACGGCCCCTGGTGAAACTGTCACCGGAGACACAGAGGCAACCGGCGCCGAACCGGCGGACGGCGCGCGGGTGTTTCTGGACATCACCCTTTATCCGCACCGGTCGCTGCGGCGAAAGGGCTTTCGCCTTCTGATCGGGACCATCGCGGCCATCTGCCTGCTGGCGGCCCTGCGGTTTTTCACCCTGGGAGCCTGGCCGGTGGTGATCTTCGTGGCGGTGGACGTGGCCGCCATCTGGCTGGCCTTTTACCTGAATTACCGGTCCGGCAAGGTCCGCGAGCGGGTGCGCCTGACGACGACGGACATGACGGTGACACGGCGGCATCCGGGCGGGCGGCGCGATCACTGGCATCTGGAGCCCTACTGGATGCAGGTGCAAAGCGAGGACAGGCCCGGCACGGAAAGTGCGCTGATCCTGAAAAGCCACGGGCGGGAGTTGCGGCTGGGCGCGTTTCTGAGCGTACCGGAACGGCGCGAGGTGGCGGCCGAGATCGACGCGGCGCTGGCCGCCTGGCGGGCACGCTAAGCCCGAATGCAGGGCCGGTTCGGCCCAAAATCAATCAGGACCCCGTCAGTCCTTGAGGCCGAGTACGTCCAGCATGTCGTAGCGGCCGGGCGCCGCCGTGGCGGCCCAGCGCGCCGCCGTCAGGGCGCCGCGCGCGAACAGGCCGCGATCCTCGGCCCTGTGGGCGAGGACGAGCCGCTCGGACCCGGCGGCAAAGATAACCTCATGCTCGCCGATAACGGACCCGCCGCGCAGGGTGGCAAAGCCGATTTCGCCCGCCGGACGTTCGCCGATGACGCCGTCGCGGCTGCGTCTGGCGACATCGTCCAGCGCCACGCCGCGCCCATGGGCGGCGGCCTCGCCGAGCAGGGTGGCGGTGCCGGAGGGTGCGTCCACCTTGTGGCGGTGGTGCATTTCAAGGATTTCAATATCCCAGCCGTCATCCAGAATGGCGGCGGCGCGGCGGGTGAAGGCGGTCAGCAGATTGACACCGAGGGAAAAATTGCCCGCCTGAACCAGAGCCACGTCCATGGCGGCCGCATCCATGGCGGCGTGATCGGCGGCGGCCAGACCGGTGGTGCCGACCACACAGGCCGTGCCATGGGCGGCGGCCAGTCCGGCGTGGCGCGCCGTGTGGCCCGGCGGGGTGAAATCGATCACCACATCGCTGCCGGCGAACACGGCGGCGGCGTCGCCGTCCCGGTCGGCGGCGGGTCCCGCGACCATGCCGACGGTGTCCGTCAGAGCGTCCGTCACCGCGCGGCCCATGCGCCCCTCGGACCCCAGCAATCCAACCCTGATATCCGCCACGTGCCGTTCCCATCCTGTGCCGCGCCGGCAAACGCTATGGCGTGCAGGCGGGCAGTTGCCGTTCATCTCGGACGGGTCCGACGTCCGGCCCCCAAGGAGGCACAAATGGACACAATCCGCAAGAGGGCGACGAAGGGGCGAAGGCGAATGGCATGGCAAAATGGATGACAGGGGCGGGACCGGCCGAAATACATGCCGGCACAGCCACGTCATGAGAAATAGGCATGGATATCCATGGCCCGATGGGGAATCCCGATGATATCGATGCCGCCATTATCGGATCCATCCCGCATCAGATAGAAAACGATGTGTTCGCGGTGATGGAAACTGTGGTAACCGGGCGCGATGTCATAACGAGGCCGGCCATGGCGGGGGTTGTCGGCCAGCCATTGAAAACGGGCATCGATCTCACGCAGATAACGGTCGCGATGCTGCCGACCCCATGTTTTCAGCGTGTAACGGGCAATGGCCTGCAAGTCGGTATAGGCACGGGCTGTAAGCCTGAATGCGGCGCTCACGCGCGGGTGTCCGCACTTTCAAGAAAAGTTTCGATGGAATAGTCATCGACGAATTCGCCGCGCCGCGCCTGATCCGCCCCTTCGGCCAGGTGCGCCCGAAGGGTGGCGAGTTTGCTCTTGCGTTCTTCCAGAGACCTGAGGGCATCCCGAACCACTTCACTGGCCGAGCCATAACGCCCGCTGGCAACTTCATTCCTGATAAAGGTTTCCCAATGTTCCCCGAGCGTGAGGCTTGTGGATGCCATGGCAATCTTCCCAAATATATTCATATATACTCGGTATGAATATATATGACTTGCCAAGACAATACAATCAGGTGGCCTGCCGTTTAACAGACGCAACGCTCCAAAGCGTTTCGGACAGACCGGGCGCTGGCAGGGGGACGGGTCATTCGGTCAGATCGTCCCACAGGTCCTTGACCTTCTGGAAGAACCCTTCGGAGCGGGGCGAGACACTGTCGCCGCCTTCTTCGGCGAATTCCTGCAACAGGTCCTTCTGTTTTTTCGACAGATTGACCGGGGTTTCGACGCTGGCCTCGATCAGCATGTCGCCGGTGTAGCCGCCATTCAGTTCCGGCATGCCCTTGCCGCGCAGGCGGAACTGCTTGCCGGACTGGGTGCCGGGCGGGATTTTGACCCGGACGCGGGCGCCGGCGATGGTGGGCACGTCGATCTGACCGCCGAGGGCGGCGGTGGTCATGGGGATGGGCACCTGACAATAAAGCATGTCGGCGTCGCGCTGGAAAATGGCGTGCGGCCGCACGGTCAGGAAGACATAGAGATCGCCGGACGGGCCGCCGTGCAGGCCGGCTTCGCCCTTGCCGGCGAGACGGATGCGGGTGCCGTCCTCGACCCCTTGCGGGATTTTGACCTGAAGGTTCTGGGTTTTCTGCACCCGGCCGGCGCCACCGCAGGTTTTGCAGGGGTTGACGATGATATGGCCGGCCCCGCGACATTTCGGGCAGGTGCGTTCCACCATGAAGAAGCCCTGCGAGGTGCGGATCTTGCCGGTGCCGCCACAGGTGTCGCAGACCTCGGGGCTGGTGCCGGGTTCGGCGCCGGAGCCGTTACAGGTTTCGCAGACCACGCTGGTGGGAACGGTGATTTTCTCGGTTTTGCCGTGATAGGCGTCTTCGAGGCTGATTTCGAGATTGAAGCGCAGGTCGGCCCCGCGCCCGGCACCGCCGCGCTGTCGGCCGCCACGGCCGCGACCGCCGCCGCCCATGAAATCGCCGAAAAATTCCTCGAACACGTCGGAGAAATCGAAGCCGCCGCCCGGCCCCGCACCGCCGCCGGGTCCGCCCATGCCGCCTTCAAAAGCGGCGTGGCCGAAGCGGTCATAGGCCGCGCGCTTTTCCGGGTCCTTCAGAACGTCATAGGCTTCGTTCAGTTCCTTGAACTTCTGCTCGGCCTCGGCATTGTCGGGATTGCGGTCGGGGTGGTATTGCATGGCGAGCTTGCGGAACGCCTTTTTCAGCGCCGCCGCATCCACCTCGCGGTCCACCCCCAACAGTTCATAATAATCTTGTTTCGCCATGGAAGACCTGTCCGCCGGCCGGGGAAAAAGGCAATGCCCCGCCTGCTATTGGGACCGCACGAAGCGGCCGCCGGCAGACGGGGCAGGCATGATGTTATTTTTTATCGTCTTCGTCGACTTCCTCGAAGTCAACGTCGACAACATCTTCCTTCGCGTCGTCGGCACTGCCGGCGCCGGCGGAAGCGGCCTCGTCACCGGCCATGCCGGCGGCACCCTCGGGTGCGCCTTCGCCGGCCTTGTAGATTTTTTCGCCCAGTTTCATCGTCACCTGGCTGAGGGCTTCGGACTTGGCCTTGATGGCGTCAAGGTCGTCGCCTTCGAGCGCGGTTTTCAGCTCGGCCACGGCGGTCTCGACGGAGGATGTGTCCTCGTCCGACAATTTGTCCTTATGCTCTTCCAGAGTTTTCTCGGAGGTGTGGATGAGGGCTTCGGACTGGTTCTTGGCTTCGACCAGTTCCTTGCGCTTCTTGTCCTCTTCGGCGTGGGCTTCGGCGTCCTTGACCATCTGATCGATGTCGGCGTCGCTAAGCCCGCCCGAGGCCTGGATGCGGATCTGCTGTTCCTTGCCGGTGCCCTTGTCCTTGGCGGAGACATTGACGATGCCGTTGGCGTCGATGTCAAAGGTCACCTCGACCTGCGGGATGCCGCGCGGCGCGGGCGGAATGCCGACCAGATCGAACTGGCCGAGCAGCTTGTTGTCGGCGGCCATTTCCCGTTCGCCCTGGAACACGCGGATGGTGACCGCATTCTGATTGTCCTCGGCGGTGGAGAAGACCTGGCTTTTCTTGGTCGGGATGGTGGTGTTGCGGTCGATCAGCCGGGTGAAGACACCGCCCAGCGTCTCGATGCCGAGCGACAGGGGCGTGACGTCGAGGAGCAGCACGTCCTTGACGTCGCCCTGAAGAACGCCGGCCTGAATGGCGGCGCCCATGGCGACCACTTCGTCCGGATTGACGCCCTTGTGGGGCTCCTTACCGAAGAAGTCCTTCACCAGTTCCTGGATTTTCGGCATGCGGGTCATGCCGCCGACCAGAACCACATCGTCGATTTCACCGGCGGCGAGGCCGGCATCCTTGAGGGCTTTCTTGCAGGGCTCCAGCGTGCGCTTGACCAGATCGTCGACCAGGCTTTCCAGCTTGGCGCGGGTCAGTTTGAGCTGAAGGTGTTTCGGCCCGGAGGCATCGGCGGTGATGAAGGGCAGGTTGATTTCGGTCTGCTGGCTCGAGGACAGCTCGATCTTGGCTTTTTCGGCGGCTTCCTTCAGGCGTTGCAGGGCCATGCGGTCGCCGCGCAGGTCGATGCCGTTTTCCTTTTTGAATTCGTCGGCGAGATAATCGACAAGGCGCAGGTCGAAATCCTCACCGCCGAGGAAGGTGTCGCCATTGGTGGATTTCACCTCGAATACGCCGTCGCCGATTTCCAGGATGGACACGTCGAAGGTGCCGCCGCCGAGGTCATAGACCGCGATGGTGTGGCCGTCTTCCCTTTCCAGACCGTAGGACAGGGCGGCCGCTGTGGGCTCGTTGATGATGCGCAGCACGTCGAGACCGGCGATCTTGCCGGCGTCCTTGGTGGCCTGACGCTGGGCGTCGTTGAAATAGGCCGGCACGGTGATGACGGCCTCGGTCACGGTTTCGCCGAGATAGCTTTCGGCGGTTTCCTTCATTTTCTGCAGGATCATGGCCGAGATCTGGCTGGGGCTGTATTTTTCACCGCTGGCTTCGACCCAGGCGTCGCCATTGTCGGCCTTGACGATGGAATAGGGCACCATGTCGATGTCTTTTTTCGTCGTCGGGTCGTCGAAGGTGCGGCCGATCAGACGCTTGATGGCGAAAAGCGTATCGGTGGGGTTTGTCACCGCCTGGCGCTTGGCGCTCTGGCCGACAAGGCGTTCGCCGTCGCCGGTGAAGGCGACCATGGACGGGGTGGTCCGTCCGCCTTCGGCGTTTTCGATGACTTTCGGCTTGGCGCCGTCCATGATCGCGACACAGGAATTGGTCGTGCCCAGATCGATCCCGATTACTTTACCCATCAGATATGTCCTTCTTGCCTTTTTCGCGTGGCCGACCGGCAGGACCCGCGATACATCGGCATCCGCGCCGGCCTCCAAGGCCGTATTTGAAATTCCAGACGGGACGATGCCCGCCCAAGTTCAGCAGCTATATAAGGAGGGCGCCGACCGGCTGCAAGACGTGGCACGCAAGAAAGACCAAGGAAGCCTGAGAAAATTCCCCGGTTTGCGGCCCCATGTTTGCAGGGCATAACCGGCAGGGATGAGGACGGGCAGGATTTTCCGGCTTGCGGAAAGCACGTCGAAAGGGCATTTGAAAGGGGAACCAAGGACCGGGGACAACAACCGGTCGATAAAGGGAACACAACGACAGCGACACGGGACAGGCCGGTGCCCCCGATGGGCGAACCCGCTTCAGGACGACCCTAAAATTCAGGGGTGGCCCTGACTTGAGGATAGTCCTGAACTTAAGGATAGCCCTGGCGGCGCGGCAGCCCCCGGAATGGATGCATGATGATCGAACACGTTAAAGCCTTTGTGAAAGACCTGCTGGGCCTGGCGGTTTTCTACCTGATATTCACCACGTTCGGCTATGCCAGTTTCCACATTCCATCCGGCAGCATGGAACCGACGCTGGAGGTGGGCGACCGTATTTTCGTGTCCAAGTTTCCCTTCGGCTACAACCGGTTTTCCGTGCCCTTCGACCCGCCCATATTCGAGACGCGGGTTCTGGACGGGGCGCCGGAGCGGGGCGATGTGGTGGTCTTTACCCTGCCGCACCGGGACTATACCGATTTCATCAAGCGGGTGGTGGGCCTGCCCGGCGACCGCATCCGGCTTCAGGAAGGGCGGGTGTATATCAACGGCACGCTGGTGCCGCGCACCTATGTGCGGGATGTGGATTACACCAATTACAGCGGCTATCCCTTACGGGTGAAGGAATATATCGAAGAGCTGCCGGGCGGCGTCAAACACCGCATTTACGAGCGTACCGACCGGGGGCGGCTGGACAACACCCCGGCCTATGTGGTGCCGGAGGGCCATTATTTCATGATGGGCGACAACCGCGACGGGTCCAGCGACAGCCGCGACATGCACGATATGGGCTTCGTGCCCCATGCCAGCCTGGTGGGCCGCGCGGACGTGACCACCTTCAGCCTGTATGACTGCGACCAGGGCAAGGAAATCGACTGCGCCTTCGGCATTCCGTACGGGCGGTTTTTCACCGCCATCCGCTAGGGCGCCAGAGAGCGTCTGAGAGCGCCAGAAAGCGTCAGAGAACATCAGAGAGCATCGGGGCGGGCGCGGGCCCAAGGCGCGGGGACCGTCACTCCGGGTTCGGAGTTTCACCCGATAACGGATTTTCAGCGGACAGGATTTTTCCGACACGCGGGGCGCCGTGGTCCTTGCCCCAGTCGCGCAGGGCGGTGAGGACCGGCTGCAATGTGCGGCCGGTATCCGTCAGACTGTATTCCACTTTCGGCGGCACCTGGGGATAGACCAGGCGGCGGACAAGGCCGTCATGCTCCAACGCGCGCAGCTGTCTGGTCAGCATTTTCTGGCTGATACCCGGGATCAGGCGCTGCATTTCGGCGAAGCGCAGCATGCCGTGGTCCATGAGCTGAAAGAGGATTTCGCCCTTCCACCGCCCGCCGATCAGGGACATGGCGATGTGCACCGGATTGCCTAGTTCAGAGTGTGTCTTCACGATCACAGTCTCCTTTTAGACTGTACAGACTAAAAGGGTACAGAAATGTCCCATTGCCGGCCAGACCGATCATATCCATGCCCTGCCCGAATACCAAAACACGTAAAATTAGAAATTCTTAAATTCTGAATAGATCAGGGGAATCAAGCGACTACCCCAAGGGTGGCGCAGGAGCGGACCAGTCGGTCAAAAAACAGCCTTGACGGGAAATTAATCCTGTTGAAAAGTTCCATTGATAAAGAAGAACATTTATCAAAAATGCACTGAATTACAGGCGTTCTCATATGCTGGGAGATTTCATAAAAGAATAAAAATACTTATTTATTAGTGGGTTAGCTTTTCAGAATCATAGTCATCATTTTAGAATTCCGCCAGTGTCCATGTCTTTCAGGGCGTGCGTGTGGCGGAGCGGGAGCGGTTTTGTCTGAAGACAAAATTACTCTCAAAGGTGGTGATCCGAGCTGGTGCAACAACCCGGATCACCGTTGTCAGACCATGCCCGCAAAAGGGAGCCCGGCAAGACGGATAACAATATACCGCTCCCGGCGCGTAGGCTGTCTATGACGGAAAGTGGAGACCGAAACCATTTTATCAAATAACAAGATATGCAATCAATACCACAGATATTAGATAAAGAAATAGGATTATGTGGAAATATTTTGCAGAAATATTGGTAGTATATTCAATTATACAACTGATTGATTATCTTATGTATGGAGGTAATTTTGTATATATATCATATGAAACTATGGCAATATCAATCTTCTCAATAATACTATCTAATATTTTGGCTAACACAACTAAGAAAAAGGCTTAATTTTATTATTTCCGAGGAGCCTGAAATGTCAGATGCGATTATCAATCAAGCTTCAATAGATGCGGAAAATATGGAAACCCAAGCCCATGGGCAAAGCGTGTTTTGGGGTGGTTTCAAGCCGCTGATCCTGTGGTTTGTGATCGAATTCGCCCTGGGCTTTGCGTTGGGGTTCGCATTCGGTTTCGTGGGAGCGGATTTCCAGGCTGTAGGCCCCTGGAATGTGACCGCGATCATGACGATTGTGTCCGGCGCCGGCGGTGTGGCGGCCGTATCGCTCTGGATCGGGTTTGACATGGGCCGTCACCATCCGGGCCGCGCGCATATGATCGGCTGGCGGCCGGCGCGTGACGGCATAGCGAACACACTGTTTCGGGTGTTTCTGGCTTTCGTGGTCCTTCGGGCGGCACAGGCCGCGTATTTCGCGGTATTCACCGAATACACAGGCGCGCCGGCACCCAGCAATGTGCCGGCCACGGACGGGCTGTGGCTGCCGCATGCGGTCTGGATCTATGCGCTGCTTCTGGTTATCGCGCCCGTGGTCGAGGAAGCGGTGTTTCGCGGCTATCTGCAAAACAGCCTGAAATCGCGCCTGTCGCCCGTGCTGTCCATGACCATCACCGCCGCCCTGTTCGCCAGCATCCATTTCGATATCGCCAACTGGGTGCCGCTGTTTTTCCTGGGGCTGGCGCTGGGCGCGGTGCGCGAGAGAACCGGCGCCCTGTGGCCGAGCATGGCGCTGCACGTCGTGAACAATACAGTGGCCTTGGTGATCATACCCTGAGGGAAGCGGGGGATCATATTGGGCTGATCATGAAGTATATATCGGCGCCTGGACCGTTTCCCGCACCGGATTTCAAGAAACGGAAACAACCGGAGCGCCGATAGAATTACGATCCGCGCATGCTTGACCGCACGCGCTTTGCCATTGCGGATACTTCCGCTTTTTCGTCGCCCTCAAGGGGAGCATTACGCGTCAATTCAGGATGGGCCGTGTTACGAACGGTCAAGCCGCCGGACCAGGTAAAAACGGGACGGGTCTCCTTGCGTATATGCAAGGACTTCCCGTGAGACTGCGTCTTCGGTCTGTCCGTTCCAGATGTTACTTTTTCACTCATGCTTCAAACCATACCATATCCGACAAGATTATCGGTTACTTTTTCGCCGACGGTTTATTCGTGGCAGACGGAGATTTGTTCCCGACCGAGGGAGGTTTCACATTCGGTTTGGGCTGCTTATTCTTCCCAGTGGGGCTGAAAGCTTCCGCCAAAGTCTGATTTTTTACCGTCTCTTCTGCGATCACAATCCTCCGTTTGATATAAGTACTGCTACCAGGAATATAATGACGAGAAGCGCCATGCCAAGCAGCATGCCCACACTATCCGCTGGCTCATCAGCGGCCCCTGTCCGTTCCGACACCGATTTTCGGCTTTTGGTGGGGTTTAGAAAGACAACGCTTCTGATCGCCTCCTTGGCGATGTAAACCGAGCCCGGCATGGGGGTATCATCGATATTGCCTTCATCATCATACCCGTAGGCCTCGCTGAAATACAGGTCGTGATATTGCGCTGAATGAGATGCAATCGCCGTTTCGTCAAAAGATCCGAGAATGTTCACTTCCTTGCCCGCCACCTCGTAGGTGACAATCACCCAGCCGGCTTCCTTGCGGTCAAAAGCGTTCTGCCATGCGGTCTCGATGGGATTGTATATGCCGAGATACGACTGAAACTTGGAGGGCCATTTGAACAAGCGGTTGGACACGAAGCCAAGGAGATATCCGAGCAAAGCCGGATATGGCAGCATGTAGAATAACCAGGTCAGACCGTCGTCAATGGGATTGAGGAGCTTTCCGCCGTCTTCGAGCGTCAACACGAACATGTCGGAAAAGGGCCGGTCCGGCCAGCCCCAGACAACCAGATAATCCGTTGTGAAAGTGGCACCGAACAAAAGGACCATGGTCAGCAGCAGATAGACGATCCACGTATAAGAGTCCCGTTTGAGGAGCGCGGGATGCAGGCGGCTGCGTAGAACGGCAAAACAGACATACCCCGGCAGTACCAGATTGAGCAGCAGGACGACCGCCGACGGAGCCGAGAAAACATCAAATGTCACCTAGGCCGCCTCCAGGGAACAGCAATCAATCATGGGCTGTCGGCGGACTGGCACACCATCCGAAACCGACACTGCCAAAATCCAACCATACCGAGCACCGCAGATCCTGGTCAAGCAACCATGGCCAATCGCGGAAGGTTCGCCTGTTTCGTATAGACGCTCGACAATACCAAACCGGATCGGCGCACCGCGCCTATTTCAGCCAGACGGCGTTCTCAACACTGTTCCTGACAAAGGCGTCATGGGCGGCGCGTTCGCTGTCGGAGACGGGAAAGCTGCGTTTCGGCCAGCTTTTGCGCTCGACGTCGATGGCGCCGGCGCCGGTCATCAGCGACAGGTCGAGACCGGCCTGACGGCCCACCGTCAGTTCCAGATAAACCTCGGCCAGGATTTCAGCATCGAGCAGCGCACCGTGGAGGGAGCGGTGGCTGTTGTCGATTTCCAGCCGGCGGCACAGGGCGTCGAGCGAATTGGGCTGGCCGGGATATTTGGTGCGGGCAATGGCCAGGGTATCGACAAACCGGTCGCTGCCAAGGACGGGATAGCCGGCCTTTTCCAGCTCGAAATTGATGAATTTCATGTCGAATTCGGCATTGTGGGCGACCAGAATGCCGTCATCGCCGACAAAGTCGAGAAAGCCGTCGACCACGTCCGTGAACACCGGCTTGTCGGCGAGGAAATCGCCGGTCAGGCCGTGGACCTCGACGGCGGCGGCGGGCACGTCGCGTTCGGGATTGATATAGACGTGAAAGGTGCTGTCCTTGTGCAGCACCTTGTTGATCATTTCCACACAGCCGATTTCGATGACACGGTCCCCGGAAAAGGGGTCGAAGCCGGTGGTTTCCGTATCGAAGAGGATTTCCCTCATGGTGTGGCATCTCCTGTGAGCTGGCGGACGATGGCGCGGACGCGGGCCCTGGCGTGGTCAAGGCCGCGGTCGGTTTCAATGATGAAATCGGCGCGGGCCCTTTTGTCCGCGTCCGGCATCTGGGTTTTGACAATATCGGCGAATTTTTCCTCTGTCATGCCGGAACGGGCGAGAACGCGGGTGCGCTGCACCGCCGCCGGGGCGGAGACGACAAGCACATGGTCGCAGCCCTTGTCGCCGCCGGTCTCGAACAGGAGCGGCACGTCGAACACCACGAGGGCGGCGCCGCTGTCCGCCGCTGCCCGCAGAAAGACCCGCCGGTCCTCGGCCACCATGGGGTGCATCAGGGCCTCCAGCCGGCGCAGGGCGTCCCGGTCGGCGAACACCGCGGCGCCGAGTTTCCGCCGGTCAAGAACACCATCGGTGACGGTGCCCGGAAACATGGCGCCAATCGCAGCAAGGGCCCGCCCGCCCGGCGCCTGAAGGGCCTGCACGCTGGCGTCGGCGTCAAAGACGGGAACGCCGAGATCGGCGAACATGCGCGCGGTCTCGGACTTGCCCATGCCGATGGAGCCGGTCAGGCCCAGAATAAGGGGGCGATCCGGATGGTTTGGGCGATCCGGGGCGTGCGGCTGTTTCCGCGAGGGACCGGCGGTCATGCCAGTGCCTTGTGCAGGTCGGATTTCAGGACGGATTTCAGGGCGTCGTCATACACCGGGGCGGCCCCGAACCAGAGCTCAAAGGCGGCGGCCGCCTGATGGACCAGCATGCCAAGACCGTCGACCACGGCAAGGCCGCGCGCGGCGGCATCCCGCAACAGCGGTGTTTCCAGCGGCGCATAGACAATGTCATAGACCACGCAGTCGGGAGCCGCCGCCGACAGGTCCAGCGGCAGGGGCGGCTGGCCGGTCATGCCGAGCGTGGTGGTGTTGACGATCAGACCGGCGGCGGTCACGGCGGACGACAGGGCATCCCACGCCACCGTGGTGATGCGCTGGCGGCCGATGTCGGCGGCGAGGCCGCGGGCCTTTTCCTCCGTACGGTTGGCCAGCATCAAAAAGGGAATATCCGTATCGATCAGGGCGGCGGCAGCGGCCCGCGCCGCGCCGCCGGCGCCGATGACAAGGGCGGCGCGGTCCTTCGGCCAGTGGGGAACGGTGGCGTTCAGATGTTTCAGAAAGCCGATGCCGTCGGTGTTGAAACCCGACAGGGTGCCGTCCGCCTTGCACAGAACCGTGTTGACGGCGCCCATGGTGCGCGCCGCCGGGCTGAGCCTGTCCATCAGGGGCAGGATGGCGGTCTTGTGGGGGACGGTGACGTTCCAGCCCTGCAAGCCGTCAGCGCGCAGAGCGGCCACCGCCTCGCCCAAACGGTCCGGGGGGACGTCGATGGCGCGGTAACAGCCGTCAATGCCCGCCGCCGCCAGCCAGTGATTGTGAATGCGCGGCGACAGGGAATGGGCCACCGGATGCCCGATCACGGCGGCCACGCATCTGGTGCCGGAACCGGTCACAGAACGCGGACCCCCATCAGGCGCAACTGGGCGAGAAGCGGCAGCAGCGGCAGGCCGAGTATGGTGAAGAAATCACCCGAGACACGGTCGAACAACTGGGCGCCGAGACCCTCGAGCTGATAGGCGCCGACACTGTCAAGAACGGCGTCGCCGGCGCGGTCCAGATAGGTGTCGATTTCAGACGCATCCAGGGGGCGCATGGCGAGCGTGGCGGTGTCGACAAAGCGCCACAGCACCTGATAGCCCCGCATCAGCACCACGGCCGAGACAAGGCGGTGCGTGCGGCCGGCCAGGCTGGCGAGCTGTTCGGCGGCATCGCCGCGCGAAGCCGATTTGGACATAACCGTCCCGTCGACGGCCAGCACCTGATCGGCCCCGATGACAAGGGCTTCGGGATAGAGGGCGGAGATGTTGCGGGCTTTCAGTTCCGCCAGGCTGTCGGCGATGTCGCGGGGCGGCGCCCCCTCGCCCAACAGGCCGTCCTTGACCGGGGTCTCGTCCACGGCGGCCGGCTGAACGCGGACATGCAGCCCGGCGTCGGCAAGCATCTTGGCGCGGGTCCTGCTGCCGGAGGCAAGGATCAGCGATGGGGATGCATCGCTTAAGGGTGTTTCAGTGGCGGTCATCGGCCCGTGCCCCTCATGTCAGAACGCCGCCGCCGGGCCGGCTGCCGCCAGGGGCCCCAAGGTCGCCAGCGTCATCCGGGTCGCCCGCGTCATCAGGGTCATCGGGGCTGCCGCAGACCATGTCGGTGTCGCCATGCCCGCTGGTGGCACTCCCACTAACAGTAGGAGTGCCGGTATGGGTGCCGGCATGGATGTCAGGACCGGTATCGGATGACGGCCACCCGGCATCATCCGCCGGGGCCGTCGGGGCCGTTGGGGCCATTGGGGCCGCCGGATCGGAGGGAGCGCCGTCTTTCGCCGGTTTGACGCTGCGGGCGTCAAGCCAGGCGTGATATTTGTTGAGAATGGCGGCGGCGGATTCCTCGATCGAGCGGCGGGTGACGTCCAGCGTGCTCCAGCCGCGTTCGCCGCAATAGCGGCGGCAGGCCGCCACTTCCTCGCGGATCTGCTGAATGTCGGTATAGTCGCCGTCCTCGGTTTCATTGAGGGAGCGCAGGCGGTTGGTGCGGATCTGGGCCAGGCGTTCGGGGCTGGTGGTGAGGCCGATGATAAAGGTGTTGTTGAGATAATCCAGCGCCTCCGGCATGGGGACATTGGGTACGAAGGGGATGTTGGCGGTCTTGTACCCCTTGTTGGCGAGATAGATGCTGGTGGGGGTTTTGGACGTGCGCGACACGCCGACAAGGATGATGTCGGCGTGGGGCAGTTCCTCCGTCAACTGGCCGTCATCATGGGCCATGGTGAAATGGATGGCGTCGACGCGGTCGAAATAATGGGCGTCCATGATGTGCTGGCGGCCGGGACGCTGCGTCGGACGCTGGCCGAAATAGGAGCCGAGCAGATTGATCACCGGGTCCAGAATGGACAGCACCGGCAGCTGGGCGGTCTTGCAGCCTTCTTCCAGGGTGGCGCGGATATCGGGATTGACCAGCGTGTACATGACCAGACCCGGCAGTTCGCGGATGTCGTCCATCAGACGTTCCATCTGAAGGGCGCTGCGGATCAGGGGCCAGTAATGCTTTTCCACACGCACGCCCTCGAACTGGACCAGCGCGGCGGCGATGATCGCCTCCAGCGTTTCGCCGGTGGAATCCGAGACCAGATGCAGGTGGAAAATCTGCTCGCCGTCTTCGCCGTCATGCATGTGGAGCGCGGAAAATAATGTGTCGGACATAGATACCCAGTCTCACGGTCACGCGGCGTTCCTCCGGCAGACGGGCACCGGGCACGCCGCCCCGCCTGTGGATAAGTCTGTGACCAAATTTTGTCCAACCAGAGTAAAGCGGGCGATGCACCGGTCTCAAGGATTTGTTCACACAGTCATGCATTTTGTCCCCATGACGTTGAAAAGGTGGAAAACCCAAGGGCATACCCGCCCGGATTGCGAGGTTTTCCCCATGTCTCGCAAAGGTGGAAAATATAAAAAGCCCCATGAAAGAACGGTGGCGGCACGCTTGCATGAAAGAGAGACGCGATTTATGCACAGGGGTGTTCATGAAATTCGTCACCATCCGGCGACTGTGAACAAGGCTGTGGATAAAAACTTGTCCGCAGGATTCACAGGCCCTACTACCACCACAACCCTTTTATATATTTTATTTATTATAGAAATATGGGGCTGTGCATAAGGAGAGTTCAAAGCCCATGCCCGACAGATCGAAGCGGCTTCTGCTGAACACCCTCAAGGGACAGCCCGGTGAGCGCGTGCCTTTCTGGTTCATGCGTCAGGCCGGCCGGTATCTGAGCGAATACCGCGAGGTGCGGGCGACCACGTCCTCCTTCATGGAGTTCTGCTACAGTCCGGACAAGGCGGCGGAGGTGACATTGCAGCCGGTGCGCCGCTTCGCCACCGACGGGGCGATCCTGTTCGCCGACATTCTGGTGGTGCCGGACGGACTGGGACAGAAAGTGTGGTTCGAGCCCGGCAAGGGCCCGCAACTGACCGCTGTCAGCGATGAGGCCGGTTTTTCAGCCCTGACCACCGGCGGACCGGACATGGCCGGTTTTCACGACCGGGTCGGCGCGGTCTATGAAACGGTGCGGCGGGTGCGCGCCGGCCTGCCGGACAGTGTGACGCTTCTGGGATTTGCCGGGGCGCCGTGGACGGTGGCGACCTATATGGTCGAGGGGCAGGGCAGCCGCGACCACGCGGCGGCGCGGCAGATGGGATACGGGCAGGCGGATCTGTTCGGCCGGCTTCTCGACATGCTGGTGGAGGCGACAAGCGCCTATCTGATCGCGCAGATCGACGCCGGCGCCGATGCGGTGCAGATTTTCGACAGCTGGGCGGCGGCCCTGCCCGAGCCCTATTTCAGGGCCTGGGTGATCGAGCCGACGCGCGCCATTGTCGAGCGGGTCAAAGCCGTGCACGGTGAGACGCCGATCATCGGCTTTCCGCGTCTGGCCGGCAGCCTGACGGCGCTGTACGCCGCCGAGACCGGTGTGGACGCCCTGTCGCTGGACACCGGGGTCTCCCTGTCATGGGCGGCCGATACGTTGCAGACGAAAATGCCGGTGCAGGGCAATCTGGACCCGCATCTGGTGGTGGCCGGCGGCCCGGCCATGCATGCGGAAGCCGCGCGCATCCTGGACACGCTGAACGGCGGCGCGCATATTTTCAATCTGGGGCACGGGTTCGTGCCGCAAACGCCGGTGGAGCATGTGGCCGCGCTGAGCGACCAGATCCGCGCATTCAGGCGCTGAGTTGCGCACACACGAGGCCGGTGCCCCAGGTGGCGCCGGTTGCGATTATTTTCAGATTGCTATGATTTTCCAGGGGGGAGAAACACAATGGAAGGGATGCTTGGCGCCGCCTATCCGTGGGTGAAGGCGGTTCATATCATCTTTGTCATTTTCTGGATGGCCGGCATGTTCATGCTGCCGCGCTTTTTCGCCTATCATGTGGAGTGTGAGGCCGGCGGCCCCGAGGATGCCCTGTGGCAGGAACGCGAGCGCCGGCTGATGCGCATCATCATCAACCCGGCGATGATCATCGCCTGGATCCTCGGCCTCAGCCTGGTGGCGCATGTGGGCCTTGGCGCCGGCGGATGGCTGCACACCAAGCTGCTGCTCGTCGTCCTGCTCAGCGGTTTTCACGGCTGGCTGTCGGCCGCGCGCAAACGCCTGGCCGCCGGCGAGCGCCGGCTGTCGTCGCGGCAGTTCCGGCTGATCAACGAGCTGCCGTCGCTGTTCATCATTGCCATTGTGATTCTGGCGATCGTCAAACCCTTTTGAATTTTCGCCAAAAGCGATAGCCTGACGGCCCATTTGCCTTGACTTGGGCTGCGGTGATGGTACGCTCAGCCCATCCAGCCTTGGTTTAGGCGTAATCGGATCATCATCAAATTTTCCATTAGATCGCCCCTTTGTCTTATCCGTCTCGATAAGTGTGGGCGGCACCGTATCGACGGGGCGTTTGGCCCCACAGCGTTTCTGCAATGCCCTTCCCCCCCATAACGACCGTCGCGGTCTTTTTGTAGTGTCGGATGTCTCAATGCAACTTCAGGATCTGAAACAGAAATCACCCGCCGATCTTCTCGCGCTGGCCGAAGAGGTCGGGGTCGAAAACGCCTCGACCATGCGCAAGCAGGACATGATGTTCGCCATCCTCAAGAACCTGGCCGAGGACGATGTGGAAATCATGGGCGGCGGGGTCATCGAAATCCTGTCGGACGGGTTCGGTTTCCTGCGCAGTCCCGAGGCCAATTATCTGCCCGGACCCGATGACATCTATGTCAGCCCGAGCCAGATCCGCCGGTTCAGCCTGCGCACCGGCGACACGGTGGAAGGCCAGATCCGCGCGCCCAAGGACGGCGAGCGCTATTTCGCCCTGCTGAAAGTTTCCAACATTAATTTCGAGGAGCCGGAGGCCGCGCGCCACAAGGTTCATTTCGACAATCTGACGCCGCTGTATCCGGATGAAAAGCTGAAGCTGGACCCGGACAATCCGACGGTGAAGGACAAAAGCCCGCGCGTCATCGACCTGGTCGCACCCATCGGCAAGGGCCAGCGCGCACTGATCGTGGCGCCGCCGCGCACCGGGAAAACCGTGCTGTTGCAGAATATCGCCCAGTCGATCACCCGCAACCATCCGGAATGCTATCTGATCGTCCTTCTGATCGACGAACGGCCGGAGGAAGTGACCGACATGCAGCGCTCGGTCAATGGCGAGGTGATTTCGTCCACCTTTGACGAGCCGGCCAGCCGCCACGTGCAGGTGGCGGAAATGGTGATCGAAAAGGCCAAGCGCCTGGTCGAGCACAAGAAGGATGTGGTGATTTTGCTTGATTCCATCACCCGTCTGGCGCGGGCCTACAACACGGTGGTGCCGTCATCGGGCAAGGTGCTGACCGGCGGTGTCGACGCCAACGCGCTGCAGCGCCCGAAACGCTTTTTCGGGGCCGCCCGCAACATCGAGGAGGGCGGGTCGCTGTCCATCATCGCCACCGCGCTGATCGAGACCGGCAGCCGCATGGACGAGGTGATTTTCGAGGAATTCAAGGGCACCGGCAACTCGGAAATCGTGCTGGACCGCAAGGTGGCGGACAAGCGCGTCTTCCCGGCGATCGATATCCTCAAGTCCGGCACCCGCAAGGAAGAGCTGCTGGTCGACCAGGGCACCCTGTCGAAAATGTGGGTGCTGCGCCGTATCCTTACCCCCATGGGCACGGTGGATGCGATGGAGTTCCTGCTGTCCAAGCTGAAGGACACCAAGAACAACGAGGAATTCTTCTCCCAGATGAACAATTAGGGCCGGGCAAAACCGCTTTATCCCGGAATTTATCCGGGCCTTATCCCCGAGTTTATCTCTGCTGTATCCTTGGCCCTGTCTGTCGGGGACCGGTTTATCCGCTTTTTCCGCCCTGCCGCCGGACGCACGTCCGGCGGCAGTTTTGTATTAAATCAATGTTTGCCGTTCTCTTTCCTGCAATACTCACCCCTTCGGGAGATGGGAAAAGGGTATGGGCAGCGGTGGATCGCCGGGACGGTTGAGAGCGGGACAGCGGGGTATCCACGGCCTTGCCGCCGTCCTGCTGGCGCTGGTCTTCCTGCTGGTGCCGACGCCTGTGCTGGCGGCGGACAGCGCGCTTCTCATCGACATTCAGGGGCCGATCGGCCCGGCGGTGGAAAGCTATGTGGTGCGCGGCCTGGAGGAGGCGGGCGCACGCGGCGCTTCCGCCGTTATCCTGCGCATCGACACGCCCGGCGGCCTGGACCAGTCCACCCGTGGCATCATCAAGGCCATTCTGGCCTCCGACCGGCCGGTGATCGGCTTTGTCGCCCCGTCGGGCGCACGGGCGGCCAGTGCCGGGGCCTATATCCTGATGGCCTGTCATGTGGCGGCGATGGCGCCCGGCACCACCGTGGGCTCGGCCACGCCGGTACAGCTCGGCGGCGGTATGCCGCAGCAACAACCGCCGTCCCCGCAAACGCCGCAACAGGGCGCGGAGCCCCCGGACGGGGACGCGCCGGGTGACGGCGAAAGCGATGCGGCGGGCGATGGGGGCACAGTCGGCGCGCGCGGCACACCGCCGACACTGCAGGACAAGATCGTCAATGACGCCCGTGCCTATATGCGCGGGCTGGCCGATTTGCGCGGCCGCCCGGCGGACGAGGCCGAGCGTTTCGTCAGCGAGGCGACCAATCTGACCGCGGCGGAGGCGCTGGCGCGCGGGCTCGTCGACATGATCGCCGGTTCTGTGCGCGAAGTGCTGGTCAAATCCAGCGGGCTCGAGGTGGATGTCGACGGCACCAAAACGGTGCTGAAGACCGATCTGATGGATGTGGAGACCTTCGCGCCCACATGGCGCGACCGGTTTCTCGGCCTGATCACCAATCCCAACATCGCCTATCTGCTGCTGATGGTGGGCCTGTACGGTCTTGTGCTGGAGGCGACGAACCCCGGCATTCTGGTGGCGGGCATCACTGGCGCCACCTGCCTGATCGTCGGGCTCTATGCGCTGCATCTGCTGCCCCTCAACTATGCCGGTCTGGCGCTGATGGCTCTCGGCGTGGCGCTGATGGTGACGGAAGCCTTCGTGCCCGCCTTCGGCGCGCTCGGCATCGGCGGGGCGGTGTGTTTTGCCCTCGGCTCGATTTTCCTGATCGACACGGACATGCCGGGCTTTGAGATTTCGCCCATTCTGATTGGCACGGTGTCGCTGGCGACTGCGGCGATCTTCGTGCTTGTCCTTACCTTTGCCGCGCGGGCGTGGCGCCAGCCCGTGGTCAGCGGCGTGCATGAGATGATCGGCGCCCCGGCCCGGGTGATCGCCTGGTCGGGCGACACGGGCGAGGTTTCCGCCCGCGGCGAGGTCTGGGCGGCAACGGGCGAGACAGGCCTCACCCCCGGGACGGCGCTGGAAATCAGGGCGGTCAGGGGCCTGACACTGGTGGTCGCCAGGGCGGGGGCGCATCCTGCCCTGAAAACCGAGGAGGGAACACATGCCTGAGATAGAGTTTCTGGACCTGTTTTATTCGGTGTATCTGCTGATTTTCCTGGCGCTGGCCGTCGTCCTGTCGGCGATCAAGATCCTGCGGGAATATGAGCGCGGCGTGATCTTCACGCTCGGCCGTTTCTGGAAGGTCAAGGGACCGGGCCTGATCATCGTCATCCCCATAATCCAGAGCATGGTGCGGGTCGACCTGCGCACCATGGTGATGGACGTGCCGGAACAGGACGTGATTTCGCGCGACAATGTGTCGGTGCGGGTCAATGCCGTGGTCTATTACCGGGTGATCGACCCGCAGCGCGCCATCATCGCGGTGGAGGATTTCAAATGGGCGGTCAGCCAGTTGGCGCAGACCACGCTCAGGTCCGTCCTCGGCCAGCACCAGCTGGACGAAATGCTGGCCGAGCGCGAGCGGCTGAACGACGATATCCGCACCATTCTCGACTCCCAGACCGACGCCTGGGGCATCAAGGTGTCGAATGTGGAACTGAAACATGTGGACCTGGACCAGAGCATGGTCCGCGCCATCGCCAAGGAAGCCGAGGCCGAGCGTCTGCGCCGTGCCAAGGTGATCTCGGCCCAAGGGGAGGCCCAGGCCGCCGACAAGATCATGGAAGCCGCCCGCGTCCTGCACGAACTGCCGGAAGCCATGCAGATCCGCTATCTGACAGCATTGCACGACATGGCGGGCGAGCGCACATCGACCATCGTCTTCCCGCTGCCGATCGACCTGATCGGGTCCCTCAGCGGCACGGCGGGCGCGTCCTCTTCCCCATCCTCTTCTTCAGGGGACAATGACATATCCGGCAACTCTTGAAGCGGTCATGTCCTGAAGCGCCTATGGATACACGCTGACACCGCTGGGCGAGGCTGAGTGTCTTGGGGCAGTGAGTGCGGCGATTTTCCCCGCTGTCCCCTTGCATGGCCCGGACCGCGCCGCTAGCCTTTCTTTTTGCCTGCCGTGTCAGAACAGCGGGCCGGACTTTGGGGGGACGATCACATGTGGAAAGATTTGAAATCCGCGCTTTTGGCCGGTGCCATGGCCGTATTGCCGCTGACAGTGCCGGTTGCCGGTGCGGTGGCCGTGGATGATCTGCGCGCCGTCATCGCGAAAGATTATGACGATCATCTCGAGGCCCTGTTCAAGCATTTTCATGCCAATCCGGAATTGTCCCTGCAGGAACACAAGACCGCCGCCCGCCTGGCGGCGGAGTTGCGCGACGCCGGGTTCGAGGTGACGGAAGGCATCGGCCAGACCGGCCTTGTCGCCATCATGGAAAACGGGCCGGGGCCGCGCGTGATGATGCGCGCCGACATGGACGGCCTGCCGGTTCTCGAAAAATCCGGACTGGACTATGCCTCCACCGCGATGCAGACCGACCCGAACGGGATCGAGGTGCCGGTCATGCATGCCTGCGGTCATGACGTCCACATCACCGCGCTGGTGGGCACGGCACGGCGGATGGCCGCCATGCGCGACACATGGTCCGGTACGCTGATGCTGATCGGCCAGCCGGCCGAGGAACGCTTCGGGGGTGCGCGCATCATGCGCGAGGACAGGCTTTATGAGCGTTTCGGCAAGCCGGACTACGGCCTGGCGTTTCACGTCAATTCCCTGATGGAGGCCGGCAAGATCTGGGCGGCGGACGAAGCGGCCTATGCCGGGGTGGACAGCGTCAACATCACCGTCCACGGTTTGGGCGCCCACGGCGCCGCACCCCATGCGGGCAAGGACCCGATCGTGCTCGGCGCGCAGATCGTCACCACATTGCAGACCCTGATCAGCCGTGAATTGAGCCCGCGCGTGCCCGGCGTTGTCACCGTCGGCAGCTTCCACGGCGGCACCAAGCACAATATCATCCCGGATGAGGCGAAATTGCAGATCACGGTGCGCTCCGACGATTCCGAAACCCGGGAAACACTGCTGTCGGGCATCCGGCGCATTGCCGAGAACCTCGGCCGTGCCAGCGGTCTGCCGGACGACATGCTGCCGACGGTCGAGGTGTTGGAAACCGAAACCTATCCGCCAACGCGGAATGACCCGTCGCTGGCGCGCCGGCTGAAGGCCGCCTGGCGGGACAGCATGGGGGCGGAAGCCTTTGCCGACTATAAGCCGAAAACCATGGGGGCGGAGGATTTCCCCTTTCTGGTGACGGATCTTGAAACCTATGAGCCGATTATCCCCAGTGTCTATTTTGCTGTCGGCGGTACCCCGGCCGCGGATTTTGAACGGGCCGAGGCGGGCGGTCCGCCCATCCCGTCGCACCATTCGCCCCTGTTCAAGATCGTGCCGCAGCCGTCGGTCGTCAGCGGGGTCGAGGCCACGGTGGTGGCACTGATGGATCTGATGCCGAAAGACTGACGCCCTGCCGTGGGCCGGGCATACGGTTTGGAACACAAAAGGGGACGGATAAACCGTCCCCCTTTTCCATGACGTGTCTTCGATTTTCTCTATAACGCGCTTCGATCTTCAGGGCAGCAGGATGGACTGACCCGTGGTTTCGCGGCCCTCCAGCGCCCGGTGCGCGGTGCCGGCATCACGCAGGGCGAAACGCTGGTTGATGGTGGGCGTGATGTGACCGTCTGCGACGGCGTCGAAGACAAGACCGGTCAAACGCACCAGATCGTCGCGGGCGCTGGCATAATGCAGCAATGACGGCCGGGTCAGGAAAAGCGATCCTTTCTGCCCCAGTATGCCGGGTGCCATGGGATCCACGGCGCCGGTGGCATTGCCGAAGCTGACCATCATGCCGCGCGGGGCCAGGCAGTCCAACGACCCATCGAATGTGGCCTTTCCCACACTGTCATAGACAACCGGAACGCCGGCACCGCCGGTGATCTCGCGCACCCGGTCGGTGAAGTTTTCCGATGTGTAATCGATGGTGTGGGTACAGCCATGATCCCTGGCAAGCGCGGCCTTGTCCGCGCCGCCCACCGTGCCGATGACCGTGACGCCCTTGGCTTTCAGCCACTGGCAGGCAATCAGTCCGACGCCGCCGGCGGCCGCGTGCCACAGAACCGTCTGTCCATGTTTCACGTGAAACGTTTCGTGGATCAGAAAGGCGACTGTTGTTGCTTTCAACATGAGAGCGGCGGCGGCTTCATCGGACACCGCGTCCGGCAGTTTAACCAGCGTGTCGGTAGGCATGTTGCGGTGGCTGGAATAGGCACCGATCGGCCCGGTGCAATAGGCGACCCTGTCACCGGCGACAAAGCCGTCCACGCCAGCGCTCACATCCTCGATCACGCCGGCGGCTTCCAGGCCCGGCGTAAAGGGTGCCGGCACGGGGTACAGGCCGGTGCGATGATAGACATCGATGAAATTCAATCCGATGGCGTTGTGACGCACGCGGACTTCATTCTCCTTCAATGCAGGCAGCGTACTGTCCGTAAACGCCAGGGTCTCCGCCCCGCCGGGGGCCGCGACCTGAATGATCTGTGCTGTGGTCATGGATCAGCCCTTGAGATGATCGGCAAAAAAGGCGGCTGTGCGTTCATTGGCGCGTGTTGCGTCATCCTCGCGGTAATGCTGCCCGTTGATACGGGAAAACGCATGGTCGGCTTCTGGATAATCGTAAAGTGTGCTCTGAGCATGACCATCCAGTCCGTCATGGATGGCGGCCTGTGCGGCGGCATCGACAAATTCATCCTTGCCGGCGATGTGCAGCATGAGGGGTCGGGTGATTTTCGCGGCTTCATCCAGTTTGTCCTGAATGCCGACACCGTAATAGGAGACGTTGGCGTCCGCATCCGTGCGGGTTGCCGTCAGATAGGCCAGAAGCCCGCCGAGGCAGTAGCCCACCGCACCGACCTTGCCGGTGCTTCTGCCATGACCGCGGATAAAATCGATGGTGGCGGCGATGTCCTCGATCCCCTTGTCCACATCGAAACCGTTATAAAGGGCAAAGGCCTTTTGCCATTCCTCTTCCGTCTGGTCGGTCAGGTCCACGCCGGGTTCCTGGCGCCAGAACAGGTCCGGACAGATGGCGACATAGCCGGCGGCGGCCCAGCGGTCGCACATGGTGCGCAGACCGGCATTGACCCCGAAAATCTCCTGAATGACGACAATGGCGGGCCCGTTTCCGCTTTCGGGCTTTGAAAGATAAGCGGAAAAATCGCCGCTGCCGTCCTTGGCCGCAATGGTGACTGTCTCGGTGGTGATCTGTGACATGGGCGGACCCTCGTTTTGCAAGAATGGATGGGAAATGGATCAACGGAATTGATATATCGCGTGCGACCTTACTGCGGCAAAAGGACGCCCTCAAGAACCAGCAGGGCTTCTTTGGTCCACAGGCCGCCGTCGCCGGAATAGCCGCCAAGGCCGTTTGCCGCGGTGATCCGGTGACAGGGGATGAGGATGGGCAGCGGATTGCGCCCGCAGGCCGTACCGACAGCCCGGGCGCTACTGTTTAGCTGTTTCGCAACATCACCATAAGTCATTGTTCTTCCATATGGAATTTCGCACATTTTTGACCATACACGGTCCTGGAAACCGGATCCTCCGGGTGCAAGCGGCAGGTCGAATTCGGTCAGGTCGCCGTCGAAATAGGCGTCCAGTTGGCGTTTGGCTTCCACAAGAAGGGGGGTTCTGGTCTGTTCCATGGCCCAGCCCCAGTCCAAAGCCACCAGTTCACCGCCGATTTCGGTCACTGTCAGATCGGAGATCGGTGTGTGGAGTGACAGTTGCGGCATGGCCTTTATCCCGTCTACAGTATGGTGGGTTTGCGGATCGGATGTCACCCTACAGGCGATGCGGACGGCGGTTCAAGTCATTGCCGCATATCTTCCTTGGGACGGGGAATGGAAAGCGCATGAAGATCACCATCAATATCGATTGTACGCCGATTGAGGCGCGGACATTTTTCGGCCTTCCGGATGTGACGGCGTTGAATGATGCCATGGTCTCACAGATGCAGATGCGCCTTGAAAAGGGCCTGGACCCGCAGGAAGTGGATCAGGCCGTCCGCGCCTGGATGTCGGGCGCCAGCGCGGGCCTGGGGGAATGGCAGAAAGCGTTCTGGGCGGCGATGAAAGGGGCGGTTGGCCCCACCGATCCGACGCAGGGCGCTGAATAGCCCGGATATTCCATCAATGGATACCGAGACGATTTATGCCCTGTCCAGTGGCGGGGGGCGTGCCGGCGTTGCGGTGGTGCGTCTGTCTGGCGTGCGGGCCGGTGCCGTTCTTGCTGATTTGACCGGCAAATCCCTGCCGATGCCGCGAAAGGCGGTGCTGCGCCGATTGCATGATCCGGCAAGCGGATTGTTGCTGGATCAGGCCCTGGTTCTGTATTTCCCGGCGCCAAACAGTTTTACCGGCGAAGATGTTGTGGAATTGCATCTGCATGGCGGCAGGGCAGTGGTTGACGGTGTGCTTGAAACACTGTCGTCACAGCCGGGATGCCGGCTGGCGGAAGCGGGCGAGTTTTCGCGCCGTGCGTTCGAAGCCGGAAAACTGGACCTGACGGAAATCGAGGGTTTGGCCGATCTGATCAATGCGGATACGGAAATGCAGCGGGTTCAGGCGCTGCGGCAACTTGATGGATCGCTGCGTCGTTTGTATGAGGACTGGCGGGGTCGGCTGATGCGGCATCTGGCCCATTTGGAGGCGGATATCGATTTTCCGGATGAGGATTTGCCCGACGGGGTGGCCGGTGCCGTCAGGCCGGATATCGCCGCTTTGAAGCGGGATGTGGACACACATCTGCGCGACGGACGGCGGGGTGAAGCCATGCGCGACGGTTACCGCATCGTGATCCTGGGCGCGCCGAATGCGGGAAAATCCACATTGCTGAATGCTTTGGCACGCTCGGACGTGGCGATTGTCTCGGATGAGGCCGGAACCACGCGCGATGTGCTGGATGTGCCGCTTGATCTGTCCGGATATCCCGTCCGCCTTGTCGACACGGCGGGTTTGCGCACGGCCGGCGGCAAGGTTGAAGCGGAGGGTATCCGACGCGCCGTTGCCCGCGCGGAAGAAGCGGATTTACGTTTGTTGCTGGTGCGTGCCGATGCATGGCCGCATGTGCCCGACGATGTTGCGCGCTGGAGCGGGCCGAACAGTTTGCTGGTCGTGTCGCAGGTCGACCGTATTCCGGTGTTTCACGTGGAACATGAAAGTTTGCCCGCCAATATCAAACCGGAAACCGCTGGCCCGCTCCCGGTTTCGGCCATAGGCGAGGGCGGACTGGATGTGCTTCTTGAGACCGTCGGCAATACGGTTTCCACGGCGATGGCGCTGCGTGACGCACCGGCCCTGACACGGGCACGCCACCGAGAAGCCCTGATTGATGTCACTGAACATCTGGCCCGGTTTGACATAAATGCGGGGATTGACCCTGTTCTGGCCGCCGAAGATGTGCGTCAGGCGGCACGGGCGCTTGGCCGGATTACCGGGCGCGTCGGCGTCGAGGATATGCTGGATCTGGTTTTTGCCGATTTCTGCATCGGCAAATAAGTGACAGGCGATCCTTTGCGAGGATCCTGGCGCTTTGACAGGACGCGATCATTTCTTATATAGAACTCCCTGGATTTCATGGATGATCAAAGGCGGTGCTCCTAAGTGCCGGATGCGGACATGGCAGACGCGGATGTCATTGTGATAGGCGGTGGGCATGCCGGCGCGGAAGCGGCGGCGGCTTCCGCCCGCATGGGTGCGAAGACCCTGCTTGTCACCCATAAGCCCGAGACGATCGGTGAAATGTCCTGCAATCCGGCAATCGGCGGCTTGGGCAAGGGCCACCTGGTGCGCGAGATTGACGCGCTTGAAGGCATTATGGGGCGGGTTGCGGATGCATCGGGTATTCAGTTCCGTCTGTTGAACCGTCGCAAGGGCCCGGCGGTACAGGGGCCACGGGCACAGTCCGACCGCAAACTGTACCGCACCGCCATGCAGGCGATGCTTACGGATTACCCCAATCTGACCATACTGGGTGCTGCCGTTGAGGATCTGATCGTTGACAGAACCGGTTTCGGCGCGGACACAAGCGCCCGTGTAACCGGAGTGATCACCGCCGATGGCCGTCGCCTGACAGCGGGAGCGGTTATCCTGACCACGGGCACTTTTTTGCGCGGTCTCATTCATCTGGGGGAAAAGAAGATTCCCGCAGGCCGGGCCGGCGAAGCGCCGTCGCTGGGGTTGTCGGATACACTGACGGATTTGGGATTTGCACTGGGCCGCCTGAAAACCGGAACGCCGCCGCGCCTGGACGGCCGCACCATCGACTGGTCTGTCTGCGATCCGCAGCCCGGGGACAAGCCGCCGGTGCCGTTTTCCTTTCTGACGCGTGACATCACCGTGCCGCAATTGGACTGTTACATTACCCGGACCAGTGCGGACACACACAAAATCATTGAGGATAATCTGCACCGCTCGCCGATGTATTCCGGCCAGATTGAAAGCAGCGGTCCCCGTTACTGTCCATCGATCGAGGATAAGATCGTCCGGTTCCGGGACAAGGCCAGCCACCAGATTTTCCTGGAGCCGGAGGGTCTGGACGATGACACGGTCTATCCCAACGGCATTTCCACCAGCCTGCCCGAGGAGGTGCAGACGGCGCTGGTCCACAGCATTCCGGGATTGGAAAAGGCGGTCATTCTGCGGCCTGGCTATGCCATTGAATATGATTTCATCGATCCGCGCGAATTGAGGCCGACGCTGGAAACCCGGCGGGCGGAGGGTCTGTTTCTGGCAGGGCAGATCAACGGCACCACCGGATATGAAGAAGCAGCCGCCCAGGGTCTGATGGCCGGTGTCAACGCAGCCCTGAAAGCGGGTGGCGGCGAAGACCGCTTTGTTCTTGACCGTGTCGATGCCTATATCGGTGTCATGCTGGACGATCTTGTCACACAAGGCACGCGTGAGCCATACCGCATGTTTACCAGCCGGGCGGAATACCGGCTGCATCTGCGCGCGGACAATGCGGACCAGCGCCTGACCGGCAAAGGCATCGACCTTGGTCTGGTCGGTGCCGAGCGCGCGGCGGTCTTTACTGCCAAACTGACAGCGCTCGAAAAGGGTCGCGCGCAATTGCAACGCCTGTCGCTGACACCGAATGAGGCCGCGACACATGGTATCAAATTGAATCAGGACGGTGTGAGACGTTCGGCCGAGACCCTGTTGTCCTTTCCGGATATCACGCTTGAAACGCTTGCAAGTGTCTGGCCGGCGGAGATTGGCGGTCTTGATGCCGCTGTTGCGCAACAATTGGCCACCGATGCGCTTTACAGGAATTATCTGGAGCGACAGCAAAAGGACATCGACGCATTCCGGAAGGACGAAGCGCTGGCGATTCCGGACAATGTTGATTTTGCCGCCATCCCTGGCTTGTCAAACGAAATGCGGGAAAAATTCAATACGGCCAGGCCCGCCACCCTGGGATCGGCGGCGCGGATCGCCGGCGTCACCCCGGCGGCACTGACACTGCTTCTCGCCCATATCAAACGCCGAAAAGCGGCGTAGAATAACGGTCCGTTCGCGGTGACATCCCGTTTTTCCCTGGACGATCTGTGCGCCGCGCTGGCCCCGTCCTTTGATGTTTCACGTGAAACACGGGATCGTCTGGCCCGCTATGCCGGCCTGCTGGAAAAGTGGCAGCCGGCGCAAAATCTCGTTGCCGGTGCAACATTACAGGAGATGTGGCGGCGGCATTTTCTGGATTCGGCGCAATTGGCGCCATTGATTGTCCGATATCGTTCGGATCAGGCCCCCGTTTTGCTGGATATAGGTTCCGGCGCGGGCTTTCCGGCCCTTGTCCTTGCGATTCTGGGCGTTGCCGATGTGCATATGGTGGAAGCAAATCAGCGCAAGGCTGCGTTCCTGCGGACCGTCGCCCGCGAAACATCGACAAATGTCACCATTTACGACCAGCGTATCGAAGACCTGGCGGCTTTTCCGGTGGATATTGTGACAGCGCGGGCATGCGCCAGTGTGACCCAGCTTCTCGGCTGGGCGTGGCCATTTTGCCATGATGAAACGCAAGCCTGGTTTTTAAAGGGGGAAAAGGCGGACGAGGAATTGACCGAAGCCGCCGCCATGTGGAAGATGTCCGTCGACCGGTTTGACAGTGTCAGCGATCCGCGCGGGGTTATCCTGCGTTTGCAGCATATATCACCCCGGTCCTGAAGCGCTGGTAAACAAGTTGTTTTGAACGATTTTCTTTAAGGTTTCTGTTCGGGAAACATATACCAAAGCGCTGTTATAAAAGGATTTCCAGGAAGGGGCGGTTATGGGCAGAGATCAACAGACCCGAAAGTCCGGGCAGATTATCGCCATTGCCAATCAAAAGGGCGGGGTTGGTAAAACCACCACGGCCATCAATCTGGCCACGGCAATGGCGGCGGCTAAGAAGAAAGTACTTGTTTTCGATCTGGACCCGCAGGGCAATGCCAGCACCGGTTTCGGTGTGGACCGGGCGGCCCGTGAAATCACCTCCTACGATGTGATCCTTGGTGCGGCGCATGTGGACGACGCCCTGATGGACAGCAGTGTTCCCGGTCTGGGGCTTGTACCGTCCACGGTCGACCTTTCAGGGGCGGATGTGGAGTTGGCCGACCTGCCGCAGCGTAATTTCCGCCTGAGAGAATCACTTTCGACCGCAAAGTTGCGCGAGCGCTATGATTTTGTGCTGATCGACTGCCCGCCGTCCCTGTCGCTGCTGACCATCAATGCACTGGTGGCGGCGGATTCGGTCATGGTGCCGTTGCAATGCGAATTTTTCGCGCTGGAGGGCTTAAGCCTGTTGTTGAAGACGATTGAACAGGTGCGGGCAAGTCTTAACCCCCGCCTGGCCATCAATGGGGTGGTTCTGACCATGTTCGACCGCCGCAACAATCTGTCCGAGCAGGTGGCTGATGATGTGCGGGCCTATCTGGGGGACAAGGTTTACAACACGATGATCCCGCGCAATGTCCGTGTCTCGGAGGCGCCCAGCCACGGCAAACCGGCCCTGTTGTACGATCATCGCTGCAGCGGCAGTCAGGCCTATATAAAACTGGCCCGTGAAGTGCTGGGGCGTGACCGTGCACGGGCTGCCTGACACGCCCGGTTTCAAAGAGTGCCAATATCAAAGACCGCCAGTGTCAAAAATGAAAGACTTACCGAGGAAACGTAAATGACGGCGCAAAAGAAAAAGGGATTGGGCAAGGGGCTTTCAGCCCTGCTGGGCGACGCGCGGCCGGCCCTGGACCCGTTACCGGCCACCGGTTCCGGAAACAGTGGCCCGGGGGCGGTGGACGGTGCCGGTATGGTTAGCCTGCCGGTTGCTTTTCTGGAAGCAAACCCCAACCAGCCGCGCCAGCATTTTGCCGAAGATGCCCTGGCCGAGCTTGCCGCGTCCATCCGTGAACGCGGCCTTTTGCAGCCCATCCTCGTCCGTCCGGTCGGCGAAGACCGCTATGAGATTGTTGCCGGCGAACGGCGCTGGCGCGCGGCACAACAGGCCGGTGTGCACGATGTGCCCGTCATTGTCAGGGAGTTGGATGAGCCAACTATTCTACAGATTGCGATTATTGAAAACATTCAGCGTGCTGACCTGTCTCCGATCGAGGAGGCACGGGCTTATCGTCGGCTGATGGACGATTTCGGGCACCGGCAGGAGGATGTGGCGGGCCTTGTATCGAAGAGCCGCAGTCATGTGGCCAATCTGCTGCGGCTTTTGGGTCTGCCGGATACTGTCCAGACCATGCTGGCGGATGGTCGTATCAGCATGGGGCACGGACGTGCCCTTCTGGCCGCCGAAGACCCCACAGCCCTTGCCCGGCGTGTTGTTGATGAGGGGCTTAGCGTGCGGGCGGTTGAGGCGTTGGCGTCCAAACCCAAACAGGTACCACGCAAAACCGCGCTGCGATCGGTGTCCGGGGCCAAGGATGCGGACACAAAGGCCCTGGAACGCGATCTGTCGGCCGCAACCGGCACGGCGGTGACAATCGACCACCGGGGCGACGGCGGCACCATCAGTATCCGTTACGCCAGCCTTGACGATCTGGACAGCTTGTGTGCCCGCTTGCGCGGCGGGGCGTATTAAGCGGCAGATTGGACGCAGCCGGGGTTCAGGCGGCGTCGCGGCGTGTCAGTCTGGTCTCGATTGCATCCCAGATGCGGCTTTCCAGCTGTACGCCGTCATAGGCATTGATGGCCTGCAGCCCGGTCGGTGAGGTCACATTGATTTCCGTCAGCCAGTCGCCGATGACGTCAATACCGACGAAAATCAGTCCCTGTTCCTGAAGCACCGGTTTCAGTCGGGCGCAGATTTCCTCTTCCCGCGGGGTGAGCCTGGCGGCCTCCGCGCGGCCGCCGACCACCATGTTGGAGCGTACGGATCCCTCCGCCGGGACCCGGTTGATGGCGCCTGCGGCGTCGCCGTCCACAAGGACGATCCGCTTGTCGCCGTTGCGGACTTCGGGCAGGAAACGCTGGACCATGACGGCTTCACGACTGTTTTCCAGGAACAGTTCCAGCAGGCTGGGCAGGTTCGGATCTTCGGGGCGCAGATGGAAAACACCTTCACCGCCCTTGCCGAACAGGGGTTTGACGATGATGTCGCCGTGATCGGCCCGAAAAGCGCGGATGTCTTCTTCGCGTCGTGTGATGAGCGTGGGGGGCATCAGGTCGGCGAATTGCGTGACGAACAGTTTTTCCGGTGCATTGCGGACGGCCCGCGGGTCATTGACCACCAGTGTATCCGGGTGAATCAGGTCCAAAAGGTGCGTTGCGGTGATATAGGCCATGTCAAAGGGCGGATCCTGACGCATCCAGATCACATCCATATCGTTCAGGTCGAGCGATTGGGGCGGCCCGAAGGTGAAATGATTGCCGTTTTCACGCCTGACGGTCATCGGGTGGGCGTGGGCTGTCACGCGTCCGTCACGGTAGCTGAGATCATCCGGCAGATAATGATACAGGTCATGTCCGCGCGCCTGTGCTTCCAGCGCCAGAACGAAGCTGCTGTCGCCGGTGATGTTGATGCCTTCCATGGCATCCATCTGGAAGGCGATACGGCGTTTTACGGTGCTCATAAACGTATCCTTGCTACGACACGGGTAACGGACTGACGTCCTAACGGCCGGCACCGGGGTTATGCGTAAGGCCCCGTGCGCCACACCCCTTTCATATGCCTCGGCAGGCGGCGGGGAACAATGGCTATCAGATCAAAGCGAACGGTATAGTCTCCACTCTTTTCCCGTCCCGGCCGTTGCCGGAGGGTTTTCATGAAATGATCCGCTGCCCCTTCGATCCGTACGCGCTGCCGGAACCGCAGGGCTTCCTTGGCGTCTTGTAGGCTGCCCCTGGCCTTTACTTCGGCAAAAATGATGGTGTTGCGCTTTTGCGCGACGATGTCCACCTCTCCTCGCGGACTTTTGAAGCGGTGTGCCAGGATCCGATAGCCTTTCAACACAAGCCAAACCCGCGCCCACAGTTCGGCCCGCCGGCCCCTGTGGTCGGCGCGTCTGCCGCTGGCCTGACGGTGGAAACGGCGTGTCCCTGTCATTGCGCGCCTTGTTTCCGGCTGTTTCTGAGGATGACGGCACGCTCATAGAGACGTTTGCGCGGCAGGCCGGTCAGATCCGCGACAAGCTGTGCGGCGCCGCGCGCGCCCATGTCGCCGACGGCCTGCTGCAAGGCCGTTTCAACCTTGGCATCCAGTGTTCCATCCGCGGAAAGTCCGGCTGTCTTTCCGTCTTCCGGCGGACCGACGACGACGACGATTTCCCCTCGGGGCGCTCCATCCCGGTGATAGCGCTGCGACAGGGACAAAATTCTGTCCGAGACAACTTCTTCGTAGCGTTTTGTCAGTTCGCGGCATATGGCGGCGGACCTGTCGCCCAGAACCTGACACGCATCTTCAAGACTTGCTGCCAGGCGCTTTGCACTTTCAAAGAAAATCAGTGTTGCGGGGACAGTGGCGACCTCTTCAAACCAGCGTTTCCTGGCCGCCGATTTCGATGGCGGAAACCCGAGGAAGAGAAATCTGTCACTGGGCAGTCCCGACAGGCTGAGCGCGGTCGGAACCGCGCTGGGCCCCGGTACGGCCGTGACCATGTGGCCGGCGGCCCGGACCGCCTGGACAAGGCCGTATCCCGGGTCGGAGACAAGGGGTGTGCCCGCATCGCTGATAAGGGCGATAGCCTGGCCTTCAGCCAGTTTTTGCAGCAATTTCGGTCGCACGCGGTCCGCGTTATGGTCATGATACGCGATCAGCGGCGTGCGGGCGTCGACAGCCGCCATCAGCCTGGTGCTGACCCGGGTATCCTCGCATGCCACGAGATCCGCGTCGGCGAGAATCCGTGCGGCCCGTGCGCCGATATCTTCCAGATTGCCGATGGGTGTTGCCACCAGATAGAGCCCGACGGCAAGTGTGCCCTTGCTGCCATTATCGGATGATGCGTTCGGAGCGGATGTGTCCTCGGCCATGGTTCTGCCTTTATTCCGGGGCCTTTATTCTATAGGGCTTTTGGTCAGAAGGGGTGCAGCCTAATAGTGCATATGGGACCTGCCAAGCCTGTCCGGCTTTTCAACCGGTGGGTTTGGCCGGGATTTACTCAGTCATGTCAGGATATTAGACTGTATTTTCGACAATACCCATGAAACCGTGAAACAGTCAGGGGTGCCTGTCTTGCAGACCTGTTTCGAGCATAAGCCGTTGCCTGTGAGGCGGATGCCGTTCCGTGCGATGGCCGTTCTGCTCTGCCTTGCGGCGTGTGCGACGCCCGCGCCCCGGCCTGAGCCGACAGCCCCGGCACCGCCCTCGCCGGTGGCGGAAGCAGCGCCCCCCGAGGATGAGGCCGTGGCCGAAGAGGTGGCGGTTGAGATCCGCGTCGCCATGCTTTTGCCCCTGTCAGGAACGGAGGGCGAAACCGGGCAGGCCCTTCTGGACGCCGCGACCATGGCCCTGATGGATGCCTATGATCCGCGTATCCGCCTGTTGCCGTTCGATACCGCCGGCACCCCCGACGGCGCGGAAGCGGCCGCCCGAATGGCCGTGGAGAAGGGCGTCCATATTTTTGTCGGCCCGCTTCTGGCCGACAATGTTGCCGCCGCCGGCGACGTGGCAGCCGCCGCAGGTCTGATGACCCTGGGGTTTTCCAACGATGCCCGTGTGGCTGCACCACGGCGTTACATTCTTGGGTTTTTGCCTGAAAACGAGGTCCGCCGTGTTGTCGAACATGCGTCTGACAGCGGCTATAACAGGTTTGGCGGCCTGTTTTCCGAAGGCCGTTACGGCGACAGGGTCCGTACGGCTTTCGGCGATGCGGTGGCGGTGGTGGGCCGTGTCACCGCGCTGGAACGCTATCCCCCGGACGCGGATGCCCTGGCGGGTCCCATACAGCGGCTTGGTGATTATGAACGTCGCCGCGACGCCTTGCGGTTGGAGGTGCGGACCCTGCGTGATCTGGGTGACGATATGACCGACGAAATTGCCGACAGCCTTGAGGCCAGGGAAGTCCTGGGCCCGCCACCTTTCGAGGCGGTTCTGGTTCCCGAAGGCGGGGCCCTGCTGCGCACCATCGCACCGCTGCTGCCCTTTTATGAAATTGATCCGGCCGAGGTGAAATTGATGGGCACCGGCCTGTGGGATGATCCGGACCTGCGCGGTGAACCGCCCCTGCAAGGGGCATGGTACGCCGCGCCGCTGCCCGGCCCCCGTGCCGCCTGGGCACAGCGCTTCGAGACGGCCTTCGGGGATCGTCCGCCCCGGATTGCGACCTTGTCCTATGATGCGGTTGCGCTGCTGGCCGCGATGATACGCGATCTGCCGCCCACACTGCCTGCGGGCACGGATCCGGCATTCATGGAAAGCCTTATCGGGCAAGCGCTTTCGCCCGAACGCCTGACGGATGAACGGGGATTTTCAGGCCTGGACGGTTTGTTTCGTCTGTTGCCTGACGGAACGAATGAACGTGCCCTTGCGGTTCTGGAAATTGTCCGTGACGGAGTTCGTGTCGCAGCCCCGCCCATTGAGGCCTTTCCCCGTTTCGGCGAGCGGCTTTCCCCGCTGCCCGACCGCTCTGAGGCCGGTTTTAAACGATCAACCGCGTCACAAGGTGATTGATAAGAGGCCAGCCCAGTTCTGTTGCCGCCAGCCGCGATCCTTCACGGCGGAGGTGTCCGCTGGCAATCATGGCTTCCAGCGCCGGGCGGTTCACCGGCCAGTCCTGAGGCCCTAATGCCGTCCGCTGTCCCAGATCCGCCAGATCGATGCCGCCCTTCAGGCGTAGTCCCATCATCAGCATTTCTTCAAAACGGTCGCGGGGGGTGACCGTCGTTGCCTCGAAAAGCGCGATGCCGTCTGCGACAACGGCGTCCAGCCAGCCTTCCGGCCGGCGGACCTGACTGTGAGCGAGTGCCGCACCCGGCTGATCACCGGGAAGGCGGCCATGCGCACCCGGGCCGATGCCGACGTAAAAATCTCCGCGCCAGTAGGCAAGATTGTGGCGGCTTTCCTGGCCCTTTGCCGCATGATTGGATATTTCATAAGCCGGAAGTCCGGCTGATCCGCACAGGCTTTGCGTCTCCATGAAGAGGGCGTGGGACTGGTCTTCGTCCGGCAGGGTGAATTCACCGCGCCGGTGGCGCTGGTAAAACGCCGTGCCCTCTTCGATGGTCAACTGGTACAGCGACAGATGGGACGGCGAGAAAGCAAGGGCACGGCCCAGTTCGCGGCGCCAGGTCGCCAGCGACTGTCCGGGCCGGGCATAGATCAGATCGAAGCTGATTCTTTTAAAGTTATCTCGCGCAACATCAAGAGCCCTCAATGCCTCGGCCACGGAATGCCAGCGCCCCAGGAGTTTCAGGTCCGTGTCATTCAGGGCCTGAATGCCCATGGAAAGACGGTTGACCCCCGCATGCGCGTAACCGCGAAATCGCTGCGCATCAACACTGGTTGGATTTGCTTCCAGAGTGACTTCAAGGGCGGGCCAGTCGGCATGCGGCCAGCGGGTGCGCAGATGGGCAAGAACCGCCGCAACGGTTTCATCCGGCATCAGGCTGGGTGTCCCGCCGCCGAAAAAAACCGACAGCGGCCTCAGCCCCGGATACCTGTCGGCAAAGCCGTCAATCTCGCTGAGAAGGCCGTCACGCCAGCAGTCCTGATCGATCCGTTCGCGCACATGGCTGTTGAAATCGCAATAGGGGCATTTGGCCGCGCAAAACGGCCAGTGTATATAAATCGCGGCGTCAAAGGCCGGTGTCGCGGGCAGTGTCCTTGCCTTCGGCAATGCCGTGGATGATCCGTTTCCCGCCGGCCGTGCCGTCATTTTCTGAAACAGGCCGCGATCAACTGTTCGAACGCACGGGCACGGTGGCTCATGGCGTGCTTTCTGGACGGTTCCATTTCACCGAAGGTGATGCTGTGTCCGTCGGGCTGGAACATGGGGTCGTATCCAAAGCCCCGCTCGCCGCGCACGGGCCAGACAAGGTTGCCATGGACCTCACCCTCGAAACTTTCCGCATGGCCGTCCGGCCAGGCCAGCGTGAGGGCGCAGGTGAAATGGGCGCTGCGGTCCCTGGCGCCGTTCAACCTGTCCTCGACCGTGCGCATTGCCGCCGTGAAATCGCGCGGCGAACCTGCCCACCGGGCACTGTAAATGCCCGGGGCCCCGTCCAGTGCGTGAACGCAAAGACCGCTGTCATCGGCCAGTGCCGGCAGACCGGCCGCCTGTGCCGCCGCCCGTGCTTTCAGTTCGGCGTTGGCAATGAAGGTGTCGCCGTCTTCCATGGGTTCGGGCAGGTTCAGATCGCCGGCGGAAACGGTTGTCACGCCGAAAGGCGCGAGCAGGTCGCCGATCTCGCGCACCTTGCCGCTGTTGTGGCTGGCGATCACCAGTTTTTCGCCATCGAAAAGGCGTGCCATGTCCTGCCCTTTCCTACCCGGCGTAGGAGCGGATTGCGGTATCCTGTGCCTGCCGGATTGTGTCGCAGCCGATCCGGGCCAGACGCAGCAGGCGCAGAAATTCCTCTTCCGTGAAGGGGTCTTCCTCGGCCGTGCTCTGAATTTCCACGATGCCGCCCTGGCCCGTCAGTACGAAGTTGGCGTCTGTCGACGCGCCGGAGTCCTCGACATAGTCAAGGTCGAGCGCCGGTTGGCCGTCCACCAGCCCGCAAGATACGGCGGCGACACTGTCCGACAGCGGTTTGCGTTCCAGCCAACCCTCATTATACATCCAGTGGGCACATTGGTGCAGGGCCACATAGGCGCCGGAAATCGATGCGGTCCGCGTGCCTCCGTCCGCCTGGAGAACATCGCAGTCCACGCGGATCTGCCGTTCGCCCAGGGCCGACAGGTCGGCAATCGCACGCAGAGACCGTCCGATCAGGCGCTGGATTTCCTGCGTACGTCCCGTTTGTTTGCCGCGCGCGGCCTCGCGACCCGTGCGGTCATGGGTCGCACGGGGCAGCATGCCGTATTCGGCGGTGATCCAGCCCTTACCGCTGTCGCGCAGCCATGGCGGCCCCCGGTCTTCGAAGGTGGCCGTCACCAGCACATGGGTATCGCCGAATTTGACCAGGCAGCTGCCTTCGGCGTGTTTTGAAAAACCGGGGATCATTTCGATGGGGCGCATTTCATCCGCCGCGCGGCCGCTTGCTCGCATGCCTTTGCCTTTCCTGTCAGATGTGGTGCCGGCACAGCCGCCGAAAGCGCAAGCGGGTGACGGGCCTGCCCGCTTTTAGCGGCAAGCCCGGCGCGCGTCAAAGCCATAGGGTGATCGCAGGCAGGGTGTGAGGTGATTACAGGGCCGCTGTCACCGATTGACGGATGTCATCCCGCTTTCTAGATTTTATCGGCAGGGTTCATAAGAAACGGGTAGTCATGTCGTTGCAGGCTCTGAACGACCGGTCCAGGCAGATTTTCCGCCAGATCGTCGAAACCTATCTGGAAACGGGGGAGCCCGTCGGATCGCGCACCATCAGCCGGGCCGACGGCATTCATGTATCGCCCGCCACCATCCGCAATGTGATGGCGGATATGGAGGAGGCCGGCCTTCTGGAGGCACCGCATACGTCCGCGGGCAGGGTGCCGACGGATCTGGGCATGCGTATTTTTGTCGACGGCCTGATGCAGGTCGGCAATCTGACGACGGCGGAACGCGCCAGTCTGGAAGCCAGGGCCGAGGAAAGCGGCCTGACGACGGAAGATCTGCTGGCGCAGGCGACGCGCAAGCTGTCCGGTCTGTCGCACTGTGCGTCCGTCGTGCTGGTACCGAAGGAAGATGACGGCGTGCGCCACATCGAGTTTGTGCCCCTGGCGCCGGACAGGGCGCTGGTCATCATTGTCAGTGAAAACGGCCATGTGGAAAACCGGCTGATCGATCTGCCGCCCGGCCTGCCGGCAACGGCGCTGATACAGGCGGGCAATTATCTGAACCAGCGTCTGGCGGGCCGGACGCTGACAGAGGCACGCGCCATGATCGAGGAGGATCTGGCCAATCACAAAACCGCGCTGGATGTTTTGGCGGCGGACGTGGTTGAAAAGGGCCTTGCCGTCTGGTCCGGCGCGGATGAGGACAAAGCCTCGCTGATCATATCGGGGCAGGCCAATCTGATTGACGATGTGACTGCATCCGAAGACCTGGAAAGACTGCGCCGTCTGTTCGAGGATCTGGAGCGCAAACGGGATCTGGTGCGTCTGCTGGAACTGGCGCGCCAGGGTGAAGGGGTCAGGCTTTATATCGGGTCGGAGACAAATTTATTTTCCCTTTCGGGTTCCTCTCTGATCGTCTCTCCTTATATGAAGGGCGCGAACAATGTTGTCGGCGTGATCGGTGTGATCGGGCCGACACGGCTGAATTATGCCCGTATCATTCCCATGGTGGATTATACGGCGCAGGTCATCAGCGGCCAGCTTTGACATAGTGTGAAGACGGCTGCATCGGCCGGACCGGAATGAAGACTGAGAACGGATAAAGACATATGAGTGACGAGCAGTTGAAAGAAAACGACCCGCACCAGCAGCCTGAGGCAGACGACAGTGACGGGGATATGACTGTCGAGGACAACACGCCGCCGATCGCGGAAGACCAGGAGGCGTTCGCCGCAGCGGAAGGCCACGGCGAGGACCCTGCCGGCAGTCTTCAGGACGAAATCGCTGAACTGAAAGATGCGCTGCTGCGTCAGAAAGCTGAAACCGAGAATGTGCGCCGGCGCGGTGAAAAGGACAAGGCGGATGCCAGTGCCTATGCGGTGACCCGTTTTGCCCGCGATATCCTGACGGTGGCCGACAATCTGAAACGGGCGCTGGACAGTCTGCCGGAAACCCTTGGCGATGATGTCCAGGCCTTTGCCGATGGCGTTTCCATGACGGAGCGCGAACTGCAAAATACCCTGTCGGGACACGGCATTGTCCTGGTGGAGCCCGAGATAGGGGAAAAATTCGACCCCAATGCCCATCAGGCCATGTTCGAGGTTCCCTCGAACGATCACCCGACGGGGACGATTGTTCAGGTGGTGGCCGCCGGCTACCGCATCAAGGATCGTCTGCTGCGTCCAGCCATGGTCGGCGTTGCCAAGGCCGAGGGAGAGGCGCCCAAGGTCGACACACAGGCCTGACAGGACCCGGGAATTGCCGGGGTCCGGCATGAACTTTATATGAAGTTTTTGTTGCGCCGCACAAATTTTGACTCCAATCAAGGCCGGTTCATCCGCCGCCGCCCATTTTCCCGGATACAGAGACATATCCGTACAGGGGGCGGTCGGTCATGCTTGTCATTCAGGAAAGTTTCACCAGCCTTGGTATTTTGATGGAACGCGGCGGTCCGATGATGTGGACCCTGTTTTTCGTCATTCTTCTGTTCTGGTCTCTCAGCGTGGACCGGTTTCTGTTCTTCCGGGCGGCCTTTGACAAAAAGCTGTCCGGTCTGAAAAGTAACTGGCAGGCCCGGGAAGAACGCCGGTCCTGGTATGCCTACCAGATCCGTCGGGCGATGCTGAGCGACCTGAAGATGCAGACGGAAAAGAATATCGGTATCATCAAGGCGCTGGTGGCGATCTGTCCGTTATGCGGCCTGCTTGGGACCGTTGTCGGCATGATCGATGTGTTTGACGTGCTGAACGCGACCGGCAGCAATGACAGCCGGTCGATAGCCGCCGGCGTCAGTCAGGCCACTATCACGACCATGGCCGGCATGGTCGGTGCACTGTCCGGTCTGTTTATCGCCAACATGGTTGAACGGCAGGCGCGGAACAAATTGAAACAGGCTGAAAAACAAATCGTCCTGGACAACTAAACCCGCCCTGACGGCTTTCAGTCCAGTGCTTTACCCGCGAGGACCGTATCGATCAGGGACAGCGTTTCCGGAATGCCGTAAAGAGCGATAAAGCCGCCCATGCGCGGCCCCTGCGGTTGGCCCAGAAGCACTTCGTAACAGGCCTTGAACCAGTCGCGCAGGTTTTCAAAACCTGCGTCCTTCCCGGCGGAATAAACCTCGGTCATGATGGTTTCGGCATCGTGTTCGCCGGGGTCCAGGGCTTCCAGCCGGTGTTTCAGGGCGGCAAAGGCGGACAGCTCGGTTTCCGTGTCCGGCAGACGGTATGCCTTGTTGGGACGGACGAAATCCTCGTAATATTTCAGCGCATAGTCCATCAGCCTGTCGAGGGCGGGGTAAGCTGCGGCCGTTGCGCCGGGCGCATAGCGGGAGACGAAGCTCCACAGCTTGGCTTTATCCTCGGCGTGGGCGGCTGACACCAGATTGAGAAGCAGGGCGAAACTGACCGGCAGTGTGTCCGATGGGACATGGCCGCCGTGAATATGCCAGACCGCGCTTTTGTAGCGGGCCGCGCTGTCCTCGCCCGTGTATTTTTCAAGGGCCGTGTAATAGTCGTCCACGGCTTTCGGGATGATGTCGAAATACAGGCGCTTGGCCTTTTTGGGGGACTGGAAAATATAAAAGGCAAGGCTTTCGGGGCTGGCGTACCGCAGCCATTCCTCGATGCTGAGACCGTTGCCCTTGGATTTTGAGATTTTCTCGCCCTTTTCATCGAGAAACAGTTCGTAATTGAAGCCTTCGGGCGGTTGGCCGCCCAGAATACGGCGAATGATGGAAGACAGTTTGACGCTTTCGATCAGATCCTTGCCCGCCATCTCATAATCGACATCGAGCGCATCCCAGCGCATCGCCCAGTCCACTTTCCACTGGCATTTCACGGTCCCGCCGGTCACGCGCACTTCCTGGCGTTCCCCTTCGCTGTCCTCGAAGGCGATCAGACCTTCGGCCCCGTCCAGAACGGTGACGGGAACCTGAAGAACAACACCGGTTTTCGGGCAGACGGGCAGGAACGGGCTGTAGGTTTTGCGCCGTTCCTCGCCAAGGGTCGGCAGGATGACATTGATGACCTTGTCATAGACACCCGCCAGTTTCAGCAGGGTGCTGTCGAACCGCCCGCTTTTGTAGCAGTCTGTCGCGGAGTAGAAATCATAGTCGAAGCCGAACGTGTCGAGAAAAGCCTTCAGCCGGGCATTGTTGTGGGCGCCGAAACTGTCATGGGTGCCAAAGGGGTCCGGCACCGCTGTCAGCGGTTTTCCCAGATTGGCGGCAAGCATATCCTTGTTCGGAACATTGTCGGGCACCTTGCGCAGGCCGTCCATATCGTCGGAAAAACAGATCAGCTTTGTCGGCAGGCCCGTCAGCTCCTCGAAGGCGCGGCGGACCATGGAGGTCCGCGCCACTTCGTTAAAGGTGCCGATGTGCGGGAGACCGGACGGGCCATAGCCTGTTTCGAACAGCACATAGCCTTTTTCCGGTGCGCCGCCTTTCAGCCGTTTCAAAAGTTTTTCGGCTTCCTGAAAGGGCCATGCCTTGGAAGAAAGGGCCAGTTCTGCCATGTCGGTCATCGGCACTGTCATGGGGGCGTCCTGACTATCTGTATGGGTTTAAAGACGATGCGGCCGGGTCCTTGTGATGCGGTCGGCCCATTCGGGCCCTGATCCTGTTCAAAGACCCGCGACTGCCTGCGGCAGGCTGGCGGACGCTATGCAAATCGCCGCGCCGCGTCAAGCGGTGCTGGCGTTTTGAAGGCAGAGGGCTAGTGTGTCTGCATGGCAAAACAACCAACATCCCGGGATACCGCCCATCCTATGACACAGGCGCCGACAGACGATCTGGTGTTGGCGGCGGAAGCGGCGGCGGCGCGACTCGACACTCTTCCGGTGCTTGTGGTCGGGGCCGCTTCCGCCGAACGCTGGGACGGCGAGACCCCGCCGGCAATGCTGAACCTGGACGCTGCCGCGGAGGCCGCCAGCACCGAGCCGCACCTGATGATCTCACGCGTGGTCACGGCGCGGCGTCTGGGGCTGAAAGGCCTGCGTGCCTATGATCTTCTGGAGCTGTTTGCCTTTGTACGGCCGGGGCGGTTCTGCCTGCCGACCGGCGCGGGGCTGGCCGCTGCGCTCGGCGTTTCCGCAGAGGGACCCGACGAGGGAGCGGAAAGCATCCGCATCCGCGCCTGCGCCGCCCGTCTGCTGGCGGATCTGTCGGCGGAAACCTACCGGTACCGTGCCGGTGCCGGCGCCGCGGCGACGATGATGGCCCGGGCCGGCTGGCTGTGGGGGCCCCATGTCATCGATGCGTTTGGCCACGGACCCCGGGAAGGGGCCGGCCTGTCCGGAAAAAACGGTCCGCCGCGAAAAAAAAGCGCGGGCGGCATCCAGGTCTGGGACGAGCTGGATGAATGGGAAGACCACGGCCCCCTGCCGCCACCGGACGACCGGCCGGTTCTGCCGGATGAAGCGGCCGCCCGCCTGAAAGCCATGCTGGGCGACGGGGCCGAAGACCGGGCCACCCAGGACCGGTTTGCCCGTGCCGCCACCCATGCCTTTGCTCCGCGCGAACTGGCGGACGGCCCCAATCTGCATCTGCTTGAAGCCGGCACGGGCACGGGAAAGACACTGGGGTATATCGCCCCGTCCAGCCTGTGGGCGGAAAAAAACGGCGGACCCGTCTGGCTGGCAACCTATACCAAGAATTTGCAGCGCCAGCTGGATCAGGAATTGTCGCGGCTTTACCCGGACCCGCGTGTCAAGGCCGCCCGTGCCGTCATCCGCAAGGGGCGCGAGAATTATGCCTGCCTTCTGAATATTGAGGAAACGACCCGGGCCGTACTGTCCCGGCAGGACGCCATCGGTCGCGCGCCCGGCAACAGAGCCGAGGACCGGGACCGCGTGCTGATCGGCCTGGTGCTGCGCTGGCTGCGTTTTACCCGCGACGGGGATATGATCGGCGGCGATTTTCCAAGCTGGCTTGGCCCGCATTTCGGCCGCAACCGCATTGCCGGGCTGACGGACCGGCGCGGGGAATGCCTGTATGCGGCCTGTGCCCACTACCGCCGCTGTTTCATAGAAAAGGCGGCGCGCAAATCGCGGCATGCCGATCTGGTCGTGGCCAATCACGCGCTGGTGATGGCGCAGACGGTCAATCGCGGCGATGACCCCGAAACGCCGCGGCGGTTTGTTTTCGATGAGGGCCATCATCTGTTCGATGCCGCGGACAGCGCCTTTGCCCTGCATCTGACAGGCATGGAAGGGGCCGAGTTGCGGCGCTGGCTCCGCGGCAAGGAGTCAGGCGGGTCCACGCGGGCACGCGGTCTTGCCCAAAGGCTGGAGGACCTGATCGGTGACGATACATCCGCGCGCCAGCAGCTTGATGCCTGTATCGACGCCGCCTTTCATCTGCCGTCGGACGGCTGGCTGGGCCGTGTGCAGACGGCTGCCGCTTACGGACCGTTTGAACGATTCCTTGCCTCGGTGCGGGCGCACGTTCTGGCCCGCAGCGGGGCGGACGGCCCTTACGGTCTGGAGGCCCCTGCTCACCGGCCGGGCGAGGGCCTACTCGCCGGGGCAGAGGCTGTGGCCGGCACGCTTGACGCACTGATGCGTCCAATGGCGGCCCTTGCCGCGCGTCTGGTGGATTTTCTGGATGAAGAGGCGGAAACGCTGGACAGTCAGACGCGGGGACGGCTGGATGCGGCCGCCCGCGCCCTGAGCCTGCGCGCCGACCTTGTGCGCGGCTGGCTTGCCATGGTGTCGGAGCTTGGCGCGACGTCGGAGACGTCCGCCGGGGACCTGCCGGGCGTCGAAATCCCGGAAAAACTGGAAACGGTGAGCTGGCTTGCCCTCGACCGGATCGAGGGGCGCGAGATCGACGTGGGCATGCACCGTCATTTTCTGGACCCGACCGCCCCGCTTGCCGACAGTGTGTTGAAACCGGCACACGGTATTGTCATTACCTCGGCGACATTGCGCGACCACGGGGCCGGAGAAGACGACTGGAGCAGCGCGGACATGCGTGTCGGTGCCTCGCATCTTGCGGTGCCGCCGAAACGCCTGCATCTGCCGTCCGCGTTCGACTATGGCAGCCTGACCAGGGTGCTGGTCGTCAATGATGTGAACAAGGCCGACAATGCCCGGATCGCGGCAGCTTACCGCGTGTTGTTTCTGGCGGCGGGCGGCGGCGCGCTTGGCCTGTTCACGGCCATCCGCCGTTTGCGTGCCGTCCATGCCGGTCTGGCCGAACCGCTTGAACAGAACGGTATCGCCCTGCACGGCCAGCATGTGGACCCGATCGATACCGCGACACTGGTCGATATGTTCCGCGCGGATGAAAACAGCTGTCTTCTGGGTACCGATGCGGTGCGCGACGGGGTTGACGTACCGGGCCGGTCCCTTCGCCTGATTGTCATGGACCGTGTTCCCTGGCCGCGGCCCACACTGCTGCACCGGGCCCGCCGCGCGGCGTTTGGCGGGCGAAGCTATGACGAAACGCTGACGCGGCTGAAACTGGCCCAGGCTTTTGGCCGTCTGGTCCGCCGGGCGGACGATCGGGGTGTTTTCGTGATTCTGGACGGCCAGACGCCAAGCCGCCTGTTGACGGCACTGCCCGAGGTGGTCCCTGTCGAGCGTGTCGGACTAAAACAGGCGGTTGATATTACGCAATCTTCAATTGCTTGAGCAAGCGCTTGGTGGTATTGCATAACAACCATGTTTCATCAGGCAAATTCGATATTGCGGCAGCAGGGTAAAGGGGCAGTTCAATCGCCCCTTCATGGCGGAAACGAAACCATCGCCCAAGCGTCCAGACAGCTGGATGTGGTCACCATCGCCTTCATGCCGGAAATTCGTCTGCTGCAATTGCAGGCGCGGTCTCTCGCCCGGTTTCTGGCGCCCGATGCGGTGTCGCGGATCTGGGTGATCAATAATGACCCGCAGCCAAAGCGGTTTGAGCGTGCCTTTAATGAAGTTGTTCTGGACGACTATGGGCTGTTTCGTGAAAAAGTGACGCTTCTGAACCCGCGCTCCCTGGCCCGGTCACTGGGCCGACCGCTGGGCCGGTCACTGGGCGGATCATTGGGGCAGCGCACCGCGCGGCATGGCTGGTGGTCCCAGCAATATCTGAAGATCCGGGCCGCCGGATTTGTCAGCCAGCCGCAGTATCTGTTGCTGGACGCGAAGAACCATTTTTTCCGCCCGGTCACGGCGAGCCGGTTTTTCGCCGATGACGGCCGGCTGATAACCCACCGGTACCGGATCATTGACCAGTACAGGCGCTACTTCGATCGGGCCTGCCGTCTGTTCGGTGCGTCCGATCCCGACCGCCGCCTGGACGGGGCCCTGCCGACGGCAACCCCGTTTCTTGTCCATACCGATGAAATGCTGGCGATGACCACCGCGCTTGAAGTGGTTATCGGATGTCCTTTGACTGTGCGGACCTACAGGGCGCTGAATCTTCTTGAATTCTATCTTTATTACGCGTTTCTGCTTGGCCGTTATGACACGGTGGAAGATCATTATGTGACCGGTCCGCGCGCGACGGTGACGGCCTTTCACCGCTTTCCCGCCCCCGGTGAGGACGAGCGCATGGTTCTGTCCTGGATTGAGGAGCCGGATTTATACTGTCTGGGCCTGCATCGCCGGCGTCTGGAAACACGGGACGGGACCATTCTTGACCGTTTTGCCGACATATGGCGGGATGCCGGGCTGGTCGATGGTGCGGAGGAAGTGCGTTATTTTCAAAGCGTGCCCCCGGTCCGCAACAGCCTTGCCGGATCATTTTTCGGCTGGCGCCCCCGGCTCTTCCGGTAAGGGGTTCCCCTGCCGATTTCAAAAGGGCTTGAAGACCGTGCCGCCCCCTCATAGGGTGGCTTTCCGTTCCCTCCCCCCTGTTCTGGAGACCGTATTCCATGTCGACCATCAGTCCGGAAACCGCGCTTGTTTACACCATGGTTATTGTTGCCGCCTCGGACGAGGAAATGACCGATAGCGAACTGACCCGGATGACCGGCCTTGTCGGGTATTTGCCGGCGTTCAAGAATTACAATGTGGAACGGCTGCGGGCGGACACGGAAAGCTGTATCGAAATCCTGTCCAGCGAAGAAGGCCTGGACGCGGTGTTCGGCCTGATCGAGGAATCGGTGTCGGAAAGCCATTTCGATCTGATTTATGCCATTGCGTGCGAGGTTGCCGCGTCCGACGGTGCCCTCAGCCAGGAGGAATTGCGCCTTCTGGAAATGTTCCGTCATTATTTCGCGATTGACCGGCTGACGGCGGCGGCGATTGAACGGGGCATTGCCGCGCGGCAGAAAACCCTGCCCAGCGATATTTAATCGCCCCTGATCCTGAAAAAGGGGCCTGTGTTGCCGGGTCAACCGGTGTGGGTTCAGGCGCCGAAATCGTCGGGGTCGATATCCGCTTTTGCGATATCACGATGCTTTTCAATGCCGACAAAGGCGCCACTGGATTTGAGTGCGCGGGAAAGCCGGCGTTTTTTGCCGCTGTCCAGCGCCTGTAAAAGGCTGCGGGCGCGGTCTTGCAGCAGGCGTTCCAGATGGTCGGCGGGGACTTGCGCGATGATCGTTTCCAGGAGCGCACGGGCCTGACGCGTTTCTGCGTCGCCGCCGCGCCGGGCAAGAAAGCGGGCATACTGATACCGCAGCGGCAGATCGTTGTTCCCGTCCAGTGCCAGGGCTTGCTGAAAATGATGGGCCGCACGACTTGACCGGGCGCCCAGGACCATACGGGCCAGTGCACCGGCGGCGCTGACCTCGCCGTGCCATCCCGCCAGCGCGCCGTGCAGCAGCATGCTGTCGCCGTTCCGCTCAAGCCCGGTTTCGATCAAACGCCGGGCCGCGTGGGCATAGGAGGGGCGTTTCAGCCGCTTGCCCTCAAACCCGATGGCAAGGGCGAGGCTGACCCGCGCCACCACATTGTCCGGATCAGTCCGGTGGGCGGCGATGCAGTCGCCCAGGGCATCATGCAGCCGGGCCACCGCACCGATGCCGTTTTCAACAAGACCGCCAAGGGTCAGACCGGCGCGGCAGGCGATGGTCAGTCCTGCGATGCCGCCTGCCGTCCGCCCGGCGCCGATGGCTGCCTCATAATGGCCAAGGGCAAAGGATGCTGCCGCATCCTCCAGGGTGTCATCCGCAAAGAGCGGCGCGGTGGCAACCATCACCAGCGCGGTGAGCATGGAAACACAGACAGATTTCATGATGCCCATTTTATCGGCCTTGCACTATTTGCATCACTGGCCGGTGATTGTACCGGCCGGCACCCCGGACTATCTGCCAGCCGATGTTCTCGGCGGCCTTTCATGTTATCCCCGCCAGAAGGACGGCATCAACATGACAAGAACGGTGAACAGTTCCAGCCGTCCGAGAAGCATGCCGAAGGACAGCAACCATTTGGCGCTGTCGGGCAGGGTTTCGAAATTGCCGGCGGGGCCGATGGTCTCCCCCAGGCCGGGGCCGACATTGGCCATGGCGGTGGCGGCGCCTGAAAAGGCCGTCATCCAGTCCAGTCCGGTCAGCGCGAGCGCGAAGGCCAATATGACCATGCAGCCGAGAAAAAACACCAGAAAGGTCATGACCGAGGTCTGAACATCCTCGGCGATGGGCCGGCCATTATAGCGGGGAATGAAAACGCCGTTCGGATGCACCATGGCCCGCAACCAGCAGCCGAGGGATTTGAACAGAACCTGAAAGCGGAAAATCTTGATGCCGCAACTGGTGGAGCCGGCGCATCCGCCGATCAGCATGACCAGAAAAAACAATGTCAGCGAAAAGCTGCCCCAGGCGCCATAGTCGGTGGTGGCATAGCCCGTGCCGGTCATGATGGAAACGATGTTGAAACTGCCGAAGCGGAAGGCCTGCCAGGGGGTAAAGTCAAGCCAGACGACAAGCCAAAGGCAGGTCCCCGCCGTGAGAAACAGGATCACGGCGAGGAAGGTGCGTGCCTGTTCATCCCGCCACAGGGCCAGCGGCCGTCCCCGCAGGGCCTGCAAATACAGGACAAAAGGCATGGAGCCGACAATCATGAAGGTCAGCACGATCATATCGACGGCGCCATTGTCGAAATGTCCGACCGATCCGTCGCGGGTGGAAAACCCGCCGGTGGCGATCGTGGTCATGGCATGGGCGATGGCGTCGAAAATATTCAGCCCCGCCAGGATGAGGCAGAGCGTGCACAATGCCGTCAGACCCAGATACAATCCCAGTATGGCGACGGAAATCTGTGCCGCGCGCGGCAGGATTTTCTCCGATGTGTCGCTGCTTTCCATGCGGAAAAGCTGCATGCCGCCCACCTGCAGCATGGGCAGCACCGCAACGGCCATGACGACAATGCCGATCCCGCCCAGCCATTGCAGAATGGCCCGCCACATCAGCAGGCCCGGCGGTGCATCGTCCAGCCCGGAAATGACGGTTGCCCCGGTGGTGGTCAGCCCGCTCATGGCTTCGAAATAGGCGTCGGTATAGCTGAGGCCCAGTTTCGAGAAGGCAAGCGGGATGGCGGCAAAAGCCGGCAGGACGATCCAGGCCAGTGCCGTCAGCAGGAATGCCTGCCGCAGGGTAAGCTTGTCCCCCGTGCCGCGCGCTGCCAGCGCCATCATGCCGCCCACCGTGACGGTGACGGCCAGCGCGATGACGAAGGCGGGCCAGCCCGGATGACCGGACAGCAGGTCAACCGTGGCCGGCACGGCCATGCCGGTTCCTAACATGGAAACGAGAATGCCAAGCGCATACAGAATGGGCCGCAGGTCGAGGGCGGCGGGGGCAACGGTGGCAGAAGCGGTCGGCATGCGCGGTGTCACGGGACCCTCAGTTCAATCCGTTGTCAAAAAACGGACTGTCCAGGGAAAATGTCGGAATGGCCACGGTCAGCGTGGTGCCGGAGGGGCGCTGCATTTCATAGGATCCGGTCATAAAGCCCGTCGGTGTGTCGAGCGGGGTGCCGCTGGTATAGACGAAATGGTCCCCGGGTTCGAGAACGGGCTGCTCTCCGACCACGCCGGCGCCGCGCACTTCCTGCACATTGCCGTTGGCGTCCGTGATAACCCAGTGGCGGTTGATCAGTTGAACGGTGTCGCTGCCGTCATTGCTGATCTTGATGCGATAGGCCCAGACATAGCGGCCTTCGTCCGGCTCGGACTGGTCGGACAGATAATAGGATTGAACCTGGACGCGCACGCCGTCCGTCTGGTCCTCGAACGTCATCACACCGTCAATCAGATCTTCCATAAGGTTTGTCCGGTCTTGTGTACCGCAGTACCGTTTGCGTGCATGGGCTGCCTTGGCCGCCGGCCTCAAAGGCCCGCTGCGGCAAGGGCCCTGTCGATATCCTTGATCAAATCCCGCGGCGCCTCAAGGCCGATTGACAGGCGGATCAGTCCCGGGGTGATGCCCAGCGCCAGCCGGTCCTCTTCGGCCAGGGCCTTGTGCGTCGTGCTCCACGGATGGGTGGCGATGGACCGTGAATCTCCCAGATTGTTGGAAATATCCATGATTTCCAATGCATTGAGAAAACGGAACGCCTGATCCCGACCCCCGTCCAGGGTGAAGGTGACGATGGTCCCGCCGCGGGTCATCTGTGCATCCGACAGGGCTTTTTGCGGGAAGGAGGCCAGCGACGGATGGCGCACGCCGGGCACGCGGCCGTCCAGAAAACCCGCGATGGCCTCCGCGCCGTCGCACATGGCATGGACGCGCAGTGACAGGGTTTCCAGCCCTTTGAGCATCACCCAGGCATTGAAGGGCGACATCGCGCAGCCGGTATGGCGGTAATAGGGGAACAGATGGTCCTCATCGAAATCACGGCTGGCCAGCACCATGCCGCCCAGACAGCGGCCCTGTCCGTCGATATGCTTGGTGGTGGAATATGTCACCACGTCGGCGCCGAGATCCATCGGCTTTTGCAGGACGGGCGTGGCGAACACATTGTCCACCACGAGCCGGGCGCCATGGCTGTGGGCGATGTCGGCAACGGTTTTCAGGTCGACGATTTCCAGGGTTGGATTGGACGGGCTTTCGGTAAAGAAGACGCGTGTGTTCGGCTTTACGGCCCGTTCCCACGCACCCGCGTCGGTGCCGTCAATCACCGTGGTTTCAATTCCGAAGCGCGGCAGCAGCGTATCCACAAGCCAGCGGCAGGACCCGAAAAGCGCGCGGGCTGCAACCACATGATCGCCGGCTTTCAACTGGCACAGAAGGGATGCCGTCATCGCTGCCATGCCGGTGGCGGTGGCGCGGCCGATGTCCGCCCCCTCCAGAACGGCCATGCGCTCTTCCAGCATGGCGAGGCCGGGATTGCTTTGCCTGGAATAGGTAAACCCCTCCGCCGTGCCCTCGAAACGGGCCTCGGCCTCTTCCGCCGTTTCATAGGCGAAGCCGGACGTCAGATAGACGGCCTCGGCCATTTCGCCCAGTTCCGAGCGATAGGTTCCGGCGCGCACCATTTGCGTCTGTGGTGCCCACCTGGCGGTCAGGTCACGGTTCTGCGGGGTCTGGCGTTTCATGGCGAGGGTCTCTTTGATAGTGAATACCGTGCGGTGTACGGGTGGTGGAAGGCCCGGACCGATGTATCGGGGCGGATATGGCCGCTCACGTTGTCGTCCTGCGCGGCTGACGTCAAGCCCTGAACCCTTCTGACTGACGATATGTAATGACGATATCTAAGCGGGTTGATCACTGGAGGCGGTATCACACCGCTTGATTTTGACCCTTGGGGGCGTTAGCGTCCGCTGGTTCCGCCCGGCATGCGCGGTACCGGCATGGCACAGGATCCAGGCGGGTGTAGCTCAGTGGTAGAGCACGAGCTTCCCAAGCTCGGTGTCGAGGGTTCGATTCCCTTCACCCGCTCCAAGCCGTACCCCGCGACGGGCGCGACCATATCCAGACAGTCCAAACAGTGTTGAGGCGTCCATGAAAACGGTTATCTGGCACAATCCCCGGTGCAGCAAATCCCGGCAGACACTGGCGCTTCTGAAGGACAAGGGGCTGGATCCCGACATTCGCCTGTATCTCGACAACGCGCCGAGCGTGGACGAACTGCGCGCGGTTCTGACCAAGCTGGGGCTGACGCCCCGGGCCCTGATGCGCACCAAGGAAGCGGACTACAGGGAGCAGGCCTTAGGCGATGTAAGCGATGACGCGGCATTGATCGCCGCCATGGCCGCGACGCCGAAACTGATCGAGCGCCCTGTTGTGCTGCATGAGGACAGGGCGGCCCTGGGCCGTCCGCCGGAAGCGGTTCTGGATATTCTTTGACGCTGCGGTGTCCCGGCGGTCTTCATGATATGACGGATCATGGCGCGGTGAAATCTGCTGTTTTCTCGCCGGCCGGTAATGCGCGTTCCAGCCATGGATAATGGATGATCTGGGCGAGACCGCGTGCCAGCAGGAACGCCCCGAGCGCCGTCCACAAACCGGCCAGTCCGTGGGCATCGGTCAGCGGTCCCGCCGTCAGGGCGAACACCCCGAACGCCAGCGCCATGGTCGCGCACATGGAACCGGTGGCTGTCGCCGCGATGTAAAGGCCGTCCATCTGATAGGCAGGCACGGCCAGAACCGGCAGCAGGCCGAGTATCGGGATCACGTCCGCTATGGCCGCGCGTACGGCGGGCAGGTCCGTTAATACGGCGGCGATCATGTTGCCGAATACCAGAAAGACCGCGCTGTACAGAAGGGCGGCCAAGCCCGCCCACAGGCTGGTCCGCCACATCCAGCGGCGAAAAGCGGCCCTGTTGCCGGCCCCCCATGCCGCGCCGCCCAGGCTTTCGGCGGCATATGCGAACCCGTCCAGACCCAGGCTGATCAGCATCAGAAAGGTGGCCAGTACGTGGCTGGCCGCCAGCGGTGCCTCGCCCAATGTGCCGGCGATGCGTGTGACCCAGCTTAGCGTCACCATCAGAAACAGTGTGCGCAGGAACAGAAACCCGTTGACCCTGACCGGTTTCAACAGGGCCTGCACGTGCCATGTGGTTCGTCGGCGGATGACGAGTGCCAGCGGTTTTGTACCAACGGCAAGGGCAACAAGCACGATACCAATACCGGCGGCGGCCCATTCGGCGATCAGCGTGCCAAGGGCGACGCCGGCGGCCCCCATGCCGAGGCCGACGACGAACAGCAGATTGAACCCGGCATTCAAAATATTCAGGCTGACAAGAACGACCAGGGCCGCCTGGGCCCGCGCCAGACCGATCAGCGTGCCGTGGATCACATAGACGGCCAGTGTTGCCGGGGCCGACCAGATGCGGATGCTGGCATAGGTCTCCACCGTCTCTCCCACCGGAGGCGGGGGGGCCAGGGCAGCCCTGCCGGCAGTCAGAATAGGATCCTGGGCCAGCAGCAGGACACAGCCGATGACAGCGGCGAGCGCCAGGGCTCGTACGATTTCGGCGCCGATGTCGTTGCGGTCGCCGCGGCCGCGGGCCTGGGCGACCAGGCCGGTCGTGCCCATGCGCAGGAACCCGAAGGCCCAAAACAGAAAGTTGAACAGGGTGGCACCGACACCGATGGCCGCCAGGGCGGTCGCATCGGCCGTCTGCCCGATCGCCCAGGTGTCGATCAGGCCGACAAGCGGCGTGGCCGATCCGGCCAGGATGGTCGGGCCGGCAATGGCCCAGATGCGGCGGTGTGGACGGCTGTCTTCGGCGTCTATGCCGGTACCGTTATGTGCCGCACCGCCCAAGATTCGGAGCCGTATTACCGGCCCACGCCGGTGTAGGCGAAGCCGGACCGTACCGGCGCCTCCGACCGGCCGTAGATGTTGCGCAGGTCCACCAGCACGGGCGTGCGCATCAGGGATTTCGCGCGGTCGAGATCAAGGGCGCGGAACTGGTTCCATTCGGTTACGATCACCAGGGCGTCCGCGTCTTTCATGGTATCATACGGGTCATCGCAAAAAGTAACGCCAGATAACAAATTGGCGGCCTCGTCCATGCCTTTGGGGTCATAGGCCTGAATATCGGCGCCGGCGGCCTGCAGGCTGGGGATGATGTCAAGGGACGGGCTTTCCCGCATGTCGTCCGTGTTAGGTTTGAAGGTCAGGCCCAGAACGGCTATGCGCTTGCCGCTGACCGACCCGCCGCAGGCGGCGACGACCTTGTCCGCCATGGCCTGCTTGCGGGTTTCGTTGACCTCGACGACCGATCGCACAATGCGCATGGGCACCCCGGTTTCATCGGCGGTTGCCACCAGCGCACGGGTATCCTTCGGGAAGCAGCTGCCGCCGAAACCGGGCCCGGCGTGAAGGAATTTGTTGCCGATCCGCTTGTCCAGACCGATCCCCTTGGCCACTTCCTGAACGTCGCCGCCGACCTTTTCGCACAGGTCGGCAATTTCATTGATGAAGCTGATCTTGGTGGCCAGGAACGCATTGGCCGCATATTTGATCACTTCCGCCGTTTCGCGGTTGGTGAACAGGATCGGCGTTTCGTTGATATTGAGGGGTCGGTACAGTTCGCGCAGAACGTCGCGTGCCTTTTCCGTGTCCGCGCCGGCAACAACGCGGTCCGGACGCATGAAATCCTCGATCGCGGCCCCCTCGCGCAGGAACTCCGGGTTTGAAGCCACGTCGAACAGGCTGTCGTCCAGTTTGTTGCCAAGCAGGGTCGTGATTTTCAGACCTGTGCCCACCGGCACGGTGGATTTGGTGATAACGACGGTATAGTCGCGGATGTGATCGGCGATTTCCTCCGCCGCGGCAAAGACATATTGCAGGTCCGCGTGTCCATCCCCCCGGCGGCTGGGTGTACCGACCGCGATGAAGGCGGCCTTGGCGCCCTGCATGGCTTCGCCCAGGTCGGTGGTAAAGGACAAGCGGCCGGCCTCGGTGTTCCGGGCCACCATGTTTTCAAGCCCCGGCTCATATATGGGAATCTCGCCGCGCTTCAGGGCCTCGATCTTGTTTGCGTCCTTGTCAACGCATGTCACGTCATGACCGAACTCGGAAAAGCAGGTTCCCGAGACAAGCCCCACATACCCGGTACCGATAACCGCAATTTTCATACCCTGTCCTTTTATATTCGCCTTTAGAGTCCGTTGCCTAGTCCGTCCGTTTGCCGGGTCCCGGCGCTGGCTTGGAGAATCCATCCGTCTCGTGCGCGTCATACAGACTTTATGACAAAAGGGAAAGTCCTGGCAGGCGCGCGGCTTGGCCGCACCCGCAGGGCCGCCGAAATCTTTTGCCCCACGCGAAGGATTGAAAAGAGCCGGTCCGTATCATCATCATGAATAAAGCACGGGTCGGATAAACCGGGTAGAACAGGCCACTGGTCCGGTGATGCGGATACCGGGACGCGGATGACAGCGGGCACGAATGAAGGCGTCAATGAAAACGGCGGATGAGCGCAGTGACGAAAGTCTCATGACGGCCGTTGCCGATGGGGACAGGGCGGCCTATGCGCTGCTGGTGCACCGGCATGGCCTGAAATTCCGCGCCTTAGCCATCCGCATTCTGGGCGATGCGGCGCTGGCCGACGATGTGACCCAGGATGCCTGGACGACGGTATGGCACAGGGCGGACAGGTTTGACCCGGCCAAGGCGCGGTTTTCCACCTGGTTTTACCGTGTCGTCGTCAACCGGGTGCTGGATATGCGCCGTATAAGACGCGCCGATCCACTGCCGGAGGGTTTTGACATGGAGGACGACCGCCCCGGGGCCGAGGCCGGTCTGGCATTGAGCCGGCGGGACGAAAAGGTCAGGGCAGTGCTTGACACTTTGCCGGAACGGCAGCGTATGGCCGTGATGTTGTGCTATTTCGAAGGGCTGTCCAATGCCGCCGCCGCCGAGATGCTCGGCCTGCATCTCAAGGCGCTGGAATCGCTTCTGGTCCGGGCGCGGCGACGCCTGCGCGATGCTTTGTGCGATGACCGGGACGACCTTCTGTTGCCGCATGTGTAGAGGCGGACTGACGGGTATGAGCAAGGATGGGGTAGGGCAATGGCGATAACGGAAGAAGATTTTGAAGAACTGATCGTACGCTTTGGTCCCGATATGGATCACTGGCCTGACGCTGTACGGGACCGTGCGCTTGATTTTGCCGTGACACCTGCCGGACGGGCTATTTTGGCAGCCGAGGAAGCGCTTGAGACCAGTTTTGCGCGCCTTTCGGCGGTAGGCGGTGCACAGGCGGAAACCGCATGCGCGAGCGGGGCCGATGTCTATATGCAGCGTCTTTTGCAGGCGCCTGACAGAGCTTACAGACCTGCGGGTGCGGCGATGCGCGACTGTCTGCCCCTAAGGCACCTGTACCGGAAGCTGACCGGGGTGTTCGATACGGCATATGAGTGGCCGAAGGGCGTTTTCTCGCCATTGGGCCTGGCCGCCCAGGCGGCCTGTGCCAGCGGCGTTCTGGTTTTGGGTCTTTGGGTCGGTATGGCGGGCTCATTGCCGGATACGGAGGAAGTGGACCTGAGTGTCATGGTGTTTACCGAGACATTGAGTTTAGAGGAGGACATGCAGACTTATGAGTGAAAACCCTCCAACCGGTGAGCACTCGGATGAAAGGGCCGGACCGGCAAAGCCGGACAGGGAAACCCCCGGCCGAATGCGGACGCGGAACGCCCTGCCCAAAGCCTTGTTGATTGCCCTGGCGGTATCGCTGGCACTGAATATATTTGCAGGCGGCGTCTTTATCGGCGGGCTGCTCAGGGGACCAAAACCGTTCCATGGCATGCGTCCCGACGTGGATTTCAGCCTGCGGCGCATGGGGGCCGTGTTGCCTGAAGCCGAACGCGACGCCTTACGCGCCCGGTTTCGCACTGAGCGCAGGAAGCTTGCAGACGTTTTCCGGGAACGCCGCCGTGTGCAGGAAAAACTGCACGCCGTCATAACCGCGGAAACGGTCGACCCTGAAGCACTGTCGGCGCTGATGGCGCAATATGCCGATCTACGGGGACAGCTGGAGACACCGATCCGGCATATCATGGCGGATGTCATTCCCCGTCTTGACCGTGAAACCCGTATCAGACTGGCGGGGCGTCTGTTTTTTTCCGGCCCGCATATGGGCGCATTTGAGGGGCGGCGCATCAGAAAATCGAAGGGTGACCGGCAAGCAGATACCCCCAACGCTGACCCAGCCAAGGACGGGGAAACAGGGTCGACAGAGTTTCAAGAGGGGAGCGGCCCCTAAATAATCTCCTCCGGTGAGAGGGGACAAATTTTGTCCCCTACCGCTTCAGACTTTCAGGAAAGGATTGACCATCCAGCCAAACGGCCCATTGAATTTAAGGGGGGCGTTGATGACCGCGAAACAGAGGCAGCCATGATCGGGGTCCGCGAGAGGACGGTGCGTGTCCTCGCTGTCATTGCAGACGAAATCACCGGCTTGCACCTGCAGGCCGTTATCGTCATAGGCCCCATCGAGAACAACGGTATATTCCCGGCCTTTATGAGTGTGGCTGGGGATTGATTTTCCCGGCGCGATTGACAGCAGGCTGGCCTTGTAGCCTTTGACCTTCATGGGCAGGGCGTATTCCATGACCCCGCCGCCAAGACGGCGCCATTTCAGTTTATCGAGCGAAGCGGGCAGATATGCCCTCAGCACGGACGGTACCTTTTCCATGGTTTCCGTATCGAAACCGTTATCCCGGCGCAATGCGGTCCCGTTTTTCTCAGTAACGACGGCATCATCGGCCGGCAAGTCCAGTGCATGCAGCGTTTTTTCGAGAGCATCCGCGGAAAGCTGTTCCGGATCCATATCCGCAAGAAGAGCGCCGCCAAGATCGGAAAACGCTTCATACTTGTCGCGGGCCTCACGGTTTATGGCCACATGCGTGGACATGAGCACGGCCATGGGTTCGGGCAGACAGCCCGATGCATGGTCCATCAACAGTGCATTTGCGATGTCATTGACAACCATCGCCTACTCTTTCTCCATCATGCCCCGCATGCGCGCCAATGCCAGGCGAATGCGGGATTTTACCGTTCCAAGGGGCAAGCCCAGTTCCGAAGCGACTTCGCTGTGCGATTTGTCCTCGAAAAAGGCCTTGCGTATCACAACCAACTGGTCCGCGGGCAGGGATGTCATCCGGTCACGGATCGTATTTGCCTGCTGGCGATCCGCAAAAGATATGTCAGCGGCGGGTTCTTCCGTTTCCATATGCAGAAAATCTTCCGCTTTCAGATCAGGCCGCTTTTCCCTGCGTAGGTAATCAATCCTTTTATTGCGGACGATGGTAAAAATCCAAGTGGATGCGGCTGCTTTGGTCCGGTCGAAGCGGTCGGCTTTCCGCCAAAGGGTCACAAGGGCTTCCTGCATGATCTCTTCCGCTTCTTCCGCAGAGAGGCCACCCTTCATCGCGAATGCCTTAAGGCGCGGTGCATAGTAACGAAACAGCTTGGCAAACGCCGCACGATCCCGCTCCTTGGCGATCGCTTCGAGCCATATGGCATGTTCATCCTGTAAGGCCATGTCCACGGATGACGACTTTCCGGTTTTACCGGCGCGGCGCATGTTGCGCCCGCCCCATCCGGCTTGTCTTACCACACTCCGTGGAAATGTCTGTAGCTGCATGCGCCCAAGTCTTTCGCAAAATTCAAAAAATCTTACGGATGCGATGTGCGGTCCGGATCATATTTTCTTTGCGTTTTTCAGATTTCCCGGTTCAGGGGGCTGTATTTTGCCAAAATCATTGAAATTTTGTCGCAGACCCCGACTTTTGGGCCTGTTATACTGAAAGTCATGATCGCCAGGCTGATTGTTCGGGTGCCTTTTAAAGCAGGTGGCCCCAATGTTTGACGGTCCGTCATTTTCGGCGGGCGGGGCCGGTGTCCTGCCATTTGTGCCGCGGCCCCCGGCGGGGCCGGCGCCATCGGTACAGGTGCCCCGGCAATCCGATCCGTCACCGGTAGCCCCGGCAGCCACAGGCTCTTCTTCGCAGACGTCTTCAGGAACGGCCACCGAAGATGCGGCGGCTGCCCCTTCTGCCGCACGGGGTGCTGTTTTTTCCGTCAGCGGCGGCAATGCCCTTCAGGCGCAGTTAAGCGGCCTGACCGCAAGCCCCACAGCAGATTCACCCGGCCAAAGCCGGGATACAGCCACTGAAAATGCCGGGACCGCAGTGGTCAATGCCATTGCTTCCGCCCCGCTGGAAGGCGGGTCCGTCTCGCAGGCAGCGATTGATTCGGTTTCCCGCAGGTCCGGCACGGACAGTTCCGCCGCCGGTGAACTGACCGACAGCGAGCGTCAGGTTGTGAGTGAACTGAGAAGCCGGGACCGCGAGGTCCGTGCCCATGAACAGGCCCACGCCAACGTTGGCGGCCAATACGCGGGGGCCCCGCAATATGATTTCGTTACCGGACCGGACGGGCGCCGCTATGCGGTATCCGGCAGTGTGTCCATCGATGTCAGTGAAGTGCCCAATGACCCGGAAGCCACGGCCGATAAAATGGAAGTGGTCCGCCGTGCGGCCCTGGCGCCGTCCGAGCCGTCCGCCCAGGACAGGGCTGTTGCGTCCGAAGCATCGTCCAGAGAGCGTGAAGCCCGCGCCGAACTGGCCCGCCAGCAGGCTGAAGAACGCCGTGCGGCCCTGGATGGCGGTGATTCGGACAGCCCCGACACCAACACCGTTGCCGCTGACGCTGTTGGCACCGAGGCCGAATCATCCCCCGAAAATGGGGCCGATCCTACATTTGTCGGTTTTGCCGAGGGCGAAAATGCGGCCAATGACGGGTCGTCCCTGACCCGGACATCGGGTGTCTTTGAAACGGGTGACCCTTTCACCGATACTGATCTTAGTCGGGTTCCTGCTTCTGCCGTCACTGGGTCGGAGAATGGTCCGGACGGTCTGCGGACGGCGCCCCTGCTCGACCTGATTGCCTGATATTTCAAAAAGGCCGATGTTTCAAAAAGATTGGTATTTCAGGAAGATTGGGGGTGGTCTGCACCGACAGCGTCGGCAATTCCGGTGAAACCGTCCGCCTTCAGTCGTTCCGCAAGCCCCGTGGTGATCCGTTTGACCAGTTCCGGCCCTTCAAAAACAAGGGCGCTGTACAGCTGTACCAGACTGGCGCCGGCCCTAATTTTCGCATAAGCCTCTTCCGGTCCGGAGATGCCTCCGACACCCACCAGCGGTATGGCCCCATGCGTTGCACGATAAAAAGCGGCGAGGCGGTCCGTCGACAGGTCAAAAAGCGGTCTGCCCGACAGTCCTCCGGATTCACGGTAAGCAATCGGGGATAACCCGTCGGGGCGGGTGACAGTGGTGTTGCCAAGAATGACACCGTCCATAACGCCTTTTGCGGCCAGGCCCGCAATATCCGCAAGACTTTCATCGTTGAGATCGGGCGCCAGTTTGACAACCAGCGGCAGTTTGCGCGGAATATTCAGGTCCGTCTGTGCGGTTCTGATATCGGCCATCAGGTCTTTCAGCGTGTCGGCCTGCTGAAGATCGCGCAGGCCCGGCGTATTGGGGCTGGAGATGTTGATGGTAATATAGTCGGCCGAGGCGCTGACGGCCGTCAGGCCGATACCGTAATCGGCAAGGCGGTTTTCACTGTCTTTGTTGGCGCCGATGTTGGCGCCCACAACCACGCCGCCGCTGCCCCTGCCGTGCCGATCCCTGTAACGGTTCAGGCGGGCGGCCAGTCCCGCGACACCGCCATTGTTGAAACCCATACGGTTGATCACCGCACGGTCACGGGTAAGGCGGAACAGTCGGGGTTTGGGGTTGCCGGGTTGTGGACGGGGCGTGACGGTACCGACTTCAACAAATCCGAAACCCAGACGTCCGAGCGCCTCCAGGGCGACACCGTCCTTGTCAAAACCTGCGGCCAATCCCACGGGACTGGGAAAATTCAAACCGAAGACGCTGATGGCAAGGGAGCCGTCCCCGCACGGCCCGATTTTGTCCGTGGGCCGGGCCGGGCCTGCCAGTGCCGGGCAGTATGACAGGCATTGCAGGCTGACAGTGTGGGCAAATTCAGCCGGCAGACGGGTGATCAGGGGTTTCAGAAGGCCGTAAAAGGTCATCGTCCGGTATCCTCGCCCGTGTCGCCGCACCCAAGCAAAAGGATATGGTCCGGTATGTCATGCCGTCCGTCCGGCAGACGCGCAATCGCGGACTCGCCGATGACGGTATCGCTGTACAATACAGTGTAAAGATGAGGAAACAGGGCGCCACCGCGTGATGGTTCCCACTTCAGGCTGTTTGCCGGTAGATGGTGGGTCGATATTGCGAGCAACCGCAATTCATCCTCCCCAGCGAAATATTTGGCGAGTGTGCCGGCCACCTGATCGCGAGCGGACAGATGGATAAAGCCGTCCCGCTGGTCGTCCGGTGAGCCTTCGAAACGACCGGACGTGCAAAAATCCGTCCATTCCCGAGGGCGCAGGATTTTAAAAACGACCTGCGTCTGCGGGTCCGTTTCTGTCTGACGTGAGGCGTGTCCGGTCATGACGCTTTCCATAGCGCCTGGTCTTCCAGGCGTCCAGAAAAGCATGATGCCCATCCGATGCGGCCTGATGGGGTCCATCCAGTGCCGGCATGTGCCGACGCCCGTCCTGCGGTCAGAAAGCGCTACCGTTTTCAGGCATGCTGATACCGGTCATTTCCGGCTGTTCCGATGGCATTACAGTGATCCTGGAAATGGGACAGCGCTCTCCCGTCCGGCTGATCAGTGAATCACGGCCTGCGCACAGCATGTTGCCGACAGGGACATATGTGAAATAGTCGTGAAAGGGAAGCGGCGGGCAGTCCTCGGCCAGCTCGAAAAGCACGCTGTCGCCGGTTTTCAGATAGAACATCACACGCCGTGCAGTGTCGATGCTGCTGGATGCGACCTGCCGCATGTCGAGGCAGTTGGCCGTCCCCGTTTCCTGAAGGGCCGTGTCCGCCATGATGACCGGTGTCTGAACCATTGCCGGGCGCGGGGGATCGATGGGGGCATCCCGCGGTCCATCCTGTGCGGCCACGGTGCCAAGGCATGCCGCCAAGGTGCAAAAAGCGGAGAGCCCCATTGCCGCATGGTACGCGGTTTTTTCGCGGCGATCGTATCGTCTAATATCTGACATGCCAGCCCTTTAGAGTTTCCGTATTTATTGGTTTTTATATGCCGGAAGATGGCGCCAGCAGTCTGAACGGACCATGAATAGTTGCGCAAGTCTGTCTGTGTCCTTGTGACTGCGGATCATGTATCTGTTCCTGTCGTGGCTGTCTTGCAGAGTGGCCCCTTGTACCGGGACGCCGGTCTTCCGACATTAAGACACGTGTCCTGTGCACCGTCACGGTATACCGGACAGGCGACGCAGATGAAAATGGCCTGACAAAGGCCTGAAAAACAGGAGCGGTGGATAAGGATGGCCGGCGAGTTGTGGTTGTGGATAAAGGAAAAGCTGTCGGCTTTTCTGGCATTTCTGGGCAGGGTCCTGGGGATTTTGTGGCGCTATGCGCGCGGTCTTCTGCGCGGCGTCCCGGGACGGACATGGGGTGTGGCCGCCGCGACCTTACCTGTTGTCTTCATGCTGTATATTCTTGTCGGTATGGCGGTGATTCAACGGGTGGATGACCGGATGGACCAGACTGTAACGGTGCCACCGGGCGGGTCGCATACGGTGGCAGTGCTGGCATATCTGGTCGAACGCGAGACCAAAACCCACAATTGGACGCCGAACGATCCCTTTTTCCTGCCGGGCTGGTGGATCGACAATACCCCGAATTATCAGCGCGGCATGATGGGAGCGCTTGGCCGTTTTGCTTTTGAGTTGCGCGATCAGATCGGACGCACCCGCGGATCCAGCGTCGTCGACCCGGACCTGGAAAAGGCCGCGGGCAACCTGGCGCGGGAACCGGACCGATGGGTGATGGACTTTTCCACATCCTTTCTTCCGACCACGCCGTCCGACACGTATTTCCGCGATGCGGCCCGTCAGCTGCATGTCTATAACGGTCGTCTGGCCCTGGGAAATGCGGTGTTCGAACGCCGCGCGGACAATCTTCTGGCCACACTGGACCGGATTGCGCTGGATCTGGGCGCGTCGTCCGCCGCACTGGATGATTATATCCGCGAAAACAGCGGCGGCTGGTTTGTCGACTATGGGTCGGATGACCTGTTCTACCGTGTGAAAGGCCAGGTTTATGCCTACGCATTGTTGCTGACCGCCCTTGAACAGGATTTCGCCGAGATATTGTCATCGCGTGAACTGGGCGGTCTTTACGGTGAACTTGTGCGGTCCATGCGTGCCGCAGCAATGTTGGAGCCCATTTATGTTTCCAACGGTGCGGTTGATGGTCTTATGGCCAATCATCTGTCAATGCAGGGATTTTATCTTCTGAGGGCGCGGACGCAATTGCGCGAGGTGACGAATATCCTTCTGAAATGACGATATGCGAAACGCCGTACCCGAGGCAGGTGAGAGCAATCAAATCTCTTGCCAGCGTCAAAGTGCGCTGTCACTCTCGGCTGTTGAGGGAAGGATAAGGCGGTGATGTTGGGAGAAACGGACAACGTGCCTTCGGAAAATGGCGGCGGCTCTTCCGGGAGCCCGGTCGTTCATTCGCCGCTGAAACCGATCAAGAAACGTTTTCGCAAGTTTCTGGTGGTGGTGGACGACTCTCCGGAATCGAAGGTGGCGATCCGTTTCGCCGCGGCGCGCGCGGCGCATATCACCGGTGGGGGTCTGATCCTGTTTCATTGCATCCGCCCCGGCGAATTCCAGCACTGGGTTGCCGTTGCCGACCGGATGCGGGAAGAATCCCACGAAGAAGCCCAAGCGCTGCTTGACGATATGGCGACGCGTATTTATGAGCAATGGAGTGTAGAGCCCGACAAAATCATTGTCGAGGGCGATCCCAAGGAAGAGCTGAAAGCCTTTGTCGAGCGCACGCCCGATCTGTTTTGCCTTGTTCTCGGTGCGGGTGAAGGCAAGGACCCCGGTCCGCTTGTCGACTATTTTGCCCACGACCATGTCAATGATCTGCCATGCCCTGTTATCCTGATTCCCGGCACCATGAGTTACGAACAGGTGGATGACATGGCCTGATGAAGGGCCGATGGGCTAACCTGCTTTACCGGCGACCTGTTTTTCCGCCGCGACAAGCTCGTCCAGTGCGGATTCAAAAGTGGGATACCGCAAGCGTATGCCCAGCACATCCTTTACCCGGGTGTTTTTCACCCGTTTGCTTTCCGTGTAGAAACTGCGTGCCATCGGGCTGATGTCCGCCTGTTCGAATGGAATGGCCGGGGGCGGTACCATGCCAAGGGCTTCGGCCGCCATTTCGATAACCGTTTGCGGTGGCAAGGGTTTGTCGTCAGCCATATTGAAAATGTCATGCCCGGCTGTGGATGTCATACCGGCCCAAAGCGCCTGTTCGATGTCTGACACATGGACGCGGCTGAACACCTGATTTTCCTTTATGATCCGGCGGGCGGTGCCGGCCATGAGGCTTTTGACCGCATTGCGTCCCGGCCCGTATATGCCCGCCAGGCGGAAAACATGCAGCCTTGCCGCCAGACTGTCAGCCAGCCCGCGCCAGGCATGTTCAGCTTTCAGCCGTCGTTTGCCGCGGTCCAGATGCGGTTTGAGCGTGCTGGTTTCATCCACCCAGGCGCCGGCGTGGTCGCCGTAAACATTGGTGCTGGACAGATAGCCGATCCAGCCAGGTCCGGTCAGGCTTTTCAGCCAGTCGCCGGCAATGCGCAGCACCGGATCATCGCCGGCACCGGTCCGCTCAGGTGCGATGGTGGTCAGTATGTGACTGACCGGTGCCAGGGACGACGGGTTAAAATGGCCGTCTTCCATACGAACGGGGGTGATGCCTTGTTTTTCCAGGGCGTCGCGGGCTTCCGGCCGGCGCCATGTGGCGCTGACGGTCCATCCCGCCTCAAGTGCCCTGTCCATGACACCGGTCGCGCTGTACCCCGGTCCGAAAACAAAGAGATGGGGCTTCTGCCCTTGCGTGCGCGTATCAGTATGCGGAGAGGGGATATCAGACATACCGGGTTTGCCTTGATTTTGCCGTGCGCCTTCGCCAGTCTCCGGCGCATTATGATTTTTGCCCGAACCATAAACGGACAGGGCCTGTCAGCCCGCACATTAGCAAGCCGTGCGATATTTGGCATGGCCTTTATTGCCGGTGCCGCTGTCGTTTCAGCCGCCGCGCCCGATGACATGGATGACCCGGCGGCGCAGGAACACCGTTATGGCAGATGCGTGGAGATGGCTGAAAAAGCCCCTGATCGCGGTATCAACCTGGCATTGGAATGGCAGAGCCAGGGCGGGGGCGTTCCGGCGCGGCATTGTGAGGCGCTGGGGCTGTTTTACGGTAAGGAATTTGGCGAGGCAGCCATCCGCCTGGAAAGTCTGGCCGAGGATATGCGTTTGGGTCGGGACATGCCCATACGTGACGGCAAGGCTTTTGCCGCCGGGCCCACGATGATTGCGGACACATGGAGCCAGGCGGCGAACGCCTGGCTGCTTCAGGGGGAAACCGTGCGGGCCGAAGCGGCAATCGACCGCGCCATTGCCATCTGTGCAAGCGATGATCCGCTCTATGCCACCCTGATTCTGGACCGAGCCCGGATTGCGGCCGCCGACGGTGATTACGGCCTTGCCCTGGAGGATCTGAAACAGGTTCAGTTACTGGATTCCGGGCGGAAAGATATCCTTATTCTAATCGCGTCTGCGGCCCGCGAGCTGGGTGCATATGCGGATGCTTTAGTTGTCCTGGACGACTACCAGGCAATTTTCCCTGATGATCCTGTGGGCTATCTGGAACGTGGCAATCTTCTTGAAGCCATGGGTGATATTGCCGGCGCCCGCGCGGCATGGCTCAAAGTGCTGAACCTTGCGCCTGACGGTCCCGACGGTGAGGCGGCCCGGGCCAACATACAGCGGCTCGATGTCACGCTGAATGACCCGGATGTGGCGGCGGCAGGCTGACGCCCAAGGGCTTCGGACGGCGGTTTCCGCTAAAGCCGGATTTTCGTCTCGTACAGGTCGGGCAGATTGTTTTCAAACAGCACCGCGTCCCCTGCGCCCCAAGTGGAGCGGACCCAGTTTTCCGCGTCCGCCTGTTCGGTAAAGCTCTTTACGGTAATCGCGCCGCTGTTTCCGGCGTCGGCCAGTGCGTCGACAAAACTTGGAATCCGTTCCGGCGTGACCACCGCGATAATATCGCAGTGTTTTGCCGCCAGGTGCCCAAGGCGCTCATGCTCGCTGTCGTGCCGTTCGCCGAGTTCGACCATACCCGGGGTGATCAGAATACGCCGGCCGCCCTCCTTGCGCAGGGCATCAAGGCATTCCAGACCTGCGGCAAAGCCGATGGGGTTGGAATTATAGGCGTCATCGATGATTGCGATTCCGTCAGGGGTTTTCGTCACATCCAGCCTGTGCTTGACCTGCGGCATGGTCTTCAGCGCCGCCTTGATCGCCGCCCACGGCATCCCTAGGCGGCGTGCCGCGGCCGCGGCTGCGGCGATATTGCCCGCCTGTGGGCGGCCATAAATGGGAACGTCCAGAGTGATGTCCTCATCCCCGTCCATCAGATGAAGGCAGAGACCGTCCGCCGTCAGGACGATATCCTTCAGGGTAATGTCATTTTCCGGCGCGGGCCCTTGGCCGACAAACTGATAATGGCCCTGCCGTCTGCCAGTCTGTTCCGCCAGAAGGTAGGCGGGAACACCGTCCCGGTTGACGGTGACGGTTCCGCCTTTTTCAAATGTTGCCTCAGCCAACTCGAACTTTGTCTGGGCGACGGCCGCCAACGATTTGAAACGCTCGTAATGGGCGTCGCCGACAGCGGTGATTATGGCGGTATCCGGAGGCGCCAGCCGGCAAAGCCGGGCGATGGATCCGGGTCCGTACGCGCCCATTTCCACGATGAAGTAGCGGATGTCAGGTGTCAGCTTTTCCCGGATGATCCGGGTGATTCCCATTTCCGTGTTCACGCTGCCCGGTGTCATCAGTGTCGGTGCATATGCTGACAGGATATGCCCCAGAATATGTTTGGTTGATGTTTTTCCGAAGGATCCGGTGATCCCGATCACCGTCGGATTGAGCCTGGACAGTTTTTCCACAGCCTCGGCGCGGAAACCCGCCTTGACCCGTTTTTCCGCAGGCGACAGCAGTGCATTCGCCAGTACCAGCAGAAAGGGCAGAAACTGGACCCAGACAACAGCGAGCAGCGCGGCCCATGCCGGCCCTGTAAATACCGGTATCCTTCCATAGGCATATATGACCATGGCTGTGCCGGCCAGAAGCAACAGATCCGCCAGAACGGTATAGACGTTCAGGATGCGCCGTGCACGCTGTGTCATGATCAGAGGCTTTTTGGCATTGCGATAGGCCCGTGTCCGCAGAATGCCGGTCAGCCCGCCAATCGGCAGGAAAATCGCCCCGAGGGTCTCCAGCCAGGGCAGACCGGATGCATCCCCACCGGCAAGCAGCGCAAATGCTGCAATCAGACACAGGCTGGCGGTGACATCAAAAGCGCGGTTGGTGCCCATCCATGCCAGGAATCGCGGGCCGTCATATTCTTCCTGCTGGAAAAAGCGCAGATAAAAACGGCCGCGTGCGATACCGAGCCATAGAAAAGCGGCTATGGCGGGACCCGCCACGATCCAGAATGTGGACGGCAGGGCGGAAAAAGCGTCGGTCATGGCGTAGCTCCCGGATCGCTGTCTTTACAGGCGGTGTTTCCCGGTATGATCAAGCTCCAGATCGTCGAGAAAACCGCGGATCAGCGCTTCGCACTGATAGGCGCCCCGGTCCAATATGTCCAGATGGCCAAAGCCCCCCAGTTCGTGAAACCGGGCTATGGGCAGGCAGGCCTCATAGCGACGCCCGATTTCCGGCGGTGTGTCCCTGTCTTCGGATCCGTACAACAGCAGGGTCGGTGCGCGGACTTCGCGGGCGCGGGCACTCAGATCCTCGCGGATGACGCGCACCAGCGTACCGCGCATATCCTCAGCCATTCTATAGTCGGCACTGCCAAAGCGCTGCCGGTACGCATCGGTCAGTGCCGTACCGGCGATGCTGTCGGTAAAACGGGCGACGCGTCCCAGCTGGCGCAGGAAAAAAGCCCGGATGCGAAAAGCGGCGCTGCGCCGTGGCGGAATGCCGGCCCCTGAAATCAGGATAAGGGCCGCAACCTTGTCCGGATAGCGGGCGGCAAACTGAATGGCGACCCGTGCGCCGAAGCTGTGGCCGATGAGAACCACCCCTTCCTGACCTGTACTGTCGGAATAAAGCCTGTTCCATATGGCCGCGAGGTTTTCCGCGTATTCGGCACTGCCGGCGGCCTGTCCGTCCACACCGTCGGACAGGCGCGGTGTTGCCCCGAAACCGGGCTGGTCCAACAGCCAGTGCAGGCCGTCATTGCGAAACAGCCGGCTCAGACGGTGCAGGGACGTGCGGTCATGGCCCCAGCCGTGCAGCCAGACAAAGGGGAGAGGTCCGCCGCCCATCTGTTCGCCTGCCCATGCATCACAGGGCGGGTTTTGTCTTTGCGTCTCGTTACCGGGCACGGCCTGTTCCATTATCCGCCGAACAGGGTGGCGCCGCCCGCCGCTGCATCGGTGTTGCCAAGCCGTGCGGCAGACAGCGCAAATCCTTCCTTGATCATGTGTTGTGTCAGATTAAGGAAGCTGAGCGGTTCTTCTGCGGCTTCCCACAGGAAATAGGCAAAGGACCCCGGGATCGTATTGACTTCGTTCAGCCAGATTTCCCCGGTATGGCCATTGCAGAGGAAATCCACCCGCACGCTTCCGGCAAGTGAAAAATGCTCCGCGATACGGGTGGCGCTGGTCCTGATCAGTTCGGAGCGCTCTTCCCCCAGCTCGCCGGGGTTCAGCGTCCGGTTCAGGCTGGCCATGCCTTCGCTGCCACCGGCCTGTTTTGCGCCGCCTGTACCGCCTGCGCGGTATTTGTTTGAAAAATCAAGAAGTTCCGCCTCGCTCTTTGGGCGTTCTATGGCACTGGCCACATAGGTGCCGTCGCGGGTACGGCGGACGGCTATATTATATTCCACAAGCGGCGTGACGCAGGGTTCAACCAGCACTTCGGCATCGAAGCGAAAGGCCGTCATCACCGCTGCGATGAGATCGTCCATGGTATCCGCCTTGCCGACACCGACACTGGAACCCAGATGCCGGGGCTTGACCACAAAGGGGAAAGCAACGGTGCCAAACCGGTCCGACAGGGCTGTCTCCAGCGTCGCTTGATCCAGAAATCCGCCGCCTGCGGGACGTTTCAATGTCAATCCGGGCAGTACCGGCAACCCCAGGGCAGCAGCGGCATTTTTTGTGAATGCCTTATCCATGGTCGCCGCGGCGCCGAGAATACGACAGCCGGCATAGGGAATGCCGGCAAAATCCAAAAGCCCCTGCAGGGTACCGTCTTCACCGTTCGGACCGTGAATGGCCGGCACCATCAGATCAAATTCAATCGGTTCTCTCTTAAGGCCGATGAGGGTTTTCCGGTCCGCCACCAGGCGCGGACGGCCGCTGGCGCCGGTCGCCAGATCGAGATGCAGCTGGGTCAGCGTTTCCGCATCGCCGTTTTCACCGGCCAGGGGATAGTTGCCGCGCCCGCGCAAACGGTCGCCGGTCCACCATTGTCCAAGCGGGTCAACATAGACCGGCAGTCCTGCATAGAGTGTCGGGTCAAGCGCTTCCAGAAACTGCAGGCCTGTCAGGATACTGACATCGTGCTCAACGCTTCTGCCGCCGAAAATGACGGCTATGACCTTTTTTTCGGCCATCGGGACCCCCCGTTTCGTTTCTTTCTTGTTGACCGGTTCCGGCGTGTATCGTTTCCGCAAGGATGATGTTTTCGTTTAGCCAATCCCGGCCCGACCCGCCAAGAGAAAAGCGTCACCGGACCCCTTGCGCCCCCTTTTCAGAGCCAGTGGCGCCTTAAATACGGTTTTATGGTTTCCTGCATGCCAAGTTCGGCGGCAATATGGCGGTCCCTGCTTTAAAAATACAAGATTTGAGAAGACCGGAAATAAAGTCGGCCAATACAATGCCCGGCCACATGTGGCCGGGCCTGTGTCATTCCAAGACGGTTTTCAGGCGTCGTCTTTTTTGCGTTCCTTCGGGGGGCGGATCGGTTTTTCCAGTTCGATCTTCACGCGCTGGGTTTCACCATCCGTGCCCGGAAAATCCTGGAACAGGGATTCCGCCAGAAGCGGCACCATGGTCGTCAACGCGTTTGAACGAGTTTCCGCCTGGGCGCGCCCTTCATAGAGCTTTTCGCCATTGTTGCGACGGATTTCCAGAGACAGCTCAGACGTATAGACGGTATAGACGCGGGGTCGTCCGGTGCCGTATGCACCAAAGCCCGGTCCCCAGGCACCACCGCCCCACCATGGATCCCACCACGGTCCGAAGCCGCCGAAACGGCCAAAACCGCCCCACCCCCACGGATATCCCCAGGGGCCGAAACCGCCATAGCCCACCCAGAAGGGTGAAGCCGCGCCGACAAAGCCATAGGTCTTTTCACGGCCCTGGGACACGCCGACGTCAAACCCGGCAATCAGATCCGCGTCCGTGCCTTCTACGACGCGGTACCCCTGAAGTGTCAAAAAGGGAGCGATGTCTTCGGCGTAGCGCGCAAATTCAAGGCTATCGGCCCGTGTAGGGTCAAGAGGCTGGATAGCAATGGTTTCACCCTGTGACAGGGGCAACTTGTGAAAAGTGGCAACATCGCTGCGCAGATAACTGGTACAGGCGCTCAGCAGTAACAGACCAGCGCAGAGAAAAAGCCTTTGAGCGGCGTGCATTTCGGCAACTCCTTGATTTCTCCGAACCATTCGTCAGCCCTTTTGCGTCGGCCGTCAAGTGTACGGATGTCCGGACAACGCATCGGGTCCCTTCATATGGCCGGACTGCAAGGGCCCTTGCCTGTCGGGCTGCATGGCGCCGCCACGGTTCGGCATGACCGGTCGTGATACGCATGCCCCTTGCTGTCCGGGTGCATTATCGCATGGCCCGAAGGCCACAGACTCAATACTTTAATGACTGTCACTTTAGGGACAAACGCCTGAACCCTAGCTGAATGATACATTCGAAAAAGTAAAATGAGCAGCCTGTTCACAGGCTTGTCATACCGACCCGCCCGTTTTATCGGGAAACCCCATTCCGTTTTCTTTTACCCCAGCAGGCCGACGGCTGCACGCACTTCCGCCATAATGGGCGCAGCAAGGGCCTGTGCCCGCTCCGCCCCCTTGCGGAGTACCGCGTCGATTTCAGCCGGATCGTTCATCAGACGGGTCATTTCCTCGGTGACGGGTGCCAGTTTGGCGACGGCCAGATCGGTCAGGGCGGCCTTGAACGAGGCAAAATCCTTACCGGCAAAGTCGGCGCATACGGCTGTCCGCTCCATATCCGCAAGGGCGGCGTATATGCCGATCAGATTGGTTGCCTCGGCCCGGCCCGTCAGGCCGTCGGGGGTTTCCGGAATCAGTTCTGAATCCGTTCGGGCCTTGCGGATTTTCTGCGCGATGGTGTCTGCATCGTCATTCAGATTGATGCGGCTGTAATCGGACGGATCCGATTTTGACATTTTCTTGCTGCCGTCCCGCAGTGACATCACGCGTGCGCCTTCATCCTGAATGATGGGCTCCACTTCCGGGAAAAGATCGGCCCCGAAATCATGATTGAATTTCTGTGCGATATCGCGGGTCAGTTCCAGATGCTGTTTCTGATCCTCACCGACCGGTACATGGGTGGCCTTGTACAGGAGAATGTCGGCGGCCATCAGATTTGGATAGATATACAGTCCGACAGAGGCTTTTTCACGGTTCTTGCCGGCCTTGTCCTTGAACTGGGTCATACGGTTGAGCCAGCCGAGACGGGCGACGCAATTGAAAATCCAGGCCAGTTCGCTGTGGGCCGGCACCTGGCTTTGATTGAACAGGATCGACCGCGCGGGATCCACGCCCGCCGCCATATAGGCCGCCGCCGCTTCGCGGATCTGGTGCGTCAGTCCGGCCGGTTCCTGCCACACGGTTATGGCATGCAGATCGACCACGCAGTACAGACACTCGTAATCGTCCTGGAGACGGACCCAGTTGCGGAACGCGCCCAGATAATTGCCAAGATGCATGTTGCCGGATGGCTGGGCCCCGGAAAAGACGCGGTTGGTCACGAAGATGGCTCCTGAGAATGGTATGACGGCGGGACCCGCTTCGGTCCCAGCGTCGCCTTATGGCAAGGCCCGGTCACAGGGTCAAGAAGCCGGGCCGGACGTCAGAGATATAGAAGGAGTATCGCGCGGTGTGTCATCGTGATCCGCCCAGTTTTTTCACGTCCTTCAGGCTGAGGGCCTTCAGGCCGAGAGCCGCAAGTCCGTAGCTTGTCATGCCCGCCAGGATCAAAGCCGCCAGAGCCGCGATCCGCACCGGACCGTCTGTGACGAAATAGGGCATCAGAACATCTTTCAGCCCGTACAGCAGGCCTGTCATCAGCAGTGTTGCTGCCATCAGGCGTACGAGGCGCGACAGGGTGCCCGCCAGCATGCGGAAATGCCCGCGTCGGTACAGCACCGCCATCATTGCCGCCACGCTGACCCATGCGGCCCCGGCCGTGCCCAGGGCGAGGCCGACATGGGCAAGCGGGCCGATCAGCAGCAGATTGAGGGCCAGATTGACCCCCATGCCCACCAGGGCGATACGGACCGGGGTGACGGTGTCCTGTCGGGCATGAAAACCGGGCAGCATGACCTTGGCCAATACATACGCCGGCAGGCCGATGGCATAGGCGCCCAGTGCCGCGCCGGTTGCCAGACTGTCGGCGCCGGTAAAGGCGGCGCGTTCAAAAAGACCGCGGATGATGGGGGTGCCCACAACGGCGAGCGCCGCCGCCGCGGGCAGTGTCAGGCCAAGGCCGAGGACAAGGGCGCGGTTCTGTTCGGCCATCGCCTCGTGTATCCGTCCGCCCGCCAGCAGACGGCTGATGGTTGGCAGCAGCACGGTCCCGAGCCCGACGCCGATCACGCCGACGGGCAGCTGATTCAGGCGATCCGCATAAAACATCCAGGAAACCGACCCTTCAGGCAGAAAGCGCGCGGCCAGAAATATATCGACCAGCAGGTTGATCTGCATGACACCGGCCCCCACGGCCGCCGGTGCGACAATGGCGCCGAGACGGCGTATTTCGGGATCAAGGCGCGGCCATGACAGTTGAAGGCGGATGCCCGCGCGTCGGCCTGCCACGAACAGCCAGAGAAACTGGCCAAGGCCGGACAGCGATACGGCAACGGCAAGGGCGCGCGCCTTGTCTTCTTCCGTTTCGCCGAGGCCGAGCAGGGCGGCGATCATGAATATGTTCAGGATGACGGGCACAAAGGCCGCGGCCGCATAGCGGTCCAGCCCGTTCAACATGCCCGCCCAGAGGGAAACAAGCGATATGGTAACCAGATAAGGAAAGGTCAGCCGGCCCAACGTGACCGTCAGAGCGAATTTTTCAGGATTGTCGGCAAAGCCGCCCGTCAAACCCAGCATCACCGGCACCATGGCGGCTTCCATGAGGATGAGAAAGAGAAGAAGGATCGGCAGAAACCAGGACAGCACGCGACCCGCAAACCGGTCCGCGCGGGCACGGCCGTCTTCCTCCGCGCGGGTGCCGAGCCGTTCCGCATAAAGGGGGATGAAACCGGCGGAAAAAGCCCCTTCGGCAAAAAGCCTGCGGAAAAAATTCGGCAGTTTGAAAGCGATGAAAAAAGCGTCCGCCGCCGCCGCCGCGCCCAGATAGCGCGCCATGAGAAGATCGCGGAGAAAGCCGAAAACCCGGCTGAGCAATGTCCAGCCCCCGACCGTGCCCAAGCGGCGGGCCAGAGTGTTTCGGCGCGGCACGCCAGCAGATGTCTCTGGCGCTGCGTCTCCGGTTGTGTCCGATTCCGCGATCTTCGGCGATGGCGGGGACTTTTTGCCGCCGGTGTTCACTCGGCGGCCTCTGTCTTGCGGTTTTGAGCCGGCCTTGATCCGCGTTTGCCGTGCCGCGAACCGCCTGGCGGCGTTTTGTCCGTGCCCGCTGTTTCGCCCACGGTCGCCGCCAGCAGTTTGGCTTCGATATTTTTCAGGCGGACCTTGTTCGATATTTTCTGGCCCACCAGATCCCGCACATAGAAAACATCCACGGCCCGTTCGCCGTAAGTGGCCACATGGGCTGAAAAAATCGACAGCTTCAGCCTGTACAGACAATAGGCCAGATCATAGAGCAGGCCGGGTCTGTCCTTTGCATTGACCTCAATGACGGTGGACCGGCCGGATGCCTTGTTGTCGATCAGCACGACGGGCGCGATTTCAAAACTTTTGGACGGGTCCCCGAACAGGCTTTGCCGTGCCAGCCTTTCCTTGGGCCGCACCTTGCCTTTCAGTGTTTTCAAAACCAGATCCGTCAGCTTGGTTTTCAGGTCGGCTGTATCGAAGGCGGTGCCGTCCGTCGATTGCACGATGAAATTGTCCATTGCCATGCCGTCCGCCGTGGTGTGGATTTTGGCGCCTGTGATGCTGGCGCCTGCCACGCTGATGGCGCCTGCAAGGCGCGCGAACAGGCCCGGATGATCCGCGGTAAAGACGGACAGCCGTGTCATGTCCTGTGCCGGCGATACCTGAATGTCCACGCCGAGCAGCCCGCCTTCGGCTTCGGTCCGGCGGATCAGGCGGGCGTTGTCGGCAAGGATGTCGTCGCTTTCGGCGATCCAGTAAGCGTCAAACAGGCGTTCGGCATGAATGGCGAAGGCCCCTTCGGACCAGTCTGACAGGGCGTGGCGCAGGGCTTTTTTCTTGGCTTTCACCCGTTCGCCGCGGGCCACATTGGCGTGGCCTGCGACCAGCACCTCTTCCGCCAGAAAATAAAGGTCGCGCAGTAGCTGTCCCTTCCATCCGTTCCAGACGCCCGGTCCGACGGCGCGGATATCGACCACCGTCAGGCACAGCAACAGGCGCAGCCTTTCGGGGCTTTTGACCCGTTCGCAAAAGTCCTGAACCGTCTTCGGGTCGGCCAGATCGCGTTTGAAGGCGGTTGCCGACATCAGCAGATGCCAGCGTACCAGCCAGGCGACCATTTCCGTTTCAGCCGCTGTCATACCCAGCCGGGGGCAGAGCTTTTCCGCCACTCCGGCGCCGAGAACGGAATGATCGCCGCCCCTGCCCTTGGCCACGTCATGCAGCAGCACAGCCACATAGAGCACCCTGCGCGAGACCAGTTTATGGATGATTTCGGTGGCCAGCGGATGGTCTTCCTTCAGGGTGCCGGCCTCGATCTGGGTGACAAGGCCGATGGCGCGAATCGTATGCTCATCGACCGTGTAATGGTGATACATGTCGAACTGCATCTGGGCCACGACGCGGCCGAAATCGGGCACGAAACGGCCGAAAACCCCTGCTTCGTTCATGCGGCGCAGATTGACCTCCGCCGCCCGGCGGGATGTCAGCAGGGACAGGAAATCCGCATTTGCCTCCGGGTCGCGGCGGACCCGCCCGGTGATGCGGTTGAGATTCTGCTTGATCAGTCTAAGCGCGTCCGGGTGGATATCCAGACCGTGTTTGTCGGCAACGGCGAAGATTTTGACCATTCTGGCCGGCTGTTGCGCGAAGTCGTTTTCGTCTGTCACGGTCAGGCGGTTGCCGTCCGTCAGAAAGCCCTGCACGTGCCTGCGGCGGGCAAAGCGTTGCAGAAGGGTTTTTTTCTGCTGGCGCGCTTCGAGGACGGCGCAGAAAATGCGTGTCAGATCACCCACCTGCTTGGCCGTCAGGAAGTAATGTTTCATGAACCGTTCGACCCCGAGCGTGCCGCGCCTGTCCTGATACCCGAGCAGGTCGGCAAGCTGGCGCTGATACCCGAAGGTCAGTCTTTCTTCCGCCCGCCCGGCGATGAAATGCAGGGCAACGCGCACGGACCATAAAAAGCGGGTGGCTTTCTGGAACTGGCGGTTTTCGCTGACGGTCAGGACATCGCGGGCCTTGGCCGCGGACCGGTCCGCGCCGCCGTACAGATACCGGGCGATCCACCACATGGTCTGAAGATCGCGTAGGCCCCCCTTGCCGTCCTTCACATTGGGTTCCACCACATAGCGGCTGTCACCCAGGCGGGCATGCCGGGCATTCCGTTCGGCCAGTTTCTGTTCGACAAAGTCGGCGCCGCTGCCGGCCATGACACGGCGGACAAACTGTTTGGCGGCCGTCCGGTACAGGCCCTCATCGCCGCACAGACACCGCGCCTCCAGAAAAGCGGTCCGGATGGTCAGGTCCTCACGGGCGAGGCGGACGCAATCCTCGGCCGTGCGTGTGGCGTAGCCCACTTTCAGCCCGATGTCCCAGAGAACATACAGGATCGTCTCGACAACGGATTCCGCCCAGGGGGTTGCCTTGTACGGCACGAGAAACAGAAGATCGATGTCGGAGAAAGGGGCCAGCTCGCCGCGTCCGTACCCGCCCGTTGCCACCAGACACAGCCGTTCACTGGCCGTCGGATTGGCCACAGGCAGCAGCCGGACCGTCACCACCTCATAGAGGGTGAGAAGAAGCTGATCCATCAGAAAACTGAGGGCCCGTGCCGCGCGCCGCCCGTTATGTTCATCCTCGAACCGGCGTCGGACCTCGGTCAGGCCGGTTTTGTGGGCCTGCTTCAGCCGTGCGGTGATGTCCGCCTGCCAGCTGTCGCGGGGCACGGTGTCGAATACCGTCTCCAGATCGGCGATCAATGCGCGGCGGTGGATGATGGCCCGCCGGTTGGGGATGGCCTGAAGCGTCATCCCGAAGAGTCCCGACCGCGAAGTATATCCTGCAATTTGTACAGGACAGTCAGGGCATCCCGCGGCGACAGATCGTCCGGATTGATGTCTTCAAGGGCTTGTTCCAGCGGGTTTTTATCCTCCTTTTCCGGGCTGCGGGCGGGAATGTCCTGAAACAGCGGCAGGTCATGTACCGGACCGTGCGCGCCGGCGCCGGTGTCCTGGGATTCCAGATGGTCCAGAACCTGCCGCGCGCGGGCGATGACGCGGGGCGGCAGGCCGGCCAGCTTGGCGACCTGAATGCCGTAGGACCGGTCGGCAGCACCCTTGGCCACCTCATGCAGGAAAATCACCTCGCCCTTCCATTCCCGGACCTTCATCGACCGCAGGGCCAGGGCGTCCAGCGTTTCCTTCAGCGCGGTGAGCTCATGATAATGGGTGGCGAACAGGGCCCGTGACTGGTTGATGTTGTGCAGATGTTCGACCGCCGCCCAGGCAATGGACAGCCCGTCATATGTGGCTGTCCCGCGCCCGATTTCATCCAGTATGACAAGCGAGCGCGGTCCCGCCTGATTGAGAATGGCGGCGGTTTCCACCATTTCCACCATGAAGGTGGACCGGCCGTGCGCCAGATCATCCGATGCGCCCACCCGGCTGAACAGACGGTCCACCACGCCGATATGGGCATGGGCGGCGGGTACATAGCCGCCCATCTGCGCCATGACCGCCATCAGGGCGTTTTGGCGCAGGAATGTGCTTTTGCCCGCCATGTTCGGCCCCGTCAGCAACCAGAGGCGTCCGTTTTCCTCCAGCTGGCAGTCATTGGCGACAAAGCTGTCCGACGTGCCGGCAAGAGCGGACTCGACCACCGGATGGCGTCCGTTGCGGACCGTGAAGGCAAGACTGTCGTCCACATCCGGCCGGACATAGCCGCATTCCGCGGCAAGCGTGGCATTGCCCGCCCCCACGTCCAGTTCGGCCAGGGCCAGGGCGGCCTCGCTGATGGTGGCGGCGGTGTCCATCACCTGACCTGTGAGTGCCGTGAAGATATCCTGTTCAAGCGCCAGGGCGCGGTCGCCGGCCTCCGAAATCTTGCCCGCGAGTTTTGAAAGATCAGCCGTCGAAAAGCGGACGGCGTTGGCCAGTGTCTGCCGGTGGATGAAGGTTTCGTTCAGCGGTGGGGCCATCAGCTTGTCGGCGTGTCTGGCGGTGACATCCACATGATAGCCGAGGACATTGTTGTGCTTGATTTTCAGGCTGGCGATGGCGGTCAGGCGTTGATAATCGGCCTCAAGCTCCAGAATCAGGCGGCGGCTCTGGTCGCGCAGGGTGCGGAATTCGTCCAGGGTGGCGTCATAGTCGGCGGCGATAAACCCGCCGTCGCGCACGCTCAGCGGCGGTTCCTCGACCAGGGCGCGTTTCAAGGTTCCGGCCAGGTCGTGATGCCGGCCAAGTCTGTCATGAACGGCCGCCAGGTCGTCCGGCAGGGCGCCGAGGCCGTCGCCGGATGCCGCCAGGGCCTCGCGCGCGCTGTGTGCCGCATCCAGCCCCAGACGGATCGCCATCAGATCGCGCGGGCCGCCACGCCCCAGTGACAGACGCGCCAGCGCCCGTTCCATGTCCGGCGTCGCCTTCAGAAGCATGCGCATGTCCTGCCGAAGGCTGGTGCGTTCCAGCATATATTGCACCATATCAAGCCGTTCGTTGATGCGCACCGGATCGGTCAGGGGGGCTGACAGACGTTTTGCCATCAGGCGTGCGCCGGCGCCGGTCACGCTGCGGTCGATGGTGGCAAGCAGGCTGCCGGCGGTGTCGCCGCCCTGCGTGCGCGTCAACTCCAGCGACCGGCGCGTGGCCGCGTCGATCATCATGGCGCCGTCCGGCGGCAGCCGTTTCGGCGGCGCCAGACGCGGCAGTTTGCCTTTTTGCGTGTCTTCCAGATAGTCGACCAGGGCGCCCGCCGCCGACAGCTCGGCCCGGCCGAAACTGGCAAATCCGTCCAGTGTGGCGACATTGAACAGTTCTTCCAGCCGCCAGCGCCCGTGACCGCTGTCGAAACGGGCGGCGCCAAGGGGGCTGAGTATGTCGCGCCAGTCGGCGAGCGCGTCCTGCACGGCTGTGTCGTCGCCGAGATTGTCGGGCAGCAGCAGTTCGCTCGGGGTGAAGCGGGCCAGTTCCGCGCTCAGCCGACCGGGCAGGGTCGGTGCAATCAGGAATTCGCCGGTGGATATGTCGACCACGGCCAGGGCCAGATGGCCCTCGGCCCGGCCAAGGGCGGCGAGATAATTGTGCACGCGAGCATCGAGAAGGGTGTCTTCGGTCAGCGTGCCGGGAGTGACCAGCCGCACCACTTCCCGCCGCACCACGGATTTCGCGCCGCGTTTCTTGGCCTCGGCCGGGTCCTCGACCTGTTCGCAGACGGCCACCCGGAAGGCTTTGCGGATCAGCCGGGCCAGATAGCTTTCCGCGGCATGGACCGGCACGCCCGCCATGGCGACATCCTTGCCGTCATGTTTGCCGCGTTTGGTCAGCGTGATGTCCAGTGCCGCCGCTGCCTGCTCGGCATCTTCGAAAAACAGCTCGTAGAAATCGCCCATGCGGTAGAACAGCAGGCAGTCGCTGTAGGCGGCCTTGATCTCGAAAAACTGGGCCATCATCGGGGTGACGCCGGGACTTTTCGCGGCGCGGGACCATTTGTTGTCCGGTTGCCCGCTCCCCGTCCGGTCCGCGTGGCCGACCGGCCGCGCCGCGGTGTCCGTGGAGCTTGCGGCGCTATCGCGGCTCTCTTGTGTCTTCTTGGACGGAAGGGCGGCTTCCATTACGGTTCAAAACTCCATATTGCCGACGGTTTGCATCGCGGGCCGGCATCTCCGTCGCGATGATAACGCGGTCCACGGGAATAGGTAAGTGCACGGGCCGGTTTTCACCAGCGGGTCGCCGGTGTCCTGCCGCCGGGGCGGCCCGGCATGATATGCAGACGAGACTCCGATGTGTCCACAGGGTCTGGCGTCCGGCCTGAAACCTTTCCTGTCACTGCGGCATCCAAGACTTTCGCATTGTCAAGCTGTGCGGGCCGTTGTACCCCGTTAGCGGAGGGGAGGGACCCTCTGAATATTTTTTATGGCATGCCTTATCAGGCCGTCTCAACAGGAACTGTTTTCAGAGTGGATGGATACGGCCATCCGGACGGCAGAGCGCAGAGCAACCGGCGGAATACGCACCAGATATAGAGGAATGGGGTCGAAATGACGGCAAAATCGTCCAAATTCACCGATGAAGAAGCGCTGCGGTTTCATGCGGCCGGACGTCCCGGCAAGCTGGAAATCGTACCGTCCAAGCCCATGGCGACCCAGCGGGACCTGTCGCTGGCCTACAGCCCCGGTGTCGCGGTTCCGGTGGAGCGCATCGCCGAAAATCCCGATCTGGCCTATGATTACACCACCAAGGGCAATCTGGTCGCGGTGATCTCCAACGGATCGGCCATTTTGGGCCTGGGCAATCTGGGGGCGCAGGCCTCGAAGCCGGTCATGGAAGGCAAGTCCGTGCTGTTCAAGCGGTTTGCCGATGTGGATTCCATCGATCTTGAGGTGGATACCTGCGACATCGACGAATTTGTCAATTGCGTCAAGCTGCTGGGCCCGAGCTTCGGCGGCATCAATCTGGAGGATATCGGCGCGCCGGAATGTTTCATCATCGAACAGCGCCTGCGCGAGGCGATGGACATTCCGGTTTTTCACGATGACCAGCACGGCACCGCCATCATTACCGCCGCCGGTTTCATCAACGCCCTCGACCTGACGGGCCGCGACATCAAGACGACCAAGATCGTCGCCCTCGGCGCGGGTGCGGCCTGCATCGCCTGTATCGAGCTGATCAAGGCCATGGGCGTGCCCCATGACAATGTGGTCATGGTGGACCGCACCGGCGTCATATATGAGGGCCGCGAAAAGGGCATGAACCAGTGGAAATCGGCCCATGCGGTGAAAACCGACGTGCGCACCCTGGAAGAGGCCATGGTCGGCGCCGATGCGATCATCGGCCTGTCGGCGGCCGGTGCCATCACACAGGATATGGTGAAAGCCATGGCCGAAACGCCGATCATTTTCGCCATGGCCAATCCGGACCCCGAAATCACGCCCGAAGCGGTCCGCGAAGTGCGCGACGATGCCATCATCGCCACCGGACGGTCGGATTATCCGAACCAGGTCAACAATGTTCTGGGATTTCCCTATATCTTTCGCGGGGCGCTGGACGTGCGGGCGCGCACCATCAATGAAGAGATGAAAATCGCCGCCGCGCAGGCGCTGGCCGAACTGGCGCGGGAGGATGTGCCGGACGAGGTGGCTGTGGCTTACGGCGGCGCCCACCCCCATTACGGCCCCGATTACATCATCCCGGCGCCGTTCGACCCGCGCCTGATCCGGCGCATTCCGCCGCGCGTGGCCCAGGCCGCCATCGAGACCGGCGTCGCCCGTCAGCCGATCGACGACATGGAGGCCTACTGCATGGCCCTGTCGGCGCGGCTGGACCCGACCGTGGACACCCTGTCCGCCATGTTCGAGGAGCTGAAGCGCCGGCCGCCGCGCCGCGTCGTCTTCTCGGAAGCCGAGGAAGACCGCGTGCTGAGGGCCGCCATCGGTTTCAAGGCGGCGGGATACGGCATTCCCGTGCTGGTCGGCTATGAGGACACGATCCGTGAAAAGCTGCATGACATGGGCGTCGAGGACCCCGGCAGTTTCGAAATCTGGAATGCCGCCAAGACCGACCGGCGCGAGGCCTATATCGATTATCTTTACGCCCGGCTGAACCGGCGGGGCTTTCTGCTGCGCGATGTGCAACGCCTTGTCAACCGGGACCGTAACGTGTTTTCCGCCTGCATGGTGGCGACGGGCGATGCCGATGCCATGATCACCGGCGTGACGCGCCATTACTGGCGGTCCCTGAAAAACATCCGCCGGGTGATCGATCCCCTGCCGGGTCTCAAGCCCTTCGGCCTGTCCATTCTGGTGACGAAGGGGCGGACGGTGTTCATCGCCGACGCCACGGTCAATGAACGGCCGACACCGGAAGACCTGGCCGATATCGCCCAGTCCGCCGCTTTCTTCGTGCGCCGGCTGGGACATGACCCGCGCGTTGCCTTCGTGTCCTTCTCCAATTTCGGCAATCCGCCGTCCGACAAGACCGAGCATCTGCGCGAGGCTGTGTGCATTCTCGACAGGCGCAAGGTGGATTTCGAGTATGACGGCGAAATGCAGGCGGATGTGGCGCTGAACAGGAACCTGATGGAGCTGTATCCCTTCATGCGGCTTTCGGGTCCGGCCAATGTGCTGATCATGCCGGCCCTGCATTCGGCCAATATCGCCTATAAAATGCTGGCTGAGCTGGGCGACGCGCGGCTGATCGGGCCGCTGTTGCTGGGCATGCGCAGTTCGATCCAGATCGCGCGCATGACGGCCACCGCGTCCGAGCTGGTCAGTGTGGCGGCCCTGTCCGCCAGCATCGCCAATGCCCTGGATCAGAATACGGGTAAAACGGACGAGTCGTGATCGGATGAAAGCCGGTGCGGGGCGCGGCTGTGCCCTGCACCGGGCGATCCTGTCCAGGCGACCTTGCGCCGACCGACCGGACGTGTAATTCGCCCCGTGATGGTTTTTCCCGTGCGGGCTTTTCCGGGCTGACCTTCCTGACCTTTGATGGGGCCGGGTTGCGGTGTGTCAGGATGCGGCCTTCTGCCAGCCCTTGATCTTGCGGTAGAGCGTGGACGGATCGACGCCGAGCCTGCGGGCGGCGCGTCCCACGCTGCCGCCGCACAGGCGGATCGCGTGCTCGATCGTGCGCCGCTCGACGATTTCCAGCGGTTCGATCTCCTCTTCCATGGTGGGCAGGTCATGTGCGGCCAGGCCATTCATGGCAACGTGGTCCGGTGCGGTCTCCGCGACAGGCGGCATGCCGGCAGGGGTCGCGGCCCGGTCGCCGGTTTCCCGGTCGCCGATGCCCTTTTCGGCGGTTCCCCTGTCGCCGGCCTGGCGGACCGGCAGGCGCAGCATGGCACCGTTGACGACATCGCCGTCATTCAGCACCACGGCGGACTGAATGACATTGCTGAGTTCGCGCACATTGCCGGGCCAGTTGTGGGTCCTCAAGCGGCTGACAGCGTCGTCTGAAAAGCCGTGAAAGGCCTTGCCCTCCTCGCCGGCGAAGCGCAGCAGCAGGCTTTGCGCGATTTTCTGCACGTCGTCGCCGCGATCCCTGAGCGGGGGCAGATGGATGGGGATGACATGCAGGCGGTAATACAGGTCCTCGCGGAAGCGGCCCTCGGCCACTTCTTCCCACGGGTCGCGGTTGGTGGCGCAGACAAAGCGCACATTGACGGTGCGGGCGTCATTGCTGCCCACCGGCACCACCTGTCCCGTCTGGATGAAGCGCAGAAGCTTGGCTTGCAGGTCCAGGGGCATTTCGCAGATTTCATCGAGAAACAGGGTCCCGCCCGAGGCCTTGACCGCCGCGCCGTCGCGGTTTTCCGTGGCGCCCGTGAAGGCCCCTTTGACGTGGCCGAAAATCTCGCTTTCGATCAGGTTCGCCGGAATGGCGGCGCAGTTGAGGGCGATGAAGGGGGCCTCCGTGCGGGGGCTGGCGCGGTGGATCGCCTGGGCGCACAATTCCTTGCCGGTGCCTGATTCGCCGGTGATGAACACGCTGGCCCGTGACGGCGCGGCATCCTGAATCATGCTGTAGACGGCCTGCATCGGCGCGCTTTCGCCGATAAAATCCCCGAAGGAGCGGCCCCGCCCGCGATATTCGTCCACCAGTTCCGTCAGGCGCACCACTTCCAGCGCGGTGTTGACCGTGGTCGTCAGACGTTCGGCGCTGAAGGGTTTGACCAGGAAGTCGGCGGCGCCTTCGCGCATGGCCGCGACGGCGGTGGCGACAGAGCCGTGCGCGGTGATGACGATCACCCGGCTGCGCAGACCGTCGGCCGAGACCCGCCGCAGAATATCGAGCCCGTCCATATCCGGCAGTTTCAGGTCCAGTAGGATGACCGAAGGGGTTTGATTCTCGATATGGTTGAGGGCGACCTTGCCGGTGTGGGCCTGGGTAATCGGATAGCCGAGCGGTGTCAGATAGGTCTCATAGGTCAGCGCCAGGGTCGGGCTGTCCTCGACGATTAGAATTGTCGCCGTTTCGGTGTCGGCCATATTGTTTCCACCCGTTGCGGCGGCCTGTCCGTCTTGCGCGTCCTCGGTCCGTCCGACCCCTCGGCCTTTCTTCGTAGCGAAGAAACCGCCCGCCGACAAGATTGGCGGTCCATGCAGGCGCCGGCGCGGCGGTGCGGGACCCTGCCGACGGGGTCGGACGGGACAGGGGATTTTCGGCAAATTTTCCTTATTTTCTCTACATTCCTTAAGGCTTGCGTGACGGGCTGGCATTATTTTCAGAAGCCATACTCTCATTTTGCAACAGCGGGTCGCGCGATGGCACCACGGGCGGACAATATTGACCGGGCCGGTCAGGCATTTCCTGACAGCCCGGCGGAAACGGAAAGCGGGGATGCGGACCGGCGCCGGCATCCGCGCCGGTCGGTGCTGTGGCCGGCGGTTCTGGAAACCGGCCGTCACCGATTTGACTGTCACATCCTCAACCTGTCCCTGTCTGGCGCGCGCATCCGCCTGGACCTGCCCCTGAGAGACGGTGCCGCCGTCACCCTGCATGTGCCGGGCAGAGGGGAAATTCCCGCCCTGGTCGTATGGTGCGGCGAGGACAGTCTGGGTCTGGATTTCGGCCTGCCGCCGGCCCAGGTCCGCGCCATGTTCCGGGATACCCTGGAAACGCTGGGCCTGACCTGACGGCGCCGCGTATTCCCGTATTCCCCCATCCGTTTTCCCTGTGCAGGCGGTCCCCCGCCGGGTATTTCATCCATGCGGTTTTGCCGGTGTCATGCTATGCCTGCCATGTACCGACCGTGATTCCCGATGCAAAGAATGGACGCTGCCCATGCGGCTGAAATCCGGCCTTGTCGCCGACAGTCTTCTGCGCCGTGCCACCGGCCTTGGCCTTGGCGCCTATATGGCCGCGCGGGGCGATGAGGATCGCGGGGGCATTGTCCTCAAACTTGTCGGCGCGGGCTATCGGACCCGGCTGTTGGAACGGACGACCGATATGGATGGCCGCACGGTCTGGCGTCCGATCGGACCTGCGGACGGGGCGGCCGAGACCGATATGGACGACCGGCTGCGCCGGCGGCGGGCGGTGGACGGCGATATGTGGGTTCTGGAAATTGAAGACCCAAAGGGTGTGTATCCCCTGGACGATCCGGTGGAAGACGCCCTTTAGCCCACAGGCGGTATGCGACGGCGCGTGGACCGCACCGTCGCCATATTGTCATGAACCGAGCCGTGTGAATTGTCACCGGGCGGGAATTGCCCCGATCATCCCTTTATGACCAAACGGCAGCCGGGGGTGCGGTCCCCGGCTGCCGCCGCCATTCCCCGAATTCATGTGGCAGGTCCGGGGAAGGGGGAAGCGTGTTTGAAACAGGGCGTCCTTATCTGGCGGCGGTGACAACCGGCGGCAGGCTGTCCAGGGCTGCCGCCAAGGTTTCCGCCAGCGCTGCCGCCGTTTTTTCCGGGCCCGGTGCGATGCCGTCTTCAAGCCGGGTGAGGGCGGCCTGAAGGTCGCCGCGCGCCCGCGCCGGACGGCCGAGCTGTTTCAGGGCGAGGCCGCGGTGAACCAGCGCCTGCCAGGCGTCCGCATCCGCCGCGAGGGCCTCGGTGCAGGCCGTCACGGCCTTTTCATAGGCGCCGGCGGCGCGTTCCGCCGCGCACAGATTGATCCTGACGGCTCGTGCCCGCGTCCCCCGAAGCCCATGCCGCAGGGCCGTCCGGTAATGATGGGCCGCATCAGCGTACCGGCCCTGTTCCAGGGCCTGTTGTCCGGCGTCCACGCGGCTGCCCCGCAGAAGATAGCCGGTATCGCCCAGGCTGGCGCCGGTGGCGGCCATGACCGTACCGGCCATCATGGCGGCAAGGCAGGCCGCTTTCGGCAGGGCGGCGGGGCTTGGTATCCTGTTCATGATCATGGATGGTCTCCAAAACAGTGATCTCAGGGCAGTTCGTTTCCGGTATCCGGTTCCGGTATTTTGAGCAGCCGTGCTTTTCGGACCATGCTGCGATACACAGAGTAGATTCGATAAAAATGAATAGGAATTGCGAAAATTCGGATTTAGAATATCCATAAATGAATAGATATGCCTTGCGGGGGCCTGCATTCATGGACTGGAACGATCTGCGGTATTTTCTGGCCATCAGTGAGGAAGGCAGCCTGTCGGCGGCGGCCAGAAAACTGAAAATCAGCCAGCCGACCCTGTCGCGGCGGCTCAGCGCGCTGGAGGACAGTCTGGGCAACAGCCTGTTCGCACGCACGAAGGGCGGTCTGCAACTGACGGCTTTGGGCCAGCAGCTTTTGCCGTCCATCCGTGCCATGCGCGAAGATGCCTTCGCCGTTGAACGTCTGTCCAGCGGGGATGACAGCCGGACCGCCGGCCGGGTCATCGTGACGGCGCCGGGTACCCTTGGCGATGACTGGCTGGTGCGCCGTCTGCCCGGTTTTCTGGCGCGCTATCCGAAAATTCTTGTTCATGTGCAGGTCGACGCCGCCGTTGCCGACCTGCTGCGCCGCGAGGCGGATATCGCCATGCGCATGTTTCGCCCCGCCCAGGCCGACCTGATCGCCAGCAAGGCGGCGGATGTCGGCTGGGGCCTGTATGCCAGTGAGCGCTATATGCGGGAGTTTGGCCCCTTTGAGGGTTTTGGCGACATTCCGGCGCACCGTTTCGTGGTGCCGTCGCAGGACATGTTGACCATGTCCGACGCATCCCTGTTCCGGGCGCTGCCGATCCGGGACCGCATTGTCATGCGCACCAACAACATGGCGGGTCTGGGGCTGGCCATGCGGGAAGGGCTCGGCATCGGTGCCCTGCCCTGTTTTCAGGGCGACAGCATGCCGGGTCTGTGCCGGCTTATGCCGGAAACCCTGATCGCCAAGGGGGAGTTGTGGCTGGTGGCCCATGCGGAATTGCGGCGCAACGCCCGTGTCAGGCTGCTTTACGATTATCTGAAGGAAACCCTGGCCGGCGAGGCGCCGCTGTTTCTTGGCGGACCGGCCGAAACCGTGCTGCTGAAAACCGCCAAATAGGCCTTGTCCAGCGTCCCCACCTTGACGCATGGGGCCCGTGACCATAGGTAAGGCGGTCAGTGAGTGTGCATGTCAAGGACGGGACCCGGCGGGAAAGAGCGCGGGAGAAATTCATGAGCAAGCTTCCGATTATCAATGTCCCCGACCCGTTGCTGAAGACGGTCTCGGAGCCGGTCGCCCAGGTGGACGATGCGCTGCGCGGTTTGATGGACGACATGCTTGAGACCATGTATGACGCGCCCGGCATCGGCCTGGCCGCCATTCAGGTGGCCGTGCCGAAGCGTCTGCTGGTGGTCGATGTCGCCGACACGGAAGGGGAACGCCAGCCGCGTTTTCTCGTCAATCCGGAGGTGGTGTGGGCCTCGGACGAGCGCAGCATCTATAATGAAGGCTGTCTGTCCGTCCCCGAACATTATGCCGAGGTGGAACGCCCCGAGCGAATCCGCGTGTCCTACCTGGATTATGACGGCAAGCCGCGCGAGGAGGAGATGGACGGTCTTCTCGCCACCTGTGTCCAGCATGAAATCGATCATCTGAACGGGGTGGTGTTTATCGATTACCTGTCGAAGCTGCGCCGCAACATGATCATCAAAAAAGTGGTCAAGGCGAACAAGGACGCCGTCATCCTGTAACGCCAGACCAGAGACAGAGATGGAGGGCGGCCCATGCGCCTTGCTTTTCTCGGCACGCCCGATTTCGCCGTTCCGGCGCTGAATGTCCTGATCGACAGCGGCCATGATATCGTGGCTGTCTACAGCCAGCCGGCGCGCCCCGCCGGTCGTGGCAAAAAGCCGACGCCGAGCCCGGTGGCGGCGCGCGCCGAGAACGCCGGTCTCGCCGTCCGGACGCCGGACAGTCTGAAAACCACCGTGGAAAAAGAGGCATTCGCCGCACTGGACCTGGATCTTGCGGTGGTCGTGGCTTACGGGCAGATCCTGCCCAAGGCCGTGCTGAGCGCACCAAGGCGGGGCTGCGTCAACCTGCATGCCTCGCTGTTGCCGCGCTGGCGCGGGGCGGCGCCGATCCAGCGGGCGATCATGGCCGGTGACCGCGAGACCGGTGTCGACCTGATGCAGATGGAGGCCGGTCTGGACACCGGGCCGGTGCTGGCGGAGGTCCGGACGCCTATCGGTCCGCGCGACACCGCCGCCGACCTGCATGACCGTCTGGCCGGTCTGGGCGCCGACCTTTTGAAAAACGCCTTGCCCGACCTGCTGGCCGGACGGCTGGAGCCGCGCGGCCAGACGGCGGACGGTGTGACATATGCCCACAAGATCGACAAGTCAGAAGCCCGTCTGGACTGGAGCCTGCCGGCGGACCGTCTGGACGCGCAGATCCGTGGTTTGAGCCCCTTTCCCGGGGCGTGGACCCGGATTGGCGGCGAGCGTGTCAAAATCCTTCTGGCGCGGCCGGAAAGCGCCCATGGGCGTGCGGCAGCGCCGGGCACGGTGCTGGATGACGACCTGCTGATTGCCTGTGGTGACGGGGCGCTGAGGATCGAGCGTGCGCAGCGTGCCGGTAAGGCCGTCATGGAACGGCAGGTGCTGCTGCGTGGATTTTCCGTGCCGGCCGGCAGCCGGGCCGGGGGGCCGGAGCCGGGATGAGACCGCATCGGGGCAGACCATGCCGCGCTTCAAACTGACGCTGGAATATGACGGCCGGCCCTTTGTGGGTTGGCAACGTCAGGAAAACGGCCTGTCCGTACAGGCGGTCCTGGAACAGGCCGCGGGCATGTTGTGCGGTGGCACACCGCTTGCCGTGACGGGCTCCGGCCGTACGGATGCGGGTGTGCATGCCCGTGGTCAGGTGGCGCATCTGGACCTGCCGCGCGCCATCGATGCCCACACGGTACAGGGTGCCCTGAATTATCATCTGAAACCCCATCCCGTGGCGGTGCTGGCGGCCGAGGAGACGGCGGCGGATTTTCATGCCCGCTTTTCCGCCACCGCGCGCCATTACCGGTACCGTATCGTGAACCGGCGCGCGCCGCTGACCTTTGACCGGGGCCTTGCCTGGCATGTGATTGTGCCGCTGGACGCGGATGCCATGCATGACGCGGCACAGGCGCTGGTCGGCCGGCATGACTTCACCACGTTCCGCCACAGCCAGTGTCAGGCGAAAAGCCCTGTCAAAACCCTTGATTACATAAGGGTCACCCGTGACGGCGAGGACATCCGTCTGGAAACGGGCGCCCGGTCCTTTCTGCACCATCAGGCCCGGTCCATCACCGGAACGCTGAAACTTGTCGGAGAGGGCAAATGGACGCGCCGTGACCTGCGCCATGCCCTGGATGCACGGGACCGGGCGGCACTGGGCCTGAACGCGCCGCCCGACGGCCTGTATTTCATGAAGGTGGAGTATTAACCGCACCGCCGGCGCGGTTGCCGGAAAAACGCCGCTGTTGGAAAATGCGGCTGTCGGACAACGAAAATGGGATGGCCGGCTTTAAGCGGCGGCGCTGGCCGGCTGGCTGAGCAGGGCGTAAATGGCCGCCGCGTCGCTGGCCGTGCGCAAGCGGTCGCACATAGCGTCGTCGCGCAGAAGGCGGGACACACGGGCGAGCGCTTTCAGATGGTCGGCCCCGGCTTCTTCCGGTGCCAGCAGCAGAAACACCAGATCCACGGGCCGGTCGTCAATGCTGTCGAAATCGATCGGCTGGCACAGTCTGGCAAACAGGCCGGCAATATGATCGACCCCGGCAATGCGGGCATGCGGAATCGCCACGCCGCGACCGACGCCCGTACTGCCCAGGCGTTCGCGTTCCATCAGGGCGGCAAAAGTGTCCCGCGCATCGATACCGAAAGATTCGGCAAGGGTTTTGGAAAGTTGCTGCAAAGCCTGTTTCTTGCTGGAGGTTCTGAAGTCCGCAATCACATGATTGCCTTCGAGAAGATCGTTGATCTCCATCGGGTTGCTCCTCGCCACTCCGTTACGGCGTTTCGATTACAGTTACGGCGTTCCGGTCCCGGCCGGTCATGAAGACGGCCATTCCCTGTTATGATCGGGCCCGCATGTGCTTGTCATCTTAAAGCACCGGTCTGGACCCGTATTCCGGTTATCGCCTCATAAGAGGCACCGGGATTTCCCCCCGCTGCGCGCCTGTGCCCTATCAGTCCCCACGCCCTGTCGTCAACCCACTATGACGCGGCGTGCCCAGTTGCAAACAGCCACCGGGAAAACAATGCACCGATGTTTGCCGAATGCAAACGCCGGTTTTTCACTTCATCGGCGTGTGCCCGTATGGGAAGAAGGCTTCCGACAGGCAGTGTCGTCCGGCGGGGCGGCGGACAACCGCGCCCCGCCGGACGGGTGTGTTCTCAGGAACCTGATTCGCCCATATACTGCATATCAGGGGCTTTCGGTTGCAGTGTGTTCTGTTTCAGGGCTGATCCAGCCGATATTGCCGTCAGGCCGTTTGTACACCACTTCCAGCAGATCGCTTTTGGTGTTGCGGAACATGAAGGTGGTGGCGTCGGCCAGATCCATGAGCATGACGGCGTCCCCGACACTGACGCGCGGGATCTGCCGCCGGCTTTCGGCGATGATGATGGGCTGATCCTCGCCCGTATCACCGTGGCCGTTCATGGCCCCGCCGTCGTCGGCACCGTCCTCTTCAGGAGTGGGGGCCAGCACATTTTCCTGTGCCAGTTCCATGGCGATTTCACGGCTGGGAACGTGGTGATGGTTTTTCAGGCGGCGTTTGTAGCGGCGCAGCTGTTTTTCGATCCTGTCCGCCGCCAGTTCGAAGGCGTTATAGGGGTCGTCCGACTCGCCGCGGGCCTGAAGCGTGATGCCCTGATTGGCGTGCAGGGAGACATCGACGCGGATCAGGTGATTTTCTTTGGAAAAGGTCACGGAAGCCTCGATGGATCGCGAAAAATACTTATCGACGACCAGCGAAAGACGGTCTTCCACATGACGCGTCAACGCGTCTCCTACATTCATTTTCCGTCCGGTGACATTGATTTCCATAGGTCCCTTTCGTCCCTTATTGGCCGGCGGCTGTTTTCCCGCGGACGCGGATGCCCGCAAGCACGCCGGCGGATGGTATGGAGGGAGCCATCCAAACGGGCCGATTTCGGGCCGCATATAAGACGGTTTCAAGGCAGGCGCACCACGGTGTCCCACCGGGCCCGTTCCGATGTCCCCTCACGGCTTATGGAAGCGCCTTTTCCGCCTGGCGACCCTGATAAAAATCAAACCCTGACATTCGGCGGAGGCATTGATCCTTTCCCAAGCTTTTCAAGGCTATCACATATGGTGCGGGTGCCGTCAAAAGCCGGTGGCGGGTGGTCTTAAAGCGCTGGAAAGTATCGGAAAAAATACGCTGTGAAAAAAAGACGATCCGGTGCGGCGGCTCCGACTCAGGCGGTCAGGGCCTTTTGCCGGCGCCGCTGCACGGACGAGGGGATGCGAAGGGCCTCGCGGTATTTGGCGACCGTCCGCCGGGCGATATCCATTCCGTCCGCTTTCAGAAGGGCGACCAGTTTGTCATCGGACAGGATTTTTTTCGGATCCTCGGCATCGATCAGTTCCTTGATGCGGTGTTTCACTGCCTCCGCCGACAGGGCATCGCCGCCGTCGGCGGAGGCGATGGCGGATGTGAAGAAATATTTCAGTTCGAACAGCCCGCGCGGCGATGACATGAATTTATTGCTGGTTACACGGGAAACGGTGGACTCATGCATGCCGATTTCCTCGGCAATATCCTTCAGGGTCAGGGGTTTGAGAAAACGGACGCCCTGTTCGAAAAAGATATCCTGTTTTTTGACCAGCGCGGTCGCGACCTTGAGGATGGTCTTGGCCCGCTGGTCCAGCGCCTTGACCAGCCAGTTGGCGTTCGAAACGCATTCCGAGACAAAGGCCTTGACGTCCTTGTCATCGCCGACCGTCGTCAGTTCGGCGACATACTGGCTGTTGACAAGGACCTTCGGCAGGGTGTCGCTGTTCAGTTCCACGGTCCAGTGGCCGGCGCGGTCCTTGCGGACAAAAATATCCGGCACCACGGGCTGGACGGTGTCCGCCGCGAAGGACAGGCCCGGCTTGGGGTTGAGCGTGCGCAATTCCGAGATCATGTCGGACAGGTCTTCGTCGTCCACCCGGCACAGTTTTTTCAACTGTCCCAGCTCCTGGCGGGCGAGAAGGTCGAGATTGTCGACGAGCACCTGCATGCAGGGGTCGAACCGGTCGCGTTCCCTGAGCTGTATGGCAAGGCATTCCGACAGATCGCGCGCGAAAACGCCGGACGGCTCCAGCGTCTGAAGTTTCACCAGCACCGTCTCGACAAGTCCGGTGTCGCACACCAGCTGGCCGGCCACATCCTCCACACTGTCGGACGCGGCATAGCCGGTTTCATCCACCAGATCGATCAGGTGGGCCGCGATCAGACGTTCGGCGGGTTCGGTGATCTGCACGGCCATCTGACGGGTCAGGAAATCCTTCAGGTTTTCACCGTCCTCCAGCGTCTGGTCGAGGCCGCGTTCATCGCTGACCGCGCTGCCGCCCATGCCCTTGACCGCACCGGCACCGTCCAGGCCGAGCCCGCTGTCGCTGCCGACCGCCTGGTTGGAGGCATTGTCGATGGCATCCGCCACGCTGTCATGCTGAAACACATTGCTGTCATAGTCGGTATCAAGCGCCGCGTCGCTGGAGCCGGAGGTGTCAAATCCGCTTTCCAGACTGCGGTCCGTGGCGACAAGGCCGTCATCGACCTTCGCGTCCGCGCCGGCGGTACCGGCGTCCCAGTCGGTGTCGTCGCGGCCGCCGCCCTCGCGCAGGCCCTCATCGCTGGCCGTGCCGCCGCCTTCGCCGCCCGGCGCGGCGGCCGGATCGTCCCCGCCGCGTTCGCCCATTTCCAGTATCGGGTTGCTTTGCACCTCGCCGGCGACATAGTCGGCAAGATCCATATTGCTGAGCTGCAACAGCTTGATCGCCTGCTGCAACTGGGGTGTCATCACCAGTTGCTGGCTCTGTCTCAGATCAAGCCGTGGCGTCAGCGCCATGGATATGGACCCTCCTTAACCTATGGCGAACGGGTGTACCCGTTCTACAGCCAGTCCGTGTCTACAGCCAGTCCGTGTTTACAGACTGAATTTTTCACCCAGATAGACGCGCCGCACGTCCGGGTCTTTCAGAACCTGTTCGGCGGTGCCTTCAAACAGAACCGTGCCGTCATGGATGATGAAGGCACGGTCGATGATGTCCAGGGTTTCGCGGACATTGTGATCGGTGATCAGAACCCCGATGCCGCGATCCTTCAAATGGGCCGTCAGATCGCGGATATCGGCGATGGCGATCGGATCAATGCCGGCAAAAGGTTCGTCCAGCAGGACAAAATTGGGCCGGGCCGCCAGTGCCCGGGCGATTTCGCAGCGCCGCCGCTCGCCCCCCGACAGGGCCAGGGCCGGGGTGTCGCGCAGATGGGTGATGGAAAATTCTTCCAGCAGTTCATCCAGCATGGCGTTGCGCAGCGCCCGGTCGGGTTCGACCACTTCGAGAACCGCCTTGATGTTTTCGGCCACCGTCATGCCCCGGAAAATCGATGTTTCCTGCGGCAGGTATCCGATGCCCAAGCGTGCCCGGCGGTACATGGGCAGATGGGTGATATCGACCCCGTCCAGCACCACCCGTCCGTGATCCGGCGCGATCAGGCCGGTGATGCTGTAAAAACAGGTGGTCTTGCCCGCACCGTTCGGCCCGAGAAGGCCGACCACCTCGCCGCGGTGAACCGACAGGGACACATCGCGCAGAACCGGGCGTCCGCCATAGGCCTTGCCCACGCCGTCCACCCGCAGACCTTCCTGTTCAATGGCGGGGATCGGCCCAAGGCCGGTATCGGCATCGCTATTCTGACTGTCGGTGTTATGACCGCCCATGGTCAGGGCACCCGCCGGATACGGCCCTGCCTGGCCCGTGGCGCCATCGGTGTCAGGCAGTCTGTTCATGGTGTGCGCGCATGTGGTTGTGGCCTTCGGTGCTTCTTTCCCGGATATGTCCGTCCAAAGTCAGACCCTGGCGGTGTGTCCGGGGTGTTTCCCGCCTGTCGGACCGGACCGGCAGTGACGGGTATTAAACCGTGAAAGTTTTAATGAACTACTAACTGGCGGGATTCTTGCATCATATCGTGACGCTGTCGAGACAATGCGACAAAAAAAGACCGCTTCCGGATACGCGCCATGCCGGATATCCCAAGTCGGCACATGTTCCGCCAGGGGGTCGCCGGCCAGAAAATCACTGGCCAGAAAATCACTGGCCAGAAAATCACTGGCCAGAAAATCACTGGCCAAAAAATCGCTGGCCAAAAAATAACCTGCCGGACAATACCATGCCGGTTATCCCCGCCCTGGGTCCGTCAGCGTCCCGGCCCGTCCGTGCTGTCTTTTTCGCCCGTTCTTGCGGGGATGCCGAACCGGCCGCGCACGCGGCCCTCCTCGGCGTCTTCAACACTGTCCAGCTTGGTCAGTCCCGAGACCAGGTCCAGTTCCAGCCGATCACCGCGAATCGTGGTGTCATTCTGCGTCATCAGGACATTGCCGCCGATGGTGACAAGCCGCCTGTCCACATCATACACACCCCATTCCCCTTCGACGGTTTCGGTCCGGGATGCCAGACGCACGCCCCCGGTGACATCGAGGCGGCGGATTTCCGGGTCGCTCGTGCCGTCGACGGTTTCGTAGAAGACCGTCAGGTTTTCCGCCGTCATGGTGAGTTGGCCCTGAATAACGCGGACATTGCCGGTGAAATCGGCGCGGCTTTCCCGCTGTTTCAATTCCAGGCGGTCGGCCGTGATATCAATCGGCTGATAGGTGTCATGATCCTTCAAAACGGACTGGGCATGGCCGGGGGGCGCTATGCCCGTCACGGATGCGCACAGAAGAACCGATGCCAATATGAGAGACGCGCGAAACACAATGATCCCCTGTTCACGGATGATATCCGTCGTCTGGTCCTAATCCCGGTTACCGGCCGTCCCGTTGTCCGGTCTGTCATTCGGGCCTTCATTTGGCCTGTCACTTGGCTTGGCATCCGACCCGTTCTCCGCCCCGGTCCGGGCACGGGCCGGTGTGATGCGCAGGGCCACGCCGCCGTCGAAAACGCCCTTGGATTCATCGATGCGGATTTCCACCCGCGCCGCTTCCAGCGTGCCGAGGCGCGAGCGGCCCGACACGTTGCCGTGACCGGTGGCGACGCGGGATTTTATCTGGACTTCGGCCCCTGACATTGTCAAGGCATAGTCGGCGCCGCTGGTCAGTTCCACGCCGCCGACCAGGGACAGGCGCCCCTCGTTCAGCCGGTAGACGCCGGTTCGGGCCTCGACCCGCGCGGGCAGGCCCGGTTCCAGGTCCATTTGCGCGCTCAGATCCTCAAGCCGGATGCGGGGCGAGGCGGGATCATCCTGCATGCCCGAGGCGGCGGTGATGGTAAACAGCCTGTCGACGGCGTCGGTGCCGCGATACCGCAGATTGGTCATGCGCACCTTGTCATCGCTGGCGGCGACTTCTTCCTTGGACAGGGTAAAGCTGACCTCGGTATCCGACAGCAGGGGCCAGAAGACGGTGACACTGCCAAGGACAATGGCGGCAACCGGCAGGACTATGCGCATGGCGGCGACGAACCGGTCCCACGACCCGCTGGCCGGTTTTGCCGGCTGCGGGGTCAGGGCCGCGCGGGCGCGCAGCTTGGCGTCCGTCGGGCTGGCATAGTGATTGTCCGCTTTATGCACCGCAGTCGTTCCGTTCCGGGTCAGTGGGAGAAAATATCCATCGGTTCAAACCCCGCGAGGTCCAGCCTGGCCCGGGCCGGCAGGAAGCTGAAGGCGGCCTCGGCCAGATCCATGCGGCCCTCGCGGGTCAGCATATGGTCGAGCGCCTCTTTCAGCCGGTGAAGATGCAGGACATCCGATGCGGCGTATTTCTTCTGTGCCTCGGACAGGGTGTCCGTGCCCCAGTCGCTGGACTGTTGCTGCTTGTCCAGGTCCACGCCGATCAGTTCCCGGCACAAATCCTTCAGACCGTGGCGGTCCGTATAGGTGCGCACCAGCTTGGAGGCGATCTTGGTACAGTAGACCGGATGTGCCATGATATTCAGATAGGCATCCATCACGGCGATATCAAACCGGGCGAAATGGAACAGCTTCAGCACCCCGTCATCGGCCAGAAGCCGTTTCAGATTGGGCGCCGCATAGACGGATGCGCCGCCGTCCGCCGGATTGGCGAACTTGACCAGATGGGCGTCGCCGTCCCCGGCGGACAACTGTACGACGCACAGCCTGTCCCGCGCCGGGATCAGGCCCATGGTCTCGCTGTCGATGGCGACAACGGGTCCCAGGTCCAGACCGTCCGGCAAATCCCCGTCATGCAGGTGAATGGTCATTTGGCATTTCCGCATTATTGATGTCAGGTCGGTTTTTCCTTCCTTGGCACAGGCTTGGGGCCTTCGTCAAAGACACAGTGCCATAAAGATACAGGGTCGAAGATACGGTTCCGGGCGCCCCCCCGATTGCGGGTCCGTACCATCCGTGTGCCTGTGCCGGATCATTATCCATGTCGGTTATAAAGGCAGGGGGCACGGCACTGCGTACCCCCATGGCCAGGACTTTGGTTGGGCGCCGTTTATACGGCCTTTATCCACGGGACCTAAAAGTCATAGGGGCCTAAAAGCCATATCCGAGCGACAGCAGGACGGACAGGGGGGTGTAATCCGGCCGCAGTGTCGCGGCATCCGCCGTCAGCGCGGCATCGCTGCCATCGAAATAGCGGGCTTCCACCCGGGCGCGCCAGCGCCGGCTGAACTGCCAGCGCAGGCCGGCCATCGCTTGCCATGCAAAGCCGTCCCCTGACAGGGTCAGGGTATCGCCGTTGTCCAGGGTGATGTCGGTATCGATTTCCTGAACGATGCCGGCGCCGGCGCCGATATAGGGCCGCAGCCGGCCGTTGCCGCCGAGACCCGGAAAGGCGTAGATGACATTCCCCATCAGGGACAGGGATGCCAGGTCCCCTGACGCGACCGTTCCCAATCCCGTGGCTTCAAAGCCGTTGTAATCATTGCGCCGGTACATGATCTCGCCTTCCAGCGCGAGACCGTTTGCCCATTCATATCCGGCGCTGCCGCCGAAGGCATAGCCGGTCTGATAGTCGGCATCGGACGTATTGGCGGTGCCGTCCGCCGTTTCCACCTCATAACCGCCCGAGGACAGGATGTTCAGGCCGCCCGTGGCCCGGACGTAGAATCCGTCCGTTTTTGCGTCATCCTCCTGTGCGAGGGCATTTTCGCCCAGGCCCATGGCGGCCGCGACGATCAGCGTGCAGGCGGCGATCCCCGCACGGGCGCGGGTCGGCGTATGGCCGGTGGTCCTGACCATGGTCTTGGCGGTGATTTTGGGCAGGGTTTTTCCGGACGGGGTCATGGAAAAGGCTTTCATGTCGGTTCGGTCCCTCTTGGGTTTTGGCGTTGCGGGTTTTAACATTGCGATGATTGCCTATAGTGGCGCCGCGACCCTCCGGTTCACGGGGACTGAACGAACGGTTATTTTTGTGAATGAACGGTATGCTTCGCCCGTTGTCTCGTTCGACGTCGTGCCTGCGTGGGGTCCGTTGGCGCGGCTCTGCGGCCTTCTGGGGGTGGCGTCAGGCGTTCTGCTGAGTCTGTTGGAGCCGGCGGCCGCTCCGGGCCTGTCTTTCCTGGAACGCCTTGTTTTCTGGACGGGTCACACCCTGCCAAGCTGGACGGCCATGCTGGCGGTGTGGCGGTGCCTGCCGCAGCCGGACGGCGCGCGCGGCTTTCGCCGCTTCATACCCGTGATCCTGCCACCGCTGACGGGGGCCGTCGTTCTGGCTGTGGTGTCGCTTTTTCTGGAAGCGGTCTTCGGTGTCGGGGACATGGACGATGTTCCGGTGGGGTTCGCGCCTGCCCTTGGCGATGAGCTTGCCACCGTGACACCCATTGCCGTTTTTTTCTGGGGACTTTTTCTGCTGGCCCGCCACGGTCTTGCCAGACTGTCCGCGAGCCGTTCCATCCCTGTGGCCCATGGGGACACTGTGTTTGTCTCCGAAATGCGGGATCTGCCGCCGCTGCTTCAGGGCCTGCCGGACCGTCTTGGCACGGATCTGGTCTCAATCAGCAGCGAAGCCCAGTATCTGCGGGTCCGTACGCCAAGGGGCGAAGCCATGGTGCCCGGTGCCCTGAAAGAGCTGGACGCCGCGTTGCCACCGGGTCTGGGGTTCAGAATTCACCGGTCTCACTGGGTGGCGCTTGGGCATTGCAAGGGTCTGAGGAAGCGCGGGGGCGGCTGGGTCTGCTGTCTGGATACCGGCCTGACACTGCCGGTCAGCCGGCGCCGCCTGGCGGCGGCCAAGAAAGCCATCGGACCCGCCGCCTGAAACGGGGCCGGGCTGTCCCTCTATCGGTGTTCGGCCGTGCTGGTGCCGCCGGCCTGAAAGGCGGCGGCGTGCTGTTCCAGATCGGCGATCAGGGGATACAGCGCCCGGGTGACGAACAGATGGATCCTGTGGACACTGACGGCATGTTTGAAATACGGGCGTTCGATGGTGCTGTTGTTGAGGTTGATTTCATCCAGGATGAAATGCGGCACCCGCCCCCTGTTGTATAAATCCACCAGGGTTTCGGCCCCCGCCGCCAGAACGTGGTCATGGCCGCGCATCAGCAGGTCCGCATAAAGATAGCCGCGCGGATAGGCCACATACTGGCCGCGGGTATCGGCAAGGGATGTCACCGTATTTGACGCGGTGACCAGAAAAACCGGAACTTCCAGAACGGGCTGGCGGATCATGACGCTGTCTTCGCCCATGCGGCCGTCGAAGGCGGCGATGCGCAGGGTGGCGTTGACGGTACCGGCCTTCATATAGTCCGCGTCGCGGTTGCTGGGGACGCGGACAATTTCGGCGCACAGGCCCGCCTCGCGGAAATATGTGATCAGGCTGTGATAGATATTCTGCAACGGCCGCGCGCGCGCCGACATGGCAAGGCGTATACACAGATCCGGGGCAGTCACGGATATGGGCACGGCCGCCGGGGTGTGTCTGAGCGTGACAGCCTGCAAGGGTGTGTGCGCCGGCCCAATGAGCACCGCCAGCACAAGCATGGCGGCCGATACCCTTGCGATACGGCGTGTTTGCCGCTCTGGCCGATTGTTCAGGCGGAAGCGCATGTAACCTTTCGGGAAAGGGGAATTCATTCAGAGATTGTATCGAATCCGGGCAAAAGGGCAAACCCTATTGGAAAACAGGCATTTTTCTGTCGCCGGATTTACCGAAGGTTCTATCGGCTTCATTGTACTCCATAAGGGGACTTGACTGACTGACCAGTCAATCAGCCGGCCAGCTAGTCAGCCCAGACGGTGTTCTGTCTGTGCAGGCGGTTTTCCCGAATCGTCGAACCGGCCCATTGCAAGGCCGGTTGGACTCCATACAATCTGGGCAATCTGGCGCGGATATGGATGTGCGGTTGGGAGACGGGTTCGGATACGGGACCTTTTTGGAATAGTGGTACCCTTTTGGGGGGTACACCCCTTTTAGGACTGTACTTCCCAAAAGGGTACAGAAATGGCCTGTCGCCCCTCTCGGCCTGTCGGGTGTGACGGACTGTAAATGGCCGCTGCGGCACCGGGTGCCGCGTATCATGCAGGGCCCGTTCCGTGTCCGATATCCGTGACCCCCGGTATTGAGCCGCCAGACCAGGGACTGCGGCGAGCGTCAGGCGTCTTCTCAATATACCGGCTGTCTCCGCACCGCGTCCGTATGGCAGACGATTGCAACACAGGGCCAAACGGGGCAACAGTGTCCTTTTGCGGACCTGCGGCACGGGGATGCCCAGAGGCGGCAGTGCGATGATCAGGCCTTGAAATGCGGCGCCAGCACGCGGTCCCAAAAGGACGGGGGGTCAAGCCGCATGAGTATGGACCCGCCGGACAGGGCCGCTTCCGGGGTCCGGTGCAAAAGCCCGTTCGGTGCGCCGCGAAAAACGGCAATATCCCAAGGGTTCAGGGTCTCCAGATTGTCGGGGTCCCGCACAATCTCCTCATTCGGGGCGCCGGTCTCGTAGGCGTGCAGGTCGACGGCCTCGCCGGGCAGCCATTCGGTCCCCCGGCCCCGATAGGTTACAAGCAGGCGGAACGGCACGTCATCCATATGATACCGCCGGCATGTGCGCTGTGTGCCGAGGCGAAAACCGACCGCCTCACTGTCCAGCATGGCACAGAAGAGCCGGCAGATGGCGACCATATCCCTGAGCCAGACAGCCATGAACGGCATGCCCCGCACAGGACCTGGGACTTCCCGCGTGAGAGCGGCCTCGATGTCGGCATGAGCGCTTTGCCTGCCGACCCGTGCGGTGATGCCGAAGGGCTTTCGTGTAAGCGGAGCAAAGACTGATTCGGCCCCGTCAAGCGGCTTTCGCCCGAGCCGTGCGAGCGGTTCCGGACGGGCTGGAAACCGGCACAGGTCCGACATGGACGACGCCTGGAAAACCGGCATGACCGGTTCAGGCCGGCGCGTCGCCGCAGTGTGCCGCACCATTGTTACCGTGCCGCCAGTGCGCGTTTGAGGAGCGCGCGATTCCACAGATGCGCGCTGGCGGTCATCAGGGCCCCGACGCTGGTGACAAGCTGCTCGGCCCAGTGCTCTTCCCCGACAATGAGCGAAAGGGTCAGCAGTGCAAGACCGACGGATGCCGGGAGAAGTGGCCCATACCGGCGGTGCGCCCTGATGCCCGTGACAAGAGCAATGGCGACCACCATGAACGCCAGCACGACCACCAATCGGTGAAGCCATTCCTGTTCGGACAACGTCCCGGCCAGGGCCGGTATCAGGGCCAGCCCGACCGGCACCGCCAGACAATGGATCAGGCAAACGGTCGACAGCAGAACACCGACGACATCCCAAGACCGTGTTGTGCGGGATACGGCAAAATCCGTCACGCAATATACTCCCCATGGGGCGGGGCGGCCGGCTTTTGAGAAAGCGCCGCCCCGATTTAAGGCGCTATGTTATAACGAACATATCCCATGGCAACATGAAGGCAAACCGGAAAGAGACGGCGGGCAAGGCACGCCGGTTCGCTATGGCGTGACCATACTGGGACCATACCGGGACCATACCGGGACCATACCGGGACCGCAGTGGGGGCAGCGGCAAAAGACCGACCCGGGTGTCTTTATCCATCCCTGTCGGACGAGGGGTTTCGAAATCCGGTGCCGAGAGGCTTCCAGGACAGGATGGCGACAAGCGCAATCCCGAACGCGGCGACAAGGAAGGGCAGCGTCAGAGCGCTATGCCGTGTCAGGTATCGTTCGCCCCAATTGACGATGTGGCCGGATGCAAGCAGCCCAAGCGGCATCATCCCCCATGCGAACAGACGGTAGACACTGTTGACCCGCCCTCGAATGTCGTCCGGCACGACCCGTTGACGGTAGGAAATGGACAGCGCGTTCCAGACCACACCGATGAGATGGAAAACGAACATCACCCCCGCGACCGCGACCGCGTCCGGCGCAAAGGCGATGAGCAGAAAAAGCGGCGCCGAGGCCATGGTCATCCACTGGGCGAGAGCGGCGGCGCGAAAGCGTTTCAGCAGCGGTGACACGGCGATCCCGCCCGTCGCCCCCGCCGCCAGGATCAGGCCGTAGGTCGTCGCCCCCGCATTGAGGTTTTCCTGAACGTGCAGGATCAGGGCGATGAGCGCCATCTCGGCGAAGAAGGTCCAAAATCCGGTGTTCAGCACCAGAACCCGCAGCGTCGGTTGGCGGGCCACGAAACGAACGCCCGCGCCGGGGTCCGCGCGCCACGAGGCTCTGCACCGCCCGCCGGCCCTGAACCGGCCCGAAAGCGAGGCCGTGACAAGGGCAGCACACAAAAAAGCGGCCGCGACCGCGAAAAAGGGCAATGGCAGAAACAGGGCGATGAGGACGGCGCCGGCGGCCGGGCCCAGCATGCTGTTGCCGACCGTCTCAAGGCTTGCGAGCCAACCATTTGCCCATTCAAGCCGGTGCGGCGGCACGATCGACGGCAGCATCGCCTGGGCGGCGTTGTCGCGCGCCACTTCCGCACACCCGATGAGACACCCAAGGCCAACAAGGACCCCATACAAACCACGGTTCGCCGGGCCGTCGGCTCCAGGATCGCCGAGCGGCAGGCTGAACAGGATCGCGGCCCCGGCAAGGCCGTAGCCGACCGTCCGGAGCAGGTCGCAGGCAACGATCAGCCGTCGCCGGTCCGCGCGGTCCGCCAGAATTCCCGACGGCAGGGCAAAAAGCACCCACGGCACGCGCAGGGCGGCGGGCAGCAGCCCAATCAGAACCGGATCGCGCGTCAGAAGGGACGCCGTCCACGCCCATGCGAGCACCGCGATGCCGTCGGCCGTGTTGGCCAGTCCCACCGCGCCCGCAAAGCCCGTGAACGCCCGCCGCGACGGCATCCATGCGGCGGGTCTTATGGTTTCGTGTGACATTCCTAGAGGTCCTGAACAGTCTGATCCCAAACATCTTGACATCGGGTATGCCTAATGCCTCAACTTAAGTTGAGGTCAAGGGAGTTTTACAGACCATGGCGGTGTCCGAGATCACCATTGGCGAGGTTGCCGGACGGACCGGGGTCGCGGTTTCGGCACTTCACTTCTATGAACGCAAAGGCCTGATCCGATCCGAGCGCAGTGCCGCGAACCACCGCGTCTATCCGCGCAGCGTCATCCGACGCGTCACCATCATACGGATCGCGCAAAAGGCGGGGGTGAGCCTTGCGGAAATCGCGGAGGCCTTCAGCCACCTGCCGAAGGACCGGCCCATATCTGGCCGGGACTGGGTCGCGCTTTCGACGGCGTGGCGCCAGGGGCTCGAGGCCCGCATCGCGCTTCTGACATCCCTGCGGGACGATCTGGGCGACTGTATCGGCTGCGGCTGTTTAAGCGTGGAGAACTGCCCGCTCGTCAATGCGGACGACCGGCTTGCCGCACTGGGCGCGGGCGCGCACCGGCTGCCGGGAACCGGTTGAGGACGCACGCCGGCGCGTGCGGCGCCGTCAGACAATACCGGCACATTGGAGACGCGAAGCGTGGAACCATTGCTGCGCGGCTGGGGTCGGCGAGGCGGCCAACGGCAAACAAAAATGGCGCACCGGAAATGAATTCGACAGTTACTTTCTGCTACTGCATACAGTTGCATCAACCGCACAGAACGCGGGCAGGCAGCGGAAGCAGCGGAAAAAGAATAATGGTAAATACCGTGATTAAACAACGAATGTCTTATCAGCTTATAAAAGGAATAATATCTATTTTCATAAGGATGGCTTCCCTCTTCATGCGGAGCGTGGCGACGCTTCATGGAATAGATATATAAGTATATATGTCTTTTCTCTATCCATATATTTTTAAAATATATAATATTTCCGGCTGTTTTGGTTTTTCTAAAATAATATTATAGTAAATTCGCATATATGATTTATTTTTGTGTATTTTTGTTATCTTATATTTTATGATGCGGCTTTTATCCTTCAATCAAAGCCTTTATCTGTTTTTTTGCTATCCTGATCCCAACGGGGGAAAGCTGCTGAAGAAGTGGAAGAAGCGCTAAGACCCTGTCATTTTGTTCATCTTTTTCTTCAAGGTTTGGCACCACACCTAACAGCGTATCCGCACTAACGGCAAATGCTTTCATCAGCTTGAAAAGCGTATCCAGTGTTGGGAAGCCTTTTCCGCGTTCGATATGGGAAATTGTAAATACGGAACACTGGAGCCTGCCCGCCAGTTCTTCTTGGCTCCAGCCCCGTTTTTCCCGGTGTGCCCGTATATTAGCGCCTAACAGTTTTCTCTGGTCCATGGACCAGAATCTGCCGCTAACTTGTAAACTATACCATTATATCACTTGCAAAAAATTAATATATATTGTAAATCTTTGCAAATATCGTCACCCTGAATAACGACACGCTTAGTCAGGGGAGAACGATAAAACCATATCGTGTATCAAGCGTGCCGCTGCGCTCATCAACGGTTTGCATATCAACGGGAACAGTAAATAACCCGCCTGTTTAGCAAATAATCCAAACCACGTTTGCTGAAAAAGCAGCCAGAAAAATGATTGAAAGAAGCCCAGTTTCGATAAGTGAGCAGTCTTTTTAAGGCAGAGTGGATTTTGGGAATTAGATAAATGAGTATAAGAATCAGTGAATATGACGAGTATATCACTGAGTGTAATAAATATTACGTAAAAAATACAGAGGATATTAAAGCAGTATTGAAAGAAGCTGTCGCTATTGAATACGGAAATTCCGGAGAGGTTTTCCCCATAGATAGCTATAATGAAAAAGAAAATGTACTAAGAGTTAAGTTTATTAACCCCAAAACTAATTCCCCAGGAATAGCCCACATAGCTCAGGCAACGAATATTCCTTTAGAGAAAATTTACGTTAAGTCCAGATTATCCAAAACCGTTGGATAAGATGGGGTTTATCCGAGATATATTTGGACGGTTATTCGGGATGAATAATGGGAGCCCCCTTCCTGGCCTCAGCACATGCGAAGCGGAAACCGGACAATCGGACAGCGTGCGTGAACCGGGCCCATCGTGTGCACAGGACTGGCGGGCGATGATCGCGAAATGGCGCGCTTCATCTGGACTGCCCGCATTTCAAAGGCAAGCGGACGCCCGGACATCGGGGCAATAAGTTCGCACGATGGATAACGCCGTCAAATACCATTCAGAAAAAACGGCCCTTGAATATCCTGGTGCGTATCCGAGCTTCGTCAGGATAAACGGCCGCGGGTTTGCCGGGTCGGACATCGTTGATCTGCCCGAACGATTGTCGGGTAAAAACGGCCAAGGTGTCTGACGCCCCTTGCGGCAATTTCCTGGCCTGACGACAGCTCATTGGCGGCGGGGGCTGGAGATGATGCGGGTGTCCGGAATTAAAACAGTGGCGATCATCGGTGCGGGCCTGATCGGTCAGGGCTGGGCCATCCGTTTTGCCATGGCCGGACTGACCGTGCGCGTCTATGACAAAAACCCCCGGACGATGACCCAATTCCATGCCCGGCTTTCCCAGGCTCTCTCGGATATGGCCGGTGAAGGCCTTTGCGACGACCCTCATGCGGTTTCAGCGAAAATAACGCTGACCACCGGCATCGAAAGCGCGGTAAGCGGGGCGGATTATGTGCAGGAGTCGGTTCCGGAACGGGTCGACGTCAAATGGAGTGTCTGCGCGGAAATTGACCGCTGTTTGTCCGCGCGCGCCCTTGTCGGCAGCTCCAGTTCCGGTATTGCGGCTTCCGACTTTACGGCGGACCTCAAAAACCGCGAGCGGTTTTATGTGGTGCATCCGGTCAATCCTCCGCATCTGGTGCCCGTTGTGGAAATTGTTCCGGCTCCCTGGTCGGAGACCGCGAATATTCCCGTGCTGCGCGGCCTGATGGAAAGGCTCGGACAAAGCGCGGTGGTCGTGAACCGGGAAATAGAGGGTTTTATTCTCAATCGCCTGCAAGGGGCGCTTCTGAACGAGGCCTGGGCCCTCTATGAAGAGGGGTACGCCAGCGCGGCGGACATCGACCGCACGGTGCGGGACGGCCTGGGGCGGCGCTGGGCGTTCATGGGACCGTTTGAGACGATCTCGCTCAATGCTCCGGACGGCATTAGGGATTACGCCTCCCGCCTTTCGTCCCTGTACCACAATATTGCCCTGTCCCGGCGCGCGCCCAAAGCCTGGTCCTTATCGACGGCGGAACGGTTGGCGAGGGAACTGGCGGGCGGGGCAAAAAGTCCGAACCGCGCGCAAGCGCTTGCAAGGCGAAACAGGAAACTGATGCAGATTTCCAAACTCCATGAGCGCTGGAAAAAAGACGGTTCGTAAATCTGAAAGGAACATTCAATGGCCATCTGGCTGAAAAAGGCGGTGTCAGGCGACGTTCGAAAAGAAGACGACCGCAAGGTGCGAGACGCTGTCGAGGCTATCCTGGCCGATATTGAACAGCGCGGCGATGAAGCTGTGCGCGCGTTTTCCATCAGGTTTGATGGCTGGGACAGGCCGGACTACCGCCTGTCCGACAGTGAAATCGATCAATGCATCGACAGTCTTGACAGGCAGGCCATTCAGGATATCGAGTTCGCCCAGAAGCAGGTCCGGAACTTTGCCGAGGAACAGCGCGGCGCTATCAGGGACATTGAGGTGGAAACCGTGCCCGGCGTCGTCCTCGGCCACAAAAACATTCCTGTCGATGCCGCCGGTTGTTATGTGCCGGGAGGCAAATACCCCTTGCTGGCCAGTGCGCACATGTCGGTGATCACGGCGAAGGTGGCGGGGGTGGGGCGTGTGGTAACGTGCGCGCCGCCGTTTGAAGGCAAACCCGCGCCGGCCATCGTCGCGGCCCAGGCCATGGCGGGCGCCGACGAAATCTACGCGCTTGGCGGCGTGCAGGCAATCGGGGCCATGGCGTTGGGCACCCAGGCAATCGGCTCCGTCAATATGCTCGTAGGGCCGGGCAATGCCTTTGTGGCGGAAGCCAAACGCCAATTGTACGGGCGCGTCGGCATCGATCTGTTCGCCGGACCCACTGAAACCATGGTCATTGCCGACGAAACCGTGGACGGGGAAATGTGTGCCACCGACCTCTTGGGGCAGGCCGAACACGGCCCGGACAGTCCCGCGATTTTTATCACCGACAGTGAAAAGCTGGCGCGAGACACCCTGTCGGAGGTTGAGCGTCTGCTGGAAATTCTGCCGACCCGAAACATTGCCTGCCAAGCCTGGGATCGATACGGCGAAGTCATTGTGTGCGAGGATCATGCGGACATGCTCCGGGTCGCCGACCATTACGCCAATGAGCATGTTCAGGTGATGACCAGCGACGATGAGTATTTTCTTCGGAATATGCGCAACTATGGCGCGCTTTTCATCGGCCCGCGCACCAATGTGGCATATGGCGACAAGGTGATCGGCACCAATCATACGCTGCCCACCAGAAAGGCGGCGCGCTACACAGGCGGCCTTTGGGTGGGTAAATTCCTGAAAACATGCACGTATCAGAAGGTTTTGACCGATGAGGCATCCGCACTGATGGGCGAATATTGCAGCCGCCTGTGCGCGCTCGAGGGTTTTGCCGGGCATGGAGAGCAGGCCAATGTGAGGGTGCGCCGCTATGGCGGGCGCAACATCCCATATGCGGGGGCCGCGGAACCGCGAGGGGCATGACCGATGACCGACGTCCGCCCGCGAACCCCTTCAATGCGCCTTGACGGCAAACGCGCGATCGTAACCGGCGCCGGGCGCGGTCTTGGCCGGGCGGCGGCAACGGCGCTGGCGGAAGCGGGAGCCCATGTCGCCCTTGCCGCGCGCAGCACCGACGAAATCGATGCGCTTGCCGAAGGTCTCAACTCGTCGGGTCTGTCCGCCGAAGCCGTCACGCTTGATGTGACGGACCTCGGCGCGGTTGAGGCCGCGTTCGCGCGTCATGAGCCTTTTCACATTCTGGTCAACAATGCCGGCACCAATCGCCCGAAACCCATGTGGGATGTCGGCGTGGATGACTATGATCTGGTCATGGGCCTCAACGTCAGGTCCGCCTATTTCGTTGCCCGGGCCTGTGCCCGGAAACTGATCGAAGAACGCCAGGCCGGATCGCTCATCCATATGGGCTCGCAGATGGGTCATGTCGGGGGCCAAAACCGCTCGCTCTATTGCGCTTCAAAGTGGGCCATTGAAGGGATGAGCAAGGCGTTTGCCCTGGATCTCGCCCCGTACAATATTCGCTCAAACGTCATCGCGCCGACATTCGTTGAAACGCCCCTGACGAAGCCCTTTCTTGAGGACGCGCGTTTCAGGGAAAGCGTCCTCCGGAAAATTAAACTGGGTCGGGTGGGGCAACCCGAGGATGTGATGGGGGCGGTCGTTTTTCTTGCCGGTGATGCCTCGGCGTTGATGACGGGCAGCAGCATGCTGATCGACGGCGGCTGGACAGCGGATTAGGATGCGGCGCTCAATACTGGCGCGCCGGTGGGGTGAGATCCGGTCCATCACGCCCTGCCCATAACGTTCTGTCCATCATGTCCTATACGGGGACGACAACGCTTCTTTTACAGGGACTCGAACTGGGCCCTTGAAATTGAAATCCAGGGCATGGCCCGGCCGAGGCGCTCTTCAAATGCCAGGATTTCCGCATAATCCTCCCGCACGATCATCGACACTTCATCCAGGCCCTGGATCAGGATTTTCTTGTGATAGTCCGTTAGCGAAAAGCCGATCCTTCGATTCTCGGCAATGATCAGCTCGCCCGCTGCGATATCGACGGTAAGCCGGCGGTTTTGACGGGCACGCGCTTCGATTTCGGCCATCTCCGCATCGGTCGGCTCTATGGGGAGCAAACCGTTGCGCAGGCAGTTCTGGCGGAAAATTTCCCCAAAGCTTCGGGCAATGATGCACCGAATGCCCAGGTCAGCCAGCGCCCAAACGGCCTGTTCACGGCTGGACCCGATACCGAAATTGCGGCCGGCCACCAGAATTGACCGGCCTTCATATTCAGACTTGTTGAGCGCAAAGTCGGGCTCGGCGGTTCTGCGTTCGTAAAAGGCATATTTTCCCAGGCCGGATTTCTCCAGCAGCAGCAAAAACCGCGCGGGAAAGATGACATCGGTGTCGATATTGTCTTCCAGGAGTGGCAGTGGAATCGAGGAAATAACAGCGCTCATGGTTCAAGGAGCTCCCTGACGTCCGTGATACAGCCTTTGACGGCCGCCGCCGCCGCCATGGCCGGGCTCATCAGGTGGGTGCGCCCGCCAACGCCCTGACGCCCTTCAAAGTTCCGGTTCGATGTCGAGGCGCAGCGCTGTCCGGGCTGAAGCCGATCGTCATTCATGCCCACACACATCGAACACCCCGAATGACGCCACTCAAAACCGGCCGCCTTAAAAAGGGTATGCAGCCCCTTTTCCTCGGCGGCCTTTCGCACGGCCATGGAACCGGGGACGACAATCGCCTTGACATGCCGGGCCACTTTCCGGCCGTCGATTATCCGGGCCGCGGCCTGCAAATCCTCCAGCCGGCCGTTGGTGCAGGACCCGATAAAGACATGGTCAACGGGAACATTCTGAATTGGCGTATTCGGCTCCAGGCCCATATAGGCCAGGCTTTTGCGAATGCGGTCCCGCTCTTTCGGGTCGGCAATGACCGACGGGTCGGGGGTTCTCTGATCAATGTTTATGGTGAGGTCCGGGCTGGTGCCCCAGGAGACATGCGGCGCGATTTCGCGGACATCCAGGTCGATTTCCCGGTCAAAAACCGCATCGTCATCCGATTTCAGCGAACGCCAACAGGTTACGGCCCGGTCCCAATTGGCGCCTTGCGGTGCAAGCGGCCTGCCTTTGAGGTAATCGATGGTTTTCCCGTCCGGCGCTATGATCCCGATCCGGCTGCCGGCCTCGATCGTCATGTTGCAGAGCGTCATGCGTTCTTCCATCGAGAGCCCTGCCACCGCCGGGCCGGCGTATTCGATGGCATGGCCGATCCCGATCCCGGTGCCGTGGCGCGCTATCAGAGAAAGAATGACGTCCTTGGCATAAACCCCATGCGGCAACGACCCCGACAGGGTGACGCGCATGGTTTTCTGCCGCGTCAGTCTCAGGCACTGGGTTCTGAAAACGCTGACGCATTCGGATGCCCCGATGCCAAACGCGATACAGCCGAATGCCCCGTGCGTGCTCGTATGGCTGTCGCCGCACACCAGGGTGGTTCCCGGCAGAGTGAACCCGACCTCCGGACCAATGACATGGACGATCCCGTGACGGTCACCGTCAAGCGGCAGGTATTTGAGACCGTATTTTTGTGCGTTTTCAATCAGTCGTTCCACCTGCTTTCTGGCGAGCCCGTCTTTCAGGGACGGTGTCTCGCGGTCCGTTGGAACAGCATGATCCGCAACGCAGAGGTGTGCGTCTGCACGGTGAATGCGCGCCCGTGATGTGTCCAGCGCCAGAAACGACTGCGGTGTGGAAACTTCCTGCACCAGATGCCGGTCGATATAGAGAAGAGTCGCGCCGTCGTCATAGTGGCGGACGGCGTGTGCGTCCCAAATTTTCTCGTAAAGCGTCGCGCCCGCCAAAACCGCCTCCCTGGTCAATTTGTGTCTGCAGTGACAAGCGGAACGGGAGCCGTTCGTCGCCCGGTCCGGCATGGCAAAAAATCAAATAACTGTATATTTTAGCTAAATGTTTTTTCTCTATATGCCGGCTGGCCCCACATAAATCGGCGGCTGGTTTTGATGCTTATTACAGGCGCGGTCGCCAATGACAGTGCAGAACAGTTGTTGTTCGACTGACGAAAATTCAAAGCTTGTTCGTTAGGAATTCACAGGTCGGTTCGGTTCCAATTGTTTCCAGAGGAGAGCTTTACTTAACTGGACCCACGGGGAGGGGCTTGTGAAATCTTTTTTATTGATGACAACGGCGCTGGCGCCGCTGATTGGAATATCGACAGGCGCCGCTTTGGCCCAGAGCTCGGCCCCGGCTGGTTCTGAAGAGTTTATGATGGAAGAAATCACGGTCTCCGCGCGGCGACGCCTGGAGACGCTGCAAGATGTTCCGATTGCCGTCGATGTTCTGACAGCCGAACAGATCAGGGCGCGCGGTATCAACACCACGGAAGATGTGGCGAAATTCACGTCGGGCCTGGTGTTTGACCAGGGCATCAGCCTACAGGACACACGGCCGGTTATTCGCGGCCTGCCGGCGACACGGGGCCGGCCGCCCGTGGGTGTGCTGCTTGACGGTATCGATGTCAGTTCGGAGTCGCTTGGAAACGCCGGCGGCGGGTCTCTGTTGAACCAGCGACTGCTTGATCTGGAGCGTATCGAAGTCGTCAAGGGACCGCAGTCAGCCTTGTATGGGCGCGCCGCTTTCGCCGGCGCCGTCAATTATGTAACCAAGCGTCCGGGTGATGAATTCGAGGGTGAGGTAAACGCCTCATACGGGCGCTTCGGCACCTTTGATATCGGTGGGGCGATCAGCGGGCCCATTTCGGACACACTTGGTTTCCGGTTGAATGCGGTACATGCTGAATTTGACGGCGACTATGATAACCCTGTGACGGGCGCGGATCTGAACGGGTTTTCGAACACGGGCGGATCTGCGGCCCTGGAACTGGACAATAAGGGCGTCAATATCTTTGCACGGGTTTCATACTCCGAATATGAAGCTGACCAGCGCGCCATCCAGAATGTAAGCGGATTTACCGGGGGCGTGTCCCGCCCCGGACCGGACACACCCGAGGGCCAGGCCGTGGCAGCGGCGGTCGCGGGCGGTGTCCTTGAGTTCCCGCTTGCCTCCAATGTGCCGCCGGCGGGTGACCTGTCGTTCACGGGTGTAACGGGATACTCCATCGACCCCAGAACAGGGCGGGATTTTCCGGGGTCCGACGGGTCGATTTTCTCGGTGACGGTCAACGTGTCCGTTGATCTTGAGGGCGCCGAACTTGTGTACAATGGCGGTTATGTCAAACAGGACGAGCGGCTGGTTTACGACGGTGACTTCTTTGGCCTGCCGCTGGCAAGCTTCCCGGACGGCGAGGTGGAACCGCTCAATATTTTCGATGTGGTCGACTTTGACAACACCGTGGAAATCAACAGCCAGGAAGTCCGCCTGCAGAATTTTGGCGAAGATGCATTCCGCTGGGCGGTCGGCGCGCTTTACTGGTCCTCCGACATGGATCAGACAAACCGCTCCCTGCGGGCTTTTTCCGGCTTTCCATTCACTGGTTCACCGGATATCGCCAACTTCTCCCCAACCAGTATTTTCCTGAATTCGGTTATTCCTGAATCACCCTTTGGCCGCGATATCGAGAGCGTCTCGGTGTATGGCCTGGTCGAGTATGATCTGACGGAACGGCTGACCGTCAGTGCGGAGTCCCGCTATGTGGACGAATCGACGACCGTCATTCGCTCCGACTTCCTACAGGCGGCATTCGCGCCCATTCCGGCCGGGTTCGTCAATGGCGTCCAGGAAGAATCCATCGATGACGCGGAGTTTTTGCCAAAACTCACCGTTTCCTATGCCGCCGGTGACAATCTGAATCTCTATGCCTCTGTCGCGAAAGGTTTCAAGCCGGCCGGCGTCAGTGAACTGGACTTCGGGTCGCAACTCGCCGACAGCCGGTTTGACGCGGAAAAAGTGTGGAACTATGAGTTTGGCCTGAAGGGCAGCACGGCTGACAGGCAGCTTGCTTACAGCGCCGCCATATTCTACATGGACTGGACGGACCGGCAGGTGAGCCAGCTGCTGGAGGATCCCGATGCGCCGGCCGGTTTCAGGGCGACGGTTCAAAATGCCAGCGGTGCTGAAGTGCTCGGCTTCGAGGCCTCTTTCATATATCGCCCCTCGGCGGTGCCGGGACTGACGATTGACGCCGCATACACCTATCTCGATACGGAATTCACCGATTTCACCATTCTGTCCAACAGCGGTTTTGTTGTAACCGAGGCGGCAAATTGTACGGTGGTCACCGTCGGGGACAGCAATGTGTGCGAGGTGACCTATAACGGCAACCGGCTTGAGCGCGCACCAAAGCATCAGCTGGTCTCGAACCTTTCCTATGTGACGGAAGTGTCGCAAGGCATTGACCTCGTGCTGGGCGTCAACCTGCAATATCAGGGCTCCCGTTTCCTCACGCAGGCCAACCGGATAACCCTGCCGAGTTTTGTGAACATGGATGCGCAGGTCGGTCTCCAGTTTGAGGACGTTCTGGTGCAGGCATATGTGCAGAACCTGACCAACCAGGACGCTGTCCGGACCGCGCAAAACAACTTTGACCTCGCCAGCTTCGGCCGGGCGGTCAATGTCTACGCGCCGCCGCGCCGTGTGTTCGGTTTGCGTGGCGGCATCCGTTTCTAACGGGAACCCCCATGGACACGGACAAGGGCGCTTTCACGTCCTTATCCGCCGGGGCTTTTGCTCAATTGTAACAAGGAACACAGGAATGTCTGAGGTTACAGCGCTTAAAACCAGACTGAGGGAAGCGATCTCCAACTGCCGGCCCGACGGAACATATGAAGATGCCGTATATGACGAAATACATGCACTGATAGAAAAGGTCGTTCCACATACGCCGACGCCCAGCCCGTATGAAAATCAGGGCTATGTAGAATCGCCGTGGGGCTCCGAATATGCCCAGTTTGGCCCCCGGCACACGGCAGGCAAGCCGATAAGACACGAGACTAACCTGGCATTGCAGTCATTCTCGGTCTTTCCCAAAAGCCCCATCAAGGTGGAGGATATCGATCAGGAAATCCGGGTTGACGGCAACCACTACAACAATGTCAGTCAGATAACGACTGTCGACGGGACCTATCCCGCCACATTGATTGTATGGGGCAGGTATAATCTCCTGCCCGAGGAACCCATGCGCTATGTGGTCGACTTTTTCTCGGTCGAGCTCGTTCCCAATGAGGAGGGTGTCGACCCGGATGCGTTTCGCGCCGCTTATGGGCTGGAGCCCGGCTCCGATTTACGCCGGGACCTGAAGCGATCGCCAAAACTCCATTCCGATGTCGTGTATTGCGATGACGACATGCGCATCAACTATGGCAGTCTGGGCGGTATCTATGTCTTGCGCCGATTGCACAGCGAAGGCAAGTCAGTCAGCTTTGCCTGAGCCCCGTGCCGGGATAGCCGTAACCGGACAAGAGAGGCATCATAGAGGCACCAGGGGACGGACCGGTGCCTCTTCTTTTTGGCTTAGGCGCCCAGTTTCGGAAGCGTCAGCGGCATGTTGGGGATCAATGTTGATTTTTCCTCGGTGAACAGGTCGATTGACCCGGGAATACCGTCCCGCCCGATGCCCGATTGTTTGTATCCGCCAAATGGCGCGCGCAGATCGCGGGTCATGGGCGTGTTGACCCACACCGTGCCCGCCTTCAGCGCCTGTCGCGCCCGCATGACGCTTGGCAGGTCGTCAGACCAGATATAACCGGCCAGCCCGAAGTCGCTGTCGTTGGCCCGTTCGAGCGCATCGTCAAGATCCCTGACGATCTGGACCGTTGCGAAAGGACCAAAAAGCTCTTCCTGGCAAAGGTCGTTTCCGTTGTCCTTTGCCAACACGACCGTCGGCGCGAAATAATATCCCCGGTCCATCCCCGGCACGGCTTCCGCGCCCGTCAGCACGTCATAGCGGTCTTCATTTTTTGCAGTCGCGGCAAAGGCAAGCAGCCGTTGAAAATGGGCCTCGAATGCCATCGGGCCTATTTCCGTTTCAAGCGCGAAAGGATCGCCCACCCTCAGCTTCCTGGTGCGCGCCACAAACTTTTCAATGAAGGTGTCGGCCACGCCCCGCTCCACCATAATCCGGGACCCGGCAAGACATTGTTCGCCATTGCCGGCGAATATCGCCAGCAAAGAGCCGTCAATGGCCCGGTCGATATCGGCTGACTCCAGGATGATATTGGCTGATTTACCACCCAGTTCGAGGCCCACCTTCTTCAATCCCGACGCCGCGTCCGCCATGATTTTTTTGCCGGTTTCCGTACCGCCGATAAAGCCGACCACGTCAGTTTCCGGGTGGCGAACAAGGGTCTTTCCAACGGTATGCCCGGGGCCCAAAGCCACCTGGACGACCCCCTCCGGCACGCCCGCTTCGCGAACGAGTTCACACAGCCGCAGGACCGCCAAAGGCGCATATTCCGAAGGTTTCACAATGATGCTGTTGCCGAGCGCGATCGCGGCGGCCATTTTCATCGAAGAAAGCACGAGCGGTGCATTCCAGGGCGCGATCAGGACGGCAACGCCGACAGGCTCGCGGGTCACAATGGCCAGATACCGGCCGGACTGGTCATATGTTTCCCCGGCGAGCCCGGCCAGAACATCCGCGAAAAAGGTAAAGTTCTCGGCGGCTCTTGGAATATGCATGCCTTTCGCCTGTCCGATGGGAATGGATGTCTCCAGCGTGTGCAGATCGGCCAGTTCGTCCGCATGCTCGAGTATCAGGGTACTGATGCGGCGCAAGGTGTCGGCACGCTGGCTTGCCGTCCGGTTTCGCCAATCCCCTTTTTCAAATTGCGCTCGTGCGCTCTGGACGATGGCTTCAAGGTCGTCCCCGGTTGTGTGTGGGACATGCGCAAACGCCTGCTTGCTGCCGGCAAAGACAAGGGTTTGCGCCGATGCGGCGGAGGGCGCGGCGCCGGGCCGTGCCGGTTTGGGAAGAGGTGTCGCAACTGTGTCACGCAAGGGGGACGCCATGCCGGTTCCTTTCAGACGATTGGCCGTACGTAATCCAGCAATGCTGGTCGGGTTTACGCCGTTGCAGCGGTTTCAGGCACTGGCTTGGCGCAAGGTTAAAACGCAAAGGGAACCGACCAATGTGCAAACTGTCATGACAATCAGTCCGTCCTGGTACGATCCGTTCGCGTCGTACCCCAGCCCAAGGATCAGTGGCCCCAGTCCCGCCCCAACTGAGAAAAACGACAATAAAAAGCCGTAAATGCTGCCATAGGCGCGCAGACCGAAACTCCGGTTGGTCAGAAAGGCCAGCAGATCCACTTCGGCTCCGGCGGAGAGCCCCAGCAGCAAAACGGCACCTTGCAAAACCAGAATGTCGGACGTGCCTGACGCAAGAAGGAGGCAGGACAGTATCGGCAGGCTCAAAAAAATGAAGGCAATCACCGGCGGGTTATAGCGATCGACAAGAAACCCCACGAGAAGGCGGCCAACCAGGATGGTAACACCCACAATTCCGACCATGGCTCCCGCGCGTTCACCGCTCAGCCCGGAATCCGCGAGAAGGGCCGGCATATGTACAATGACCCCGCTGATGGTTAACGAGAGACACAAAAAGCCGATGGCGATCATCCAGAAATGTCGGGTGTTCAGGGCCTGGGCGAATGTCATGCCGTCAGGCATCGGCGCATCGTGTTCAGACCCGTTCCGCGCGGTGATTTTGCCGGGCGACGTTCCCTGGTGAAAAAACAGGAACACAATCGGCAAACCGACAAACAGGATAAGGGAGGCCATGGCCAGAAAGCCGCCGCGCCATCCATGAATTTCGATAACACCGCCGAGAAGTGGCGGAACCATAGCCGCCGACAGCCCTGTCCCGCAAAGCGTGAGCCCCAGCGCAAGCCCCCGCCGGCGCTGAAATGCGGCATTGATCGCTCTCGTCCAGACAACCGGAATAGTGCCGGCCCCCATGATACTGACAATCAGCCAGATTAAATAATAGTTGCGCAGCGAAGGGCCCGCCTGGGAAAGGAGCAGCAGACCCAGGGTCAGACCGACCAGCCCGGTCAATCCGACGCGCCTGACCCCGAATTTGTCGGAAAGACTGCCAACGATGGGGGACATCACGATCAGGGTACCGGTCAAAACCATGGGAATGATGGACAGTTCGGCTCTCGTCCACCCAAATTCCGCTGACAGGGGCAGGAAAAACAGGCCGAGAGTGTAGAAGACCATGCCGGTCAGTCCCAGGCCAACCCCGACAGCCGCAGAAGCAACCAGCCGCCGCCTGCCGGAAAACTCGGACGCGGCGGTGGCTTGCCTTGCAATGGTGGAAGGATTTTCCGGCATCTTTAGGCTCAGGATTTCCGTACGCTGGCGAGCAGGGGACCCAACAAGTCATCCAAAAGCCTGGCGCGGTCCGCCGCCATCTTTTTTTCCATGGTTTCGGAAGGCTTGAAAAGAAGCATGTCATCGTCGGCGATGACACCTTTTTCCACCACAAGCGATTGAAGCGCCGACAGGTGTTCCCGGGTGACCGAGAGTTCCATCGCCAGTGTCAGAACCGCGCGCAGCAAATGGTCCTGAACGGGGTCGTCCAAAAATGTGTCGTGCCGGAACCCCGGCGGAGGGCCTTCGGGGAATGTGCCGTCCGCCTTCTTGCTCACGCTTTTTTCCTTCCGCCAAAAAAGAAATAGGTCACGGGTCCATAACTTTCGTATTCGGCAAAAGCGCTATCGTCCTCGAAACCCGCGGCAAGGAGCTCCCGCCGGATATCGGTTTCAACGAACCCGGTCCAGAAAGGCTCGCCATTATACTTCACCTGCCAGTGGTTGGTCACTTGCTTGTCCAGCGGCATGCGGTCCGGCTGGTAGGGCACGTCGAGGTGCAGAACCATGCCGCCGGGTTTGAGCAGGCGCCAGCATTCCCCGAAGATATTTTTGATCTGACGGTTGGATGTTTCGTGGAACATGATGATGGATACGATCAGGTCGAAACTCTCGTCGCCGTAACCTGTGCTTGCGGCATCCGCCTCTTTGAAGTGAAGGGCCAGTCCCTCGCTTTCGGCAAGGCCGTGAGCATACCGCACGAAGGGGCGGGCCACGTCCAAACCGTGGACTTCGGCCTCTGGAAAAATCCGTTTGTACGCCAGCGTCTGCTCTCCGGTGCCGCACCCCAGGTCGAGGATTGTCGAAGGCGTTAGGTCCGGCGCTCTTTTTTGAGCAATGGCGGCGAGCATGCGCCCCATGGAATCCGACCCGATTTTCCCACCGATCCCCATGCCCTTGGCATTGCGGTACAGATCGACCGTGCCGGTGTATGACAGGGCGGTTTCAATATCGTTCGGGCGTGATTCGCGCCAATAGCCGCCCGGCTGGCGATGGATTTCCGTGGTTCGCACGGGTGCCGGAATTTCAAGATTGTCCGCAAGGTCAAGCGACCCCTGTTTTTCCGGGTTGCTCTCCAGCGCGGTAAAAGCAGCGACCTGATCGTTGATCGTCCGCTGCGTGGTATCATTGACGCTCTGCCACATCAGATTCTGGCTATGATAGGTGAGGCTGGCCCAAAGCTTGAAAAGCGGGTGTGGTTCGATCATGCCGGCGGCCTCAGAGCGATTCTCGGGCGGCCGGCCGTTTTTGTCTTCGAAGAGCGGGACCAGACTTGAGTGATAGGTCTCGGACAGGCCTGTTTCCACAACGGAATTCACATAGCCCTTGAAGCTGGCGACAAAAGACTGGCGGCTTTGTTCAGCGAATGTCGGCGCGAACTCGATTTTTCCCATCATCTCACCCCTTCTACCTGCTCTCATAACTCGGCCGAAACGGTGGCCGGGTCCAACGCATTGTCGGCAATCTTCGACAGATGAATAATTAATAACTCAGGGCATGCTATTTTCTTACCCAGACTAAAGTAAGGGTTTGTCAAACTTGACGATGCGGAAATCGGCGTTTTAGCTTTCGGTGGTCAGGGAAATCGGGGAAGTTTTTGTATGGACAAGGGGTTACCGATCAGGGCGATCTGCCGGGCACTGAATGTTATCAAGGCGATTAACCGGCTGGATGCGCCGACACTTTCGGAGATCACCAGGGAAGAAGGCCTGCCCTACCCGACCACTTTCAGGATTGTGCAGACCCTGATCCATGAGGGCATCATTGAAATGGACCCTCATCAAAAGCGATATCGGCCTACCGAGTTGTGCAAGGCCTTGTCTGTCGGTTTTCAAAACGAAGACCGGCTCGTTGCTGCCGCTGCCGATAAGATGCTGGCTTTTACCAATCAATATCTTTGGCCCATCGCTCTGACGACCCGAGTGGGCAGCAAGATGATGATCAAGCACTCCACCCATACCAAGACGACGCTGACTTTCACCAACTATTACCCCGGTTTCACACTGCCCCTGTTGAACAGTGCATCCGGTCGGGCACATCTGGCATTCTGCCCGGCGGAAGAACGCGAACGCATCATGCGGGGCCTTGAAAACCTGACGGAGCAAAGCGGACCTGAAGACCGCCAGGCCATGATTTACCTGTCGGATGAAGCGGTTATGGCTGAAATTAGTGAACAGGGCTATGCCCCGCTTGCCATGGGCACCTCCAATAACAACCCCGGCAAAACATCCTCGTTTTCCGTGCCATTGTTTGTCGGGGATAAACTGGAAGCATGCCTAAGCCTGATTTTCTTTGCATCCGCGATCAAAATGCAGGAGGCCATCGACAGTTTCCTGGCACCTTTGAAAGAGCTGGCGGACGATATCGGCGCGGCTCTGGCCGAGTGATGCGTTTTGCGCCGGCCACGGTTCAGGGATCCGTATCCGGAGGGGACCATACCGCACTGTTTATCCGAAGGTTGAACAGAGATGAGCGGTCGCTTGATTGAAACCCATGGATAGTGTCGACTGGCGCCAGGGTAGCTGAACAAGGCGGATTGCATGACAGTTCATATGGCAAAAGATCGGGCGGCGAAAGATCCTGTCGACTTGGCACTGCGTCAGCGGGGGCGTGCTTCGGTTGACTTTATCACGCTGCTCAGAAGTGCGGGCCGCGATGTCGTGGCGGCAGCGACAGAGGCAATGGAGACCATTGTCCCGGACCCGTCCGTTTTACCCGAGGACCTGGAGGCCCGCTTTCGCGAGGTTGAGGCCGCGCTGGTGAATGAACCGTCCTACAGGACGCAAAAGCTGACGCATGAGTATCATGCCCGCATGCACGGGGTGGTGGCGCGGGAGGCGTTCGAACAAGTGCGGGACCTTGTGGAAGGCAAACTCCGGTGTCTGGATGACGGTCCGGCCACACTGACGCTCGACCCTGACTTTCATGCGCCTGATTATTGGTCGGGCGTGGATATACACCGTACTTTGGGCGGGTGGGACGGCCATGAATTTCAGGGCTTTATCCACTCTGAAATCATTCATAAAAAGATGGTCGCCTACATGTTCGGGGACCTGTACGGGCAGCGTCGCGACGTGGCGGCCTTGGCACCGAATTCCAGCTATGAACGCATTCTGGATATGGGGTGCTCCACCGGGTATTTCACTGTCGCGCTGGCCCAGCTTTACCCCGAGGCACGGATCACCGGTGTCGACCTTTCACCCCGAACGCTTGAACAGGCTCACCGCCTTGCGAATGCCAACGGATGGGCCTGGCGACTGTACCAGTGCGCAGCTGAAAAAACGCCCTTTGCGTCAGGGTCATTCGATCTCGTGACCTCATACATAATGCTGCATGAGATGCCGGAAGCGGCGATCGTCGATTTGATGGGTGAAGCCTTCAGGCTTTTGGAGCCGGGCGGTGACCTCCTGTTTGCCGATGTGACACGTTTCAGCGACATGGATCGCCTGCAGGAATGGAAAGCCGATACCGCGGCCCGTTTTGGCGGCGAGCCCCATTGGCGTGCCTCCGCTAGTCTCGACCTGGCGGCGCTGGCGGCGTCAGCCGGATTTACTGACGCAAAAACGCAAAACCTGGGCCCAAACAGGTATCCGCACGTTCTTCATGCGCGGAAGGCCTGAAATTCAGGCTGGCGAAGGAGAGCCGATGTCTAAAGACTATGAATCCATGACGCTGCGGGATTTCAACAATCCCGGTCGGGAAACACTTTCAGGCGCCGATATCGGCAGTGTTGGCCTCGCGCTTCTGTCGCTTACCAAGGAAATATGGATCATCCGCGACCGGTTGGCCGTCATGGAGGCTGTTTTGGCGGAAAAAGGCATCGATATTCGTGAAGATATAGAAGCCTATCAGCCAGACCGTGAAATGCGCGATGCCCTGCGTGAACAGGGCAACCAGCTGGTTTCCGAAGTTCTGAACACGCTGGCGAACATTTCCCCTAAAGCGCAACAGGATGAGTAGATGTTCGAGTATGATTATGTTCCCCTGCCCAAGCGGGGCCGGTTGAAATGGCCGGGTGACAAACGCGTTGCACTTATTTTTACCTTCAATCTCGAAACCTGGGATTTGGTGAAGGACACAGACCGGCCCTATTATGCCGGGGGACCGGCATTGCTGCCCAATTCTCTTGCGGGGCGTATTCCGGATTATCCAAACTACAGTTGGCGCGAGTATGGCCAGCGCGTCGGCATCTGGCGCATGTTTGACCTGTTTGACCAAATGGGTGTGAAGGCCAGCTGCACGACCAACGCCGTCACCTTTGAACGCCGCAAGGACATGACCGACGCCTGCCTTGAGCGAGGCTGGGAGCTGTTGGCGCACAATTACGAACAGGGAGAGCTGCTTACAGATTTTCACGATGATGTCGAGCGGGAGCGGGATATCATTCAGCGGTCAATCGCCGTTTATGAACACCATGTCGGCAAAAGACCTGTCGGGTGGCTTTCATCCTCCTTAAGGGGCACTTTGAACACGCCTTCAATTCTTGCCGAGGAAGGCTTCAAATTTTACTGCGACATCATGAATGACGATCAACCCTATATGATCCGTACAGGCAACGGGCCGCTTGTTTCGACACCCTATTCAAATGTGATCAATGATTTCACGATCCTGACCCGAAATGCCCGCACCACCAATGAGTATCGCGATCTGCTCATCGAGGAACTGAGTGTTTTGCATGAAGAGGGCGCGTCACAGGCGCGCATCATGAATGTGGGATTGCACCCGCATGTCAGTGGGCGGGCATACACCATTCGGGCGCTGAGAGAGTTCATCCAGTACGCACGGACCCTGACGGGGGTTTGGTGGGCCACCCGCGAAGAGATCGCGGATTATTATGTGACCGTGGCCGAGGATCATATTCCAGGTCAGGGTACCGCTTAGGGGTGATGCACCGGGAACACAGGCCGGATACCTGCACGGTACCTGATCCAGAAAAAGCCGGCGTTACACCGGCTTTTTCATATTTTTCCATTTTTCATCAAGTGCATAGATTTCGTCAAAACCGATCAAACCGGTGATCTTCTGGAAATCATACATGGTCAGACCGGACTTGAGCGATGTGCCGGTTTCCTTGAGCGACTTCAACGCCGTCTCTATTGCCGCGCAGGCATGCAGACTACAGATGGCCGGGAATATCGCGAAAGCATAGCCGATGTCTTCCAGCGTTTTGGCGTCTTTGATCGGTGTGTCGCCGCCATCCGCCATATTGATCATCACAGGCAGCTCCAGCCGGTCACAAACCGCGGCCATTTCCGCATCGTTCAAAACCGCTTCCACAAACAACACGTCAGCCCCGGCACGGCCGTAAAGCTCGGCGCGCTTGAGGGCCGCCTCAAAGCCTTCCACGGCCAGGGCATCCGTCCGCGCGATGATAACGGTGTCCGGATTTTGACGTGCCTGGGCCGCAACCTGGATTTTCTGGGCCATTTCGTCGGCGCCGATCACTTGCTTGCCACGTGTGTGGCCGCAGCGCTTGGGGAACACCTGGTCTTCGAGTTGAATGGCAATAACGCCCGCGTCTTCATATCCGCGAACGGTGTGATGGACGTTTAACAGTCCGCCATAGCCGGTGTCAGCGTCCGCGATCAGGCCGCCGTTGCTGACGCCTGCAATGGTTCTCATGCGATCGACCATATGGGAGTAAGTCGCGATCCCGGCGTCCGGCAAACCATGGGCCGAGGCGATGGTCCAATAGCCGCTGCCATACACGAAATCGAATCCGACATCGTTTGCGACGGTCGCCGCAAGCATGTCATACACACCCGGAGCGACAAAAAATTCACGATGGCTCAATTTTTGACGCAACAGCTTACGCTTTGCGTCAAAATCGGCGCTGCTTTTCATATCAGTAATCCTCTAACAAGCGACCAAAACCATAAATCCTGTCTTTGATTCCGGCGTTGCGAAGCGCGCTCCAGTATGTTGCCGTATTGATGGCGATCACCGGTTTGCCGAGCCACTTTTCCGCTGCGGCGGCCAGACGCACCATGGACAGGTTCGTGCCAACCTGCACAAGCGCATCCACAGTGTCACCATCAAGGTCCTTGAGGCGTTCGCGAAGATGTTCCTCGCGCACTTCGGAAATGGCTGTCCATGACGGACACTGGAGACTGATGTCCCGCACGACCTCAACGCCATGGTCAGCGAAGAAACGCGTAACCTGCGCATTTGCCACCGGATAGTATGGCGAGATGAAGGACACGCGCCTGATGCCGCCATATGCATTGAAGGCTTCAATGAGGGAGAGCGAGCCGCACGTCATGGAACGGCCTGACAGTTCTTCCATGTCATGCTTGAATTTTTCCGCCCCTTTCGCACCGCCCCAGAAGGTGACAGCGGACATGCCCATGGACAGCACATCCGGCTTGCAGCTCAGCGAGGCACTGACCGCGGCCCGAACATTGTCGGAAATGATTTCCACACCTTCCTGAAAGGTCTCGTTCGATATGGCCTGCTGGTTCTGAATGATAATGGGGCTGTAATGGTTGGTGACACCGACCGGGCGCATGTCATCGAAGTCAGGCTGAACAACCGTATTGGTGGATGGCCCGACAACGCCGATTTTCAGTCGTGAAGATAAAACCGGCCGATCGGCAAGCATGGGGTCCGAAGGCCAGCGCTCATTCGCATTTGTCATCGTTCATCTTCCCTTTCAGGCAACTTGCTTCCGCTGGCTGGCGCGCACGGACTGGATCATGGATTGCCGCAAGAGATAGTCGCGGCGCGCTTCCGGGTCCTTGGTCAACCGCTCCATGTTGTCACGACGAAGCCGGTGCTGCTCCTGTGTTCCCTGCTGCATGTAAGCCATGTTCTGCTTGGTTTGTTCCTGAACAAACTCGGTGGTCTGTTGACGGCGTTCACGCTCAAACTGGTCCAGAAGCGGGTCGCTTTTCTCACCATCTTTTATGATGCGAACCAGTTTTTCGCACAGATTGAATGCGTCATGGATGCCGCTGTTCATTCCAAAACCACCCAGAGGATTGTTCAAATGCGCGGCGTCACCGATGATGGCGATGTTTCCGCCGCGGAATTTTTGAGCGACACGCTGGTGCATTTTGTAAATGGTCCGGTGGGCGGTCTCGACGCCCTTCTTGCCGATCAGGCCCTCAAAAACCTGATCGCGTTTTTCATCCGAGGTCAGGAAGCTGTCTTCGTCATCGCTGCCCGCCGGCACCAGAACGCGCCACAGGGAAGGAACGCGCAGCAAAACAAGCCACTCCTTGGGGTCGGAGACATAATTGACGAGCGACAGATCGGGTAAATAATTCTCCAGGGGTTCGTTTGTCGTCAGGCACAAAAATTTCTCGGGATAGGTAAAGCCATCAAACTCAACCCCCATGAGTTTGCGCACAACGCTGTTGGAGCCGTCCGCCCCGATCAGATAGTCACACTTTATCTTCCGGATGTCATGAGGGGTTTCCAGACTGGCGACAATACCGTCAGGCGTTTCCTCATAGCCGAGCATCCGGTGGTTGAAAAAGACCTCGGCATTGTCTTCAGCTGCCAGTTTTTCCGCCAGGAGACCGGCCAGGTGATATTGCTCGCACTGGACGCGATAGGGGAAGGGGGTTGCATCGGCAATTTCCGACAGATCAAACTCGTAATAGTCGTGCGTTGCGCGTTCCCGCCATTGATAGATAGGGGCTTTCAGGCCACGGGCGATCAGTTCTTTGGTAATGCCGAGCGTGTCCAGCATCTCCAGCGTGGGCGGGTGAAATGTGGACGCTCTGAGATCCTGGGCACAGTCCGGCCCTTTCTCACAAGTGATGACATCAATGCCCTGCTTTGCCAGGTAAAAAGCGGCAACGCATCCAACGGGGCCAGCACCGATGACTAAAACCTGAGTTCTTTTCATTACCTTTTCCCACTTTGACCAGCCATGGAACCGGCGGACCACTCCAGACTTCGGGGCCAGAGTAAGGATGTGCGCGGAAGGCGCATCCGGGCGCGGGCAGAAAGTTCGGCTATCGGATAAAGTGCGGCTGCGGCTATTCCAGAGCGCCTAAAATCAGGTTGGGAATGATGGCATCGTCAAATCGCAGGCTGATGTCGCCAAACCGCGCAATGACCAAACCGGTTGATTTTGATATGTAAACGCGCTGGCCGCCAAACCCGTCAAAAAACACCATGTCGGATGTTTTGTATGGCGCGCTGTGGGGTATGACCAACGGGTTTTCCTCACTGAAGCGTCGTTGACCGTTTTCGGGTGCGCCCAGCCAAACCATACGGCCATAGTTTGGGTTGGTGGCCGAGGGGTGCTCCAGGGCGGTAAAAGACGTGCCGTCCGGCAATCCGGACCTGAAGGCCTCGCCTATTTCAGCCCAGTCCCGCAGGGTTGCATGCAGGCCCGCGAAATAGCGCGGCGATCCGTTTTCGCTGTCGAGCCACAATGACGCTTCGGCGTTGCCCACGGGGCACCAGATCCTTCTGTGCAGATACGCGCTGTAACTCTCACCGGAATAAGACCGCAGCGCATTCGCCAGCGCGATGCCCGCCAGCTGCGCGCTGCTGTTATTGTAGGAAAACGTCGCTTCCGGCTCGGCGTCGACCGGCAGCTTTAATGTGGCTGCATCGATATCCGAGCCGAAGGTCAGCGCCATTGCTTCCTTTCCCGCGCCCGACATGGAATAGAGTTTGAGGCCGCCCTCCATCGACATCAGGTTGGACAGGCTGATGTCTTTTTTGGGGTCATCCGCCAAAGCCGGAACCAGGGCCCCCAGTCTGGCGGTGTATGAGGGTATGATCCCGTCATCAATGGCGGCATGAATTGCCATGCCGACGAGGGATTTATGTAAGGAAAAACTTACAAACCGTGTGGTTTTGTCAGTGCCGCCTTCATAACTTTCATGAATGATTTTTCCATCCAGCATGATGAGAAGCGCGCGCCCGTTATGCACGTTGGAGTAGTCGCGGGCCTGTGCGGCGGCGGCGAGCAATTTTTCGGCAATCGGCCGTGAGGGGTCGCGGTTTACGCGATTTTCCGGACACCCGTCGACAGTTTGCTGTGGCCGGTAAAGATGGCTGTCGGCGATCGATGCGGTTTGAAGCGCCCGGAGTTTTTCCTGCATATCCTGGGCAAAGCCGGGGGTGGAAACCCCGGCAACCAAAAGTAAAAGCGAAATACCAAAATAACGGGCCCGGGCTGTCATGCCACACCTCTTTCAGGTTACCTGGATTGGGGAGGGGGCTGGCGTTTGCTGGTGCCCCTGTTTTTCACAATGCCACGGATCACCGTGTTCGGCATGAAACTGTTGTCCCATTCGCGGCCTTTTGGCGGGCGTTTGCCGAGCCGAAGGATAATCAGCGTCTCGGAGGGGACGATGTAGCTGACCTGATTGCCATTGCCGTCAAACAGCACCAGATCGTCGGCTTCATAGGGTTCGCTGTGAAGAACCTTGTAAAAGTCCCGGTCCGGGTGCGCCACGCCTCGCCGTTCGATATAGGTGCCCGCCACCCAAAGGCCGAGGCCATAATATGGGTTTTCCGCTGTGCCCTGCTTCATTTCAGTAACGTATCCCGCGGGCAACAGGGTGTTCCCTTGCCATATACCGTCCTGTAAAATCAGGAGGGAGATCCTGAGGTAATCTTCGGTGGGCAAAAGGATACAACACCCGGAATGGGCTGTTCCGCCGTCCCGATTGAGCCAGATTTTGCCCCCTGCGGCCCCGATTTTCCGGAACACCTCCTCGGAAATAAAGGTTTCATAGCGGCGGCCGGTGGCTGCCTCGATCAATGGCGCGACCATCTCCGATGTGGCGTTGGAGTAGCCATACCGCGTTCCAGGCTCGTAAAGGGCGGGATAGTCCCTGATGATCACCTCGTCATGGCGCGGGTGCAGATAGGCGCGGTTCAAAACGTGGTTGGGATCGAATGCGGCCCCCTGCGGCAGCAGACCGGTGCGCATGTCAAGAAGGTGCCGGACCAGGATTTTGGATTTCTTCGGGTCGTTCCGCCACGCTGTAACGTATTTGGAGACGGGTTCATCCAGCGACCCGATATAACCGAGCTTGATGGCGCGGCCGACCGCAAGGGCGGTGACGGGTTTGGCCATGGAGCGTGCGTTGATCAGCGTGTCTTTTGTCGTATCGCCAAAATAGATCTCATGCTCCAGTGCGCCGTCTCGATAGACGAGCAGTGCGTCTGAATTGTTCTTTGCCGCATAGTCGGTGATCGCCTGCAGTGCGTCTGCGGAGATGGTGTTTTCTGCGGTGTTTCGTCTCGGGATACCTTCTTGTGCTTTGCCGGGCACCGCCACCAGCGGGGAATAGCTGTCCAGGCCCGTCCCCGTGCTGAAAGCCTTCACCAGTGCCTGAAAGCGCGCGTTATGGACGGCTTCTTCCTCGGGGCTGAAAGCGGTGTATGGCGGAAGGTCGGGTTGCACGGGTGCTTCTTGAGCCGATGCTGCGCCGGCCGGAATTTGCGCTGCGGCCAGCAGCGGCAGTGACAGCACTGCGGACCTGAAGCACCGATCCGGTCCCGGCAGCTTTGGCCGGCCACTGGCCTTACATGTTTTCATGGCTGTTTTCACCCGGACTGCATGCCTGGACGGCAAAGTGTCTTCCCGCATGGCGACCGGCCAGCTTGCCAAAAGACGTGGCGGTGAGAAGGCCGTTTCCGGCCATATAACCGCTTGCCCCGGAACCGGAAATGCCGCGTGCGGCCCCCCCGCCCGCATAAAGGTTCGGTTTCACGGTTCCATCCAGGGATATTGCCCTTGCGTGCCGGTCAACCACGATCCCGCCCTGGGTGTGGAACAGGGCCCCGGTGACTTTTGCACCGTAATAAGGCGCCACCAGCGGCAGTGTCCCGAAAAACCTTCTGCCAAAGCTGTCCGCGTCATCGCTGCCGCGCAGCCGATCCACATGCATGTTTGTCTTGCCCAATGCATAGGGGTCGATGTTCAGTATGTTGGCGAGTGCGCCAAGACTGTCTGCCTGTGCAACGGCACCCGATGAAACGGCCTGACGGAAATCGTCAAACTTCATCATCAGGTCATAGCGCTTCCGGTCAAAAATCATCCAGGCCACATGCCCGGGCTGGTCCAGAACCTTCACGGCCTGCTCGCTATAGCCCGCGGCTTCGTTTGAGAAGCGCTGGCCCAGCCGGTTTACCTGATAGCCCCCTTCCATGATGAGGGGCCACAGAATTGGCACCCCCTGACCGTAGGCCAGACCGCCGTGGCCCTGGTATGCCCGCATGTCCGCCAGTTTTACACCGAGTTTTTCGGCCCATTTGACGGCATGGCCCCTGTTGCCGGGATGCCCGTGAAATGTCGCATGTTTGAGTTCGGGGATAAGGTCCGCGACCATCTGCCGGTTGCCGGCAAAACCGCAACAGGCAAGGACAAGCGCGTGGCAGCCCAGCTGTTCGGTACTGCCGTCGGGCCGCTCGATGCCGACTCCGGTGATGCGCTGTCCGTCATGAAAAAGGGTCTCCACGCGGGCATCGGTTAGAAAATCGACGCCTGCTTTTTGGGCCGCCAACTCCAACGCCCCCATCAGTTCTTCCCCGGATCGGTTGGGCATGCCATACATCCGCATGGCGGAATGACCCGGATACAGAAAGTCGGTCAACAGGGACAGGGCAACATCGTGCCTGTCCCTCAACCATGCCACCGTGTCCGCCGATTCCCGGGCCAGATGCGCGGCGATTTCGGGATCGGTTTCCCCGTTGGTTTTGCGCAGGATATCCGAGGCAAACAGCTCAGGGCTGTCTTCAATGCCGGCGTCCGTCTGTTCTTTGGTGCCCGCGGCAGGAATGAGCCCCGTCGACATGGACGTGGTTCCGAGAAGCCGGTTGTCCTGTTCGATGACAAGGACGTCCGTACCCTGATCGCGCGCGGCCAGCGCGGCGGACAGGCCGCATCCGCCGCCGCCGACCACAACGACCGGGAATGCATAGTCAAAACTGCTGGCGGGTTGTTCCTCTACACGCATGAAATCTCTCATTCGGGAACCGGTACAAGCGCTGTAAAGCGTGTGTGCCCGGACGGTTCGAACGTTTCCGGGGTGCCCGCGGCGCCCCATTTCATGAAGGCGGTGCTGATCGCGACAAAATCGGAAAGAGCGTTCAGCATGGCTGGCGCCGGGTCCGGTCCGGTACGGCCGATCGCCCCGCCGAAATAATGATCAACGCCGGAAAAGATGGCGGCATGGCTTTTGCCGGCCGGGCGTTCCGCGTGGCTGTCAAGCCGCAGCCGCCAATTGTCGACAAAAGGGGGCAGAATGTCAGCCGTGCCGGTCTGTATCAGCATGGGTGCCGTCATGGATGACCAGGACCCTTTTGGCGAAAAGCCCGGATAACCGGGGGGCGGGGACATGGCGATAACGCCGGCAACGGCGCGTGTTGTTTTTATGGTCTGTTTCGCGTCGCCCACGACAATGGTGGCGCCTCCGGCAAGCTGAGCAATGTAAGCGCCATAGCTGTGACCCGCGGCATAAACGGGGAGGGTGGCTGCGTTGCCCCGTTCCCGTGTTTCAGGATCGGGGCTTTCCGCATCAGGGCCGAAGGCATAGTCAAGGGACTGGCCGTAATCCTCCAGTCTGGAGCGCAAAATCAGGGGCCGGTCTTTGGACGGGCCACCCGGATACTCTTCTGAATCCAGGTGAAGCGGTGCGATAATCCTGAACCCGGCATCGAGCCAATGGTCGAACAGGCGCTTGTATCTCAGCGGTGCGGCATTCGCGCCGTGAGAGAAGACAATGGACGCCTTTGGCCTTGTCGGGGCACCGGCTGGCGATCCAATCGTCAACAGGACCGTTCTGCCGCTTTCCAGGGACAGAGAAACGGTCCGGTATCGGCTGTCGGACGCTGTGGCGCGCGGCGCAAAAGCAAACACAGCAACGAGAAGCACACATGTGAGCCTCATGAGACCGGCGTCCGGTTGCCTCACCGCAGGCATGTATTATTCAGCCGGACTGGCCAGCGGTTTCGCCGGCCCGGCATCACCCTGAGCGACGGCCTCGATCGCCCCTTCGTCAAGGGTGTAGGTCCTTATGATCAACACACTGAGGAAGGATGTCAGCGCGGGAATGGCCGCCATGCCAAGCAACAACGCGGAGACAACCTCGGGCGATTGGCCGGCATTGGGCGCAAGGCTTTTGTCAAAGCCCGCGAAAGAGAGCAACAGCCCGACAATCAGGGGTCCGAAGGCACCGGCAAACTTTTCGACAAAGCTGTACATTGCCGTGAAAATACCCTCCTGCCGGACACCGTTTTTGCGCGCGTCATACTCAATCGTGTCCGTCAGCATGGACATGGCAAGCATGATGTTGCCGGCGAACGGGATACCGGTGATAAAGCCGCGCAGTCCGATCAGCCAAACACTCTCGCCAGGTCCGGAGAAATACCAGCTTAAACAATTCAGAGAATAGATGACGCCGCACACGATGTACGCATTGGGCTTGCCGATCCTTTTGGAGAGGCGGACGAGCAGCGGGGCGAATATGATGGACGATACCGTCATCGAAATGCCGTAGACGACAATGTAGGTCTCAGGCACCTGCAGGGCATTCAGAAAGAAAAAGAACAGCGCTGCCTGCGTCGCGAAAATACCGATCAGCTGGATCAGCTTGGCGGCCAGGATTTTCAGGAAGTGCTGGTTTTTGCGCATGTGCGCAACCTGTTGCAAAAACTTCGGCGTCACTTCGGTGCGGACGATGCTGCGGGCTTTTTTGGTGAGATAGAAGCATGCCAGCATGCTTACAAATATCATCACCGCCTTGAGCGACGCGATAAGCGAGTATGTTTCCCGCGTCTGCCCGTACATTTGCAGCAAAATCGGGCCGAGCGCGCCGCCGACAGTGGACCCAAGCGAAATGAAAACGACCCGGTATCCATGAATGGAGGACCGTTCATGATAGCCGTCCGTCATCTCGGCCGGCATGGTGATGTAGGGCACATTGAAAATCGTGTAGCCCAGCGTGTAAATCAGGAGCCCGAAGGAGACATAGGCCAGCACGGCATTGCCGCTGTTCCAGTCGGGCACATTGAACAGCACCAGCATTGAAATGGTTGATACAAAGCATCCGAGCAACAGGTACGGTCTTCTGCGCCCCATGCCGGACACCGTCCGGTCCGAAATGCGCCCCATAAGAGGGTCGGTGATAACATCGAGAATTTTAAAAGAAAAAATCAGGGTGCCCGCGACCGCCGGGTCCATTTTCACAATGGAGACAAGATAAAACAGGATGACGCCCGCGACACCGTTCATCAGAACCGAGACACCGAGCGCGCCGACACCCCAGCCCGCCTTTAATGAGACCGGTAACTTTTCAACTTTCTCTTGGCTCACACGTGCCCCCTCGATGCACTGGACGCTGGGTGATTGTCCCACCATCCTATTATTACGGTACGGTTCTTGATGTCGCGTTGAGAAATCCTGCGTTTTTCGACAGGTGAACAGGCGCTCGACCGGCGCATGCGGTGTATGGCTGACGGTGCACACCGGACCAGGGAAATCCGGGCCAGGGCAAAGTTGCCCGTGCTGCCGTCAAATATCTGAAGCAAACCAAAGCGTGTCGGCACTGTGACGGGTTTGACAAGGGTGCTTTGCCTTCATCCCGGAATTCTCCGGCATCGGATACCGGACCCTGCGCGTGACATTGCGATTGGCAAGCGGCTGGGTGGTGCTGCGGAACTGGTCCTGCCCCTGAACCCTGCCCCTGAAACGGCTGAGCAATGAACAGATTGAGCGTATGGCGGAAGCTATCCGTGACACTCTGAAATCAGGCCCTACCGCTTTCCGCAAAGCCTATCTGAAACTGCTGATCGACAGGATTGAGGTCAGCCCAAGCGAGATCAGCATCACCGGTTCGAAAGCCGCCCTTGCAGCCGCCATGCAGGCCAAGGACTGCACGCCGAATGACGTTCGCTTTTCTGACCGGGAATGGCGCACCCGAGAGGATTCGAACCTCTGGCCTCTGCCTTCGGAGGAATTACTAACACCTTTCCGAATAACGCGACAGAACGCGCCGGAGCACGATAAGTCCCTGATTGGCATTGCTTTTTCAAGGCGGCGCGCCGACGCTTCTATCCAGAAACAGGCCGCAGTTTCCGCCCGGCTGCTTACGTGGTGCTTACGTGAGGCTTACGCGGAGGCCGGCCGGAAAGGTCTGCCTTCCGATGGCAAAGCTCACCAAACGCTTCGTGGATGCGGTCGAAATCCGCGACAAAGACTACGTCGTCTGGGATGACGAACTGCCCGGCTTCGGACTGCGCGTCTTCGCCTCGGGCAAACGCAGCTACGTCATCCAGTACCGATCCGCCGGCCGGTCACGGCGCTACGCGATCGGGTTGCACGGGGTCTGGACACCCGAAACGGCCCGGAAGGAGGCGCGGGTCCAACTCGGAAAAGTCGCACAAGGAGAGAATCCCACCGAGGAGCGTCAGCTCAATCGCAACGCCATGACGGTCAAACAACTGGCCGATCAGTACATCAAGGCGATGGAAGCCGGTCTCATCCTCGGCAAAGGCGGACGCCCGAAGCGACCCTCGACGATCGAGGTCAACATCGGCCAGATCCACGGTCATATCGTTCCTCTGATCGGCAAGCGGCGCGTCCAGGAACTGACCAAAGCCGATGTCACGAAGATGATGAATGATGTCATCGCCGGGAAGACGAAGGCCGTTCGCAAGACCGGGAAAAAGCGCGGCAAGTCGATACTGCGAGGCGGCCGCGGCACGGCGAGCAAATGCGTCGGCCTCACGGGCTCCATGCTCACCTACGCGATCAGCCTGGGACTCATCGAGCACAACGTCGCGCACGGAATAAGGAAGCCCAAGGATCAGGTGCGCGACCGTCGGCTAACCGAAGAGGAATATCGGATTTTCGGCAAAGCCCTTGAGGCGGCAAGCGACGATCCCGAGCTTGCGGCGACCATCGCCATCACACGCTTGCTGGCCCTTACGGGATGCCGCCGCGGGGAAATCATCTCGCTCAAATGGAGCGACGTCGATTTCGAGAATAGCTGTCTGCGGCTGTCGGATTCCAAGGAGGGCGCGTCCGTCCGTCCGATAGGATTGCCCGTCATCGAGTTGCTGGAAGAACTTCAGGAAACCGCGACGACAGAAGCCGTCTTCCCCGGCACACGCGGCGCGGAGTTTTTCGGCAGCTTTCCCAATCAGTGGCCGAAGATTTTCTCCGGCTCCGAATTGCCCGACTTCACGGCCCACGTCCTGCGGCACAGCTTCGCGAGCCTCGCAAACGATCTCGGCTTCACCGAGAGCACGATTGCCGCCCTCGTCGGCCATTCGACGGGATCGATCACCAGCAAGTATATCCATACGCTCGACACCGTCTTGATCATGGCCGCGGACACGATTGCCGGCTACATTCAAGGCCTCCTTGACGGAGCCGAGTTCAAGCAGACCGCCTACGCTTTCGACCGGACCTCCCGGAAAGCCGCCCTATCCCAGTTCCTTCAAAAGGCGATGGGCGAGAGCGAGAGTGAGGGCCAGGTCAGTTCGCGCCGAGCAGCATAGACGCTGGCGCCTTTTCGTGACCGCCGAGCAACGCAAGGCGCCTACGCCGCCACCCTACATACTGGACAAACTGAACATTATGCCTATATGATGCAAGGCACATAGAGACGGGTTAGCGATATGGCAGAAACAGCAGCAAAGCAGCAGGATGGCGCCTTCCAGATCAAGGGCCTCAGCGGCCTCTCACGGACCGCCACTCGCTTCCTCAAACAGCACCCCAACCGGGCGGAGCTTGCCGTCAAGGTCGCCTTGGAGACCGCGGCGAGCCAATTCGACGAGTCCGCGAACACCGAAGGCGTGCCCGACGCGCTCAAGCCCTTCGTGGTCGTCAAGCCGCGCGGAACCGAGTTGATCGGCGTTTCGGAAGCCGCCTCCCGGCTGAATGTCTCACGGACCACCGTCTATGATTGGGCGGAGAAGGGCACGCTCCTCGCTTGGCGGGGAACCAAGCGGGGCCTGACGATCCCGGCCGAACAGATTCTTGGCGAAGGCCGCGTCGTTGAAGGGATCGACGGAGTGATCGACATCATCGGGGATCCCGAGCTCGCTTGGGAATTCCTGAGCGTCGAAGGCCCGTTCGCCGATCGGACCGCTCGTCCGATCGATATGCTGAAGGACGGTCGTGTGGAAGAAGTGCTCGGTTCCGCCGCGTCCTACGGCACAGCCACTACGTGACCAAGACTTCCTACCCCGAAGATCGGGTGGAAGCGCTCCTGACGCAGATCAAGCTTCCACCCAGCTATCGGATATTTCCGACACGGCATGCCAAGACGCCGCTCGGAACGGCGCCCGCAGATTCCCGATTCTGCACGGCCAACTCGGGATTTAAGATCCTTTATGCCTCGCCCGATTTCGCAACGGCGTTCATCGAGGTGGTGGTACGCGACCGCTTCACAAGGACGAAGGTTCGCGAGATCGCGCTCAAGGAAGTGACGCTCCGGTCCACCGCGCTCATCTCGCCGAAGCCGCGCACCAAGCTCTCGCTCGTTGATCTCCGCAAGGATGGCTGCACGCGCCTCGGCGCACCGACCGATGCAGTCAACGCCCGCAACCACGCCGCTGGGCGTGCCCTTGGACGTGACATTCACGACAATCACAAATACGTTGATGGAATAGTGTTCTCGTCACGGCTCACTGGTGAGGATGTCTTCGCAATCTTCGATCGAGCGGCCCCAAAGCTAACTTCGCGGAAATCTGAGAGACTGGAAGAACACGATGAATTGCCTGACGTGCTTAGACGCCACGACATAAGACTGATTGTCCGCAGTTGATCCGCTATTCGCTCAAACCACAGCAACAGCTTGATTGATCGCGCCAAGCGAAGCCTGCCCGCAGCAGAACAAAATGGCTTGCCCCAAAAATCCTGCATGGCGAAATCGGCTCAAACCTTTTGTGGCTCTCTAGGGCACGAAGACCTTCAATGCCATATCGACCAGGCTTTGCGTGCGCTGCTTAATCCTCTCGGCTGTCCAATCCGCATGAGCACCGATATCGCGATTCAATTTCAGATTGGAGGCTTGAAGGATAGTTCGTTTATCCGCGAAGGATTTGTTGGCAGCCGCATCATTGTCGTTGGGTCCGAAAATCGTCAGATTGCCGAGTGCGTGCTTGACCTTCTCCAGATCCTCAATCTTCTCTGCACCTTTGGCCGAACGCGGATAGACATGTTCAAGGGTCGTGTTGGAAAAGTCGAATACGCGGGTCTTATCCTTGCATTTCGGTACGCCGTTCGCTCCGCTTTCATACCACTTCGCATAATCCTCGAGCGCGGTGAGCAGATAGCGGATATGGCCGTTGCCTCCGCGAGGAGAATACGTGAGTTCACTAATCGCGGCGGAGAAACGGTTACCGGAAGCATACTTCTCAATCAGCTCTCCTAAGGCCGTCCGCAGTACGCCGACTTTGTAGGTGCTGGGGTCGTTCCTTACGAGCAACGCTTGCTCATGATATAGCTTCGTTGCCGGACTAATGTGAGCGCTCCCGATAGTCTTGTAGCGGAAAACGAACCGTTCCAAAGATGCCACTGCCTCCGCGAACCGCTTTGGTTCAAGCAACCGTAGAGCCATGAGCAGCGGCATGGCATTTGTGTGCTTGAGATGGCTAACAAGCAGGTTTAGGCGCTCCACATCCCACTGCTTGACACCGGTTTGATCGGCGTAGGGCCACTCGCCGCTATTGAGCTGGTTCAGAAGCGCGAAGTCATCGTCGAGGCGTTTTACCTCGGCCAGTATTTTGGTGGCCTGGGACTGCGTTATCGGTTTGTCGAGCGATGCTTCAGCAAAACGCACTTCCATAAAGCTGTCAGTCACATCAGATTGCCTCGGCCTGACGCCCTGGTAGGACCCGAAATACCAAAGCAAGTAGTCATCAATCGACGACGGAGGATAGGCCAGCGTGCTGTCCCAACGCTCGGCAAGCTCGTTCTGCGTCGTCTCAACGGCCTTGTGATCAAGCAGCTCGAGAGTCCTTGCTCTCAGAAGGTCTCCATTTGTCAGACTTACGCCCCGGTCATTGAGTACTTGAAAGATCCGGTAAGCCTCGGAACGGTTGTCAGACCACATGAAGATAACAGTGCAGTCCTCGGCCAGCACGTGGTCAATCAGGTGCTGAAGCTTGGTTGCCTTGCTCGAGGCCGTTTCTTCGGCCCCTAGTGCAGACGCCAGGAATGAGTTAAGCCGCTGCCAGGCATACTTGATCCGATCATGTGAGGGGCGTTCAGTTGGCGGATTATTTCCCGCCAGAATGGCTTGGAAGAACACGTTGTCCGCCTTTGACAGAGTAAGCTTCGGAACAACTTTATATTCGAGGCCAACTGCATAACGGTGAGTCAAGAATAAAGACTCGATCTTCGCTATGGTCTGCTTCAGGTAATCAAGTGCTTTTCCGTCCTCTTCGGAGGGTTCCTCCTCGACCTCGATATTGGCCGATATCGCCTTCATCGCAAACACGACTGCAGCCGCAAGCATGACCAAGGACGAAATCCGCTGCTGTCCGTCTATCACCTCATAGCTTGGTCGGCTTGAGCCGGGAACATTCAATCGGGCGCTGACAATCCCGCCGAAAAAATGGTTTCTCTTTCCGTTCTGAAGCCTGGCCTCCAGGCATTTGCCAAGGTCTTCCACGAAGTCCTCAATAGCATCCGCATCCCACGCATACTCGCGCTGGTACTTCGGTACTTCGAAAGTCTGGTTCTGTTCGAAGAGGACGGTGATTGATTGATGCGCTGTTTCGATCGTCATGAATGTGCCAGTCCGCTCGTTGCCCCGCTTATTGCCGCATCCACCCTGCGCTTATAGGCACGCAGAAACGTCTCCAGAGACCGGGGGCGGTCCTCAAACCATTCAATGAGCTGTTCATATCCGCCATGAGCGTACTTGTTGAATTCGCGCACACCTTCATCGCTCAGAAAGTTGGGCGCATCGGGCGACACCAGATGAGCAATGGCCGAGTGAACTTCGGGGCGCTCATCCATCGATACACCAAGGACCTCCAGCTCGGATTTCAGGAACAGCCCGACAAGCAACTTCCCGCGCCCGCTGTAGCGGTCCGGGAAATAAGCAACGAGTTCAGCCGTCTCATCAAGCGGTACGGCTTCCTTGCGCTTCACCGTTACGCCCGCGATGAAGCAGAAGTAGAACGCATCGAAATCCGTCTTGAACACCCTCTGGTCTCGGAGGTCCTTGAACCACTGACGCGCATCCAAACGTAGTCTGAAAGGTTGCATCAGGCGGCCTCCTCTTCTTCGAGCTGAAACGCATTGAAGAAGTCTTCGCCCGTAACATTCAGGCCGTCGCCCGTCTCCAGCACCGTGCCCTTATCGTGAGCCTCGCGCTCCAACTCCTGCGAGCCCTTCCGGAACAGCGTGATGAACTGGATTTCGGTGCGGCTTGCCCGCTTCAGAGGCGTGATGAAGCGGGCGCGTTCAGAGGAAATCGTGAAGGCGATGAACTGCCCCGTCAGGTTCGGGATTAGCTCCCCGATCTTCGGACGGACAGCGAGATCGATTGGGCCGGCCGGACTGTCAACGACGAAAGGAAGCTGATGGTCCGAGCGGTGGAAGAGAGTCGCAAGAAAGGCATAGGCGATCGACAGGGTTTCGCCGACGCTCCCGCCTTCCTGGCCTTCAAGGATCAAATTCTGTTCGATGCGCTCTATTGAGATGCTGTTATGGGGCATCAATTCGGAAATGCGCGCGTTGGCCTGCTCGCATAGCTCCGTGGTGATGCCTGTGCGCGCTTTATTGTGCGCGCTGTTGATGATGGCCGTGAGCGTGTCGCGTTTGGTCTTCTCCGTCAGCGTGTGGGTTATTTCCGCGAGCTTTCGCTCGGCATCATCGATCCGCCTTTCGAGAATTTCGATCCCGTATGTCCGTTCGTCATTCTGGGTTTGATCCTTGCTGTCGAACTTCTCCAGCTCGGCATCGACACCCTCGATCTGGTTGCGCAAACTCTCGATATCATCACGCGCGCTCTTGACGGCCGGATCGGCTTGTTCGGCTTCCAGCCGCAAGGAGTCGCGGTCGTTTCGTGCATCGCGCTCTTCTTCTACAGCCGTACCCAGGCTTGCCATCTTCGTATTCAGGTCTTTCTCGGCTTCATCCGCCGGATCGCCGACCGCATCCTTGATCGCGGTCTTCATCGAGTTCAGGAGGGCGACATCCTCCGTGCCCAGATAACGGGCCGCGCGTGTGCGGATCGTTGCAGAGATTTCCGCATCGATCGGCCGGCCGCAAACGCATTCTTTGGCATCGGCCAGGTCTTCGAAGAACTCTCGTGCCGCGCTCTCCGGTAGCTTCACCTTGTCGAGCCCGTCCTTGAGCGCCAGCATGGAGGTCGCAAAAGAAGATGAAAGGGCGTGCGGATCACGCATCCGGTCAAGAACATCCAGCGCCTCTTCGCGGACCTTGCCCTTTAAGCGCTCAACCTTCGTCTCGGCGTTGTTCAAAGCCTGAAAGCGCGCATCCTCCTTCTTGATCTCCTGCTGATAGGCATCCTCCTTCTTCTGGAGCTGTGCCGTCAGGTCCGTGCGCTTTTCCTGCAAACCCTGCTGTTCGCGTTTGCATTTAGCGAGATGGCTTCTGAGACTGGCGAGGCGGTTCTGACGCCGAGCAAGTCCTCGCTCTTCAGTGGCGCTGACGTTCTGCGTTTTGCTGTCCCAGTATTCGCCGACCTTCCGGGCCATCGCATCAAAGGCATTCATCTGGAACAGGTTTTCAACGACGACCTGCGCGTCTGTGTATTCCCTGTCGAGCAGGTGCTGCGCCAACTCGCCGTCAAAGACGTAAAAGTTGACGAAGTTCTCGTTCATGAAGCGCCGGAAATCGGAGGGCGGATTAAAGCCTTCGCGCCGCCCCGGTCCGTGTGTCGTCTTGTAGGAGACGCGGCCATTTTCAAAGTCGAACTCCATGAGGATAGTTGCGCGCCGGTCATTCAGCAGCAGCCGGACTTCGAAATACCCTTCCGACGAGGAGCCGTTTTTCTTCCGGTATTCCGATATCGTCTGTCTGTCCCAGCCGGGATCGGCAGCAGCGCCGGACAAGGCCGCCCGCAGCAACGCCAATGTCGTGGTCTTCCCAGTGCCGTTGGGCATTTGAATGAGCGAAACGGGGAAAGGCTGGCCATGCGGATCGATACAACTGATCTCGTGGTCAGGACATCTGAGACCCTGTGCCTTCCAACCGAGAATGCGCATGACGGTCGCCATCAGTCCGCATCCTCCCCGTCGGCATTCTCGACGACCGTTCCCTCGAAAAGCACTTCAAGGTGCCGCGCGGCCGTCGCCTGATCGTTGATGTCTTCGTTACCCGAGGTTACGGCCTCGAACCATGCGATCAGGCGGCGCGCCAGCGTATCGGGCTGTCCCGCTTCCTTAACGGCCTCGTTGATGGCCTGCGTGATCCGTGCATCAATCGTCACTTGGTGTTTCCCCCGCGCGCACTTTTGAGAGGTTTGTCAGCCACTCCGCGCGTTCTTCATCTGCATTTTGTTCGCCGTCCTCATCCGAGTGCCGGATGAAATCAACGATGCTGGCGGTTTTCTCCGGATTGTCAGGGTCCGTCCGCAAACAGCGGCCCATTCTCTGGATGGTTTCGAGCCGGGCGCGGGCCGATGAGAAGAGGATCACCGAATTGAGGGACCGGATGTCGATCCCCTCGGACACGCGGTGGCAAGTGATCAAACACTCAAGCTCGCCGCGTGCAAACCGTTTCAGCGTCTCCGACTCCTCTCCGGAGAAATAAGTATGAAAGTCTGAGCGGTACTTGTGAATTATTTCCAGGACTTCATCGCCATATTCCTGGGTTTCGACAAATACGATACACCGCTCAAGCAGGTGCTGGTTTTCACGTATGAACGTATCGAACATCGGCAGCTTGGCTCTGGAAGTCTTGTAGACGCGCGCGATCTCTATCCAGACTTCCTCATCGCTCATCGGATTGCCTGCGGCCGCTCGCGCGGCCTGGCGCTTGTAAACATCGCGCACCCGCTGGCGGTCTTCGGCCGTCAGGTCGTAAGAAAGCGGGAAGTAGTCAAAAGGAGCGAGAATTTCGCGGCGGATCGCATCGTCCAGTTCGAACCGCATAAGCTCCGGCCCGACATGCTCTAGGAGAAATGCGTTTCCGTCATCGTCGTATTCACGCTCAGGCGTTGCACTCAAACCAAGCCGGTAGCGGACGTTATCGGACAAGCCGTTAAGCCGGTTCCGGTTGGCCGGGCTGCCAAGCCCGTGAACCTCATCATGGATCAAAAGGGTTCGCTGCCCGATCAGCGCCGGCAGTTGCCGCAATGCTGACGCCAGGGGCTGGCGTGATACGAGGAGGATGGCGTTTTTCGGCGCAAGCAAAAAGTCCTCAACTTCACGCGAGGACTTGTAGTGCCGGAAAACTTTTGCGCCGATATCTTTTCGCACACCAAGCAGTTCCGCATACCATTGATCTAACAAATCATTGCCGTCGGTGCTGACGATCACAGTGTCAATGCTGTCGCGTTCGTACAGGCTGCGTAAAATCTTGAGAGACGTGCGCGTCTTGCCTGTGCCAGTGGCCATGTTGAGCACGCCGCGTTCGGCCGCAAGAAATTCTTCGAGTGCATCGTCCTGGTGACGCCACTTATTGGGCTTGGCTTTTTCGTCCTGCTTGCGTTGCCGATATGCGGCTTCCCACTCACCGCAAACCCTGATGAGTTGCTGGCGTGCCGCGTCCGGGAAGCTGTACACGTCTACGCCCTGGTCGTTCCGCTCCCAAAGTTCCTCGAAATGGGCCTTCTTTCGTGCCGCGCGCGCGGCGCTTGACCAGGAGGGATAAACGTCTACGCATTCCCGGTTATTCTCAAACGCATTACGGCTCTCGTTTGAGGAGCCAGTGAAGGCCACATAGTCTTCGCCGTCGAAGAAAACACCGATCTTCTCATGGTAGATACCGGTGCCGGTCTTTGGCACCGCTATTTGTATTTCCAGCCGTCCGAGTTCTAGCAGTCTGACAAGGCGTGCTGTTCCGCCTCCGAGGCCGTCAGCGAAATCGGTCTCAATGATCCGCTCGAGGCGTTGCGCGCAGATATCCTGTTTCGGCGCACCATTCTGGATCGCTTCCAGATCGCTGTGCGAGAGTTCGACTGATGTGACTAGCCGAATATGGCCGCCGTTCTTGATGAATTCGCCCAAAGGTGCGCCGAACGATTCCAATGCACTGCTGGAAAAATAACCGACGGCGCGCCAATAGGCCTGAGAGCTTGCAAGAGAAGGACGGAAAAAGTCATCAACTATACTATTATAGCCGGACCGGTAATCCTCCTGATATTCAATCTCGCGCAAACTCATAGGTGATGAATACCCCCGTTTAGGTCGGTTGCCCCGACTCATGAGATCCCAATCGTCATACCACCTTGCGCAACGTTGCTTGTCGTGTCGGACTGGAATCTTGTAGTTGTTCCCAAATTTGTTGCCTTTACATTGAGTTGCGGATGAACCCTTGACTTCAATTTCGCCCTCTACCTCCCTTCGTCGCCGTGCTTCGGCCCGAGTATGTCTGTCATCGGAGCGCATCCAGCCGCGCCACCAACAAGGGCCACTCCACATCGGGAGTAAGATGCGACCACGATACACGAATCGCGCCCGCGATTTCCTCTTCCGGTAACCCCATCGCCTCAAGCACATGGCTGGGCGAGTAGCTTTGCGATGTACAGGCAGACCCATTGGAGACAGCAGCCACGTCCTTGAGCGCGACCATCACCGCTTCGGAATCCACACCGGGAACTGAGAAATTCATCACATGCGATAGTGTCCGATCAGGATCAGCGTGCATCCGGATTCCGAGTGGCTCTAGCGCAGCCAGCGCCTGGTGACGGATATCGCGGCACCGCACCTGACGAGACGCCTGATTTTTGAGGGCAGCTTCTGCGGCTACGCCGAAGCCGACGATCAGAGGGACTGGAAGTGTGCCAGGCCTTAACCCACGCTCCTGCCCTCCTCCATACATAAGAGCTTTCAGCGGTGGACGTTTGAATCCGCGCCGCCTCGCAATGAGTGCGCCTATGCCGAGCGGCCCATAAATCTTGTGGCTGCTTACGCTGATCAGATCGATTCTCTTGCTGCGTAAGGATTCGAGAACCTTGCCGTACCCTTGCGCGGCATCGACATGGAAGAAGGCATCGTGGTCTTCTAGTGCGGTCGCGATCTCAACCAGCGGCTGGACCGCGCCCGTCTCGTTGTTCGCATGCATTACGGACACGAGAAGCGTATCGGGGCGAAGCGCGTCTTTGATCGAATCCGCCTTGACGAGCCCGTTTTCATCCGGGCGTACCAGCGTCACCGAGAACCCTCTGGCCTCCAAAACCTCAAGCGGCTCCAAAACCGCCTTGTGTTCGATGGCCGTTGAGACGATGTGACGGCGGTCCGTCTGAACGCCGTGCTCCGCCAGTCCGAGGAGCGCGAGGTTGTTGCTCTCCGTCGCGCCGCTCGTGAAGACCACCTCGTCTCCGACCCCATCAACAACCCTGGCGACCTGATCGCGGGCATGCTGAACAGCCCGCTTGGCACGCAACCCGTACTCATGCGTCCGGCTGCCCGCATTGCCCATCTCGTCCGTCATCCACCTTAACACGGCATCCCGAACCACGGGCTCGATCGGGGCCGTGGCATTGCAGTCCAGGTATACCGGGCCGCCTTCTTGTTTGTATGCCGATGCAAACGTATGTTTCATGTTTGACAAACTTTGGTCGATGTGATTCAATATGTTTGTACCGTATAAACCCACGACTCGACAAAGAAAAATGAGCGACGGCTTCGAGTATCAGTTCCCCGCGATCAGGGGCATTCAGGCGCAGCGGGAATACTACGTTTCCATGTGTCCGATGCGGCTCTTGCCTAAGCTGTTCCAGTTCGACGAAGACGAACTCGCCCCCGAGCTGCGGGCGCAGCGGCAGCTTAACAGGGCGCGGATTCCGGAGCTTTCGCGATACATCACGGAAAACGTGGATAACTACGTTTTTTCGGCCATCACCGTATCGATTGATGCCGATATCGCCTTCGCCCCCTTCGCTGGAGAGGGCGAGGCCAACCGAATCGGAATACTGAAAATTCCTATGTCGGCCCGCTTTATCATTAATGACGGCCAGCACCGCCGCGCGGCCATCGATCAAGCCCTTCGCAATCACCCCGAGCTTGGCGACGAGACCATCGCGGTCGTCTTCTTCCTCGATAAAGGGCTAGAACGCTGCCAGCAGATGTTCGCAGACCTCAACCGCTATGCCATCCGTCCGTCACCCTCGCTCAGCATTCTGTATGACTACCGCGACGAAGCGGCCCAGCTTGCCAAATCTCTAGTCGCCGGTTCTGACATATTCCGAGATGTTGTCGAGCTGGAGAAGACCAGCCTCGCTCCGCGCTCGCGTCGGCTGTTTACGTTGAGCGCCATCTACCATGCGACAAATGATTTGCTAGTCGGATTGCCGGAAACGACACCCGAGGAGACGGCGCGGCTTGCCGTCGACTTTTGGGAGTGCGTGGCCGCCCAGTTCGATGAATGGGGCCGGGTCCGCAGCGGCGACCTGACGGCCGGTGAAGTGCGTACGGACTTTATTCACACCCATGGCGTGGTGCTGCAAGCACTGGCACGAGCTGGCCGCGCACTCATTATCAAGTATCCTAAGACCTGGAAAAAGAAGATTCCAGGACTCAAGAGCATAGACTGGCGGCGCGCCAATAGTAGCCTGTGGGAAGGACGCGCCTTAGTTGGCGGTCAACTTTCAAAAGCAAATCAAAATGTCGTCCTGACTTCAAACGCCATCAAGTCCCATTTGGGCCTTGAACTATCGGACGACGAGTTACGTGTCGAAAACGCATATATGCGGGGGGCCAATGGCAGCAAAAAAGCCACAGCGTAATTCGGCATTCGCAGAAGCCGGGTTCAAGAATACGATTAAAGCACTCAAGCAGGAAATCGTCGATCTCTATTTGTCCGACGAGATTCCGTGGGTGATCGGCTATAGCGGCGGGAAGGACTCCACGGCTGTCTTGCAGCTCGTCTGGCTGGCGCTCGCAGGGCTGCCCGAAGACGAGCGTTCGAAGCCGGTCTATGTCATCAGCACCGATACGCTCGTTGAAAACCCCGTCGTGGCCTTGTGGGTTTCGAAGTCGCTTGACCGGATGGGGAGTCACGCAGCCGATCAGGGTCTCCCGCTGACGGCGCACAGGCTGACGCCTGCGCCCGAGAACACGTTCTGGGTCAATCTGATCGGACGTGGCTATCCCGCGCCACGGCCGAAATTCAGGTGGTGCACCGAACGCCTCAAGATCAACCCGTCAACACAGTTCATCAGCTCAGTTGTCCAGAAGCACGGAGAAGCCATCCTCGTTCTGGGGACGCGCAAAGCCGAGAGCACGGCCCGCGCCAAGGTGATGGAACGCTTCGAGCAAAAGCGGGTGCGCGACCGCCTGAGCCCGAACGGCGGCTTGCCGAACTCCTACGTCTATTCGCCCATCGAAGACTGGTCGAATGATGATGTGTGGATGTTTCTCATGCAGGTCGGGAACCCATGGGGCTATAACAACAAAGACCTGCTGACGATGTATCAGGGCGCATCTGCGGACGGCGAATGCCCGCTTGTCGTCGATACCACCACGCCGAGCTGCGGCGACAGCCGCTTCGGGTGCTGGGTGTGCACGCTTGTCGAAAAGGACAAGTCCATGCACGCCATGATCCAGAACGACGAGGAGAAGGAGTGGATGTTGCCGCTCCTTGAGCTGCGCAACAGGCTCGACCCTCCCAAAACTCCGGATGCTGACAGACCCATACGCGACTTCCGGCGCATGAACGGAGCCGTCCAGCTCTACAATGACAGGCCGATTCCCGGCCCCTACAAGCAGGAAGCCCGCGAGATGTGGCTTCGCCAGGTGCTGGAGGCCCAGCGGCACATCCGCGAGAACGGCCCCGAAGAAGTTTGCTATATCGAACTGATCACGCTGGAAGAGCTTGAGGAAATCCGGCGCATCTGGGTCGTCGAGAAACACGAAATCGAAGACACCCTGCCGCGCGTCTACGAGGACGCTACGGGCGACGCCTATCCGGGCGGCAGTCTGGACGACAATCTCGTCATGGGCGCGACGGAAATGGAATTGCTGCGCGAGATTTGTAACGACGACGAACTGCATTTCCAGCTCGTCCGTGAATTGCTCTCTATCGAGAAGCGGCACAAATCCATGCTGCGCAGGGCCGGATTGTTCGATGCCCTCGAATCCTCATTCTACCGGAATTTCTACGAAGACGAGGACGATGCGGTCCAAAGGGCGCGGTTGAGGCGTGATGCCCTAGGCGAAGCGAAAGAGCGCGCCACGGATGAGCTTGCCCCCGTCGAAGCCTCCTCATCCCTTATTGATGAGGCCTGCAAATGATATTCGACGAGATCGTACTCCACAATTTCGGGCTTTATCAGGGAACGCAGCGCGTTGAACTCACCCCGCCTGGCTCCAACAAGCCCATCGTCCTCATCGGCGGGCTGAATGGCGGCGGAAAGACGACGTTTCTGGATGCTTTGCAACTGGTATTATTCGGACCCCACGCAAAATGTTCCAATAGGGGCTCGCTCGCATATCCGGAATACCTTTCACGCTGCATCCACAGAAGACCGGGCAATACCGAAGCCGGGATAGAGATCGCCTTTCGCCATACCGTGGAAGGAACCGAAGAGCGCTACCATTTGCGCCGCTATTGGAAGACAAACGGCAACGGGTGCAAGGAACGCTTTGAGGTCTTCAAGAACGGCCATGCGGAACCGACTCTGGCAGATAACTGGGCCACACAGGTCGAAGAGTTCTTCCCCGCCAATATAGCACATCTCTTCCTGTTCGACGGCGAGCAGGTCGAGGCCTATGCCTCGCAAACCGATTCCTCCGCCCTGATCGGAGCAGCCATCCAGAACCTGTTGGGGCTGGATATGGTTGACCAGCTCGATAAGGACTTGCTGGTCTATGAGCGTCGCAAACGCTCGGAAGACAAGGACGCGCCCCGCGACGCCGAAATCACCTCCGCCCAGGATGCGGTCCTCGATTTGCGCCGCCGTGTTGATGCCCTGAAACAAGAACGCGCTTCGCTGCAAACCCACCGGATGGACAAGCAGCGCAAGGCCTTACGGAAAGCCGAAGAGAGATACCGGAAGATCGGAGGCGCGCTCTACGACCAGAAGGATGCCATCGAGAACAAATGGTCCGGCTCCGTCCAGCACTTAAAGGACGGGGAGGCCACATTGCGGGATTTTGCTGGTGGGGCCGCCCCCTTGCTTCTCGTGCGCGTCCTGCTTGAGTCGGCCGAGCTGCGCGACCAGCACGAAGAGGAATGCCGCCGTGCGCGCGAACTTGCGGGGGCGCTCAAAGACCGGGACAAGGCGGCGCTCAAACATTTGCGCGGTCGGAAGGCGCAGAAAGAAGTGGTCGATGCGCTCAAGACGTTCCTTGATGCCGACCGCGCAGAGCGTGAAGCGCTTGGAAAGAAAGACACCGTTCTCGACCTGACGCCCGAAGTGCGCAGTGACCTGCATACCCTGCTGCGCGGAGATACGGACCAACTGGCTGCGGAGTCCGGTAAGCTCCTCTCCGACCAAAATCGCCGCCGCACGAGCGAGGAACACTCACGGGTCGAATACGAGAGCATCCCCAGCTCGGATACCGTGGAGCATATCGCCAAGGAACGTGACGAGCTTCGTTCCGAGATCGCTGAGCTGGAAGCCATGCATGCGGCGATGGGGCAGGATATCGAGCGCCAGCAGCGCGAACTAGAACGCCGAGAGACGGCACTCGCCCGGCTGCTGGAGGCCGATGCGAAAGACCGCGGTCGCCGCGATGACCGCTCACGCATCCTTCACCACTCCGGTAAGGTCCGCAAAACCCTGGAGGCTTTCCGCCATGCCGTCATCGCCCGTCATGTACGGCGTATCGAGCAACTGGTTCTGGATAGCTACCGGCAATTGTTGCGCAAGGGCGGCCTTGTTACGCGACTTTCAATCGATCCCGAAGACTACGCCCTGACCTTGTACGGCCGTGACGACGAACCGTTGAGCGCTGAAAGGCTGTCTGCGGGTGAGAGGCAGCTTCTTGCGATTGCGCTGCTCTGGGGGCTGGCCAAGGCTTCCGGGCGTCCGTTGCCGACGGCCATCGATACACCGCTCGGGCGGCTGGATTCCATTCACCGGATGCATCTGGTCGAGCGCTATCTGCCTTTCGCCAGCCATCAGATATTACTGCTTTCCACAGACGAAGAGATCGCGGGCGACTATCACGAGCGCCTGCGTCCATGGGTCGGGCACACCTATCAACTGACCTATGATGACAAGACGGGTGCGACGCATATCGCGCCCGGTTACCTGCCATCCAAGGAGGCGGCGTAGTGGCGATAGAACACATACGCCTCTCCCAGCAGGCAAAAGAGCAGCTCATCAAACTTAAGCGGGTAACGGGCATCGAGCACTGGAACGTGCTGTGCCGTTGGGCGCTGTGCCTGTCTCTGGCTGAGCAGAGCGTACCGCCTGTATCGAAGATCCCCGCCGACAGCAATGTTGAGATGAGTTGGAAGGTGTTCGGTGGACGTTACGCCGATCTGTACATGGCCCTGCTCAAGGAACGGTGTGTTCGCGACGGTCTTGGAACCGACCCCGAAGTCCTCGCGCAACAGTTCCGGCTGCACCTCCATCGCGGGATTTCATACCTCGCTGGCAATCGCGAAATGCGGCGGATCGACGACCTCGTAGCCCTGGTCGCCTAACCCTCTTTTGTGCTCTTGAGATAGTTGCCGCGGCCCGGGAAGATGTTCCGGATGCCGCCAACCGGATCGTCGATATCGCCGTGGAAGCGGGGAATAACGTGGAAGTGGAGCTGCGCGATCGTTTGCCCCGCCGCCGCGTTCTCGTTCACACCAACATTGAATCCGTCCGCGCCGCTCTCTTTGATTAGTGCGGTCTTCACTTCCTCGATCAGCCGAAAGCATGCCAGTAGTTCCTCTTCGGTCAGCTGGGTCGTGCGGCCCATCGCCCGTTTGGGCACCACAAGCGTATGGCCTTCGGCGAGCGGATAGGCATCACGGATCGCAAAGGCGTGTTCGTTTTCCCCGGTCCAGCGGGACGGATCGTGGAACGGGGATACGGGTAAGCTGCCGCCGCTCTGCTTCGGGTCGTCCATCGTGTTGCTGCTCCCGTCCGACAGGGCAACCGTTACTGATTTCATAGCCATACCTATATTCTAGAAATTTAGGGAAAAATTTGCAACAAAAGTGGTGTGCAAAGAAGAATATCGGTGGAATAATGTAATGAATAAAAATAACGCCCCGGAGCCGCTGTCGGCACAAGAACAAAAGGTCTTCGACTGGATATGCGGGCCGTATTTTTCCGGTGTCCACTCTCTGATGGACAGCAACCGCACGTACCTCAATCAGGGCATCTCCTGGTCTATTGGTATCCTGACTGCCGTTGTCATCTTTGCCCTCACTTACATATCCCCCCTGCAGGAGGTCAAATCTCCGTCCGGGACCGTCACCGGCCGCAGCCTCGCCGCCGTCCTGCAAAACCTGACCGACGCCGACGTCATCCTGCTAACGGCCGTCATCAGCCTGTCATTCGCCTTCGTCTCCAACTTCCTGTCGCGGTCGATCAAGGGCTACCTCAACCTAATACGCTATGTCGGGCTGTACTCCCACTGCCTGCGTGTCAGCTCATCGCCGGTTCCTGTAACACCGGACGTGCTCAGGGAACTGACCGGCCGCATCAGGCAGTATGATGACGATTTCTGTCCGCCGTTACCCCTCGGAACGGTCTTCTGGAAGATGGTCTCCGAACTCGGCTACGGCCTGTTCTTAGGTATTCTGATCCTGCTCTATATCGTCGCGGCGGCCGGGTGGTTTCATGTGGAGTCCGCGCTGTCCGCCTTTTGGTTCTGGGGCATCCTTGCGCTCGGCCCGGTCTGGCTCATCGTCGAACTGGTCTTCCTCAAACACCTATCCAACTACTTCCGCTACAAGGACTACGCGGTCGAGAGCTGGTCAGAGGTCCGGGGGCGCAAGTAAGCTAGTCTCATGCAACCGGCCCCCAAATACCTTGAGAACCGCGCGCGCACGGCGATCGGCCGGGCAGAGCCGTCGCGGCCGCTCAAGTGCATTCTTGCGGACGGGCTACTCACGCCCGGTATACGTCTATTTGACTATGGCTGCGGACGCGGCGACGACCTTCGTCACCTCTCCATGCTGGGTTTCGAAGCGAGTGGCTGGGACCCTGTTCACCGCCCCGATCATGAACACCGCAGCGCCCCCGTCGTCACTATCGGTTACGTCGTCAACGTAATCGAGAACCCCGCCGAACGTCAGGAGGCGCTACGCCGCGCATGGGCGCTCGCCGAGCAAGTCCTGGTCGTCAGTGCGCGGCTAACACTTGAAGCGAAGGCGTTACGCGAACGCACCGACTATGAGGACGGCTGTCTGACTAGCCGTGGCACTTTCCAGAAGTTCTTCGAACAGCAGGAACTCCGCCAGTGGATTGACAGGACGCTTGAGGCGAACGCCGTTCCTGCCGCCCCAGGCGTCTTCTACGTCTTCCGCGATGAACAAGCGCGCACGCACTTCCTCGCGTCACGCTACCGCCGCCGCCTTGCCGCACCGCGCCTCACAAAATCCGCAGAGTTGTTCGCCAGACATGAAGCGGTGCTCGCACCACTCATGGAGTTCGTGGGCGAGCGCGGGCGCTTGCCCCAGGATGATGAATTGGCAAACACCGCTGAACTCGCTCAAGTGTTCGGCTCGATCCGCAAAGCGTTTCGTGTCGTTCTGTATGCGACCGATGAGGCTGATTGGGAGGCGGTCCGTGAAGAGCGCGGGCGGGACCTGTCGATCTATCTGGCGCTCTCGCGGTTTGAAGGACGCCCGCCTTTCGGAAAACTGCCGCTCGCGCTGCAACGGGATGTGAAGGCCTTTTTTGGGAACTACAAGCAGGCCTGCACCGAGGCCGACACACTTCTGTATTCTCTCGGACAACCGGGTACCGTGGAAGAGGCATGTCAGAATTCAGCAGTCGGCAAGCTCACGCCGACTGCGCTGTATATACATGAGTCAGCATTGCCCATACTTTCACCTGTCTTGCGTCTCTATGAAGGATGCGCTCGAGGCTATCTCGGACGAGTGGACGGTGCCAACATCATAAAGATGCACCGGGGCGAACCAAAGATATCCTATTTGAACTATCCTGACTTTGATAATGATCCGCACCCGCCGCTGGCAGAATCCCTCACGGTGCATTTGCAGACCTTCCGCGTGAAAACACGCAGTTTCGGCGCCAGCAGCAACCGGCCGATCCTGCACCGCAAGGAGCTGTTCATATCAGCGGATCATCCCCTCCATGCGAAGTTTTCGCGCCTGACGCGGATCGAGGAAAGCAAGGGGCTGTTTGACGACACCAGCCGTATCGGGCTGGAGGAAGGATGGAACGAGACACTTGCTCAGAAGGGCGTCTATCTCAAAGGGCACCGCCTTTTGTCAGCGCGCGGGTGATTTCTGGGGCGACATGTCGTTCATCCAAGCATGTCCATGTCAAATGCCCTCGAACAGTCCCCATGAACACCGATCTAACGAAGCTACTGTGGTTCAAAACCTCACACGGCAGGCCCCAGGCTGTGGGGATTTGTATCACCAACGGAAGGAAGGCGTCTCCCTGCGGGCCTGGCTGTCGGCGAAGCGGAAGCCCCTCATGGGTCTTCCCCCTGACGGGCGTCCGTCCCTGACGCGGGGCGCGGCGCGCCGGTATGGCGTAAGGCCGCAATGTCATGCGGGACGGCCAGAGTGAGAGGGCCCCGGCTGTCGCCGTGACGGGTTGAAGGTCGAGAGAGAGGCTCTCGGACCGCCCGTCATGGAGAATAGCCATGACAGCAATCGAAATCATGAACGCGCGTCCCGAGAGCGGCGGCTACAAGGTGGATGTGTCCCGCGGCGGGCACAACGGGCGAGTGTCGTCCGAATGGTTTTCCCGGCCCGACGACGAGAAGTATCTCTCGCTTTCGGAGCTCTACGCTTCAGTGAAGGGCCGGGCCGAGCGGAGCAAGACACGGACGGTCGAGAGCGCGGCGATCCGTGTCGAAGCCCATCGCGACGATCCGGAAAAGCTGGCGCTCGTCCTGCCGGACGCCGAGGCCCCGGTCGCACCGACCCATTGGAGCTTCGGCCAGCTCGCGAGCCTGGTCAGCGCGCCAGCGGCTTATTTGCGCCAGCTCCCGGGGCCGCTTGCCGGCATCAACCTGCAATATGGCCTCACCAACCACCGCGCCGAGCAGGTGAAGACGATGGAGGTTGCGAACGGTCGCACCGAACTGCGCGCCGTCACCGGGCCGGACTATGGCCGCATCTACGATCACGAACTCGTCGCGGCCGTCCAGCGGATCGCGGGCGACGGTGTCGGCGACACGCGCTGGAAGGTTCCGGGCGTGCTCGACTGGTCGACCGGCGTCTACAATCCGATGGTCGACGTCACCAAGGACACGACCACGCTCTACGCCTCGGACCGCGACGTCTTCCTTTTCCTGGTCGACGATAGGAACCCGATCGAGGCGGGCACGCTGCCCGACGGTTCGCCCGACCTGTTCTTCCGCGGCTTCTACTGCTGGAACTCCGAGGTCGGCGCCAAGACGCTCGGCATCGCGAGCTTCTACCTCCGCGCCGTCTGCCAGAACCGCAATCTCTGGGGGGTCGAGGACTTCCAGGAGATTAGCATCCGGCATTCCAAATACGCCGCCAACCGCTTCGCCCACGAGGCGGCCCCGGCCTTGACCAGCTTCGCGGACTCCTCACCACAACCTTTCATCCGGGGCATCCGCGCGGCCCGCGAACGGATCGTCGCGCGCAGCGACGAGGACCGCACCGACTTCCTGAGGAAGCGCGGTTTCTCGAAGGCGGAGACAGCGAAAATCGTCGAGACCGTCCTCGCCGAGGAAGACCGTCCGCCCGAGAGCGTCTTCGACTTCGTGCAAGGCATCACCGCCGCCGCGCGGTCGAAACCGCAGCAGGACGCGCGGCTTGCCATGGAGACCCGCGCGAAGACGCTCCTGGAGCGCGCCGCGTAGGCCTTCCGCTTCCGCCCCCGCCGTTCGTCCACGGTCCATCGCTCCTTAGAGGGAGAGGTGGGCCGTGTTTTTCGTGACGGGTTTGGAGGCCCGAGAGAGTGTCTCTTGGCCGCCCGTCGCGGAGAAGTCTCATGACGAAGTCGAAGAAGATCACCCTCAGCGCCTCGCGCGACATCCCCTTCAACAAGCTGGTGCTCAGCCAGGCGAATGTCCGCCACATCAAGGCCGGCGTCTCGATCGAGGAGCTGGCCGAGGACATCGCCCGGCGCACGCTCTTGGCGAGCCTGACCGTGCGGCCCGTGCTGGACGAGGACGGCGCCGAGACCGGCATGTTCGAGGTCCCGGCGGGCGGGCGCCGTTTCAGGGCGCTCGAACTGCTGGTGAAGAAGCGCCGCCTCAACCGCACGGCCCCAGTGCCCTGCATCGTGCGCACCGACGGTCTGGCCGAGGAAGACAGCCTCGCCGAGAACATCCAGCGCGCGCCGCTCCATCCGCTCGATCAGTTCCGCGCCTTCCAGGCGATGCGCGAGAAAGGTAAGTCCGAGGAAGAGATCGCGGCCGCCTTCTTCGTCTCGGTCAATGTCGTCAAGCAGCGCCTCAAGCTCGCATCCGTCTCGGACACCCTGCTGGAGGCCTATGCGAACGAAGAGATGACCCTTGAACAGCTCATGGCCTTCACGGTCAATCCCGATCATGAGCGCCAGGAACAGGTCTGGGAAGCGCTCAAGCAGCACTACAACAAGCAGCCCTATGAAATCCGCCGCATGCTGACCGAAGGCGCCGTGCGCGCTTCCGATCACCGCGCCGTGTTCGTGGGACTCGACGCCTATGTCGAGGCTGGCGGCGCGGTCCTGCGCGATCTCTTCGACACGGACCATGGCGGCTGGCTGCAAGATGCGAGCCTGCTGGAGAAGCTGCTCGCGGAGAAGCTGGAGCGCGAAGCCGAAGCCGTGCGCAAGGAAGGCTGGAAGTGGATCGAGGCCGCGCCTGAGTTCCCCTACAGCCACACCTGGAACATGCGCCGGATCATCGGCGAGCCGCAGCCGATGAGCGACGAGGAGGAGGCATCCTACGCGGCGCTGAAGGCCGAGCACGAGAAGCTCGAGGACGATTATGCCGAGGCGGACGAACTCCCCGACGACATCGACGAGCGCCTCGGCGAGATCGAGACGGCGATGGAGGCTTTGCAGGACCGTCCCGTCCAGTTCGATGCCGAGGACATCGCACTCGCCGGGGCCTTCGTCAGTATCGACCGTTCTGGCCGGTTGCGGATCGAGCGCGGCTATGTGCGGCCCGAGGACGAACCGCCAGTGGAGGAGCCGGAAACCGAAACGTCGTATTCTAACGATCAGCCGAGCGACGCCGAGGCGAACGCCGTGGACGACGCCCCGGTCGATGCGGAAGAAGACGACGAGGAGGATCGTTTCAAGCCACTCTCCGACCGCCTCGTCAGCGACCTGACGGCCCATCGCACGCTGGCGCTGCGCGACCGGCTCGCGAACGATCCGAAAGTCGCCTTCCTCGCCGCGTTGCACGCCCTGACGCTCCGGCTCTTCTACCACTACGGCCAGGAAAGCTGCGTCGAGATCGAACCGCGTTCCACGAGCTTCGGCGCGCAAGCGGCAGGCCTCGGCGACACGCCTTATGCGCGGTCCGTCGATACCCGCATCGAGCGTTGGGCGAAGACACTGCCGAAGCAGGCCGAGGACCTGTGGGACGTGCTGTCGGAGTTCGACGGCGACACGCTCGCGGACCTCTTCGCCCACTGCGTTTCGATGACCGTCAACGCCGTGCATGAGCCGCATTACCGCAAGCCGCGCCAGATCGCCCATGCGGGCGTCCTCGCCGCGACGATCGGGCTCGACATGGCCGAGGTCGGCTGGACGCCGACGGCGGAAAGCTATCTCGGCCGCGTGACTAAGGCGCAGATCCTCGCGGCCGTGCGCGAGGCGAAGGGCGACAGGGACGCCGACCGGATCGCGGGGTTCAAGAAGCCCGACATGGTCGAAGCCGCCGAAGAATTGCTGGCCGGCACCGGCTGGTTGCCCGAGCCGCTGCGCACGACGCCGCTTGCGGAAGAGCCCGACGAACCGGAGTTCGACATCGTCGATGATGGCAATGTCACCTCCGACGAACCTGCCGTCGAGGACGACGAGGCGGCACTCCAGGCAGCCGAATGAGTCCGCCCCCCCCATCACCCCTCAAAGGCCCGGCCCTCGCGCCGGGCCTTCTTCGTTTCAAGGAGATGTCCGATGACAGACACGACCGACATGGCGGCCCAGGCCGCACCGACCCCGACGTTCGATTTCGCCAAATGGGAGGCAGAACAGCGGGCGCACAACGCGCTGCTCGAAACCATCCGCCCCAAGAACAAGACGGCGATCTTCGCCCTTCTCGCCGACGCTGGCATTACCAGCGTCACCGTCGAGTTCGACGGTTATGGCGACAGCGGCGGCATCGAGAGCATCCATGCTGAAGCCGACGGCAGCGAGATAGCCTTGCCCGAAGGTTCAATCACGCTTCTCACGCTCGGCTGGCGCGAGACCGAGCCGACCGAGCGGGTTATGCCCTTGAGCGAGGCCATCGAGCACATGGTCTACGAGCTGCTCGGCCAGACCCATGGCGGTTGGGAGAACAATGCCGGCGCCTTCGGCAATTTCGTCTTCGACGTGGCCGCCGAAACCGTCACCCTCGAATTCAACATGCGCTTCGAAGACACCGAATTCTTCGAACACATATTCTGAGGGAGGTGGACATGGGACACTGCTACCACCATGCCCTGTCGTCGGCCCGCAAGTTCGGCGGCTTCGCGGAGGATTACATCGCGCTCCACAATTGGTTCGACGAATCGAAGGCGATCACCGCCGACTTCCGGCACCGCGCGCTGCGCCATCATGCGGAAGGCATTTTCATGCTCGAGCGCGTCTTCGGAACCGTCATCACGGTTTCGACCGGGCGCGAGGTGCCCGTGCGTCAGATCGGCGAACAGCATGTGATCGAAGACCTCGGTTTCATCCCGAGCTTCGCCGACTGGGTGCGCTGCATCCGGCCCGAACCCTGGATGCAGCGAGCGCAACCGATCCACCGGATCGTCGATCCGTTCGCTGCAGACCCCGACAAGGGAAATGCGCCTGTCGCACGACGACAGGCGGACGGCGGCGCGCGGTCGATAGCCGATCCGCGGCGTTCGCGCGATGATGCACCTGTCGCCGACGCCGCCTTCGCCCACTCACCGTAGGACACGGCGACCACCAATCGAGGGAGCGTTCCCCCCAGCTCCCTCGCGCCTGGGGCCTGCCGGACGCGGCAGGCCCTTTTTCGTGCGCGCTTCCTGGAGACCGGACATGGAGAATTCAGCATCAGACCTCGCGCAGCGTCTCAGCTGCGAGGCCGAAACCGTCTGCCGTCACTACCTGTCAAACGGGCGCAAGCAGGGCCGCTACTGGATCGTCGGCGACGTCGAGAACGCGCCCGGGCGCAGCCTTTATGTGCGGCTCACCGGGCCGTCGTCGGGCAAGGGCGCGGCGGGCAAATGGACCGACGCGGCCACCGGAGAACATGGCGATCTCCTCGATCTCATCGCCGCCAATCTGCGTATCGACACGCTCGGCGAAACCCTCGACGAGGCGCGCCGTTTCCTCAGCCTGCCGCGGCCCGAACCACCGAAGCCGGCACCGCTTGCCAAAGCGCCGAGTGGGTCGCCGGAAGCCGCACGACGGCTGTGGGCCATGGGCAAACCGATCGCCGGCACGCTGGCGGAGCGCTATCTCGCCGGACGCGGCATTGTCGGTGTCCGGACCGTCAGCGCCCTGCGATTCCACCCGAACTGCTATTATTGGCGCGAGGATACTGCCGACGTGGGCAAGCCGGAGACCTGGCCGGCTTTGCTGGCGAAGGTCACCGACGCCGACGGTAAGCTGACGGGCTTGCATCGGACCTGGCTCGATCCCGAAACCGCAAACAAGGCGCCGCTCGATCCGAACCGCAAGGCGATGGGCCATTTGCTCGGTCACGGCGTGCGCATCGGCGCACCGGCCCGCATATTTGCAGCCGGCGAAGGTCTCGAAACCATGCTGTCGCTGCGCATGGCGCTCCCCAGATTGCCGGTCATCGCAGCGTTGTCGGCGAACCACCTCCCAGCGCTTTTGCTGCCGAACGGCACCGATCGCCTCTACATCGCCGCCGACGCCGACGAGGCGGGCCGTATCGCGACCGAGGCTTTGGCCGAAAGGACGCACGAGAAGGGCATCGAGACGGTGCCACTCCGCTTTCGGCGAGGCGACGCAAACGAAGATCTGCGCGCCTTCGGGCTGCAGAAGCTCCGGGCGCACCTACGGGGTCAACTGGCGCCCGACGACGCCGCGACCCTGTTGCCACCCTCCGCAGCCTGATCGATAAGGACCAAGCGTCGATGTATCGGTCACGTATCCATCCCCCAGGCAAAGAGCCAAGCCTCCGGCCTTCCTTGAGAGGGGCGAGACGGAGCGGAGCCCGCCCGGTCCGGCAACGGCTGCGACGGCCCCGTTTTCCGCTGCCGAACCAGAGGTTCGGCTTTGCATCGCGAAGCAAAACGGGGCCGCCTCCGCCGTCCTCCGCTGACGCTCCGGTTCCACCCCATCGCGCGAGCGCGATGGGGACCCCTGAGAATGCAGGCCCGGACGGCCGCCGCTTTCCCGTCGCCCGGGAAGGCCGCGAGAGGCGTGGTCTTCGAACGAGGAGACGATCCGCCATGACCGACCATGCCGACACCGCCAACCGCTCATCGACCGCCATGGTCCTCGACGAGCTGCAGCTCCACGGCTACCGACCCTTTGCCGGCGAGCCCGACCCAAGACCGCTGCCAGAGGCCGATAGTCTTCGAGGCGCGCTGACCGACATCTTCGACGCGTTCATTGTCAGCTTGAGCGACACACGGCTCGAACCCGATCTCGAAGACCTGCTCTGGTCGACGACCAATGTCTTCCACCGCATGGCGACCCGCGTCGACCGCGACCTCGACACCAACGAACAGGCGCAGAAGCGCTCCCAGCGGGAACAGGACGGCTCGGAAGTGCGCTCTGTCGAACTCGAGGAACTGACCGCTCAAGGCATCGCGCTGATCGAGCGCCGCAACGCCTATGAAGGCATGCGCGATGTCGCCGCCGACCTCTTCGAGGCGCATCTCGGTCAGAGCTGGCATCCACACTCCGGGTCGCACACGAACCGGCGCAACCTGACCGCATCCCTCATCGACAGCCGCGACTTCCTCGCCGCCAAGCGTCGGACGGACCTCGAACCCCTCCTGCCGACTGGCACGAAGATCGCCTTCGCCGGCGGGACGGACGTCGCCGACCACACGGCCATCTGGGCCGCGCTCGACAAGGTGCATGCCAAGCACGCCGACATGGTTCTGCTGCATGGCGGGTCGCCCAAGGGCGCAGAGAAGATCGCGGCCTGCTGGGCCGACAATCGAAAATGTCCGCAGATCGTCTTCAAGCCCGACTGGGCACGCCACGGCAAGGCCGCTCCGTTCAAGCGCAACGACCAGCTCCTCGACACCGCGCCGATCGGGCTGATCGTCTTCCCGGGCTCGGGGATCACCGACAATCTCGCCGACAAGGCCCGGCAGATGGGCGTCCCCCTCTACGACTTCCGCTCACGGAAAGCGGGGGCGCTGTGACCCCGCGATGCCCGCTGCGCATCACCTGAACGCGCGCCGGAATATTCCGGCGCGCGACACCTTGCGCTATACTTCGACTGCGTCATGGCGGCGGTTGGGGACGCGCTCTCATCGAGGAGACCGCCCATGTTCATATCCGCCATCTTGAGCGCGCTCGGGCTCGGCGTGCTCGTCTATTTGCTGTTCACGCTCGCCGTCTATGCACTCCCATTCTTCGTCGCCGTCACGGTCGGCATGTATGTCTATAGTGCCGACGCCGGCCTTGTCGCCGCCATCGTGTCCGCATTCTTCGCCGGCGCGATCACCCTCGTCGCCGGGCAGATCGCCTTCGCCACGATCCGTTCCGTACCCGTCAGGTTCGCCATCGGCGCTGTCTATGCCGCGCCCGCGGGCATCGCGGGCTACCACGCCATCAAAGGCCTCTCCGAGATCGGCGGCGCCGGGGAGACCTCGACGCTCGTCTTCGGATGGATCGGCGCCATCGTCGTCGGTGCCACGGCTTGGGCGCGGATCGCCTCCCTCGCGGGGCCGGACGAGGAAGCGCCGCAGACGGCGATCGCCACGACTGGCAGGCGCGCGACGAACGACGGCTAACGTGAGTCCAAAGCAGTCCGTCAACAATAGTTTGCTATCTGGTGAACTATAGCATATGGTTTTCCACATGGAGAACTATTCAGCATCTCTCGATAGTAGCTTTCACGCTCTTTCCGATCCCACCCGCCGCGCCGTGCTCGCACGCCTGGTGCTAGGAAACGCTCCCGTAAAGGAGTTGGCAGAGCCCTTTGAAATGGGGCTGCCCTCGTTCATGAAGCACCTGAAAGTGCTTGAAGAAAGCGGGTTAATCGAGACGGAAAAGAAAGGCCGTGTTCGAACCTGTCGTCTGAATTCGAAGCAACTCGCCGCAACCGAGGCGTGGCTAGCTGAGCAACGCGCCATTTGGGAAGGCAGAACCGACCGACTGGCTGAATATGTCGAAGCGAACCAATCAAAGGGAAGCCTTTCATGAGCAATCAACCAACCGACTTAACAGTTAGCCGAGTAATCAAAGCCCCACGTTCCGCCGTGTGGCGTGCTTGGACTGAGCCAAAACACTTCGAGCAGTGGTGGGCTCCTGCGCCAGTCAAGACGAAAGTCTTAGACATGACGCTCGAAGCTGGCGGAAGTTTCGATACAGAAATGACGCTGCCTGATGGTACCGTGATGCCGTCGAAAGGATGCTTTCTTGAGGTGATTTCGCACGAGCGCATTGTGTTTACCGATGCACTGCAAGGCGGCTGGAGACCGAACGAGGAGGCTTTCTTTTCGGCAGTCATTACACTTGAAGAGCATCCGGAAGGGACACTCTACACAGCGACTGCACTGCATAAGAACGATGAAGATCGACAAAAGCATGCCGATATGGGTTTTCTCGATGGCTGGGGTACCGCGATTGATCAACTCGGGAAGCTCGCCGAGCAGTTGGCATGAGTAAAACCGCTCAACGGCCGGACGTCGGCGTTGCCCACGTTGTCCTCGAAACCGATCAAATGGAAGCGTCTTGCCAATTCATGCGCACTATTGGCATGCGAAGTGTCTTTGAAGGGCCAGACGTCTCCGTATTTGAGCTGCGGGGCGGTACGCATTTGCTCGTGAAGGCTAAAGCCGTGGTGACAGGCGGCGACGCCGCTTTTGACCTCATGGTCGATGACATCCACATAAGCCACGAGAAATTTGCCGCACTCGGCCTGGAACCATCGCCGATCGAGCCGCGCCCACAGATTGACCATGAAGTGTTTACGGTGCGTGAGCCGGCCGGACACATCATTACGGTGTTTTCCAGTCACGTGACTGGCGCAGTTTGATTCGCCCCAGAATGGCAAGTCAGCAAGCGCTGATTCGCGACGCCAAAGCCAATGATGTCCGCGACCTCGCTCAGATCTGGTACGACGGCTGGCAAGATGCGCACGCCGATCTTCTGCCGAGCAAGCTGGCTCAGCACCGGACGTTCGACTCCTTTCGCGATCGGCTAGCCAGAGCGTTGGGCGACGTCCGCGTTGCCGTACTGGCAGGCGAGTTGGTTGGGTTCGGCATGGTCAAAAATGACGAACTCTACCAACTCTATGTGGCGCCAGCGGGTCGCGGTTCAGGGATTGCGGCGAGCCTCAATGCAGACGCTTTGGCTCGGATTAGAAAGGAAGGGTTTCGGGTCGCGTGGTTAGCCTGCGCTATCGGCAACATGCGAGCCGCGCGATTCTACGAGAAAAGCGGTTGGCGATACAGAGGCACAATGACAAGTGAGCTCGAAACCCCGGAAGGGACATTTACGCTAGAGGTCTGGAGATATGAGATTCACTTATCCGGCAGATCGTGAAGCTAACTGACCGTGCGGTGTTGGCGCACAGCCGTCCTCGCCGGGTCGAATGAAAACGCATCGGCAACACCACAAGTGTTCAGCGGCGGGCGCGCAGCGAACGATCGCTGAGAGCGTCTCCAACCCTTTCTTTGTATGCCGACCATCCGCGTTGATCTTGGTCGTGATGAAGACGCGAACAGTAGCCTGAGCCCGGGGCGCGTTTCCTGCTAGAGGATGGACAATGAAGCGCCGACTCGGAGCGAGCGGCGCGAAGGACCACTGGTCGACAGAGTCGTTGCCACGCGTCACGCTCCTGACAGGGACGAAACGCCTGCACCCATTTGCACGCCGCCGCCTGTCTTTACGCGACGCGAGGCACCGGGATCTTGCCGGTATCCATGCGTGGCTGTCAGGTCTTCTCCGATGCCCCATCGCCCGCGCCCGTCACGGCCTCTCCATGAGCTGATCTGGCCGGGGCCGGCTGACGCCTCGACCGCCTTGGCCGCAACGACGGGGCCGGACTTTCTTCCCCTGGGCTTCGCCCATTCCTCGCGAGGCAAGAAAGACCGTCCCCGCCGTCCTCCGCTCACGCTGCGGGCCATGAATGGCTGCGTCGGCGGATCGCCCCGGCCTGTCCGATCGCCATCGAGGCCGCGAAGGGCGCGGGCTCGAAGCCAAAAGGAGAACTGACATGGCCACCATCGGAACCTTCAAGAAGACCGGCAACGAGTTCGTCGGTGAAATCGTCACCCTCAGCGTGCAGGCGAAGAACGTCCGCATCGTCCCCGAGGAAGGCTCATCCAACGGCAACGCGCCGAGCCACCGGGTCTTCGTCGGCCGCGCCGAGATCGGCGCCGCCTGGTCCAAGACCTCGAACGAAGGCCGCGACTATCTGAGCCTCAAGCTCGACGATCCGAGCTTTACCCAGCCGATCTACGCCAACCTCTTCGACGACACGGTCGTCGAAGGCGAAGAGAGCTACAGCCTCATCTGGTCGCGCGCCCGCCGCCAGAACGGCGACTGAAGCCGCCAGCAACACGCCCCGTCCGGCAAGCCGGACGGGGCGTTTTCGTGCGTCTCAACCGTCCTCCGATGTCTCAAGCAACGCCGCCGGCTTCACGTCGAGCGCCAGCGCGGCGTGCCAGAGGGTGATGATCGTGACGTTCTGCTGGCCGCGCTCCATCGCACTCACATGGGCGCGGTCGACGCCCATCTTCGCCGCCAACGCGTCCTGGCTGATGCCCGCCTCTTGCCGGTAATGCCTCAGATTGTTTCCAAATGTGCTGCGGATATCCATCCGCCGTAACGATCACCATCGCGTATTTTAATGCGACGTATTATAATACGCGACCATGACTGCCGATCATAACGTCATTACCGTTTGCAACCGCTCGGCGGTTGCGTCAGCTATGGTTTATGGGCCATTAACGATTTGGGCAGAAGCCCTCCAGGATCTTCTCCATGACCCACGCTCCCGCAACGCCCATCGCTGACGCGCCTCCTACGGCGAACGTCGTGACGGTCTATGACCGCGAGCATCTCAAGCTCTACATGCGTCTCCTCGACGCTGAAGCGGCGGGCGCATCGCTTGCAGACGTCGCGATCATCCTCCTCGGCATCGACGCAGATGTCGAACCCGAACGCGCCGAACGGGTGCATGCAAACCATCTCGGTCGCGCACGCTGGATGACCGAGAACGGCTACCGTGACCTCCTACAGCGTGGCCTTCCCTGACACACGATCCGCTCAGTGATGCGCATGGCGCATCACCCAGTGTCCCGCCGAAGACTAGTCAAAGACGACTTCGATCCGAAACTCTTAAAGCAGGGCGATGTGTCCAGTGTTCGCCCGCTGAATGGAGATCGGCTATGTTGCGAGACTGGAGCGATGATCGAGCTTACGACCATTTCGACAGCCTCGACCTCTCGGGGCTGGCCTGGGAGTGTCTGAGACGGAACGAACACTACCGTGCCGACTACGGACGAATGAGCGAGGGCGGCGCCACAGCAGCCGATTGGGGGTTACGATTTCCCCGCCGACCCGGACATCGCCGCACCCAACGCTCCGGTTTTTTGGCGGCCCGACTTCGCCCCCGCAGTCGTCAACCTGGTCGCCAAGCTGCCGGACTTCGGGCTGCAAACGGCCAGCATCACCGAGCACGTCTCCGAGCGTCAAACCGATGATCACGGACAGTCTTGGGCTCTACTGCCGGATGGCGCCGTGCTTGTGGCGACCTCCGACGCGTTCGACGCGCGAAGCATCGGCGTCCTCATCCCGCTCGATGATCATTGGCCGGTCCGTGTCGCCGCCGCCGAACGGCTACGGCTACGGCTGATCGAGCGAACTGCCGACCCACCCATCACGCCCCAGCGCCGAGAGCGCATTAAACGCGCACTGCGCTGCATGGACGGCCGCCGTGATGGCGCAACCTACCGGGCGATCGCGGCCGCCTTCTTCGGCGCCCGCCGTGTTGCCGAAGAACCTTGGAAGACGAGTTCGTTGAAAGCCCAGATTGCCAGACTCACGGCGCACGGCCGCAGGCTGATCGATCAGGGCTACAAAAACCTATTGCGCGGAAAATACATCCCCTAACCTCAGGCAGTTTCTATAACGATGAAGAACACCCAATCCTGAGCACACGCGATGACCAGAAACCGTTGGGAAGAAGATCCCGCAACGATCGCCGAAGCCGAGCGCTTCTACAGCTTTGTCGGGCAGTACGTTATTTCCTTTCAATGGTTGGAAGGACAGATCGATCAAATCCTGCTTCTGGCGCGCGGTCACGACCATTGGGATGAGACGCATCAATGGCTAAGTGGTCTTCGGAACGTCGATAAGATTCACGCATTCCGCGACGTCGTGGATGCCGATGAGCCGTTCGATCGCGTTCCGATCGAAGGCTGGTACGATCGCTTCGATCAGGCCATCGACCGCCTGCACACGGAACGACAGCGCCGGAATGGCATCCTGCATGCTCAGTTCCTCTTCGATTTTCTTGCAATCGGTCAGCCGGTAATGCGGCTCGATGTTCGCCGCCGCGGCGGGGATGTCGAGTACACTCAGGAGGATCTCTCGCAGGCGAGGTGCGACGAAATCATGAACGAACTGGCGCAACTTGGCGTCGATCTGAACTTCATCTGCGTCCAGCTCCGCCACGTTTACAGGCAGAACCCGCCGCCTCTGAGGGGGTGACGTCTTCCGCCCTCGCTGATCGTCATCCCTCCCGGACGCGCTTCTCCGCTTTTGTGACCTCCGACAGCCCGCCGCATCCCGCGGCGCGGCGCAAGCACCGGAGGCGCACCCCATGCCCGATCCCAATGCCGGCCTTCCGCCGCGCTATCTCAGAACCCCAGAAGCCGCCCGCTTTCTCGGGCTCTCCGGCCGGACGCTGGAAAAACACCGCACCTACGGCACCGGCCCACGCTATTCGAAGATCGGCGGACGCGTCGTCTACGCCGTCGACGATCTGCAGGCTTGGGTCGGCCGCGGCGAGAAATCATCGACCTCCGACGACACCGGCGACACTGTGTTGCCCGCCAAGCGGCATGCGGCCATCTCGCCCGCCTATGCGGACAAGAGCCGCTCATGAGCATCCGCACCACGGTCGATCTTTTGTGGATCGAAGGGCAGGTCGAGCGCTGGATTCGCTTCGGCCGCATCGTCCAGGAGACGCTGACGAGCCGCAGCAGGAGCACCGTCGGCTTCGATCCCGGCGCGGTCTTCGCCTTCGTCCGATGGTCGTCGAACGACTACGGCACCGTCGAGAGCAGGATCGACATCCTGCGCGCGGTTCAGCCGGGCGCGAGCTGTTCGACCGTGCCTTGCGTGACACCCGGCGGCGAGATGCTGCTGCGCCTTTCCGGCTGGCCGAAAGTCGAGGCGGCGCTGCTCGCCATCGACCAGATCGAAGCGCTCGGGCTCGCCCCAGAAGACGTCTGCCCAGACCATTGGCGGCACGTCCACAACCGCCTCACCACCGGGCTCGACCCGCGCGCCTATACTGAACTACGGCATGACGCCTGGCTCAAGCGCCGCGAGATCGGCGCATGAGACGCGCGCCCAAAACCCTCATCCTCGGCGGATCGGCGCTCGCCTTGATCGGCGCCTCGGCGGTCGTCCAGAGCGATCCGGCCGTGCTCTGGAATCCGTCGCCGAGCGTTCCGGTCGGCTTCTACGCCGTGACCCCGATCGAGACCCTGGAAGTGGGTACCTTGGTCGCCGTGCGGCCGCCCGAGCCGCTCGAATCGTGGCTCGTCGAGAACCGCTATCTCGGTCGTGACACGCCGCTTCTGAAATACATCGCGGCTCTACCCAGGGCCGAAGTGTGCCGCGATGGCACCTCTATCTTGATCGACGGAGACGCCATCGCCGAGGCGCGCGAGCGCGACCGGCTCGAGCGACCGCTGCCTGTCTGGAACGGCTGCCACCGGCTCGCGGAGGGCGAGGTCTTCTTCCTGAATGCGGATCATCCCGCGAGCCTGGACGGGCGGTATTTCGGGCCGCTCGGCACCGAGACGATCATCGGCCAAGCGACACCGATCTGGACGCGGGAGGACTGACGGATGCTCCGCCTTTCGCAGACTGCTCGACATTTGGGCGCAGTCCGTCCCGCAGCGCTTGTGGTAGCCGCGCTTTTCTTCAGCAGCCCTTCCGCCGCAGTTTTACAGCAGACCGTCGACGTCTCGGCCGACGCGCAGGCAACATTCTACGGGGCAGCGATCGACGGCTACATTGCGGAGGCGGCGCAGCGCTTCGCCATTCCCGAGCGGTGGATACGCGCCGTGATGCAGGCCGAAAGCGCGAACGATCCGCGCGCCGTCAGCAGCGCCGGGGCCATGGGCCTGATGCAGATCATGCCCGGAACCTGGGACGAACTGCGCGCCCGCTACGGTCTCGGCGAGGATCCGTTCGAACCCCGCAACAACATTCTGGCGGGCACGGCCTATCTGCGCGAGATGTACGACCGGTTCGGCGCGCCGGGGTTTCTCGCAGCCTACAATGCGGGACCGGAGCGTTACGCTGAGCACCTCGCGACCGGCCGCCGGCTGCCGCACGAAACCCATGCCTATATCGCCGCGCTGGCGCCTGCCGTCACCGGCGCGCCGACAGTTCCTCCGCAGAGCGAGCGCACGACAATCGTCGTCGATTGGCGCGCCGCACCGCTCTTCGTCGCCCGGATCGATCAGCGTTCCGCTGACCAACCAATCGCCGATCAGCAGGAATCCAATGGGCCGTCAGCCCAGCCCGCGATCTCGAATCTCCTACAGCCCGAAGAGCGCCCGACAGGTCTCTTCATCCGTCCCCAGGCGGAGAATTCGCAATGATCGCCCCAATCGCAATCTGGCGCACCATGGCGTGCCTCATCGCATCCCCGGTAGGAGTGCAGCACACGGAGAGTGGAACAACGGGAGGAGGGCAAGATAAAAGGCCGGGCGCGAGAGGCGGCTACGGCGTTGTTGTTGTTAGGTTTTTCGCGCGCCGCACGGCAGTCGACAGTGCCGCACATAACGCTAGCGCTCTGTTTTCCCTGCCGTCTTGCCGTGCCACTCGGCCGGTAGGGGCCGTTTCACCATGAACGGGCGCGACAACGACATCCGCGTCCGCCCGGGCCGCATCCGCGACAAGGGAACGCCGGGCCGCAAGGCGAAGAGCTTCGTCGGACAGGTCATGCGCGCGGCCAAGAAGGCGGGGCATACCGGCCATGGCTTCCGATCGTCCGGCTGGCGCGCCGGACGATCGACCTTCGGTCGCGGCCGCTTCGTGAAGGTCTCGCGCGGCCTCGCCCGGACGCAGCGCCGCGTCATCGTCAACGCCCGGATCGTGCGCCATCGCGGGCAGAGATTCCGGTCGGCGCCGCTGGCCAAGCACATCGATTATCTGAAGCGCGAGGGCGTCACGAAAGACGGTCGCGACGCGGCGATGTTCGACAAGGAGCATGACACCGCCGACGATCGCGCCTTCGCCGCGAGCACCGAAGACGACCGCCACCACTTCCGCTTCATCGTCTCACCCGAGGACGCGGGTCAGATGGAAGACATGCGCGGCTTCACACGCGACCTGATGAGCCAGGCCGAACGGGACCTCGGGACCGAGCTCGATTGGGTCGCGGTCGAGCATTGGAACACGGACAATCCGCATGTGCACGTTCTCGTCAGGGGTCGCGGCGACGATGGCAAGGATCTCGTCATTGCGCGCGACTATATCTCATCCGGACTGCGGGGACGCGCCGAGCAACTGGTCGAACTCGAGCTGGGGCCGCGCAGCGAGAAGGAGATCGCGGCAGGTCTCGACAAGGAGGTCGAAGCGGAACGCTGGACGGGGCTCGACCGGGCCCTGCGCAGCCTCGGCGATGACAATGGCGGCGTCGCGGACCTGCGCCCCGGATCGCCCCAACCGCAAGACCCCGACCTACGCAGGCGCCTGATCGGCCGCGCGCAGACGCTCGAACGGCTCGGCGTCGCCGAGAAGCTCGCCCCGGCGGTCTGGACGATGAAGCCCGGCGCCGAGCAGACCCTGCGCGATCTCGCGACGCGCGGCGACATCATCAAGACCATGCACCGGGCGATGGGGAGCGGCGCCGAGCGGCCGCTTACCGACTTCGCCATCCAAGCAGAGCCAGCCGAACCGATCCTCGGACGGCTGGTCGATCGCGGCCTGCATGACGAGCTGAAGGGCGAGGCCTATGCCGTCATCGACGGCGTCGACGGCCGCATCCATCACTTACGCTTTTCCGATCTCGACATGACAGGCGACACGCCGGTCGGCGGGGTCGTCGAGACGCGGAGTTGGAGAGCCCGCGAGGGCGGCCGTCCGCGCCTCTCTTTGGTCGGCAGATCCGACTTGACGCTGGACGCGCAGGTGTCTGCCGGCGGTGCGACCTGGCTCGACCGTCTGCAGCTCGCCAGCGAGCGCGCACCGCTTAGCCAGGCTGGCTTCGGCGCCGAGGTCTCCGTCGCCCTCGAACGGCGGATCGATCATCTGGAGACGGCAGGCCTTGCAACCCGGCTAGGCGCCCGTGTCAGCTTCTCCCGCGATCTTCTGAAGACGCTGCGCGAGCGAGACCTCGCGGCCGCCGCCGCAAAGCTCGAAGCCGAGACGGGATTGAAGCGCCAGAAGAGCAGCCAAGGCGAGAACGTCGCCGGCGTCTATCGCCAGCGCCTCGATCTCGCCTCGGGCCGCTTCGCCATGCTCGACAACGGATTGGGTTTCGAACTCGTGCCCTGGAAGCCGCAACTCGAAAAGCATCTCGGCCAGAGCGTGACCGGCACGATGACCCCGGGCGGCGGCGTTGACTGGTCGCTCGGTCGCAAGCGCGGCCTGACGCTTTGAGCCACCGACGAAAGAGAACCCCATGACGAAACGCGATCCCCAATCTCCCGCCACCACGATCCTCTGGGGTCAGATACTGATCGTCAGCCTGGTCGCGCTGATCTTCGTCTGGGCCGCCACCCAGTGGACCGCGTGGCGGCTCGGCTTCCAGCCGGAGCTCGGCGAGCCCTGGTTCTCTCTGTTCGGCTGGCCGGTTTACATCCCGCCCGCCTTCTTCTGGTGGTGGTACTGGTACGACGCTTATGCGCCAAGGGTGTTCGTCGAGGGGGCCATCATCGCCGGCGCCGGCGGCATCATGTCGATCGTCGTCGCCATCTTCCTGTCCGTGCTGCGCGCCCGCGAGGCTTCCGACGTCACCACCTATGGCTCGGCGCGCTGGGCTCAGACGAAGGACGTCGCGGCGGCCGGTCTGCTCGACCCTGACGGCGTGGTGCTCGGACGGTTCGAGCGAAGCTATCTGCGGCATGACGGTCCCGAGCATGTGCTCTGCTTCGCGCCCACACGATCAGGCAAAGGGGTCGGGCTGGTCGTGCCGTCGCTTCTGACCTGGCCGGGCTCGGCGATCGTCCACGACATCAAGGGCGAGAACTGGCAGCTCACGGCCGGCTGGCGGTCGCGGTTCAGTCGCGTGCTGCTATTCGATCCAACCAATGCGGACAGCGCCGCCTACAATCCGTTGCTGGAAGTCCGGCGCGGCGACAGCGAGGTGCGCGACGTCCAGAACGTCGCCGACATCCTGGTCGATCCCGAAGGCCTGCTGGAACGCCGGAACCATTGGGAGAAGACCAGCCACGCGCTGTTGGTTGGCGCGATCCTCCACGTCCTCTATGCCGAGGCGGACAAGACACTCGCCGGCGTCGCCGCCTTCCTCTCCGATCCGCGCCGTCCGATCGAGGCGACCCTGACGACGATGATGAAGACGCCGCATCTGGGGGACCGGCCGCATCCGGTCGTCGCCCAGGCGGCCCGCGAACTTCTCAACAAGTCGGACAATGAACGCTCGGGTGTGCTCTCGACCGCGATGAGCTTTCTCGGCCTCTATCGCGACCCCGTCGTCGCCAAGGTGACCAGCCGCTGCGACTGGCGCATCCGCGACCTGATCGAAGGCGATAGACCGGCGACGCTCTATCTCGTCGTGCCGCCCTCCGACATCAGCCGCACCAAGCCGCTGGTGCGCCTCGTCCTCAACCAGATCGGCCGCAGGTTGACGGAGGATTTGCACGCCGACAGGCGGCATCGCCTTCTCCTCATGCTGGACGAGTTTCCCGCGCTCGGTCGGCTGGACTTCTTCGAGAGCCAGCTCGCCTTCATGGCCGGGTATGGATTAAAGGCGTTCTTGATCGCCCAGTCGCTCAACCAGATCGAGAAGGCCTACGGCCAGAACAACGCGATCCTCGACAACTGCCATGTGCGCGTCGCCTTCGCCACGAACGACGAGCGCACCGCCAAGCGTGTCTCGGACGCCCTCGGTACGGCGACCGAGATGCGGGCGATGAAGAACTATGCCGGCCACCGGCTCAGTCCCTGGCTCGGTCATCTCATGGTCTCGCGTCAGGAAACGGCGCGGCCGCTTCTGACGCCGGGCGAGATCATGCAGCTCCCGCCCCATGAGGAGTTGGTGCTCGTCTCTGGCGCGCCGCCGATCCGGGCGCAGAAGGCGCGCTACTTCAAGGATCCCCAGCTAAAGGCGCGCATTCTGCCACCGCCAGCCCCGAAGGGAGTGATCGAAGGCCCGGCGGCATCCAGAGCCGATGATTGGGCCTCCGTTCCGTTCATCGGCCCAGACCTGGCCAACTCACCGAGCAAGGCGACGGACGACGAGGATGCCGATGGCGGCATCCGGCGCGAGCCCGAGATCCCGGAGCATGAAGACATCGCGCCGGAACGTCCGGCGCCCGCGCGCGAGGAGTTCGCCGCGCTGGATGATGAGCCCGACGACGATGCCCAGCGCGCAAAACAGCTCCAGGACCGGTTCCGCGGCGTCGCGCGTCAGGTGTCGCTCGACCCCGAAGACGGCATCGAGCTTTGAGAGGCGCCAGGATGAAGAAGGACCGCCTCAATGTGTATTTCGATCCCACGCTGACGGGTGAACTGGAGAGCCTCGCGGCGCGGCGCAAGGTGTCGAAATCGCAGATCGTCGAAGCCGCGCTCGCTTCCTATCTCTCGCCGGACGCGGCCGATCAACGTGAAGCCGCCATCGTCCGCCGCCTCGACCGGCTGACCCGCGCCGTCGAACGGCTGGAACGCGATGTCACTATCGGAAACGAGGCGGTCGGGTTGTTCGTGAAGTTCTGGCTCACCACCACGCCGCCGTTGCCCGATACGATGCGCGACGCCGCCCAGGCCAAGGGCCGCGAACGCTATGAGGGCTTCGTCGAAGCGCTCGGCCGGCGGCTCGCCAAAGGCAGCACGCTCACCAAAGAGGTCTCAAATGACATCGTCACCAGTGTTGAATGATGATCAGCGGGAGCCCAACCTTCGGTTAGCAAACGCCGCATAGGCCAGAGGCTCTGATATTGTCGCCCTTCGCTCCTTGGTTACAGCACGGTACGCCGCACCAAGAAGTCCAAGACCAGCAACGATACCGAGCCTCTCATCACTTAGTTCGTAGGCCTTATGGCCAGTTACCGATAACGCCGTGATAGAGCAAACATCACTAAAGTCGACCTTCGGCCATTTCCACGTTTCCATTCGCCTCTCAATGTCTTCGATTTGCTCTCGAAATCCACTTACAATATGCTCTGATCTAGAAGCCCGGTCTCGAACATCAGCTATTGCAGATAGTTCGGAAACAGCGTTTTCGACTTCTCTACGGAAAGCCTGCATTTGGGTCCCGTACCTGAACTTGAAATCAGCGATCTTCTCCGGTGATACATTTGACCGTGGGACCGGCAACAATCCTTTGAGTAGGACGGCTCGACTCTCCACAGAACGAATATCGGATTGCGATAGGCCGAAATCCGGTCGATCTTTGGAGATGAGCGCCAAGAGTTTTTTCTTATCGGTTATTGGACTAGCCGGGCCCTTATCTAAAGTTCTGCCCAATACCAAGGTTAGATATACCATAAAAGCATCAGAAACGTCAGGGTGAACGCTGTACCAAGATCTATTCTGTTTTGTCGGGGGCTTTGCGACGCCAAGCGAACACAGCCTCTCTCCAATTGCCTCGAGTTTTTCCATGTGTAAGCGATGCCAACGCTTATGAGGTGAAAGAGATTTTAGCTCTCTTGAAGTAATATATCCGTCAAATTCTTCATAAAACCGGTCCGCTCCATACAGATGCGCTGCGGGAAAAATAGGCTCGACAAGATTTAGCTGAACGAGGCGTTGAGTGTATTCGCCTAGTTTCTCAGGTTCATACATGAATTCCGAAGGTACAATTGAAGAGACCTTATCCCAATAAATGAGAGAGCGCGTAAACCAGAGATTTTGGGGTAGCGAGATATGTGGAAAGTATATCGCTCGTTTCATCATCAGTTTATTCCCGGTACGATTCAGAAGACTTGATTGCGATTCATCCGGCCACGCACAAGACAAAAGCGTGGGACAATCCCTTTTACCTGCCATTGCACGCCGCCGCACTACTACGCCGTCGCCTCTGTTGATCCGCGCCCAATAGCGGTCTTCTTAATCGACCCCGTAAGCAACTGCGGGGCCGCCAATGACCGTCCAACCTTTCGGAACAGAAGCGATCAAGCGCGGCTCCCGCATGCTTCGCACCGCGCTCGGGCCGCATGTCGGCGCCTGGCTCGACGACCCTTCCGTCGTCGAGATCATGCTGAACCCGGACGGCTGTCTGTGGGTGGATCGGCTCAAGGAAGGTCTCGCGAAGACCGGCGAACGACTGGCCCCGGCCGATGGCGAGCGGATCGTCCGGCTGGTCGCGCACCATGTCGGGGCGGAGGTGCATGCCGGCAATCCGCGCGTTTCCGCTGAGCTGCCCGAGACGGGGGAGCGGTTCGAGGGGCTGCTTCCGCCAGTCGTTGCGGGACCGGCCTTCGCGATACGCAAGCCCGCCGTCGCGGTGTTCACCCTCGACGATTATGTCGCTGCCGGGATCATGACCGGCGCCGAAGCGGACGCGCTGCGTTTCGCTGTTGCCGAGCGCCGCAACATTCTTGTCGCGGGCGGCACCTCGACCGGCAAGACGACGCTGACCAATGCGCTGCTAGCCGAGGTCGCCAAATCCTCCGACCGCGTCGTTCTCATCGAGGACACGCGCGAACTGCAATGCCTGACGCCCAATCTTGTGGCGCTGCGCACCAAGGACGGCGTCGCGACGCTCTCCGATCTGGTCCGCTCATCGCTTCGGCTGCGCCCCGATCGCATCCCCATCGGCGAGGTGCGCGGGTCCGAAGCGCTCGATCTCCTGAAGGCCTGGGGCACCGGTCATCCGGGCGGCGTCGGCACGATCCATGCCGGTTCCGCCATCGGCGCGCTGCGCCGCCTCGAACAGCTCATCCAGGAAGCCGTCGTCACCGTCCCGCGTGCGCTGATCGCCGAGACAATCGATCTCGTCGCCGTGCTCGCCGGGCGCGGCGCCGACCGACGCCTCGCCGAACTCGCCCACATCACCTGCCTCGATTCCCAAGGCGATTACGCCCTCAGCCACAAGCAAGGAGACACTCAGTGACCAGAACATCCATCCTCTATCCGCGCTGGCCTTATTACGTGACAGCACTCGTGCTCGGCTTTCTGATCGCCGACCCAGCTTACGCGGCCGGCTCCGGCATGCCCTGGGAGGAGCCGCTGCAGGCGATCCTCGAATCCATCGAAGGGCCGGTCGCCAAGATCGTCGCGGTGATCATCATTATCATCGCCGGGCTGACACTCGCCTTCGGCGATTCCAGCGGCGGCTTCCGTCGGCTGGTTCAGATCGTCTTCGGCATCTCGATCGCCTTCGCCGCGTCGTCCTTCTTCCTGACCTTCTTCGACTTCGGCGGCGGGGCGCTCGTCTGATGGCGGGCGGCGCCGACATTCCCGGCTTCACCGCGCCAGTCCATCGGGCGCTGATCGAGCCGATCCTGCTCGGCGGCGCGCCGCGGGCGATCGCCATCGCCAACGGCACGCTCGCAGCCGCCGTCGGCCTGGGACTTCGGCTCTGGATGGTCGGCCTGTTGCTCTGGCTGGTTGGGCATCTCCTGGCTGTCTGGGCCGCCAAGCGCGACCCGGACATCGTCGACGTCACGCGCCGGCATCTGCGCTTCCCGACCTGGTTCGAGGCGTGAGCCGATGATGCGCCTCGCAGAATATCGCTCCAAAGCCTCGAAGCTCGCCGATTTCCTGCCTTGGGCCGCGTTGATCGCGCCTGGCGTCGTCCTCAACAAGGACGGCAGCCTTCAGCGCACGGCGCAGTTTCGCGGACCCGATCTCGACTCGGCGACACCGGCCGAGTTGGTGGCGACCGCGGGCCGACTCAACAGCGCCTTCCGGCGCCTTGGATCGGGCTGGGCGGCGTTCGTCGAAGCGCAACGGCTACCGGCGCGCGATTATCCGCTCTCGGAATTTCCCGACCCGGTCTCGGCGTTAGTCGATGCCGAACGCCGCGCGCAGTTCGAAGAAGCCGGTTCGCATTTCGAGAGCGCCTATTTTTTGACGCTCGTCTGGATGCCGCCGGCCGACGATGCAAGCCGCGCCGAGCGTTGGCTCTATGAGGGCGCCGAAGACGGCGGCGCTGATCCCCACGAGCATCTGACGAGCTTCATTAGCCGGACCGACAGCGTCTTGGGCCTACTCGACGGTTTCATGCCGGCGGCGGCCTGGCTCTCCGACGAGGAGACGCTGACCTATCTGCATTCGACGATCTCGGCGCGCCGCCAGCGCGTGCGCGTACCCGAGACGCCTATGTACCTCGACGCGCTGCTCGCCGATTGCGGTCTCGTCGGCGGTCTGGCGCCGCGATTGGGCGAGGTTCATCTCAAGACGCTGACCATAATCGGCTTTCCGACCGCGACCTGGCCGGGTCTGCTCGACGAGCTCAACGGCCAGGCCTTCGAATATCGCTGGGCGACCCGCGCCATCTGCCTCGACAAGACCGACGCGGCCAAGCTCTTCACCCGCATCCGTCGGCAATGGTTCGCCAAGCGAAAGGGCATCGCCGCGATCCTCAAGGAGGTGATGACCAACGAAGCCTCGACGCTGATGGATTCCGACGCCGCCAACAAGGCGGTGGACGCGGATGAAGCTCTGCAGGAGCTAGGCTCGGACTTGGTCGGCGCGGCCTTTGTCACCGCCACAGTGACGGTCTGGGACGAGGACGAACGCCGCGCCGAAGCCAAACTGAAAGCGGTCGAAAAGATCGTCCAGGGCCGCGACTTCACCTGCATGGCGGAAACCCTGAACGCCGTCGAAGCCTGGCTCGGATCGCTGCCGGGACATCTCTACGCCAATGTGCGCCAGCCGCCGATCTCGACGCTCAACCTCGCCCACATGATCCCGCTTTCCGCGGTCTGGGCCGGACCGGTGCGCAACGACCATCTGGACGGACCGCCGTTGTTCTTCGCAGACACGGAAGGCTCGACGCCGTTCCGCTTCTCCACCCATGTGGGCGATGTCGGCCATACGCTGATCGTCGGGCCGACCGGCACGGGCAAGAGCGTCCTGTTGGCGCTGATGGCGCTTCAGTTCCGGCGTTACGAGCAAGCCCAAGTCTTCGCTTTCGATTTCGGCGGGTCGATCCGCTGCGCGACGCTCGCTTGTGGAGGCGACTTCGAAGACTTGGCCGGAGCGCTGTCCGAGGCTGAGGATGCGGTCTCGCTGCAACCGTTCGCCCGGATCGACGACGCGACCGAACGGAGTTGGGCGCAGGACTGGCTCGCGGGTCTGCTCGGGCGAGAAGGCGTTACCATCGATCCGACCGCCAAGGACCATCTCTGGTCGGCGCTGACGTCTCTTGCTTCCGCGCCGGTTGAGGAACGCACGCTCACAGGTCTCTCCGTGCTCTTGCAATCGCAGGAGCTCAAGCGCGCGCTCCAGCCCTATTGCATCGGCGGTCCGTTCGGTCGGTTGCTCGACGCCGAGCATGAGGAGTTAGGGGCCGCCGATGTGCAGGCCTTCGAGACCGAGGGTCTGAACGGTACGGCCGCCGCCCCGGCGGTGCTCGCCTATCTCTTCCACCGCATTGAGGGCCGTCTCGATGGACGGCCGAGCCTGATCATCGTCGATGAGGGCTGGCTCGCGCTCGACGACGCCACCTTCGGCGGCCAGCTCAAGGAATGGCTGAAGACGCTGCGCAAGAAAAACGCGAGCGTCGTCTTCGCCACCCAGTCGCTGTCCGACGTAGACGGATCGACCATCGCCCCGGCGATCATCGAAAGCTGCCCGACGCGGGTGTTCCTGCCGAACGAGCGCGCGTTCGAGCCGCAGATCGCGGCCATCTATCGGCGGTTCGGGCTGAACGACCGCCAGATCGAGATTCTCGCCCGCGCGACGCCGAAACGCGACTATTACGCCCAATCCCGGCGGGGCAACCGGCTGTTCGAGCTGGGCCTCGGCGAGGTCGCGCTCGCCTTCACGGCAGCGTCGTCCAAGACCGATCACGCCGCCATCACCGAAGTGCTCGCCAAGCATGGGCCCGGCGGCTTCGCCGCCGCCTGGCTCCACCACCGCGACCTCCATTGGGCCGCCGACCTTCTCAATCCCCCAGCACAGGAGACCTCCGATGATCCGTAAACCCCTGCGCAGCGCGCTTGTCGCCGCCACGATTCTGACGTCGGCCATCGTCGGCGTCACCACGATCACTGCGCCGCCGGCACAAGCCTTCCCGTTCGGCGGCTTCGGCGGCATCGTCTACGACCCCACGAACCACGCCGAAAACCTGCTGACCGCGGCGCGGACCCTGGAGCAGATCAACAACCAGATCGCCCAGCTCCAAAACGAGGCGCAGATGCTGCTCAATCAGGCCCGCAACCTCGCGAGCCTGCCGCATTCCTCATTGGCGCAATTGCAGGCCTCCGTGCAGCGCACACAGCAGCTCCTCGCTGAAGCCCAACGGATCGCGCATGCGGTCGCCGACATCGAACAGGCCTTCGCGCAAGACTATGGCGCGCCGGCCGGAACCGGCGACTTCGCCGCCCGGGTGACGGGCGCCCGCGAGCGCTGGCGCAACTCCGTGGCCGGGTTCGAAGACGCCTTGCGTGTCCAAGCAGGGGTCGTCGGCAACATCGAAAGCGCGCGGTCCGAGATGCAGACGCTCGTCGCCCAGAGCCAGGGCGCGACAGGAGCCCTGCAGGCCGCGCAGGCAGGCAATCAGCTCCTCGCCCTGCAATCGACCCAGATGGCCGACCTGACCGCCGCCATCGCCGCGCAGAACCGCGCCCAGGCGCTCGAAGCTGCGCGGCGGGCCTCGGCCGAAGCCCAGGCCCGCGAGAATCTCAACCAATTCCTCGACTACGGAACGGGCTACGCGCCCACCACGGTCCGGATGTTCCAGGACTGAGATGGCGCGCGACCCACAGATACTCCTGCGCGCCGTCGCGGTGATCGCCCTGATCGCGGCCGCGCTGACCGCCGCCGCGCAGCTCGACGGGCGAACACCGTCTGAGCATAGCGAGGATGCTTCGCCTACCGATGATCCGCTTCGCGCGGAACTCGAACGCTGCCGGACGATCACGCCAGAAGACCTTGTAACGGACACCACCTGCCAGGCGGTGTGGGCCGAGAACCGTCGGCGGTTTTTCGGTCCCGCCGACGCCGCTCCGGACGGGAACGAGTGACATGGACGGCGTCGGCGTCATCGACCGCTTCCTGGACGTTTTCACGTCCTATATCGACTCAGGCTTCGGACTGCTCGGCGGCGATGTTGCTTTCCTCGCGACCACGCTGATCGTCATCGACATTACTCTCGCCGCGCTGTTCTGGGCCTGGGGCGCCGACGACGACATCATCGCCCGCCTCGTCAAGAAGACGCTCTTCGTCGGCATCTTCGCCTTCATCATCGGCAACTGGAACGCGCTCGCGCGCATCATCTTCGAGAGCTTCGCCGGGCTCGGCCTGATCGCCTCAGGCGGCAGTATCTCCGCGGGCGAATTGCTTCAGCCGGGCCGCATCGCGCAGGTCGGGCTCGACGCCGGACGGCCGCTGCTCGAAGCCATCGGCGAGCTGATGGGCTTCGTCTCCTTCTTCGAGAACTTCATCCAGATCGCAATCCTCATGTTCGCCTGGGTGATCGTCCTGTTGTCCTTCTTCATCCTCGCGATTCAGCTCTTCGTGACGCTGATCGAGTTCAAGCTGGCGACGCTCGCGGGCTTCGTACTCGTGCCCTTCGGGCTGTTCGGCAAAACCGCGTTCATGGCCGAGCGGGTGCTCGGCCTCGTCATCTCCTCGGGCGTCAAGGTCCTGGTCCTCGCCGTCATCGTCGGCATCGGATCGACCATCTTCGGTGAGTTCACCGCCGGCTTCACCGGCGAGCCCACCATCGAAGACGCGATGGCCGTCGTGCTCGCCGCACTCTCATTGCTGGCCCTTGGCATCTTTGGTCCTGGCATCGCCAACGGCATCGTTTCCGGCGGTCCGCAGCTTGGTGCGGGCGCTGCGGTCGGAACCGGCCTTGCGGCGGGTGGTCTTGCCGTCGGCGGCGCCATGGCGGGCGGTATGGCCGCCGGCGCCGTTGGAGCGGGCGCACGTGGGGCGGCCTCTGTCGCCGGCGGCGCGTCCACCGCCTACCGCCTCGGCAGTTCTGGCGCCGGCGGCGGCGCATCCGGTGTCGCCGCCGGTCTCGCGAATGTCGGCAAGGCTGGGATGAGCGCGGCGGTAAGTCCGCTACGTAAGGCCGCCGGTGCGATGAAAGAGAGCTATCAAAGCGGATCGCGCGCCGCGTTCACCGCGACCGGCGGCAAGTTCTCGAACACGCCGGACATGCCGGCGCCCGCCAATGACGGCCCGCCCGCCTGGGCGCAGCGCCTCCGGCGCCAGCAGACTCTCAATCACGGCGTCGCCACGGCCGCCCATGTCGTCCGCTCCGGCGACCATGGCGGTGGGGGCACGTCGGTCAGCCTTTCGGAGAAACCATGAACCTCTTCAAGCGCCCCAGCGTCCGCTACGCGACAAGCCCCGAGCCAGTCACGCCTTACCAGAAGGCCGCGCAAGCCTGGGACGAGCGCATCGGCTCGGCGCGGGTTCAGGCGCACAACTGGCGGCTCACGGCCTTCTGCTGTCTCGCGCTTTCCGGCGGGCTCGCAGGTGCGCTGGCGTGGCAATCGACGCAAGGAACCATCGTGCCTTATGTCGTCGAGGTCGACGAACTCGGTCAGGCCCAGGCCGTTGCGCCCGCAACCGCAGACTACCGACCGACCGATCCGCAGATCGCCTTTCACCTGGCCCGCTTCATCGAGAACGTTCGGCAGGTCCCCGCCGATCCGATCGTCCTCCGACAAAGCTGGCTGCGCGCCTACGACTTCACCACCGATCGCGGCGCGCTCGCGCTCAACGACTATGCACGGGTCAACGATCCCTTCGCGCGGGTCGGTCAGACGCAGATCTCTGTCGAGGTTTCCAGCGTGATCCGCGCCTCAGACAACAGCTTCCGCATCGCCTGGATCGAGCGCCGTTACCAGAACGGACAGCTCGCAGCGACCGAACGCTGGACGGCAATCCTCACCATCGCGATCCAGCCGCCGCGCGACGCCGAGCGTCTGCGCAGCAATCCACTCGGCATTTTCGTTCACGCCATCAACTGGTCACGGGAGAGCGCCCAATGAAAAACTCGAACTTTCACTCAGCGGCGCTTCCGGCGATCCTGCTCGCGGCGACCGCGCTGGCGGGCTGCGCGACCTTCCGTCCGCCGCAGATCGCCTATGACGACCCTCCCATCGAGGCGACGCTCCTGCCGGAGCCCGCCCGTCCGGTCGAAGTGGTCGAGCGGCCCGTGCCGCTGCCGCTTCCCGGACAGCTCATGTCCATAGAAGACGGCGGTCCGCTCCCAGAAGCCGGCGAGCCGCCCGAGCGGATCGAAGAGGCCAACGCCGCAGCCCGCATAGAACCTGTGCGCGACGGTTTCATCAACGCGGTGCAACTCTATCCCTACAGCGCCGGGGCGCTCTATCAGGTCTACTTATCCCCTGGACAGGTCACCGACATTGCCCTCCAACCCGGCGAAAACCTTGTCGGCAACGGACCGATCGCGGCAGGCGACACCGCCCGCTGGATCATCGGCGATACGATCAGCGGCGCTGGCGAGACCCAGCGCACACACATCCTGGTCAAGCCGACCCGGCCCGACATCGTCACCAACCTCGTCATCAATACCGACCGGCGGACCTACCATCTTGAGCTGCGCGCGCATCCGAGCGCCTATATGGCCTCGGTTTCATGGCGCTACCCGGAAGACAAACTGATCGCGCTGCGGCGCGGCAACGCCGACGCCGAGGCCACGCTTCCGATCGGCCGCGACGTCGCCCTCGACAATCTCCGGTTTCGCTACCGGATCGAAGGCGACCGGCCGCCCTGGCGGCCGCGCCGCGCCTTCGATGACGGAAGGCAAGTCTTCATCGAGTTCCCGCGTGGCATCGGCCAGGGTGAGATGCCGCCGCTCTTCATCATCGGACCGGAAGGCGAAGGCCAGCTCGTCAATTACCGCATCCGCCGCAACTACATCATCGTCGACCGTCTGTTCGCCGCCGCCGAACTGCGTCTCGGCGATCGTCAACAGTTGGTGCGCATCGTCCGCACCGATGGCGTGCGTCGCGCGCCAGAACGCCATGATGGAGCGGACTCATGAGCGACCCAGGCGACGGCCGGGAAGAGACGGAGATCCGGCCCGGTCCGCGTCCCGAGGCGGAGATCGCGGCGGAGCTGCGCCTGCGGCCCGATCCGCCCCGCGTCATGCGCCTGTCGCGCAAAACGCTCGGCGTCCTTGCCGCCGTCGGCGGGCTGAGCCTCGGCGCGATCCTGATCGTCGCCTTGCAGGACCCAGAGCGCGGTGAAGGGCCGACCGAGCTGTTCAATACGGATCGCGTGCCGACCGCCGACGAGCTCTTGTCTCTGCCGGAGGATTACAGCCAGGTTCCGCAACTCGGCCCGCCGTTGCCGGGCGAACTGGGGCGGCCGGTTCTGGCGGCGCGTGAGCGCGGCGAACCAGTCCCGGTTGCGCCGGTCGCCCCTGGTCCCGCGATGGACCCGGAAGACCAGATGCGTTTGCAGGAGCAGGAAGCGGCGCGCCTCAGTCGGCTGTTCCATGACGCCAGCACCGCCGAGAGCGGCGGCGTCCTCGACATCTCTGCCCCAACGAGCCCGCAGATCGATCCGCAGACGGTGTTTCCGACGGTCGCGCAGCCTGGATCGGAGCCGGACGCCATCGAGAGGCGTCAGGCGTTTCTCGACCAGCCTGTTGATCGCCGCACCATGAGCGCGGAACGTCTTACAGATCCGGCAAGCCCGTATGTGCTCCAGGCCGGCGCCGCAATCCCGGCGGCTTTGGTGACCGGCCTGCGCTCCGATCTGCCCGGCCAGATCACCGCCCAGGTGACGCAGCACATCTATGACAGCCCGACCGGCCGCTTCCTCCTGGTCCCGCAAGGCGCGCGACTGATCGGCGAGTATGACAGCCGCGTCGCCTTCGGTCAGCGTCGCGTGCTCCTCGTCTGGACCAGGATGATCCTGCCCAACGGGCGCTCCATCGTCTTGGAACGCCAGCCCGGCGCCGACGAAGCCGGTTACGCCGGGCTCGAAGACGGCGTCGACTATCATTGGGGTCAGCTCCTGCGGGCCGCCGGCCTCGCCACCATCCTCAATATCGGTCTCGAGTTCGGCCAGGACGAGGACGACGAAATCGCCGAGGCGATCCGCGACGGCGCTCAAGACACGGTCGGCCGCGCCGGAGACGAGATCGTCCGTCGCCAGCTCACCGTGCCGCCAACCCTGACCATCCGGCCCGGATTCCCAGTCCGGGTGATGGTCACGCGCGACCTGATCCTTGAACCCTACGAAAGCTGATCGATGACGAAACTGAAACTCGGACCCATCCCCGACGACAAGCCGGTAAAGGTGGCTCTCGAACTGCCTGCTGGCGTCCACCGCGATCTGGTCGCCTATGCCGAGGCGCTCGCACGCGAGACCGGCCAAACCCATGAGCCCGCCAAGCTGATCGCGCCCATGCTGGCGCGGTTCATGGCGACAGATCGGGGCTTTGCGAAGCTGCGAAAGGAGAAGAAGCGGCCTTCTTCGCCTCCACCCGCGCCAGGCTCAGGAAACGCCTGAGCGCGGGATTATCGTTCTCTGCACGCCAAGCTAAGGAGAACGGAATCCTCTCGTCTTCGGCCCCGATCGGAATGAAAGCGACGTTCGGGTATTGAACCCCACGCCAATGGTCTGCGACGAGACTGACACCCAATCCGAGCCCGACAAGGGTCATGATGCCTTCTCGACCCAAGCGATGGCGACGCACGGTCGCTGCGCGGCCGAGGTCGCTCACCCTACGGATGATGTAGTCATGGATCTCTGGACCGGGTTCCCGCGCGCTGACAACGAATGTGGCTTGCGCGACGTCCTCCCACTCGAGATGTTCACGAGAAGCAAGCGGTCCGTCTGCTTGCACGGCAAGAAAGAGGCCCTCTTCGTCGACCGTGAGCCCGTCGCCAACAGTGTTGTCAGGCTCGCCAGCTGCGTAGACGGCGTCGATGCGCCGGTGGTTCAGCAGAGTCAGGAGTTCACTTCGATCGGACTCGATCAAGCATAAATCGACGTCGTCATGCGCCGCCAGGAAGCTCTCGAACACGCCTCTCAACGCCCCGCGCGACAGCGATGCGATAAGCCCGATCCTGAGATGTCCATTACCTGCCACGCCTGCCGACCTCGCGGTATCCACCGCAGCATCGAGATCGTCGAGAAGCGCGCGCGTTCGTGATGCAAAGCACGATCCAGCTGCCGTCAATCTTGCGCCGCTTGGCCGTCGCTCGAACAAAGATACGCCGAGCAGATCTTCAAGTCTCTGCACCCGCCTGCTTACGGCGGATTGGCCAATACTGAGGCGCGCGCTCGCCTTTCGAAAGCTCCCCGTCTCGGCGACAGCGAGGAAGCTCACCAGTTGAAGTGTCTCAATATGCTCGGCCATGCGTACGGCCCAATCGAGTAGGGGGGCTTGTTGAAGCGCCGCTGATAAGGCTTCGGTTCACGACGGAGCACCGTTTCGAGCAAGGTTCTCCAGCTTGCTTTTCGCTTCATCTGTAGACATTCGCTTGGCATAAAGCGGGCCGCCGCTTTCGAAGATCCATCCTGCTGCCAGCGGTCCGGCGTCGACAGGCGCGAATTTCGCCGCCTCGATCAAAGAAGCAGCAGTAGATTTCGCATCGGCGCTGTCACCGGCAAAGTAGATGGCAAGGGAAGCGTTGGTGTCCCCGTTGGCGCGCGCTTCGATCTCTTCGGCGAACATCATGTTGAATGCTTTGACCACGGTAACGCCCGGCAAGCGCTGCGCCAGCGCCTCGCTTTGTGACACACCGCCCAGATCAATCTCCCCATCGCGCTGCGGGTAATAGTTCGAGGCGGAGATAAGGGCTTTGCCTGCCAGCCGATCGGCTGGCAGATCGAGCGAAGCCGCAAAGGGAACCGCCTCAAGCACGATCTGGCCGAAATCCATGGCTTCATTGGCCGATCCAGCGCGCGCCTTGCTCCCCGCTGCTGTGACGAGCGTCCGTAGTTGATCGGGGCGTCGAGATGAAAACATCACGTCGTGTCCCGCATTTGCCCAGAGACGCCCGAGCGGTCCTCCGATGGCGCCGCTGCCTACGATCCCTATACGCATAAACCTACTCCCTTATCTCTGCTTCCTCGAAAAAACCTCCAAGCAACCAATCGCTATGGCTCCGTTCTAGAAGGCGTGGAAATGTGCGGCGTTATCGAGCGCGAATTTGGCGAAGCTGGTCGGACGACGACCGAACGCCGTTTCAAACTGGTCGGCGTGAACAGAGGCGAAAGCACCCTCAGCGCCGGCGGCATAGACACCTCCGATTTCAACCGGTGTCCCGACAGCCTTCGAATGCTTTTCAAACGCCGCCGGATCCTTGTTCCATTGGAACGCCCGGCCGGTGGCGAGGCTGATCCGGGCACGCATGTCTTCGCCGGTTAGCGCCTCTGGACCGGTGACACAGATTGGTTCATCCGGAAGCTCAGCTTTCGGACGTAACAACAAGTCCGCCGCGGCGAACGCGATATCGCGCGCGTCGACCATCGCCATGCGTCCGTCTCCGGAGGGCAGATAGAACGTGTCGTCTCCACGCTGATAAAGCCCGGGAACGATCATGAAATGCTGCATGAAGATCGTCGGGCGTAGGATAGCCTGCTCCACGTCCATGGCACGCAGCATCTCTTCCCCCGCCCAGTGCGCCGCTGGCGGCGTGCCTTCAACGGACCCCTCCGAGGTCGGACGAGCCGCGTCGTTGCTGATTTTCACGATGCGTTTCAAACCGCGCGCCGCGCTGAGGACAGCTTCCTGCCACGCAACCATGTCGCCCACCATGGGCGTGATCATGCACATGCGATCGACGCCATCGCCAAAGACTTCGGCAAGATCCGCTGCATCGGTCGTGAACCGCACTGGATGCACGATCGCGGGATCGATCGCCGTCAGCAGCTGGGCCGAGGGGCTATCGGGATCGCGTGTCGCGACCCGGATTTCGCCGACACGCGGATCGATCGACAGGAGGTGAACGAGTTCGCGTCCGATGTTACCGGTCGCGCCTGTGACAAGGGTGGTCGGCATGGGGCTATCCTTTTTGAACTTCAGTTAAACGATCTGCACACCCCGATCGGAGACTATTTTTACTTTCGCCTGGTCGCTGATCGTCAAAGCGCTCAATTGAAACTAGCCGAGCACTTGCGCGGTAAAGAGTGACTCACCTTCTCTGGAGACACTGTTGAATCAACCGCATTGCGTCATTGCTGCGTCGTCAGAGCAAAATGAAATCGGCACCGTAGTACGTGATTTTCAGATCGCCGCCTGAGACCTTTAGACGCCAGGTCTCACGCAAGAGGCGATTGAATGGCCCGTCTTCGGTCATCGCCACATTGATTTCGCCAGGACCGCCCTGCCATTCACCAGTGTGGTGCAGGAGGAATTGAGCGTGAAAGCCCCCGGTCGCGTCTCCGGCGACTTCGATCCCGCTGATCTCGTGATACTCCCACGGACAATGGGCCAGCCAATCCGTATACCAAGCACGAAAGCCGTCATGGTCGCGTATCTGGACCGGCCCGAAGTCGAGGTGCATGTCCTCCGGGTCAAAATGCTGGAGGAACCAGTCGGCGGGCGCAAGATGACTGAAATGGGCGAAGACGTCGAAGATCAATCGGCGAACATCATTGCTGTTCAGGAGAGCGACGTCGACCGGTTTATGGCGCAGCGCCTGCACTTCTTTTGGGGTGATGGCGTCTGCCATGTCAAAGCTCCTCATTCGTTGGACGGACGATCATTTCGCTGACCGCGACGTTCGGCGGTCGCGTCACCGCGAAGAGAACCGCTTCGGCGATATCCTCCGGTTCAAGAGGCGTGACAGATTCCATCCACCGACCAATGTCCTCGCGGATGACGTCGTCTTCGATCTGCTGGGCAAGCTCGGACTTTACGATGCCTGGCATGATTTCAGTTGTGCGCACGCCAGTGCCGATCAGTTCCTTGCGCAGCGTTTCTGTAAAGGCAGCGACGGCAAACTTGGTCGCTGAATAAACGGCGAAGTTCGACGAGGTGTGCCGCGCCGCGAGCGATGACACATTAACGACATGGCCTGTTTTGCGATCGACCATATGTTCTGCGGCCTTTTGCGTCAGTTGCATAAGCCCCATCAGATTGATTTCGACCATGCGCCGCCATTGATCCGTGTTGGTCCCAAGAACCGGCGCAACCAGCATGACCCCAGCAATGTTAGCGAGGATATCAACCGATCCGAGCGCGGTCTTGGCGTCGGCAAACGCCCTTTCGACGCCCGCATTGGTCGCAACATCGGCGGACAGCGCCACCGCCGCATCAGAGCGTTTCGTCTCCTGATTGAGGTCTTCAGCAAGTGAAGCGAGGCGGTCGGCCCGGCGGGCGACAAGAGCCACCCGCGCGCCGGCACTTGCCAGAGCGCGGGCTGTCGCGGCGCCGATACCAGAAGAGGCTCCCGTCACAATCGCGGTTTTGTTCTCAAGCGAAATATCAGTCATTATTCACCTCCCTTCGGCTCGAAGATGACGGCCTTGGTCTGGAGAAATTCCTCGTACCCCATAGGTCCCATGCATCGCCCGTAGCCGGTCATGCGATAGCCGCCGAAGGGCGCCGTGAGGTGGAAGGCGAACGCATTGAGGCCGATCTGGCCGGTGCTCATCCGCTTGGCGACACTCAAGGCCCTGTCGTGGTCGTTCGAAAGAACCCCACCATGCAGTCCGTATTCAGAGTCGTTGGCGATACGCACGGCGTCATCGACGTCGTCATAGGGGATGACAACGAGCACTGGTCCGAAGATCTCTTCCCGTGCGATCCGCATGGAATTGTCGACATTGTCGAAGACTGTCGGCTTGACGTAGTAGCCTTTTTCGAGGCCGTCCGGCGTCTCCGGCCCGCCGACGGCGAGCGTCGCGCCTTCCTTGATGCCGACCCGGATGTAGTCTGTGACGGTCTGTTTCTGCTTCGCTGAAACCACAGGACCGAGGTCCGTATCTGGATCTTCAGGATCGCCGATCTTCATGGCGTTTACATGGGCTACGAGCGCCTCGACGATCGCTTTGTGGCTGGAGCGCGGTACGAGGAGGCGGCTCCACGCGGCGCAGAGCTGACCGGAATTCGAAAAAATTGCGCCCGCGGCGACCTCGGCCGCCTTTCGCGGGTCGAAATCGTCCAAAACGATGCAAGCGGACTTTCCGCCAAGTTCGAGAACTGCCTTCTTGGGTCCCTTTGCGGCGGCCTCTGCGATCCTCCGCCCACCGCCAGTGGAGCCCGTGAACGAAACAAGATCAACCTCCGGATGCTCGATAATGGCTTGTCCGACCACCGACCCGGCGCCGGGGACGACATTGTAGACGCCCTTCGGCAGACCTGCTTCCTCCAATAGTTCTGCGAGGACGAGCACATCAACAGATGTCTGTGTCGCCGGCTTTTGCACCACCGTGCAGCCAGCGAGCATCGCCGGCACGGCCTTATCGACCATCATGATGAGGGGGTTGTTCCAGGGTGTTATGGCGCCGACAACGCCGTAAGCTTCGCGAATAACAAGAGCGCCATTGATGGGTTGTTCGTGCTGATAGCTTTCAGCGAGATCCACAAAGGCTTCGGCGGCGTTGCCATTTTCATCGACGAGAAAGCTCCGGCAGATTTTAACCGGCGCACCCATTTCGCGCGTCACCGTCACCGTCAGGCGTTCGGCGTTTTCCCGGTAAAGGTCCACGAAGCGTCTCATGATCGCAACACGCTCGCCCATGGGGCGCGCCGCCCATGAAGCGAATGCGGCCCGGGCAGCGCACGCTGCTTTGTCGACGTCTGACGTGTCGCCCATCGCCACTCGGGCATAGATATCCTCTGTGGCAGGATTGATCAGATCGACTGTCTCCGACCCGGACGGTCGGACCCGTTCGCCGTCGATCCATAAGTAATCATAAGTCTCCATGCTTACTCTCCATTGTTAGGCGCACGCCGGTATGCGACAGGTTGCAGTGGTTCTGCGCTGACGTCTGGCAACTGACGACGCCAACAGCCGATTTCATGCTTCGAGGATAAGGAGCAGCCGGCGGGAGTGATTTCTGGAAACTGACGAGCGATGGCAGAATTTGAACATTCGGTCCGCGCGCTTGATTTGTACGGGCATGACAACAAAAAAAAGCCCGGCGCGTGCGATGACGCGCCGGGTCCGACAAACGCTTTGGCCGCTGTTCCTGCCAAGGGGGGCAGAGGCAGGGTCTAGGTGCGGGCTCGGGGGTTCCCGGCGGCCAGTTCGCGCAGCGGATTATAGTATTCGATGAATTCTTTCATCTTGCCGTCAACGACGCGGATCACGTTGACATATTGCTGGTCGTAGGGCTTGCCTTCGTCCGTCGTCGAGGTGTTGCTCCACTGAATGAGCGCCCATTCCGGATCGGCCAGCGCGTCATACTTGAAGCCGACGACCTTCATGCTCTTGCGTGTTTTCCAGCCACCGATGAGCGCGCGCTCAATGATAGCGTCCCGGCCTTCGATCCGCTCGGGCGCGCCTTCGGCCGCATAGGGATAAATGAAGACGCAGTCTTCCGCGAGGATGGCGCGGTGCCCATCGAAATCCTGCTCTTCGGTGTATTTGAGAAACTGCTCGACGACCGAGCGTGTGTCTGGAGGTGTCATCTCAGCCTCTTTCATTTCACCTATCAACCGATGCTTCGGTTCGAGGAAGCATCGAGAACAGGCTGAGCGTAGCGAGCCGACTTCACCGGCGATTTCACAATTCCAATGAGGTTTTGTGCGATCATGATTTTGGCAGACACAGCGCCCCGGGAGGATCACGCCATCTCAGAACGAGAGCCCCGTGCGAAGTCCGAAGATGAGTTCGTCGCCCCTATCATCCGACATCGCCATTTGGACGGTCGGGGTGAGCTCAAATCCTGGGATCACGTTCCATCGGTAAAAGGCTTCTGCGGTCAGCACGTCCTCTGCCGAAGCCGCTTCTCGGCTCCACGCGACGCCAATACCGACGCCGTCGGAGGCTCGCAGAAAAGGGTTATTGAAGACAAGCACAGCCGCCGCGTTCTGCTCGACAGGACTCAAATCCTCCTCGGCATATCCATAGCGCAGACCCACGGACCATTCTGGACGGAGCCGCAAGTCATAGGTGGCGATCATCCCCCAGCCTTCCGGGCGCCCGGCCGCATCCGGCTGGCGATACACCGTTGCCTGGACATAGTGTGGCGGCGGCGGTGTCCCACTGTCGGGGCGCCAGGGTTCAGACATGAGGTAAATGGATCCGAGGACGTAAGGCCCATCAATGTCGAAATCGAAGCCGTTCACCTCCGGCGCGGCGTCGACCACCGCAGCGGTGACGCCCCAATGACGATCTGCGGGTTGCCACCGCGCGTATAGCCCGACGGAATCGCCGGGCCATGGGGCGGTAGGCGCCAGAGACATCGCCGAAGACTGAAAGTTTCGAAACCGATTGGTCGTCAGTGGGCTGAATGAGAAGTTCGCCCGCAAAGCGAACTTGCCGAACGCCGTGATGAGCGCGTCGTCGAACAGGGCTTGCCGATAATACAACTGCCGAAGTCTGGTGAACTCTCCGGCCGAGTTGAGGGCGTTGGGTGAGAATGCCGGACCAAAAGCCGCGTTAAACGCTGTGCTTGCCGTCCCACCGATTTCGTGGCGGTTTTCGACATAGGCGATGACGGACCCCTGGTTCGGGGCGGCACGGTTGAAGATGTCCCACCGCACAGCCAGACCGGCGAGCCCTGCGCTAGACACCTCGCCCTCATCCACATCCGTGTAGATGCCCGCGAAGTGATTTCCCGCATAGCTGATGCCATAGTCTTGGCGAAGACGATCTCTTGCCGCCGGCAAGGTCTCAAAGACGGTGTCCAGCAAGCGGCCGGGCGCTGCGGGTCCATCCTGTTCCTCGATCAACTGCTCTGGATCAACGACGGAGTCCTGCGCCAAAGCGGCGGGGGCAAATGGAGCGATGGCGTAGAAAACGCATACGCTGGATACCTGCAAAAGTCGTTCTTGGCCTTGCAAAATCATCCCCCGGACTCACCTCAAATGGCCATGCCTTTTCTTGCACCTCCATCCGCGAAGCAGCACCCAGAGGACCGACGACGCTCAAAAGAAGCCTGAACAGCGGATTACTCGCGCGCGGGTGAGGTCAGGACCCGCGCGTCAGAGAGCGCCCGATTGATCAGATATGTGTCAGCATACTGAACCAGCGTATCCAGCTTTCCGTCTGCATCGACCGTCCAGACATGGATGAAGGGCGCCCGATGGATCGTGTCGGTATTGCGCGGTGTGAATACATAAGTACCGAAACTGAAGACCGACTGCTCGCTCGCCTCGACCTTTTCGATCTTGACCGCGATGTTATCGAACATCTCGAAATAGAATGGCGCTAACTGCTCTTCGACCTGAGCCCGCGTGGTCAATGTTTCACCGCCGAAGAAGCCCGGTGCATGGCGCCAGTCCAACTCGTCGGCGAGCATCGAGTAATCACGCGTCGCGTACCATTGCTCGACGGTCTCAATGCGTTCGTCGGCCGAAAGCTGTCGCTCTTGGACTATTGCAAGGGCTGGCGTTGCAAGGATGACGGCAGCGACACCCGATACAAGAGTTCTCTTCAATTCACTCTCCATAATCCGTGCGATTGACGCTGCAGTCGCTGACAGTAAAGACCGCCGTCTTCCGCCGGCTGCGCAACGAATGTACTGCTTGGCTGCGGTTGGGCATTTCAAGATGCTGACGGGGTTTTTCGTAAATCGAACATCGGCGAGCGGATGGCTTGCAGTCGGGTTTCTCCGACCCGGCCCCAGCCAAGGGCTCATGGCGTCGGCACGCCTGTTTTCAGTATGTTTGAATTCCACAAAGCAAAGTCGCGAATTCGAAACGCCCCGCGACGAAAACTCTCTATTTCTCTGATCGTGCTTCGAATGGACTTAAGCCAACATCTGAACGCGCGGGGTAACGATGAGACTGAGACACTATGGAGTTGTGGCTGGTATTATGGCGCTCGCGCCCTTTAGCTCGGCCACAGCCGAGCCGCGGATCGATCTTGACGCCATCGATCATCGGGATGGCGCGCTTGAAAGGGTGGAGGCAGAGCGTTTGGCTCGCTGGGCGCCAGATACGTTCCTGGAAAGCCTGGTTGTCTTGTCCAATGGCGATTTGCTCATCCCCGATGCCATCGGACACGACATCCTGCGGGCGACGCCCTCCGGCGATGTGTCCGTCTTCTTCTCCGGCGATATCAGCCCCATGGGCCTCGCGATCAGCATCGACAACACGGTCATCGCCACAGGGCGCGACGGACAGGATCAGTGGAACATTTTTGTTTTCGCGCCCACGGGGGAGCTGCGTACCTCAATTCCCGTGGCGGACGCCGAAGGGTTGAACGGCGCGACCTTCCTTACCCCGACAGTGGTCCTGGCGAACGACGCTACGATCGGTCGGATCTTCCGGATCGATCTGGAGACCAACTCCGTCACCACTTGGCATGAGCACGCGCTTTACCAGCGCGACCCGGAACAATCAGAGCTCATCCCCGGCATTAACGGTATCAAGATTTCGAAGGGCGCCGCCTATATCTCCAACACCAGCCAGATGACCATACTCCGCACGCCGCTAGAGGGCCCTGACTTCGCAGCCGGTGAACCGGAAATCCTCCACCGTGATCTGATCATCGATGATTTCTCTATAGCCGCGGATGGAACCATTTACGGCACCACGCACATTTACAACACGGTGGTGCGGATTGAACCCGACGGCGGGCTTACCCGAATCGCAACGACCGAAGATGGGGTTGAAGGCTCGACCGCAACCGCGTTCGGGCGAAGCGCGAACGATGCAGCACATCTCTATGTCGTGGGAGATGGTGGCTTCTATCTGGACCCTGAAAACGCAAATGAGGCTTTTCTGGTGCGCCTCGACGTCAATGACCCTGGCCTCTCCATCGCGGCATCCTTTGATCATATTCCGTATCCGGGAAAAATCGAAACGCCTCCAGCGGCCTTGGTGACCTGCAGCACCGCGCCCGGAAAGAACGCCGCACGCAAACGCGCCGCCCCTCAGTATACGCGGTTCCTGGAGTTGAATGCACCGCGGATCATGATGGCGGGGCAAGTCACCACCGAAGTGGGTGCGCCGCCCTCCGCTCGTCAGTATGTCTTCCGTGGCATGAGCGTGGGCGAGGCAGAAACCCTGATGAGAGCCTCACCTTACTTCGTCGCAGGCGTATATGCGCGATGCGAAGGCACGGTGTTCACGCCCATGGCGGGTGACCTGCTCGGCGGTGTGGCTTGGGGCGATAGTGTGTCTCAGTCCGACTGACACGATCCGTGGGTGCCCTCCGGCAGCGCACAGGGCTCGTTACGCACTTGTCCAGGCGTCACATCAAACTGCTTTCTGAAGCACTGGGTGAAATGGCCCTGATGGGCGAAGCCGCAGGCATAGGCGATGTCGGAGAGGGTGGACTGTGTTGTCAACAGCATCTCCTTCGCCCTTTCGCAGCGGCGGCTCTGAACGTAGGTCCAAACCGCATCCCCGATCGACGCCTTGAACAAACGGGAGAAATGCCCGGGTGACAGGCAAGCGACGTCGGCAAGTTCCGCCACCGTCAAGCCTTCGCCAAAGTGCACTTCGATATAGTCAAGCACCCGAGCGATGCGGGGGTCCAGCGTGTCAAGGAAATCCAGACGCTCCTGATGCGCACGCTGACTTTGTGTGATGAGTACCTCGATGAGGCTCAAGCTTGGCTCGACCACATCCCGCGCCGTGTAAACCGATGCCCACGCGCGTCGAAGAAGTCGGGCGATCAAACTGTCGGTCAAACGTTGGGGCTCGGGCGGCGCGGCAAGCTGCTCCATACGTGCACTGATCACCCGCCCATGAGCGCTTGAGATCAGCCCGTCGCCGAGGGGCAGAAGAGCGGTTTCGCCGACGCACAGAGTCTCGTCCATGTCGGTCATGGTGAACCCGCGGGCGCGGCAGTCCAGGACGAGGACGATTTCGCAGACCTCCCGCTCCGGCCACATTTCACCGCGCGCGAGCGTCAGCAGTCGCAATCGCTCGTCCGGCGGTCCGGCCGAACGCTGCCGCCCAGTAATATGCTCCGACGCGCGGTCCATGGTCTCTGGAAAGCATGTCCGGGCCTGGCGGTATTCCGGACCGACCTGTTTTCAGGATTTGCAAAGATGGAAAGGCCGACGATCCTTGTACGACCTCAGCGAAGCGGTGATCGCTCACGCTGCGGACGGCCCCGCTGCTGCAGATCCTCCTCGACGAGCAGGCAGACCAGCGTGAATGCGGCTTGTGCGATTGGCTCCGGCGCATGCCACGCGCGCGGGATGAGAAGGCTGATCAGGGCGTCCGAAAGCGGGCCCATAGAGGCGGTCACTTCAAGTCCCGGCAGCGCCACCCGCAGCGCGCGCACCTTGCCGAGGATCGTCAGCGTTTGCCCTGGCGGCACAAAAATGGCGGCCCCCGACCGGTCTTTGGTAGGCGCTTCCGGCCAGCCGATCTTGCCGCGCCCGGCGATCCGCAGGACGATCTCCGGCGCATCGCTCGCGCTGATCGTGTCGCCCGCGTCATGTATGACATGACGGATGGCGCCGCCGCTGAGTTCGCGAAGGGCCAGGTTATCAGGCTTACGGCCGGCGCGGCGATCACGGGGGGATTTGGAAGAACCGGACACCATCGACGATGGATGGCAGCCGCACAGCCGCACCGTCTTCCAGAATCGTCGGCGAACTCTCGGCGAAGCCTGAATCCCTCGACGATTACGGAATACATGCCCGATCTATGCTATAGTTTAATGGATAGGAGTAATCCACCCGCAGAAAAAGGAGGCGGATGACATGACTCAACAAACCGCCTCCTCTTTGGCGGAATTCTATACCGATCCGGCGTCGCCTTATGCGGCGTTTCCGCAAGAACACCGATCGGGCGGGTCGCTGCCGGTCACTTTCATTCAGTCCCATCAAGAGGCTTTCGACGCGATAGACCCAGCCGTCCCACAGATCGCACTCGTCGTTGCGGTCGAAGCCAATGTGCCCTTTCGATGGGATACTGGTGACGGCTGGTCAAAGGGTATTCATCTTCGTTCCGGCGATATGTCATTTGTTCCGCAAGATACCGCAGTCCACTACGAACTAGGAGGCCCTCAAACAGTCTTTAATGCCTCAATTCCTGCTGCCCCGCTGGGTAGCCTCATTAAAGAGAACACCGGCAGAAGCGTCGAAACACTCAATGCGCTAACGGGCGCTGTCGTTTTTCGCGACGAAACCGTTCGCCGCACAGCCATGCAGATGTGGGTCGAGAGCGCGCGGTCCGGCGGCGCCAGCGATCTACTAATGGATGGGCTGACCCAGGTGCTGATCGCCCGGCTCCTCGACAAGTCCGGCGCGCTGCGCAAGCCGCAACCGATCCTGCTACTCAGCCCCGCCGAGATCACCCGCATCGACACGCTGGTCGAACATCGTCTCGCTGAGCGCCTCACCGTCGAAGACCTGGCTCGTACCCTCGACATGCCTCGCTGGACCTTCGCCGACGCCTTCAAGGCCACCACCGGCGACACGCCGCATAGCTATGTCACCGGCAAGCGCGTCGAAAAGGCGTGCGAACTCCTCCGCCTCGGTGAAATGCCCATCGCCGAAATCGCCTACACCACGGGCTTCGCCTCCCAAAGCCACATGACAGACACCTTCCGCCGCGTCCTTGGCACAACGCCCGGCAGGTGGCGCGAGGAGGTGCGACAGTGATTGAGGCCCAGTTGAGCAAGCACTATCGAAGGGCTACGGCAAAATAAGAGTTCGCGTTTCCATCCCGCGACGCCCGTCAGTTCTCTTATTGTTGCGCCAGAACCTGATTTCTAAAGTCTAAGATCTCTGACGACCAAGGCCAGAGGGCTTTTTATTGTCTTCACATAGAAACTTCCGCTCGCCTTGGGATCACGAGTATAAGAAGTCCCAAGGCTGCAGCGCCGACCATGGCGACGGGGTAAGCGATTAAGGGTAAATCGTTCTGAATTGCAGATACGAGTGCGACGGCTACTCCTCCCGCCCCCATTTGCAGGAAACCTAGCATTGCGGATGCAGAGCCCGCGTTCTCTTTGAACGGTGCTAATGCGCCGGCAACTGCCGACGGCATGAGAACGCCAAGGCCTGTCACTGTAAGGATGATACCGGCATTGTAGCCGTGTTTGTGGACAATGCCCATGACCGGCAAGGCAATGCTCAAGAGCGCGCCTGCAAGCATGATCATGACTCCGATCATCGCTAGCTCTTCAAGGGAGTGTTTTTCAGCGCGTCGCCGGACGAACATACTGCCAACGACAAAACCTGATACGGCGATTGGCGGGTACAAGCCATATTCGATCGGCGAGAGTCCTAATTGATCAATGAAGACCGCGGGTGATCCCCCGAAAAACGCCGACATGGCAGCAATGGCGCAGGCAGAAACAAGGCCGAATTTGATGAACTGGGGATCGCGTAGAACGACGCTATAGTTCTTGGCGGCAAGGCCTAGACTGACATGGTCGAGACGGTTCATGTTGGTTTCTGGCAAGCGAACACTTCCCACCATCAAGAGAACGCCGAACGCCGCCGTTACCCAAAAGACCGCATGCCATCCCAATTGCTGCTGAATGACACCGCCGAGCAGCGGCGACATCGCCGGCGCCAATGCGAAAAGAATGGTGACCAAGGCTAAAACGCGGGTGAGCCTCGGTCCTTCGAAGCTGTCCCGAACGATTGCCCGGGCTAAGACGACAGCTGCGCCAGCGCCGCCCGCTTGGATGGCGCGCCCCAGCAGTAAAACGTCGAGACTGGCTGCAAATGCGCAAAGCGCGCTGCCCAGCACATACAGCATGAGACCAATGGCGAGGATTGAACGCCGACCGAAGCGATCCGATATCGGTCCGTAGAACAGCTGGGAGACGGCAAAGACAGCCAGATAAATGCTGTAGGTCGACTGCGCTTGGGCCTGATCAATCGCTAAATCCGCGGCGACGTCAGGTAGCGAGGGAAGATAAATATTGCTGGCGATCTGGCCAGCCGCCGATAGTCCCGCAAGAAGCGCGATGACGCCCTTGCCGGATGAGACGGGGCGCGGGGCCCTTGTCGATTTCGCGGTATGTTCCATCACAATGGCCTTTCCGTCGTATTCTAGCTGTTGGCGCCTACGTCGGGAGGGGATGGCTCAAAGACCTGCCAGCCGCCGCCAAGGGCCTTGTAAAGTGCAATCGTGCGGACAATTGTGCCGGTCTCGCTTTGCGCGAGCGTATCTTCGAGCGAAGTCAGGCTCCGCTCGGCGTCCAAGACATCAAGATATTCGCTGAGGCCGCGATCATAGAGGATGCGCGCGAGCTCGACAGAGCGGGTTGCAGCCGCTACCGCATCGCTTAGGTCCTGCTGCCGGCGATGTGCCTCGGCATAGTTGACCAATGCTGTTTCCACGTCTTCGACGGCAATGAGGATGGACTGTTCGAGCCTTGTTCGCGCAATGTCGAGTTCGGCTTCGGAACGGCTTAGATTTGCGCGCAACTGTCCGCCGCGAAAGATCGGCAGACTGATTGCTGGTCCGATTGACCAGGCTTGGCTGCCGCCCATGAACAGATCCGTAAACGAGGTGCTTTCGAGCCCGGCGCTGCCCGTTAAGAAAAAGCGCGGATAGAAATCAGCCTTGGCCTGACCAACGCGCGCGGTGGCGGAGGCCATTCGCCGCTCAGCCTCACGCACGTCCGCGCGCCGGACAAGCAGGTCTGATGGCAACCCTGTTGGGACAATATCTGGTGGGCTTGGAAGCGGCTCGGCAGTCAAGAGTTCTTCAAGCAACGCGGCAGGCGCCTGCCCGGTCAAGACCGCTAAGCGATGCGCAGTAGCGCGTTCTGAGGCCCGGATGTCAGCGCGCTGCGCTTCGGTCGAGGCAAGATTTGCACGAGCGCGCGTTAAGTCGAGTTCCGGGGCAACCCCAGCACGGTATTTTCCCTCAACAAGCGCCACTGTTTCGGACTGTAATCCGATGTTTTTTTCGATCAGCGCGAGACGGCGTTGCGCACCGCGCAGTTCCGCATAGTTGCGCGCAACCTCTGCAATCACAGTGACGGTGACATCCCGCTGAGCATCATAAGCGGCGTCGACTTCCCTTGCCGCCGCTTCAACGCCGCGACGTGCCGCCCCGAAAACATCGATTTCCCAGCCGGCGTCGAAACCAGTTTGGATGAGGTTGGTTTCAAGGGAGGCTACGCCCGCATCTGATAGAGCGCCAATATCGATCGCACCATTCTCACTCGGCCGTTGGCGCACAATTGCGCCCGATGCATCGACCTGCGGCAATAGCCGCGAATATCGGCCGGCACGCAACGCCCGCGCTAGCCGGACATTGGCGCGCGCCGCTTCCAAGTCATGATTGTGAGCGACAGCATCACCGATCAGGCGCGATAGTAGCGGGTCTTCAAAAGTCTCCCACCATGACGCTTCGGCTGTGAGACCCGCTTTACCATCGGCGGCGATGATGGCCGCGGTTTCATTCGCGTAGGTCTGTTGCGGTGCTTGGAGATCAAATTGGTAGTCGGGACCAATTGTACATGCAGACAAGGTTAAGGTGCCAAAGACGGCAAAAATGAGCGGTTTCATCGGGCGCTTCCAAAGGCGAAATGGCTAGATGGCGAGACGGTCTTCGATGCCGCGGCCTTAGGTTTGCCAGCAGGCTTTACGACCAATCGATAGACGGCAGGCACAAAGATCAGGGCTAAGATCATCGACCCGCCCACCCCTCCCGCAAGGACGATGGAAAGCGAAGGCCAGAAATCACCGCCCACGAATAGGAGGAGCGGCAGAAATCCACCGATCGTTGTCAGGGTCGTCGATACGATGTGCCGAGACGTTCCAAGAATTGCCTCTGTGACGGCTTCTGGGTCGCCAGCCTTAGCCACCGGATTCGCCCGTATCGCGGCCAATACGACAATAGCGTTGTTAAAGGCGAGGCCGATCAGGCCAAGGGTTCCCAATATCGTGTTGAAACTAATCGGAAAGCCAATGGCGAACGTCGATAGCATGCCAAGCCCAAGCGACAGGAACGCCACGGCCCCTAAGAGGCCGGCGATCGCCGCGCTTCGAAACACTAAGACCAAAGTCGCAATGGTAAGGGTCAAGAGTACAGGCGCGTAGGTCAGCAGATTGCCCTTGGCCGCCGCGTCTTGTTCTACGGCGCCACCAAGTTCGATGCGGTAACCCGCTGGAAGAATAAAGCCTTCTGCTTCCAATTGCTCAAGAACGTCCCGGGTGATGTCGATCGGCAAAGCATCATTGGCCGTGTATCCGCGAATGATATTTGTCCGTTCACGATCAAAGCGGGTAATGCTCCGCAGTTCAGGGCGCAATGTGAAGTCGCCGAGAGCTGCCGCGGACACCCACCGATCGGAGTTTTGCGTCACGAGCGGCGTTGATGCGATATCGCTCACATCGGCCCGAACGGTATTTTCATAGCGAACCCGGACCGGCAATTGCTCTAACTGTTCTATGATGAAGCCGCCGGTCGCGCCTTCAAGATTGCTTTGGAGTTGTGAAGCGACCTCTGTTAGGCGAAGACCTGCCAATTGGGTTTCATCTTCGTCGGCGTTGAACCAAAGTTTGGGGTGTCCGCCCTCCATCGTCATTTGCGTGTGCAAGACACCCGAATAGTTTTGGAGTCCGGTGCGAAGCCGTTCGCCAATGCGTTGGAGTTCCGCGATTGACGGACCAAAAACGCGATACTCGATATCGGCGGTGAGCGGCGGGCCCTGTCCGAATTGTCCGAGCACAATCTGGGCGTCCGGGAAGCGCTCGTCGAGATGCGCTTGTAGGGGCGCGATCATCGCTTTTGCCGCTTCGTTAGAGGGGGCTGTGACAATGCCGTGAGCGTAGTGCGCGGCCGCGTCCTTATCCATCATGAGGTTGTAGTAGACGCTTGGAAACGAGCCGCCGACGAGCCAAGTCATCTGCTCGGTCTCCGCGAAGGCCTTGATCTCGGCTTCGATGGCGTATGCAAGATCTGCCGTGCGAGAAAGCGACGCGTCTGACGGCGCCCAAACCTCGACTTCAAACATGTCGCGATCGACCGGCGGGAAAAACTGATTGCCCAAGGTCGGTGCGACGGCAAAGCCCGCAACTGGCGCTGCGATGGCGACGACGATCGCCGCCCACGGACGTTTTAATCCTGAGAGCAAGGCGCCTCGATAGAACCGTCCGAAACGCTTTGAGGTCAGCCCATCGCGCCAAAACCGTTTCGGTGCGTCCGGCGCACTTGGTTCGGCGAACAGGCCCGCAAGTGCAGCGGTAACTGTCATGGCAATAATGAAAGAGCTGATCAGCGCCAGGATGACCATCTGACCAATCGAGCCCACAAAATCGCCAACGCTGCCCGGCAGCAGAAAGATCGGGGCAAAGGCGAGAACGGTCGTGAGCGTTGAGGCGAAAAGCGGTGTGAACAAATGCCCGACGGCGGCCTCTACCGCTTGCAAAGGCGTTTTGCCAGCGGCTTTGTTCTTGGCCACTTCATCCGCCATGACGATGGCGTTGTCGATCAGAAGACCGAGCGCGATGATGAGACCGAAGATCGACATCTGATGAATGGCGTTGCCAGACACTTGCAGCCCAAACAGCACCATGGCGACCGTCAGCGGTAAGGCTGCTCCAACGATAAGAGCGAGACGCCAGCCCATCATAACAAACACGACCGCCACAACGACCAAGGCGCCGGCAATAAGGTTGCCGGAGAGCTCGGCGAGCTGGCCGGTTGTGTAGCGTTCTTGCTCGAAGACGGGTTCGATAATGACAGGGCCGCCGGTTTCCGCAGCCGCCTCGGCGAGCACTGCATTCGCGTCCTTCGCCCAAAGATCGACACGTCTGCCGAAGCCAATGCGGGCTGCCACGAACACGGTCCTTTTGCCATTGACGAGACCTATTTCCGTTGGGGGGTCTCGATAGGCGCGCTCGATATGGGCAATGTCTGCGATCCGTACGGACTGTTGGTCGCCACCGACAGCGATCGGCACATGGCCAATGCGGCTCAGCGAAGAAAGCTCCCCGGCAACCTCGATCGAAACGTCAGCGCGATCACCGCGCAAAACACCGGCAGGTGTCTTCGTGTCAGCCAAAGCGGTCGCCCACGCCACGTCGCCGGCCGTCAGCCCGAGTTCAGCCAAGTCTTCGGCGTTGACAGTGACCGTGATTTCTTCATCGGGCTCGCCATAAATTCTGACGAGCTCTGTCCCCGGAACATTGCGTAGACGTTCAGCAAGATCTTCAGCCCGCCGGTTCAGCACGCCTAGCGCAGGCTCCGCTTCACCACGCCACGAAACCCCAGCGATCAGCGTATAGGCTGCTGGGTCGCGCTTATCATCGATCTGCGGTTCAAGCGCGCCTGCCGGCAGCGACGGTCGGGCTTCTGAGATTTTATCGCGTATTTCAGAGAAGATCGCAGCGTTCTGCGCCGCGGTGACCGCGTCTTCGAGTTCAACGACAATAACCGACACACCGGCGCTGGACGTCGACTCCACGTCTTTAATCGCGTCGACCTCTTGAAGCGCCTCTTCGAGCACTTCGGTCACAAGGGTTTCCACCCGCTCGGCCGACGCACCGGGCATCGGTGTGATGATGAGTGGGTTGCGGTTCACGATCCGAGGGTCTTCCAGTCTCGGAAGGGACACTATTGCTGAAAGACCGCTCACCAAAATGACGAGGATCGTCAGCACCAGGAGGTGCCGGTTGCGAAAGAAGAGACTGGCGATGGTCGTCCGCGAAGCGTCTTTATGAATTTGACTGGAACTTTGCATTGCTTAGTCCTCCGACCGGACTGCGAGGGAAGAAGATCCAGCGTTTCTGACCGCGACGAGAAGGCCGGGAGACAAGCGGTGCAGACCGTCGGCAACAAGACGGTCGCCAGGCTCCAGCGCACCACGGACAAAAGCGCGATCCGTGTCGTGATGGAGGACCTCAATGTCCCGCCGTGAAATGATCGCATCGGCGCCTTCTGACGGTTCGGCCACATAGACCGCCCAAAGTCCGCGTGCACTTTCTGTCAGAGCAGCGACCGGGACCCAGTAGCCACTTTCTTCGATTGGAGTCGTGATAGTGGCGCGTGCTAGATCACCTTGGCGAAGAGGACCGCTATCGCCATTGAAATGGAAAATGACGTCGACGCTGCGCGTTGTCCGATCACGGACCGGTAGAACGCCAGAAACCGTCGCGCTATAATTGCGCCCGTCTACAGAAAGGATGTGGATGTCGCCGCGTTCGAAGTACCCGACGCCGTCACCAGCGACACCGATTCGCGCTTCAAGCGCACCAGTTTCAAGCAAGCGAATAAGGGGAGATCCAGCTTCTACAACCAGACCTTCATCGATAAATCGCTCCGCGACGACTCCATCATAGGGTGCTTTCAGCACACTCTTTTCTAAGCGAACATCAATGCTCCGCACACTTGCTTCGGCGCGGCGGAGTGCGGCGCGTCGTGCGCGAGCCCCTTTTTCTGCCTCGTCCAAAGCCTGAACGGATATCGCGTTAAGTGACCGCGCTTCGCGCATGCGAATGAGGGTGGCGTCGGCCAAAGCGCTGTCGGCGGCAGCTTGATCGCGCATACCAACGAGTTCAGCGCGCTCGGCCCGAAGAATATCTGTATCGAGACGGGCCAACACAGTCCCGCTTTGGACGGCGTCACCTTCGTTGACGAGGACCTCGATTACCCGCCCTCCGAACTCAAATCCGAGCGCCGTCTCCCTTCGGGCTTCGATCCGGCCGATAAAGAAACGCTCGGTGGAGAACGATGCCGCCTGCTCGACCGCCATGGTCGAAACACTGAGCGCAGCAGCGGGTTTACTACTCCGATGAGAGCTTTCTGCGTGGCTGACAAAAACAGCGCCGGCAGCGACCAAGGACACAGCGAGCAGCATCGGGGCGCCAAATGAGACGAGTTTATTTGGCATGGGATTCTCCATGACTGCGAAGCGCGTGGAACGCGATCATCGAGGTGGAATAACCACTGACCTCTATAGTGTATATGCACGTTATCGAGTGTAGAAACGTACCTCGATCTGTCATTGCCAACGCCTTTTTGGTTTAACTTGATATGGATTTTGATGCGGTCGTTATGGCCGTATGGAATTGCTTCCATTCGGTAGGCCCCAAGTCCGACTTAAGATTACTCTGTACCCGTCGCCAAATAGGCTCGGCTTTACCAAAAAGGGTTTCGCCCTTCTTGGTAATCCGAATAGCGCGCGAGCGACCCCTCATTTCGTCATCGCAAAAGACGATCAGCCCGTCTCGTTCAAGCGGCTTGAGATTACGGCTCAGCGTTGTCCGGTCCATGCCCAAGAGATCGGCCACATCGGATAAGCTCGCGCCGCCGTCCGAGGCCGTCGCCGCGGCAAGCATCGTGAACTGCGTGATCCGAAGGCCCATGGGTCGAAGAGCGTTATCATACGCTTTCGTTATGAGGCGCGACGCTCTGCGTGTACGCTGGCACATGCAATCCTGACTCGCTTCGAGCGCAAGTTGGCGAAGATTGGTGCGTGAATGACTCATGACGTGTATATGCACGTTACAAACGCGGTCGTCAAGTCTCAATTGTATCAAAGTCGCTGCGCTAGCGTTCCTGCGTCGGCTCAGCCGACACTACCGGTGGATCCGCTTCAAGGAGGAGGGCGAAGTGAACGGGCCGATGGAAGTTTCCGCACGCCCGAGTGAGCCGTTTGCTTCCGCAAAATGGCCACGTAAACACCGCGTAAGCACTGTTTCCCGATGAACCGAAATTTCTAAGGCGCTGATTTTATGAAGAAAAGTGGCGCACCCGAGAGGATTCGAACCTCTGGCCTCCGCCTTCGGAGGGCGGCGCTCTATCCAGCTGAGCTACGGGTGCATACCGTTCGCGAGATGCTTACGCCATGCTTACGCGAGATTTCCGGCTCCTTGAAGAGCGAACCCGATATCCGCTCAAGCCGTTGTTTAGTCACTTCTTTCTTCCAGCACCTTTCGCGATCGCCAGACTTGACATCCGCCTTCGGAGGGCAGCGCTCTATCCAGCTGAGCTACGGGTGCCGGGACAATTGTCCTGAGTGTCCGGCCAAGGGGCCGGCGCCGGCGCGGACACTACACGCCCCGGCCCCGCGAGGCAAGAGGCAAGCACGGGCCCCACCGGAACGTCCGGCTGAAACAGGGATTGCGGGCAGCCGGGTGTCCCCCCCCCCGGTTTTGCGTTCCCTGTCCGGCCGGGTGTGCTGTGTTCCGGGGCAGCCCGCCGATCAGGTCTCACAGATTTTCCGGGCGTTTTCCTTGGGTGCGCGCGGTGCGGAAGCGGGTCGGACGGGGCTCCTCGAAAGATAGATACAATTTTATCAAATCACAGACGGAATCTTAATTGCGGACATTTATACCTGCGGCCGATGGGATTTGCGCGGTTGCGCCTTTCCCATGTGTCGACATCCGCTGCTTTTCGAAAAATCCGTCCATATACGTTTTTTTAAGAAGCTAGCGGATAAAGACGTGACCGGGCCGGGAGCGGGCATGCATCCGGCGGGGGTGGATGGGCTGATAATCACAGGACAGTCCAGCCAGGGGATATACGCCGGCCAGAAGCCGTATTGATTTTAGAGACCGCAACATAGTTCAGGTGATGAAAATGATCCGTATTCTTACTGCCGCAAGCTTTCTGCTCAGTGCCGTCGTTGCCGTGGTTCCGGCAAGCGCGGTGGACTCCATGGACGACTGGAAACGCGCCGTCGCCAAGAAAATCGCCACGAAGCAGACCTATCCGCGTTCTGCCCTGACCCGTGAAATCGAAGGCCGCGCCGAGGTGCGTCTGGTGGTTTCCGGCGACGGCACCATCACGGCCCACGAAATTCTGAAGCCGACGGGCGAAAAGGTTCTCGACCGGGAAATTCCCAAGCTGGTCGGCCGCCTGAACCCGCTGCCGGCCCTGCCGTCCGGCCAGACGGAGCTGAGCTTCGTCCTGCCGCTGAACTGGGCGCTTGACTAAGCCTTACGCACCATAGGGGTCCGGACATTCCGGATACAGGGGGCATGCCGTGGTGAACACGGCGTGCCCTTTTGGTTTTCGGCATCGTTCCTGTCATGGGAATGACGACGGGGCCGCGAGACCCTGCCGGGGCTGGCGAATCGCCAGGCAGCGCATGGCCGGTTTTGCCGCATCCCGCCTGCCTTGCACCGCCCCTGCCGTATGATTGGTTTCGCCGCCTGGTGACGGTGCCGCCGTTCAGGCCACCCGATCGGAGACGGCGCGTCCGAAGGGGATGAGCACCGTATCGCGGGCCTCGGCCGCGGTGTCGGGATAATCGGCTGTATAGTGCAGGCCCCGGCTTTCCTTGCGCATCTGGGCGGAGCGCACGATCAGGTCGGCGACGGTGGCCAGATTGCGCAATTCCAGAAGATCCGCCGTCACGCGGAAATTGCCGTAATACTCCAGAATCTCGCCCATCAGAAGATCGACCCGGCGCTTGGCCCGCTCCAGCCGTTTGTCGGTGCGCACAATGCCGACATAATCCCACATGAACCGGCGCAATTCCTGCCAGTTGTGGGTGACGACCACTTCCTCGTCCGAATCGGTCACCTGGCTTTCATCCCAATCGCGGGCCATGCCGGCACGCGGCATGTCATCCAGCCGGTTCAGAATGTCGGCCGCCGCCGCCTGGGCGAACACCAGACATTCCAGCAGGCTGTTGGAGGCCATGCGGTTGGCCCCGTGCAGGCCGGTATGGGCGCATTCGCCGATGGCGTAGAGACGGTCCAGATCGGTGCGGCCGTCAAGGTCGGCCTGGACCCCGCCGCAGGTGTAATGGGCGGCGGGCACCACCGGCACGGCCTCGCGGGTGATGTCGATGCCCAGTTTCAGGCAGCGCCGGTAAATGGTCGGAAAATGCGAAATGATGAAATCCGCGTCCTTGTGCGAAATATCGAGCCAGACGCAGGGACTGCCCGTGCGCTTCATCTCCGAATCGATGGCGCGGGCGACGATGTCGCGCGGCGCCAGTTCGCCGCGTTCGTCATAGCGGGGCATGAACGGTTTGCCGTCGCCGCCCTTCAGCACAGCGCCTTCGCCGCGCATGGCCTCGGTGATGAGAAATGTCTTGGTCTTGGGGTGGTACAGGCAGGTGGGGTGGAACTGGTTGAACTCCATATTGGTGACGCGGCACCCGGCCCGCCAGGCCATGGCGATCCCGTCACCGGTGCTGCCGTCGGGATTGGAGGCATAGAGATACACCCGGCCGGCCCCGCCGGCCGCCAGCACCGTGGCGCGGGCGGAGAAGGTTTCCACCTGCCCCTTGGCCAGATTGAGCACGTAGAGACCGTGGGCCTGATCCTGATAGGGCGGTGCCGATTTCAGGTGCCGGTTGGTGATCACGTCCACCGCCACATGGTCGGTGAACACGTCGATATTGGGCTCGGCCATGACGCGGGCGTTCAGCGTGGTCTGCAGGGCCTTGCCGGTCGCGTCCGCCGCGTGGATGATGCGGCGGTGGCTGTGCCCGCCTTCCCGCGTCAGATGATAGCCGTAGCCGTCCTCGGCGCGGGTGTCGGCCTTGTCGAACGGCACGCCGAGAGCGATCAGGTCCTCGACCGCCCGCCGGCCGCGTTCAACGACGAAACGCACGGTCTCCTCGTTGCACAGCCCGGCGCCGGCGACGAGTGTGTCGTCGATGTGGGACTGGATACTGTCGCCGTCTTCCAGAACCGCGGCGATCCCGCCCTGCGCCCAGGCCGTGGACCCGGCGGACAGGGGCCCCTTGGACAGGACGGCGACGCGGGCATGGGGCGCCAGTTTCAGCGCCGCCGTCAGCCCGGCCGCGCCCGAACCGGCGATGACGATGTCATAGGTGCGCCTCAAGCCGCCGTCTCCGCGGGTGGGCTGTCATCTGAAGATCCGTCACCTGCGGAGCCCGTCAGTTGCAGGAAAATATCCTCCAGATCGGTTTCGTCGGTGGAAATGTCGCGGATGGTCAGGCCCGCCGCCTGAACGGCGGCCAGCACCGCGCCCACATTGGCGCTTTGCTGGCTGATCTGCACCGCGATGCGGTGACTGTCCTTGAGTACGGCGTGATAGCCGGCCAGCGCCGCCGGGATGCCGTCCTGGGCTTCGGCCACCTCGATGACGATTTCCTTTTCGTCGATTCGCCTGAGAAGCTGATCCGTCGGTTCCGCACAGACCACTTCACCGTGATTGATGATGGCGATGGTGTCGCAAAGCTCCTCGGCCTCTTCCAGATAATGGGTGGTCAGCACGATGGTGGTGCCGCGGGCGTGGAGTTCGCGCACATAATCCCACAATTGCTGGCGCAGTTCGATGTCGACGCCGGCCGTCGGTTCGTCCAGCACCAGTACGGGCGGATTGTGGACCATGGCCTTGGCCACCAGCAGGCGGCGTTTCATGCCGCCGGACAGGGTACGGGCATAGGCGTCGGCCTTGTCGAACAGATGCACGGCCCGCAGCAATTCGTCCGTGCGCCGGTCGGATGCCGGCACGCCGTACATGCCCGCCTGCATCTCCAGCACCTCGCGCGGGGTGAAAAAGGCATCCATGATCAGTTCCTGCGGCACGACGCCGATATTGGCGCGGGCGTTGCGGGGGTTTTTATCGATGTCGAAGCCCCACACCCGGGCCGTGCCGCCGGTCTTGTTGACCAGTCCGGCGAGGATGTTGATCATGGTGGACTTGCCGGCCCCGTTCGGCCCCAGAAGGCCGTACATGGAGCCGCGCGGAATGGTCAGGTCGACCCCCTTGAGCGCCAGCTTGTCCGGTGTACCGCCCCGGCCCTTGTAAACCTTCTTCAGTCCCGTGATTTCAATCGCCGCATCGCCCAACGCCGTAACCCTTTATCCTGGCCCTTATATTCCCGGACCCGTATCCGGCGGCCAAAAGGGCCGCACGGCTTTCCACGCAGAGAGTGCCTGACATAATGCACAAGCGCTAACATTCAAGCCGGATCGCCGTCAATTCAAGCGGCTGTCAATGCGTCGAGCGGGGCGTGCGGGTGGCAAGGGCCCAGAGGATATGCCGGGGGATATGCCGGGGGATATGAAGACATGGCCGTTCATTGCGCGATGCGGCCGTCCGTGCGGCTTGTGGTGCCGCGCCGGCTTCGCTATACACGGAACCAGATCATGGACACCCGTTCGGACGGCCCGTCGAAGGCCCCGTTTCAAAGGCTTTGTATACAGGCCCGTGTCCGCCGGACACACCGATACCGCTTAATTGCGAGGACCACTTATTATGACCATCGCGCCCCCCGAAATCAAATTCGTCACCACCCAGCGGGTTGCCTGCGACGGCGATGAAGGGCCGCTCGGCCACCCCCGTGTCTATCTGAACATGGGCACGGACGGCCGTGTGGTATGCGGCTACTGCGACCGTCTTTTCATTCTTGAAGGCGGGCCGGCCGATACCCCGGAGGTCCGGGCCGAGGCGGAAAAACTGTCCGCCGCCTGATTTTACAGCGCCGGGCAGGTCCGGCGCCCGGTTTTGGCGCGGGCGGTGCGGCCGCCCGTCACCCGCCCCTCCTTCCAGCCACGGCGAGAGTGTGATGCCCGACGAACAGACACCGCCCCATCTCTATCTTGTCGACGGTTCGGGCTATATTTTCCGGGCCTATCACGCGCTGGCGCGCTCCCGCCCGCTGACGCGCGCCGACGGCACGCCCGTGGGCGCGGTTTACGGCTTTTGCACCATGATCCTGAAACTGCTTCAGGATTTGAACGACGGGGCCATGCCCACGCATCTGGGCGTTATTTTCGATACGGCGCGCAAAACCTTCCGCAGCGACATCTATCCCGAATACAAGGCGCACCGGCCGCCGCCGCCGGAAGATCTGGTGCCGCAGTTTCCGCTGATCCGCGAGGCCGTTGCCGCCTTCGGCCTGCCGTCCATTGAAAAGGACGGGTTCGAGGCCGACGATCTGATCGCCACCTATGCACGGCAGGCCCGCGCGCGTGACTGGGACGTCACCATCGTCTCCTCCGACAAGGATCTGATGCAGCTGATCGATGCGCGGACCACGCTTTATGACGGGATGAAGGACCGGCGCATCGACGCGGGCGGTGTGGTGGAAAAGTTCGGGGTCGCCCCCGACAAGGTGATCGAGGTTCAGTCGCTGGCCGGCGACAGCGTCGACAATGTGCCCGGTGTGCCCGGCATCGGTATCAAGACGGCGGCGGAGCTGATCCGCGCATACGGCGATCTGGAAACGCTGCTGGCCCGCGCCGGCGAGATCAAGCAGCCGAAACGGCGGCAGAATCTGATCGACCATGCCGAGGACGCGCGCATCTCCAGGCGGCTTGTCACCCTGGACCGTGAGGTTCCGCTGGATGTGGGGCTGGACGGTCTTGTCCTGAAACCGGTCGAGGCCGATCCGCTGATCGCGTTTTTCGACGCGCAGCAGTTCCGTTCGCTCAAGGTGAAGGCCGCGCACAGTTTCGGCGGCGATGCGGTGATGGCGGACCCGGTCAGCCGCCATGTGGACACCGACACAACGGACTATGTCTGCGTCACCGACATGGACACGCTGCGCGACTGGATCGCGCGGGCGGAAAAAGCCGGCCGCGTGGCCGTCGATACGGAGACCACATCCCTGAACGCGGCCGCCGCCGATCTGGTCGGCCTGTCCCTGTCGGTCGAGCCCGGCCGGGCCTGTTACGTGCCGGTGGGTCATACCGGGGCCGGCGGGGATGACGACCTTTTGGCGCAGCGGCCGGACCAGTTGGACAAGGGGGCCGTCATCGCCGCGCTGAAACCGCTTCTGGAAGACCCCGCGGTCCTGAAAATCGGCCAGAATCTGAAATACGACCTGTCGATCCTGGCGCGCGAGGGTATCGCGGTGCGGCCTTTCGACGACACCATGCTGATGTCCTATGCGTTGGAGGCCGGCATGCACGGCCACGGCATGGATGAACTGGCGGGCATTCATCTCGACATCACGCCGGTGTCGTTCAAGGAGGTGGCCGGGACCGGCAAGGCGCAGGTCACCTTTGACCGCGTGCCGCTCGACAAGGCGACGCATTATGCCGCCGAGGATGCCGACATCACCGGGCGCCTGTGGCACATCCTCAAACCACGTCTGGCCGAAAACGGTGTCACCACCGTTTACGAACGGCTGGAACGCCCGCTGGCGCCGGTTCTGGCGGCGATGGAACGCGCCGGCATCAGGGTGGACACCGCCGTTCTGACCAGGCTGTCCAATGATTTCGCCGTCGCCCTCGACGGGCTGGAAGGCGAGATCCATACCCTTGCCGGCCGTGCCTTCAACATCAATTCGCCGAAACAGCTGGGCGAAATCCTGTTCGATGAAATGGGTCTGAAGGGCGGCAAGAAATCCAAAAAAACCGGTGCCTGGACCACCAATGCCGAAGTGCTTGAAACCCTGGCCGGCGAAGGGCACGATCTGCCGGCGAAGGTGCTGGAATACCGTCAGTTCGCCAAGCTGAAAAGCACCTATACCGATGCCCTTGCCCGCGAGGTCAACGACCGCACCGGCCGGGTGCACACCAGTTTCCACATGGCGGCGACGACAACGGGGCGCCTGTCCTCCAACGATCCCAATCTTCAGAACATCCCGATTCGCACCGATGTGGGCCGGCAAATCCGCCGCGCCTTCGTGGCGGAGACGGGCAACAGGCTGATCGCCGCCGATTACAGCCAGATCGAGCTGCGCCTCCTGGCGCATATCGCCGGCATCGACGCGCTGAAGGATGCGTTCGCCAAGGGGATCGACATTCATGCCCTGACGGCGTCCGAGGTGTTCGGCATTCCGCTTGAGGGTATGGACCCGATGGTGCGCCGCCGGGCCAAGGCGATCAATTTCGGCATCATCTATGGCATTTCCGCCTTTGGCCTCGGCCGTCAGCTCGGCATTCCGCGCGGGGAGGCCCAGGCCTTCATCGATGCCTATTTCGAAAAATTCCCCGGCATCCGCCGCTATATGGACGACACCATCGCCGACGCGCGGGAAACCGGGTATGTCACCACCCTGTTCGGGCGCAAATGTCATGTCACCGCGCTGAAGGACAAAAATCCGGCCATGCGGAATTTCGGCGAACGCGCGGCGATCAACGCCCCCATTCAGGGCTCCGCCGCCGATATCATCCGCCGCGCCATGATCCGCATGCCGGCGGCCCTGGCCGATGCCGGCCTTTCCGGCACCGTCATGCTGTTGCAGGTCCATGATGAACTGGTGTTCGAGGCGCCGGAGGGCGATGTGGACAGGGCGATCCCGGTGATCCGCAAGGTCATGGGCGATGCGGCACTGCCGGCTGTGACCCTCAGCGTGCCGCTGGTGATCGACGTGGGCGTCGGCGACAACTGGGACGATGCCCACTAGGGCTTGCCGGGATCGGGTCTGCATCCTTGAGGGCTCCGGCACCCCTTGTAAAAGCCCTGTGTAAATCCTGTTAAACCTTTTGGGCAAAGCCCCGGTCAGGCGGACATCATATGATCATCCATCGTCCCTTCACCATGCAGGACCTGCCGACCCTGGCGCACTGGGTGTCGAGCGCGCGCGACGTGCTGCAATGGGCCGGACCCCTTCTTCACTATCCCCTGAACCCGCAACAGTGGCAGCGTATTGCCGAGGCCGGCGAGGGCGACATGCCCGCGCGCCTTGCCTGGATGGCGGAACGGGATGAAACCCCCTTCGGTCATGCCCAGCTTGTTCTGGACCGCGTTCAGGGCAATGCGGCGCTGGTCTATGTTCTGATCGCGCCGTCGGCGCGCGGGCAGGGCCTGACCGGTCCCATGCTGGCGCCGCTGATCGACATGGCGTTCGGCATCCCCGACATCATGCGCCTGGAATTGAATGTCTATGCCCACAACCGTCCGGCCATCCGGGCCTATGAAAAGCTGGGCTTCGTCCATGAGGGCTGCCGCCGCTCCTCCGCCAAATGCGGGGAGGAGCGCTGGGACACCTGCTTCATGTCCATCCTGCGGCACGAACATGCCGGCGCGTGCCGTTCGGAAAACGCCGCCTTGCCGCCTTTGGGCGATCCGGTGGCCTGATTCGGCGATCCGACCTGTCCTACTTGTTTTTCCGATCTGATTTTATGGCCTGATGATCTCACCTGGCCGGCGGATCGGCCTGTATTCCGTACTTCCATGGAAAAGGGCGGCTGAAAAGCCGCCCTTTTCAAGAGGGTCGGGACCGGGCGGCGCTTAGAAACCGAAGCGGATCCCGGCATAGACGATGCGTTGACGCGGATCGTGCGTGCGGGTCTCAAACCCGCCGTCCCCCAGCACGGCCGGGGGCCGCACGTTGAACACATTCAGCGCGCCGATATTCAGGGCCGCGTTGGTCAGGCCGAACGAGTCCGAGAAATCGTAGGAATAGAACAGGTCCACCGTCGTCATGCCGTCGATCTCGCGGCGTTCGATCAGATTGTTGAAATCGGGCGTGCCGTCCGGCAGCGTGCCGAACACGCTGTTCTGGTCATCGGTGAACTGGCCGATATGACGCACGGCGATATTGGTCGTGTGCCGTTCGTAATTCCACCCCAGCATGGCCTGACCGCGCAGTTCCGGCACCGGATCGCCGAAGTTTTCGCGGTTGCGGCGGCCGGCGGCCTCGATGGTGATGCCGCCGGGACCCGACAGATCATATTCGCTGACATAGGTGACCATGGCCGACAGGTTGAAGGTGCCGATGCCGTCCGTCTCCCAGACATAGGACGCCGACACGTCAAGGCCGTCCGTATTGATGAAGGCGGCATTTTCATAGAAATTCTGCACCGCGTCGATGGACCCGTCCGCCGGGTCGAGGAAGACGAAGGGTTGGCCCTCCGGCACCTGATCCCCGGTAAAGGCGAGCAGATCGGTCTCGCCGCCGAGCAGGACGCGGTTCACCAGTTCCTGCGCGTTCTGCTGGACGATCACATCGTTGAACTCGAAGCGCCAGAAATTGACGTCGAAGGTGAAGCCGGCGAGTGCCTGCGGCTGCCAGGTGAAGCCGACGGTGTAGGTGTCGGCGGTCTCCGGGCTCAGATTGTCGGCCCCTTGCGTGCGGATGGCGATGAAGGGCTGGCCATTGTCACGCGGGTCGCGCACGCTGTTCAGCGTCGTCTGATTGCCGAACTGCTGGAAGATGCTGGGCGCCCGGAAGCTGGAGCTGTAAGTGGCGCGGAAGCTCCACTCATCGGTGGGGTTATACCGGACGGCGAATTTCGGATCGATCGTGTCGCCCACGCCGCCGCTGTAATTTTCATAGCGAACCGCCGCCGACAGTTCGAGTTTTGAGGTGATCGGCACCAGAACCTCGCCGAAGAAGGCAAAGACGTCCTGGCTGGCGTCGAAATCATCGGCCCCCTGCACGAACAGGAAATTGTTGCTGTTGGTGTTGCCGTCATAATCCCAGGCCAGCGACTGGTCCCGGTACTGGAAGCCGAAGGCGGCGCCGATCGGTCCGGCGGCGGTCTCGAACAGATCGCCCGAGACGACGCCGTCCAGAATGGTGGCTTCCGACTTGCCGTCGATGGTCACCTGGCCCTGCATCCAGTCGATCAGTTCGGCGGAATTGCGCACCGGCACCAGAACCGTGTTGCCGTTTTCATCCGTGACCGGCTGGAAATTTGCGTCCAGAACCGGCACCCGCTCATCCTGGCCGGCGATCAGGCCGTTGCCGAAGGGGTTGAAGAACTGGCAGCCATTCTGTCCGGGGGTGCCGGCGGCAACATCGCAATCCGGCCCGCCGAAGCCCTGCAGCGCCAGGAAGAAGCGGTCGCGCACGCCGTCGCCCGCCGTCAGGTCCCAATCGCTTTCCCCGCGCACGCCGGACACGTCGAAAATCCAGCCATTGCCGAATTCACCCTTGAAGCCGCCCTCGATGCGCCATGTGGTGGTGTCATGGGTGGACGGGTTGGGATTGAGGGGATCGGTGGTGAAATTGTTGCCCGCCGACCGGCCGACCCAGAAAACATCGGTCCGGAAGGTGTTGAAGGGGTTGTTGCCGGCAATGGGCACCAGCGATGTGATCGGGAAGTTGGAATTGCCGCGCGTCGACTCATTTTCCGCGAATGAGAAATTGGAATAGAATTCAACACTGTCGCCGAGCTGGGCGCCAAATTCGGCATAACCCTGAAGACGGGTCTGCTCCGGCACCAGATCGAACTGATTGTTGAAGTCATAGCCGCAAGCGCCAAGCTGGGCGGTGGACCCGTCCAACGGATTGGTGAAATCCTGGATCAGGGGCACAACATCCTCGAACTGCTGGGCGACCTCGCGGCAGAACGGATCGGCGAAGGCGGGTGTCGCGGCCCCTGCCGCCGCGCCCGGCGTGGCAAAGCTGAGTGCATCCGGCGACACGCCAAGGCCGGCGGCCACGCCCGGCGCGGCGATGCCGTAAATGGAATTGTAAACCAGCGGCGTCAGGGCATCGGCCACACCGTCCGCGCCCAGGGCGATGGGCGCACTGCCGTCATTCAACCCCAGAAGGGCGGCGGCGGCGGCCGGAATGTTGATGACACCCCCGCCGGCGGCGGCATTCGCCGGCGCGTAGCCGGTGAAGACGCTGCCTGGAACCGGGCTGCCCGCCACGCCGGGAAAGGGAATGAAACCGGGCGAGGAATTGCTGGTGATACCCAGCGCCGCCAGTTCCGGCGGCAGCCCCGGCGCCGGCAGCCCTGTCGGCAGCACATCGGGGGCCAGCGGCGAGGCCGGGTTGGCGAACACCGGGGCCAGCTGGTCATAGACCGACAGGAAGGCAATCGTGTCCGTCAGATTGCCCTGCGGTGCGGTCGGCACGATAAAGGTACCGGGAAAGCCGGACTGAGTCGAAATGGAGATATTGTTGGCGATCGCTTCCGCCGTACGCAGATCGCGGTCGCGCTGGGACAGGTTGCTGCGGTCGAAATAATTCACCGCGCCCATAAAGCGGAAGGTTTCGTTTTTCCAGCCGGCGATGGCGCCGACCGTGATATCCCGCTGGCTGGTTTCCGTGATATTCTTGATTTCACTCTGGATTTCGAAGCCTTCGAAATTGCCGCGGGTCTTGAAATTGACCACACCGGCAACCGCGTCCGAACCATAGAGCGGCCCGGCGCCGTCTTTCAGAACCTCAACCTGGTCTATGGCGATGGGCGGCACCAGGGAGGCCGTATCGACGAAGCTGACGCCTCCGTCCGTCTGCGGCGCCGCCGTGACGGTCCGCTTGCCGTTCAGCAGGACAAGGGTCGATGCCACGCCGAGGCCGCGCAGGTTGATGTTGCTGGTCCCCGTGGTCAGATTTTGCGTGAAGGCATCCGGATTGTTCTGCGCGCCGTTGTTGACGGTCAACTGCTGGGTGAAATCGGAAATCGTGGTCACGCCCGCCGCCTGCAACTCATCGCGGCCCACCACCTGGATGGGACTGGCCGTGTCGGTCTGCGACCGGCGGCGGATATAGGACCCTGTGACGGTGATCTCTTCAAGGGCGTCCGGTTCACCGTCCTGCTGTGCGGAAACCGGTGCGGCCATGGATGCCATAGCCGCAAACCCGGCAAGCGTGGTGCTTGCCATCAAAATTGCTCTGATCACTTTAATTCCTCCCTCAGGCAGCGGTTCGGAGCCTGCCTTCAACCCGCACGGCAGACCCGACGTGTCTTCAGTTTTCCTTTCCCGTTCCGGAAAGGTCAAGCATCACTACCATATGCTGCGGTGCAACCGCTGTGAGGTGTTACCCGATAACAACAGTTTTGTAATTAAGGTCATTTGTCGGAAGGTAAAATTGCCTTTCAAGGCACTGATTCCGTGTCCTCGCGAAAACACGTCAAAATGGAAAAGGGCGGCGTTGCCGCCGCCCTGAACCGGGTACAGTGTGTGATCGCTCCGTCCCTCTAGAAACTGGTGTCCAGTTGCAGATAGAGAACACGGCCGCGCGGGTCATGCGTCCGGCTTTCGAAACCGCCATTGGTGAACACCTGCGGCGGGTCCTCGTCAAACGCGTTGATGACGCCGACGGTAAAGCCGAGATCGCTGTCAAAATCGAACAGATTGGCCACGTTCAGACGGTACTGCGCGTCAACCGTGGTCATGCTGTCGATGGGAATGCCGCCATTCTGGTCATCGTCAAGGCCGGAAATGTGGCGGACAAAGAACCGGCCTTCATGGGTGCCGTCGGTAAAGGCCAGGCCGGTGTTGAACCGCCATTCCGGCGTCGGCGCGCCGAAATTGGTGAAGTTGCGGTTGCCCTTGCCGTCTATCACGTCTTCGCCCTGGGCATTCAGGAGGTCATAGCTGTTGACCCATGTCCCCTCGAAGAAGGGCTGGAACGTGCCGATATCGGTATCGATGGCATAGCGCACATTGAAGTCGAAGCCGTCCGTCTGGACGCTGGACGCGTTGATGAAGTCCGTCAGGACAAGCAGAATATTGCCGGACGCGTTACGGATCACGCGGTCCCCGGTCGGGTCGGCGTCCACCACCGCCTGGAAGTTCTCCTGGATCAGCACGTCGGAGAAATCATAGTTCCAGTAGTCGACATTGATGTCGAGACCGTCGACCGGCTGCCAGGTAAAGCCGACATTGAAGGCTTCCGACTGTTCCGGCAACAGATCGCGTTCGACGCCCTCGGGCGGATTGGTACGGACCGCGGCAAAGAACTGGCTGCCCGTCACAGGATCCAGAACCTGGTTCAGGCTGGTGCTGGCACCGGCCAGCTGGAAGATGCTGGGTGCGCGGAAACTGGTGGAGTAGGAGCCGCGCAGCGTCAGGGTTTCCGTCGGGCGGAACAGCAGCGACACTTTCGGGTCCGTCGTCGAGCCGATACTTCCGCCATAGTCCTCATGGCGCACGGCAAAGGACAGATCCAGCGTTTCATGCAGCGGGATCAGGGTTTCCATGAACCATGCATTGGCGGTCCGTTCCCCCTCAAAATCGGGTGATCCGATGACAAAGGCGAAGCCGTCCGCGTTGGCGATGTCGTCAAAATCACGGCTGAAGGTCTCGTCCCTGTATTGGAAGCCGACAGCCAGTTCGACCGTACCGGCCGGCAGATCAAACAGCGGGCCCGAGACAATCGCCTCGAAAGTCGACAATTCGGACCGCCCGTCGATGAGCTGCTCGCCGATGATGAAATCGATCACTTCGGGATCGTTCGGCAGGGCACCGAAGCTGGTGGCGAACGGGTTATAATAGAGACAGCCGTTTTGACCCGGCGTACCGGCCGCGACGTCGCAATTAAAGCCGCCCAGGCCCTGTAGCGCCAGGGAGAAATTGTCCGTGATGGTGTCTTCCGTCGATTGGAAGAAGTCATTCCAGGCATGCGTATAATTGACGTCATACGTCCACTCGCCGGTCAGTTCGCCGTTGAGCGTGGCGCTGATTCTGTAGGTGTCGGATTCAAAGGGCGCGGGCGAGGTCTGCCCGCCATTGCCGATTCCCCGGCCGAAAAAGATCACCGGCTCGCCGAAGGGGTTGCTCGGATGGTCCGTCGGCACCACCGCCCGGTCGGACTGCAGGAAGGGGAAAGTGGGCGAGTTGCCGCGTTCCGCTTCGTTCAGGGCAAAGGCACCTTCGATGCGGAATTCATGGGCGTCGCCGATCTGCTGCTTGAAGACACCATAACCCTGGATGCGTTGTTCTTCCGGCACCAGATTGAAGAAATCGCCGAAATCAAAGCGGCAGAAGCCCGGGGTCAGACCGCCGGCGGGTGCGCCGAGAGGCTGCGGGATACCGCCGAATTCCTCACACCCCGTGGGGTCGATAAAGGGCACGCCCGCAGGCAGGTTGAACGCCCCCGTACCGATGAAGGACCCTGGATTGCCAAGCGCGGAACTGTCGTCTTCCGGACGGCTCAGGCGCCGTTCGGACGTTGTCAGCGGTGAGCGGTCGTAAAAGCTGAACGCGCCCATCAGGCTTTGCCGGTCATTGCCCCAGCCCAACTTGACCTGCGCCAGGAAATCCTCCTGGCTGCCCTCGTCGGTCAGGAACTGGTAATTCACGGACGTGGCGATACCGCGGAAATCATCGTCGGTGATGAAGTTCACCACGCCGGCCACCGCGTCGGTGCCGTAAATGGCGGCGGCGCCGTCCTTGACGATTTCAATTCTTTGCGTGGCGATCATCGGAATCAGGGAGCTGGTGTCGACAAAGGTGACCCCGTCATTCGTCACCGTGCCGGAATTGACCTGACGGCGGCCGTTCAGCAGCACCAGGGTCGAGGCCACGCCAAGGCCGCGCAGGTTGAAATTGGACGTCCCCGTCGTGCTGTTCTGGGTAAAGGCGTCCGGATTGTTCTGCGCGCCGTTGTTGATCGTCAGGGTCTGCACCAGATTGGCGAAGTTGGTCGCGCCGATTTCATTCAGATTGTCCGCGCCGATCACAGTCAGGGGCGACGGACTGCTGGCCTGGGTTTTACCGCGCAGATAGGTGCCCGTGACGACAACCTCGTCAAGCTCCTCGTCCGCGTATACATCTTGCGCGGTATCCTGGGCATTCGCTGATGAGTTGATGGTGAAAGTCAGGCATCCGGCCATCAAAGCCGTTGCCCCGTAAAGACGGTTCAAACGCATATAATCCCTCCGAAAATGAGCCCACGGCACGACACCATCGGCACGCTCTCCCGCAACCAATCCTTAAGATTTTTGATCATGCCGTCAAGATGCGATGCACCACAGGCACAGTACAAAAGCCTATTGAACAAAGAAAATTCACCCACCTGTCACAAAAACAGCACGCTTTGACGCTTCCGCGCCATGGCGCATAGGTTGTAGAAGGCGGAAATGACGGGCGATCCCGGCTGCCGGCGCTTGCGTCCGGCTGGTCCGGATTACAAAGGCTCGATCAGGGCGCTTTGCACATAAATCGCGGCGCGGTCATGACCCAGCCTGCGGTTTAAATACGGCGTCAGATACGCCACCACCAGATCGGGATCGATCGGATCCGTTACCCGGAATCGTTGTCGGGCGAGACCGTTCAGGGCGGTGACGAAATCGGAGCGGATTTGCGGTTCATGCAGGCGGATATCGGCCATGTCGTCTTGTGACTGGGCGTCCAGTGTCAGTTCGATGGTCACACGTCCATCAATCCGGCCCCGATGGACGAGGGCGAAGACTATGGGGTGCATATCCAGTTTGCGCAGGATGCCGTCACCCTCGGAGTCCTCGGATTGGGCGGTGGCTGATTGCGACACCGCCGGTATGGCAAGGACCGCCATGACCATCAGGGCCAGGGCGGCCGCCGGCACGCGTGCGACCAGCCTGACGAACCGGTCACAGAACAGTCCGAAGCAAGGGCCGGTTCCGAGTGAGCCCGGACGCTTATCGCCCGGACGCTTATCGATAGACCGCTGTATTATCATTCTTTTCCACATGTTTCATGCCGGTTAGCTGTCACAGCCGATTGTACCATGTCTTTTGTCCGTACCACGCTCATCGAGCCCTATTCCGTCCGTCCATACCCGGTGGGACCGTGTTCTTGATTATTCCGTATCGGCGCACGTCTTTATCGGTCGGGTTTTGCCAGTTTGCCCGGCAGAGATTAAGAAAATCTTTGGGCCGCACCCCCTTAAGACTCATCGATTCCGATCAGGTTCAGGTTGCGCGCGTCATTTGCAGGTTTTATTTGCGGCAAGTTGCAAGATTTATTGTAATTTGCAATATTAAAATCTTGCAGAATACAAGGTTCTACGGCTCATCCTTAACGTGAGCGCACACATGTTAAAATTTTAACTATATGTAAATAAAGAAGTTTTTTTCCAAGCTTCACAGAATTTAATTTTGGCACACCGCTTGCTCATAGTCAGGTCTCCCGGACAGGGAAAGCGGGAATGGGATCTCTGAAAAGACTCGACCCCCAATCGCGTGCCCATTCCCGCATCCCCCGGTTCCGGCGATATCCTTCCCCTGTAACAGCCATCAGTTTCCAAGGCGCCACAGGACATGTCCGCCTGTTGCGTATGGTCCTTGCCCACAGGGGCGCAGGCTGCAAAGGCCGGTGCGGCAGCGTCAGCCGAACAGACTGATGCTGGGCGATGTGTTGATTTGCTGAAGCCTGTTCAGGGCGGTCTGGAAACCGGCAATCTGTCTTTGTGTGCGTTCCGAGACCGGACCGGAGGCCGCGTCCTGACGACTGAACAGATCGGTCAGGGGACTCGGCTCCAGCGACCGGAAGGCACGCTGAATCGTTGCGACGGCATCTTCCAGTTCGGTCTGGACAAAACGGGCCGTCGTCTTGTCCCGGATGTTCAGGACGCCGTCCAGGCCAAGACCGAAGGCACCGCCCAGATCGTCAGTGTCGCTCTCGTCCGTGGACAGGCTGGTAAAAATCCGGTCCTGCGGCAACAGTCGCCCGGGTTCCAGGCCCAGACGCTCCAGCGCATCCCTGTCACCTTTGCCGGGCAGCAGATCAATGGCGGGGCCGCCGCGCACGGCCTCGATCTTCAGTTTGTCGCCCTCGCTGGTGGAACTGACAGACACCGACACCTGACCGACCGCGCCGATGCGGATTTTCCGCATCAGGTCGTCAAAGGTGTCGCCGGCATCAATATCGATGCGGACACGGCGGCCGCCTTCCACCGACAGGGTGAAATAATCGCCCTCCCGGGCCGATGTCTGGGTGATGACATCCCGTGTTTCAGAGGCGTTCACAGTGCCCGAGGACAGGCCCAGCTTGGACAGGACACTGCCTTCCGATCTGCCGAAGGCAATGCCGGCGCCGGTTGACCGGGTTTGCAGTTCGCCGAATTGCTCGATGTCCTCCACCAGCCCGGTCGTGGTGTCCAGCCGGGCGACAAAGCCGTCTGTGGCGCCCGTCTGGGTTTCCGTGCCGAGCGCCCCGGCGGTGGTGCCGGCGACGAAGATGTCCGTGCCGTTGACCAGAATGTCATTGACCCTGTCGGCCCCGCTTGTTCCGATCAGCGTCGTGAAATTGGCCGTGGCTCCGGTGCCGGAATCGGTGATACCGGTAACAAAGCCGTCCAGGCCGCCCGCCGGCGTTCCGTTGACGGTGGCGGTACCCCCGGCATCCGGCACGGTGCCCTGCACGATGCCTGAGACAAAAACCGATGTCCCGTCCACCGCAATGCCCTGAATGGCGCCGTCCGTGCCAAGGCTGCCCAGATCAAGGCTGAAAATTTCCGTTGAAAAATCGGATGCGCTGACCTTGCGCAGGACCGCATTGCCGTCTTCTTCCAGGGCCAGCAGGATATTGCCGTCGTCGGCGACGGCGACGCCGGCAATGCTCTCATTACCCGCCGTGCCGAGGAGGGCGGACTGACTGACCGTTCCGCGGGTGCCGTCCAGTTTCAACAGCAGCCCGTCGCGTCCGCCGTTGAATGTGGTCGACGCATTGATGCTGCTGGTGGTGAAACCGCCCACCACAATGTCATCGTCGGCCCCCGGCGTGCTGCTGGCCACCGTTGTCACCGACAAAGCCGACGACGTGCCGAAATTGTCAAGCTGGTAGCGGAACACCTCATCCCCGCGGGCGGTGAATTTGGCGACAAAGGCATCCTTTGTGTCCAGAAGATCGCCCTGTCGCACCGGGCTGTCGGTCTGGCCGCTGACGATCACATTGTCATTGCTGTCCAGCGTGATGGCAAAGGCGTCGGCATCGCCGCTCACCCCCAGAAGGCGGGAAAACAGGACATTGCCCTCGCTGTCGAACTTGGTCAGGAAGACGTCCTCGCCCTCGGCCACATTGATCTGCCGGTCGAACGACCCGGCCGAGGACCCGACAACGTACAGACTGCCCTCGCTGTCGACGGCAATCCGCGCGGCGCTGGTGTCGGCATTGACACGGCTGGTGCCGGTGATGTTGGTGATGGAGGAGGCGTCTTCATCGACCGCGTCTGCCTCTTTCGCCGCGCGGTCCTCGCCGACGACTTCCCTGCGGGAATCCGCCAGGAACTGGTCCCGGCGCGCGGCGATGGCCGGATCAAGCGGTTCTTCATCCGTGTCGCTTTTCGCCGTGCGCTCCCGCAGTTCTGTTTCGGGAATGTCGATGCCGGAAAAGGAATAGGTGTCCGACACCCTGAGACTGCCGCTCAGGTCGGTTATTTCCTTGATCCGGCTGGTCACGGCAAATCCGTCCAGCACCTGCTCGACCGCGCCGGCGACAAACAGGGTCGGGCTGCCGTCGGTCGCGGAAAAGCGGACATCTTCGGTCAGGGTACCGTCCAGCAGCAGGCCCACTTCATTGCGCGTTCTGTCCGTGAACACGGTGAACTGGCTGTTGATCTGGGAGACCGGTTGCCCCTCGCTGTCAAAAATCGGCTGTCCGTCTTTGTCCACGGCCTGGGGGACGGCAAGCTGTTCGTTCATGTAGGTGACGAGATTGTTCAGTGTCAGCGGCCCCGTCACCTGGCTGAGATCAATGGTGACGGTATCGGTCCGGCCGCTTTTGGTGACGGCGATCTCAAAGGTTTCCGTGCCTGTCAGGCCGGTCAGCACGTCATCCGCGCTGGCGGTGAGCGTCGCGCCCCGGAAATCGGTTTCATCCTTGCCGAGACGGGTGCTGGTCTCGGCTCTCGATGTGCGGTTTCCAAGCTGGATATCCAACTTGTCCAGCTCGGTCCGGGCAATATAGTCGCGCACCTCCGCCAGGCCCTGCTGGAACTGTTCGTCCAGGCGGGCCAGCGAACTGTCCGATGTGCTGTCCTGGCCCGCATATTCGGCCAGAACCCGCAGCCGCTCGAGCGCCCGGAACAGAACGAATGTCGCCTCGCGGTCCGCATCGCCGGCGACAGCCTCCAGCTCGCTGGTGTTGGTGTCGATGAAACTGGACAGGCCGCGCACTTCGCGGATTTCCTGGTTCAGCGGCGGATCGCTGTCCTGCTCGGCCACCCAGGGCGGCACGATCACCGCTTCCTCCCGGCGATTGATGGCGGCGCGGTCCTCGTCCGACAGGGTGGTCAGGGACCGCTGCGCAATCTGGGCGTTCAGACTGGCGCTGAGAAGATTGGGATCAAACCCGACAACGGGCCGGATGATCGGATTGCTCCGCTGGTTGCCGCCGGAAGACCCGAACAGGCCGCCGGACGAGGAACCGTTCCTCGTGTTCAGCGGTGAAAACAATCCGCTTAGACTGACCGATCCGAACAAGGCCATTGCCTGTTTTCCCCAGTGTCTCTTGTCCCCAGCGTCCGTTGTCCCTGGCGTCCGTTGTCCCTGGCGTGTCTTCAAAAACCGGCGGTGCCGGTAGATTTACAGTACAAAATCACACCGGCCTTAACCGGGCAAAAACAACCCACCGGCAAAAAATGCCGTCCCATGGGACGATACACTGCCCCAAAGGGCCGAGTCGGGCGGCAAAGCTTGCCGGGTATTTGCATCTGCCGCCCTTTGATCCTACATCTGTTGCAAAACTTGTGACAATTCAGCATGCATGCCGCAACAAATCATTGCGGCACCGCATCCCTCAAGGAGGCTCCAGGATCCATGTTCGCACTTTTCTGGCTGATCGACACATTGCTTGGGCTGGTCAAGCTGGCGGTTTTCGTCGGTGTCATTTTAAGCTGGCTGGTCGCCTTCAACGTCATCAACGCCTATCAGCCCTTTGTCCGGTCGGTGTTGAGCTTTCTCGATGCGGTGACGGAACCGCTTCTCCGGCCGTTCCGCCAGATTGTGCCGTCACTGGGCGGTATGGATATCTCTCCCATCCTGCTTTTGCTGGCCATTCACTTCCTCCAGATTCTGATCCGCACATCGGTGGCGCCCATATTCGGCGTCTATGGGTATTGATCCGGCCTGGAAAGTCTGTCCCGGTATTGGTAACTGGGGGCATGGTGCTGTAGAGCTTGCTTTTAATCCCAAAGCTGTCCTGGGACCCGGTACGGTGCCGGCCACAAGCTTGGTGTGCTTGTGATGCATGCTGTTGGATAAAGTGTGCACCAGTCTTTATCAATGGCTTAGGAGGCCATTTTTACGACAACAAATGTATAGCGCTGAATGGGGTCTAAGTCACATATGTAGTGCTCGCGGCTCTTTAGTAATTTTCTCAAGGCAATGATCGCGCGTTACTATGATGGGTTTCTAGGTAAGTGCTACCGTTGCGCATTGGGAAACCTATCAATCTGCAATATTCGCACCGACCCTTTAGCTCTATGCAAAGCCGAATTACGAACGTGCGGCTTCGCCTCAAAAGTAACGTTCATGGTGTTCTGGTTGTTCAGTGTGTTGTTTTCTAATTCCAGCAGTGCAAATTGATCTACAGCATTAGAGATTTTTGCGCCTCTTATAGAGTGTAACATCTTCGTTTTCGCGGTCGTATAAAGCCCGCCATAATCCAGGATCAAGTGCATGTTTGCTAACTGTTGAAAGTTCGGCTTCTGGTATTTTCAGGTTTTTGCGTATGCCATCCATAAAATTACGCGAACAGGAAGGATGGTATTGGTTGGTCAAGCGAATGGCGTCATCCATTCGAATTGCTCTTTGTGCTCATATCGGTTTTGAGATTCGCCGATGGTTGATTGGTCATAATTCTGGAAGATTGAATCTGGATTGATGTAAAATGATTGATATATGAGTCATAGAATGATTTTATGTACTATATATGAGTCATTTGGATAGATTTTATGCCTAAGAAGCGATTGCGGAGATACACTAAAATAACAGAAAGCGCTGTCGCACTGCTTGGCGAGCTCATTCAGCTTGGCCGCAAAAGACGAGGGTTCTCAGAAGCCCAACTGGCTGAACGTGCTGGTGTAAGTCGTGCGACTATTCAACGTATTGAAAAAGGTAGTATGACAAGCGAAATCGGCTTGGTTTTTGAACTTGCAGGGCTTGTCGGCATTCCTCTGTTTGGCGATTTGGATGGTTCGATTGAATCGACACGTGAAAGTACACGCAATAAGATTGCACTCTTGCCCAGCCGTATTCGCGAAAGCCAAGATGACCTAAAAGATGACTTCTAGCGGTACACCCTATGTCGAATGTTATGTTTGGATTTGGTTGCCGGGTCAAAGTAAGCCGGTGGTTGCTGGTAGATTGAGTCGTTCAGGAAGTCAGCTGGTTTTTAATTACGGTAGATCCTATCTCGAACGATCCGGCGCAATTCCAATCTTTCTCCCCGAACTTCCACTTGATTCTGGAATAAAAAAGCCTGTGAAAGGGGCTATGCATAGCTCTATTAGAGATGCATCTCCAGATGCTTGGGGGCGGCGGGTCATCTTAAATCGACGCACTGGAAAAACCGGTACAGCATTAGATGCGATAGAAACAGATGATGAACTGGGTTTTCTATTAGAGTCAGGATCAGACAGAATTGGGGCTCTAGACTTTCAAGCATCTCCAACCGAGTATGTTTCGCGTATCGAAGATAACGCTTCTCTGGCAGAGTTGCTTGAAGCTAGTGAGCGAGTAGAGAAGGGTTTGCCTTTATCCGAAGCGCTTGACCGTGTACTTAATCACGGTACCTCCATAGGGGGCGCTAGACCGAAAGCAATACTTGAATCTGGAGGAAGAAAATATATAGCTAAATTCTCTGCATCAAACGACGCATACTCGGTCGTCAAGGGTGAGTACATCGCCATGCGGCTGGCAGCTCTTGCCGGTCTGAATGTTGCTCCTGTCTCCCTGAACGAAACACTAGATAAAGATGTTTTGCTTATAGAGCGGTTTGACCGAGTGCCCACGGATACAGGCTGGTTGCGACGAGCTATGGTTTCTGCGTTAACAATTCTTGGTCTGGATGAAATGGAAGCCCGTTATGCCAGTTATGGCGATCTGGCAGAGAAAATTCGCTATAGATTCACAGATCCTAAAATAACTCTCATCGAACTCTACCGAAGAATGGTTTTCAATGTTTTAATCGGTAATACGGACGATCACGCCCGTAACCATGCCGCATTCTGGGATGGAGAAATGCTCGAACTGACTCCTAGCTACGATATATGTCCACAGGGCCGAACGGGCGGAGAAACATCGCAAGCTATGCTGCTGGTGGGAAATGATAGATCTAGTCGGATAACGACTTTACTAGATTCTGCAAAGCAATTCTTCTTACATGAAGACTGTGCTGTTAGGATTATCAATGACCTTGTGGAAACGATTGCGACAAACTGGAGTAGTGTTATTAATGAAGCCAAATTAACCCCTGTAGATCGGAGATTGTTTGCAGGCGGTCAATTCCTCAATATCTCAATCCTTTATGGATTAAGCGAGCGTAACACGCATCTTGATTCTATAATTAAAAAAGCTCGACAATATATAATAAAAAATGTGCAAACTTAAATCTTAATATCTAACCTGCCCACTCTTTTGGGGTTCGAAGGCAGAATGCGTAGAGTGCCAGTCCAATAAAGTTACCGATTTTCACTGCCTGCTATCAAATTGAAACATATTTTTCAGAATATCTACAAAAAATCAAATAAATTTCGTCTCATACATATGCAAAGATCACAATATTTAATTTTAGTATTGTTGTATATAGAAGTATTATCGATTCTATATTTTAGTTTTTGAATTTTGATTGTGTCCACTGATAACTTTGCTCAATGTGTATGCCAGCGTCTTTTAATTCCGTCTATGCAAAGAAGATCGAGTTTATAAGGCTTTGGAATTAATTGCGAATTTTCTATCAGAAATCCAAAGACCCAGATTTTTGATTTCATAGACATAGACAATGTATTTTCCGCGCTTTGCAAAACAGGGTCCTTCATCGGATATGCTTTAATTTGTTCAGAATCGAGTTGGATAGGCCGTAATATCTTGCGGCTTGCCCCAGTTTGCGATGCGGATTATAGCGAGACGGCAGATCGTCGGCAAAGCCTGTCGGTGACATTCGGCCACCGGCCGAAGGCTTCGTCAGGGCTGACGGCACGGCTTTCCGGGGCAGACCTAACGGCAGAAGACGACCGTCCGGAAACGCCCGAATGAATTGGGGGTCAGACACGTGAGCGCAACGCATCCCGGCATCAATCGTATCGACGGCAAGAAAACCGCCGCGGCTTTAAGAGAGCGCATCGCGGGCCATGTGGCGCGGCTGAAAGCCGATCACGGCCTGACGCCCGGCCTTGCCGTGGTCATTGTCGGCGAGGACCCGGCCAGTCAGGTCTATGTCCGCAACAAGGTGAAACAGACCGGCGAAGCCGGCATGAACAGCCTGCATTTCGCCCTGCCGGCCGACACGCCCGAGGCCGATCTGCTTGCCAAAATCGCCGAATTGAACGCGGATGAGACCGTTCACGGTATTCTGGTGCAGTTGCCCCTGCCGGGTCACATCGATGCGAACAAGGTCATCGACACCATCGATCCGGCCAAGGATGTGGACGGTTTTCATGTGGTCAACGCCGGGCGTCTGGCGACCGGTACCGGCGGGCTGATCCCCTGCACGCCGCGTGGCTGTTTGATGCTGTTGAAACAGACTGTTGGCGATCTGAGCGGCAAGCGCGCCATCATCGTCGGACGGTCCAACATCGTCGGCAAGCCCATGGCGCAACTGCTGCTGGGTGAAAACGCCACCGTCACCATCGCCCACAGCCGTACAGCAGATCTGGCGGACGAGGTGGCGCGGGCCGATATCGTCGTTGCCGCCGTGGGCCGGGCGCATCTGATCAAGGGCGACTGGATCAAACCGGGCGCAACCGTCATCGACGTCGGTATGAACCGGGTGGACGCGCCCGAAAAAGGGCCCGGCAAAACCCGGCTGGTCGGCGATGTGGACTATGAGGCCGCTGCCGCCCATGCCGGCGCCATCACCCCGGTTCCGGGCGGTGTCGGCCCGATGACCATCGCCTGTCTTTTGGCCAACACGCTGGTGGCGGCCTGCCGCCAGGCGGGTCTTGAGGACCCGCGACTTTAAGGGAGGGCCGGTCCAGTGGTTTACGACGCCTTTGTCGGGGCCTTCGTCGCCCTGTTCGTCATCGTCGATCCCATCGGCATCGCGCCGGTTTTCGCCGGTCTGACCCAGGGCACGTCCAGGGCGCACAAACGCGCCATGGCCATCAAGGGGTCCATCGTGGCCCTCTTGATCCTGCTGTTTTTTGCCTGGGCGGGGAAACCGTTTCTGGCGGCCCTCAGTATTTCCATCGATGCCTTGCGCGTCTCCGGCGGCATTCTGCTGTTTGTCATCGCCTTTGAAATGGTCATGGAAAAACGCGGCGAGCGGAAACAGGAAACGGCTGAGGAAATTCACGAATATTTCGAGGATATATCGGTTTTTCCCGTCGCATTGCCCCTTCTGGCCGGCCCCGGGTCCATCGCCACCGTCATCCTGCTGATGACAGATTATGAAAACAGCCTGGCGGCGCAGGGCGCGATCCTGGCGGCCCTCGGCATTGTCATTCTGCTGACGCTGATCATCTTTCTGATGGCGGGCAAGGTCATGGACTGGCTGGGCCCGACGGTGAACACGGTGCTCACACGGGTTCTCGGCGTCATTCTGGCGGCCCTGGCGGCGCAATATGTTCTGGACGGTCTGGTCGGCGTTTTCCGCCCGGATGTCGTCTGAACCGAATGAAACAGGGGATACGGCCGGCCGCCTGTCGCGCCCGGCGTTCCCGTTCGTGACCTAATTCCCTTGGTCCGGATATGCCATGGCCGGGCGGTATACAGCCGTCGCGGTGGATACCGCCCCCAATGGCAGGTCTTATCGCTGTAGGATGCCGGACAGGGCGTATTGCAGGATGCGCACCACCTGGGCCGGTGTTTCGGCAACGGCGAGGGCGGCGCCGTCCACTTCCTTCAGCGCGTGGGTCAGGGACGGGTCGTGCAGGGTGATGACGGCCTTGCCGAGTGCGCTGGCGTAGCCCGCATCAAAGGCCGCGTTCCACTGCCGGTATTTGTCGCCGAACCGCACAACGACCACATCGGCGTCTTCGATCAGTTTGCGGGTCCTGATCGCATTGACCCGTGCGCCCAGTTGATCGCGGAAAAAAGCGCTTTCCGGTTCACCCAATATGGTGGCGCCGCAATCGTCCGAGTCCGCGTGGGCCGTCACGGGCGATGTCAGGACGGCGTTGAGGCCGGCGCCCTCCACGCCTTTGGTGATTTCCTCACGCCAGTCGGTGTGGATTTCCCCTGACAGATAAACGGTCCAGGGCATGTCATCATTGTAGGTCATCCGGTTTCTCCCGATTTCAGAAGCAGCAAAACGACGGTCAGGCTGATCACTGACAAGATGGTCGACAACAACACGGTCGAGGCCGCGCGCCGGGGGGCAATGCCGTATTGGCTGGCGAAACTGTAGGCCACCATCCCTGTCGGCAGCGACGCCAGCACCGTCGCCGTGCCGACCCATGTGGCCGGCAGGGCAAAGACATAGGTGCCCATCCCGTAAACGGCGGCGGGCAGCAGCACCAGTTTCAAAAATACAGCGGTCAGGGCCTGCGGCAGGTCACCGGAAATCCGCACCTGCGACAGGGCCAGTCCGGCCGCGAACAGTCCCACCGGCGCGGCCGCCGCCGCCGGCAGGCTGACAAGCCGGTTCAGCCAAAGCGGATAGGGCAGGCTCAGCGCCGACCAGACAAGGGCGGCCGCCAGGGCCACCATGATGGGATTATGGGCGATGGCACCGAGCACACGGCGCAGGATCACCGCGCCCGATCCGCCACCGGCACTTTCCACCACCACGGTGGTGATGGGCAGCAGTGTCAGGGAATGAAAGGACAGCAAAATCAGCAGCAGGCGCACGCCTTCTGGGCCATAAGCGGCCTCCATGATCGGTACGCCGAGAAAGGCGCCATTGGCAAAACAGGTGGCCAGCGCGAAAACACCCTGCTCTCCCAGACTGAGACGGAACAGCAGTTTCGCCAGCGCCATCGCCAGAAAATAGACACTGTAAAGGGACAGGTAAAACGCCGCCGCCAGCATCAGTTCCGTGCCCCCCGGCAGCGGTCTCGGCGCGATAAACCCGAAAATCAGTGCCGGGATCCCCACATACCAGACAAAGGTGATCAGGACCTGGGCGTCCCCCTGGCGAAACAGGGCCGTCCGTCCCAGGCCGAAACCCAGCGCGATCACCAGAAAGACCGGCGCGATGATGCTGATGGTCCCGGCCATGCCGTCGATACCGTTCCCGGTTGATGCCTATTCGTAACTGGGCGGTTCCTGGACCCGGCCGCGCTGTTTCAGCAGTTGCAGACGCAGGGCATTCAGTTTGATGAAGCCCTCGGCGTCGCGCTGGTCGTATACGCTGTCTTCCTCGAAGGTGACGTGGGCCATGGAATACAGGCTCATCGGGCTTTTCCGGCCGACGACCTGGGCGGACCCCTTGTAAAGCCGGACCCGCACGGTGCCGCACACACAGTCCTGCGATGTATCGATCAGTGCCTGCAACATCTCGCGTTCCGGCGAGAACCAGAAGCCATTGTAAATCAGTTCGGCATATTTGGGCATGATCTCGTCCTTGAGATGCATGGCGCCCTTGTCCAGCGTGATGCTTTCGATGCCGCGGTGCGCCGCCAGCAGGATCGTGCCGCCGGGCGTCTCATATATGCCGCGCGACTTCATGCCGACAAAGCGGTTTTCCAGCAAATCCAGCCGGCCGATGCCGTGACGGCGGCCATGGTCGTTCAGCGCGGTCAGCAGGGTTGCCGGGCTCATGGCCGTACCGTTGATGGCGACCGCATCGCCCTTTTCAAAATCGATATCGATGAATTCCGGTTCATCCGGGGCGGAGACCGGATTGTCCGTACGGCTGTAGACAAATTCCTCCGCCGCCGCCCACGGATCTTCGAGGGCCTTGCCCTCGGATGAGGTGTGCAGCAGGTTCGCATCGACGCTGAAGGGCGCCTCGCCGCGCTTGTCCTTGGGGATCGGGATCTGATGCTGTTCGGCGAACTCGATCAGGCGGGTGCGTGACGTCAGGTCCCATTCCCGCCAGGGTGCGATCACCTTGATGTCAGGGTTCAGCGCATAATAGCCCAGTTCGAACCGGACCTGATCGTTGCCCTTGCCGGTGGCGCCGTGACACACCGCGTCGGCGCCCACGGCGGCGGCGATTTCGATCTGGCGTTTGGCGATCAGCGGGCGCGCAATGGCGGTGCCCAGCAGATACTGTCCTTCGTAAACGGTGTTGGCCCGGAACATCGGGAACACGTAATCGCGGACGAATTCCTCCCGCAGGTCCTCGATAAAAATTTCCCTGATGCCCAGAAGTTCGGCTTTTTTGCGCGCGGGCTCAAGCTCCTCGCCCTGGCCGAGATCGGCGGTAAAGGTGACGACTTCGGCATCGTAGGTCACCTGAAGCCATTTCAGAATGATGGAGGTGTCGAGCCCGCCGGAATAGGCAAGCACCACTTTCATGGGAGAAGAAGACATTAAAGAACCCTGTGGATTGGCGTGATCGTTTGGCCCGCGAGTATAGAGAGGGCATCTGCCCGGTCAAAGGCAAATAGACAGGGCAGCGGCACAGCAACATACCTGGCGGAGCGGCTCCATGTCGTGGGGAAAACAATCCACCGGTGGGGCGATGAATTATTGTTTGCCGGTGACATGGCAGCGGGTACAGGCAAGCCGGCCTTATGTCAGACCGGTCGAACTGAAATGATCGCCTTCGGGTGACGTTTCGGCTGTGGCCGCGACCGCGGTTGCCGCCGCAGCGGTCTCGCGGGCGATCTGGGCCTTGGATTTTTTTTCCGAGGCGGACTTCAACTGGCCGCAGGCCGCCATGATGTCGCGTCCGCGCGGGGTGCGTACCGGTGCGGAAATGCCCCCTTCGTATACAATGTCGGAAAAACGCTGAATCCGGTCCCAGTCGCTGCATTCATAATCCGTCCCGGGCCAGGGGTTGAACGGGATCAGATTGACCTTTGCCGGCAGTTTGTATTTGCGGATCAGCCGCACCAGTTCGCGCGCGTCGCCGTCGCTGTCATTGATGCCTTTCAGCATGGTGTATTCAAAGGTGATGCGGCGGGCATTATGGGCGCCGGGATAGGCGGCACAGGCGCCGAGCACCTGTTCGAGACCGTATTTCCTGTTGATGGGCATGATCTCGGAGCGGACATCGTCCCGCACCGCATGGAGGGACACGGCCAGATTGACGCCGATTTCCGCGCCGCACCGTTCCATGTGCGGCACCACGCCGGACGTGGACAGGGTGATGCGCCGTTTGGACATCTGGATTCCTTCCGGATCCATGATGATATCCAGTGCTTTTTTGACATTGTCGAAATTGTACAGCGGTTCGCCCATGCCCATCATGACGATGTTGGTGACGCTGCGGCCTTCCGTCGGGTTTTCCCATTCCCCCAGATCGTCGCGTGCCACCATCAGCTGAGCGACGATTTCCGCCGCCGTCAGGTTGCGCACCAGGCGCATGGTGCCGGTATGGCAGAATTTGCAGTTGAGGGTGCAGCCCACCTGGGACGATACGCACAGCGTGCCGCGATCTTCTTCCGGGATGTAGACGGTTTCGGCCTCGGACCCGTCGGCGAAGCGGATCAGATATTTGCGTGTGCCGTCGCTGGAATACTGTGCCTCGGTCACTTCCGGGCGGCGGATGATGAAATGACGGTCAAGCGCGCCGCGCACATCCTTGGATATGTTGGTCATGACGGCAAAATCGCTGATGCCGCGATGATACAGCCAGTGCCACACCTGGGCTGTACGCATTTTCACCTGTTTTTCAGGAACGCCGATATCGGTCAGCGCCACGCGCAGTTCGTCCCTGTCCAGGCCAAGAATATTGCGTTTGCCGGTTGTCGCATCGGGATCGGCACGGTGGGTGGCGACCGGAATGTCGCCGGTGGGCGTGATCTGCATCTGTCTCTCCTGCCTTTTGCCGGATGGCCCCCTGATGACGGGACGGCCGGGCGCCAGGACCTCTGGTCATGATTGTGGCGGGCCTTTGGTAACGGCCCAGGCAAACCCCGGTTTCGCGGGGTGCCCGTCCCTATCGCGGGCACGGCGTCCCTGTCAAGGAAATCGGGGCCTGTCAAGGAAATCGGGGCCTGTCAAGGAAACCGGGGCAAAGCCGTGTGGAAGTCCCGTCAGCGGCAGGCTTTGGTGATGGCGTTATAGGCGGCGGTAAATCCGGACAGGGAATATGTGTCCGTTGTCACCGTGCCGCGCGCGCTTGTAGCCTTTGCCACCATGCGGCTGCCGCGTTTGAAGGCGGCCACCATCGCCCTGTCATCGCGCGGGTCATAGGCCCAGGCCGCGCGCCCTTCGGTAAACAGACGGTACGCCGGCTTGCCGTCAACGCTGACAGTCACCTCGCTGCCGGATTTCAGGGGATAACCCACATTGACATTGATCTCATCCTTCACATCGAAGGCGGGGCGGTGTTGGACGATCACATAAATGTCGCCGCGGCTGACATTCTTGCGGCTGGCTGTCCAGCGTTTCGCCGTTGAAATCATGTAACAGGTTTTCTCGCCCGCGTTCGACGTCATGACAAGGGCGTCCCAATCCCGGAAACTGCCCAGGAGTTCCCGCTTGCCGCGTCCCTGCGCCTGTGCCTCATATGCCGGAAGGCACAGCATGGTCAAAACCATGGCGCCCAGAGCGACGACATGCATAACCATGGTATTCACAATCATGGCGCCGGTCCCCATGCCTGCCCGGCTGAAAAATTTCTTATGTGTCCTTACACCGACCACTGTCCGTTTCCCCTGTTGGCTGCCCCGTTTGTGACCCCTTTATCATTGTCCGGCGGCTTTTACCCGTCTGGCGGCGCGGTCCCGCCGGCTGATCGGCCGGCCGTGGACGTGCCCGCGCGGTTCCACGGGCGTCTGTCCCGCCATCACGGGCCGTTCGGCAAAGCCGCCCATCAACCGCCACCGGTCATATAGAACAATGGCACCCGCCGTGGCCACGTTCAGAGAGAAGTGTGTCGGAATTTTGATCATGAAATCGCAGCGCGCGCGCATTTCAGGCGACAGGGACGAGCGTTCCCCGCCCAGAACGTAAAGAGCCTGGGCGGGATGGCGAAAACTGGGCAGGTCGATGGCGGCGTCATCCAGTTCTATCCCGACAATCCGCCCGCCCTGCGGCACCGGTACGGCGTCGGCGCTATCATAATTGAAAAAGGGGATCTGTTCGTGGGTTTTCGATGTGTCGGCGAAATCCTTGGTCACGACCTCGCCTGTGTGGGCGACGCGTTTCGGCTTGACCGCAAAGACGAAGTTTGCTCCGAACGCATGGGCCGTGCGGATCAGATTGCCCACATTGCCTTCCTTGGAGGCCCCGTCGATACCGATGGCGAAAAAACCGCGCATAACAGGCTTACGCTGTCCCAGTCGCTTTGCCGCTGTCAAGCGGCGGCACGGTTTTGCGTGCATCGGGATGCAGAACCGCGATCAGGCAAATGGTGATAATGGCCAGCGATGCGCCGTACATGGTGCGTATCACATGCAGTTCGAACAGAAGCCCCATCGCCATGTTCGCCACCGGCAGAAGGCCGATCGCCATGAACATCAGCATGCTCATCACCCGGCCCATCATATGGCCGGGGGTAATGCGTTGCAGCCAGGATATGAACTGGATCCAGACGAAACTGTCGCCAAGCCCGGCACAGAAAAACAGGATCATCGCCACCTGATAGGCCTCGAAATACGCCACCATGCCCAGCGTGGCCCCGGAAAAGATAAAGGCCGCGAACATCGCGCGCGGCAGCCATTTCGGCGGTATGGGGCGGACCATGCCGCCAAGCAGGCTGCCGATAAAGGCCCCCATGCCCCAGGCGCCGATTTCCAGTCCGTAAATCCGCGCGCCGTCCAGAAACCGTTCCTTGGCCAGCGCCGGCAGGCCGACAAAGATCGGCGCCTGATAGAAGAATTCCAGCGCCATGATACCGATGAAGCACAGGCGCACCGGCGGCTGCGCCCAGATATGGCGCATCACCGCGACGACATCCCTGAACATGGATGTCTTTTTGTTGACGGACCCGGTCGTCTGCGTGGTTTCGGCCGTCTCTTGCCCGTCGTGCTCCCCGTTGGCGTCCTGCTGTTTCAGGGACCGCGTTCTGATCAGCGCCAGCGTCAGGCCCGAGACGGCAAAGGTCAGCCCGTCCAGAAAAAAGGCGCGCGCCAGGCCCGGACGATCCTGCTGATAGCCGCCGGCGGTGTCCGCCGCCGGCACCGGCGCCGCGCCATGGGACATGTCGCCAATTTCGCCGGCGATCACCAGGCCGGCGATAATGGGGCCGAGGGCCACGGCCAGATGGGCGGTCATATGCACAACGGCATTGCCGGCCTGCAACTGTTCGGGTTTGACCAGACTTGGAATGATCGACGTGCTGGCGGGATAGAAGAAGGCGTCGGCAATCCCGAAGGCAAGGGCGATGACAAAGACGAAAGCGGGCCCCGCCGTATCGGTGAAGATCATATAGGCCAGGGTCATCACCAGGGCACAGCGTATCCAGTTGGTCGCCAGCATGACGGCCCGCGGGCTTGTCCTGTCGACCACGGCCCCGCCCGCCAGCATCAGAACCGCCCGTGGCAGGCCCTGTGCCGCGAAGACAAGCCCGGTCATGGCCGGGCTGCCGGTCATTTGCAGCACCAGCCACGGAAAGGCGATCAGACTGATGTGATCCCCGATGACCGAGACCAGTTCACCGATCCAGAAGATCAGAAAGTTGCGGTCTTTGAACAGCTGTATCATAAGAGACGGTCATCACATGGAGCGGCAGGAAATAGGGCCGAAGGTAGTACATCAGGCCCGTAACAACCACAAGCGGCAGATATATGACAGATGATGACAATACCCCCCGACCCGCTGCGCCCGGCAGCCGGGCGTCTGACGCGGTGGCGGCAAAGGCGCCTTCCGTCCCTGTCAAGCTGGCGATCGAGCTGGGGCCGCTGATCGTTTTTTTCGCGGCCTTTCAATGGGGCGGGCTGATGGTGGCCACCGCCGCCTTCATGGTCGCCATGGTGGCGGCCATGGGGACAAGCTGGCTGATGACGCGCCATGTCGCGCCCATGTTGTGGGTATCCTTTGTCATCGTGATGGTCATGGGGTCCCTGACCCTGTATTTCGCGGACGAAACATTCGTGAAAATGAAGCCGACACTGGTCAATCTGATCTTTTCCACGGTTCTGATCGTCGGGCTTGTAACCGGGCGGCCCCTGCTGAAAACGGTTCTGGCGAGCGGACTGCCCCCCATGGCGGAACAGGGCTGGGTCGTCATGACCCGCAACTGGGCGCTTTTCTTCGCCGCCATGGCCGTTTTGAACGAACTGGTGTGGCGCAGCCAGACAACGGATGTCTGGGTCAATTTCAAAACCTTCGGCTATCTGCCGATCACCCTGGTTTTCGCACTGTTGCAGACGCCCGTCATCGCCCGCTATCAGCTTGACGACGACAGCCGGGACTGAGGCTGACCCGCACCGGCGGCCGGTCAGGCGTTTTCCCAGCCTTTCGGATTGGAAAAGGGGGCGAAGGCGTTTTTGTCCTCAACCGCGCGGAAATCGGTGAGCGCCCAGTGCACACTTGGAAAGGCGAGACTGTCCCACGGAATATCCGCCCAGTCGAAAAACGCCACCTCCAGACTTTCCGGGCCCGCGGCAATGCCGGGGTCGTCCAATGTGGCGCGAAACATCATCTGGACCTGCGAGATGCGCTTGACGGTATAGACGGCGAGCAGGTCGTGCACACGGATGCGGGCGCGGGCTTCCTCCCACGCTTCGCGCATCGCGCCCTCGGCAGGTGTTTCGTGCAGTTCCATAAACCCGGCCGGAATGGTCCAGAACCCTTTTCTCGGCTCTATGGCGCGCCGGCATAAAAGAACCCTGCCGCCATCGGTGACAACGGACCCGGCCACCAGTTTCGGGTTTTCATAATGGACAAAGCCGCAGGACCGGCAGACCATACGTTCATGATCGTCGCCATCGGGCACGGTCCGGTGAAAATCCTGGAAAGGGTCCCCGGACTCCGTGTCCGCCGTATCGTTTTCGGGTGTGTCGGATTTTATCATGGCGCCAGTCTGGCGGGGGTATACGCCCCTGTCCAGTACCGATGGCGGGACGGGCATTCATCAGCCCGGGCGGGGCATATGATATGTACCGCCGGCCGTGTCAGACCCGCAGATCGACAATCTGGCCCAGCGGCACGTCGCGCCGGTCATTCCCTGCCGACAAACGACCCACGGGGGCTTCGCGTGTTTGCGGTGCGGCGGTGGCATCACCGGCCTCCAGGGACTGTACACGGTTTTGCGCGGCGGCAATGTCCTGGTCGCTGGATATGTCGGGCCGGCGGCGCGAGACCCCGGCTTCCAGCGCCCTTTGGGAGACCCCGGACCGGCCGGCCGCATCGTCCTGACCGCGAAAGGACAGGCGGTCGCGGCTTGTATCCCGGCCGGCTTCACTGGCATCCGCCCGCTGGTTGAGGGTCCGCCGCGCACCGGATCCATCGTCCTGTGTCGCCCGAAGCTGCGCCTGCAATTGTGCCTGTAGCGTGGATGAATTCTGATCGATGACCATCGTCAAGCTCAGAGCCTTTTTCAGGCCCTTGTCCCTCTCCCCCGGCACCCGCTGTTCCGGCCGTGCCCAACGGCTTTACCCTGACGGCGCCGGATGGATGCGTCCCACCAAGGCCGTGCGTGCAGCAGATTGTGTCCGATCTGACGATTTCTTCGCGGGGCCTTTGTGCCCGGTATCCGATTTTTTCCGGATACATTTGATTGCGGCCTGTGGCCACGTGCCGATTGTTTTTCCTTGATCGACCTTTTCAGGGTGAGGCATCTGGCCCCAAAGAGTCAAGCAATGCCTGCAAGGCGGCTGTGCGATCTGCACTGACATGGCCAAGGCCCTTTCGCAGGACATCGGCGGCCACAGCCTTTTCGCCCAGCGCCAGATGACTGCGCGCCAGCATAAGCCAGCCATCCGCGTCCGCCGGCGTTTCCTCCAGCCGCGCGGCCAGGCGTGCCATCATGCCGCGTGCCATGGCATCGCGGTCCTGCGGCGACATATCGGCGACCCCCTCCAGTATCTCATCGGACAGGGCCGGGGGAACGGCGCCGAGTCGCCGCAGGGCGGCCACCAGACGGGACCGCCAGGGGGCGTCCTGCGGTGTGCGGTCAAGCAGGGCCTGCCACACCGCTTTGGCGCCGTCCTCATCACCCGCCTGATCCAGTGCCAGGCCAAGATAATACCGGCCGGCGGGATGATCGGGGACATCGCGCACCATGCGGTCGATCAAAAGACGCGCGGCCGGCGTCACCTGTCCCCGTGACATGGCCAGAAAACTTTCGATTCGGGCCACCCGCCATTGCAGCTGGTCCGGTTCCAGGGTGGACAGGGCACCATATGCGCGGGCCGCACGGCCATAATCGCCGAGGGCATTGGCCGTGCGTGCCAGGATGCGCCATCCCTCGACATCGTCGGGGACACCGGCCAGCCGGTCCTCGATCGCCGCGATGGCCTCGTCGAATGTCGGTCCTTCCGGCGTTACCGGCGTGGCGCCACGGCTGATGCGCATGCCCGGTGCACTGTCCAGGCCCGGTGTGCCGAGCCAGGCGTAAAGCGCGGCACCGCCAAGGACGACGGCAAGAGTGAACAGGACAGGGCCTGTCCGTCCGTGTCCGGGTGCCGGACGCGGGGTTGCATTTGCGGTCAGACGCCGGTCCGGCCGCTCGGCGGCTTTGAGAAGACGGCGCTGCAACTCCAGCTTGGTCGCCCGGTAGGCGTCGGCATCCAGTTCACCGCGTTTGAAATCGGCTTCAAGGTCGGCCAGCTGCGCCTTCAACGGGGCAAGGGGATCGCCGCCGGAAGCCGGAACACCGCCAAGCCGGTAGGCAAACGCGGCCGCCATAAGGGCAACAACACCCAGCAGGACCCAGATCATCGCATGTCCTCACTCACGCTCAAGATGTCCGTTGCGGGGGGTGCCTGGCGCGGTCTCCAGCAGGCTGTCCAGCCGTGCGCGTTCCTCCGCGCTCAGATCGGGGTCCGGTGGTATCGCCCCTGCGCCATGGGCCCGGTCGCGGCGGATCAGCAACAGCACCGCCAGGCCGAGGAATAAGAGAGGCGACATCCACAGAAACGCCGTGCGCATATCGAAAGGGGGTTTCAGCAGGACCCAGTCACCATAGCGCGCGACCAGATAAGCCCGTATTTCGTCATCCGTTTTGCCTGCGGCGACTTGTTCGCGCACAATCTGGCGCAGATCGCGGGCCAGGTCGGCATTTGAATCCTCAATCGACTGATTCTGACAGACGAGACAGCGGATATCCTTCATCACGGTGCGGGCGCGGGCTTCCAACGCCGGATCTTTCAGCGGCGTTTCATCCACCGCCACGGACAGAGCGGGCAGGGACAGGGCAAGGACAACGGCCAGCCGCAGAAACACATGGCTCACGACGCGGCCTCCCCGCTTGCGGTCCGTGTATCCGATGCAGATGGGCCGGGACCACCAAGGGCGGCGATTTGCGGCAGAAGCCGTGTGTCCAGACTGTCGCCGACAATAGGTCCGAAATGGCGGTAGCGCACGATGCCCTCGCCATCGATCAGAAAGGTCTCCGGCACGCCGGTCACCCCCCATTCGATACCGACACGGCCGCTTTCATCCAGCCCGGTCCGTATGAACGGATTCCCCAGATCAGCGAGAAAGGCACGGGCGGCACGGGGTTTGTCCTTATAGGCAATCCCGATGATGGGGATGCCCTTATCCCGCGCCAGGCGCATCAGATTGTCATGTTCGGCCCGGCATGGCAGGCACCAGCTAGCGAAAAAATTGACCAGCAGGGGGCCGCCCGTGGACAGATCCGTATGGCTCAGCGGCCCGTTGCCGCCGGTCAGGGCTGGCACTGTGAAGCCCGGCGCCGGTCGTCCGATCAGGACGCTTTTCAGTTCCTGCGGGTTGCGGTCGCCGCCCAGGCGCAGGGCAAACAGGGCCACCAGCACCGCGAACAGCAGGGCCGGTGCCATCACCGCAAGCCGCGACAGGGGCCGGGCCATCAGGCCGTCCCCCGGACCGGGCGAGAGACCGGACCGGAGCCTTGCGGCGCGGTTGGTGACGGACCTGGGCGTCCCTTGCGGCCCGCCAGCACCCCCATGCGCAGGCGCCGGTCGCTCAAGGACAGAAGCCCGCCCAGCACCATCAGCGCCGTGCCGCCCCAAAGGCCGGATATCGCCGGTTTGAAATACAGGCGGACCGACCAGCGCTCGGTCCCATCCAGGGCCGGGGCCGCTTCGCCGATGACGGCATAAAGGTCACCGCTGAGGCGCGGATGAATGGCCGCCTCTGTCGTGGACAGAACGGGATCGGCATAAACGCGGTCTTCAGGGCGCAGTGTCGCCACCAGCCGGTCCCCGTCAAACACGCTGAACGTCCCGCGAACGGCGGCATAATTGGGGCCGGCTTCCGGGGCGACGCCGTCCAGGCGAAACCGGTATGCGCCCACATCGGCGGTGTCGCCCGCCGCCATCACGGTCAGGGTTTCCGATGTGAAGGCTTCTGAAAAGGTAATGCCGAGCAGAATGACCCCCACCCCGCCATGGGCCAGCCACATCCCCCAGCGCGCGCGCGGCAGGCGGAAAAGACGCCCCGCTGCCCGTGCCGGGGCGTCGAACAGTTTGGCCGTTGCGGCCATATCGGCCAGCACCGCGCCGATCAGCCAGACGGCCAGGCCAAAGCCCACCGCCGTCATCACATACCCGCCGGCCGTCCGCCACAGCAGCAGAAGTCCCGCCATCAGCGCCACAGCCAGAACCGGCAGCAGAATCTGCAAGGCGCGAGACAGACGGCCCCGTTTCCATGCCAGGAGCGGTCCGATCCCGACGGCGACGATCAGCGGGCTCATCAGCATGACGCTGGCAAATTCAAAAAAGGGCGGGCCGACGGTGATCTGACTGTCGGCGAAGGCTTCGACGAAAATGGGGTAGAGAGTCCCGACCAGCACAACGGCGGCAAAGGACGACAGCAGGACGTTGTTCAGGACCAGTGCGCTTTCCCGGCTGACCAGGCCGAACAGGCCGCCGCCCTCAAGGCTGGGCGCGCGCCAGGCGTACAGCACCAGCGATCCGCCGACGACCACCGCCAGAAAGGCCAGAATGAAAACACCCCGCGCCGGATCGCTGGCAAAGGCATGAACGCTGGTCAACACACCGGAGCGGACCAGAAACGTCCCCAGCAGTGAAAAGGAAAAGGCGACAATGGCCAGCAGCAGCGTCCAGCTTTTCAGGGCATCGCGCCGTTCCACCACGATGGCGGAATGCAACAGCGCCGTCGCCGCCAGCCACGGCATGAAACTGGCGTTTTCCACCGGGTCCCAGAACCACCAGCCGCCCCAGCCCAGCTCGTAATAGGCCCACCACGAGCCGAGGGTGATACCAGCGGTCAGGAAGATCCAGGCAGTCAGTGTCCACGGCCGCACCCAGCGCGCCCAGGCGGCGGTGACCTCGCCCTCGATCAGGGCGGCAATGGCAAAGGAGAAGGAGACCGACAGGCCCACATAGCCCAGATACAGCATCGGCGGATGAAAGGCGAGGCCGGGGTCCTGCAGCAGGGGGTTGAGGCCCTGACCTTCCGGCGCCGCCGGATCCAGGCGCAGAAACGGATTGCTGGTGAACAGAATAAACAGCAGGAAACCGACGCCGATGGCACTTTGCACGGCCAGGGCCCGGGCGCGGAAGCGCAGCGGCAGGGTCCGGCCCCGCCAGGCGACGGCAGCGGCAAAGGCGCTGAGGATCAGCACCCACAATAGCAGGCTGCCTTCATGATTGCCCCAGACACCGGAAATCTTGTAAAGCAGCGGCTTCGCCGTATGGCTGTTGGCCACGACCAGGGCGACGGAAAAATCCGATGTGACAAAGGCATGCGTCAGGGCGGCAAAGGCGACGATGACCATGGTCAGCTGGCCCAGCGCCATATGGTCCGCCAGCCCCATCATGCGCGCATCGCCCCGTGCAATGCCGATATGGGGCAGAACGGCGCCGGCCAGTGCCAGCATCAGCGCCAGCACAAGGGCGAAATGTCCGACTTCGGCGATCACCGTGCCCCTCCCGCCGGTCCGTTTTCTGTAACGGCTGTCGGTACATCCTCCGGATGGCGGCAGGCATCGGGCGACGCCGGCATGGTGCCCGGCGGCGCATAGTTTTCATCATGCTTGGCCAGCACCGTATCGGCCACGAACAGTCCGGTATCATCCAGGGTGCCTTCGGTCACCACACCCTGACCCTCCCGGAACAGGTCCGGCAGCAGGCCGGTGAAACGGACCGGGACATCCGCCGCGCAGTCGGTAACGACAAAACGGTAGGTCAGGCCGTCCGGCAGTTTTTCAAAACTGTTTTCCGCCACCATGCCGCCCAGGCGGAACCGCGTCCCCGGCGCCAGATCGCGGGCGGCCACCGCCGATGGCTGCAAAAACAGGCTGAGACTGTCCCGCCCCAGGGCGAACAGGACAAGGAGAACCGCCCCGGTCAGGGTTGCAAGCGCAAGGCTCAACACCACAAGACGCCGGCGTTTGCGGCCTGTCAGACCCTTGTGCGACATACGCGCGGTCACAGCGCCCCCTCCGCCCGGGACAGATCGGTCGCAGGGGTGTTTGTTGCCGTCCCGGTTTCAGCCGCGGCGTCCGGCCGGGCGGTTGGTGCGCCCTGCCGGCGCGCGGCGCGCTGGCGATCCACCTGGCGGCGGGCACGGCGCTGGCCGCCAAGACTGGCGAGCGCCAGCCAGATCAGGGCCAGCGCCGCCACACCGTAAGCGCCCCAGACAAAAGCGGCATAGCCGCCCATATGCAGAAATTCCGTCATGTCACTTGATCCGCGAGACGAAAGGCGGCCAGCTTGCGCCGGTCCACTTCCAATTTCATGCGCCACAGGAAAACCAGGGTGAAATATCCCATGAAGGCCAGCGCCATCACCAAGAGCGGCCACAGCATGTCCGCATGGATGGTGGGTCCGTCCAGCCGCATGACACTGGCTGGCTGGTGCAGTGTGTTCCACCAGTCGACCGAAAATTTGATCACAGGCAGATTGACGACGCCCACCAGCGCCAGAACCGCCGCCGCGCGCCCGGCCTTGTCCTCATCCTCGAACGCCGACCACAGGGCCATATAGCCAAGATACAGGAAAAACAGAATCAGGACCGATGTCAGCCGTCCGTCCCAGACCCAGTAGGTGCCCCACATGGGCTTGCCCCACAACGCCCCCGAGATCAGCGCCAGGGCCGTGAACACCGCGCCGATGGGGGCTGCCGCGCGCCCGGCGATCAGGGCCAGCGGATGCCGCCAGACCAGGGCCGTGAAGCTGGCGCCGGCCATGACGACATAGGCGAAGACGGCCATCCATGCCGCCGGCACATGCACATACATGATCCGCACGCTTTCACCCTGCTGATAATCGGCCGGGCTGGCGACAAGGGCCAGATACAGACCGGCGACAAAGGCAAAGACGGTCAGCACACCGGCAAAGGGTAAAATACGGTCCGCCAGGCGGTTGAAGCGGGCGGGATTGGCAAATCTGTGCATGGCCTCAACTCCTACCCCCAAACCGCGTGCCTGGGCAAGCGTCCAACATGCCGCATGTATGCGTTTTCACGTGTCCGTATCGCGGACTGTGCCGGCCCCCGTGGGTCTTTGCCGTGTTTCCACCGGTATCCCGTCCTGTCCCGCTATATCCCCCTATATCCCTAATCCAGGGCCAGACGCAGCGCCGCGACAGAGGCAAAGGGCGCGACCACCAGCGCCAGCAGGCTGACAGCCAGCGCCAGCGCCAGATGCGCCAGCGGATCGGTGCCAAGGACAAAGGCCTCGACGGCACTCATGGCGAACAGCAGGCTCGGCACATAAAGCGGCAAAACCAGAAGGGACAATAACACGCCGCCGCGCCGGACAGCGACCGTCAGGGCGGCGCCGATGCTGCCGATCAGGCTTAGGGCCGGCGTGGCGAACAGCAGGCTGACAAGCAGTGGCAGCATCAGCCGCCCTTCAAGATTGAGGAGCAGGCCGACAAACGGTGCAGCCAGCACCAGCGGTAAAAGAGTGCCCAGCCAGTGCGCAGTGACTTTGGCCAGAACAATGCCGCCAAGGCCGATAGGGCTGAGGGCCATATCGTCCAGGCTGCCATCTTCATAATCCGCCTGATACAGCCGGTCCAGGCTCAACAGAACGGCAAGCACCGTCAGCACCCATAATGTCCCGCCCGCGATACGGGCCAGCAATTGCGGCGCCGGGCCGATGCCGAACGCAAACAGGCTGGCCCCCATCAGCAGAAAGGCCAGTCCCAGGACTGCCGCGCCGCCCTGCGCCCACGCCAGGCGGATATCCCGCTTGACAACACTGGCAAAGGACACGGTGCCGGCCGGTGTGTCAGCTGGGGGCGCGATATGTTCCTGCATATCCTGTTTCGCTGCGGTCATGGTGCAGGCTCTGCCGTCCAATAGGGGTCCGTGGACGCCGGCTGATAGGACTTAAGATCCAGGGTGCGTGCGGGCACCCTGTCATCCAGCCCCAGTGGATCGTGCGATGCGATGACCGCCGAACCACCCATATCTGTGTGGGTTTTGATCATATCGGCAAGGGCCGTCCGGCTGACGCTATCCAGTCCGACAGTGGGTTCGTCCATCAGCCAGATGGATCGGGGAACAAGCAGAAAACGGCACAACGCGGCGCGGCGTCGCTGTCCACTGGAAAAATAGCGTACGGGCCGATCAAGAAGGGCTGTCAGTCCGAAATGGCTGCAAACCTCCACAAGGCGATCGTCATCCGGGGTGTCGTGGCCGGCCATTTGTACGAAATCGGCAAGATTGTCGGCGAGGGTGAAAACGGATTTCAATGCCGTGGCATGACCAAGATACACAAGCATGCGCGCCTGTATCCGCCGGTCTGCCGACATACCCGCCAGTGACAGATGTCCCCCGGTGGCAGACCCAAGGCCGGCCAGCAGCCGCAAGAGTGTGGATTTGCCGCTGCCGTTCGGCCCTTCGAGAATAACGACCTCTCCCAAAGCGAGGTCCATGTCCAGACCTTCAAACACGGTCCGGCCACCCCGCCGGCAGGCCAATCCCCGCCCCGACAGGACGGGGCCCGCAGATGTCTGCCCTGTCGCGGTATTCCGGTGTCCATCTGATTGTTCTTGTCTCATCATGGCGGGCACGCTAGCGAAAGCAGGGACGGGTCACAAGATTAAGGAAATAAAATGCCACCCAGGTGTCCCCAAGGATCAAGGGGCATGCGGAAAGGGTGGCAGCAGGGCTCGAAGCATAAGGGGTTCATGTCGGGATATTGAGGGCAGTGGCGCTTTTTGATGACGGTGCAGGCGGCAATATATGGCTGGGGCTTATTTTCCTGGCGTTACAGCTTGGCGCCAGCATCCATATCCTCCGCACGAAGATCGACGCCCCATCAGCCATGTCCTGGCTTGGGGTGGTCTGGCTGGTGCCGATCCTTGGCCTTGTCCTTTACCTTCTTTTTGGCATCAACCGGATCGAACGGCGGGCACGCGCGGCACGGCAACGCAGCGGTCTGCCGGCGCGGCGCGGGCTGGTGGATGCACCGCCGTCACCGCCATTGGACAGATTGTGGCCGGATGCTCCGGACCGCTGGCGCGCCCATGACCGCCTGGCCGGCCGCGTCACCCATCTGCCACCGACCGCCGGCAACCGGATCTGTCCTGTCGGCGACGGGCGCGCGGCTTACGATGAGATGCTGGCAGCCATTGACACGGCCGAACACTCAGTCCTGCTGACCAGCTATATTTTTCAGGCCGACAGCATCGGCAGGCGTTTCATCGCCAGTCTGAAACGGGCAGCGGCCCGCGGCGTGGATGTGCGGGTGCTTGTGGATGCGGTCGGCAATTTTTATGGCTTCCGCCCGGTTGCGGGCCTGTTGCGCCGGGGCGGCGTGCCGGTTGCCAGCTTCAATCCGGCGAGACTGTCCTGGCGGCTGGCCTTTTTCAACCTGCGGACTCATCGCAAAATGCTCATTCTGGATGGCCGCCATGCCTTTATCGGCGGTATGAACATCCGCAAAAATCATATCGTTCAGGACAGCCCTGACGGAAAAGCCGTAAGGGACCTTCAATTCCATGTTGAGGGCTCTGTCATTCACCAGATGATCGATACTTTTGCCGATGACTGGGTCTTTGCCACCGGCAAGCCATGGGATCCGCCGGAAGTTATCCAGGACGATATTCATGATGTTTCAGAAACGGTAAGTGATTTGTCCGTGGCCCGTGCCATTCCGGACGGGCCCGACGAACCTTTGGACCGGACGTCCATGCTGATGGCCAGCGCCCTTGGTGCCGCGCGTCGGCAGGTCCGTATCATATCCCCTTATTTTCTGCCGTTAGAGCCTTTGCGGCATGCTCTCCGTCAGGCGGCCTTGCGCGGTGTGCAGGTCGATATTCTCATTCCCGCACACAGCAATCTTCCTCTGTTTTCCGCGATCGTCCGCGTTGGCCTGCCGTCGCTTTTGGATGCGGGATGCCGGATTTTCCTGTCACCGCCGCCCTTCGACCATGCCAAGGTCATGGTGGTGGACGATGATTGGGCCCTGATCGGGTCGAGCAACTGGGACGCGCGCTCGCTGAAACTGAATTTCGAATTCAATGTGGAAGCCTACGGGCGCACGCTGGCAAACAGTCTTTCAGACATCATGAAGGAACGGTTCGCGGCTTCCCAAAAAGTTAGCCTGGACGACTTGCGTGCACATCCCCGGCTGACACGGTTTGCAGGGCGGCTGGCCTGGCTGCTCAGTCCCTACCTCTAAAGCTTTATCTCAGGGGTCTGGCGGACAGAAGGGTGCACAATAGCATTATGCCGCCGCGCCGTCTTTGCCGTGTTCCGGCAGAAAGGCAGGCATGCGGGCTTCGATCTCGGTTTTCACCGCGCCCAACAGGCCGCAGGCAAACAATATTTCCATAATAAGAAAGGCCGGTGCCATGAAAACCTGAAGCAGGTTGCTGAACAGGGCCGGTCGTCGGCCTTCGAAGGCATGTCCGATAAACAGGACGATCCAGCCGCCGACAAAGGCAAGGCCGAAAACCGGCCATACCAGTCCGGCGGGCACCCCTTCGGCCAGATACAGCAGGGTACCGTAAACCAGAACCGCCACCATGCCGACCAGCGGCACGGCCACCAGGTACACCAACAGCAGCAGGGCGATCAGAATGGCGGCCAATGTCAGCGGTCCGGCATCCGTCATCGCGATGGGGACCTGAGCGGCCAGAACCATCAGGGAAAACACAATTGCCGGTACACCCACATGATGGGTCGCCTGATTGCGGGTGTCGCGGTGATACGCCGCATACATGGCCATTTGACCGAAAAACCAGTTTCGCATGATGTTCTCTCCCCTCACAGCCCTTCACCATGCCGGGATACGGCAAGGCACGCAAGGACACATGGCTTTTCCGGTTGCGATCGGGGCTTGTTCCTGGATGGGGAGGCCGGTAAAAGAAGCGCTGTTGATGGTCCTATGGGTCCCCGTAGCTCAGCAGGATAGAGCATCAGATTCCTAATCTGAGGGCCGCAGGTTCGAATCCTGCCGGGGACACCATTTCCAGCATAAAGCTGAAAATCATTACCATCTACTCTAGGCTCAGGACCCATAAATAGGGTTCACGGTGGGGCCTTTTTGTGATTCAAGCTCCTGGATGAAGGAGTTTGTTGATGAGGGATGGCTTTTTC
>NZ_REFR01000016.1 GCF_003688555.1 Eilatimonas milleporae
GTATTGCAACCCGATATGACAAACTGGGCTCCACCTTTCTGGCAATGGTGAAGATAGCCGCAATACGCCTGCGCTTGAGAGCTTATGAGCCTACATGGACCTGTCGCGGTTTGATGCCGCTCCTTTGATAGCATTTACTTTAGCAAAGGAGACGAACTATGGGACTGAAACGAACGGATGAATTCCGGGTTGATGCGGTGCGGATCGCGCTGACGAGCGGGCTTACAAGGAAGCAGGTAGCGTCAGATTTGGGCGTTGGTCTGTCAACGCTGAACAAGTGGGTAGCTGCGTATCGCGACACCGACGTGGTATCCGACAAGGACTTGGACCTTGCCTGTGAGAATGAGCGGCTTCGACATGAGAACCGCATTCTCAAGGAGGAGAGGGAGATCTTAAAAAAGGCAACGCAGTTCTTCGCGGGCCAAAAACCATGAGGTTTCGCTTTATAGAAGAACACCGCACTGCCTTTTGCGCAAATCGCATGTGTGACGTTCTAGATTTCAGGCCCCGTGGCCTGCGTGCCTATCGCCGTCGCCCGGCCAGCCAAAGGCAACGAACCGACATGATCGTTCTGGCGCACATCAAGAAACAATCTCGTCTCAGCTTGAGCAGCTACGGCCGTCCGCGCATGACCGAATAATTGAAAGAGCTTGACCTTAGTGTTGGCCATCGCCGCGTTGGGCGTTTGATGCGCGAGAATGGCATACGGGTTGAAAGATCGAAGAAATACAAGGTGACGACCGACAGCAACCATGCCTTCAATATCGCGCAGAACCTGCTGAACCGGAACTTCGCAGCGGATAAACCAAACCAGAAGTGGGCGGGAAATATCAGTTACGCCTGGACGCACGAAGGCTGGCTATATCTCGCTGTCATTCTCGATCTGCATTCAAGACGGGTCATCGGCTGGGCCGTCAGCAACCGCTTGAAGCGTGATCTGGCGGTCCGGGCGCTCGATATGGCCATTGCCTTGAGACAGCCTCCGAAGGGCTGCATTCATCATACGGATCGCGGCAGCCAATACTGTTCACACGACTACCAGAAAATCCTGCGTCAGCATGGCTTCGAGGTGTCGATGAGTGGAACAGGAAACTGTTACGACAACGCAGCCGTTGAAACATTCTTCAAAACGATCGAAGCAGAACTGATTTGGCGAAGGTCATGGAAAACGCGCCGTGAAGCAGAAGTGGCCATCTGCCGGTACATCAATGGCTTCTACAACCCGCGCCGGCGACACTCTCCTTTGGGCTGGAAAAGCCCGCTCGCTTTCGAACGGAAAGTAGCCTAAACGAGCACTAAGGGCGGCAAAATAACGCGACAGGTCCAACAGCCTAGTCTCGGCATTGATGGATTGGATTGAGCCTGAACCTTTCGGGTTCTTTTGTCCACATTTTGCAGATGTATTCGTAGGGTGTCAGTCCACGTAGCGTTTTCAAGCGGCGCGCATAGTTATAGGTATTGATGAATGTTTCCAGGTGCCTTTTGAACTGGTCATGGTCAGCATAATGATACCGCTTAACAGTCGCTTCCTTGATAGTTCGCTTCATGCGTTCGACTTGTCCGTTTGTCCACGGATGCTTCACCTTCGTTAGCCTGTGTTCGATCCCGTTCTCTTGGCAGCGCATGTCGAACATATGCGTCATATACCGCGCAGTCGGTCCGTCTTTATATCTCGGCGGAAACGTAAATTGGATACCGTTGTCGGTTAGAGCCGTATGAATTTTATAGGGAACCGCTTCAATCAAGTCCTCCAGGAATGCTGACGCGGAGGACCGCCCCATTTTGTGAACGGCCTGGAAGAATACGAACTTAAATGTTCGATCAATCGCAACATAAAGATATAGTTTGCCTTCCTGTGTGCTAACCTCGCCGATATCGATATGAAAATCAGCCGATCGGGTAGGCCTTGAACTTTTGCTTTGCAGGCTTGTCATGCTCAACGTCCGGCAAGCGCGATATGCCGTGGCGCTGTAAACAGCGGTGTAAAGCAGAACGGGTTAAATGTGAGATTGTCGATTGCAGGGCGTAAAGGTAATCATCCAGCGGTAAAAGCGTGTGTTTGCGAAAGACGACGATAATCGTTTCTTCTTCAACCGTCAGAACTGTGGAGCGCACCTCCTTCGGGTCCGTCTTAAGGTCTGACACGGCCGTATGCTTCTTCCACTTGGCGACCGTCTTAGGCTCAGGCATCTGGTAATCGACGATCAGAATGGTTGGATCATTGGAGCTCAACTGGGAAAAGTAGGCGTATGGATTGGTGAAGTTTTTTGGCTGATAGCCCTGAGCTTCCCAGAAACGTGCAATGAATTTGCGCTCGACTTCATCTCCTCCTGAGGGCACCATTTCCAGCATAAAACTGGAAACGTTCATCGCCAGTCCTATAGTGCTGATTGTTGGTATCGGCTGAATGCTTGGACAGGGTCTATCATGAGCGTTGAAGTCACCTATCTGGCCTATGCGGGTCTGCTGGCAGTGGCACAGCTGATTCTCATGGCTATCCCTGTCAATCTGCAGCTTGGAACCGGATACACCGGCGGGCCGCGCGATACGGAACGGTCACCGACCGGTATGGCCGGACGTTTGCACAGAGCCTTTGGCAATCATATGGAAGGTCTCATTCTGTTTACCGCCGCGGTCGCGGTGGTGGAGCTGGCGTCGGCCAATACACTCGGGACGGCCCTGGCGGCACAGATCTATTTCTGGGCGCGGGTCGCGTATGTCCCGGCTTATGCGAGTGGGCTTCCCTATCTGCGTTCGGCGATCTGGGCCGCCGGGTTTTTCGCGCTGCCCTACATGCTGCTGACGGCTTTGCTGTAAAACGGCCGCCATATTTCCGCACTGTCGAAGCCCGCGTTTCTTTCCCGTATTCGGTTTACCTTTGATCGCCGTCAACGCGGCCGCCGGCAAACGATGCTATATGCCCCAAAGGCATCATATGGATGCACTACGCGGTAGGGGAGAGTGTCGGCATGGACACACTGATTGTCTATTATTCACGCACGGGTACAACGCGGACGCTGGCAAAGGCCCTGGCCGCTGCCCTTCAAGGCGATATCGCTGAAATAGAATGCATGAAATACCGACCGGGAGATTTGCGATATTTTCTGGCAGGGTATCACAGTGTGGCCGGAAAACTGCCGGACATTGCCGTGCCGCCCTTTCCGCGCAGCCATTACGATCTCGTTCTGGTGGGTACGCCCGTATGGACAAGCCATCCGGCCCTGCCGGTGCGCAGTTTTCTGACGCAAGGGGGACTGCCGTCCCTGGAAAGAGTGGGTTTTTTCCTGACGCATGACGGTCACGGGAGCCTGTCGCGCGCAGTTGATGAAATGGCTGCCCTGGTGGATGTCCCCGTCGCGGAAACCCTTTCCTTGACGGGGGCCGAGGTCAAAAGCGAAACGCTTGCGCAGTCAGTTGCCTCTTTCGCGGAAACGCTGAATGCCCGGGAGTATGCCTGAACAGGGCGGACATCATAAGCCGGGACACGCTACCGAGAGGGGAGGGTGCGGCGTTATTTTTTGTCGCGGACGATCGGCACCAGCATGTCGCCCCATGCCCCCTTTTCATGATAGCGCCATGTGCGAATCAGCTCTACCGACAGGCCGAGGTCAACCATCGCCATGACGGAGTTATTGAGCCGGTGCAGGTCGTTCGCCATACGCTGAAGCGCCTTTTCCTGCTCGGGGGTCATGTCGGTTTTTTCGCCGTCAGTCTCGGTCATTGGCTGGTCCTTGCATTGGTCGAAGATAAGGGGAGGGCGTAACACTCTGGACAGTGCAACCATAAGGCGCCCATTCTGACCTGACAAGGCGGAAGCCCGCCGTCACATCAGCCGCATACCCATGATGCACATGCCCGCCAATTTATGTCATATCATCCTGATCTTATTATGTTTGGCCGGTGTCCCGAGTGACCTCTACGCGGATTCTGCGGGGCCACGTCCCTGGCCGGCAGAAACGGGTCTCACACCCTGCGGAAGCGGATATGCGGAAGCTGTCACGGGTGCCGGGCATTTGCGGCTGGATGATGGATCGACGGTCCGGCTGGCGGATATCAAACTGCCGGAATTATGGCCGGAAGGCGGACCCGGCACCACCTGGCCCGGCGCCGAAAATGCCCATGAGAGGCTGACGGCTCTTTCGCGTGATTCTCTGAATTTTTTCTGTTTTGACGGTGACCGCAGGCATGACCGGCACGGTCGGCGGCTGGCACATATATCGACCGCTACCGGTCTTTGGCTGCAACAGACGTTGCTGACGCAAGGCATGGCCTTGTTGTCGCCGACACCGGGCAGTTGTCCCTTGTTGGGCGATCTGTACATGGCGGAAGATACGGCCCGGCGGATTGAGCGCGGCCTTTGGCGGCTGCAGGCATACAGAGCCCGTGATGCCAACAAACCGGACAGTGTCCCGAACGGACATTTTATAATCCTGTCAGGTCAGGTCGCTGATGTCAGTCTACGGCGTGGCTGGGTCTATGTGAACTTTGGCGATAACTGGCGCAGTGATGTCACCCTGGACATACCGGCCGGGGTTGCAAGAAGCTGGCGCAAACAGGGGTTTGACCCGGTAAATCTGAAAGGCCGGCACATCGAGGCGCGTGGCTGGAGTGATTGGCGGTGGGGTCCGCGCTTGCTTGTCAGGGCAATGGGTCAGATTCGACTGGCTGCGATTGCTGACGGCTCCTATCCAGCCGAAAGCCCCGCAGCGGCAGGGTCGGGTATACGCCGAACCAGTGCGGTTTTCAGTTTGCCAAGAGCCTGTGCTTCCAGCTGACGCACCCTTTCCTTGGAAATGCCGAGACGCTCGCCAAGGGCTGCCAGGGTTTCCCCTTTTTCACGCAGGCGGCGTTCACGAATGATATAGCTTTCCCGCTCGGACAGGCTGCGCATGGCATCGTGGATCAACGCCGTCCGGCGATGGCCGTCATGGGTGGTCATGACCTGTTCGTCCGGAAGCGGAGCGTCACAGACGATAAGTTCCTGCCATTCCTGCATGCTGTCATCGCCGACAGGCGCGTTCAATGACCGGTCGACACCGGACAGGCGGCCTTCCATGGTTTCGACATCGCGTGTTTTCACGCCGAGTTCATCGGCGATGCGGCGCCTGGCTTCGAATGACAGGGGACGCTCGGTCGGCATATCGAGCCTGGCTTTCAGACGTTTCAAATTGAAGAAGAGAGCCTTGTGGGCCGCTGTCGTACCGGTGCGTACGATCGACCAGTTGCGCAAGACAAAATCCTGAATGGAGGCACGGATCCACCAGCTGGCGTATGTGGAGAAGCGGACATCGCGATCAGGTTCGAAACGATAGGCGGCTTCCATGAGACCGATCACGCCTTCCTGAATCAGATCCGCCACCGGCAGACCGTAATGGCGGAAACGGCTTGCCGCGGCAATCACCAGACGCAGGTAGGATTCGGTCAGACGTTTCAGCGCGCGCTCGTCCGCGCCTTCACGCCATGCCCTTGCCAATTCCAACTCCCGTTCGCGGGACAGCATGGGGGCCTTCATGGCATGGCGGATAACCCTGCGATCATCACCGGATACCCAGTTGGTACGTGACATATCCGTATCTCCCCTTAACGCAACTATAGGAAATACGCGCCTGAAAACTGCCCGGATCAATTTTTCTGACAAAAATTGTCAGAATTTACGGGATGGGTATAAAAAACCCCGTTGAATCAAATCCAACGGGGTTTTCACAGTCAGGTGGATATGAGTTGAAATCGTCGTTTCAGGCGGCCAGTTCTTTTTCCAGCCGAACGATGGCGTCCGCCTCTTCGATATTTTCAACAGCCGCAAGTTCGCGGGCCAAACGGCCGAGCGCCGCATCGTAAATTTGCCGTTCGGAATAGGATTGTTCCGGCTGGTCATCGCCCCGGTGCAGATCCCGCACAACTTCGGCAATGGAGACCAGATCACCGGAATTGATCTTGGCCTCGTATTCCTGGGCGCGCCTGCTCCACATGGTACGCTTGATGCGGGCTTTGCCTTTCAACGTTGTGAAGGCTTCCTTCATGGTGGCGTCGTTCGACAGGCGGCGCATGCCGCTGCCGGCAGCCTTGTTCGTCGGCACGCGCAGGGTCATGCGCTCCTTTTCAAAACGAATAACGTAAAGTTCCAGCGTCAGACCGGATATTTCCTGGGTTTCAAGCTCGCTGATCCGGCCTACACCGTGTTTGGGATAAACAATGTAATCTCCGACGGAAAAAGGATGAGTTTTTGATTTGGCAGCCATAACCGTTTTAAGTCCTTCTTGTGTATAGCCGTGCCAGTGGAGCAGCGTCATTTAAGGCCCGGCCCTGGATCGGCTGTGCCCCCTGGCAACGTGGTACAATGCGGTTTGGACACGGACTGCCTGCAACCCTGTCCGAGCATTTTGGCGGAAAACGCCTATCGGCTTCTTGTCTGCCGATATTGTTTTGGCACACAAAATGTACCAATGGCGTATGGCGGTCCGCAACAAAACGCAAAACGCCGCATGGACCATTCATCCTTCCCGTGTGCGGGAAGGGATGTCGGCCATCGCCACGTTTCATGACAGTGTTCAGCAACCCAAATGATGTTCAGCCGCCCTTGCCGACAACCGAGTATCGTCTTTCAAGCCGCAGTTGGTGCCGGTTCAGGATTACGGCCCTGATCAGCACACATGTATGCGTTTGTAACATATTTGACTCAAAAAAGACAGACGAAAGTCTCTCGCTGAGGCTGCATCGGCGAGGTGCTGAAACGATAAACAGGGTAATGGGTTAACCGCAGAGCAAAAAATACTGCCGGGCCTGTTTCCGCAGTCTGCCCCGTGTCTGAACGGATTTAACCGCCCTGCCCGGGATTGGGGGAGAGGAATTCTTTCTTGCCTTCCTTGCCCTGCCAGTCGTCGGCGTCGGCGGGCGGTTCCCCCTTAACGGTGATATTGGGCCATGTCTCGGAATATTTGGTGTTGATTTCCAGCCATTCCTCAAGCCCGTCTTCCGTGTCGGGCAGGATGGCTTCGGCCGGGCACTCCGGTTCACAAACACCGCAATCGATACACTCATTGGGATTGATGACCAGCATGTTTTCACCTTCGTAAAAACAGTCGACCGGACAGACCTCAACGCAGTCCATAAACTTGCATTTGATGCAGGCCTCGGTCACCACATAGGTCATCACTTGTCTCCTTGATCAAATCAGGGGCTGCGCCGAGTATATCAGGACGAACTGGTGACAGTGTCTGAATTTTGCCCGGACATGCATCTTTCCAATTGCGGGTTTATGCACAAAAGGATGGACCAGGGCAACGGGTTTAGATACCCGGCCTTTGCATGCCTTTCATGCGGTGCCTGTCAGGATGGCGCCGGATGTCGGCCGGTCCGGATATCAAAGCTCGCGGTAGAGGGTGCGTGCCTCTGCCGCGGGGCCGCGCCGGGTTCCGATTTTCAGAACTTCAAGAGCCCATACCTTGTGCCCGAGGGCAAAGGTCAGGATATCGCCCGGTGCGATGCGGCGGGCAGGTTTCTCGGTGCGGTGCCCGTTGATGCGCACACCATTTTGTACACATATCCGGCCCGCCAGGCTGCGTGTCTTGATGATAGGGGCATGCCACAACCACACATCCAGCCGCTGTGAGGATGTCGGTTCGCCATCGGGCGGGCTTTTTGCGATTTTATCAGCGGGCTTTTTTGTCAAGAGCTTCCTTGAGGCCGGCCAAGGCGGCGAAAGGCGAATCCGGGTCGGCCTGTTTTTCAGAGCGGCGCGGCCGCGATACGCGGCGCGTGTCCTTGCCTGGTTTGGACGATTTGGCGCTGTTGTCGCGCGCCCCGCGTGCCGCTTTCGGTCTGCCGTGTGAATTCTGGGGCCTTTTTCGTGCCTGCCCCCCACGGGATTGGCGCTCTCCGTCGCGGGTGTCCGCCGACGACCTGCCGCCGCCATGCCGGCGTCCTCTTGAAGGGGCCCATTTGAAGACATAGCGCTCCACCAGTTCAGCGGATGCCTCATCGGTATCTGCGGCAGGCGGTACGGCATCTTCAGGCCCGGTATCTCCTTGTATGGCGTCCGCGTCAGACGCGGTTTTCCGTGCCTCGGTGTCCTCTAAGCCTGCATCCGCATCGGGACGTTCGGAAGACACCGGTTGGTCTGCGGTGGGCGCGGGTGTCTGTTCCGGGGTTTCCTGAACGACGGGGGACAGGACGGATGGGTCACCGATGTCGACCGCAGGGACGTCGGTTGCATCCGGTGTATGCTGTACTATGTCCGCCGTTGGCTGGTCAGGGGCTGTGTTGGCGGCACTTTTTTCACCGTCATCTGTTGTCTGCCCGGAAACCGGTTCGCCGGGCAGACAAGGAGGCGAATCAGGGGCTGTTTCCGATGGCTTATCAACAGATGTTGCCTCCGCTGAAGCCGGCGGTAATTTCCGGATTTCCCATGCATAGCCCAATGCTTTCATGACACTGGCGAAACTCTCTCCCGACAGGCCGACAAGGCCCATAATTTCCGGTGTTACCTCGAACCAGCTGCGATCCTGGCCGAGAGGCCGTACCGTATCCGCCAGACGCTCGAGCATGTCGATCCGTACCGCTTTGGCGCCGACGACACGGAAACCGGCAAGATCGTAGAAGCCTTCGGGTACGGCTTTTTCCGTATCGACCCAGACCATGCCTGGAGTGGGTATGGTTGGCAGCGCCGTTTCGCTTCTGGCCAGGGCCCACAGCATCAGCCGCAGTTCCGTTGCATGCGGTTTCAGGATCAAAGGCATGTAAAGGCTAAGGGCGCCGATACGGATGCCGAAACGGCGCAGGCCCTTACGGGCGTCCTGATCCAGTTGACGCAGATCCGAGTCCACCGCCACACGCGGAAGGACGCCGTAGGATTCCAGCATGCGGTATGCAATTCCACGCGCCAGCCCGGACAGCGGCGGTGTGCCTTCGGCGGGTTCCACCTCGCCGTTCAGTTCCTTTGACAGGGCCATCAGCGGGGCCAGTTTGTCGGCAATCCGTTCATCAAGCCATTTCTGGACGGTCTCAAGCACCAGAACGGATACGTCCCCTTCCAGAAGCGTGTCTTCCATCAGTCGGACGCGCGGTGCGAAGAGTGCGCCTGAATGTTCGACGCGGGCAATCGGTGCACCGTCCCACATTACGCGCGGACGCCACAGCCCATCGGTAAAATCCAGCGACACCTTCTTGATGCCGACATTGGCCAAGAGCTTGGCCCGTCGCATCATTTCCGCCTGCAGGCCCGGGACGGTGGCGGCCCGGATGGTCTTTTCCTCCTGCCGGTCGACGCTTTCGGCAACCCGGAACGAAAACCCAAAAAGCGTGCCAACCTCGTGCCCCTCAACGGACACGGTGCCCTTCTCGCTGTCGATGCTCACGCTTAGACTATCCTTCTGCTTGAGCGAACGCATCAGCACTGCTGTGCGCCTGTCTACAAAACGCTGTGTCAACCTGTCATGCAGCGCATCCGACAGGCGGTCTTCGACACTGCGGGTCATATGGGCCCAGTGGGCACCGTCTTTCAGCCAGCCGCTCCGGTGCGATACGTAGGTCCACACACGGATACCGGCAATGCGTCCGGCCAAGGTATCGATATCGCCATGAATATTGTCAAGGCGCTTGACCTGACGCGCAATCCAGCCGTCTTCAATAACCCCGGCATCACCGGACAGATCCAGAAAAATCCGGCGCAAAAGGCTGATATGGTCATCCGCCGAAATCTTACGGAAATCGGGCACTTGACAGACATCCCACAGCAGCCGGACCTGTCCTGGATCCCTGACACGGCCGGCAATGTCAGCGTCCATGGACAGCGCCTTGAGCACCACCAGATCGGTGGCGTCGCGTTGACGGTGCAGTCCCTCTGTTTTTGCCGGCATTTCCAGGCTGCGGATCAAACGGCCGGCGGAGGTGAAATCCAGGCGGCTGTTGCGCCATGTCAGGCGTCTCAGCGCATCAAACTGATGGTCTTCAATCTGGGCGACTATCAGCGGGTCCATCACACCTTCCCCGCCTAGGGTGGAGAAGGTGCCGTCCCGCTTGTAACGTCCGGCGCGTCCCGCGATCTGCGCGGCTTCCGCCGGGTTGAGGTGACGGAACAGGCGGCCGTCGAATTTTTCCAGACTTCCGAAGGCCACATGATCGATATCCATATTAAGGCCCATGCCGATGGCATCGGTGGCCACCAGATAATCCACTTCGCCGGACTGATACATGGCGACCTGCGCATTGCGCGTGCGCGGGCTGAGCGCGCCCATCACAATGGCGGCACCGCCCCTCTGCCTGCGGATCAGTTCCGCCATGCCGTAAACCTCGCTGGCGGAAAATCCCACCACGGCACTGCGCCGGGGCAGGCGTGACAGTTTGACCGGTTTGGTATGGGTCAGACAGGACAGGCGGGGCCGTGTGTCGATGTCGGCCTCGGGCAGCAATTGCCGGATCAGCGGACGCATGGTTTCCGCGCCGAGCAGCAGGGTCTCGTGCAGACCGCGCGTGTTGAGCATATGGTCGGTGAACACATGGCCGCGCTGGGAGTCGGCCGCCATCTGCACCTCGTCAAGCGCGGCGAACTCCACATTCATGTGGCGGGGCATGGCTTCGGCGGTGCACAGAAAATAGCGCGCGCCTTCCGGTACAATGCGTTCCTCGCCAGTGATCAATGCGGCCTGATTTCTGCCCTTGGCGCCGACGACACGATCATAGACCTCCCGCGCCAGCAAACGCAGCGGAAACCCCATCATGCCGGAGCTGTGCGCCAACATACGTTCAACAGCGTAATGAGTCTTGCCGGTGTTTGTGGGGCCCAATATGGCGCGTATATTTCGGCCCATGTGCGGGCATGTCCTCAATTACCATTGCCGCCAAACCGTTTGCGACGTGTTCTTGATAACGCTTCTCGCGCGCCGTTCAAGCTCTATACTCTGCACCCGTATATACGAAACCGCCGTGAAATGCGGATCGGAATCTTATGGGGAGGATATGGATATGAAAACCACCAATGTCAGCCGTCGCGCGCTTTTGAAGGGGATGGCCGCAGCCGGCACCGGGGCCGCCCTTGCCGGCACTGCATCGGCACAGGATGCAGACAATACGGCCGGGGTTCAGGCCGGCGACATTCAGTGCGCCGAGCGCCTGATGGGTGTTGACTACACCGATGGCGAACGCGCGCAGATGGCCGGTGAACTGGATGATTATCTGACACGTCTCAAAGCGCGCCGCGCTGCTGTCATGCTGGCCAATGACGACGCGCCCGCGTTGACGTTCACCCCCTTTCTATCCGGTTCAGAGAACAACCCACAGAATGATGGTGTGCGTATCAGCCGGATTTCCGTTTCCGACCGGCCCGGATCGGACGTCGACATCGCCTTCGCCCCTATCGCCAAACAGGGGCACTGGCTGCGCGGCGGCCTTGTGACCAGTGCCCGGCTGACCGATATTTATCTTGAGCGTATTGCCCGGTTGAACCCGGTTCTGAACAATTTCATCACCCCCATGGCCGATACCGCAAGGGCACAGGCCGCACAGGCCGATGCGGAGCTTGCAGCAGGAAACGACCGTGGCCCCTTGCACGGCATTCCCTATGCGCTGAAGGATCTGGCCGACACCCAGGGCGTGAAAACCACATGGGGGGCCGCTCCCTATCAGGACCGCATACCGGACGAGGATGCCGTTATCGTCAGTCGTCTGCGGGAAGCGGGGGCCGTTCTCCTCGGCAAAGCCAGTCTGGGGGCGCTGGCCTATGGTGATAAATGGTTTGACGCGGTGACCCGCAACCCCTGGGCGCCGGAAGAGGGGTCAAGCGGGTCCAGCGCCGGGTCTGCCTCGGCCACGGCGGCGGGCATGTGTGGTTTTTCCATCGGTACGGAAACACTTGGCTCCATCGTGTCCCCCTCGACCCGGTGCGGGGTGACGGGCTTACGCCCCACATTCGGGCGGGTGCCGCGCACCGGGACCATGGCTTTGTGTTGGTCGCTTGATAAATTCGGGCCGATTTGCCGTTTCACGGAGGATACGGCCCTGGTGCTGGCGGCCATCAACGGGGCGGACGCGGGCGATGCTTCCAGCCACAGCCACGGCTTTTCCTATAATGCGGATTTTGACCTGTCCGCCCTGACCGTGGGTTACGACCCCGCATGGTTCAAGGATGCCACGCCAACCGATCAGTGGGCATTGGAACAGGTTCGGAAAAGCGGTGCCACGCTGCGGGAAATCGCCCTGCCCGATCTGCCCTATCAGGCACTGTTCACGGTGGTGGAGGCGGAAGCGGCCGCCGCGTTCGAGGACCTGACACTGTCCAACCGCGACGATATGCTGGCATGGCAGGAGGCCCGTGCCTGGCCCAACACTTTCCGCGCCGCGCGGTTTCATTCAGCGGTCGAATTGATACAGATCGACCGGTTCCGCCGGCGCGTGATGGCTGTCATGGACGATGTTTACAATCAGGTGGATATGCTGATCAGCCCGAACTTTGCGGGCAGTCTGCTGATCATCACCAATTTCACCGGCCACCCATCCCTGACCCTGCCGCTGGGCATGGAAGAACGGGAGACGGAGGCTTTGACAGGTGTGGCGGATGCCACATCCGGTCCGGCGCGGCGCCTGCCGCATACGATAACCCTTTGGGGCGGTCTTCTGGGTGAAGGAGAGATGCTGTCCATGGGCCGTTATCTTGAGCAGCGGGCCAATTTTTCCCGCTACCGGCCGCAAGTGGCGGTTTGAACAGGGCTGCCCGCTCCTGATCTTGACTCAGACGGCCACAGGCCTTATTGACGCGCGGTTCACTCTTCAAGGCTGGGGCGGGCAAGCCGCACGGCCTTGAACAGCACTTGGCAACCAAAAGATTCCCGGGATGGAAGATCCGCCCGGTAGAAAAAGAAGGATAAGGACCATGTCGCGAGTTTGCGAACTGACGGGAAAACGGGTGATGACGGGTAACAATGTGTCGCATGCGCACAACAAAACCCGCCGCCGCTTTTTGCCCAACCTGACGAAAGCCACACTTCTTTCCGACGCATTGGGCCGTTCGGTTAGCTTCAAACTGTCCACCCATGCGCTGCGTTCTGTCGAACACAATGACGGCCTGGACAACTTTCTGCTGAAGCAACGGGACGATAACCTGTCGCCGAAGGCGCAGAAGCTGAAGAAAGAAATCAAAAAAGCTGTTTCAGAAAAAAGCGTTCAGAAAACGGTCTGAACATTTAGCTTTCAGTCTCCGCATATTTGAACAACCTCAGAAGCCGGTCTTGATTTTCAAGGCCGGTTTTTACGTATAATCAGGAAAACCAGCTACCATAGATTTCGTAATCAGTGCGAAAAAGAGTATGCCGCAAATTATCCTCATATGCCCCTCCGGGCGGCGGTTGTACGGATGACGGTGTCATATTGCGGTGAGACGGCGGCAGCGCAATTCCACAATGACTTTCAATATCGCTGCGCAAACGGTCCAAATCACCCAGACCATATATATGGGTGAAGAGAGCCGTATTGCCCCCTGCGATATCCACAAGCGGGGCGGTATGGCGCATGACGCAGCGGAAAACCTGCTGATAGCGGACGAGGTTTTCAGCAAACACTCGATAATCAGGTTGGGTCGGCAGGCCAAGAAAAATACTCTGGCCGCCGGCATCTCTGGACAGCTCATTCTTGATAACAATGTTGCTGCGCCAGAAAGACCTCATCCGCTCAATCGGGTCTCTGACAACAAGAAACCGCATCCAGCTGGCATATGCACCACCAACCAAATCGTTGCGATTCAGACGCTGTGTCGGTGCTTTGCCGGAATGGTCTGCATCGCCGCTTTTGCGTGCGCAGTCATATATGATGTTCTTGACCGTGCTTGATGCACATTTGGGTACATGAATGTATAGAATTCTTAGGAGCGGCAGACGATAAAACAGGCTGTGGCCATCCGCTGCGAAAGAGACATCCGCGGGCAATGGGGCCCAGACATGGGTAATGGCTTTCCGTATCAGTGAGCGGGCTTTTTCCACTTCACCCATCATCAACAGAGCACTCGCACGCAGTCGGGCCAGCGCGGCGTGGTCGTTTTTCCTGCTGGCCTCAGCCAGCATGCGCTCTGCTTTTGCGGGATTTTCTTCAAGGATCAAGTTGCGGGCTTCGGAAAATATCTTTTGCACCTCGATACTTTTACCACGGTGCATCACTATGCCCCCGCCAGATCGAACACCATAAGCAAGGTGCGCTGCGTCCTGCTGAAATTGTCGTCTGACATCATGATCAGCCGAGGGCTTCCATTGTCCCGGTCAATCACTGCCAGAGCTTCCATATTGTCAACCGTGTAAGGCGGGGCCCATTCGGCGAGCAGGTCACCCTGCAATGTACGACCGGCAAGTCCTGCCGCCACGCTTGCCGCCCGCAGACGGACAAGGCGTGCCGCCACGCCATCCGCGGGGGTATAGCGCCGTTGCAGTACAAGAATATCGCCCGAAGGCAGGCGGGCTGCATCGGTCGGGGCGAAGTTGGACCCCGGTTTCAGATAAAAAACTTCTGTGCGCTCCGTGCCTTTGCCTAAGGCGTTCCAGCGCCAGGCCTTGAGCCGTCCCTGCGGATCAAGGCCCCGTTCAGAAAACATCAGCAAGGCATCATCGGCCGTCCAGGCAATGGCTTCGAGGCCGCCATTGCGGGGCAGGCCGCTCAGGTCGGGAAGACGGTCGAGCGCTATATCCCATGTCCAGCCACCAGGCACGCTGGCATATGACAGGCGATGATTTCGTTCAAACGCGACGAGGAAACCCAGCGGTGCCGCAATCAGTGATTCGGCGTCCAGATCGGACTTGGACGCGGTTCGGGTTTCCGGGCTGAAGGGGCGGATGCTTGCGTCCGTGAGCGGTGCTTCGCCGGCAATATCAAAGCGAGCTTCCAGCCACCAGCCCCGGTCGCTGATGGCCGTCAGCGTCCTGCCGGACAGGACAAGACCCGACCAGCCGCCGAAGCGTGGATGATCGGACTGTAACACCCATCCCTTGACAAAAGTCAGGGCGCCCAATGTGCGCAGTCCGGGATTGGTGGGCAGCAGATCGACCGGTGTGGCCGTGATGTCCAATGGTTCGGCCGTACTGTGGGATACACTGTTTGCCGGATCCATTGCACTGGAGACGCGGGTATCTCCATCACCGTCAAACCAGCCCATGGCGACAGCAAGACCCACGGCAACACCGGCAATTCCGACAAGCGCCATAACTGTGTGGCTGCGCCCCGGCGCAGCCATCAGCGCAACAGTCCTGCTGCCGATCCGGTCGTGGGGCGCGGCGGCGTTTCCTCGAACAGGGCCGCAAGCTGTTCCGTCATGGCGCCGCCAAGCTGTTCGGCATCCAGAAGCGTGACGGCGCGGCTGTAATAACGTGTCACGTCATGGCCGATGCCGATGGCGATCAGTTCAACGGGTGAGCGGGTCTCTATCCATTTGATGATCTGACGCAGATGATTTTCAAGATATGTGCCCGAATTCACTGACAGCGTGCTGTCATCCACCGGTGCGCCGTCGGAAATCACCATCAGGATCCGCCGTTCTTCGGGCCGGGCAATGAGGCGCTGGTGTGCCCACAGCAGGGCTTCGCCGTCGATATTTTCCTTCAGCAACCCTTCCCGCATCATCAGGCCCAGATTGCGCCGGGCCCGCCGCCAGGGTGCATCCGCTGTCTTGTAGATAATATGACGCAGATCGTTCAGACGGCCCGGAGATTTGGGTCGGCCCGCTTTCAGCCATTCTTCCCTTGACTGGCCGCCTTTCCATGCCTTGGTGGTGAAGCCGAGAATTTCCACTTTGACCCCGCAGCGCTCCAGCGTACGCGCCAATATGTCCGCAGAGATCGCTGCGATGGAAATGGGGCGCCCCCGCATGGAGCCGGAGTTGTCCAGCAGAAGGGTAACAACCGTGTCGCGGAATTCGGTATCCGATTCCATTTTATAGGACAGTGGATGCGTCGGATTGGTGACAACGCGCGACAGGCGCGCGGCATCAAGTAACCCTTCTTCCAGATCAAACTGCCAATGACGGCGCTGCTGGGCAAGCAGGCGGCGCTGCAGCCGATTGGCCAGTTTTGAGACGGCGCCTGACAGCGCGGCCATCTGCTGGTCCAGATATTTACGCAGGCGCTCCAGCTCATCGGCGTCGCATAGCTCTTCGGCCTTTATCACTTCATCGAATGCATCCGTGAAGACGCTATAAAAGGGCGTATCCGGCAGGGTTTCCAGCGGGCGGTTGGGGCGCCACGGTACAGTGCCCTCATGCGTTCCTTCGCCTGCTTCGGCCTCGGTGTCGTCGGCCATGTCCATGGCCGCCTCGGTGCCGGCATCTTCTTCGCCGGCCTCAGGGCCGTCACTGTCCTCGCCCATTTCAGCGCCGTCACCTTCGCCGCCCTCGCTTTCGCCGTCGCCATTGTCGGAGCCCTGCGGGCTGTCACCGCCGCTCTCGCTTTCGGATTCTTCCGGGTTGTCTTCCGGCGTTTCATTTCCGCTTTCGTCGCCGAGCAGAGTGGAAATCAGGCTTCGCGCCAGGACCGCAAGACCTTTCTGGTCGTCGATACGGTCTTCCATCTGGTCCAGCAGATGGCCGATCAGTCCTTCATACTGGCCGCGGCACGCCTCCAGCATGGCGGACGCACACTCAGGCGGTGCTGCCCCTGTCAGACGTTCCCGTGCCAGGAGACCGATAATTCCCGCCAGCCGGTCGGCATCGTCCTGTGATGTGTCATCAAGGGGTCGCGCCAGACCGTCCTGGCGTGCCCGTTTGTCCGTCAGGACATCAAGATTATCGCGTACACCGGACAGCGCCCGCGCGCCGAGAGCTTCGACACGGACGGTTTCCAGGGCATCGAAAATACGGCGGGCCATGGGGCTGCCCGGTGCCAGTTTGCGGTGCAGTGCGGCGTCATGGTGACGATGCCTGAGGGCATAGCTGTCGGCCATGCCGCGCAGTTCGGCCACATCGCGCGATTTGACCTTGTGCGGCAGATGCGGCAGGCGCACGGTCCCCGCCGAAAGGCCGGGGCGGTCGACGGTGAATTCAACCTCAAGGGCCTTGTCGTCGCTTAATGACCGTGCACAGGCTGACAGGGCACGCTCGAACACATCTTTTTTGCCGCGTCCTCCGTCAGCCATTATGAGTGCCTATCCGTGAGGGATTTCATGTGTCGACCTGATGGGGTGCGGCGCTTTCCGGCAGATCGTGACCAAAGGCGCGTTGATAATATTCCGCCACGATCGGCCGTTCCGCCTCATCGCATTTGTTCAGGAAGCTGACCCGGAAGGCAAAGCCGACATTGCCGAAAATGCGAGTATTCTGCGCCCAGGACAGGACCGTACGCGGGCTCATCACCGTTGAAATGTCGCCCGCCATGAAACCCGTGCGGGTCATATCGGCCACATGAACCATCTGGCTGATGGTCTCGCGGCCGTCATCGGTATCGAAACCGGGTTCTTTCGCCAGGATAATGCCGGTTTCCGTGCCGTGGGGCAGGTAATTCAGGGTCGCGACAATGTTCCAGCGGTCCATCTGGCCCTGATTGATCTGCTGTGTCCCGTGATACAGGCCCGTGGTATCGCCCAGCCCGACCGTATTGGCGGTGGCAAAAATGCGGAAGGCCGGGTGCGGACGCAGAACCCTGTTCTGATCCAGCAGGGTCAGCTTGCCTTCGACTTCCAGAATACGCTGAATGACGAACATCACATCGGGACGGCCGGCGTCATATTCGTCGAAAACTATGGCTGTGGGCGATTGCAGCGCCCAGGGCAAAATACCTTCCTGAAACTCCGTCACCTGCTTGCCGTCACGCAATACGATGGCATCGCGCCCGACCAGATCAATGCGGCTGATATGGCTGTCCAGATTGACGCGAATCAAAGGCCAGTTCAGCCGTGCGGCCACCTGTTCGATATGAGTGGATTTGCCGGTGCCGTGATAGCCCTGAATCATGACCCGCCGGTTGTGGGCAAACCCGGCCAGGATCGCCAGCGTGGTCTCGGCATCGAAAACATAGGCTTCGTCCACTTCCGGCACATGCTCGTTTCTTTCGGCAAAGGCCGGCACGGTCATGTCCACATCGATGCCGAACACGTCGCGCACGCTGACGGTTTCCCCCGGCAAGGCGTTTTCCTGCGGGATACCGGTGCCGAACGTATCTGTTGCCTTTGCGGAAAGGGGGGCGGTCATAATGGACTTCCTCTATGATCTCTTAATACTATAAGAGCCTTCCCGTGGCAGGCCGCACCATGTTCAAGGCGGCGGTACTTGCCGGGAATGGCTTCCATCACAGCTTATAGTGTGGGCCGCTACCCTGACCGGATCAATGCCAAGACGCAAGTTTTTGCACTGCACCGTCTTACCGAAAAGATGCAAAAGGATACTGAGACACATGGGACAGGTAACCGAAACACTGCACCGTAAACTGACGGATGCACTGACCCCCGTCACCCTTGATATTATCGACGAATCGGAACAGCACCGGGGGCATGCAGGCTATCGTGAAGGGGGGGAAAGCCATTTTCATGTGGATATCGTCGCTGACGCCTTCGCGGGTCTGTCGCGTGTTGCACGCCAGCGCCTGGTGATGTCAGCCCTGCGCGAGGAGCTTGCCGGTCCGGTCCATGCGCTGACGATCAGCGCCAAAACCCCTAGCGAGAGTGGCTAGATAAGGGCAGGGGGCAAAGGGAATACCGTCATGATTTCGCGGAGGACCGGTTATATGACCGGCCTGTTCAGGAGGCGCAATCGCGGGCTTGCGGTGATCCCTTCAACCCCCGGACCCCTGTTCAACACTCAAGACCTAAAAACGGTATCGTCCGGCCCATTTGTGACTGGCCCAGAAACCGCCAGCCGCCACACCGAACAGCGCAACGCAAAGCACCCAATCCAGAAGAGTTAAATCCGCCATGGCCGATATCCCTTTCATCTGAGTGTTTGTCGGGATGGTCAGGCTGCCGCCGAATTGGGGCGTAATCGTGATGTTTTACGGGTGTTTCCGGCCGACTTCGCGGCCATTTTTAGGCACTTTTTTACTCAAATTGCGTCTCTTTTCATTAAAGTCCGGATTTGACCGGGGGGCCTGGGGACCTTTTTCGGTGAGAGTGCGGGCGGTTTTTTCAACCGGCCGGCGGCGAACGATTGCTGTGTGATCTGGGCCACATATCTGTCCATGATAGACCTTGGTGGGATGTGCGCACTCAGGGCATTGCAAATTCAGGCCCCTTGGGCGATAAGGCAGCGACCCTTGAAGAGTTTTCGGGGACATACGGCCTGTGCCGCTGTCGCATTGTCCAGACCGCGCCGGTCGCCACCGGCATACCGCCGCCCCGCTTGACGTTTCTTACCCCCAGCTAAGGAGGACGCCCCATCATGTCATCCCCGCGCAAGGATACACTCAACACCCGCCGTACCATGACTGTCGGTGGTCAGGAATATGACTATTACAGCCTGAAAGCCGCAGCGGAGAAAATCGGCGATGTATCGCGCCTGCCTTATACGCTGAAAGTCCTTCTGGAAAACCTGCTGCGTTATGAAGACGGCGACACGGTCAAAAGCGAGGATATCCAGGCGCTGGCCGACTGGCAGAAGGAGCGCCGTTCCTCCCATGAGATCGCCTACCGCCCGGCGCGGGTTCTGATGCAGGATTTCACCGGTGTTCCGGCCGTGGTGGATCTGGCTGCCATGCGGGCCGCCATGGCGGACATGGGCGGGGATCCGAAAAAGATCAATCCGCTTGCCCAGTGCGATCTGGTGATCGACCATTCGGTCATGGTGGATAAATTCGCCAGTCCGACGGCCTTTGCCGATAATGTGCGGCTGGAAATGGAACGGAACCGCGAGCGTTATGAATTTTTGCGCTGGGGGCAGTCCAGCCTGGACAATTTCTCCGCCGTGCCGCCGGGCACCGGCATTTGCCACCAGGTGAATCTGGAATATCTGGCGAAAACCGTGTGGACCAGTGAAGAAGGCGGCCGCACCGTTGCCTATCCCGACACCTGCGTTGGCACGGACAGTCATACCACCATGATCAACGGCCTTGCCGTGCTGGGCTGGGGGGTCGGCGGAATCGAGGCAGAGGCCGCCATGCTGGGCCAGCCTGTCTCCATGCTGATTCCGGAAGTGATCGGTTTCAAGCTGACCGGCAAGCTGAATGAGGGCATCACCGCTACCGATCTGGTGCTGACCGTTGTGCAGATGCTGCGTGAAAAGGGCGTGGTCGGCAAATTCGTCGAATTTTACGGTTCCGGCCTTGATGAACTGACGCTGGCCGATCAGGCCACCATCGCCAATATGGCCCCCGAATACGGCGCAACTTGCGGCTTTTTCCCGATTTCACAGCAAACGCTGGATTATCTGCGCTTCACCGGCCGTGACGACAACACGCTGGCGCTGGTCGAGGCTTACGCCAAGGAGCAGGGCATGTGGCGCGGGCCCGGCAGTGAAGACCCCGTTTTCACCGATACGCTGTCGCTGGATATTTCCACGGTCAAGCCGTCCCTGGCCGGGCCGAAACGTCCGCAGGACCGGGTGGAACTGGCAACCGCCGCGCCGGCCTTCGAAAAAGTGCTCGAAGACTTCGGCAAGGCCGGTGATACGGCTGAATATCCGGTTGCGGGCGAAGACTACACACTGACACACGGAGATGTCTGTATTGCAGCCATCACAAGCTGCACCAACACATCCAATCCGGATGTGCTGGTGGCAGCCGGCCTTGTCGCCAAAAAAGCCAACGAATTGGGCATGACCCGCAAACCCTGGGTCAAAACCTCGCTGGCGCCGGGCAGTCAGGTTGTGACCGACTATCTGGACAAGGCGGGTTTGACGGAGCATCTGAATGCGCTCGGCTTTAACCTGGTGGGTTATGGCTGTACCACATGTATCGGCAATTCCGGCCCGCTGGACGCGCCGATTTCCGAAGCCGTCAACAAGAATGATCTGGTGGCCGTCAGCGTTCTGTCCGGCAACCGGAACTTCGAAGGCCGCGTCAGCCAGGATGTCAAGGCCAACTATCTGGCCTCTCCGCCGTTGGTTGTCGCCTATGCCATTGCCGGCTCAATGAAAATCGACATCACGCGTGAACCTCTCGGCCAGGACAGGGATGGCAATGACGTCTATCTGAAGGACCTCTGGCCGTCCAACAGTGACGTGCATGAGGCCATCGGCCTGTCGCTCACCCGTGACATGTTTATCGAACGTTACAAGGATGTTTTCACCGGTACGCCGGAATGGCAGGACATCCCGGTGACCGAGGGTGAAACCTATGAGTGGAATGGCCAGTCCACCTATGTTCAGCATCCGCCCTATTTCGAGGGTATGTCGCAGAGTATCGACAAACCGACCGATGTGCGCGGTGCCCGGCCGCTTGCACTGCTTGGCGACAGTATCACAACAGATCACATCAGCCCCGCAGGCGCCATCAAGCCGGACAGCCCAGCCGGGCAATACCTGCAGGATCACGGCGTCACGGTCGCGGACTTCAATTCCTATGGGTCGCGCCGTGGCAATCACGAGGTGATGATGCGCGGAACCTTTGCCAATATCCGCCTGCGCAACCTGATGGCGCCGGGCACGGAAGGTGGCTGGACGACGCATCAGCCATCGGGCGAGGTGATGAGCATCTATGACGCCGCCATGAAATATCGCGACGCCGATACACCGCTTGTGGTCGTTGGCGGTAAGGAATACGGCACCGGTTCATCCCGCGACTGGGCGGCCAAGGGCACCAATCTGCTCGGTGTAAAAGCAGTGATTGTGGAAAGCTTCGAGCGGATTCACAGGTCCAATCTGGTCGGCATGGGTGTGCTGCCGTTACAGTTCAAGGATGGGGACAGTCGCGAAAGCCTTGGCCTCGTGGGGACGGAGATCTTCGATATTACCGGTATTGATGCCGGGTTGATCCCACGCCAGGACCTGAAGGTCACCATCACCTATGCCGACGGCAGTCAAAAGGACATTACCGTTCAAAGCCGTCTGGATACGGCCAACGAGGTGACCTATTTCGAGAATGGCGGCATTCTGCATTATGTGCTGCGCCGGCTGGCGGCCTGACATCTGCCAGCGAAAGTTCTGCGAATGTAATGACGGGGTGTGTCATATGGCGCACCCTGTCGCTGTACCGGACCATGGACCATATGGGGTGAAACCCCGGCCTGTTGGCTGCTTGAGCGATAGGCAGTCACATTGCAGGCGCGGTTTTCTCACACACTGGTGATTGGCAAGATATCGCCGCCTTGCTTATTTTAGCTTTCATGAAACAGATACTTTGTATTGCGGTATTGAGTCTGTCGTCTCTGCTTATCACCGGGAACGTGGTGGCCGGGGACCGGCTGACGGTTGTGGAACTGTTCACCAGCCAGGGGTGTAGCAGTTGTCCGCCGGCAGATGCCGCGGTTAAGGCCATGCGTGACAAGCCCGGCGTGCTGACATTGTCCTGGCCGGTTGACTATTGGGATCGTCTGGGCTGGGCCGATACCTTCGCCCACCCTCGCAACAGCGCCCGCCAGGCCGCCTACAACAAACGGATGGGCCGGGGCGGTGTATTCACCCCCCAGGTTATCGTTGACGGGCGTTTCCAGTGTGTCGGGTCGAAAAAGGACAAAATTCGCAATTCCGTCGCCAAGGCACGGGACATTGAGCGATTGCATGTCACGCCCGGCATCACGCGCCGGGACGGCGTCATAACCGTCACCCTGCCGGCAACGGCCGTGGCCGATACGGTTGCAGTGCGGCTGGTGTGGTATGTGGGGGATGCCTCGGTTGAGGTCGGTGCCGGTGAAAACCAGGGCAGGCAGCTACACTATACCAATGTGGTACGGTATACGGATGTCATTGCCGACTGGAACGGTGAAGACTGGATCACTGAAATCAATCCCGCCATGGGGGTGCAGGTGGATGCGGATCATCTTGCCATTCTGTTACACGCTGGTTATGGCCACGGGCCGATTATTGGCGGTGTCAGTCTGCCGCTGCATGCGGATGACGGTACTGCCGGGCGCTGAAACCGTTCCGTTTCCATTTCACCCCAAGTCTGAGACCAGACCAGCCGTGGTTATGTTTGCGCGTTGTTGACACCGTGAGGGCCGTTTTCTAAAATTGTGGCCCGATGATGGAGTGTTGATGTCTCTTAAACTGTCCGAGTCCCGGTAAACACTGCCCCCGCCCCTTATCGAAAAGGTGTGGTCAGGCAGGGTATGTCATGACGGTTCGCGTCATCCGATCATGGATGTCCCGGCCCGTACTCTCCCCATCATGACCGGACAGGATTTCCAAAATGAATATTTCCAAGGGCGAGCAGCGTGCCCTGCACGCGCTTGCGCGGGGTGGTCACATTGTTCTTGAAAAGGACGAACGCCGGAAGATTATCTCCGCCCATTGCATGACCCGTGAGGGGTGGCGGCTGAGCGATATGTCCATTCCGCTGTTCAGAAAACTGAAACGGCGGCGGCTGATTGCGAGCCGCGGCGGCGGACCTTACCGTATCACGCGGGACGGGCTGGCCGCCGTGCGGCCGCAACTCGACAACAGGGCATAGACACCGGACCGGCGTGACGATTGTGGTGCCAAGCCGTCGTCACGCCGACTCGTTATTCTGCGCCTCCGACCATGTCTGCAGTAACTGATCACGCGCCCAGACGGCCGTTTCCCGTACCACCGGATCGTCATCCGTCAACAGTGGCTCCAGTTTTGGCAAAAAAGATGTATCACCGCTGTTACCGACGGCAATGAGAACATTGCGGACAAATCTGTTGCGGCCGATCCGTTTGATCGGGCTACCGGAAAAAACCTGCCGGAACCCGGCATCGTCCAGCATCATCAGACTGTCAAGCCTTGGGGCGTCCAGCTCCACCCGCGCGTGAAAGGCCGCTTCGTTTGCCGTCCTGGCAAATTTGTTCCACGGACAGGCGGCAAGGCAGTCATCGCAGCCATAGATGCGATTCCCCATGGCCTTGCGGAATTCCAGGGGTATCGGTCCTTTATGTTCAATCGTCAGATAGGAGATACAGCGCCGGGCATCCAGCCTGTAAGGCGCGGGAAAGGCCTTGGTCGGGCAGGAGTCGAGACAGGCCCGGCACGCGCCGCAGCGGTCGGCATGCGGCGTGTCGCCGGTCAGCGGCATATCGGTATAGATCACCCCCAGAAACAGCCAGCTGCCATAGGAACGCGATACCAGATTGGTGTGTTTGCCCTGCCAGCCCAGCCCGGCAGCGGCTGCCAGCGGTTTTTCCATCACAGGCGCAGTATCGACAAAAACCTTCAGCGCGCAGCCGAACTCCGCCGCCATCCAGCGGCCAAGGGCCTTCAGCCGCTTTTTGAGCACATCGTGATAATCCTTGCCGCGGGCATAGACGGAAATGACGGCATGATCCTTTTCCGTCAACAAAGTGCGCGGGTCTGTATCCGGCCCGTAATTCATGGCCACGACGATCACGGATCGTGCGTCCGGCCACAGAACGGTCGGATTGGCCCGCTGGTCGGCGCGGGCTTCCATCCATTCCATGCTGCCGTGATGGCCGTCGGCGAGGAAAGCGTCCAACCCTTCTGCCGCATGGGAGATGGCGTCCGGTCGTGTAATCCCCACATCGTCAAAGCCAAGAGCCAGCGCCTTATGGCGGATGTGGACGGCCTGGGGCATGTGGGTCTGCTCGGGTGCTGCCGCGTGCGACATGGCGTTAGAAATCCGGGTCGCCATAGTGTGGCGGGGGTACTAAGCCGGGTATGCGATCCGCGAGCAGGGCGCGGATCGACCGGCGGGACTTGACCCGCATGTACCAGTCTTTCGCGTCGGGCCATGCATCCCAGGCGATATCGCCGAAATAGTCGGCAACGGAGATATGTGCCGCGGCAGCCGCGTCCGCCATGGTGAAGACGGGTCCGGCCAGATAATGCCGGCGGCTTGCCAGGTGGCCGATGTAGCGCAAATGGGTTTTCAGATTCTGCGCGGCGCAACGCACGGAGTCGGAATCAGGTTCCCCCATGCCGAGAAAGCGCTTGAACAGTTTTTCACTGACGATAAGGCGCGTCACTTCCGTCCCCAACTTGGTATGGAACCAGCCGAGAAGACGCCTGACCTCGTAGCGTCCGTCGGGGTTTTCCGGCATCAGGGCCGGCTCGGCGATGGTATCTTCCAGATATTCGGCAATGGCCAGCGCACCGGAATAGGCGGACCCGTCGTCCATGACCAGTACCGGCACTTCCCCGGCCGGATTGAGGGCAAGAAAGGCCTGGCGCCGTTCCCATTCCTTTTCAAGCCGAAGGGTGACGTCCAGACGCTTCTCCATGACGAGAACCCGAACGAATCGGGCCGCCGGACTGAGCCAATGATGATAAAGCGTTGCCATAGTCCGCTTTTAGCGCAGTTACCAATCCCCCGCCAGCGGGGGATTGGTGTGAAAACGCGGTAAAATACGGCCTAGGCAATCTCACGTTCCGGCAACTCCGGTCCGCTATCGCTGAGGGGCCGTTCCAGATGGGCCAGCATCTCCTTCGGCACGACCTGCCAGAAGAGATCGCGTTTTGCAGGCCAGTTGGACAAAATGGTCTGCCCCCAGCGCGATCCCGTTTCCGACACATGTGTTTCGATCATGCTGTACAGGACAGCTTCCCAGTGCGCACTGGCCAGACGTTCGAAAATCACGGTGTCGGCATTGACGTGGGCGGCGAAGTCGCCTGCTTCATCCAGAACAAACGCCATGCCACCGGTCATGCCGGCAGCGAAATTATCCCCGACAGCGCCCAGAATAACGGCGGTGCCTCCGGTCATATATTCGCAGGCATTGGCGCCGGCGCCCTCGATAACCACGTCAGCCCCGGAATTGCGCACGGCAAAGCGTTCGCCCGCCTGGCCTGCCGCGAACAGACGGCCTCCCGTGGCGCCGTACAGCACCGTGTTGCCGATGATGGTGTTGTCCTTGGCGGTGATGGGCGAGCGTGTCGGCGGCCGCACCACGATGGTACCACCGGACAATCCCTTGCCGACATAATCATTGGCATCCCCGGACACGTCGATCTTTAGACCCTGCACCGCGAAAGCACCCAGTGACTGTCCGGCGGATCCCCGGAGGCGCACGGTCACATGATCGGCCTTCAAGCCCTTTAGACCGAAACGGCGGACAAGGGCGCTTGAAAAGCGGGTGCCGACAGCGCGCTGTGTATTCTGGACGGAATAGGTCAGCTGCATTTTTTCGCCGCGGCTGAACACCGCGCTGGCATCTTCCAGCATCTGCGCGTCAAGGCTGTCAGGGACCTCGTTACGGCCTTCGAGTGTGCAGTGGGTCCGGCGATGGGGCCCGCTGACCTGCACCAGAAGCGGGTTCAGGTCAAGGTCATCCAGATGGGCGGCCCCACGGCTGACCTGATGGAGCAGATCGGCACGCCCGATCAGCTCCTCCAGGCGGCCGACACCCAGATGGGCCAGGATTTCCCGAACCTCTTCGGCGATAAAGCTGAAAAGATTGACCACCTTGTCCGCTGTACCGGTGAACTTGGCGCGCAGCTTTTCATCCTGGGTGCAGACACCGACGGGGCAGGTGTTGGAATGGCACTGGCGCACCATGATACAGCCCATGGCCACCAGCGATGCGGTACCGACACCGAATTCCTCGGCCCCCAGCATGGCGGCGATCACCACGTCACGCCCGGTGCGGATGCCGCCGTCCGTGCGCAGTGTGACCCGGTGTCTGAGACCGTTCAGCGTCAGCACCTGATTGACTTCCGCCAGGCCGATTTCCCATGGGGTTCCGGCATATTTGATCGAGGTTTGTGGGCTGGCACCGGTTCCGCCGGAGTGTCCGGACACTAGGATCACATCGGCATGTGCCTTGGCCACGCCGGCGGCGATGGTGCCGATCCCGGCAGAGGACACAAGTTTGACGCATACTTTTGCATCGGGATTGATCTGTTTCAGGTCGTAGATCAGCTGCGCCAGATCCTCGATTGAGTAGATATCGTGATGCGGCGGCGGCGATATCAGTGTGACCCCCGGTGTGGAATGTCTGAGACGGGCAATCATGTCCGTGACCTTGAACCCCGGCAGCTGACCGCCTTCGCCGGGCTTGGCGCCCTGGGCGATCTTGATCTCGATCTCCTCACAGGCATTCAGATATTCAGCCGTCACGCCGAAACGGCCCGAGGCTACCTGTTTGATCGGGCTGTTCGCGTTGTCGCCGTTGTCATAGGGCACATAACGGCGCGGATCCTCACCGCCTTCGCCGGACACGGATTTGGCGCCAATCCGGTTCATGGCGATGGCCAGTGTTTCATGGGCCTCGGGTGACAGGGCGCCCAGCGACATGCCCGGCGTGACGAAGCGCTTGCGGATTTCGGTGATCGATTCAACCGACTCCAGCACAGTGGAGTCGGCATGGCTGCGGAAATCCAGAAGGTCCCGCAAATTCACCGGGGGCAGATTACGGATACCCTTCGAATAGGTCAGGTATTTGGCATAATTGTCTTCTGTCACGGCGGATTGCAGCAGATGAATCAGTTGACCGTCATGGGCGTGGACCTCACCGTCGCGCCGGTACCGGTACAATCCGCCGATGGGCAGGCTGACCACGTCTTCATCAAAGGCCCTGGCGTGTTGTTCCAGAACCTTCTGCTGTACACCGGCAAGGCCGATGCCGGAAATTTTCGTCGGCATACCGGGGAAGAATTCAGCCACCAGCGCGCGGGACAGGCCGAGTGCCTCGAAATTGTTGCCACCGCGATAACTGGAGATAATGGAAATACCCATTTTGGACAGAATCTTCAGCAGGCCCTGGTCCACTGCCTCGCATGCCCGGCTGGCGCAGTCGTCGAAACTGAGGTCCCCGAACAGGCCTTTACCGTGACGTTCGGCAATGGCATCCAGCGTGAGATAGGCATTGACCGTGGTGGCGCCTGCACCGATCAGCACGGCATAATAGTGCGTGTCCAGACATTCGGCGGCGCGGACGTTCAGGCTGGTAAAGGTCCGCAGGCCCCGTTTCAGGAGATGAGTGTGCACCCCGCCGGTCGCCAGGATCATCGGCACGGGCGCGCGGTCGGGGCCGATTTTTTCATCCGTCAGGAACAGATGGCCGCGCCCTTCGCGCACTGCGTCCTCGGCCTCGCGGCGGATACGATCTAGGGCTTCCTTCAGGGCATTCGGACCGCCCCTGACATCGAAGGTACAATCGATGACCTCGGCCGCAGAGCCGAAATGGTCAATCAACACCTGCCACTCGCGATTTGTAATAACAGGACTTTCCAGTACGAGGGCATGGGTCTGGGTATGGCCTTCATCAAGCACATTGGCGAAGTTGCCGAAACGGGTTTTCAGGCTCATCACCCGGTGCTCGCGCAGGCTGTCGATCGGGGGGTTCGTCACCTGGCTGAAATTCTGCCGGAAATAATGTGCCAGATTGCGGTAGTGGCTGGACAGAACGGCAAGCGGTGTGTCGTCTCCCATGGAGCCGATAGCTTCCTTGGCTGTCATCACCTGGGGGTGGAGCAGTAATTCCAGGTCTTCCAATGTGATACCGGCCACCATTTGCCGGGTTTTCAAATCATCCCCGGCATAGACGGCTTTTTCCTGACCGCGGTATCCAGGCAGGTCGTCAATGGCCTTGATATCCTTGATCCAGTTTTCAAAGGGCTGGCTGGACGCCAGGCGGTCCTTGATTTCACGGTCGTGATAAAACCGCCCTTCCTGCAGGTCGAGCGCGATGATCTGACCGGGGCCCAGACGGCCTTTCTCGCGCACGGTTTCCTCATCCACGGTGACCATGCCCGTCTCGGACCCGACGATCAGCAGGCCGTCTGTGGTCAGTGTGTAGCGCATGGGGCGCAGGCCGTTACGGTCAAGGCCGGCGATCACCCACTGACCGTCGGTCGCTGCAATGGCGGCCGGACCGTCCCATGGCTCCATAACCGAATTGGTGTAGGCATACATGGCACGGTGTGCCTCCGGCATGGCGGATTTTTTTGACCAGGCTTCCGGCAGGAGAAAGGTCTTGACCATGGGAGCCGAACGCCCGGCCCGCACCATGACCTCAAACACCGAGTCAAGGGCGGCGGAATCAGATGCTCCATTGGGCACCACCGGTTTGATGTCTTCCTGATGTTCGCCAAAAGCAATGGATGCCATGCGGATCTGATGGCTTTTCATCCAGTTCACATTGCCCCGGATGGTGTTGATCTCGCCGTTATGGGCGATCATCCGGAACGGCTGGGCCAGCCACCACTGCGGGAATGTATTGGTGGAATAGCGCTGATGATAAATGGCAAAGCGGGATTCGAAACGGTCGTCCTGAAGGTCCGGATAAAAAATGCTGAGCTGTTCGGCCAGAAACAGCCCTTTGTATATGATTGATCGGCAGGACAGCGAACAGACGTAAAAGTCATGGACCTGAGCCGCCACCACCGCCTTTTCGATGCGCCGGCGGATGATATAAAGCTCCCGTTCGAAAGCATTGTCGTCCACGCCCTTGGTATTGGCGATCATGATCTGTTCGATTTCCGGCCGGGTCGCTTCCGCCTTATCGCCGATCACGCTGACATCGACCGGCACCTGCCGCCAGCCGTAAATGGTGTAGCCGAAGGCCAGAATTTCCGTCTCGACAATAGTGCGGCAGGTTTCCTGTGCGCCCAGATCAGCACGCGGCAGGAACACCATGCCAACGGCGAGCCGCCCGCCGGTCGGCTCGTGGCCGGTTGCGCGCACATGCTCCTTGAAAAAAGCCTGCGGAATTTCCAGATGGATGCCGGCACCGTCGCCGGTCTTGCCGTCGGCGTCCACCGCGCCGCGGTGCCAGATGGCTTTCAGGGCCTCGATTCCCTTGAGAACCACATTTCGGCTTGCCCGCCCGTCCGTGGCGGCAATCAGGCCGACGCCGCATGCATCATGCTCATCCGCGGGGTCATACAAACCGACCGGGCCGGGAACGGCTTTCACATGGCAATCCATCAGAGGTGTTTCCTTTTTCATCAGGCGGCGGCCCTTGCTTCGGCTTTCAGATAGGCTTTCATGGCGGTGGCGGCGTCGCGGCCGTCACGGATGGCCCAGACCACAAGCGAAGCCCCGCGCACAATGTCGCCGGCTGCAAACACGCCCGGCAGATTGGTCATCATGGTCGAATGATCCACCATCACCGTTCCCCAGCGCGTCACCCGTAATTCAGGCGCAGCAAAAAGGGCCGGCAGATCTTCCGGTTCAAAGCCGAGTGCCATGATGGCCAGGTCGCATGGCAGGGCATAACTGCTGTCCGGCACCGGTTCCGGTGCCTGGCGGCCGGTCGGGTCCGGTGCCCCCAGGCGCATGCGATATGCCCTGACGGCTGTGACCCTGTCATCTCCCAGGAATGCTTCCGGGCCGGCCAGCCATTCAAAGCGCACGCCCTCTTCTTCAGCGTGCATCACCTCGCGGATGGAGCCGGGCATATTGGCCCGGTCCCGCCGGTACAGACAGGTGACGGATTTTGCACCCTGCCGCACGGCAGTGCGCACACAGTCCATGGCCGTATCGCCGCCGCCGATCACAACGACGTTCTTGCCAACTGCGTTCAGCCGTCCGTCGTCAAAAGCCGGTACAGTGTCACCCAGCCCCTTGCGGTTGGAGGCCGTCAGATAATCAAGCGCGGGTTCGATTCCGGTCAGTCCCACACCGGGTGCCTTGAGCGGGCGCGGACGATAGACGCCGGTCGCGACCAGCAGGGCGTCATGACGGGACCGCAAATCGCCCAGGCTGGCTTCGCGTCCGACCTCGAAATTCATATGAAACCGGACGCCGGATGCGCTCAAACGGTCGGTCCGGCGTTTGACAACGGGTTTTTCCAGCTTGAAACCGGGTATGCCGTATATCAGCAGGCCACCGGCACGGTCATGCCGGTCATAGACATGCACCTGATATCCCGACTTGCGCAATTCCTCTGCCGCGGCAAGTCCGGCCGGGCCGGCACCGATGATGCCCACGGACTGGCTGTGTTCCACGCGCGGCTGAATGGGTTCAATCCAGCCTTCGTCCCAGGCGGTATCGGTAATGTATTTCTCGACCGCGCCGATTGTCACCGAATTGAAATCCTTCTCGATCACACAATTGCCTTCGCATAATCGGTCCTGTGGACAGATACGGCCGCATATTTCGGGCATGTTGTTGGTTGCCGACGATACCTCATAGGCCTCGCGCAGACGCCCCTCGGCCGTCAGTTTCAGCCAATCGGGGATATTATTGCCAAGCGGGCAGTGGATCTGGCAAAAGGGTACGCCGCACTGCGAGCAACGGCTGGCCTGTTCGGTCGCCCCTGCCTGCGAATACCGTCCGTAAATTTCCGCGAAATCCTCGCTTCGCAAATCGGCGGTCCGCTTGTCGGGCATCTCCTGCTCGACCGAGACGAATTTCAACAGATCTTCAGCCATGTTCGTCCTCCTGTGCACGCACCCGGCTTTTGTTGCCCGTCGATCCGCTGTCTCACTTCGCTGGTCCTGCGCAGACGGGAAACCGTCTGGCCGGTCATATGCCGGTCAGCCAACTGACTTGGCTGTCGGAAAGATTGCTGTCCTGTAAAAGTAGGATGACGCACTATATGGTCGTAAACCATAAAAATCACGCAAAAAATACATTGTAGGTCAGTAAGTATGTCCTAATTTTTGTCGAAGTTTTATGGGTATCATTGAATCATTAAGTATTTTCTGTCACATAGTACAATTTTGGTACTAATTAACTGTCATTCATGCCAGGTCGGCTTGCGACAAATATGCTGAAAAGTTTCCGCAGACTCTCATGCCATCTCAGTCATGATGGATAATCTGCTGTCTGGCTGCGGAGATACTTGTCATCGTGAAGAGGGACTGACCCGAACGCCGAAAATCGCTGCCATGCAGTCAAAAGCCCGTTACTCTGACATCAGAGACTGCGGCAGGCTGGCACAGTCCTGGCCGCACTCCCGGTAAAACCTTGGGGAAGGAAATCGCGCCCATGTCTGCATTGCAGATTTTTGTCCTGGCACTTGTGCAGGGAATCACCGAATTCCTGCCCATAAGCTCATCCGCGCATCTGGTGCTGGTGCCGGTTCTTTTCGGCTGGGCCGATCAGGGGCCTTTGATGGATGTGGCGGTGCACACGGGTACGCTGCTGGCCGTTCTGGTGTATTTTCGCAAGGATACTGTCGGTCTGTTGCTGGCGGCACTGGGCAGCATCGGCATCGTGCCGGCGCGGCGTGCCGTGGCTGGCAGTGTTTACGGCAAGTTGTTCTGGGCACTGGTCATTGCCACTCTGCCCGTTGTCATTGCCGGTTTCTGGTTGTCGGCAAGCGGCCTGCACGCAGTTTTGCGGTCACCGCAGATCATTGCCGGCACGTCCATACTGTTCGGTGTGCTGCTGTGGCTTGCGGATCGGTACGGACCACGCGTCAAAGCCCTGGATGCCATGGCACTGAAGCCGGCGCTTCTGATCGGTCTGGCACAGATTCTGGCACTGATTCCCGGTACCAGCCGCGCGGGTATCACCATGACGGCGGGGCTGGCCCTGGGGTTTGGACGGCAGGAAGCGGCACGGTTTTCCATGCTGTTGGCCATCCCCACGCTGATCGCAGCCGGGACCCTGGCCGGGGCCGAGATCGCCGCAAGCGAAGACACCATGCTGTGGCGGGACGCCCTGACTGGTGCGGGACTGTCCTTTCTGGCCGCGCTGGGGGCCATCCACGGTTTAATGCGCTGGCTGTCCCATGCCGGCATGACGCCCTTTGTCTTGTACAGGATCGCCCTGGGTCTTGTGCTGATCATATTTTTCTGGACTGGTAGTTCGTAAACGGGCAGTCCATGAAATCGGTTTTGGCGATCAGATCTTGGAAAATTGACCTTTCGGCCGGTACTGCACCATATATTTCGGCAACAGCGACGAAATAGGGTCCGGTGTAATGCCGAGGTGTTTGAATGTTTTGGCACCGTCGGAGACGATATTGTCCGTCTGTAACTGACGCACTTGGTCCAATGTCAGCTGCGGATTGGGCAACAGGCCCATCATCATGCCCGACAGGCTGGCCAGTCCCGATGGCATACGGACGATGGGACGGTGAACACCCATGTGATCCATCATCAGTTTCAACATCTGCCGGAATGTATAAATCTGCGGACCGCCAAGCTCGAAGGTCTGACCGGCAACGCCCTTACCCCCGTCCACGGCCCTGACAACCGCATCAGCCACATCGGTGACGCATACAGGCTGAAACCGTGTCTCTGTGCCGGGCACCATCAAAATGGGTAGCATTTTCGCCAGCTTGGCGAATCTGTTGAAGAAACCATCCTCGGGCCCGATGACTAGGCTGGGCCGCAAAATCGTCGCCTGTGAAAAACCGTCCCTAAGGGCTGTTTCCCCTTGCGCTTTGGTCTGGGCGTAAGCAGCGGCGGATTCAGCACTGGCGCCGATTGCAGACACATGGGTCAGCGTCGTGGCGCCCGCGTCTTGCGCAGCTGCCGCGATGACACCCGGTGCCACGGCATGAAGCGCATCAAAGGTCTGCTTGCCGCTGTTGTGCAGAACGCCGACCAGGTTGATTACCGCATCGGCGCCTGCCACCGCCTGCGCGACACTGTCGGCATTGCGGATATTGCAGGCAACGGGCTTGACCTGTCCGACATCGCCCAGGGGTTTCAGAAACAGGGCTTCATTGGGGCGGCGCACCGCCACCCGCACCCGGTCGCCCCGTGCGGCCAGCCGCTGGACCACATACCGGCCGATAAAACCCGACCCGCCAAAAATCGTGACAAGTTTTCCAGCCATTGACCTTTAACTCCCATGGCAATCCGTATTCCATACACTCCGCCAGTCTTGGCGGAAGCTCGTAAACGCCAGCTTTTCAGCCGGAGGGCGCGCGCATCATAGGGACCGTTACGCGCAAGCGCAATGTCGTGAATGGACGCTATCATGAAAGGCCGCCGGCCGGCCATATCCAACTATCCGCCGCAATGCGAAGCCCGTCTACGCGCATGCTTTTCCCCCATCTGTGATCTGTGCTTGACAGGGCCGGGCGGAAGCCTCTATACGCTTCGCACCTTTTCCAGGGTGCCCAGGTGGCGGAATTGGTAGACGCGCTAGCTTCAGGTGCTAGTGACCGTATGGTCGTGGAAGTTCGAGTCTTCTCCTGGGCACCATTCCTTCTGAAGTTGAGCGGTTGCTTACGTCCCTGAAACAGGGGTGCTTGGTCTAGCAACAGCATTCTCTGTTCGGTTACGCGCATTTTGCGATGGCGGGTGTTTGGGTCATACCTTGGCCATTACATGCGCCTTAACAGATGACTGTGGCAGACAGTGCAGTCCGTATTGCCGAACCCTTTTGCGGCAATTGTGAACCGCTGTGATGCCAGAAGATGGCCCACAAGGTCGCATTCCCGCCCGTTCGTTACCGCGAAGCCTGCCATCAGCGATGCATTTACGGTCAACCGGTCGATATGCCAGTGGATTTTTTTTCGGTGTCTGAAATGACGTTTAAGCCGCGCGCGTATGCCACCACTGCCCCTCGCACTGCCTGCGTAGAAATACCAGGCAGGCTTAAAGGATATCGTATCACGACCGGGCACAGCCACACGGGCAATGGCCGCAAGCCTGAGTGCCAGGATATAAGCACCCTTCCGGTTGCCAAGGGCCTCGACATCATCGGCACCGACCCAGGTGCCGGCAACTCCCGCAGCGGTGAGTGCACTATGTGCCTGGTCTAGGTCTTCCGATATTGTTGCCGCATTCTTATCCATGGGGCCGTGTATCCCGCTGTTCCTTGATCGTCCTCGGTTCGTGCAGCCTGGCTCTGAGTCGGACCAAGGACCGTATATCCGCTGCGTATCATATTTCAGCCGAGTAATCCGGTCCTGGGTGTCCGTGTCTTCCCGATCGTGACGGGCCCCTTCACAAGGGGGCATAAAGTGCCACTTTAAAATGGTCGTTACAGGTCGATATATTGCAGTGTGCACAAGTCATGGGTGTTCAAGAGGATGAGTCCTGTCCAGGGGAGAAACTTTGGTTACAATGGTCGTAACCTTCCGTGAATCTTGAGGAAAGCCTTCGTGATCAGCGCTTTGAATGCATTGTCTATCCGCAGCCGTTTGCTCGTTATCGTTGCTGTCTCGCTGGCAAGCGTTTTGCTGTTGAGCCTGCCAACCATCCTGAGGGCACAGCAGGATAGTTCGGATGCCAGTCGCACGCTTGACGGTGTGATGCTGGCGGATGCTGCAAGCGCCCTGGTCCATGAGTTGCAAAAAGAACGCGGTACCAGTGCAGGGTTCATCGGTGCCGGGGGTGTCGGCGTCTTTGCCACGCGCCTGAGGAGCCAGCGCAGCGATACCGACCGCAAACTGTCAGCATTTCAGGAAACATTGTCGCAAGAGACAGTGCGCAGCCTGTTTCCGACCAAGATAGATGATATTGAACGCCTTCTTGCCGATTTGTCCGCAAAACGCCGCGCCGTCGAGACTGAGGAGATCACGGTCGCCGGCATGTCGTCCTATTATACAGGGGTTATCGCACAGCTGCTCAGCCTGTTCGCGGATGTAACGGCATCCAGCACCGACAGCACCGTTGCCGTTTCAGGCAGCGCGCTTCTTGGACTGCTGGAAGCAAAGGAACGGGCCGGCCTTGAACGGGCCATGGGGGCAAACGGTTTTGGCGTGGGGCAATTCGCCCCCGCGATTGGAGAGAATTTCCGTCGGCTGATCGCCCAGCAGGAGGCTTTTTTCCACTCTTTCCGGGCCCTTGCCCGCCCGTCCGCCCTGGAGCGGCTGGATGCAATCCTGACCGGCGCGGAGTCGAAAGCCGTGGATAGGTTGCGCGATATTGCGCTGACCAGTTTTGAAACCGGCGACACGCAGGGCGTGACCGGGGCACAGTGGTTCAAGGCCAGCAGCGACCGGATCGATAGGTTGTATCTTCTGGAAAAGGACCTGTCCTCGCAATTGAAAGTGAGGGCCGGCGGGCGCCTGGCCGATGCCCGCAGCCAGCTTTTGATGACATTTTTGCTCGACGCGCTTGTCGTCATCCTGTTGCTCGGCATTGCCATGATGTTCAGTGAGAGTATCCGGCGGCCTATTCACGATCTCATCGCCGCGACCAACAAGGTATCAAAGGGAGAGTTTGATACGGATATTCCCTATCAGACCTACCGAAGTGAAATCGGGTCTTTCGCGCGCAATCTCCATGCATTCCGGCTGAATCTGGAAAAGATGGAAGAATTGCGGCTGAAGCAGCAGGAGGAAGCGCATAAGGCGCAAGAGCAGGAGCGCCAGCGTCTTGAGAATGAACGGCAACACGCGTTGCAGCAACGTATCGATTCCCAGAAAGCTGCTGCGGAACAGCAAAAAGCGGTCTCGGCCGGTTTGACGGAAATGGCGGATGTCGTCGAAACCGAGTTGACCGCCATGATCGAAGAGGTTTTCCAGATCTCCAAGAAGGCCGCGGAAAGCGGGGAAAGTCTAGTCCGGTTGACGGGTAAGGTGAATAAGGAAGTGGAATCAGCCCGCAACGCGTCAGGTTCGGCGGCGCAGAATTCCCAGTCGGTCGCATCTGCGGCCGAAGAACTCAATGCATCGATCGGAGAAATCACCACGCAGGTGGAAGGGACCCAGGCTTTGGTCGAAAAAACCAGCGCCGAGGCGGATGAGGTGCGAAACTCTCTTTCCGGTCTGACAGATGCGGCCCGCCGGATTTCAGGGGTCATTACAATCATTGGCGATATTGCCGAACAGACCAATCTTCTTGCCCTGAATGCGACGATTGAGGCCGCCCGCGCCGGCGATGCCGGTAAAGGTTTTGCCGTGGTCGCATCGGAGGTCAAATCGCTTGCGAATCAGACAGGCCGGTCATCCGGCGAAATTCAGCAGTTTGTCGAGCAGATGCAGCAGGAAGTGGCCCGTTCCGTCAGCGAGATTGAGCAGATTGCCGGACGTATGGCACAAGTGAGCGAACGCAGCAGCGCTGTCTCGGCCGCCGTGGTTCAGCAATCGGCAACGACGGAGGAGATCGCGCGTGCCGTTCAGTCCGCGTCATCCAGTGTGGATGACGTTTCAAGTCAGATTTCCACGATTGCGATGGAGACAGGCAGTCTCAGCGATATTGGCGAGGAACTTGGCGGCATCACTGATCAGATTGAAAGCAGTCTTGTCGGCCTGAAAGACCGTTTGACCACAGTGATCGATGAAAACAGGCGCCGTGCCGAAAGACGCCGCACAGTTCGCGAGGAGATACATGCTCCCAAACCACCTATCGTGCTTCTCTTTGATGACGGGAGTGAGGTGAATGGCATGCTGGTAGATTATTCGGAAACCGGTCTGCAGGTGGTTCACAAAGGGGCATCTGCGCCCATGACCGATACCCTTGCAGACCTGACGCTGGCGGGGCTGGATATGAGATGCCGGGTGATCTGGGCACAGGATGACCGGGTTGGCTTGGCTTTTGTCGAGCCTGAAAAAGCCGCCGTGCTGATCAAGAGCCTTGACCGGGCACCCGGTGTCAAAACCATGCTCAGGGCTGCCTCCTAGGCGCTGCCGATACCGTACCGGAGACTTGTTATAACCGGCTAACCTTTTGGAGTGTGGCGGCCGGTTTGCGTCCTTGCATACTCCAGAGGCAGTTCCGTGGTTTCCTTGAGCCGTTCCATGGAAAAGCTGACGCTGACGTCCGATAAATCGGCGATCTTGATCAGTTTTTTATAGATGGCATCATAACCGGCCATATCCGGCGCGACGATTTTCAACAGATAGTCCACATCCCCCGTCATGCGGTGACATTCGACGATTTCAGCGATATTTTGCACCCCTGCGCTGAAAGCCGTGAGCCAGGCCTCGGTGTGATGGGCAGTGCGGATTTGCACATATCCAACCAGTGGCAGCCCCAGCGTGTTCGCGTCCAGAAGGGCAACCCGTTTGCGGATGATGCCGCGGTCTTCCAGTTTCCGGATACGTTTCCAGCAGGGGGTCTGTGAAACCCCGGCGCGCTCGGCAATATCGGCGATGGACCCTGTGGAGTCTGCTTGCAGTGCCGCCAGAATCTTCTTGTCTATGACGTCCAAATTATTCTCCATTTCAGGTATTTTATAAATAAATATTAACTTATAATAACAGAAATCGATGATGATTGGGAGGATTATGACATGGATTTGCGATATTATATCTTTCAGATTTTATGAGGTCAGTTTCCAAGGATTGATTGATGCGACATTTGTTTACAGAGCATCCGGCGACGGTCGGCGAGACGTATGGCGAGCATATGGGAAATGCTCTGTCCTTCGGGATTGAACTGATCCTGGCCGGATTTGCCTGTCTGCTGCACGGTGCTTTTCCTTTTCTGTTTGAAAAAACCGGCAGCAATGCGGTGCGGCGTCTGTATAAAAGAATGGTGACACACCGCGACAAAAGGATGTCTTCCCCCCATGCCATGGCGACCGGCAGGATTGAGGCCGCTGAATGATCCCGGCCATCGCCTGACGGGACGCTGAGATTTTCATGCGGCAGGATGCAAACGCGCCGGGCCGGCGCCACGACTTGCGCAGTGTTCTGCTGTCAGCGCGCGATGGGCTGACTCGGCTGGCGCCCGGTCTTTTTTTGACTGCGCTGATCGCCATGGCATCGGCCTTTATCGCGGGACATCACGGCGGGCCGGTCATGCTGTATGCGTTATTGTTCGGCATGGCCTTCAATTTTCTGGCCGGAAACGAAAAATGTGCGGCCGGTATCACCTTTTCATCCCGCACATTGCTTCGTATCAGCGTGGCCTTGCTGGGGGTGCGCATCACGCTTGGTGACGTTGCCGCCCTGGGTCCCATGACGGTATTGCTGATCATCGGGGGGGTGGTTTTTACCATCGGTGCCGGTTGGGCGGTTGGGCGTGCCTTCGGTCTCAGGTCCGATCATGCTGTCCTGTCAGCGGGGTCCGTTGCCATTTGCGGTGCCTCGGCCGCGCTGGCCATTGCTGCCGTTTTGCCACGCCATGAAAATGCCGAGCGCAACACCATTTTGACGGTGGTGGGTGTAACCACCCTGAGCACCGCAGCCATGGTCCTGTATCCGCTGATCACCGAGACGCTGGGATTTGATGACCGCGCTGCGGGCATTTTCCTGGGCGCGACCATTCATGATGTGGCCCAGGTGGTCGGTGCCGGTTACATGATTTCCGATACGGCTGGTGAAACCGCCGCCGTTGTCAAGCTGATGCGCGTGGCCTGTCTTGTGCCGGCGGTGATGGCAATCGCCCTTGTGTTTCGGCGGGATGGACGGGGCGAAACGGACAGCGATATGGCGTGGCCGGTGAACACACCTGTGCTGCCGGCGTTTCTTGTGGGGTTTGTCATTCTGGTCCTGGCCAACAGTACCGGCATGATACCTGCGATAATCGCCGACAGTATGGGGGCAGGGTCCCGCTGGGGTCTTTTGATCGCGGTGTCTGCTTTGGGGATAAAAACATCCCTGAAGGATATTATTTTTGTTGGATTTGCGCCTGTCGCCGTTCTTGTTGTGCAGACAGTATTATTGGCGATATTTGCGTCCTGTGGCCTGTTGTTTGTCTGTTGGCTGGCAGGTTAAAAAAACAGGGTTTGACCTTTGCAGCCATTAAAATCTGTGCGGTGGTTAAGAAACATGTAGCCGTGCATCATCTTGCAGCTTTTCAGCCGGAATGCCGCGCCCGGCCAGTGTTGTCTTCAAAGCCTTATCTTGGCTGAGATTGAGAATGCCGTCCAAACCGTGTTCAAAGGATACGATCTGATCAACAAGGCTTCGGCGCATACTATCTGCCGGCCAGTTGCCATTGGGTATGTAAAGGTAGCTCTTCGGACGGCCATGCAATGTGCCACCGCATAGGTGAAACAAAGTAGTACCCGGCATCAGGATAAGAAAGTCACAACCGGCTGCTAGGACATGTGCTTGCTGCGATACGGCTTCGGGTATATGTGATGCCAAACTGTCGAGAAAGGGGGGATTGGGCTGACCTGTCCACCCTGATGGAACAGGACATCATCGACAGAGGCCAACTCAGGATGTCGTTTAAAAAAATCGTTTGAAAATGCGTCGTCTATTTCCAGGATAACGCGCAGCCGTGTATCGTTGTTATTGAGATTACGGCATAGCCGCATCAGATCCTGGGCAGTTTTGGATATACGAAGCAGTCGCAATGGTATTGTCACCGCGACACTTGGCATGTCGGTGTGCGGTAAGTAAGGCAGGATAGTCTTCTCCCGATCAACCGGCATCAGTGCTGTTGACAGGCCCGAGCGCTTTGCTGCTCGATCCGGTGCGGGAGCCCGCCGCGCCAGATGGCCTAAAGCGGGTTGCTTTTCCTGCCTATGTTTCAGAAAGCGTTCAATCCGCTTTGCCCCTATCTCTGCTGTCAGATCACTGTTGCCCACAGGCTCCGGCAGCCAGGAAATCTTAAGCTGATCGGCTTTTTTAAATAGTTCGATAGTCACCGAACTTGGGTGCTGCCATCCATCATCCGGCAAGGAAAGGAAGGTGCTGTGCACACCGGTTTTATTGGTGGCTGTCATGATAACGGCAGTTTGTGGTCGTGTAACCTGTAGGATATGGAAAAACCAGCGAGTGAAAGCGGAAGACCGCAGTTCGAAAAACGTTTCTTCGGACATGGCGAAGACAAACCTGACAGAGTCAAGCACCGATCCTTTCACGCCGTTTGCTTCTTTTTGTAGGCGCTGTCCCGGCATCTTTGGGTCCAGACCCAGCCACCCGTCATTCGTATCGGTGAAAAGGACAGCAAAAGGTGGTGCCTCCCGGTGAATCAGTGCAGCCAGTGTGCTGTAGCGGAAAAGGTCTTTGTGTCTTTGTTCCAGCTGTCGGCGTAGTAATGGTGCCCGGCGGCTTGCCGTGGTCAGCATGCTCTCCCCACGAACTCTGTATTCGAATCCACATAAGGCGGCACGAACGCCCCATAGATTCTGTTTCAGTGCCGAAAGCCAGAAGTCCCAGTCTTCAAAACCCTCTTTCAGTTCTTCGCAGAACCGTAACCCGGACTTGAGCGGGCGGGTGCGTACCATGGAGCCCGCTTCGCATATATTGGCAGTCAAATGATCAAAAGCGCTGTAATGGCGGGCAGTCACAATGGTCTGGCGTCCTTCCATTCCGGACAGGGCACCGAACCGCGTAATGTCCGGATAGGCCCAGCCCGCCTCAGGAGCAGCGTCCAGTTGCCGTACGAATGAGGCCATGCTGCCCGGTCGCAGGCGATTGTCCGCATCCAGAAAATAGACGAATTCCAGCTTCGGGAAAGTTGCAAGTGCGATGTCGATGCCGTGATTGCGGGCTGCCGACAGACCCTGATTACGTTGAGATATCGCAATTACCCGCCCCCTGCCACGCTGTAGCAGCATATTCGCTACCGACCAGGTTTCACCATTTGGACAGCCGTCAATCACCAAGATGACCCGGAAGTCCGGACAACCGCGTTGCTCCAGTGCCGATAACACTGCTTCGGCCATTAGCCGTGGATGGCCGAAGCAAGGCACGATAATGGCAAGACGGACACTTGCAGGTGATCTGAGGTCAGCGGTCTTGGACATCCTTCTCATCCGTTTCAGGCACAAGATACCGCAGCGATCGCCACGCGGTTGCCGGCGGTGTCACTGCCCTTTCGGTAAAAGCACCGAGAAACAGGCTGTAAACACCGGCGCCAAGGCCATGGCCGGGCAGAATAAGTCTGGTCTCTGTCGTGGATTGCATGCGCCAGATACCAAAACGCATCTCTGTATCATCTTGTATGCCCGCTTCTGACGGCCAGGCTGCCACTTGAGTTTCCAGTGATTGTAGCGCAGCCGTGCGTTCATCCGGTGTAGCCGGAACCAGAGCGGCAACCAGGGCAAGCGGTACGCCAGTATTCTCGGTCTTGATATCGACGGCAAACAGGCCCGCGCCGCCAAGGTGACTGACGGGAATGGCCACACCGGTTAGCCTGCCCTGTACCGGGCGGATCGTCATGGCGTCCATTTTTGGATTGACGGCAATAACGGGTGTGCCGAATGTTTTTTCCGCCACATCTTGCACTGTCTTGACCGGGATGGTGTGGATGGGGCTGCTTGCCCCCATTATGTCCAACGGTTGTACCAGAACAGGTGGTGTGAGCGGGCCCATGGCCTGTGTATTTGGTGTGGGTAAATATTCGCCGCCAAGGCCTTTTATAATGCGCAGCGCCAGTGAGATCTTCCCGTTCCGGGTACCGAATTCGGTAGGGGTGGCCTTGGCGAGTGCAATGCGGGGCATCGCACCGCCACGCCACTTGATTGCCAGAATGACATCGCAATCCCACGCGGCGGCATGGCTGCCGGCGAAAGGCGCCGTATTTAGTGCGGTCCAGCCGCGACTTTTGGAGTCGATATGAACACCCCCTTCCATAAGTGGGGTTTCATCCGTCGCGTCGAGCAACCGGTAGTCCAGGTGGCAGGAATCACTGTCATTTGCCGCATTGGTCTTACCTGCATAATAAATCTCTAATCGCTGCAAGCCCAGACCGCGTGTGGGGAGTATTTGCCGAAAAGTCCAGCCGGTGTCACCACGATCAGGCATTACCACTTTTTTACCGGGCGGCAGCGCCGTTGCCAGATAGCCGTCAAGCCCGGTCAGGGCTGCAAGGGCCCGGCGTGCACGATAGCGAGCCAAGTCAGCAACCTCAATTTCGCGTCTGAGAGCGAAGGTTTGTGCTTCAAGTTCGCTGGCCCGTGCATGCCAGCGTTGGGCGGCCTTACCGCGTATTGACAGAATTTTCGCCATAAGTTCGGCATCATCGCCCGTGCGATACATAAAGAAACCCGGTGGGTTCCCCTGACTAATGGTGTCGTAACGTGTGCGCCACGCGGTCAGAAGGTTCTGTCTTTCTTCATCGACGATGAAAAAGGCCAAGCCCACGGGTAATATGTCAACCGGTACCGGTAAAATCTTGCCGCCGTCATCACTTTCAGCGCCCTGCCAATCTGTCAGGAATTCATCTTCCGATAAGCACAGTATTGTTTCGGCACAGGCGGATAACCAAGGGCAAGCGCGCAGTATAGACCGGCTGACGATTGCTACATCAGGTTTTGAAAACAAAATATTGAAGGCTGTGAGACTGGCCGTCATTCTAGGGTCGGTCATCGTTTTTCCTGAATTAAAGACAGCCTTTATTTTATTGTATTATTTTTTTATTTCTTTGTTTTTTGTTTAAGGGCAATAGCTAGAGGTGATATTTGAAATTATTAGACTATTAATTCAGAATAAAAATTTTAATAAACATAAAGTTGACATTATTGCGCTGATCATGAATTTTCGCGATTATTCTTTTTAAAGGCGATTTAACAGCTTATGATTGCTAATTGGGTAAGTCCCATGGACCATTTTTGGGTTGAGTCGACAAGCAAACCCGAGCCCTTTTTGCCTGCCCTGTAAGCAGATTTCAAGTTCGGAGACAGTTTCATGAGTGGTATCCCCGATTACTCAGCGTTCGGTACTTCTGATGATGATCAGATATTCGGTACCATCGGATTTGATAGTATAAACGGCGGCGCAGGTAATGACACCATTGTGGGCGCTAACGATGGCGACATTCTGATCGGTGGGCTGTGCGACGACCTGCTGATTGGCGGGACTGACGGTATTGACGCTGACAATACCGCAACCGGCAGCCCGAACGACAGCGGCGATACCCTGATTGGCGGTGACGGCGACGACACGCTTTATGCCGATGATCCGGATTTCTCCGTTATCAATGGCGACTCCGCCAATGGAGATTTGTTGCTCGGCGGTGATGGAGCCGACAGGTTGTTCGGCAGTTCGGACGCGGACGGCGTTGCCGGCCAAACCTTCACATCCGGTTCGGGGACGGCGCTCGTTTTCGATGCCAGTGGCCTGATTACTCGCGGCGGTCTGTTCGGGGGTAATGGCAATGACGAGATCAACGCCCGTGCTGGGGCCGACATCGCCTTTGGTGGCAGCGGCAACGACACGTTCGATGGTGGTTCCGGCAATGATGTCCTGGCCGGCGAAACAGGCGACGACAGAATCTTCGGTGGTTTTGGCGACGACACACTGGCTGGCGGCGATGATAGTGACACTCTGTTTGGTGGGAGCGGCAATGATCTCCTCTTCGGCGGTGCTGACGACGATAATATTGACGGCGGCGACGGTAATGACACTTTGTTCGGCGGGGCCGGCAACAATACGCTGGAAGGGGGTGCCGGCAGCAATCTGATCGTTGCCAGCGGGGCTTCCGATTTTATCCTTGCCAGTACGTCGTTGGACAGCCTCGTCGGCAGCAGCGGCGATGACACGATTGACGGCAGCGCAAGTGTATCCACCACCGTCGATTATTCGAATGCGGGCAGCGGTGTCGTCATCGATCTGGGTGCCGGTATCGCCACATCGGACGGCGATGGCGGCAGCGATATTCTGATCGGGGTGGAGCGTGTAAGCGGTACTCTTTTCGCGGATTCGATCACCGGTTCTTCAGGCGACGATTTTATCTCCGGTACAGGCACGCGGTTTGTCTCCAGTACCAGCGGCAGTGACACATTGTCCGGTCTTGCGGGTGATGACACACTTCAGGCGGATTTCGGCAATCATTTCCTTTTTGGCGGTGAGGGTAACGACGTTCTGTCCAGTGATGGCGGTTTAAACCTGCTCTCGGGCGGCAATGGGGACGACGTGTTGACCGGAGGCGTCGGCAGCGACACCCTCATGGGTGGCGCTGGCAATGACACACTCAATGGTGGTGCGGGTTTCAATGTTCTCCTTGGGGGAGAGGGCAACGACCTGTTGGTAACGGACGGCGGCTCGTTTGACAGCCTTACGGGCGGTGCGGGTGACGATACACTGGACGGCACAGCCAGCGAGCGGGCGACCGCCAATTACGCCCAGGCCGCAAGCGGCGTTACCATCGACCTGGCGGCCGGTACTGCCAGCAATGACGGCGACGGCGGCAGCGACGTGCTGATCGGGATTGATTATGTCAGCGGATCGGCCTTCGCCGATGCGATCGCCGGGTCGGCTAACGGCGACACCCTTTCCGGCAATGCGGGCGATGACACCATACGCGGCAATGCGGGGGATGACAGGCTTCTTGGCGGTACAGGCGCCGATGTTTTCACGGGCGGTGCAGGCAACGATACGCTGGAGGGGGGCGCTGGTATTGATGAGGTCGACTATTCCGGCATCGTTCAGGCTGAAGGGGATACTTTCGGTGTCCGTATTTCTCTGGTCAGTGGCATCACGAATGATGATGGCGAAGGCGGCACGGACACGTTGATCAGCATCGAAAACATCCGGGGCTCTTCTTACAACGACTCCGTATTCGGTGACGCGCAGAACAATATCGTTTTCGCCGGCAATGGTAATGACTTTATCGCAGCAGGCAATGGTGATGATCAACTTTATGGTGAAGGCGGGCACGATACCCTGTGGGGCGGCATCGGTGACGACAGTCTCGTCGGCGGTGAGGGTGATGACTCCCTCCAAGGCTTTAACGGTGACGATACGCTCTTTGGCGGCACTGGCAATGACACACTCTTTGGCGGTAATGGCGACGATGTGCTCGATCTGGGGTCAAACAGCACGGATAGCTTCGAACATGGCTATGCATTCGGTGGTGCCGGAGATGACTTACTGATCGGTACCGGCGCAGGTACGTGGTTCAGTACGTTTGACGGCGGTGCAGGCAACGATACTTTGGACGGTTCGGCTGGCGATGAAGATTGGGTTGATTACTCAAATATCGGCGAATGGCCAGGAGAAGAGCCTTTCCAATTAAATGGAAGTACAGATGGCGTCTTTGTCGACTTGGCTGCCGGTGTTGCGAATGACGACGATGAAGCCGGCAATGACATCCTGATCGATATTGAGAACGTCTGGGGATCCCTGTTTGATGATACCGTTTATGGTGATGATCAAGACAACTACTTGGACGGTGCACGTGGTAACGACTTCTTTGACGGACGCGGTGGCGACGATAAGATTTATGGCGGGCGAGACAACGACACAATCCGCGGAGGCAATGGCGATGACACGATCGCCGGCAATGCACATAATGATCATATCAGCGGTGGCGCTGGTGATGACATAATTATTGCTGGTCCCGGCGCAGATACAGTCATTGGCGGTGATGGCAATGATACTGCAATATACAGCCGGGATCCGGGAACGTATAGTTCCGTTATCGTTGATCTTGCCGCAGGCCGTGCACTAAGCGATGGTGTTGCACGTTTCGAAGAAACCGAATCGGTCGATATTCTGTCAGGTATTGAGAATGTCGAGATTTCCGACAGGCAGGCGAGCACGGATGATTTCCTGTCAGGTGATGGACAGGCCAATAGGCTTTCCGCCGCGCTGGGTGACGATATCCTGCAGGGGCGCGATGGTGATGATACGCTTCTGGGCGGGGATGGCAGCGATACGCTTGATGGCGGTGCTGGTGCCGACCTGTTGGCAGGTGGCGGAAATGATGACGTTTTCCTAGGCATTCAGGGGCAGGACACTCTTGACGGCGGTGACGGCACCGACCGTCTGGTGCTGGAGGGTACCAGTACGGACTATGCGGTGACGGTCACTGGGGACGGCGCGGCGACTATTGTGGACGCTGACGGTGCCACCTCGACCCTTTCCGGCATTGAGACGATCCAGTTCAGCGACCGCAGTGTGAGCGTCAGCGCATCCAATACGGCCCCTTCGGCGGTCGATGACACAGCCGCGACGGATGAAGACGACAGCATCACGCTCAACCTGTTTGCCAATGACAGCGATGCCGAGGGCAATGCACTGACGCTTGTTTCCGTCAATACGAGCGGTACCAGCGGTATGGTGACCATTGTCGACGCCGAAGCCGGAACGGTCAGCTATGATCCTGCGGGCGCCTTCAACGGCCTGAGTGTCGGGCAAACTGCCAACGACACTTTCACCTATACGGTCAGTGACGGCCTGACGATCGATACGGCGACGGTGACCGTGGCGATCAGCGGGACCGGTGGTATTTCCGTCGCCTTGCAGACGATTGAGGAAAACGATCTCGGTGCCACGGTCGGGACAGTGCAGATCGGAGGACAGCCTCCGGCAGCAGGTGATGTGGTCAGTGTAGATGATAACCGTTTCGAAGTGCTGGCTGATGGGACGATCAAGCTGCTTGACACCCAGTCACTGGATTTTGAAAGCGAGGATTCCGTCGATCTCACGATCACGGTGACAAGCGGCGGTTTGTCTGAGGAAGTCGACATCACCGTGAATGTCACCGATGTGGCCGCAGGCAGCGCGCAGGACGGCTATATTACCAACGGCTTTGTCTTTGCCGATGCGGACGGCAGCGGCACTTATACTGCGGGTGAGGATTTTGCCATTACGGATGCTGCGGGACGGTTTGAATTGCCCAGCACCGCGACGGGTGATGTGGTTCTGCTGGGTGTGCATCCCACGGGCACGGCAACGGCCGGTCAAACAGCAACCGACCTGACGACCAATCTGCCCTTTGCCGGTACATTGCGCGCGCCTGAAGGCTCAACCGTCGTTACGCCGGTGACAACGGTTATTGCGGAAATTGCCGACACAAATGGCGGCAATGTTACCGCTGCGGAAGCGGATGTGGCGGCAGCCTTCAACCTTTCGAACGGCGTGAGCCTGACCAGTTTCGATCCCATACAAGCTGCCTTGCAGGGGGATGCGGATGGGGAGGCGATTTTTGCCGTCGGCAGCCAGATATTGAACACCGTCACTCTTGCGGCCAGTGTTGCCGAAGGTGCCGGTGCGGCCGGCGACACGGAGGGCGCTGCCTTTGAGGCGATTGCCTCACAGGTGGCGACGGCGGTATCCGGGGCGTCGACAGTCGATCTGGCCGATACGACAACGGCGACATCCATCGTGACCGATACGGCAAACACCGCATCGGGCAACGATGCCACGGTTGTCGGCAATGTTTCGGCGGTGGCAAGTGACGCGGCAACCGTTATCACAGCCACCAATACCGAGGTGGCGGATGTTATCGCCGCAAGCGACGGCGCGACCTCTATTTTGGATGTGGCGCGCGTGTCCAATGTCGCCCAGGGCGATGCGTCCGCACAGTTGCAAACAGCGACCGCTGGCGGCGATGCCTCATCCGTGGCAACCAGTTTCTCGGGTGCCAATCTGGATACGGCGTTGGCAAACGCCACGGTGGGCGCGATCGAGCCGGGCAGAAGCCTGATCGGTACGGCGTCTGCCGATACGCTGACCGGCGGCGGTGGTGATGACACCATTACCGGCAGTGCCGGCAATGATATCATATCCGGTCTGTTCGGGGACGACCGGATCAGTGACGGGGAAGGCAACGATACCGTTACCGGCGGCGAGGGCAGCGATACATTTGTGGTGAACGGGGCCTCAAGCCTGACCATCACGGACTTTAATAGCGATCTCGACACCCTTGACCTGAGCGGTACGGCAAATGGGTTTTTGAATATTATCGACATTGTGGATGCATCGCAGACGGTCGGCAGTGATGTAATCGTAGATCTCGGCGATGGCGAAACCCTGACGCTTACCAATACTTCCCTTGCCAGACTTGTCATGGCGGATGCGGATAATCGTATCTCTTATGAAGTCAATGCCTTACCCACGGCCAGCGATGGTACGGCCGCGGGCACGGAGGATACGGCGTTGACCCTGGGTGTGGCGGATTTCGGTTTCAGCGATACAGACACCGGCGACACACTGCGGTCGGTTGAAGTTGTCTCCGCGCCGCAGGGGCTGGCCCTGCTCGGTATCCAGGTTGCTGACGGCCAGACCATCGATGCCGGGGACATCGCGGCCGGGCGGCTTGTCTTTACACCGGTGGCCGATGCGTTTGGCAATGCCGGGACAATCAGTTTCCGTGTGAATGATGGTAGCCAAAGCTCGATATCAGCCAACACGCTGACCTTAAGTCTGGCGGCGGTCGCCGACGCAGTCAATGACAGCGCGTCAACCGATGAGAATACGGCGGTGACTGTTGATGTCCTGGCGAATGACACTTTTGAGGGTACACCCAGCCTGACTTCCGCCAGCGTTACATCCGGCAGTGGATCCGTGGCCATCGTAGGCAATCAGATCGTGTTTACGCCGACACCCTCAAGCAGTCTGTTTACAGGGGATACGGCGGCGGCTGTTGTTTCATACGTGGTGACCAGCGGAGGTGTGACTGAAACCGCAACTCTGTCGGTTAATATCAGTGGTGTGGGCACACCGCCGACACCAACCCCATCCACGCCGACACCCGATCCGGTACCTGTTATCGTGACGGATGCTAGCGATGCGTCGGATGTGTTTCAAACCGGCAATGCCGCCGACCGCATTCTGGCCGGGGCCGGTGACGACCGTGTTGAAAGCGCTGGCGGTGCCGACCGTATCAATCTTGGTGACGGTAATGACTATGCCGATCTGGGTGGTGGAAACGATATCGTTTATGCCGGACGTGATGATACGGGCGATGATACCATTCTTGGGGCATCAGGTAATGACCTGATGGGGGCCGGTCGCGGCAATGATATCATTGAGGGCGGTACCGGAGCCGACACCCTTTTTGCTGGTGCCGGTGACGATAACCTTGATGGTGGTGATGGGACAGATGCCCTTTATGGCGGCAGTGGCAATGATACACTGGATGGGGGTGCGGGTTCCGACCTAATCTTCAATGGTGCCGGCGACGATATTATTCTTGGTCAGGACGGTGATGATACCCTGTGGGGTGGAGCCGGTGACGATACTCTTACCGGTGGCGGTGATGCGGATGTCTTTATTTTCGGGCGCACTGCCGGTAATGATGTGGTGACCGATTTCGAGGCTGGTACGGATATCCTGAATTTGCGGTTTGCCAGTGCCGGTTTTGCCAGTGTCAATGATGTGATTAATGCGGCATCCCTTGTAACATCGGGAACCGGTTCGCCAGGTGTGCGAATTGATCTTGGTGCCGGTGAAAGTGTGTTGTTGCAAGGGTTGACCTTGAGCGATCTTTCTTCAGTAACAATCCTTGTTTAGTGGCAGAATTGAAACCTTATTAAGAAATTATCAAGCCCCCGACGTATTGTTGGGGGCTTTTGATCATATCCATTTATTTAATTGGAGCGATAATATGATCGTATCAAATCCTTAACCATGCCTTGGCTTTTTCAGATGCCAATACTTTGATAGACTGCCAGATGACCGTGGGGCGGCCAATTTTCTGTTCAAGGGCTTCGATTTGCATGTTTTTTTCATGCAGCGCCTTTGCCAGCAGTTCGATCATCACGTCGTGTGTTTCTGTTGAACGGCCCTGGTGCATAAGATGACGTGCGGCGTAGTCCCGGAAATCTTCAAAATAGGGGACGGTATCCATGCCTGGTGCTTCAGGGGGTATGAAACCGTGCTCCTTTAAAAAGTCGATAAGACAGTCCAGCGGGACATAGCGCAGGGCTGTCGGACCCTGACGGCCATCATTGTCCGGACCCGCAATGCGGCTGGTTTCCGTAAAAACCGACAGCGACAGACTTTTGTCCGCCAATGACTTGCGGGTGGCGAGTGTATCCCTTGTCTTCGGGCCTGCCACGGCGGCCCGTGAGATCAGAGCGGTTTTCATCCGGCATTTGGGCAGCAGGTCGAAAAGATGGCAGGCACTGCCATCGGAAATGACGAGTTGGCGCGCCGTTGAGACAGTGCGTAGCTGATCCGTCAATGCATGATTTTCAGGTTTGTAATTTACATATCCCTGGCGTGACAGATAGCTCTCAAAACTGGCCTCGCCGATAAAGCGCCTGCCGGGCACATGGCCTCTCAGCACTGCCAGTTTTTCAGGCCCCACACCCCGGTTCACACCGTTCCTGTCAGCCAGATCGTTCAAAAAACTCTCATAATCCGGATGGGGTGTCTGCCCGAGCGTTTTGCCCTGTTCGGGGATGGTCAGTCTGGTGACCACGCAAGGCTTGTCTGTTGTCATCCAGGACGACACACCGAAATAGGCCATATACTCCCTGAACAGCTGCGGCGGCTGTTCAGGCCCTAAAAAAAGGACTGTGGCTGTTTCAAATCCCGGTTCGCGCAGAATCCACAGCCGGTGCAGAAATTCCGCCGCCATATGACCGAAATGCCAGTGTGCGATGCCGCCAAAAACAAATTTCCGTCCCGTGTCCGGGTGCAGTCTGTCGCTGCCTGAAAGATCACGACGGACTGCCTCATCCCTGGGCTTGCCCCAGCGGCGATGGCGGCAAAAATCCGGCAGTCCTTCAGGGGCGGCCAGACCGCCGCGCAGCCGTGGCAGCAGTTTTTCAAAGGGCGCCAGCGCCACGTTTTCAAATTCTGCGTATCTTAGTCCGGCCATGATTTTTCCCGCGAAAATGGCGGCTGTGACGATAGAGGGGGTCTCTATGATTTTGTTTGGAATGCGGTGAGATTCTTTCAAGCGTCAATATGGAAAACAGCGCACTCCACCAGCCTGACGGCTGGTGGAAAAGCGACTGAGAAACAATCATAGCCCTATAGGGCTATGATGATATGCCTATACTGAAGGTGTGGGGCATCTGAAAACGGTACTCTTATCCGGTTTGCGGGGAAATACATGGGGTGACAGGCAGACCTGTTCTGTCCGCCGCCAGAAAGTGAACAAGTGTTTCTGCCGTCATGCAGGCGCTGATCTTCGCCCAATCGTCCAGTGTTTCCGCTGTTTTTCCTGAAAGGGACCAGCCAAGCGGCGGCGTGTTCGCGGAATTGATAAGCGCCCTGCCAAAGGGCGGCGCCGTGACGGCCAGCCGAGCCGACACACTGTTGAAAAAGTCTGTTTCCGCAAGCCTGGCCCGTGCTCCGCGTGTTGCCATCAGGCCCGTCAGTGGCCCGGTTTCGCGTGCAAACGGCCCTGTTAGCGCCGGGACAGGCTGTCCTGCATTGAACAACGCGAGGTCGCCGGACATGATCCGGGCCTTGTCCAGATCATTGAAAATTTGCATGCCGATAATGGTCACATCTGTTGGACCCGGGCGTTTGTCCTGACGTTTCGCAAGCACTGTACGGACCAGATGAACAAATTGTGCCCCGGTCAGTGCGCCGGAGTTTTCGAAATAGCCGCCATCGGCAACATGGATCGCCGCAGTCCGTTTGTGGTGGCCGCACTGATATTTCCGGAAGAGGGCATCGGCTTTGCCGGCGTCGCGGTGCGGCTGCATGGCGGTTTCAAACTGTCTGCACAGTATTTCGGCAGCCTGTTGCGTAAGCGGCACACGCCCCACGGGCGATATCAGTGGAAAGCGGGCGCTGCTGACGGCAGCGGTGGCCAATCCGATTTCGGTATCCCGGATAATCCCGGCCAAATCCAGTGTTTGCGGAAAAGTGTCTTTGGCGAGTGCAACGGATCCGGCGATGACGCGGCCTCCGGTCTCCACGCTGGTGGCGTTTATCAGCAGCGCAGGCGGGATATGACCACCGATGAAGGGACCGGTTTTTTCCAGTTGAGCACGTGTCGTCACCCATGGCCCCGGGTGATGACCGAACTCGCAAGCCCATGCCTGTTGCAGGGAAAACGCCAGTGCATCGGCCCGGTCATCTCCCGGGATGACGGGCAGGAAGCGCCGCAGCAGGTCTGCAAACAGCAATTTCGCCACAATCGGTGCCAGATGATCGCGGCGCAGGGCGGCTGCCGCGCGGCTGATACCCGGGTTTTGCGTTGTACAGTCGTCTGCCGTTTTTTCGCCCCCCATATGTGCGGCGTGAAGTGTGGCAAGACCGATGCTGCCGCCGGATACCCCGCTGAAGGCGATGACATGATCCCGGAAGGACCGCCCGTTCAACAGGCTGCGCAGGACGGGGGATTTATCCAGTTCCTCCAGGATGCGGACCGTCCAGTACGCGCTGCGGATACCGCCACCCTCCGATGCGACCACGAACACCGGAAGGGTATTATTTCCATCGTTTATCCAGTCCTGTCGGATATCGAGCCAATATTCGATATATTCTTTGACGGACGCACGTGCAGTGGTCTTGGCGGCCGGTGTCGACAGCAGCGTGTGATCGTCACTGAAAAAGCTGGCGAGAAAAGCAGCCAACAGGACCGTAACGGGAAAAGGGGGCCAGTGCTTATGGCGTGCCAGATAGATTAAGATCGTTCCAACCACTGCCCAGCATGCTGCGGCAAGCATGACAATCATCAGGGTTCCAAGGGTTGCGGGGAATGATACGGGGTATGCGATGATCAGCGATGTGATCAGAAACAGTGCGGCCAATACCCCCCAAACGGCAATTTTACTGCTGCGCGCAAGCGGTGCGCTGCCCGGCAGCAGCGGCACTGTATATGTGTCAAGAGATGAGAGCCTGCCGTGCGCAGCGTCGTCGTTCTGATCCAGTGGATTGGTCTGTTTTTTCCGCAAATAAGCCCTGCGGGCGATGAGGATAGTGAAAAGCCCTGCGGCCACAAGAAGGGAGATCAGCCCCCAAAAGGCCATCACCGGTGTTTCAGGCGAAAGCCTGACCTGTCCCAAAGCCAGGCCGATCAAAGGAAAAACAGCCAGCAGTCTCGGCCAGTATGAAATGATCAGGCGGGCCTTGCGCCTGTCCGCAGACACCGTTTTCAAATGGTGCATCAGAATGTCGTCGACACGATACAGCTGAAGCCGGGCGCAATACCAAAACGTCAGTCCGCTGACAACCGTGCCCAGATACAGGAAAGGTGTCTTACCCCGGAACATCATACCGTCCAGGATCAGATCCCGTGCCTGGCCAAGGCCGGGAAGGGACACGGCCAGAGCCAATGCCAGCAGGCTTACAAACCAGGACGGTGCAATGACCCGCCCGGAAAACAAAAGGCTCCGCCAGAACGCGCCCATGCGCCGGGTCCCATTGATTATCATTTTCCGCGTGTGGATATTCCGCCCTAATGGGCAATGGGGTAACCGCTTTGGTCGCCTTGTTCGCCCAATGCAGGAAAAATTAAGTATAAATCAATCGACGGCTGTCATCAATTGCGTGTTGTAATCCCGTGAGACTGACAGATTTCGCCAAGACAGTGCCTTATCAGCATGACTTTCTGCGGTCGTCCGACACATATGGGGATTGTAATTTTCCGCAAAAGTCTTAAAGTTATATTTTCCATATATCTTTTGGAGAGTAAGATGGTCAATCCCGTGGTAACGGCTTTTTTTGACGAGCCGACCTTTACATACAGTTACGTGGTCAGCGACCCTGAAAGCGGACGTGCCGCCATTATTGACAGTGTACATGATTATGACCCCGCATCGGGCCGGACGTCGACCGGGTCGGCCGATGAGATCATCGCCCATGTCACGGCAAAGGGACTGAAAATAGACTGGATTCTGGAAACCCATGTTCATGCCGACCATCTGTCCGCAGCCCCATATCTGAAGGAAAAGCTGGGCGGGCGGACGGCCATCGGTTTCAATGTAACGGCGGTACAGGACACTTTCGGTAAACTGTTCAACGTTGAGCCTGACTTCAGTGCCGGTGGCGATCAGTTCGATCGGCTGTTTCAGGACGGGGAGCGTTTTTCCATCGGTGGTCTGCAGGTGACCGCCCTGCATACGCCCGGCCATACCCCGGCCTGTATGACCTATGTGATCGGCGATGCGGCTTTTGTCGGCGATACTCTGTTCATGCCCGATTTCGGTACGGCACGGTGCGACTTTCCAGGGGGTGATGCACGCGTCCTTTATCAGTCCATCCGGAAAATCTTTGCCCTGCCCGATGATACGCGGCTGTTCATGTGCCACGATTATAAAGCGCCTGGCCGGGATTATTTCGCATATGAAACGACGGTCGGTGCAGAAAAGCGTGACAATATCCATGTCCATGACGGCATCAGCGAGGATGCATTCGTCGCCATGAGGACAGAGCGCGACGCACAGTTGGACATGCCCCGCCTAATCCTGCCGTCCGTACAGGTCAATATGCGGGCGGGTGAATTGCCGCCGGCCGAAGACAATGGTGTGCGGTATCTCAAAATTCCGATCGACGCTGTTTGAACGGCAGCCTGTTCCGGATCTGCGGGTGACATGCTTGAGGGAGCACGTTCATGAAGATCAACCAGTTATCGCCTTTTTTATCGGTCTCGCCGCAGATCGGGGTGCAGGATGTCGGCATTCTCGCGGCACAGGGGTTTCGTGCCATCGTCAGCAACAGGCCGGACGATGAGGCCGATGATCAACCGCCGAGACATGACATTGCGACGGCGGCAGAACGTCACGGCATGGTTTTTCGTCATATTCCGGTCGTCTCCGGCAAAATCACCGATGACGATATCGTCTCCTTTGCCGATGCCATGGCAAGCCTGCCGGGGCCTGTGCTGGCGTTTTGCCGTACGGGAACGCGGTCGGCCAGCCTTTGGGCCCTGTCTGAAGCGCGGCATCTGACCAGTGAGGCGCTTCTGCGGGCCACAGAACAGGCCGGCTATGATCTTTCAGGCTTGAAAGGCCGTCTGGACACCCTGTCCGAGACGGAGGCGATCTTTGCCCCCGTGCGTGACGACGCTGTCTTTGGCAGAACGGAAACCCACGATGTTGTGCTCGTGGGCGGGGGATCGGCCGGTATTGCCACTGCGGCCAGCCTTTTGAAACGTCGCCCCGGTCTTGACATTGTGGTGATTGAGCCCCGCGACCAGCATTACTATCAGCCCGGATGGACACTTGTCGGTGGCGGCGTTTTCGAGCGGTCTGACACCGAGCGCCCCATGTCCGAGATCATGCCCAAAGGGGTCCGCTGGGTCCGCGCGGCGGTTGCCGCTTTTGAGCCTGAGGCAAACCAGGTCGTTCTGGAAGACGGGGCGCGGCTGAAATACCGTACGTTGGTCGCGGCACCTGGCATAAAGCTGGACTGGGACAGGATCGAGGGTCTGCGTGAAACGCTGGGCCGCAATGGCGTCACGTCCAATTATCGCTTTGAAATGGCGCCTTATACGTGGGAACTCATCCAGACCCTGCGTGACGGTACGGCGTTGTTCACCCAGCCGCCGATGCCGATAAAATGTGCCGGTGCCCCGCAAAAGGCCATGTATCTGGCCTGTGATTACTGGCGGCGCCACGGTCGTCTGGACGACATCGATGTGCATTTTCTGAATGCCGGACCGGTTCTGTTCGGGGTTGAAGACTATGTGCCTGCTCTGATGACCTATGTTGAGCGGTACGGCATTGATTTGGATTTCAAGGAAAATCTAGTCGCTGTCGATGGTGCCGCCAAGGTCGCAACCTTTGAGGTAACGACGGCTGACGGGACGACGAAACCGGTCAGACGCGCCTTTGACATGATCCATGTCTGTCCGCCGCAAAGCGCGCCGGATTTTGTGCGCGACAGTCCATTGGCGGGTGATGGTGGCTGGATTGATGTCAGCCCCGAGACTTTGCAGCACAGCCGCTTCGGCAATATTTTCGGGTTGGGCGATGCGTGCTCTGCCCCCAATGCCAAGACAGCCGCCGCTGTTCGCAAACAGGCGCCGGTCGTGGCGGTGAACATTCTCAATGTTCTTGACGGTAAAAGTCCGCGCGCTGTTTATGACGGCTATGGGTCTTGCCCGTTGACGGTGGAGAGGGGCAAGATCGTGTTGGCCGAGTTCGGGTATGGCGGCAAGCTGCTGCCGACATTTCCCTCCTGGCTGGTCAATGGCCGCAAACCGACCCGGCTGGCCTGGCTTTTAAAGGAAAAATTGCTGCCCGATATATATTGGGACCTGATGCTTAAAGGGCGGGAATGGCTTGCCGGTCCGATATTGCTGCCCCATGAGCCTGCCGAACACGCAGCCCAGGAAGCTTGTGACACAGATGGCCGCCGCAAGGTTTCCTAAGCAGGGCAGGGCAACGAGTATGGGACGGATACCGTGATGTCCTTGCGGCGTTTTTTCCCCTGCCTGGAATGGGGCCGCGCCTATGACCGGACTGCCCTGACCCGCGATTTGCTGGCGGCGGTGATTGTAACCATCATGCTGATTCCGCAGTCGCTGGCCTATGCGTTGCTGGCCGGGCTACCGGCCGAGGTGGGGCTTTACGCAAGCATATTGCCGCTTGTCGCTTACAGTGTGTTCGGGACCAGCCGTGCACTGGCGGTGGGGCCGGTGGCGGTGGTCTCATTGATGACCGCGGCCGCCATTGGCACCCTTGGCATCAGCGACATGGGTGAAAAAATCACGGCGGCGTTGACGCTGGCGGCTTTGTCGGGCCTGTTGCTTGTGCTGTTCGGCATGTTGCGTCTGGGTTTTATCGCCAATCTTCTTTCCCATCCGGTGATATCGGGCTTTATCACCGCGTCCGGCCTGCTGATCGCCTTCAGTCAGATACGCCATATTCTGGGCATAGCGGCGGACGGTCATACGCTGGTCGGAATCGTTGCTGCCCTTGCCGACGGTATCGGCGACACCAATCCTGCCACTTTGGGTATCGGGCTTTTCTCCCTGGTGCTGCTGCTGGGTGTCCGTCGGTTTCTGACCGGCTTTCTGATCCGTTCCGGAATGAAACCCGACGGTGCGGCGCTGGTTGCCAGGGCGGGTCCGGTGCTGGCGGTGGTTTTGTCCATTCTCGGAGCCCGCCTTCTTGATCTTGAAGGATATGGCGTGGCGCTTGTCGGTGTCGTTCCGCAAGGTCTGCCCCCCCTGACATGGCCGTCTCTGACGACTGATCTGGTTTTGCGCCTGCTGCCGGCGGCGGCTCTGATCAGCCTGATCGGTTTTGTTGAAAGTGTGTCGGTGGCACAAACACTGGCGGCCCGCAAACGGCAACGTATCGACCTGGATCAGGAACTGGTCGGTCTGGGCGCCGCCAATCTCGCGGCTGCGGCCAGTGGCGGATATCCTGTGACCGGCGGTTTTGCCAGATCGGTCGTCAATTTTGATGCCGGCGCCGAGACCCCGGCTGCAGGAGCCTTCACCGCGGCCGGTATTGCTTTGGCGACGGTGTTTCTGACCCCGCTTCTGTACAGTTTGCCCAAGGCGACACTGGCGGCGACGATCATCGTCGCGGTGCTGTCCCTGGTCGATCTGGGGTCCATCCGGCGGACATGGCGTTATTCCAAAAGCGATTTCACCGCCATGGCCGCGACCATATCGCTGACCCTGACCGTCGGTGTCGAAGCCGGGGTAACCGCCGGTGTCTTGCTGTCGGTCTTGTTGTTTCTGTTCAAGACAAGCCGTCCGCACATGGCCATTGTCGGACTGGTGCCGGGGAGCGAACATTTCCGCAATATCGATCGGCACAGCGTGATCGTCAGCAGCAGGGTCATGACCCTGCGTGTTGACGAAAGCCTGTATTTCGCCAATGCGCGTTTTCTGGAAGACAGGATTTACGCTTTGGCGGCTGCGCATCCGGCGCTGGAACATTTTGTGCTGATGTGCCCGGCTGTGAATGAGATTGATGCCAGTGCGCTGGAAAGTCTGGAAGCCATCAATGACCGTCTCAGGGCGGCAGGCGTGACTTTCCATTTGTCCGAAGTCAAGGGGCCGGTCATGGACCGGCTGAAATGCTGCCATTTCCTGGATGATCTGACAGGCCAGGTCTTCCTGTCACAGTTTGAGGCCCTGAAAATACTGGACCCGTCCGTTCTGCAAACCGGAAATGCCGGGGGCAACTGACGGACTGCCCCCGGCATGATTTGATACGTATCACGGTCTTACCCAGCGGCATTCGTGTCTGCCGTTTCTGACAGGGCCTTGCGGATGCCGTTGCCATAATCGGGCGATACTTGTTCAAACAGGGCCAATTGTCGGTCCAGAATGAATTTCGGTACACCCGCCATCGCGCCGGCGATATTGGCGAACAGACGTGCTTTCTGGGCGTTGTCGAACAGGTTGAACAAATCCCGTACCTGGGCGAAATCGTCCACTTCCTGTTCATTGCCGTACCGGTCCGCATCGCCGGAAATGCGCAGGGGTGGCTCGGCCACGCCCGGATCTTCCGCCGGACCGCCGAATGAGTTCGGCTCGTAATAGGCGTCCGGATTGCCCGTATCGTTCCGGAAAAAGCGCATGGCGCCATCCTTGTGATAATGCGCGACCGGGGCCTTCGGTGCATTGACCGGGAGTGCCTCGTAATGCGTGCCCAGCCGGTGCCGGTGCGCATCCGCATAAGCAAAGAGCCGGCCTTGCAGCATCTTGTCGGGGCTGAAACCGATGCCGGGCACAATATTAGAGGGGCTGAAGGCGGCCTGCTCAATTTCGGCGAAATAATTGTCGGCGTTGCGGTTCAATTCCATCACGCCAACCTCGATCAACGGATAGTCGGCATGCGGCCAAACCTTCGTCAGGTCGAAGGGGTTGTAGGGTGTTTTCTCCGCATCCGCTTCCGGCATGATCTGCACGAAGACGCGCCACTGTGGATAATCGCCGTTCTCAATCCCGCCGAACAGGGCTTCCTGATAGCTTTCCCGGCTGTCACCTATGACCTTTGCCGCCTCTTCATTGGTGAAATGGCGATGGCCCTGCATGGTCTTGAAGTGCCATTTGATCCAGAAACGTTCACCTGAGTCATTCCAGAAGCTCAAAGTGTGGCTGGCATATCCGTTCATATACATCGGCGCTGTCGGCAGTCCCCGGTCCGACATCAGAATGGTGATCTGGTGCAGGCTTTCAGGATGCTGCGACCAGAAATCCCACATGGCCGTGGCGGACCGCAGATTGGTGCGGGGGTGGCGCTTCTGAGTACGGATGAAATCGGGAAATTTGTACGGGTCACGGATAAAGAAAATGGGCGTGTTGTTGCCCACCATGTCCCAGTTGCCTTCTTCGGTGTAGAATTTCACAGCGAAACCGCGGACGTCCCGCTCGGCGTCCGCCGCGCCCTGCTCGCCGGCCACGGTGGAAAAGCGGGCGAGAATTTCGGTTTCCTGACCGACGCGCGACAGAAAATGCGCCCGGGTATAGCGTGTCAGGTCATTTGTGACGCGAAAGGTTCCGAAAGCCCCCCAGCCTTTGGCGTGTACCACGCGTTCAGCTATGCGCTCCCGGTTCTGATGCGCCAGTTTTTCAATCAGCTGATAATCCTGCATCAGGACGGGCCCACGGGGCCCAGCCGTCAGGCTGTTCTGATTGGTGGCAATGGGGGCTCCCGCGGATGTCGTGAGTCTCTTCTGGGTCATGACGGTTTCTTTCCTGGCTTGCTGCTGGGCGGATGACGTGCCCGCCTTTACCAAATCGCTCAATGGCCACGGTGACGGATTGTGTCGATACCAGGCCAGTGCAATACGCAATCGGTAGCAGAAGTATGAAAATTCAGGAAATCGATTATTTTTTTGATAAAAAACTATTTATTAGATTAATGGTTCAGGCATGCCTGCCAGGCTCGGAGACGTTCAGCAAAGTCCGTAATTGACCGTCATTGCCGGTGATATCCGCGAGCGTCAGTGCATCCAGGACAGCCAGAAAAGCGTCGCGGGCCTTCACAAAGGCGCGGTTCAGGCGGCACACCGTCATCAGCGGACACGTATTGGTCAGCGGGTTGAAGCATTCCACTAGATCCATATCCCCCTCGGTATGGCGAACCACTTCACCGATGTTGATCTGGGCCGCCGGCCGGGCCAGCCTGATCCCGCCCTGCCGTCCGCGCACAGTTTCAAGATAGCCGAGCTGCCCCAACTGATGCGCCGCTTTCACCAGATGGGCCTTGGAAATACCGTATGCATCGGCAATGTCCTGAACCCGGCTGAGATTTTGCCCTTTGAGCGCGCAATACATCAGTGTGCGCAGGGCGAAATTGGTATAGGCCGTCATCTTCAAGGCATTTTCTCCTGCGACAATTTGGGTCAGTCAAAGGGCATTGTCAGTCCGGCGTGCCGCCTTATTGTTACATCCAACATATAAGTTTATTGGCAAATGCCGTTCCTGAACAGTTTCTTCGGGGGAGGAAGACAGGGAATGTGATGCACGTTTGAAGGAGGCGTCACCATGTTGGACTTTCTCGACGCGACGGTTCTGGCGCGGGCGCAGTTCGCCTTTACCGTTGCCTTTCATATTGTCTTTCCCGCCTTTTCCATCGGATTGGCATCGTATCTGCTGGTTCTGGAAGCCCTGTGGCTGAAGACGGGGCGTGCTGTTTATCTTGATACATTCAAATACTGGCTGAAGATTTTTGCCGTCGCCTTCGGTATGGGCGTCGTGTCCGGCATCGTCATGAGCTATCAGTTCGGCACCAACTGGTCCGTGTTTTCCGACAAGACAGGCCCTGTCCTCGGCCCCCTGATGGGATATGAGGTGCTGAGCGCTTTCTTTCTTGAGGCCGGTTTTCTTGGCGTTATGCTGTTCGGCATGAACCGTGTCGGGCGGGGATTGCATTTTTTCGCCACGGCGATGGTGGCGTTCGGCACGCTTTTTTCCGCATTCTGGATCCTGTCGGTGAACAGCTGGATGCAAACCCCTGCGGGTTTTGACGTGAATGAGGTGGGCCAGTTTATTGCTGTCGACTGGTGGGCCGTGGTCTTCAACCCGTCCTTTCCCTATCGTCTTGTGCATATGGTACTGGCCGCCTATCTGACCACCGCCTTTGTCGTCGGTGCCGTCGGTGCCTGGCATCTGCTCAGAGACAGGACCAATGATGGTGCCCGGCTCATGTTTTCCATGAGTTTGTGGATGGCCCTGATCGTTGCACCATTACAGGTGATTGCCGGCGATCTGCACGGTTTGAACACACTGGAGCACCAGCCGGCCAAGGTGGCGGCCATGGAAGGACATTTCGACACGCAGGCGGGTCAGCCGCTGATCCTGTTCGGCCTGCCGGATATGGACGCGGAAGAAACGAAATATGCCATCGAAATCCCCAGGCTGGGCAGCCTGATCCTGACCCATGACTGGAACGGGACTGTGAAGGGCCTGAAAGACTGGCCCCGAAACGAACGGCCCCCGGCGGCCATTGTTTTTTGGAGCTTCCGGATCATGGTCGGCCTTGGCCTTGCCATGGTTGTCGTCGGGGTTTGGGGGCTGGCGGTCCGCATGCGCCGCCGTTTGTATGACAGCCCCATGCTGAACCGTGCCATGGTGGTCATGGGGCCCTCGGGCTTTGTCGCCGTGCTTGCGGGATGGGTCACGACGGAGGTCGGCCGCCAGCCGTATACGGTTTATGGACTGTTGACGACTTCCAGATCGGTTTCGCCGCTGGATGCACCGGCGGTTGCAATCTCGCTGGGTTTGTTCGCCGTCGTTTATTTCATCGTGTTCGGGGCCGGTATCTTTTATCTGCTGCGCCTGATGGCCCGGCGTCCGGGAGATGACGGAGATCCCGATGAAACCGCGCCTGTCCGCGCTGTCAGCCCCGCTGCCGGGCCGGCCAGACCGCAACCGGCCGAATAGGAGGGCGCCATGATCGATCTGGCTTTTATATGGGCGTTTCTCATCGCATTTGCCATTCTGGCCTATGTCATTCTTGACGGCTTTGACCTTGGCATCGGTATTCTGTTTCCTCTTCTGCACCAAGGTGAGGAACGCGATGTCGCCATGAACAGTGTGGCCCCGGTCTGGGACGGCAATGAAACCTGGCTGGTGCTGGGCGGTGGCGGGCTTTATGCCACGTTTCCGCTGGCCTATGCCGTTTTGTTGCCGGCGCTTTATGTGCCGATCATCGCCATGTTGCTGGCCCTGGTGTTCCGGGGTGTGGCTTTTGAATATCGCTGGCGGACGGTGCGTGGCAGGGTCTGGTGGGACTGGGCTTTCGCCCTGGGATCAGGGATTGCCGCGTTCGCTCAGGGCATTACGCTAGGTGCGTTCATCCAAGGAGTCGAAGTGGCCGATCGCGCCTATGCCGGCGGCTGGTGGGACTGGCTGACCCCTTTCAGTATTCTGACGGGCGTTGCGCTCGTGACAGGCTATGCCCTCCTGGGGGCAACCTGGCTGGTGATGAAAACGGATGGCACCCTGCAGGTCAAGACGCGTTCTTTTGCACGTATCTGCGCCGCAGGCACGCTGGCGGCGATCGTTCTTGTCAGCCTGGCGACCCTTGGTCTTGATCACCGTTTCCTGGCCCGCTGGACAAGCTGGCCGGCCCTTCTGTATGCGGCGCCCGTCCCGTTTCTGGTGGCGGTTTTGGGGGGAGTGGTGTTTTCCGGGCTGGCGCAGGGCCGGGATGTGCTGCCGTTTCTGGCATCCGTCGGGCTCTTCATCCTGTCTTTTATCGGTCTTGGCATCAGCCTGTACCCCTATGTTGCCCCGCCGGATATCACCATCTGGCAGGCGGCTGCCCCAGACGGCAGTCTGATGTTTCTCCTGGTGGGGGCTGCGGTGATGCTGCCGATCATTCTGGCCTATACGGCATATGCTTATTGGGTGTTCCGGGGCAAGGTCAGGCCCGGTGACGGATACCACTGATGACCCGGTTTTATCAGGCCCTGTGGTTTGCGGCCCTTTGGGCCGGCGGCGTCCTGGCCGTCGGCCTTTTGGGCCTGCTGATCAAATGGGTGCTGGCTGCCTAGGTCGCCGGCGGAGATAGGGTGACATTCAGGGCACCCAGATCGTCAACACTGAGGCCGTCGATGAAAACGCTGCCTCCACCCGTATCGATCAGGACACCGCTGCTGCCGGCAAGAGTAGTGTTACTGATGGCGGAGGTCAGTTCCTCAATGCTCGTAAAGCGTGCCGTTACATTGGCGAGAAACAGAGCATCCTCGACAAGATCGAAGTCGGAAATCCGGTCGTCCCCATGTATACCGGCAAAGAAAAACGCATCGCTGCCGGTGCCGCCGCTCAGGATATCGTTGCCGCCGGCGCCAAACAGGCGATCGTCGCCCTCTCCTGCGGAAATGTCATCATCGCCGCTGCCGCCGAACAGTTGATCGGCACCACTGCCACCGTCAATGGTGTCATTTCCGCCGCCGGCGAAAACCGCATCATCGCCGGTGCCCCCGTCCAGGCTGTCATCACCGTTGTCCGCCCCACCGAAGAGGGTGTCATCCCCGCCTGCCGCGACAAGACGGTCATTTCCGGCGCCGCCGCCCAGTTCGTCATTTCCGCCGCCGCCGACAACCGTGTCCGTCCCGGCCCCGCCAAAAGCGATGTCCGGCGCTGTCCCAACGGATACAGCTTCACCGATCTGAGCCATGCCGTCGCCGTTTTCGTCATTCCAGGCGCTGCTGAAGACTCTGTCATCCCCGCTGCCGCCGAACAATGTATCGCTGCCGAAATCGTCCGCATCGAAACCGGCTGTCACATCCCCCACAAGCAGGTCGTTGCCGGCGCCGCCGACGCCGCCGTCATCGCCGGTGCCACCGATATACACATCCGCGCCGGTATCGCCGGGACCGGCGAAAAACTGGTCATTTCCGGCCCCGCCCATCAGCGTGTCGTTCCCACCACCGCCCGAGACCGTGTCATCGCCAAGCCGCCCGTCAATGCGGTCGTCACCGCCATTGCCGATCAGCCTGTTGGCTGCATCGTTTCCGCTGAGCGTATCGCCGAGTTCGGTTCCGATGACCCGCTCGATGATGGTATCGGATGTGATCTGCACGGTTGTGGAATAACTGCTGTCCCCGACTCCGTTGCCGAAATAGGTAACCTCGGACCCGATATCGAGCAGACTGCCGGGTGTCAGGTCCACGGACACACCCTCGCTGGCTGTACCGGTAAAGCGGATGACATCATTGCCGCCCGTATCCCAAAGCCCTTCCCAGTGAAAGCCTTCAAGATTGAAAACATGTTCAGTGTTGCCGTCCGTGATCCCGGGGGCGGCGCCGTACAGGAATTGCAAGGCCTCGATATCCATGGCCTGCAGGCCGGTTGTACTCTGGAAGCTGAATGCCCCATCGAACAGGGCGGACTGACGGACGGATGTTACCATGATGGTGAATTCGATGCCGTCGATCGTCAGATCCGTCGGGGTGCCGCCATCGCCGTCATCCACATGTTTAAGACCGAGTGCGTGCCCTACTTCATGCGTGAAGACCGTGACAAGATCCTGACCGCTCAGGCCGGGTTCCAGCCAGACATCGCTGCCCACGCCGGAAAACGGGAAGAAGGCGACACCGGCGGCACCGCGATCATCGACAACGGTTGATTGTCCGACACGAATGGTACCCACGGCACCACCGGCTTCGTCCACTTCGACAAAGTCCACATTGATAATCCCTTCCAGCATATCCAGAACATCACGGACCACGTCGCGCTGTTCCTGCGTACTGGGTATGAAACCGGTGGGAAAGTCGGAGTCTGCGTCCAAGCCTTCATAATCGCTGAAATCCGAGCCTGTTTCCGGAAAACTGAATGTGATAACGAGGGGGTCGCCGCTGGCATTCGGAATATAACGGGACCCGGATACGATCGGTGCAAAGAACGCATCCGGCGATGGCAGTCTGTCAAACTCCACATCCAGCTGGTCGCTGGCAAAGATGAAATCACCGGCAGTCAGACTTGCAAGCGGTGTGTCGGACAGTGTCAGAACCTGGTTGCTGTTAAGTCGAATGATGGTATCGGCGCCATCCTGAACGGCATTGGTCCGTACGGCATCCAGACTGAAGAAATTGCGAAATCCGCTGAGTTCAATGCGGTCCCCGTCGCTTTGAGAAAAATCGCTGATGGTGACATCCGAGGCATCGCCGATGACAAAACGGTCCGTGCCGCTGCCGCCGACAAGGGTGTCCGTGCCACTGTCCGCGATCAGCCGGTCCGCGCCGCTGCCGCCGTTCAGGCGGTCATCGCCCGTGCCTCCGACCAGTGTGTCGTCGCCGTCCGCGCCGTTAAGCGTATCGTTTCCCGCCAACCCTTCGATAAAATCGGCCTCTGTGCCGCCTTGAAGCGTGTCGGCAGTGTCGCTTCCGCTGATCAGAGAGGCCGGCCGTGACACTTCGCTTACATTCAACTGATAGGCGCCTGTTTCGGTGCTCCATGCGCCGGCTACGATGAAATAATCGCCACCGGACGTAGGTGTGAACTCCAATCGGGAATCGCGTTGGATGCCGGCGACAATATCGTCATTGCTGATGCCAAGGGTGTTTCCGTTCGGATCGATGATGTCCAGAATATAGGGGTCCACCAGTTCGGTACTGCCACCCGTGGCGGTCCGGTCCACGCCGAACATGTCGATCCGATAGGTGACGCCGGCTTCTAGGCGAACGGCGATATAGTCGTTATCCAGTTCCGGGTCGATGCTGCCGAGGATACCGTCGCCGACATCCACCCTTCCCGTAGATGCGGTATCGGAAGAGAAATCACCCAGTTCTTCTTCACCCGTTGCCACGGCCGCGATGCGCTGATCCTGACCGGGGTCCGTGGCAGGGTTTTCCGTCGATGTGTTGTCTTCAGGCAGAGGGCGCGGATCCGTCTGGTGACATGCGCCGCCATGGGAGGGATGACCACAATGTGAACAGAGAAGGGGTCTTTGCATGTCATTCACATCCTTGCTTTCCGTCCGTGCATGGGCATGATCGGCTGCGGGAGATAACCATCAGGTTAACAGCATGGGGGTAATGATATGACAAACGCAATCAACCGCCGTCAGCTTTTGGCGGGTGGCCTGGCTGCCGGTACCATGGGAGCCGGGGTTCTGGCGGGTTCCAGTGCCAGCCGTGCCGTACAGGCGCCGGCTGTGCATTCTGCGAAAACCAAGCCTGCCGTTATCGCGTCCGGTAATGGCAACATCTACAAAAACGGTGGAACCGAGACCTGCGTTGAGCGGGCGTTCCGCCTGATGACGGAAGGCACCGACGTGCTTGAAGCCCTGATCGCAGGGGTCAACATTGTCGAGGAAGATCCCGAGGACACCAGTGTCGGTTTCGGTGGATTGCCCGATGCTGATGGCCGTGTCACGCTTGACAGTTGCTGCATGCACGGTCCGAAAAAACGGGCGGGCGGTGTCGGCGCCCTCAAGGGCGTGCGCACGCCGTCCAAGGTTGCCCATATGGTCGCCGAACAGACGGATCATCACTTGCTGGTCGGTGAAGGCGCGCAGACATTCGCCCGTAACATGGGCTTCAGCATCGAAGACGACCTGAATTCGACCCGGTCGCGTCAGCTGTGGCTGGAATGGAAACGCAGAACGGACAGCCGCCATTACCTCAATCCTGCCGAGAGGGCTGCTGTGGGTCACACTGTCGGGCTGCAGATGGTGGCTGAAGGCAAGATCGACCCGGATCATTATTACGGGACCATCAACTGCAACGGCGTTAATGCGGCTGGCGATGTTTGCGGTGTGACAACCACGTCCGGTCTGGCGTGGAAAATACCGGGCCGTGTTGGCGATTCCCCCATACTGGGTGCCGGCCTTTATGTGGACAATACCGCCGGTGCGGCAGGGTCCACCGGGCGGGGTGAGGCCAATTTGTATAATCTGGCTTCTTTCCTGATCGTTGAAAAACTTCGCGAAGGGTTGCATCCGAAAGATGCCGGCATTGCCGCCTTACGCCGGATTGTGGAAAATACGGTGGAACGCCGCCTTCTGGATGAGGCCGGCCGGCCCGCCTTCAATGTGAATTTTTATGTCCTGTCAAAATCCGGCGAGCATGCGGGCGTTGCCCTATATGGCGGGCCAACGCGGCGCTATGCCGTCGCGACGGAGGCCGGCTCGGACCTTCTGCCGATCGAGGGCCTGTTCGGCGACCGCACATAGACCCGGACGGGGAAACATCATGACAGCAATGGTCCGCGCTCTGTCACGCACCATCCGGCGTCCGACGCGCAGGAGCTTTCTGGCGGGTGTAGGGGCCGCTGCTGTGGCAGGATACACGGCGCGTCATGCAACAGCCCTGGACGGTGTGAACGCTGCTATGACGGGCATGGCCCCCATCGGCAGGATTGTCGACGAGCAGCCTTTTGCACGGCTGGAGACCGTGGGTGACGGTATCTGGGCGGCTGTATCCACACCGTTGAAACCGGACGGCGGTTTTGGGGCTGTTGATACGCTTTGCAATGGCGGTCTCATATTGGGGGATGACCATGTGGTCGCCATTGATGCGTTTTACAGGCCAAGCGGGGCCGCATGGCTGGCCGGTCTGTCGGAAAAATTGACGGGGCGACGCCCGACCCATGTGATTGTGACGCATCTTCACGCCGATCATAGCGGTGGACTGGCGGGGTATTTTCACAATGGTGCGGGTCCCGACATCATTATGACCGAGACCACCCGGCGGTTGATCAATGACCGCTATGGCAGCGGTGCGCAAAAAGCAGACACACCTTTCACGCGGCCGCCGATTCAGGTTGTCGGACCGACGCAGATTTTGTCGCAAGAGACGTCCCCCGTATCCTTCGACATTGGCGGGCGCATACTCACTATCGACCCGCTTGCCGGGCACACGCCCAGCGATCTGGCCATTCACATCGATAATGCCGCCGTGCAGTTTGCCGGTGATCTTGTCTGGCAGGGCCTGTTTCCGAATTATGTGGATGCGATACCCTCGCGTCTGAAAACGTCCGTCGCCCATCTGCTGCGGGAGCCGGATACGCTGATTGTCACCGGTCACGGCGGTCTGGCCTATGCGCGGGATCTGGGATCTTACGTCCGTCTGCTGGACGCGGTGGAGCAGGCTGCGCGCGTGTCCTTTGCAGGTGGTGTTTCGGCGGCGGATGGTGCGGCAGGCTTCGTCATGCCGGCTGATACTGCCGGTTGGCATCTGTTCAATCCGCGTTATGTGGAAATTGCCTTTACCGCCTGGTACCGGGAGTGGGAGACGGCAGCAGGGCGCTCTTTCGCGGACTGAGCGGTTAATCTAAGGGGGGAACTGATGTTCAAATCGAAACAAGGATGGCGGGCGCTGCCTGTTCTATGTCTGGCCGGCCTTGCCGGTATGGCGGCCAGTGCCGATGAAACCGCATGGACGGAAAAAGCCTATGCCGCCGGCTACAAGGCCGCTTTCACATGCAGTGCGACATTCAATGCGGGCAAAAACCCGGACAGAATCGCCGCCGACGAATTGAGCGGTGTCTACCGTGCCTACGCGCCCCTGATCGAGGACCTGCCGGATGCGGTCATCAACCGGGCGTCCCGTACGGTGTCCGTCACGTATGATGATGCCATGCCGCCACGGCATGCCGTTTGGCGGCCCAATCTGGGATGTACGCAATTGCCTGTCGGCGCCGGCCTGGAGATCGCCACCCATCTACCCCGCATCACCCTTGATGTACCGGCCGCCGACAGCGATGCACCGTGGACAGTCCGGTCTCCTGTGAACGGGGATAGCGGCCATGCGGCTTTGGATATGCTTGTGGCCGGTGCTTTCGGCAACCCGGAGTATGGCCGGGATGCCAAGACCAGCGCCATATTGATCGTAACGCCGACCCGCATACTGGCCGAACATTATGTGCCGGGATTTTCTCCGGACACCAGCCAGCGAACATGGTCCGTGGCGAAAAGCATTGCCGCAACGATCATTGGTGCGGCAGTTGAGCGGGGCATTCTTGATGTGAAAACGCCGGCCCCCATACCGGAATGGCAGCATCCCTCGGACCCGCGCCGGATGATCACGCTTGAAAACCTGTTACATATGGCGAGCGGCCTGGACAGCAACAAGGCGGGCAACCGCACGGATCGCCTGTATCTTGGCGGTGGCCTGGTGACAGACACGGCCAGCCGTGCCGCCCTGGAGGCACCGCCGGGTTTGCGGTGGAAATATGCCAACAATGATACGCTGTTGGCGGTGCGGGCGCTCAGAGCCGCCATGACCGATGACGATGCCTATTGGCGTTTTCCTTTTGAGGCTCTTTTTCACAGAATCGGCATGCATGATACCGTGCCCGAAACGGACTGGCAGGGTAATTTCATTCTATCCAGTCAGGTCTGGACCACTGCGCGTGATCTTGCCCGGCTCGGTCTTCTCTATCTGCATGACGGTGTTTGGCAGGGCAGGCGCATCCTGCCCGAAGGCTGGGCGCGGTATGTGGCGACACCGGCGCCGTCACAGCCGCCGCGTGAGCGGGGCAACGGCAGTCCCTATCCGGGCTACGGCGCCCAGTTCTGGTTATATAATGACCGCTTTTCCGAGGTGCCGGACGACAGTTTTGCCATGTTGGGCAACCGCGGCCAGATTGTTTTGATCATCCCAAGCCGGGATATGGTGATTGTGCGCCGCGGATATGATCCCGCAGGGGGCGAAGGCTTCAAAATAGAGCGTTTCGCCAGGGATGTTCTGGCCGCGTTGGACGGTGTTCTTTAAAAGTCTGCCCTGTTGGTCGCGGTCATCTCGCGCAGCTGTGAGAGGATGTGTCTTCGGATTATGACCCATGCCTGTTAGATCGGAGGTGTTCAGACTTTCGCTGATCAACTTTCAGGCTATGACACATTGGAGAGGGGTCTATTCATGCTGCGCCGCGCAAGTTTTCTGCTGGTATTGATATCGGGTTTGACGTCTGTGGCTGCGATGGCGTCCGACCTTTCCGATCTGGGCCCGGCCATCGGATCCAAAATCCCCCATGACCTGACGGCTCCCGATCAGGAGGGTGTCGAACAGTCTTTCAACACGCTCACAGGTGAAAAAGGGGCGGTCCTGGTTTTTTTCCGTTCCGCCAAATGGTGCCCGTTTTGCCAGAAGCAGCTGATTCAGATGCAAGCGGCCCAGTCTGGCATCAAGGCGCGCGGATATAAACTGATTGCGATCAGTTATGACACGGTGCCGCAACTGGCCCAGTTTGCCGGAAAGCGCAAGATTGGCTATACGCTTTTGTCCGATCAGGGGTCGCGCATCATAGATGCCTTCGGTATCCGCAATGATACCTATGCCTCGGATCATTATGCCTACGGTGTGCCGTATCCTCTGATTCTTGTGGTCGACAGTACCGGTCTGGTGCGGGCCAAACTCTGGGAAGAAAGCTACCGCGATCGTCCGGAAACCGTTGTCATCCTTGAAGCTATCGACGGGCTCTGACACTGGTTGACGATCCGGGGTTCTTACCTTTTTTCTTTTATAATCAGGACTTTGTGGGAATTAAGTCGTTCCGTCGATTTCTTTGTCCACTTTAAGTCGCTTCAACATCGCGGCGGTCTGCGTCATCTCTTTATTCAGGTTAGGTTCAAGATTAAGGCGCCATAATACGCTGATTGGTTGATTAAGCAGTGACGCCTCTATTGTTTGAAGGAGGACAAAAATGAGAGTCTTTCGCACCCTGATGACAGCAGCCCTGGCAACCGCCAGTATCGCCGTTGCCGGTTTTTCCGGAGCCACTTACGCGCAGTCTAATGATGTTCCTATCAACGGTGTTCTGGTCAACGATGTTTTGGCACCCAATATTCTGGCTGGAAAAAGCCAGGTTCGTGTTCAGGCCATTTCAGTCGGCAACCGTCCCGTTGCCGTGATTGTCCAGCGCCGTGATGCCGTTTTGTTTTCCGACGGCCGTTTGACCGTTCGGCAAAACCGCGTGCTTTATCGTACGGCTCTGCCGGTCCGGGGGCCGGAGCTGGACGGTGAGGACCTTACCCGCGCCGTCGATTATGCACGGGCCAGCAATACCGTACGTCTTGCCCTGAGCCAACCGATCGACAAAAGCGGCCTTCAAGCGCCTGTCATTCCTGTCCGGCAAAACTGGAACGACCGTGTTTTCGGCCTTGAACGCCAAGGGTTCAATGGTGTGGATGACCGTTACAATATGATACGGCCTGACACAGCAGCTGTCCGGACTGCTTTCCGTTTCAACCTCAACGACGTTGTCGGCAAGCTGAAATAAAAGCGTGTGTTTAAGGGGTTCAGTCCAGCCGTATCAGGATACTTGTGCCGATCAGGCCATACAGGAGAAGGGACCCATAAGCTGACAGCAGTGGCGGTATCACGCCCATTGTCCCCATGGCGACCATATAATTGTCCAGTACGAAGAAGCTGAACCCCAGTGCCATTCCCAGAATTACACGCCCGATGCGCGCCCCTCCCCTTGGCAGGCCAAAGGCGACAAAGGCAGCCAGAAGCGGCATGGTGGCCGATGACAGGGCCAGCGCAAATCGGTGATAAAGGCTGGTTTTCAGGGTGAAATTCTCAAGACCGGCAGCGTCCAGGATGCCTATGGCAAGATTTAAGGAGGCAATATCAGCCTGCTCCGGGCGGTCGATCTGGGCGAAAATATGGTCTATCGGCACACCGAAAGTCCACGGTTCGGTTTCAGCGGACAGCATGTCATGCGCATCGAGATCGAACCGGCGAATATTGTAAAGTGTCCATACCGACCCGTCGAAAAGCGCGAATTCAGCCGCCATACTGCGGTTAAGCAGGCCGTCAGTGCCTCTTTCATAAATATAGAGATCGTCCAGTAGAACCTGTCCCCCCATTCGGGTGGCCGTACGGGCCTCGACAATCTGGCGGTCATCCTGAAACCACAGATCCTGGCGCCCTTCGGGCGGAAGGCCTGTCGACAGGCTGTAGTCCTGTGACTGCCAGTATGCCAGGCGGGCCGATGCCTTGACGGTGACCTGATCGTGAAACACGGCATGGGCGGCCGATATGATCAGGGACACGCCCACCATCGGTGCGATGATCTGTCCGGGGGACAATCCGCTGGCCCGCATGATGGTAACCTCGCTGTGGACATTGAGGCTCGACAGGGTGAAAAGTCCGCCCAGAAGGGCTGCGAAGGGGGTGAACTGACTGATCAGTTCCGGACTGCGCCACAGGATATAGCGTATGAGGGAGGCGCGTGTGGCCCCATCCGCCGCCATGATGTCGTCAGACCTGTTCAGCATGTCCAGCATCTGCAGGATGACGACAAGAACAACCAGCATCAGGGCAAAACGACTGAGATAGGCCCGTGCCACATAATGGGCCAAAGCGCGCGAGGGGATTGTTCTGCGGCGCAGCCGGCGCAAGCGGCCCCCGACTGTGTCTCTTTTTATGGCGGAGGGTGTCGTCATGCGGGTGCCTTGCCGATGAGCCGTTTCAGTCTGTCCCCGGCAGTATGGCTGATCCGGGCAATCAGGGTTTCAAGCTGGCGGAGACCGCCGCGTCCCGGCTGTTCAGCCATCCGGTAAAAAAGACGCAGGGAAACCAGTAAAAAAACCGCATAAAGCGGCCACATGGCCACATACGGACTAAGACTGCCGCTTGAAACCGCGCTTTCGGCCCACTCTTCGAGCAGTTCGTGATAAATAATCACAAGGCCGAGGCCGAGTATGGGGCCAATGCTTGATGGCTGTCGGCGGTTGCTGACGCCGACGGAGGCAGCCAGGAAAGGCAGTGCAAGAAAAGTAAGCGTGTGGATGATCCGGAAATGAAAGCTGGCGCGGTAGGAGTCATAATCGGCAATTGTCGCCTGTGTTTCCTGTGAGAGGATCGTGAGCAGTTCATCCATGGTGGCTTCGCGCTTTTCGCCGCCGCGTCCCCGAAACGCAGTAACATCCGGCAAATCCAGGGCGATATCCTGCTGATCGAAATTTAGTACGCCGGGCAGGCGTTCGCCGGGCCGGACAACCATCTGCCTGCCCCTGAACAGGCGTAAGAGCAGAATATTCGGGTCGCTGCTGCGCACGAACCGGCCTTGACGGGCTGTAAAGGTCGAGCGATCGCCATCGGCATTTTCGTATACGACAAACAGATCGATCAGATCCTGTCCCTGATTTTCCGTGCGCCCGATACGCAGTTTGACACCGTCCGCAACGTCGACGAATTTTCCCACCGGAACGCGCGCGCCCAGAAGGCCCGCCTGCAGTTCATAACGCAGTTGGTGATAGGCATAGCGCGCATAGGGCTGGACATAGGCGAGCAACAGAAAATTTAGCAGCATCATTAAAAGGCTCAGCATCATCAACGGCCTGATAAGGCGCCAGGGGCTGATACCGGTTGCCTGCATGCTGTCCAGTTCACTGCTCAGCGACAGACGGCGAAAAGCCAGAACCACTCCAAGGAATACACTGAGCGGCAGGGCAAGCGACAAATAGTGCGGCACCAGAAAAGCCAGCATTCGCCAAACCACATCGACCGGCCCGTTTTCGTGCAGCACGAAATCCAGGAGACGCAGCATTTGCTCCAGCAGCAGCAAGAGGGCGGCGACAAACAGGCTGACCGCAAGCGGTGTAAAGGCGGTGCGCAGGAGATATCGATCTAAAAAGGCCATGATAATGGTGGCGTTCCTAATGCTGGCCGTCGGTGATCATAGCCTTTTTCGGTAGGTTTCAGTATCAGTTCAAGTTCCTTTTGCGGGTACGACCCGTCCGCCCTTGGGCGGCTTGATCGGGGCCGGCATGAACTGGCGGAAAGATGTGAGGCCGTAAATTGCCACATTCAATATTTGCGATAGGGCACCTGCTGCCAGAAACATACCGGCGACTGTCGCTTCCGGAGCCTCGAGATATCCGGACAGAGACAGACCAAGTCCGAGATACATAAGGTCCGTGTTGGGCAGGAACGGGACCCGTGTCAGGACGAGCTGGGCCGTCAGGAACATCAACCATGTCTCGAACGGAACCTGCGGCAGGACGACGGCCCACATGGCAGTCTGCAGAACTAGCATCAGAATCAGGCGAACCATATGGATCGCGAAAACTTGTAGCGCCAGCCGACCGGGCAGGGCGATGATGCTTTTCCGGAAGCGCAGTATCATTGGCACCAGGATCAGGCCGACCAGGGCCGCGACAATGAAATATGCCTCGAAATCGGGATCGGCCTCCAAAAGGACTGCCAGTTGGCCCGTGACCAGGAAAACGCCAAGAAGCAGTACCGTAAAGGTATTGGAGGCAAGACCGGACAGGATGGTGCTGTCCTTTACGGTCGAGAGGATTTTACGGTTGTCGAGCGGAATGGCCTTGCGGGCCCACATGGCAAGATAGGCTTCGCCCGAATAGCTTAGAACAGCATAATTATAAACCCGTTTTCGCAGGAAGACGCCCAGACGGGATGTAAGATTTTCCCCCCAGATCAGTTTGTAGACGAACAGTTCGGCGATCGGGATGGCAAAAAACCAACCCAGAAAAAAGATATAGTACCAAGGGGTTGTCGGCAGTGCATCGGCCACGTCCGACCAGCCGATATCACTAAGGCGGCCGGCAAGGAAGACCACGACCGCAGTCACGAAAGTCACTTGCAAAACCCTGAGGGCAATCATCAGGCTGCGCTTTTCGCGCAGCCGGTCAAGCATGTCCTGAAGGTCATTCCGTTTTAAGAAAAGCACAGGTGGTGGGTATCCATGTATTCAGGCCGTACTGTCCGACCGTTTCTTGTTAAATGTAGAGCCGGTGCATTTGCCCGGCTCTTTTTTATCCACAAGGGTGACAGGGATCGCGTTTTCAGCAAATCGTATCGCGGTTCCGGTGATTTCGGGTTTCAATTGGCGATGGTTGTCCTGCCAAAACGGTTGGCAGAAGACCAGATGCGTTCGGCGCTGTTATAGGTGTCCAGGACTTCGATATACTGGCTGAGAAGCGTTGAAAGAACGGCATTCCAGGTAAAGGCCCGGCTTCGTGCATGGCTCTCCGCCGCCATGCGCCCATGCAGCTCCCTGTTTTCGATCAGAAGCCGCAGGCGATCGGAAAAGGCGTCAATATCGCCGGCAGGAACCAGAAAGCCGGATTCGCCATCTTTGACCAGCGTGCGACTGCCCGTGGCATCTGCGCACACGGATGGAACCCGCGATGCCATGGCCTCCAACGTTACATTGCCGAACGTTTCCGTAATGCTTGCATTGAAGAAGATATCGGAACTTGCATAGGCACGGGCCAGATTTTCACCGCTTAGAAAACCTGTAAAGACGGCATCGGGCAGGCGTTCCATAAAACGCGCGCTTTCAGGCCCATCTCCAACCACAAGGGCTTTGTGCCGTACCCCTTGCTGCGTCAGCCGGTCCAGTGCATCGGCGAAGACGCCCAGACCTTTTTCCAAAACAAGACGTCCGACAAAGGTGATGACCCTGTCCTCATCGTCAATGCCGTTCGCCCGCCGCCATTCCATATCGCGCCGTTGCGGATTGAAAAGATCGGTATCGACACCCCGGCTCCAAATCCGCAGATCGCGGGCCATGTCCTGCTCTCTCAGAACATCGACCATTGATTCCGATGGGACATAGACATGTTCGCAGCGGTGATAGAAGCGCCGCATGTAATCGGTGACATGCTTTTCAAGCCACTGCATGCCGTAATAACGGGGATAGGTATCAAACCGGGTGTGAAAGCTGGCAACGGCGGGTATGCCGCGTTTGCAGGCCCAGTGTAACGCCGACCGACCAAGAAGGTCGGGTGCCGACAGATGAATGAGCGTTGGTTTGAAGGCTTCCAGTTTTTTGCGGGCCGCGCGTGGCAGACCGAGGGCCAGGCGATATTCACCACGTCCCGGCAAGGGCAGGGACGGCACAGACACCAGAGTGCCATTATGCTGGAAAGCCGGTTTTTTGACCGTCGGCGCGAAGACCAGAACCTCAACACCCTGATTTTCCAGGAAGGCTACAAGCTTGTTCAATGCCCGGACAGGCCCGTCCATGACATAGTTATAGTTTCCGGAAAAAAGCGCTACACGGTGCAAGCCGCTAGCCTGAATGTCGAAAGGCATCTTCCACCTCGGTCCACACATCGGGTGGCGGAGCCGCCCGTTTATCCCCCCTGAGGCCACAGGATAACAATCTTTTGGGACAGGTTTTAGACTGTCCTCTGAATCCTATCCGGACGACCATTTTATCATATCGGTTCCGTGAATGTTCGCGACCGGGTGCCGCATCCGTATCAAAGAGCCATCTCAATAGCCACGGCACATTCCCGGACATACGCCATTTTGCATGCGTCCGATCTTGTTACCAGTATATGCTGTTTTTTGAAAATCAAATCACCTTATTACGGATTTTCCCCATGCCGGGGTGGTGTGGCCCCCTTGGTCGGGATGCGGGACGCATTCTTACGCACTGTCCACTGGCTGGACGTTTCGTCGATTTTTATTGGTTTTCGTCCGGTAAGCCAAAGCCGATGTCGATAAAACCGGCTTCCACAATTGTGTGGTGTTCAATAATTGGCGGATCCTCGATCATAGGATCATAATGCCCTTCGCCGAACTGATAGGCGCTCACATAAAAACGCACCTCGCCGCCGCGGTCTGTCAGTGGAAGAAGAAGAGCCTTGAGAGCCATCATTTTGCCGCCTCGGCGGGCCAGGTCTTCGAATATGTAAAAGCCACAGGGCTGCTGGCGGATTGAACGGTAAACAAAATCAATGCTGGTGCGTTGGGCCGGTGGTGTCAGGTCAAGAACCGGCCGGCCCGTCAGCGGTACGCCCATCATATCATCGACGCGCGTCCCGCTGAGGCGTATGCGCACAACACCATCCTGCTCGACCTCGCAAATTATAAGACCGGGCAACGCTTCTTTCAGGGCGCGCATGCTCAGCGCGGCTTTTGCAGGCACAGCCCCGCCGGCGGTTGTCTGCAGGGCGTGCCAGTGATCCCATAAGATCGCGGCCATTCCCTCCGGGCGGTAGGAATCGGCGCTTAAATTCTGCCGGCCTCTCAGGGGCCTCATGACTTGTCCGTGATTGTCCATACTCAATTTTAGTGCGTGTCCATATATTACGCCAGTAGGAACACGACGCCGGTAGAAAAGTCCGGGCCGGTTTTATCGGTATGGCGATTGCCTGCCGGTGTCATTGCTGAAGTGATTTATCCTGAGTGGACATGCTCTGGATCTGGCGGGCCTGCCCTAAATTGAGTCTGCCCTAAATTGAGAATGAGATGCAGATTCTTCTTGACCGGCAGAAATGACTTCGGCATAGATAATTAAGAATAGTTCGCACTATTATATGTGCGGTACTGTCATGGCAGGCATATGTCATTTTTCTGGACAAACATGCCGATAGTAGAAAGCGCAAAGACCTGACCAATGTATATCTGCATGTGTAACGGATACACGGACAAGGATATTGCTGCGGCGGTCAACACCGGCGGTGCCGCGACAGCCGAAGATGCCTACGCCGCATTGGGGAACGGATTTTGCTGCGGCGCCTGCCGTGATTGTGCCGAGGACCTTGTTGCCGACCTGACAGAGACATCAACCGGCAATCCGGTTGCCGCCAGGACCGTCCTGCTGGCGGCGGAATAATTTACAATCCAGCCCCATTGGGTATCGTCATCATGGGGGGTATCGCCGTCATCGACTTTGATACAAGGACAGGGAAAACCCTGTCCTTTGGCATTTAGAGGCGATTTTTCGGCCATCTTTGGAGGATACCCGTTCGGTGCCGTGCCTCGTATCCGTGTTTGAGATCAGTCGTCGCTCTCGCCAGCGCTGCTGCTCTGCAATTGTATATAATTTTGCAAGCCCATGCGCTCAATCATGTCCAGTTGCGTTTCCAGAAAATCCACATGGTCCTCTTCGGAGGTCAGGATGGAATCCAGAAGCTGACGGGTCGCATAGTCCCTGATCTCTTCACAGTAAGCGATCGCAGCGACAAGGTCCTTATGATTGTTGTGCTCCATTTTCAGGTCGCACTCTATGATTTCCTTTACATCCTCGCCGATCAGCAGCTTGCCCAGGTCTTGCAGGTTGGGCAGCCCGTTTAAAAATAGGATGCGTTCGATCAATGCATCGGCATGTTTCATTTCGTCGATGGATTCTTCATACTCATAAGCGCCAAGCTTGCTGACGCCCCAGTCCTTCAGCATGCGGGCATGCAGAAAATACTGATTGATCGCGGTCAGTTCGTTTTTCAGGATCGCGTTCAAATGGCGAATAACGCCTGCGTCACCTTTCATCTTATTTCTCCCTTTCGTCATGTATTCGTAAATTAAGTCTAATTCTTAAATGCAATGGCTTGAACAAATCTGGCTATGCAGAATACTCTTTACATAGTGTTTCGAATATACGCAAAATAATACTTCTTGGATTTACATTGAAATCCGTTATCATTCTTAAATAATCCGAAGAAAATTTCTGAAATTCTAGGCGGTTTTTATTCCGTACATGGTGCAGGCACTGACTATGGATGGGGGCGTTTTGGCGTCACCTTAAAATCCGTCGACCAGAAAGCCGTCCCGGATCAGTCTGTTGAGATGCTCGCTATCATGGGACGGAATGATCCTCAGTCGTGGTTCTGCAAGATACAGTGTGTTGAGGCTCCGCAATTGCGCGGCGACAGCTGATCTGTCCTCCGGCGGTTCCATGATGACATTTTGCATCAGTCGGGGACGGTGGCGCACGTCCCTGATGCCGTCGATGCTAAAAGTGATATCGCCGATGAAAAGCACTTCCTCACCGTCCGCAAGGCGGACATAGATAATTTGGCTGCCCGGTGTATGACCCGGTGCCGCCATAACCACCACACCGGGGGCAATTTTTGTCGGGGCGCTGTTGTCGAGAGCTTTCGGGCTGCTTCCGTTCCAAAAGGGACCGGGTTTGCCGGCAAGCGCCGGAAGAGCGGCTATCTGCGATGGGCTCAACACCGACTTGCGGATCAGACTGGACAGCCGGTCGCTATGGGCAAGACCGCCCATATGGTCCCAGTGCTCATGGGTCAGGACAATGATGTCGGCTTCGTCCATCATCCGTGCCACGCGATTTTGTGCCGGTGCGTCATAAACAGGGCTGGTTCCCGGCTGTTTTTTTGCCGCCAGATCCTCAGGCATGCCGGTATCGACCAGAATGCGTCCAGACGGCCCGCTGACCAAAAAAGCCGTTCGGGCCATGCTGAAATGGCCAAGCCCTTTTCCGGCGATGGCAAGGCCGAGCGGAATATGATCGCGTCCGACAACTTCTACCGCGACGGTTGTTGGCAGTTGGTCCCCGTCCTGAGCGGTCAGGGCGCGCATTTCACGTATTGGCAGGCGGAAATCCGTCGTGCGGCTTACGCGCCCGTCACCGATATAATAAAAATAGCCTGCGGCAACAATGACGCTCAAAAGAACAGCGGCACGCAATATGGCTGTCACGGTGTGTATCTCCGCCGTTCGATATGAAACGCGCCGGTTTCCGCAGTGATACGATCTTTCACCCTCCAATCCGGATGGTCTGAGGGGCGGCGCCACAGCGTCAGGGCCCTTGTGGCTGGTCTGATGATCATATGATAATTCCCCTGGGGCCGTCCCTGACTGGCAATCATTTCCTTTACTACAGTCCGAACGGAAGAGTGACAAGGCGGTGGCTGTATATGCAGCGGGCATGGAAATCTTTGTGCAGATGACCGATTTTCAGATCGGGCGCGGACATATCGGTCTGAAGACAGGCTTGTGCCGCTTCGGCTTGCCGCCTTTTACCTGTCGGAGTATAAGCCCGACGGTTGCTGACGGATCATGTTGGATAGATTCTTTAAATTATGGCCAGGCTCGTCATTGCCGCTCTTTATCAGTTTGTGCCGCTGGTGGATCCGGCGGCGCTGGCCATTCGCCTTAAATCCCTTGGACGGCAGTTTGGGTTAAAAGGCACACTTTTGCTGGCTACCGAAGGTATCAACGGAACCATTGCCGGAAGCCCGTTGGCTGTTGATGCGATCATCGCTGCCCTGCGTGCCTGGAGCGGTGTCGACGATGGTCTGAGCCTGAAGCTGGCTTTTGATCACAGCCCGCCTTTTCACCGCTTTAAGGTTCAGGTCAAGGCCGAGATTGTCACCATGGGATTGCCGGGTCTGGATATTGGCGCCACACGCGGCACCTATGTGGAGCCGGGTGACTGGAATAGGCTGATCAACGACCCAAGTGTCATCGTCATCGATACGCGCAATGATTATGAAGTGTCGATCGGTAGTTTTGCCGGGGCTGAGAATCCGGGTCTCAACAGTTTTCGGAGCTTTCCGACCTGGCTGGAAAATCGTCTCGCTTCCGGCTCGGTTGACAGGGTCGCCATGTTCTGCACCGGCGGTATACGGTGTGAAAAAGCCACGGCCTGGGCGCGCCATCTGCGCGTCCGCGAGGTCTACCATCTGAAGGGCGGTATTCTGAAATATCTTGAGGATACCCCGGAAGAACACAGTCTTTGGAGGGGGGAGTGCTTCGTTTTTGATGAGCGCGTATCCGTCGGCCACAGGCTTGAGAAGGGGGCGTATACGCTCTGTAGGGGCTGCCGCAGGCCTGTCGGTCCTGCCGAACGCGCATCTTCGCAATATGAAGAAGGTGTCAGTTGCCCCCACTGTCATAATGAAACCAGTCCTGTGCAGAAAGCCCGTTTTGCCGAGCGCCGGCGCCAGGTCGAACTGGCCGAATCCAAAAGCGACTGTCATATAGGCATGTCACAGTCACAAGCCCATCATACTCCTGAAAAGAGCTAAACGGGCCAGTCTCAGGCACTGCGGTTCTCTCACTTCAAGCGTATCGGTTTTCAGCATGTCGATGCTGGCCGGAAGCAGGATGTGCGTGCGGCCATGCTGTTTGTTTATCCGTGATATATATCGCAAATTAGTACAGAAATTGTACTAAATTTTCCCATAAAGCATTGCTTCAGCGCTAAATATGACATTTATGTTGCAGTTTTTTGTCACGCAATGTACATATATCTGTAACAAAACAGGTGGATCCACCTCTCCAACAAAGAGAGGCACATATGAAAAAAACAATTATAACCCTTGCTTTGGCGGCTCTGACTGGGGCCTGTTCAACAGCCTACGGGCAGTCCGGTGCGATGGTGGAAGCCGAGGCGCCGGCCAATGAAAAAATGACCGCCCATGCAACGCATGGCCATGTCACGGAAGGGGTCAAGGCAACAGGTTACACAGAACTGCTGGCCGGCAATCTGTCCGACGCGGAAGCGACCTTGTCACAAGGCGGACCGGAGGCTTTGAGTGTTTTCGATCGGCTGAACCTTGCGTATATCTACAGCAGGACCGGCCGCGCGAAACAGGCGGAAGCCTTGTATGAAAGCATCCTGTCCATGTCTGACAACCCTTACGCTCTGCTTGGTTCGGGCAAAACCAAAAGGGTCAAGACGATTGCACGGGATGCCATGGTCGCATTGTCGGTAAAGGACAACTGATGCGGTATATGCCTTGTCATGCAGGGCAACTTGAAAAGATGCATGGCGGCACGGTTTGATCTTTCGAGATCGGAGTGTGCCGCCGGTTGGCCGAAGTGTTTCCTCGGGAACGCTTCGGCTGTTTTGACTCCGGGTCGGATGGTGTGATTCAGAGACTGCTGTCAAGCAGAATGGACTGCATATTTCTCATAAGCAGAGCCGGGTTGCTTGGGCTTTTGAGACTGTCCAGTTTTGCCGGCACCCAATCCCAGCCAAGTGTTTCACTTAACAGACTTGTCTGATGATCATCGAGAGTTTTATAGGCCATTGCCCAATCGCCAAAGCTGCGCCGACTGATGTCCTGCTGGCCAAGAATCGTGATGTCGCAGTGCCTTGGGTCCGTTTCAATCCGTTTCACAAGCTGTGTAATATCCTCTTCAGGCCCTTCAAGAACCTGCAGGAAAACACCACGGCCGTAAAGCAGCAGGCCGGTAATACCGACAGCATGGTTTTTCTGTTTTGAGACCCGCCAGATAGCCGACAAATCCTCTTCCGTCAGGGTTTCGTCGGCAGCGCTCATATAGATCAGGCTGTACACATCCTCCCCCTCGGTCTCTACGCATGTCCGCAGTCACATCCGGTAGATGTGAAAATGCTTAACATAAAGGCATCTTACTCTACTCATGGGGGATGATACAGACATTAAAAGTATCATTTACGACACCAGTGCCTGCGGCCAACTGAGGGCTTCGCGTGCCGTTAACAGGGTCAAAGCCCCTCCATAAACAGCACCGGTATCGATAAAAAACGCACTGCCGAGGCGTGTGGGCGCATCAATCGGTGTATGGCCATGAACCGTCAGTTTGGCCGTATGATCGCTGCGAACGCGCCGTTCCTTGATCTGTTGCCGGCCCCAGACCATGGTTTGCCGTATGGCGGTGTCAGTGATCGCGGTGTCGACCATGCGCCAGTCCTGACCGGGCCATTCCCCGTGGCAGATACCGATGACACCGCCCCCCGGCAGATCCAGCGTAATGGCCAGCGGCAGGTCAGTGGCCAGTTTTATCGCCACAGCCATTGTGTTTGCATCGAGACTGTCGGTCCAGCCGCCACCGTTCATTTTCCAGAAGGTCTGGTTCGTCTCGTTTTCGGGTGTTGCCAGGGCATCAAGCATCATGACTTCGTGATTGCCTCTGACGGCGAAAAACCACGGTTCCTCGATAAGGCGCAAGGCACCAATACTGTCCGGTCCCCGGTCTACCAGATCGCCGACGCTGATAACGCGGTCGCGTGATGGATCGAAGCCGCGGGCCGTCAGGCTGGCCTGTAACAGTTCCGTCTGGCCATGCAAGTCGCCAAGCAGGAAGTCGCGGCCCAGTTCATTGGGTGGGAGCCGCAGATGCAAAGACGTGTTCCCTGTTTTCATGTCCAAAATCGGCAACTGATTTGTACGCGTTCATGTCCGGGCCGGCAGCGGGGCGGTGGCGTGTTCAAGCCATGCGCGGGCGCTGTCTTCCACATGGGGTGTGATAAGCGTACGAACCCGGTCATGGTATTGGTTCACCCAATCCGTTTCCGCATCGCTCAGCAGGTCGATCCTGATCAGCCGTCTATCAATGGGAACCAGTGTCAGGGTTTCAAAAAAGAGCATGGGACGCTCTTCTTCTTTTTCGGAACGCTGGACCAGAATCAGATTCTCAATCCTGATCCCATAAGCCCCTGTTTTATAATATCCCGGTTCGTTGGACAGGATCATGCCTTCTTCAAGAGGAATGTCGGTGCCGAATTTTGCAATGCGCTGCGGACCTTCGTGCACACCGAGAAAGCTACCGACCCCGTGGCCTGTGCCGTGGTCATAATCCAGGCCCGCCTGCCACAGCGGACGTCTGGCAATGCCGTCCAGGGCCTGGCCGCTTGTACCCATCGGAAAGCGGGTCAGTGCCAACTGAATATGGCCTTTCAAGACCAGTGTGAAATGCGTTTGCATCGCCTGTGTAGGCTGACCGACCGGGATTGTGCGGGTGACATCGGTTGTACCGTCCAGATACTGCGCACCGCTATCGAGCAGATACAGGTCGCCCATTTGCAGTTTCCGATTTGTTTCTTCGGTCACGCGATAATGAATGACCGCCCCATTGGGGCCGCTGCCGGAAATGGTATCGAAACTGCTGTCGGCGACATGGTTCCGCTTTTGACGGAAGTCCCACAGGCGGTCCACAAGGCCAAGTTCATCCAGACGGCCCTCGACGGCGGCGCCGTCTTCGATGGCTGTGTCAAGCCAGGCGAGAAATTCGGTCAGTGCCGCACCGTCGCGTATATGGGCATTGCGTGTACCGGTCTGCTCCGTCGCATTCTTGCGTGCCTTGGGCAGGCTGCAGGGATCGCGGTCCTCGACAATAACGGCACCGCTGTTTTCAAGAGTGGAAACAACCTTTGCATTGGCCACGGCCGGGTCAACAAGGACGCGTTTGCCGGCGCCGCCCAGCTGTGTCAGGGTTTCATAAAACCGCTCACGTGGCTCAATACGGACACTGTTGCCAAGGTGCGTCCGAAGATCGGTGTCGATTTTGCGTTCATCGATAAACAGGATGGCCGTGCCGTCGGCGTTTAAAAGACCAAAAGCGTGTGTGACAGGCGTATGCGGGACATCCCTGCCGCGAATGTTAAAAGCCCATGCAACACTGTCGAGCATGGTGAGCACGGCGCAGTCCGCTTTTTTGTTTTTGAGGAGGCTGGCGATATCGTCCCGTTTGGCGGCGGCGCTGATGCCCGCGAAGTCGTCGTCATGGGCTATGGCGGGCGCAAGGGATGGAGCCGGACGATCATGCCAAATCGTGTCGACGGGATTGTCGTCCACGGTCTCAAACCGTAATGAAGCATCCCTCAGGGTTTTGCCGACTTTTTGTACCCAATCCGGTGTGCACAATGTCGGGTCATACCCGATGCGTGCCTTTGCGCTCGCGTTATCGATGATCCAGCTGTCAAGGGGATAGGCCTCCATATGGCAGCGCTCAAACAGGGTGTGATCCACCTGATCCTCCACCTGCAGCGTGTAGCGGCCATCAACAAAAATGGCGGCCTTGTCCCTCAGCACAACGGCGGTACCGGCCGATCCGGTGAAACCGGTCATATAGGCAAGGCGCTGTGCATAATCGCCGACATATTCGCTCATATGTTCGTCGGTCAGAGGAATGATGAAACCATCGAGCGCACGCCGCGCCAGCTCACCGCGCAGATGGTCCATACGGTCTGCATGTACGGAGGATGGTCCGGCCGGAAGGGCTCGATCGATTGCAGCCTGGCCGGCGTTGATGTCTGTGTCATGCATCGGGGTTCTCCTGCGGATTGTGTCCTTTCTTGACAGTGCGGCCCGCAGCATTCAAGCCCTAAGCCTGCGGAATGTTTTTCTCCCCAAAATGCCGTTTATGTAAAAGAGACCATGATGACAAAACTTTTGCCCAGACTGGCAGCTCCTGCCGCACCAACACCACCCGCAGCAGACCGCCGGGCACGCAGGGTGCGCGTCCATGATCGTGATATCGAGGACCCGTATTTCTGGCTGAAGGATGCAGGATACCCAAAGGTCGAAGATCCCGACATTCTGGATTATCTGAGTCGTGAAAATGCTTATTACGAAAGCGTCATGGGTCCGGAACGGGCGCTGACGGACAGGCTGTTTTCAGAAATCAAGGGCCGCATCAAATCGGATGATGAAAGTGTGCCCTGGCGCGAAGGGCCTTTTGAATACCGCTGGGCTTTTACGGCAGGCGCTCAGTACAGGTCCTGGTATCGCCGCCCTGTTGTGACCGGTGGGTCCTGGACCCTCATTCTGGACGAGCCTGCACTCGCGGCAGGGCATGACTTTTTCCGGGTCGGTGGGGTCTGGCCCAGTCCGTGCGGGCGCTTTCTCGCCTATACCGTGGATACGAGCGGAGGAGAGCGCTTCACCGTCCACATTATGGATCTGGAAAGCGGAGAGGTCACCGACAGTTCGGTCGGCAATGTATCCTCCGAAATTGTCTGGTCCCTGGACGGTACATCCTTTATCACCGTGGCCCTGACCGAGGAATGGCGTCCTTACCGGGTCGAGGCCCACGCATTGGATACGTCCGGCAGGGCCATGCCCGCCCTATTGCTGTACAGGGAAGAAGACGAAAGCTTCTTCGTGCATATTGATGCAAGCAGTTCGCGCGACTGGCTGATGGTCCGTGCCGCCGACCATGAAACGTCAGAAGTCCATCTCATTCCACTGGACCGCCTGGATGTGAACCCCGTCTGTGTGGCGGCGCGTCAGACAGGCCATGATTATACACTGGATCATGGCCTGCCGGCCGAAGACGGCGCGGGCATTGATTTTGTCGTACGTTCGAACCGTATATGCGAGAATTTCGCACTTTATCGCCTGCCGTCACCGGCTCTGGGCAAGGGCGTGGAGCATTGGAGATGTCTGCGTACAGGCGACAACCGCCGTTATATTCGTGGCCACCAGCTTTTCAAAAGCTGGCTTGTGGTCGAAGAACGTGTCGACGGTTTGGACCAGCTGATTGTCTGGCCCCATGCCGGAACGCCTGAGCCTATTCCCTTTGACGAAGCGGCCTATGAAGTCAGCCTTGACAACAATCCGGAGTATGATCAGCCGTTCGTGCGGATTGCATATTCCAGCCTGATCACTCCGCCGAGTGTTTACGATTTCAGCCCCCTGGACGGCAGGCTGGCCCTGCGCAAGGAACAGGAAATTCCCTCAGGGTATGACAAGACGCGTTATCGCAGTGAACGGTTGATGGTGACGGCACGTGACGGCACGCCTGTGCCCGTCAGCCTCGTTTACCGGGATGATTGGCGGAAAGGGGCGGCGGCCCCCCTGCACCTATACGGGTATGGGGCTTACGGCATGGGGATGAGTCCCGCTTTTTCGGCGTCGCGCCTTTCACTTCTGGACAGGGGGTTTGCCTATGCAATCGCCCATGTCCGCGGTGGCGATGAACTGGGATATGGCTGGTACAAGGCCGGGAAGCGGGACCGGCGGCAGAATACATTCAATGATTTTGTCGATGTTGCCCGATACCTTGAGGGCAACGGGTATGCCGCGCCCGGCGGTATCAGCATATCCGGGGGCAGCGCGGGCGGCGAATTGATGGGAGCGGCCGTCAACCAGGCACCGGATTTGTTTCGTGCCGCTGTATTGCATGTGCCCTTCGTCGATGTGCTCAACACCATGCTGGATGCGGATTTGCCCCTAACCCCCATTGAATGGCCGGAATGGGGCAATCCGGCCGCCAGTGTCGGCGAGTATGAAACCATCCGGGCCTATTGTCCCTATACCAATATCACGGCACAGGACTACCCGCCGATGATGGTGACCGGCGGTCTCAATGATCCGCGCGTCACCTATTGGGAACCCGCCAAATGGACCGCCCGGCTACGCCATGTCAAAACCGACAATCACCTGCTGATCATGAAAATCAACATGGGGGCTGGCCATGCCGGCAAATCCGGGCGCTATGAACGGCTTTTCGAAACAGCAGAAGAATATACTTTCCTGTTGATGGCTTTCGGCGCTGCCGGTGAAACAGTCTGACGGTCAGCGGTTGCCACGCAGATGGTCCAGTGTCGGCGCAAGCGGTGACATATCATAGCCGGCACCTTGTGCGCGGTTGAGAATCTCGCCGGTGGAAAGCGTGCCGGTCATGGCCTCGGCCATGGCCCACAGCATGCAGGACCGTGTACCCGAACGGCAATAGGCGAGCACCTTGCCGTCTTCGCCGTTCAGGGCACCGGCCATGGCCTCTACCGCATCCATGCCGGGTTGCCCGGATGTGATCTGGGCGGTTGCCCAGGCCAGGCCCTTGTCATTGGCGACGGACTGAAGGGTTTCATTGGCCGGCTGACCGGGCTCCTCGCCATCGGGCCGGTTGTTAATAATCAGTGTAAAGCCGTCCGCCGCCGCTTCGGCGATATCGTCCTCGGTAATCTGCGGTGATACAAAGACGCGATCCGCCACCTGCCGAAAATTCGCCATTCCTGTCTTCCTTTGTGTGAAACCTTGTCCGGGTTGTCATGACGCCTGCGACTTTTTCGCACAGGCACGATTGATTCATGTCAAACGCTAATGGGAAATAAAAGGGCAAAAAAGGGTCATCGCGTCTGGGAGTGTATTCATCGCGTATAGCGGGAAGCAATTTTGACCAGGCGCTTTGATCAGGGAGACGACCCATGAAAACCTTAAAAACTGTGATGTTATCCGCATTGGCCGTATCCGCTGCCAGTGTTGTCGTGCCCGCCCCTGCGGCAGAAGCCGAGGCCGGTGACTGGCTTGTTCGTTTGCGTGGCATATATATCCGGCCCAATGACGATGCCGTTATCGACCCTATCGGCGGTACGTCCGATATTGGCGGGCGTTTCGTTCCGGAGTTGGATTTTACCTATTTTCTGACCGACAAAATTGCCCTTGAGCTGATTTTGGCGACAGCCGAGCATAATGTGTCAGCCATAGATACGGCGGCCGGTGAAGTGGACCTTGGCGACGTCAATCTGTTGCCGCCGACCCTGACGCTGCAATATCACCCCTTCGCGGGCGAGCAGTTCAGCCCCTATTTCGGTGCGGGTGTGAACTATACGGTTTTCTTCAATGAAGATGCACCGTCTGCAGCCGGCTCTGCTGTACAGGATATTGATTATTCAAATGAATTCGGCTTGGCCCTGCAGGCTGGAGCCGACCTGGCACTGAATGACAAATGGTTCGTGAACGTGGATGTGAAGCGCCTGTGGCTGAGCACCGACGTGACCATCAACGGTGGTGACATCACCGCCGATGTGGATATCGACCCATGGATCTTCGGTTTCGGGATTGGCACGCGTTTCTAAGCGATCCCCATTTGAAAGCGATGCCTCAAACTATACCCGGGGTGGCCTGACCCCGGGTTTTTTATAGAGGCACATTGTTCTGATAGTGCCATGCCAGAAGGGCCACGGCACTCCGTTTCGGCCGCCAGGGGTGGCTGAGTGCCTCAAGATCTTTCGGAGCGGGACGCGGATTATCCAACCCCAGTATTCGCGCCGTTCCGATGCGAACCGCCAGATCGCCCACCGGCCAGATGTCGGGTCGGCCGAGGGCAAACATCAGGTACATTTCCGCGCTCCAGCGGCCGAAGCCTTTGATGGCCGTAAGGGCGGCGACAGCGTCTTCATCGGGCAGGCCGCCCAATCCGTCCAGGTCCAGAGTGCCCGAGCCAATTGCCTCCGCCAGGCATTGTACGTAAAGAACCTTGGCACGTGACAGGCCGGCGGCACGCAGGGCCTCATCCGATTGGCTGAGTATATATGCCGGATCGGGCGTTTCACCGATGAGATCAAACAGCCGCCCGGCAATGCTGGCGGCGGCCCTGGTGGAGACCTGCTGGCCGATGATGATACGAATCAGGGTGGCCATGCCGGGGCTGCTTTTCCGTTCCGCCGGCATTCCGGCCGTCGCGATCGCCTTTTTGAAACGGCTATCCTCTTCCGCCAGTTCGCTCAGCATGGCTGCCACACGCGGTGTGCTTAATCCGAAAGATATCTGCTTGTCCGTCACGCCTGCATATCCTTAACCGTCTGTTCGGCGTTTGCGGCGGGCACCCCCCGCTGCCCGGAGCGGATCAAAGTGGCCAAAAGGTTCCGGCAAGTCCCCAGGTAACGGTCAGAAGGAACAGCACCAGCGCCGCCGCCGTCAAGAGTGTCAGGTGCAACGGTCCGAGAAAGATGCCTATACCGGCCGGCATCTCCCCCTTGCGTGCAAAGGAGAGTGCGAACATCGGCAGGGTGAGGATCAGCATCAAGCCGCCATTCAATAACAGCCGCCAGCCCAGAACGGCGAGAGGTTCGTCCTGAAGAAGCAGTGCATAAGGCCAGAAATGCAATTCCATAAGCAGCCCAGCGCCGAACATCGCGGTGCCTGTGGCGCCGAAACGGCCCATCCGGCGCCAGGGTTTTTTCGGATGCCGCCAGTAAAATACCGATGTCAGCAAAATCAGCAGCACCCAGGGAAACGGCGCCAGAACGAGCCGCTCGTCACCAAGAACGCCGACATGGCGGTAGAGATGACCATCCATAACAAAATACCCCCTACCGCGCGCCTGACTGAATGTCAGGGTGCCGCCATCCTTGCCCGTGAAATGGTAGGGCGTGGCGGGGTCAAACCTGCGGACACTTCCGTTACGGCGTATTTCCAACCCGGAAGCGCCATGATCCGCGACAAAAACGGTGGCTTCCCTGATACGGTTCAAGCGCAGTTTGAGCCAGGCAGTCGGGGCATCATCACGCACATAAAAACCGCTGAGGTTTTGCGGCGGAACCAACTTGCGCGCCGCGTCCATCTGGCGGGACGGGTTTTGTGGCGGGATATAATGTTCAGCAATGGCTTCGGTGGTCCGATGCCACAAGCGGCTGATCCTGCAGTCCGTCGCCTGATGCCAGCCGGTCATTGACAGACGAACAAAAACCAGTTCCGCCGCCGGATATGCGATCAGACTGCTGTCCGTGCCACAGACGGGGCCGGGCAGGCTGAGACGTGTGCGCCCATGTCGTTTGTCGGCAATCAGCCCGGCTGTCCGCACAGAGGCCATGGGATGCATGTGCCACAGCACACGGTTAGCCAACAGGCCGTGGCTTTCATGTGTCAGGTAACGGGCCCCTCCCGGCAGTCTGTTGCGCACAACGAGGCGGGCAATATCCGCCAAAACCGCGCCCTTTGCTTCAAGCGACAGGACGGGCTGGAATGCTGAAGGAAGGGTGGAAAGAGTGTTTTCGCTTTGGTTGCCGGGCCAACTGATTGCTTCGCCATCGTATCCGAGGGGCTGCAAAAGCTCAGCCGTTATCAGGTCCCGCAAGGGGCGGGATGAGACCTGTTCCAGCGCCATGGCCAGCAGGGCCCATCCCACGGGGTCGTCATGGGGCATCTGTCCGGCCCGGCGCAGGCGCATGACATAGGGGCGTAATCGCTGCGTCGGTTGCAAACGGTCCGCCGCACCCCAGTCCTTGCTGTACCAGGGTGGTACGGCATAACCGCCGGTTTCACTGAGAAGGTGAGCCACTTTTGGCACGATGGTAAATGCGGGGTCTTCCACAAGTTCGGGCATGATGTGGTGCAGAGCCGTGTTCAGGTTCAGCATACCCCTGTCCGCAAGGCGCAATGCGACAAGACTCAAACTCAACCGGGCCAGACGGCCCATATGGAAAAAACGGTTTGCATCATGGGCTGATAAACCGTGTACGGCAGGACCGTTGATATAAAACAGAACGGCTTTGTCTTTATTTTCTTGCCCGTCGTCATTTTCCATGGGGTTCTGCAATGCGGGCAGTACATCGCCGGGACGCAGCACGATAGGCTGTGCACCAACGCCGTACGGTCCCAGAATGATGGCAAAGCCCATCAACACGGCGACGGGCAAAAACAGTCCTTTCCCTGCCCAGCGGACGGGATAGACTGGTATCCGGCGGGCGAAACCGATAAGAGCCTGCATGCATTTATCGTTAACCAAGGCATCGCGGATGACAAAGGCGAAATTTCAACCCCTGACCGATCTTGCAACGCCCGATGCGGCGGAAATGGAGATTCGGTCCAGGGACTTTCTGGAACTGATGAAAACACGCCGCACGGTCAGGCAGTTTTCCGATGATTCTGTCCCGGAAGCTGTGATTCGCAATGCTGTTTTGACGGCGGGCCGGGCGCCGTCCGGCGCCAACAAGCAGCCCTGGCATTTCGCGGTGATAGGGGACCCTACAAAAAAACAGGCTCTCCGCGATGCCGCGGAAGAAGAGGAAAGAGCCTTTTACAGTGGCCGTGCGTCCGAGGAGTGGCTGAAGGATCTGGAACCGTTTGGCACAGATGCCAACAAACCCTTTCTGGAAACAGCCCCCTGGCTGATCGTTGTATTCCGCCAGATGTACGGGCTGGACCCGGAGACCGGTGCCCGCGAACAGAATTATTACGTGCATGAAAGCGTCGGCCTGGCCTGTGGTTTTCTGATTGCCGCTTTGCATCAGGCGGGTCTGGCGACATTGACCCACACGCCGTCGCCGATGACGTTTCTGAACGAATTGTGCGAACGCCCGAAGAACGAACGGGCCATCATGGTGGTTGTCACCGGTAGACCGGCCAGCGATGCAGAAGTGCCGGTCATAGACAAGAAACCGCTGGACGAGATCAGCAGCTGGTTTGCCTGACCGCACGCCGTGGCCGGCGTTTAAAACTGAATCTGAAACGCCGTTCCGATGATAATCTGATCGGCTGAGCCCGGCCCGTCCACAATCGGGCTGTCTTTCGCATCGCCGAACAGGCGGCCGTACGAGGCAAGACCGTAAAGACGCGTGATATTGCTGAGCTCATAGGTGCCGATCAGATTGATATTGGCTTCCGAAACGGCGGACGATGCCTCGAAAGGCTGTAGTCCCGCGCGGGAGTTGGCGGCCTGAGCGGGTGTGATGCCGAAATTCGTCTGCATCGCTTCATCCGATTGCCAGCGCGCTCTCAGTGCGGCCGCCAGTGTCAGTCTTTCATTGCGATATAGGCCGTGCCCCGCCGTGAACAACAGGGTGGTGCCCTGGCCTGCGCCCAGTGCATTCCGCCAGTCCAGCGTCAGCTGCATCACCTCTGTCCTGTATTGTGCATATGCGCCCACATCCAGTGTGGTGCCAATGTCGCCCAGTCCTTCCAAGATATCGTTGCGTTCTTCCTGCCGGCCGAATGTCAGATTCACAAGTGGGCCGGCCTCGAAATTGCCGCTCTTGAAGGCGCGGTAAACCAGCCGTCCGCCGTTCAGGTGCAGAATATCCTTGTAGCGTATATCGATCATCGGGATGACGGCGAAACGGTAATTGTCGGACCCCATATAGTCCGGTACCCAGCCGCCGCCCAGGCCAAGGCGGATGGACATGTCTTCAGGGACGAGGTCATCCAGAAAAAGACTGCTGAGAGACTGTTCCACCGTATTGAAGGCACCGTTCAGACGGTCCAGTATATCAAGGCTTTGTGCGCTCGCCGGTACCGGTGTCAGTGCCAGAATGGCAAGGAAGACCGGAAAAGCCGTGGCGGGTGGAAATTTCAAGGACGGCAGTTTGAAACAATACGAAAGACTGATCGACATGCTGGCCATATGTCACCTTTGCCCCTGTTGGTAATGTGCCTTTTTGTCATGTACCCGAATTGGATTTGATCCCGGCAGTCCGCCCCGCCCTGAACGGCGGGGTGTCTGTGTTTGAGGTCAGCGCCGCAAAGATACCAGATGCCGGAACCGTGCAAGCTGAAAAAAGAAGGAAACCGTCACGCCGGCAAGGGTGCCTTCCATCAGGCCGCGCAGGCCCCGGTCCATCGGAAACGCCAGGATATAGCAGACAGGCAGCATCACGCCGACAAAGGCGGTTGTTTGCAGGGCCGTTGGCCACCAGGTTTCCTTCAGGCCGCGCAGGGCCCCTGCCATCACCATCTGCAGGGCGTCCAGCAACATGCCCAGTGTAAAAACCAAGGTAATGGGCAGCAGAATCTCCACCACGCGGTGGTCGTCCGTGAAAATGCCGAGCGCGGGCGCTGTGAATTGTGCAATGGCGAGCGCGAAAGTCCCCGCGATAACCAGCGTTACCGCCAGCCCCATCAGCCCCGCAAGCAGGGTGTCCAGGCGGTCGCGCCGGGCAAAGGCAATACCCACCCGCACACTGGACGCCACGCCGATACCGACGGCGATCATCAGTGGCACGCCCAGAACCTGATACACCACGCCATGTGCGGCCAGCGGCACGGTACCGATCCAGCCGGCGAAAATCGCCAGTGCTCCAAATGCCAGAACCTCTGCCGTCAGCGATACGCAGGAGGCATAGCCCATCTGGCGCTGGGCCGACCAGTCGGACCATTTCTGGCCATGGGGTTTCCGCAGTCCGTATTGTGTCAGGCTCGGCGACCACCAGACATAGCAAATGACGCTGCCCGCCAGAAACCAACGCACCACCGTTGAAGTCCATGCCGAACCTGCCGCCCCCATTTCCGGCAAACCGCCATGACCATAGATCAGCAGATAGTTCAGGCCTGCATTGATCACATTGGCGGCCATCATCAGGTAAAATCCAACTTCGGTGCGTTTGACACCCTCCAGAAACATGGTTGAATGAATGAACAGAAGATGCGCCGGCATACCCAGCGCCAGAATACGGGCAATGCGTCCCGATTCCGCCGCCATGTCGTCGGGCTGACCGAGCAGGCCAAGCCACAGCTCGGCCGGCAACAGTACGATCAGGATCAGAACCGCCAGTCCGCCCGCAAACGGCAGGGACCGCCGCCAGACACGTCCGCACTCCGCCATGTCGTCAGCGCCGTAAGCATTGGCGGTGAAGACCAGTGTCCCCATCAGCAGCCCGAGAGCCGCGACCAGCGCAAACATGATCAACGACTGATTGGCCAGGTTCAGCCATGCCAGATCCCGCGTGGCATAGTGGCCCACCATGGCCGTATCGACCATGCCAAGTCCGACAACGCCCAGCCGCATCATCACGGCGGGCCCTGCAAGCCGCGTCAGTTCGCTTCCATGTCTTGCCACGCGGTCACGCCACCAGCGGGCATCCCGCGCTGTTTCTTCCTGCCACATCTTGAAAACACTCGAGTATGATGTTTCGCGTCTCTGTACATGCACCTTAAACTATGCGTAGTCTCCAAGTGCTGCGCTTGACGGAGCCGACCTGCTTATGTCGCTTTGTGACGGCTGACAAGCATTTGGGCGCGGTGTGTATAAAAAATCACCAAACTGTCATGGAACAAAAAGGTTCCCTGTTTTCCAGATGGATCATCTCCTACGCAGTCAGGGTGGATAAATTGAAGGGGAGACAAGGGGCCTTGCCATCATCTGCCGGAACCACCACGGGACGTGGTGTGCAGCCACAGGATCAGACGCTGCCACCGCCTTCGCAGGGGATAGGGCCGATCATCAGCGGCCCTTATCCCGAGCTGACGCCGCAGGCAGTCATCGTCGGCTATATTCTCGGGGTGCTGATTGCATTGTCCATCGGGTATGCCAGCCTGAAACTGGGGTTTTCCATTGAAGGCTCCGAACTGGCGGCCATTCTCGGTTTCGGTATCCTGCGCGGCCTTCTGCGTCGCCGGTCCATCGTGGAAAACAATGTGGCGCAAACGGTGGCAAGTGCGGTCAATGGCGCGTCATCCGGGATGATGTTTTCGGTGCCGGCGATTTTCATCCTTGGCTATCCGACCGCGTTCAATCCGTATGTGGTCACCTTCGGTGCCATTGCCGGGGCGTTTCTTGGTATTGCGTTCATCATACCTCTGCGTAAGCAGATGATTGATTTCGAGCGTCTGACCTATCCGGGAGGGGTGGCCGTTGCCTCCATACTCAAATCGCCCGGTGCCGGTGTTGAAAAGGCCCGCCTGCTGGTGGGGGCCATGCTCCTGTCCGGGCTGGTGCATTTTACCAGTCTGACGACGGAAGTGGAGAACTGGCCTCTGTTTGCTCAATTCGGGCTTCCTGATTATCTGAACGGTACATGGTATCTGTCGCTGATGACGATCGGTGTCGGGTATATCGCCGGTCGCGGCGGTCTGGCTTTCATTATTGGCGGCTATGTCTGTTACTGGTTTCTGTCGCCGATGCTGGATCTGACCGGCATGTTTCCGATTGTTGATGGCAGCGAGGTCACGGTGCCTTCGACGTTACGCACATTGCTCTACCGTCCCGTCGGTATCGGCATGTTGATAGGGGGTGCTGTTGTCGGTGTGGCCTTTGCCTTTCCCTTGATCCGTTCCGCCATCGGGTCCATGCAGTCCGCGGCCAAGACCGAAAGCGCCTTTGTCCGCGACGAAATGCCTATCCGTCTGCTGTATATCGCTATTGTCGGTGCGGCGATCCTGTTGGCCGTGATGGCCGTGACCTCTGCAAGCGAGGTCGGGCTGCTGCGCGGATTGATGATGTCGGTGCTCGGCACGCTTTGGATCTGGATGGCTGGCATCATTCTGTCGGAAGCGATCGGACGCACCAACTGGTCGCCATTGTCCGGCATGACGCTGGTGGCTGTGACGCTGTTGATCATCATTACCCAGTCTTTTGGCGGCATGGATGACACACAGGCCATTGTCGCGGCGGTTACCGTCGGTGCGGCCACCTGTGTTGCCATGAGTCAGGCGACCGATCTGATGCTGGACCTGAAAACAGGATATCTGGTCGGCGCCACGCCGCGGATGCAGCAAATGGGTCAGTTCATGGGCGCCTGGCTCGGGCCTATCGTTATTATCCTGCTGATTTTCGCCCTGCATGGGGCATACGGCCTTGGTTCGGATAAACTTCCCGCTCCCCAGGGGCAGGCGTTGGCATCGATGGTGTCCGGTATCATGGGCGGTGACGTTCCGGCGGAAAAATATCTGGCCGGAGCCCTTCTGGGCGCCCTTCTGTCTGCTGTGCAGGGGGGATTGGGCATCACTGTCGGATTGGGTTTTTACCTGCCCTTCAATATCGTCCTGACCTACTCGATCGGTACCCTGTTACGGGAGCTGTCCGACCGTCGGAAAGGGCCGGACTGGTCCGATAACAAGGGTATCCCGATCGCGGCGGGATTGATTGTGGGCGAAGCCCTGGTCGGTGTCGGCTTTGCCGTCTACATGATTGCCGGTGCCGGGTAGGACGTGGGAGACCGTTCCATGCAAATTGCATCCAGACTGCTTGTCGCCATGGCATTTCTGACCGGCGCTTTTCTGGCGGTCCTTGACCCCCTTAAGGTCCAGTGGCCGTTTTTTCTGCCTGTTATCGGTGTTGGTGTGCTCGGTATCGTATTGTTGCACCGGGCGCGGCACAGCGCCCGCCATCATGACGGTCATCTGATGCAACAGAGTACAATTCTGGAAACCAGCCTGGACAATATCGCCACCACGCTCGCCGGGCTTGCCGATCGCAAGGAGGCCATTCCAACGTATGACATGCGCTTTGAGATCGATCGTAGCCTTCGGCACGATCTGATGGCTTTTGCCGATGCCCGGGAAAGCATGAAGCAGCTGTTCGGCCTGCGTGCTTACGCTGACATCATGTCCAGTTTTGCCGCTGGCGAACGCTATGTGAACCGAGTCTGGTCGGCATCCACCGATGGCTATGTCGATGAGGTGCTGTCCTATATTGTCAAGGCGCGTGACCAGTTTGCCCACGCCAAGGCTGAATATGACAAGGCCAAGACCCGCACCGCTGCACAAACGGCCTGAGTGTCTGACATTTATCCCAGCTGCATAAGGACGATACACATGCTGCCTCGCCTGTTCCTCATCGCCGTGACGGTGTTGATTGCGGGACCGTCTTTCGCCGAGGAAGAAGACCCTCTGTATATCACCGCCGATGCACTCATCGATGTGGAACGGGGCGTGCGGGTCGAAGGTCCCGTCATTGTCGTCGAGGGTCAGAGGATCGCCATGGTCGGTTCATTGGCGGCGATGACATGGCCGGCCGACGCGCGTCAGCTCCATCTGCCTGGCCATACGCTTTTGCCCGGTCTTATGGATATGCATGTGCATTTAAGCGGTAATGCCACCATTCCCTTTTTCGAAGGGCTCAGTCATTCCATTCCGCGGCAGACGGTGACGGCTGTCGGCAACGCCCGCCGCAGTCTGATGGCCGGTTTCACGACCGTGCGCGATGTGGGTGCGGCCGGCTATAGTGTCATCGGTGTGCGTGACGGTATCAATGCCGGGGATATCGAGGGGCCGCGTATTTTTGCATCGGGTCCTGCCCTTGGCGTCACCGGCGGGCATTGCGATAACAATTTTCCGCCCCCCGAACAGAAAATCATAGCCGAAGGTGTCGCCGATGGTCCCTGGGCCGCGCGGGCGAAGGTGCGGGAAAATATCAAATACGGTGCCGACCTGATCAAATTCTGTGCGACTGGCGGCGTTTTTTCCAAAGGAACCAAGGTCGGTATCCAGCAATACACGCAAGAGGAAATGACGGCCATCGTCGAAGAGGCGCATCTGCGCGGGCTGACGGTGGCGGCCCATGCACACGGCACTGACGGTATCAAGGCGGCGATCCGTGCCGGTGTCGATTCCGTGGAACATGCCAGTTTTCTGGACGCTGAAGCCATAGCCCTTGCCAAGGAATACGGTACCGCCCTGTCGATGGACATCTACAACACCGAATACACGCTCACCTATGGTGAGGAAAACGGTGTGCCTGAAGAAAACCTGGACAAGGAACGCCAGGTCTCCAAAGCCCAGCGGGACAGTTTCACCGCAGCTGTCCGTGCGGGAGTGACAATTGTGTTCGGTACGGATGCCGCTATCTATCCGCACGGTGACAACGCCAGACAGTTTGCACGCATGGTACGTTTCGGTATGACCCCAATTCAGGCGATCCGGTCCGCCACCATTCAGTCGGCGCGCCTTTTGCGCAAGGAGAATGAGCTGGGGGTGCTTAAACAGGGATATCTTGCCGATATCATCGCTGTATCGGGCGATCCGCTTGCCGATGTGTCGGTGCTCGAAAACGTCACGTTCGTGATGAAAGACGGTGCTGTCTACAAAGCGCCCTGAACAGGGTTTTAAGACAATTCAGGGTCTTGGTTAAGGCCCGGCTCCTTTCCCCGCTTTGAGGAAAGGAGCCGGCGAGTATTGCCCATGTGGGGGACTAAACTCGGAACGGAAATGACTCGGAACTTGTTTGGGCAATGATTAAGGCATTGGTGTGTAACGCTATTGGGGCAGCAGCACCGTATCGATAACGTGGATAACGCCGTTTGACGTAGCCACATCTGCTGTCACCACGTTGGCGCCTTGAACCTTTACGCCGCTTCCGGTCGCATCAATGGCCAGTGCCTCGCCGGCAGCCGTTCCGGCCTCCAGCGTCTTGCCGAGCAGATCCTTGCTGTAAACGGCACCGGGCACCACATGATAGGTCAGGATTTTGACAAGCTGGTCGCGGTTTTCCGGCATCAGCAATGACTGAAGTGTGCCATCCGGCAGTTTTGCGAAGGCGGCGTCTGTCGGTGCAAAAACAGTGAAAGGGCCATCGCTTTTCAGTGTTTCGACAAGGCCGGCGGCCTTTACAGCCGCAACAAGGGTGTTGAAGCTACCGGCATTTACCGCAGTATCGACGATGTCTGCTTTTGCCATGGCGTGGGCTTTTTTGCCATGATTGTCGGCGGCGGCTTCACCGCCCATTCCGGTCAGTCCGATCAGGGCAGCAAGGCCAGCTGCTTTGAAAAACGTCATGCGTAAGCTCCTTCAATGCTGTCGTGTGGGGGTTGTAGTCGGGTTTACGCAAGCCACGGCCAACCGGATTAGGACTGTCCTGGCATATGTGTCGTAAAAACCCCCTTGGTCGAGACGTAGCCGCACGTTACAAGGGCGGCCCCGGCAGTCTGAAAATCATAAATCGTCAACCGTGCATCGCTGGCGTACTATGGTCTTTCATGGCCTTTTGAGGGAGCCGGATACAGGAGGAAAAGGCATGTCATCTGATGGCAAACCGGTTTTGCAGAAACCGGCGGAATCGGTGCTTGATCTGATCGGCAACACGCCAATGGTGCGGGTGAGCCATCTGGATACGGGCCCTTGTGAGTTGTATTTGAAACTGGAAAGCCAGAACCCCGGTGGATCGATCAAAGACCGTATCGGTTTGGAAATGATCCATGCGGCGGAAGATGAAGGCAAGCTCAAGCCCGGCGGCACAATCATCGAAGCCACGGCCGGCAACACCGGCCTTGGGTTGGCGCTGGTGGCTGCGCAAAAGGGGTATAAGCTCAAGCTTGTCATTCCCGACAAGATGAGCCGCGACAAGATCATGCATCTGCAGGCCCTTGGTGCCGAGGTTATTCTGACCCGCTCGGATGTGGCAAAAGGCCATCCCGAATACTACCAGGATGTTGCCCTGCGTCTGGCGTCCGAAACGCCGGGCAGTTTTTTCGTCAATCAGTTTGCCAATGAGGCAAATCCCCGTGCCCACGAAAAAACCACGGCCCCGGAAATCTGGCAGCAGATGGATGGACGCATCGATGCCTTTATTGCGGGTGTCGGATCCGGCGGTACCATCACCGGCATAGGGCAGTATCTGAAACGGCAGGATCCAAAGGTTGAGATCATTGTTGCCGACCCTGAGGGCAGCATCGTGGCCGAAGCCGTCAATACCGGCTCGATTCCCAACAGTGTCGGCAGTTGGGTTGTCGAGGGTATCGGCGAGGATTTCATCCCCGATACACTGGATCTTGGTGTTGTAGACTGCGGTATTACGGTAGGTGACAAGGAGGCCCTGATGACGGGGCGCGACCTTCTCAGGAAAGAAGGCATTCTGGGCGGCAGTTCTTCCGGCACATTGATCGCTGCGGCATTGCGCTATTGCCGCGAACAGACATCACTCAAACGGGTTGTCACATTTGTCTGTGACACCGGCAACAAATACCTGAACAAAGCCTATAACGATTATTGGATGGAGGATCAGGGCTTCATCAAACGTCAAAAATTTGGCGACCTTCGGGACTTCGTATCGCGGCGTCATACCGACCGTGCGGTGGTGACACTGCGGCCGTCTGACACACTGATGGCAGCTTACGGAAAGATGAAGCTTTATGATGTCAGCCAGCTTCCTGTCATGGATGAAGACAGCACGCTTGTCGGTATTCTCGATGAAACCGATATTCTGATGGCCGTAAAAGACGATGAGGAAGAATTCGCTCACCGGGTCGGCGATGTGATGAGCCGGCAGCTTAAGACAGTTGCACCGACCGCAAGGCTGGATGATCTGATTCCCATATTCGATGCGGGTATGGTGCCGATCATTGCCGATGAGGCCAATTTTTACGGCCTGGTGACGCGGATTGACGTCATCAACTATCTGCGGGCCGGTCTGCGCACCCAGTAAGGCGCCGGCTTCACCGGACTATACAGACACAGACAAAGGACGTTCTCTTATGACAGACGGACGGAACCGGCGTGGTTTTGCCACACGCGCCATTCATGCGGGGCAACAGCCCGATCCGACGACCGGGGCGATCATGACCCCGATCTATGCGACCTCCACATATGTGCAGGACAGCCCAGGCGTTCATAAGGGGTGGGAATATTCCCGTACGCATAATCCCACGCGTGCGGCCTATGAAGCCTGTATCGCCGACCTGGAAGGGGGGGCGGCGGGTTTTGCCTTTGCTTCCGGCATGGCGGCGGTGTCCACGGCAATGGATCTGCTGGATGCAGGTGATCATGTGATTGCCATGGATGACCTGTACGGCGGCACCTACAGATTGTTTACCAAGGTCAAGGAACGGACATCCGGCTTGAAATTCAGCCTTGTCGATCTTAGCGACCTGAACGCTCTGGAGGCTGCGATCCGTCCGGAAACAAAGATGATATGGATCGAAACACCGACAAATCCCATGTTGAAGCTGGCTGATCTGGCTGCGATTGCGGCTTTGGCGAAACGGCATGATATTCTGACCGTGGCCGACAATACCTTTGCCTCGCCCTACTGCCAGCGCCCTATCGAACACGGCATTGACATGGTGCTGCATTCCGCCACCAAATATCTTGGTGGCCATTCGGATGTGGTTGGTGGTGTGCTGGTCGCAGCCGACAGGCCGGCCCTTATCGAGCGGATTGCTTTTCTCCAGAATTCCAGCGGCGCTGTTCAGGGGCCTTTCGACAGCTTCATGATACTGCGCAGCCTCAAGACGCTTCCGGTGCGGTTGGAACGTCACTGTGAGAATGCTTTGGCGATTGCGGAATGGCTGGAAAGTCATGACAAGGTTGCGCGTGTGATCTATCCGGGACTTGCCAGCCATCCGCAGCATGATCTGGCGGTACGTCAGATGGATGCTTTTTCCGGCATGGTGACCATATTGTTGCGTGGCGGTCTTGACGACAGCCGCCGTTTTCTCGAGCGGGTCGAGGTATTTTCGCTGGCTGAAAGTCTGGGCGGTGTGGAAAGCCTGGTGGATCATCCGGCGATCATGACCCATGCCTCCATTCCACCGGCACAGCGCCAAGTCCTCGGCATTCTTGATAATCTGGTACGTCTCAGCGTCGGGATCGAGGCTGTTGACGATCTGAAAGCGGATCTTGCGCAAGCACTTGGCTGACGCAACAGTGCATGAGGCTGCGTCGTCAAATGGTCGGTATCCCATGCATCGGACTTCCAGGATCACGGGCCGACCGGCGACTTCGCAGCAATCTGTACATCCAACAGTACACAATGTGCGTGTTTGGATGGCGGGTGATGTTTAAAACCGTGATCCGGTTTCTTGTATGCCTTTATGAGTTGCACGCTATATAATGTGTATTATTTATTACGTTTTGATAAATTTATAGAAATTCTTGTTTCCTGACTTCGGTTTTCTTCTTTGAAAAAATGCTTTATTCGGTTTCACCGGGAAGTTTATCGACGTGAATGATTATTCATTCAGTGATGTCTTTGTATTTGCCACACATATTTAATGGCTTACACAAGCGGTTATCTCATTCATAATCGCTATGATTATATTTTGTGATGATAAGTTGTAATTATTGTTTCAAACAACTAATTATGGCAATTTCCATTTGATAAGGCCCTTGTAATTGAAAGGAAAATATATGGCCAGCGGTGTGAGCTGTTTTTATGCGGCATCAGCCCATTGGGTGATGGGGACTGTTATGGCAGCCTGTGTTGTCACAGGGGGCGGCGGTGCCAATGCTCAGCAGGGCGGCGCCACAAGTGTGGACAAGCTGGAAGAAATTGTCGTGACCGCCCGTAAGCGTACGGAAACCCTTCAGGATGTCCCTTTTTCCATTGATGCCAAGACCGAGCGGCAACTGCGTTACCGCGGCGCCAGCAATCTGCCGCAGCTGGCGCGCAATGTTGCCGGATTGACGGTCGTGGATCTGGGGCTGGGACAGAGCCAGCTGGCAATTCGCGGAATTTCCGCAGGGCAGGTGATCCGTGACCAGCCGGGCGTCAAGGAACAGGTTGGTATTTATCTGGATGAGTCAGCGATTTCCGTCGCCCTTTTTACACCGGATCTTGATCTGTTTGACCTCAACCGCGTTGAAATTCTGCGGGGGCCGCAGGGTACGCTGTTCGGATCGGGTTCGCTGGCCGGGACCCTGCGCTATATCACCAATGAGCCGGAAATGAATGAGACCGCCGGCATTGCCGAAGGCAATTATTCGGTTGTCGAAGGCGGCGGCATGGGGTGGAACCTGAAAGGGGCGGTGAATGTTCCCATTGTGGAAGACAAGGTCGCCTTGAGGGCCGTCGCCTATTATGACCGATTGCCCGGCTTTATCGATGCCATTCAGCCTTCAACCGAGGTGGACCAGCTGGGCAATCCGATTTTTCCGGTGGATGATGATGTGAATGATGGCCGCCGCTACGGTGGACGCTTGGCGCTTGCCATCGAGCCGAATGAAAATCTGCGGATCACGCCCAGGGTCGTTTTCCAGAAGATCGACACCGATGGTTTTCCACGGATTGATGCCTACAATATCCTTGGCAACCCGTTCACGACCGACGCGGATCTGCCGCCTGTCACTCTTGGAGAACGTGAACAGTTCACACAGCTTGAAGAAGGACTGGAAGACGATTTCCTGCTGTTCGACCTTAAAATCGAATATGATTTCGAAGGGGTGACCCTGACATCCATCAGTTCCTACACCGACCGCGAAGTGGTGATTACGCGGGATGCGACCCAATTGACGGGGTCCATCACCGGCGGCAGCCAGGGCTTGCCGTTGGATGTAGCCAAACTGGACGCGCCGCTTGTGGATGTTACCGACCTCCAGGCCTTTACTCAGGAAATCCGCTTGGCGTCCAGCGGTGATGGGCCTTTGCAATGGGTTGTCGGCGGATTTTATCAGGATTTTACCCGTGATTACGGTCAGACGCTGAATGTGGCCGGTTTTGAAGAGGCGACTGATATTCCCACAGCGGGTGATGTGGTCAGTACTGACATCCTGTTCTTTTCGGATTTTGCGTTTGATTTCAGACAAATTGCCCTTTTCGGTGAGGCCAGCTACCAATTCACGGATGCACTCAGCTTTACAGCGGGCCTTCGCTGGTTTGACTTCGAGGAGGACCGGAATCTGGTCTTTGACGGTATTTTCACCGACCAGACTGGTCCTGATGGCGTTGATGGGGATGTTTCTTCAGACGGTGTCAATCCGCGCTTTATTCTCAGCTATGATGTCTCCAGTGACCTTCAGGTCAACGCCCAGGTCGCGAAGGGTTTTCGTCTTGGCGGGATCAATGACCCGCTGAATACACCGCTTTGTAGTGACGAAGACCTGCAGACCTTTGGTAACCGCCCGACCTTCGAGGATGAGGAAATCTGGAACTACGAAATTGGTGCCAAGGCAAGCTTCGATGGCGGCCGTGGAACCTTCAATGTGGCCGGTTTCTATAGCGATATCGACAATCTGCAGGCCACGATCGATGCGGGGTCTTGTTCTTCACGTATCGTTTTCAACGTCCCGTCGGCACGGTCCATCGGTGTCGAGGCTGAATTCGCCTATCAGCCGACGGAGAATTTCGATTTTGCGGTTGCCGCATCTTTTGTTGATGCTGAAATCCGGTCAACCGTGACATCGACCGTTGATGGCGTGACAAGCCCTGTCGCGGGGATTGAACGCGGTAACCGTCTGCCGACGGCCCCGGAATTCCAGTTGAATGCCGCAGCGACATATATGCATCCCTTTGACAATGTCCTGACCGGTTTCATCACCGGCACTTTCCAGCATGTGGGCTCCAGCTTTACGCAAATAGGCGATCAGGTGGACGGTTTTGGCACGGTTGATTTGTTCGACCTTGGGGGCATCACGCAGGATACCTTCACCTTCGACCCCCAACTGCCGGACTATCAGCTTGCCAATCTGCGTCTTGGCGTCCGCACGGAAACCTGGGAGCTGTCTTTCTTCATCAACAATGTCTTTGATGAGCGTGCCCTGCTGTCGCTGGACCGTGAGCGCGGAACCCGCGCGCGCGTTGGTTTTCTGACCAACCAGCCGCGGACTTTCGGCCTGACGGCGCGCACCAGTTTCTAAAAGGACGGCCCTTGCGGGGGATGAGAGTACACAGGGCGGGGCCATATGGTCCCGCCCTTGTCCTGGGGAAAAGGCAGCCGTCAGCTTTGGGCCAACTGACTGAGAAAGGCGTCCACTTCCCGTTTCAGTTCATCGGCACGGGTTGCGACAGCGCTGCTTGTTTCATGCATGTGCACGGCTGAGGCCCGCGTGTCGGTTGCGGCGCCCTTCAGAGTGTCCAGATTGTGCACGGCTTTATCGGAGCGTTGGCCGGCCTGTTCGACCATGCTGGCAATGGTATCTGTTTCGCGGGTCTGGTTATCGATTGCGGAAGAAATCTCTTCGATCGAGGTGGTCACCCCCGCAATGGCCTGCCGGACCCGCGACATGCCCTCGGTCACACCTTCCGTACCTTCCTGAATGGCCTGTATGCGTCCTTCGATTTCCTGTGTGGCCTTTGCTGTCTGGCTGGCCAGGCTTTTCACTTCGTTTGCGACGACGGCGAAGCCCTTGCCGGCTTCGCCTGCGCGGGCGGCCTCAATCGTTGCATTGAGTGCCAGAAGGTTGGTCTGCTCGGCGATTTCGGTGATGGCTGTCGTGATGTCGCCAATAGTGCCAACCATTTCCGAGAGGCGTTCGACCTGATCCGAAGCCGCCTGACTGTCCCCGACCGCTTCATCCGCTTTTACCCGGCTCAGCCCTGTACTGCTGCCGATATCCGAGATTGAGCTGCTGAGCGCCACTGTCGACTGAACCACGCTGCTCAGTGACTGGTTGGCTGCCGCGGTCTCTTCCGCTGCGGACACGGACAGCGTGTTGGCGCTGTCGGCTTGTTCACACAGGGCAGCTGTTGCATGCACCATGTCCTGTGCGGCGGTTTCCATGCCGACGATCAGAGGGGACACCTTGGCGCGGAAATCCTGGGACAGATCTTCCAGCAATTTGCGGCGCAGCGCCTCTCGTTCGGTTGTTTCTCGTTCCATCCGTTCGCGTTCTATGCGGTTCTGTTCCTCGCGGCGGCGCTGTTTCTCTTCCTCCGCTTCCCGGCGCAGGGTTTCTTCACGCTTTGCTGCCGCCTGCTCGCGGGCTTCGTTTGCAAGGCGTCTTGCCTTGAAGATTTCGATTGCTTCGACCATCTGGCCGACTTCATCGCCGTGGGGTGCACTCGGGGAGACGGATGTATCGCCGCGTGCAAGGGCCTCTAGCGCAATGACCGCTTCATTAAGTGGTGAAAGGGCCCGACGGGATGTCAGATACAGCGCGACGGCCCCGAGCACTACGGCGAGACCGACAACGATCAGGGACCCTTTGTCCCAGAAGAACAGTGCGCCCAGGAAACCTGTCTGATCTTGTGCGACGATCAGCTGCCCGAAACGATTCCCAAGGGCGTTCTGGATGGGCAGGATGGAGACTTCAAAGATGCGGTCATTGACGGTGATTTCCTCGGCAATTGCATCACTGGCGGCATTTTTCAGGATCTCCTGCGAAAGGCCCAGTGTCCGATAGATGGACTGATTGGTACTGAAAATGCTGCCGTCCGCCGTGAGCACCGTTGCCGTTACATTCTGCTGCGCAGCGAATTCGTTCAGTACCTTGTCAACGGACTGATGAAAAACACCGATGCCCTCTCCCGAGGCAAGGTTCACTCTGCGTGCATGGACCAATTGGGGCGGAAGACCCGGTACCGAGACAAGACCGTTGATTGTGCCGCCGCGCCGACGGGTCGCAGTCAGCAGGTCTTCTGTCTGGGCGGGGTCGAGACGGGCGGGTATGGATCCGTTGTCGGCAAGCGCCGTCAGCTGTTCGCCGCCCGACCCGTAAATAACCAGTCCATCCCAGGCGCCATGCGTATCCAGTCCCGTCAGGCGGCTGTCCAGATACATGCGCACACCGGTCATATCGCCTTCAGCAAGAGCGGACGCCACTTCCGGGGCTCCCAGAAGCGTATCACCGTAACTGCGCATGGCTGCGACACGAACATTCATGGCAGTATGCCACAGAGCATTCTCTGCCTGGGTTTTTACGGTGTCATAACGGTCTTCCGTCAGTGCCCGTATGATGTTGTGGGCCGTGATCACACTACCGGCCACAACCAGAAGAGCCGCCAGGCCGTTGCGGGTGATACGCGCACGCAATAACATAGTTTGTTCCCCCAAACTTGCCGATTATCCGCTTCTGTACCCCGTCATATCCGCTTGCAACACAGCGGTGTTCGACGGGTGTTTGTTGCGGATTGGCGGCACCTTTGCCAATCAAACCTCAACAGGAACTTGTGACATTTTGTGAAGCGGCGCCAGCCCAATTGACCGCTTTCCGGAAGGTGCCGGGGCGATCCTGGAAAGGCTGTTTCATCTCTTGTCGGCCTTTCTGTGCCGTGGCAGGCTGCCCCCTCAACAGGGGGAAAAGATATGAAGCTGATTTGTCTGATCGCAGGCTTTGGTGCGGCCGTGCTGGCCATGCCGGGTGTCGTCGCGCAGGAGGATACGCGTCCTGTGGTCCGTCCCACGCACACCTATTCCATCGTGGCGCGCGATAAAACCACCGGTGCCCTCGGGGTGGCTGTGCAGTCGCACTGGTTTTCGGTCGGCGCACGCGTCGCCTGGGCCGAGGCCGGTGTCGGTGCGGTTGCGACCCAGTCCTTTACCGAAGTGACATACGGGCCCTTGGGACTGGACCTGATGCGCGCCGGCAAAACGGCGCCAGAAGCTTTGCGGTCCCTTCTGCAAAGCGATGAGGGCGTGGCCGTGCGGCAGGTGGGTATGGTTGATGCCGATGGCGGTGTGGCGGCACACACAGGCGCTCGTGCCATTGTCGAACATTGTCACCATACAGGTGATGGATACAGCCTTCAGGCCAATCTGATGCTGAAAGATACGGTTTGTGATGCCATGGTCCGTGCGTATGAGGGAACGGAGGGTGATCTGGCAGAGAAGCTTATGCGTGCATTGGAGGCCGCTCAGGCGGAAGGCGGTGATATCCGCGGCAAACAATCCGCTGCGCTCATCGTCGTTGAAGGAGATAAAGGCACGGCGCCATGGAACCAGCGCAGCTTCGACCTGCGGGTTGATGATCATGCTGCCCCAGTGCGTGAAATGCGACGACTGTTGACGGTCGCCCGTGGTTACAAGCTGATGAACAAGGGGGATGATCTATGGACCGAAGGCAAGGTTGAAGAGGCCCTCAAGGCTTATGAAGCCGCTGAAGCCCTGATGCCGGATAATCACGAAGCGATTTTCTGGCATGCCACCACACTTGCCGCAGGCGGGTATGTGGAACAGGCACTACCGCTTTATGCCCGTGCCTATGCCATGTGGCCCGACTGGCGGAAGGTCGTGCCGCGCCTGGTTCAATCCGAACTGCTGCCGGATGACCCCGCCCTGATCGAAAAGATCGTCGGCGCCAGGTAAATTTGCAGGCGCTTAACCGTCCCACGCCCCCGCCCGGCCACCCACGGGATCGTACCCTATGAGGGGCCGGGCGAGCATGGGGCAACAAGACCTTTAACTCAGATTGAAGAGGCAGATCGGCCAGTCTCTGCACATGCTTTACGGAAAATAGGTCATGCACTGGTGAGAAACGGCGAGCAAACGTCCGTTGGCATCGAAAACCCGTCCCGATTGCTGAGAATAGCCTTGCGAGGCCGCCTCCAGCCGATAATCCAGGTAAAACCAGTCATTCCTGATTTCAGCCGGCGGACAGATGAATTCCAGGGACCATGTCAGAGAACTTGCCATGATACGGCGATCGAAATGGGACATCATCAAGGGTGGCGGGACGTCGGCAATGCCTGTCAGGCATTCCGCCGGGTAACGGGACATGTCATCCAGATGACGGACCCACATTCCAAGGCGGGTATCTTTCTGGCCTGTGGCCGGAACGCCGCCGCCCGTCCAGCGAATTTCGAAATTCTTTAGAAAGCCGGGCATGACGCCATCAAGAAAAGGGGCGGGGGGTACAGAGTCGCGCGGTTCGGCCTCCATCACATGGATGGTTTCTGCTCCTACGGTATCGCGCGGTTTGCCGAAGGCGGCTGTCATCTGCGTGGCTACACTGCCCTGTTGTTTCAGTCTGCTTTCAACCAGTGTGACGGATTTACCGTGCCGCAATGATTCTGCCGTAAGGTCGGTGTCTCCTGCACCGACGGGCCCGACAAAGGCGACCAGCAGAGACCGCAACGGTCTGTCGTCGTCAATGCACGTTGCCGCCGCCCGCGCTGCAATGGCGGCGGACATACCACCGTAACAGGTACGGCCCTGCAGCCAGTTTTCCGCTACTGTGATGCTCTGATTTGTCGAGCGGCTGTCAATCTGGTCCAGTGTTTCGGCAAAGCTGAGATCGGACATAAAATCTGTCTTTCCCTGAAAATTCATAAAAAGGTTGGCCGTGGCTGTGTATGGGTCAGCCTGAAGGTTTGGTAATGGTGATACGTTCGAAATCCAGTTTGGCACCGTGGCTTTTGAACACAGCGGTCACTTCGGGTTTGTACCAGCGTCCGATGGAATGAATATAGTTCAGTTCCAGATGCAGGCGCCCGCCATCACGCAGCCGATTATCCAGCATGTCACGGATGAAATAGTCCCATTCATCGGCACCCCAAAGCGTTTTCAGCGTTGGCCGGTCGAAAGCGATCTGGAAAGCCGTAATCAGATCATATCTGTCGGTGTCATTGTCCGGTGTCGCGATCGGTTGAAAGGCGGTGACTGTATGATGTCGGCGTGTAAGGCCCAATATACCCGTCGCCGCATCATAAAGGCCATGCCCTTCCCGGTCGATTGCGTGGGCTGTGTGACCGAAATATTCACAAATATAGGGAAAATACCCAAAGCCGGTCCCGATATCGAGTATGCGACCATAAAGGCCTTTCGGAATGCCCAGACGGTAGGCCCGTCTGAGAGCATCCTCAAGCCAGTATTCCGTGTCGAAATATTTCAGATCCATCAGGGATGGGCTGAGCCCGCGCGCCCGGCTTTTAAGGTCGGAAAATGCCCTGTCATCCAACGTGGCGGCAGCCATGTGTACATGCCTGCGCGCCCACAAGACGGCGAGGCGGTCCCGGAATGACAGCAGACGGGTGAGCCGGTGATGCATGCTCATAATCGGTCTCGGTCCTTGCGGATAGGGTTATGGCGTGCCCTGTAACCACGCCTCAAATGCCTGTATCAAGTGGGTCGTCGTGCTGGCAAGCCACTTCACCCATATGGTTTGCCATATGCGGCAGCGAGCAGCCTTTCACCTCTGGCTTCAAGGGCCGCAAACCAGTTTTCTTCGGCGAAGCGTTTCCATTTCTCCGTATCCGGTGGGATGAAAAGGGGGTGGAGGTTTGCATAGTCCAGCACGGTTCCGGTGGTTTTTGAAATCAGGCCCAGTGTTTTTTCCGGACTGCCAACAAGTGCCTCGAATGTCAGGCTGAGATCACTGAACGCCCGGCCCGCACTGTCGGACAGCCGCCAGATCAGATAGTGCAGCAGATAGGGCCTGTCGCTGTCGTCCAATGCCAGAAAGGGGAAAACGCGTACCAGATCCCGCGCCCACGTTTTCAGGTAAAAACGGTCATACGGCGCAAATGCCTTCAGGGATGTTTCCGGTGTACAGCCGCTATCAGGGCCGAGCATGGATATCCACTGCTCTCGGGGGTCGCGGGTCAGGTGGATGATTTTTGCCGTTGGGAAGCGGCTTTTCACCCAGTCGAGACGGAAATCCATGCGGTTGAACTGTAAAACCGGTTGGCCCTGTGACCGGTCAATCAACGCATTGATATAGGTTTCAAGCCGCGCATCATGCGCGGCGGCATCCATGAAAAGACGCACGCTGCCCCAGCCGTCGTCGAAAAGAGACGCCAGATCGGCCATGCCGTCATAGGACAGGCCGTAGCTGCTGACGCCTCTGTGTGTGGGGTCGACATCCCGACCTGTTTCCGAAGACAGAAACCACCGGCGTTCATTCAGGGGTTCATAATATGCTGTTACGTTTTCACAATGATTAAACAAATGCCACAAAAAGGATGAGCCCGAGCGGAAGCGGGCCGTGATAAAAACCGGCGTCTTTGACAGGGTGGCGGGTATTTCTTCAACGGTCGTCGCGCGGGGGGCCGGCGACAGGGGGAAGGGTGGTGTGTCGGCCGTGAACCGGGGCTGGCCAAAAGCCGGGGACAGTGTATCTTCCAGCAGCCTTTTACCGCGATAGCTTGTCACCAAGCGGCTGAACAGATGAAAAAGGGCTGTTTTGATCACACGGTCGCCTTTCTGCCTTTGGTCGCCATATTTGACGCAGGAGGCCTGCAAAGCAAAGCGCTTTGTCATATTGGTATCGCATTGTCGGGAAGGTCTTGTCAGTCTGCGCCGGTCTGCGGTCTAATCCGCTTTGAAAATCCGGGACAAGTGCGGGAGCGGTGGGGAGTATGGAACGGATACGGCAAAACACCCCCGCACTTTTGTTCGTCTCCGACAATTTCCCGCCTGTCATTGGCGGTTCGGCAATGGTCTATGACCGGCTGTGCCGATTGTTGCAGGACCATAGTGGCAAACCGGGGGCGATCAGGGTGGTTGCCCTGTCATCAACACATGGCTTTGACGGTGCGGAAAAAGCCGGCTGGCGCGTGCATGACAGGACCTGCGGGTATCCCATCCACCGACGCCGGCATTTGGCAACCCCGCAGATACGGCCGGTCACCGGACTGGTGAGCCGCTTGCACAACCTGCTGGATGAGGTTCGTTTCAGCACGGCACTGTTGTTTCATCTGGTCAGAACCGTCCGTCGGGAGAAGATCGACATCATCTGCCTAGGGGAACTCCTGACCCTTGGCTGGCTTGCCGGCCCTTTACGCTGGATGACCCGGCGGCCCGTTATCCTTTACACCCATGGTGAGGAAATAACCCAGCAAGTCGATACGATTTTCGGCCGCCGTCGTGGCCGGTTTCTGGCCAACGCCAGCCATGTCATTGCCGTCAGCCGGTTTTGCCGGTCGCAGATTCTGGAGCGCTATGGTGTGGAGCCGTCACATGTCAGTGTGGTGCCTAACGGCGTTGACCTGAACCGGTTTACCGCAGGTGCCAGGGATCAGGAGTTCCATGCACGGTTTGCGGTCACTGACGGTCCGCTGGTCGTCGCCGCCGGTCGTCATGTGGAACGCAAGGGGTTTGACTATCTGATAGAGGCCATGCCCCTGGTTCAGCGTCATTTTCCCACTGTGCGGCTGGTTCTGGCAGGCACCGGCCCGCTGACACCGCATCTGAAAGCGCGCTGTGCCGATTTGGATATGGACGGGATAATCCGGTTTACCGGTCCTCTCAGCGATAGTGATCTGGTGCGGCTCTACCGTGCCGCCGATCTGTTTGCCATGCCCAACAGAACCATGCCGGATGGAGATACGGAAGGCTTCGGTCTCGTATTTCTGGAAGCTGCGGCCTGCGGTCTTCCAAGTCTGGCCGGACGGGCAGGGGGAGCGGTGGAAGCGGTTATCGACGGCACAACCGGTTGTCTTGTCCAGGCGGATACACCGGGTGCAGTTGCCGATGCCCTGATCCGCCTTCTGGGTCAGCCTGATCTTCTGCAGGCGATGCGGGCTGCGGCCAGACCGCACGCTGAAACCTTTTCATGGGAGAACAGTGCCGATTGTTTCGTAAAAGTGTTACAGCTGCTGGACAAAGCCCAGTGACCGCGCCTCTTCATATCCGCCTTGGTGTGGGGTATCTGGATACACGGGCCGGCAGTGCGATTTACAGCCGTCGTATGGCGCTGGCACTGGCCGAGCGCGGGCATGACATTTCCATTTTGGCATTTGAGGGGGACGAGGGCGTTGCCGATGCATGTCGTTTGACATTGGTGCCGTTTCGCCAGATTCCCCTGACGGTGGTATGGCGTTTGTCTCACGCGGCCCTGTTTTATGGCGCGGCCCGTTTCATAGACCGGTTTGGCCGAAATACATCATATGACGATGACCCCGATGTGGCGTTAATCAGCGAACATACCTTTGTCAGGCCGCATGCGCGGCGTTATCCGAAGACGCCCTGGGTCTATCTGCCGCACTCAGTGCATGTGGGTGATGAAATGGCACGGTTTTTCGCAGATCCGGTTCAGCGTCGTATCGCACAGACCTTTTATGAAGGCGCGCAGCGATGGGCCCTGATACATTCCGATACCACTGTGCGGTTTAGCCGGCCGGCTGCCGATATCTTGCGAAACAGATATCCAACCGATCGGTCTGTAAACTTCACGGTCATACCCCCCGGCGTCGACATTCCGCCGGATGTGCAGATCCGGCGTGTGGCGGATGATGCCTATGTGCGGGTGCTTGCTATCGGGGCTTTGCAGGACAGCAAACGCATTGGCTGGTTGTTGCAGCGAATGGCAAATGTTGGCCATTTGGGCCGATGGCATCTGGATATCGTTGGTGACGGTCCGGAACGGCCAGTTCTGGAACGACAGGCGATTGAATTGGGGCTTGGACGTTATGTCACTTTTCACGGGCACAAAACCGATCCGGCGCCTTATTACCACCAGTCCCATCTGATGGCTTTTCCATCACGACAGGAAAATTTTCCTCTGGTGGTTCTGGAGGCCCTGGCATCCGGTCTGCCGGTGCTTGCGATGGATCCGTCAGCCCCCGGAATGGCCCTTCTCCATGAGAATGCCATTTTACCGGACAGGACCGGTATTCTGGCCCGTGATGACCGGGCCTTTGAAGCCGGACTGTGCGATATTCTGAACATGCCGTCCTTGTTGGAGGGACTGTCCGCTCAGGCCCGCGTACACGCGGAGGAGCATTTCGCTTGGGCAACCCATGTGGACCATATGGAAGACCTGCTTATCCGTCTGGCACGCAGATAGCTTGCCTGTGCATGCCGGCCCGTATGGCCCAGCTTTTATGAGCTCAGCATGCGTTTGAGCCGCTGTTTGACCGGCCTTAACAGCCGGGACAAAGGTCCGGGCTGCGGCCTTCGAACGCCGAGGATGCCATCGGGCAGCCAGCTGTGTTCGCGGGTATCGTGGACGAAGCGCTGCAATCTGTCCCTGACACCCGGCCGGGTTTCCAAGGCAGCGATGACTTTCAGGCATTCTGCCATGTTGTGGGCTTCATAATCTCTGTAATGCTGAATGCCTGTGTCCGGGTCGATGCCGATGTGAAAAGTCGCGTGAGCGTCCAGGATGGCGACAGGGTTGTCGGCTTTGGCGATAAGGTTGAACAGAAGCGAGCGCATAACCATGCCCGTGCCGATGATGGAGTCCGATCTGACGAAATCCTCCATCCAGTCCGCCGGAAAGATGAAACAGTCCAGACCCGGATGGTCCGTGCCCATTTCCGCCTGCATGGCGGCTAGGTTTGCCACATCCTCGGAAAAGTCGTCGATTTCCCTGCGATTGATGATCACTGCATCGTGTCCCATGCCGATCAGCCAGTCGGCATAGCTGTAGAAATGCGGCAGCACGGCGATGTCCGCATTGGTCAGAATAATATAATCGCGCACTCCCTCGGCCCGCGTTGCCAGGTGATGGTCGCGGCCGCGTTCAAGAATATCGAAAAGCAACGGCAGTGGGCGCGGTGTGTTAAAATCGAAAAGGTCGCTTGCCTTACGGCTCAGTTCGGCGACAGGGATAAAGCCCTGGGGAATGGCGGGTCGGTCCTCGGCAAAGCCGGTGGCCAACAGATCGATGACGAGGTCCGTCTGAAACTGCATCGTATAGGCGCGTGACCGGCGCATGCTTTCCCAGCTTACCTTCTGGGCTCGCGCCAGCTGCTTGCTTTCGTCCATATGAATATGATTGACAATATGCAGAAATCGGCGCGGGGTGGGTGAAGGTGCGCTGTCCTTCAATGCCGAGACAAGATCCCGGTGCAGGCTGCCGGTATGTCGGTAAAACCGGCTGTAATCCGGCAAAGGCTGTGTATCGGTCATGTTTGCCTCCCCCCTGGTCCGTGAGCACACTTTCCGATTCTGTCATGGCGGAATGTCTTACCGCTTGCAAGATGCTGGCTCGTCCTGGCGTGTTGGTTTGCCATTCCGCTGCCCCAATGGTGATTTATCGGTTTTGGGATGACGGCGCGGCCCATAAACTATCATACTGTCACTCTGGGTGGGCGAGAACGGCAACCACTTGAGAGGCCGGTGTCACAAAATGTTGGAAAAGGGATGTGATCCCATGAGTTCACCTTCTCCGGAAGATGCTGCCGATACCGGGTCAATGGTGCCTGGGGCAGCCGCTGCCGTCAGTGTGTCCGGTTATTCGTTTCGCGAGGAAATCCTGCATATTCTGACGCACGGTATCGCTGCAGTGCTGGCGATTGTCGGGCTGGTCTTTCTGGTGATAAAGGCGGCCGGGGATGGTCCTGTTCCTGTTGTGGCCGTCTCGCTTTATGCCGGATGTATGATCGCCATGTATCTGGCCTCGACGCTTTATCACTCCAGTTTCAAAAGCCGTTTCCAGCCCTTTTTCAAGATGCTTGATCATGCGGCCATCTACTTCAAAATTGCCGGCACATACACACCGATCGCACTCATTACCCTGCCCCAGACAACAGGGTTGTGGATCATGCTGGGGGTCTGGAGTGCCGCGGTGGTCGGGACCGTCCTGAAGGTGAAGGCATTTTTGCGCAAAACGGCCAAGCGTTTCAGCCTGATGTCTCTTCTGGTGTATCTGGCGATGGGCTGGGCGGGTGTTCTGGTGATTGACGAGCTTTGGGCGCGTCTGCCTGCGGCAGGGTTTCAATGGCTGCTGGCCGGCGGCCTGTGCTTTACCATAGGCGCGGTTTTTTATGCGCTGAAATCCATGCCGTATTCCCATGCCATCTGGCATGTTTTTGTCGTGGCCGGCAGTGTCAGTCATTTTGTGGCAATATATGGATATGTCCTTTGATGGACATATATCCCGCCAGCCGTGCGTGAGTTGGAGCTGAGGCTGGGCCTCGTCTGTTTCGGCGGCGTTTCGCTTGCCGTTTACATGAGCGGCGTTTCAAACGAAATCCTCAAGCTGATCAAAGCCTCCCGGCGTTTCCATGCGCCGGGAGGCGCTGCAGAGACTCCTTTGCGTGACGGCTGCAACGGCACGGAAGAGCTGTACGTGTCCCTTTTGCAGGCCCTGGCACCGCGTGTGCGGCTGCGTGTTATTCTCGATGCCATATCGGGTGCGTCCGCCGGGGGGATCAACGGTATTTTCCTGGCCCGCGCCGTGGCGCATGACCTCAGCCTTGAGCCGCTGCGCCGGATGTGGTTCGAACTGGGCGATATCGAACAGTTGATGAACGAGGAAACGCACGCCCGGCGTTTCAGCAAGGCGTATCTCTATCCCCTTTTTTGGGCATTCCGCAAAAGCCTGTATCCCGAAATACCGGAAGGGTCGGAAACACGGCGCAAATTGAACCGCTTCCTGCGGTCCCGCTGGTTCAATCCGCCCTTCTCGGGGGACCGCATGCTGTCGTGGATGTTCGATGCGGGTGCCGCCATGGGAAAGGCACCCGACCATATGTCCGACTGGAAGCAAAGTCTTCTCCCCCCTGGGCACAGGCTGGACCTGTTCGTCAGCCTGACCAATTTCCACGGTCAGCACAGGCGCCTCAGCCTGCATGACCCGGCGGAGATTATCGAAACCCAGCATCAGGTCACTCTTGGGTTTTCCCATATGCAGCCGGTCTCTGCGGTCGGCATGAGTGATTTTACCGATGCTAATCTGGCGGGTCTTGCTTTTGCGGCGCGGGCGACATCGTCCTTTCCCGGAGCCTTTCCCGCTGTGACGTTGAACGATGTTGAAAGGCTGCTGCGTGAACGGGGGGCCGGATGGTCGCATAAGAATGCTTTTCTGAAGCGTAATTTCTCCATCTTTCTGGAGGACCGAACGCGCCTGGAAGCGTTGCATGCCATGTCCTTTATCGACGGCAGTGTTACAAACAACAAACCGTTTCAGGCGGTGATGCAGGCAATCCACGACCGTCCCGCCCACCGTGAGGTCGATCGCAGAATCATATATGTCGACCCCAATCCCGCTGAGCCCGCGCATTTTCTGAAGGGCAGTGTCCCTCCGCCACCCGGTTTTTTCCGCAACATCCTGTCGTCAATCGCGGAAATTCCCAGAATGGAGCCGATTTACGAAAACCTTCGTGGTATCGCCAGGATGAACAGGGACAATCGTCGGCTGGAGACAGTGTTACATGCCGTAGAGGCGGACGTCGCAGCCCATGTGGATGAAATGGTGGCGCCACTATCCCTGTCCACCATGCAGCCGGACCGTCTCGCCGATTGGCGTATGCGGGCATACAGGTTGGCGCGTATGCAGGCTGGTTACAGCTATGGCACATATCGCGAGGCCAAGCGTGTCCGGCTTGTGGAACGGTTGTCCAAACTGCTGGATGCACTGGCCCGTGAATATGGGCATGACAAGCGTGCAGGGGACTGGCATGGACCGCTGTATCGCTGGACTTCGGTGCCCTTATCGGAAAAGCCGGCTTCCGCATCATCGCTGGAAGAGACGGCTGATGACGGGTTTGCGGACATGATGCGGGCCTTCGATGTGGATTTTCGTATCCGGCGTATCCGGTTCGTGATCCGACGGTTGAATGCATTTCTGCCCCGTTATCGCCACCAGGATGGCGCACAGGCGATCCTGTCGGTGAAGCAACGGCTTTATGAGCATTTAGAGGCCTACAAGACCCTGTGGCAGCCTGATGTCTACAGGGATGATCCCGGCATGGCCGGTGCGTTTGAAAAAGCCTGTACGTACGATGGCCCCGAGGACCTTCTGGCAATGCTGGGTCGCTGCATGGGGTTAGCGGAAAGAGATGCCGGTGTGGACGGGATCATGGCGGAGTGCATGCGCACTCTACCCGGCGATTCCCTTGGGCTCGGTTTGTTCAGGGCGTATGTGGGATTCGGTTTTTTCGATGTGGCCATATTGCCCCTTAAGGCTCAGCCAGACCTTCTGGAGCTGGACGAAGTGCGTGTGGACCGTATCAGCCCGCAGGACTGTAGCGGCTTCGATCTGCCGGTCCTGACTGCCGATAGCGATCATCCGCTTATGGGAACGCGGCTCCAGAATTTCGGCGCCTTTTTCAGCCGCAGAGCGCGTGAAAATGATTATCTTTGGGGACGCCTGCATGCGGCGTCGCGGCTTCTGGACTTTCTTCTGGATGCGGCCGGCCCGGACGCGTTGCCGGACGGGTTTGACGCCCGGCACTTCAGACAGCGGCTTTTCCGCAGTATCGTCGAGGCCGAAGCCGCTGATATGACGCAGGCACAGGATTTGGTCCGGCGCCTGCGTCGGGAACTGGGCGGCTGAAAATCGCATACAGTGAAACGGTTTCAGGCCGCGTAACGGTCTCAAACAGTTTTAGAGAAGCTCAAGATTTCCGGCGGAGCTGCGGCCTTTGCGATCTTCCTGAAGCTCGTAAGAGATCTTCTGGTTGTCCTGCAGTCCGTTCAGACCGGCCTGCTCAACAGCGGAAACATGGACGAAAACGTCCTTGCCGCCTTCGTCAGGCTGAATAAAACCGTAACCTTTGGTGGCGTTGAACCATTTGACGGTACCTGTAGCCATGGGGGGTCTCCTTTTCGTATCGTGCGAAGTCCCATTGGCGAACGGTAGACGGAAAATCTGTCGGTAAACCAAGAGGGCAGTCGCGTGTGTGGTGATTTAGGGTCCCGTTCGACCGGTTGCAACCGACCTCCGGGGCAAATAACCCTTCTTGGTTAGCATAATCCACATGCCCTGCCGAACCCCGGCATCAGGCACACTTAAGCCAATAACATGACAATTCCTGTCCAGTTATCAAGCTTCTGCTCGCTATCATTGTTTCGACCCGGCAGTCAAGAGCGTTTGCGGAAGAGACCGGCAGACGGCCTTTACATGGTGCGGACCTGTTGCAGAAATTCGCTGGTATCGCGTGACATGGTTTCCCCAAGGCGACTCAGGTCATCGGCGGCGGTGCGCACACTGCCCGAGACTTCGCGGGTTTTGGACACATTGCTGTTTACGTCGGAAATCTCTGCGGAGACCTGGCGGGCGCTTTCCGTGGACACGGAGACATTGCGGCGGATTTCGCTGGTGGTGCTTTCCTGTTCCTCGCTGGCGGAGGCGATGCCGGTCATGATGCTGTTTAACTGATCGATGATATCCTTCACATTCTGCATGGCCCCCACCACGATCTCGACGCTTGTCTGCATGCCCTTGATCTGGGTGCCGACTCTGTCGGTGGCGCTGGCGGTCTGGTTGGCCAGCGACTTCACTTCCGACGCCACAACCGCAAAGCCTTTGCCGGCTTCGCCGGCGCGTGCCGCCTCGATCGTTGCGTTGAGGGCCAGCAGGTTGGTCTGAGCGGCTATATCCTCGATAAGCTGCATGACTTCATCCACCTGTTTGGCACTTTCAGCGAGGCTGGTGATGGAGTCCGTGCCTTCCGATGTGGCCGAGACCGCATTGTCGCAAAGCGTATTGGCGGACCGGACCTGGGCGTTCACCTCGGCGATAGAGGCGGAAAACTCTTCAATCGCGGTACTCATGACCGAGACGCTGTCATCCATCGCGCTTGCTGCATTTGTGACCGATGTGGCGCTTGTGCCCGTTTTTTCAGCCACATCGAACATGGTTTGCGCGCTTTCCTGCATATCGTAGGAGGCATCGCTCAGGCGCAGCATGTTCTTGCTGATCTGTTCCTCAAACCCGGCGACAAGACGGCGCAGCGCGTCCGCGCGTTCTTCCCGTTCCTGGGCGAGGTGTGCCTCTTCCTCGAAACGGGCCCGTTCCTGCGCGACCTTGTTTTCGCTTTCTTCCCGTTCACGCCGGGCTTCGCGGGCCTGAAACTCCTTGGCTTCCTGTTCAAGCCGCAGACGCTCCGACGCATTGTCTCTCAGTGTTTCGATGGCCTGCGCCACGCCGCCCAGCTCATCGCGGTACTCCGTGCCCGGAACATGCGTATCGAATTGCCCGTCAGCAATCTGGCTGACAGCGGCCTGAAGCCGCCTGACCGGCCCGACAGTGGTTGAGACCACGATTGCCGATCCAAGACCGGCTGCGAGAATGGCCACGATACTGATGCCCCAGGTCAGGATGCTGGCGGTTTCCGTTGTCCGGGCCGCATCGGCCTGTGCCCTGGCATAGCCCGCAGACGCAAAATCCCGGATACCCTCATACCCTTCCAGGGTTTGTTCGTAGATTGTCTCCAGCTCGGTGATTTCGCGGATCAGTTCCTGGCGTTTGGCGGCATAGTTGTTGAACGCCTGCACATACAAGCCCAGTTTTTCCCTGATCAGGGCCTTCACCTCATCGGGAAAGGCGGCGTTATCGAGGGCTGTGCGGAATTCCTGGTCACGTGTGGCGATGCGGGTGATGTATTTCGGATCCAGCCGGGCAATGAAATCCTTTTCATGCCGGCGCATCATCAGCATCAGGATGCTCAGATCCTTGTTGCTGTGATTCTTTAGTGCTTCTTCGATCGTATGCACGGCCTCACGGAGGGCTCCCTGCAGACCGGATTCTTCGTTGAGGCCGACCTCTTCCTGCAGATTGGCGACGATGTTGAATTGGCCGCGGTGGCGTTGCAGAACCTGCTGCAACCGCACCGCGGCAGAGCGTCCCTCGCCGCTCAGATCATCATAAAGTGCTGAAATCTGGTTGGCGATGGCGTCCGCCGTGCGGACATAGGCGGTGCGGAACTGCACGTCTTTTTCCAGCAGGAAATTCTTTTCATGCTGGCGTAACTGCAGCCCTTGCAACTCAACAAAGCGGGCATTGGACAGGAGGTCGCTGTATTTGACCGCCATGCCTTCCGCGAAACTGCGATTCTCCGTCGTCCAGAAATTGACGGCCAGCACGCAGACCAATGCGACAATGGCGATGACAGCCAGTCCACCGACACGTGCCAGGATCGAGATGTGACGGATATTGTGGATAATCTGTTTCATTGCAAGACCGTTTGGCTTGACCATCGGGTGCGGACGATACGCAGCCGACAGTACTCTGAACGTGGGATGCGGGTAGGTCGCGAAAACAACCACACATACACGGCTGCACCTGAATTGTGATGACTGTATTAAATTTACGAAAAATCCTCATGGATTCTTAGACCATATTACCGGTTTTTAAGATAAAATTTAATAATATCAGATAGATAGATGATGATGCAGTGCCGTATTATCCGCACGCCGTTATATCCTTATCAAAGGAACTGGCTTACGCTGCCCATGTTCCGCCAGAAAAACCGACAGTGGCGCATGCCGCCATGATACGCGCTGATTGTTTTTGTTTGAGTCATGCCATCCTCTTGTCGCGCAGGCATATGTTGCGGCTGCGGAACAGGTTGCTTTAATCTACGGACAGCACTGGACGCACTTGGGGGAAACACATGCCGTCACGCCGAACGCTATTGCAAATGTCCCTGGGTGCCATGCTGATGCCGGCAGCGGCCGGACCCGCAGCGGCATGGCGCAGTCAGGCCCGTGCGGGAACGCCGCATGATCAGGACCGCCCCGCACGGCAGTCCATTCTCAGGCTGGACAGTAATGAGAACAGTCTGGGCATGTCCCCGGAAGCCCGGAAGGTTTTCGCCCGGTCCCTGGATGTCGCCAATCGGTACCCCGACGGTCATGCGCAGGCCCTGTGCGACGCATTGGCGGCTGACCTGACCGTATCGCCGGATCAGATCCTGCTGACCAACGGTTCCACGGCGTCCATTCGTGCCATTGTGCAGAGCTTCCGCCAGAACAGGCCATCCACCGCCGAGGGCAGGGTGGTCGCACAGGACCCGACTTTTGGCATTGTCGAACGGCTGTGCCGTGATCTGGGGCTGGCTTATCATGGGGTGCCTACAGGCAAGGATTTCGCCCCTGATATGGTCGCCATGGAAAAAGCCGCACGCAAGGACGGCGGCCCCGTGCTTGTCTATATGGTCACGCCGAACAACCCGACCGGTGTTGTTGCCCCCACGCCCGCGCTTTTCGACTGGATCCGCCGCGCGGACGAGGAAACCATCTTTCTCATTGATGAGGCGTACCATGACTATGTGGATGCGCCGTCTTACGAAAGTGCTGTTCGCCTGATCCGCGACGGGCACCGAAATGTCATTGTCACGCGGACCTTTTCCAAGCTTCACGGTATGGCCGGTCTGCGTGTGGGGTATGCGGTCGCGCACAAGGATACCATGGCGGATCTATCCCGTTTCAGTGACGGGTGGAACATCAACAGTACGGGCCTGATGGTGGCAAAAGCCTCTCTGGCCGATACGTCCTGGCGGGCCCATTGTCTTCGCCAGAACACCGAAGCCAGGACCATTCTGACCGACACGCTTGATACGCTCGGCCTTGGTCATATTCCGGGCCACACCAATTTCGTTTTGCACCGCATTGCCGCTGACCACGCGGACTATAAACGCCGTATGGCTGATCATGGTGTGCTGGTGGGGCGCTATATGCGGACAGGGCCGGGCTGGAACCGGCTGTCACTGGGAACGCCTGACGAAATGCGCCGTTTTGTCGACATTCTGACCGACTTCCGTCGCCGTGGCTGGGCATAAAGCTTTTGATCCCTTACGAAGAGATTTTTGGATCTGTTCCAATGGGCAGGTCTCCCCGCCGATATGACAAACGCAGGGACTGAACCATGATCATCACCAATATTGAAACCGTGCCCGGATACGATGTGGTCGACCATCTTGGCCTGGTCCAGGGCAGCACGGTGCGTGCCAAGCATGTCGGACGCGACATCATGGCGGGCCTGAAGAATATCGTTAGCGGAGAGCTCGCCGGCTACACCGAACTGTTGGAAGAAGCCCGCTTCGAAGCCATAGACCGTATGAAAAGCGAGGCAAAAGCCAAGGGCGCCGACGCCGTCGTCAATGTCCGTTTGTCCACATCCGCGGTGACGCATGGGGCCGCTGAAATTCTGGCTTATGGAACGGCTGTCCGGCTGGCGGGGAAAGACCGCTAGATGGAATTTCTGTTTTTCCTTGGCGGATTTTTCGTCTTGATACCCGTCGGATATGTGGCGGGCCGCGCCTCTGAAAGACGGCATCTGGCATCCCTTGCCGAGAGGGAACGGGCTTTGCGCGGTATCAGCGTTGCCGCGGGCAGAGGCACATCTGAAACCGCTTTTCGCACCCTTGGACTGGTGCAGGGGTCTGTCGTCATAGGACAGGATTACTTTCTGGCAGTTGCGACGGGTTTTGCCAAACTGCTGGGCGGCCGGCTCAGGCCCTATGAAGGACTGTATGTCCGTGCCCGGCGCGAAGCGGTCTTGCGTCTGAAAGCCGACGCGGCGGCCAGGGGGGCGGATGCGGTCCTCAACATTCGCTTTGTCACCATGGACATTGCCTCACTGGCGTCCGGTAGCGGCATCACCGGCGTTGAAATCGTGGCCTATGGAACGGCGGTGCAATCGCCGGCGCCATAAATGGGGCGCTGTCCGGGCAGGTATGTCAGGCGTCCGCCGCCTTGCTGACTGTGCGGATCAGTTTACGGATATAGGTGTTGGCGGAACGGTAATGACTGGGCCCGGATGCCTCGGCGTATCGGCCAAGGGTCCATTTCCCGGTCCAGGCGTATGGCTTTTCCGTGTACAGTTCGGAATTGTCCGCTGCCGCGATAAACGCGCTGAGCCTGTTATGGGCGTCGGCAAAGTCTGCCAGAACGGCCTGCCACGACTTGCCCTGCGAGGCGGCGCGGACCTTGGCATTGTATTCCTTTAACTGGTTCCATTTATACCCCGGGGCGGGCAGGTGTACCGTCCTGCCTGCCTTGCCGTCGGCATACCAGTTGAAAAACAGGCCGATCCAGTGTGTCCGGTGATCAATGGTGTCTTTGATGGTGATACCGTCTTCCGGCATCGGCGTGACAGCCAGTGCGTCATCGACCGTATCCAGGGTCTTCATCAGCCTGGCATGGTCTTTTTGCATCAAAGCCTGCAGGTCGTCCTTGTTTTCAGCCGCCATCGCAATGCCCACCTGATCAGTCAGTCATTCAGCACACTATCGGACAGTCCATAAACCGACCGGTTGATAGCATCTTTCACATCGGTAGGACACCCTTGCCGAAAGCGCCGCCTTACCTGCGGGCGTTGTTGTTTTCTACATGTCGTCTGCAATATCGAGCAGGAAATCATATTATACGATGTGGTTTGGACAGACTATATTCACGAACATAAAAGGTATTGTGATACAAAGATTTGGACTGTTGCGGATGCGTATGAAGGGGAAAGTGGTGCCCAGGGGCGGATTCGAACCACCGACACGCGGATTTTCAGTCCGCTGCTCTACCAACTGAGCTACCTGGGCACATAGGGCGGCGCCTGTCCGGAACGGTGTTCCGCTGGCGGCGTCAGGCTGTTTAGCCAATCGCCGCCGTCCTGTCCAGCGCCGGGTGCAAAAAAATCATGCCGGGGGCTATACGGTTCCCCCGGCCGGGGGATCAAAGGCCGTTGTCATCGTCTTCCGGGGCGCGGGCGTTCGTGTTTCCCGGCAGGACATAATCCTCGCTGAGCCAGCGGCCCAGATCGATATCGGCACAGCGTTTTGAACAGAAGGGGCGATACCGTGCGGTGGCAGGCTTGCCGCACTGGGGGCATGGTTTTGCCGGTGCCGGCTTTTCAGGGGTGCGGGATGTCATGTCTGTGCTTCTGTCAGGGGTGATCGCTTATGCGGTGACGGTTCCGGTGCGCCCGGTCTCCTGTATGGTGACGGAGACAGTATCGGCGGTTTTCACGACAACCTGGCGCAGGCTGTCCTGTTCAAGGGCCCTGATCAGTTCGGGGCGCGCGTCCAGCCAGGCGGTGACAGCCTCGGGGGCGGCCATGGTCAGCGTGCCGGGCTGTGCCTGCCGGCCAAGCCGCTGCGCCTGTTGCAGCAGGGACAGGGCCTGTGCGGCCGCGTTGGGGCCGCCCGGTGTGGCCGGGCGCGTCAGTAGGCGCTGCCGCAGCGACAGGCCGCTGCGGGCCCGGCGCAGTTCCATCAGGCCGAACCGTGACAGGCCGGTACGCTCGACCGGGGTCTTGTGCTCACCCAGGGCGGCATCCAGCGTCGCGGTTAAGTCCGCCACCGCGTCTTTTGCCCGCATATCGATAAAGTCCGTGACGATCAAACCGCCGATATCCTGAAAGTCCAGATGGTGGGCAATGGCCAGGGCCGCTTCCAGATTGACCCGCCGAATGGCTTCCTGCGGCCCGTGGGCGGCCAGTGCCGCGCCCATATTCACATCAATGGCCGTCAGCGCCGGTGTCTCATGGATGGACAGCCAGCCACCGGATGGCAGGACAATCCGGTCTGCCAGCGCTTCCTGCAAGGCGTCCTCGACACCGTCTTCCTCAAAAGCGGCCATGCCCGCAGGATGGATATCCAGCCGTGCGGACAGGTCCGGGTAGCGGTCCGCGGTCACTGTGCGGGCCTGCGTCAGACTGGCACGGTCGGCAAACTGCACGGGGACATCGCCGTCTTCCACAGCGGTGAGGGCCAGATCAATCAGCGCGGGACTGTACAGTGTGCCCGTTTCCAGGGGCGCGGAAAGGGGTTTTGTTAAACGTTCCGCTTCCATAATAACAAAGGCATCGTCGACACTGGCCGCCCGGCTGCGGACGATCAGGTTGACCCCCGCCTGTGCCGTCAGGGGGCTGAGCGCGGCGTCCAGGGCGCGGGCCCGTTTGGGCGGCAGATCATTGGACAGGCTGAGTTTGCCGGTGCTGTTCCCGTCGCGCGCGCTCAGACATTCGGCCACCACGTATCGGCCCACCAGGCGGGCGCGGGGCGTGACCGACAGCGCCTTGCCGGTTTCCAGAACACCGGGGTCCGACAGGACCTGTACGCGCAGGCATTCCCCTTCATGGGCGCAGTCCGACAGCCGTTTCACCGCCCCCTTGACGCGCTGGCGCGCACGGCGGCGGTTCATGACGCCCTCGCCAAGGGGTCCTAAGTCCAGGAAAACCATATCCAGCCGGGCGTTCACCTGGCGCACGCGGGCATCCACAATGCTGCCGATGGGGCTGACAGTGTTACTGTCATGAAATGTCAGCCGGGCCGGAAATCCGTCCTGATCGATGACGGCGCTGCGCCACCGGCCAATGCCGGCCTCGATAATGGTGCGCATCAGGGTATCTCCGGGGGTGTGGCGCCAGCCGGGCGGTTTGGACGCCAGTGTGTTTCCAGCCATCCGCCAACCTCGAAAAGCGGCAGGCCGACAATCGCCGAATATGATCCCGATACCTGGCGTATAAACCGCGCCGCCAGGCCCTGTATCGCATATCCCCCGGCTTTGCCGTGCCATTCCCCGCATGCCAGATACGCCGTGACCTCGGCAGCCGACAGGCGTTTGAAGACGACTGTGCTGGTGACCGACTTTACCCGACTGTTTCCGTCCGGTGTGGTCAATGCGATACCGGTGATGACCCTGTGCCGCCGTCCGCTCAACAGGGCCAGACAGCTTTTTGCGCTGTGTTCATCCTCGGCCTTGGGCAGGATGCGCCGGCCCACCGCGACAACGGTGTCTGCCCCCAGAATAACGGCCCCTGAATGCCGCGCGGCAACGGTGCCGGTTTTTTCCCGGGCCATACGTTCGGCATAGATTTTGGGTGTTTCACCGGTGTGCGGTGTTTCGTCAATATCCGCCGGATCCACCAGGTCCGGTGTAATGCCGATCTGCGCCAGCAGGTCATGGCGGCGGGGCGATGCCGATGCCAGCACAAGCGGAACCGGCGGCACGGCGGGCGTGTGCGAAGACGCGGTGTTTTGCGGATACAGGTCGGGCGCGCTTTGAGGGCCGGGCATGGGCGCGCGCGATCCTATTTGAAGCGGTAGGTGATCCGCCCCTTTGTCAGATCATAGGGCGTCAATTCAACAAGCACATCGTCCCCGGCCAGCACGCGGATGCGATTCTTGCGCATTTTTCCGGCGGTGTGACCCAGCACTTCGTGCCCGTTTTCCAGTTTTACGCGAAACATTGCGTTGGGCAGCAGTTCTGTCACCGTGCCCCGCATTTCCAGTACTTCTTCCTTAGCCATTCTGTCTCCATACAAGGCCGCTTCGCCAAATGCGGTCATACATGGCGTCGATGACCTGAAAATGCAAGCGATTTGGCCATTATTCATCGTGGTGGTTTTGCCCGGGCGATATCAGCTGCTGTATGGCGCCGTTCCCGCCATCAAGGCATTGATGCGGGATTTCAGGCTGTCGCGCACTGTGCGGTAGCCGGCCAGGCGCTGGTCGCGATTGCCTTCCCCGGCTGCCGGGTCCGCAACCGGCCAGTAATGCAGCCTGTCGGCCAGTTCGGGGTATCGTTCCCGCAGATAGGCGTTGGCAGCGCTGGTCAGGGCGATCACGACATCATAATCGGCAAGGGATACGGTGGTGATGGGCTCGGGCGTATGATCGGCGATATCCAGCCCCATTTCGGCCATGGCGGCCACGGAAAACCCGTCCAGAAGCCCTGGCGCCAGACCGACGGAGGCGATTTTTAAGCCCCGGCGCCCATGGAGACGCGCAGACGCATCCGCCAAGCCCTCGGCCATGGGACTGCGGACGGCATTCTGATTGCAGACAAACAGGACGCCGCGCTTGGGCGGTGGCGCGGCCCCGGTGGGTTCCGCGTGTTCGGTTGCCGCATGATCCGCCGCCGTGTTCATCGCGGTCCCCGTCCCCCTTTGAGATGCAGCACGCACACAAGGGTGAACAAACGGCGGGCCGTATCCATGTCCACCCTTATCTTGCCTTCCAGCCTTTCCATCAGCAGTTCACTGCCCTGGTTGTGAAGGCCGCGCCGTCCCATGTCGATGGCCTCGATCTGGCCGGGGCTGGCGGATTTGATGGCTTCATAATAACTGTCGCAGATGGCGTAATATTCACGCACGATGCGGCGAAACGGGCTCATCGCCAGACGGAAGCTCATCAGCGGTCTGGCATCTTCGCTGTGTACATCGAATACCAGCCGGCCTTCGGCCACTTTCAGAATCAGACGGTACGGCCCAGGATACCCGCTATCCGCCGATTTCAGCAGGTCAAAACTGTTTTCTTCCAAAAGATCGTAGACCGCGACACGCCTTTCATGCTCGATCTCCGCGCTCCAGCGCGTGATGGTGGATTCGTCAAGCTGCACGTCAATAAGGCGCGCGCAGGTTTTCTGGCCGGTATCATCCGCCATGGCATGCCCTTGTCACAAGATCTCGGGTCACTTGCCGTTCCTCACTCGCGCCTCTCACTTCCTGTTCTTCACTCTCTGTCTTCGAGGCGCAGGGCCACTGACAGGGCGTGTGCGGGCAGGCCCTCGGCACGGGCCAGGGTTATGGCCGCGGGGCCGATCGCCTGCAGGCTGTCCGATGTGCAGGCGACAAAACTGGTGCGTTTCATGAAATCATAAACGCTGAGCCCGCCGGAGAACCGCGCGGCCCGTCCCGTCGGCAGCACATGATTAGGGCCGGCCACATAATCGCCGATGGCTTCCGGCGTATGGCGGCCGAGAAAAACGGCACCGGCATTGCGGATGTCGGCAAACAGATCGTCGGGCTGTGCGACAGCCAGCTCCAGATGCTCCGGCGCCAGACGATTGATCAGGTCCGCGGCGTCACGCAGGTCCGGCAAAACAATACTGTATCCGAAATCGTCCCAGGACGCCCTGGCCACCGCTTCACTGGACAGGGTGGACAGATGTGTTTCCACAGCCGCTTCGACAGCAGTGGCAAAAGCGGGATCGTCCGTGATCAGAATGCTTTGGGCGACCGGATCGTGTTCCGCCTGTGACAACAGGTCCGCAGCGATCCATGCCGGATCGTTGGCGCCGTCCGCCACGACCAGTATTTCGGACGGGCCAGCGATGGTGTCGATACCAACCGTGCCGAACACCTGGCGTTTTGCTTCCGCCACATAGGCATTGCCGGGACCGACAATCATGTCCACAGGCCGGATTGTTTCCGTACCAAAGGCCAGGGCCCCGACGGCCTGTGCCCCGCCGACGCGATAGATTTCCGTGACACCCGCAAGGCGCGCGGCGGTGACAACCGCCGGATTGATGACGCCGTCAGGTGTCGGGACCGTCATCACCACACGCTCGACACCTGCCACGCTGGCGGGAATGGCATTCATCAGCACGCTGGACGGATAGCTTGCCCGGCCACCCGGCACATACAGGCCGGCGGCATCCACCGGGCGCCAGCGCTGGCCCAGACGCGTGCCGGTGTCATCGACATAATCCAGAGTGTCCGGTTGCTGCCGGGTGTGGAAAGCACGGATCCGGTCCGCTGCCTGTGCCAGGGCCTCGCGGACCTTGCTGTCCAGCGTGCCTTCGGCTGCGGCTATGTCGGCACTGCTCAGGGCAAGGCCGCTTTGGCCTGTGTCGAAACGATCGAAACGGTGTGTCAGATCGTGCAGCGCACGGTCGCCTTCGGTGCGGATACGGGACAGGATTTCAGACACGCTGTCCGCCACATCGGCTGTTGTATCGCGCCGCTCGGCCAGCAGGTCGGCGAACTGGGTCTCGAAGTCGTCCGCTTTCGCGTCAAGCCGCCTGGCCATGGGACACTGCCTCCTTGAAGCGATCGATCCAGTATGTCAGCTCCGCCGGGCGCACCTTGAAGGCGGGACGGTTGACCACAAGCCGGCTGGTGATGCGGGCCAGAACCGCGACTTCCTTCAGTTTATTGGCTTTCAGGGTGCCGCCTGTGGATACCAGATCCACTATTCTTTTGGACAGTCCAAGGGACGGGGCCAGCTCCATGGCGCCGTTCAGCTTGACGCATTCCGCCTGAATGCCCCGTTCGGCAAAGTAGCGGCAGGTCAGATTGGGGTATTTTGTCGCGACCCGGATATGCGACCAGCCTTGCGGATCTTCGTCAGCCGCTGTTTCCGGCATGGCCAGTGACAGGCGGCAGTGACCAATGTCGAGATCGATCGGAGAATAAAGATCGCTGTACCCGAATTCCATCAGGACATCATTACCGACCACACCCATATGGGCACCGCCGAAAGCGACAAAAGTCGCGGCATCAAAGGCCCGCACGCGGATAATGCTCAGGTTGGGCACATTGGTGGCGAATTGCAGTTGCCGGCTGGCCGGGTCGTCAAAGGCCGGTTCGGGCTCGATCCCGGCAAGCCGGACCAGCGGCATCACTTCCTTGAGAATCCGCCCCTTCGGCAAGGCCAGAACCAGTTTTTCGCTCAATTCCATGAGGCGTCTCCGTCCTGCACTGTTTCAGGTCGTTCCTCTTCCGACCGGTCGTCATTTTCATGCGCGGGCCTGGCGCGTGCCGGCCATGCCGACGACAAATCGTTTAATACGGCGTCGATACATTCTACCGCAACTCTTACGCTGGCGCCGCCGGCAAAGATCAGCGTCACATTCCCCGTGCCGTCGGCGCCGGCCTGCCAGGTTATGGCCAGCAGATCAAGCATGGCATCCGGCTGTCCGCGATCGACCCCTTTCAAGGCCACGCTGTCGACACTGTTGAAGTGAAGGCCGGTCCGGACCCGTTCGCCTGGCTGGCGCTTTCGCCCTGCGTCGGCCTGTTCCCAGCGGAAGCGGTTCGCCACCATGGCAAAGCGCCGCACTGCCGGATCATAGGCCATGTCGCCGACCCGGACCGCGGCATCCTGCATCAGGCCGGACAGCACGGTCAGGTCATCTTCGGTCTGACCATAGAGTTTCAGTGATTTGGACATGCACGACTAACTGATTGGGGTGTTTGGAACATTTCGAAATATGGCGTCTGCGGGTTACAGGCGGCTTATGAACGCACCGGATAGGCCCGCGCTTTTTAAGCAGATAAGGACACTAGCTTCAAGCAGGCACCCGTTCAACATCCGCGCCGACGCCGCGCAGCTTTTCCTCCAGCCGTTCATATCCCCGGTCCAGATGATACAGGCGATTGATTTCGGTTGTACCCTCGGCGGCCAGCCCCGCCAGTGCCAGTCCCATACTCGCCCGCAGGTCCGTCGCCATGACGGGGGCGCCGCGCAATCGTCCCACCCCGCGTATCGTCGCACTGGCGCCTGTAACAGTGATGTCCGCACCAAGACGGCACAGTTCCGAGACATGCATATAGCGGTTTTCGAAGATGGTCTCCGTAATCACACTGGCGCCATCGGCCAGTGCGGCAAGGGCCATGAACTGCGCCTGACAGTCCGTCGGGAATCCCGGAAACGGTTGTGTGATCAGTGTCAGGGGGTGCGCTCTGCCGTTGGAACGCACATGCAGACTGTCATCATCGGCAGCAATGGTTCCGCCGGCAGCCCGCAGAGCATCGATGACGGCGCTCATATCCTCTATGCCGGCGCCGTTCAGGCGCAGGTCGCCGCCGGTGATCAGCGCGGCGACGGCATAGGAGCCGGCTTCAACCCTGTCCGGCATCACCCGGTGGGTGGCACCGTGCAAACGGTCAACCCCCTGAATGCGGATGGTTTCCGTGCCTGCCCCTTCGATAATGGCGCCCATGGCACTGAGGCAGCTGGCAAGATCGCTGATTTCCGGTTCGCGGGCGGCGTTCTCGATGACCGTTTCGCCGTGGGCCAGGGTTGCGGCCATCAGCGCGTTCTCGGTCGCACCGACACTGACGAAAGGAAAGCGGATTACCGCGCCTTTCAGGCCGCGCGGCGCACTGGCGCGGACATAGCCGGATTCCAGATCAATATCGGCGCCCAGTGTTTGCAGCGCTTTCAGGTGCAGGTCGATGGGACGTGTGCCGATCGCACAGCCCCCCGGCAGGGAAACGATGGCCTCGCCCGCACGGCTCACAAGCGGCCCAAGCACCAGGATGGAGGCCCGCATTTTGCGCACGATGTCATACGGTGCGACGGTGTCTGAAATCGTACTCGCGTCGAAGGTCATGGTCCGGCCTTTCAGCCGCCCTCCGGTGCCGCCCCGTACCGTGATTGTCACGCCCAGATGGTTCAACAGGTCGCTCAGTGTCGTGATGTCGGCCAGGCGGGGCAGATTATCCAGTGTCAGTGCATCATCCGTCAGCAGACTGGCGCACATCAGCTTTAAAGCGGAGTTTTTCGCGCCGCTGATTTCAACACATCCGGCCAGGGGTTTGCCCCCGCGAATAACCAGCTTTTCCATTGTGGCTCCCGGTGCCTCGCCTGCGCTCCCACGCGCTGGCCTGTGATCCCATTAGCGACAGGCATAGAGTGCTGTAAAGGCGGAAATTGGGCAATGGCGCCGGCCATAGGCACATGGGCGGCGGTGTTTGGTCCCGGAGGTCGTCTTGTCCGGCTGTTTAGGCTGTTTTTTGCGGCAGGCGTGTCCAGCCGGGTGGTTGCCGTCCCGACAGACGGATAAGCCAGTTGCGTATTCCGTCGGTCACGGTCGGCTCCGCAGCCAGAAAAGCGGGTTCGAGGAAACGCGCCGCTTCTTCTGCATCGGCCGTCAATCCGCGTTCCACCCACATCTGGACGGCTTTCTCGCGCAGAGTATCCGCCAGATTTTCAAGGCATTTGCGGTGTACGGCAAAGGCATAGGTGTTTTCACTGAAGGCCCGTTCTATGAGAGTCTCAAAATGCCGCCCCTGCGTTGGGGACATCTTGAAAAAAGTAACGCAGTAAACCCGGCCGATGAAATATAAATCCTCAACAGCAATATTCTTCTTTCTCAAGAAGTTATAGTATAAGTAATATTCGTTAACCGGTTTTTCCTTCATGAAGAATGCGTCAAAGACATCATCGAAACGTTCTTCAATGAAGCTGATCATGTCCCTCACCAGATCCGTCTTGAGCATGTAGGGCGTGATGGTTGGCAGGACACGTGTCCCGCGTTCTTCACACGGCAAATCCATAAGCACCTGGCACCGGTCGAAGCGTTCATACATGCTGCCGTCCACGGGGCTCAGATAGTTTCTGGGCCGGCCGTCAGGGGCGAACAGCGTGTCGGCGGTGACGGAGCGCACCAGATGATTCTTGGTGTCAAGGGTCAGGTACCAGTCGGTTGTCACATGTTTCGCGACAACCAGTTTCATGACCTGTTGGCTTTTCCAGTTACGGGCTTTGACCGGGCTGATATCGTCTGCGGATATGATGCGTACATATTTTGCCAGCCTGCCGTAGGCCGGCAAAATATAGCGCCGGCACAGACGGGACAGCGATTTGGGCCGCGTATCATGGACAATGACAATGATGTCTTTGACCAGTACGGGATCGAGAAAGCGCGCGAGCGATCTGGCCTGAAGCAGCATCAGATTGATCTCGGCCGTGTAGACAACCGTTACAACTGTCAACGGTTGTGTGGATGCGGCGGGGGGCGTCATTGCTGCGGATGTGTCCGGTGTCACACTTTCGGAATGGTAACGCCGCGCTGGCCCTGATATTTGCCGGCGCGGTCCTTATAGCTGACCTCGCATCGTTCATTGCCCTGCAGAAACAGGAACTGGCAGGCGCCTTCATTGGCATAGATCTTGGCCGGCAGCGGGGTGGTGTTGGAAAATTCCAGGGTCACATGCCCCTCCCAGCCCGGCTCCAGCGGGGTCACATTGACGATGATACCACACCGCGCATAGGTCGACTTGCCAAGACAGATAACCAGGACATCTTCGGGAATGCGGAAATATTCCACCGTGCGGGCGAGGGCGAAACTGTTCGGCGGGATGATGCAGACATCTGCTTCGCGGTCGACAAAGCTTTTCGGCGAGAAATCTTTCGGATCCACCACCGCTGAGTCAACATTGGTGAAGATTTTGAATTCGGGTGCCACGCGGGCATCGTATCCGTAGGAAGACAGGCCGTAGGAAATGCAGTTGTCCCGCACCTGGCCGTCCACGAAAGGCTCTATCATGCCTGCTTGCTGCGATTGGGCGCGTATCCATTTGTCGGACATGATGGCCACGAACCGTTCCTCCCTATCCTTGCCTTGGTAAAACCGGCCCGGTCATTATTCGCCGGGCCGTCGGCATATCGGTCATGGGTGACCGAAGACGCCGCTTCTCTCCTTAAGGCAAGATATGGGTCAGTACAAGCAGGCGCCCGCAGTTAGGGCGCAGGGCTTATTTGGTGTCTTCCGTCCGGTTCTGCGGTGGCGATACGCCGGGTTCATGCGGTTCTAAGGCCTGACTGTTGCGTTGGCGGATTTTACGCCGCCTAAGATTATCGCGAAGTGCGTTAGCCAGTCTTTGCTCACGGCGCTTTCTTTGTGTTTGATTAGAGTTATGAGTTTCTGGGGATTTTTTTTTCTTCCTGTCCATGAGTTTTTCTCACACTTTTGGCTTGGAGATATTAAAAAGTATTTTACTTTATATAATCTTCTTTAAATAAGTCTATATAATTAAAAATATATTCATCTAGTATTTTCTCATTGTTATGATTTGAAAGTTTAACGGTTTTGCTATTATTTTTTAAATATTTAATTTTATTCCTAAATCATTTAAAATCGTGCCAATATATTCTTTAGGGTTATTACGGTAATCTTCATAGTTAATTCTTAAAGGCGTTATTTTATTTTTTTCGAAAAAAATTTCTATTATCAGATTTTCTTGATTAATTTTTTCGGTGGCTTTTTTTATAAATTGATGCCTTACTTCAATATTGTCATTGTAATCCTTTTTATAGGTGGAAAAATTTGTTCCTGGAAAGGGTTGGTCTTTGTCTGATTGAACAGCATGGTAGATACCGGTTTGTCCAGCCATGGCTCTTGATATTGCTTGTCTTAAGGTATTATTTCTCTTCAAATAAATCCAATATGCGTCTTTAAATTTATTGTAAAAAGAATTAAAAACACTATAATCCTTTTGATGTTCTGCCGATTTATTCAAGCATTCATCCACATTCATTATTTGAGATGACATAACTTTAACAGAAAAAACTTCTTTTTTGTTTGATTTTTAATTGTAGTGTTTAGTCTCTCCTTCCAGTCAATATCCTGTCGGCTGGGGGCCCAATTTATGAAATGTTCGCGAGGATTGCCCAAGACACCAGTGGCAGCCATGTCGGCACATATCATTGTCGATCCACTGCGGGGTGTTGCACACAATACAATTTTTTTTACCAATGTTCCGTTCCCGATAAGTGGCTTAGGTTTGTATTGGGTTTGCCGTTTTCTCTGAGACACATTTCTTGTTACACATCTGAATGTGAAACTACAGTTGCCTCTGTAAGCTTTTTTACATCCGCTTCCTTGGTGGTGTGGATGCCGTATTATATCCTCTGCATTAAGATGATGATTTTCAGTTGACGCCAACTGCAACCACGTTTAAGTGTCTCGCCGGTTCGTTGATAAGGTCCAAGCGACACCTGTTTAACTAATTGACTGGCTTGGCGTTGTCACGCACCATTGCTGATACGTTTCGTTAGATAATCTGCTCTTCTGTATTGTTCAGACGGGCCGCTGTAGCTCAGTGGTAGAGCGCACCCTTGGTAAGGGTGAGGTCGAGAGTTCAATTCTCTCCAGCGGCACCATCTAACAAACCAGCCGAAAAACCATCGAAATTCCCGCCTAAGACATTGAAAGGCAACGATGTCTTGGGAGTTCTATATCCCTCATGCCGCGTGTAGTGCAAAGGCTCGGGAAACACCAGTTTCAGCACCAATCTGCGCAGGGTGAACTTGCCGGAAGCCCATATTTTATAGGGGTTTGCAAGGACGCGGAGGGAGAGTTCTAGCACCTCATCGAAGGCGGGTTGCGGGGCGGCGGTATTTTGGGCTTTTTCCGCCAATATCAGCTTCCTTTTTTCAAGTTCGCTGATGCGGTTTTCAAGGGCGGTGATCACCCTTTCGTTGGTAGCGTCTACAATGCGGTCAACCAGCTTGCGGATTTGCGATTCTGCATCACGCATATCTCTTTCAATGGTTGTTATGCTGGCGGCGGCGCGCTCAAGCTTTGTGTTCCAGTATGTGCGGAACATGGCAACCGTAACCTTGAACAGGCTTTCCTTTGGCGGCAAAGAGGCAAGGAGCGTTTCAAACTCCCCTTCGATTTCAGCGCGGGGGATCGACTTCCCGTACATCTCGCAGCCTTTAGTTTGGCACAGATAGTATGCGAATCTTTTGGTCTTGCCCGTGCTCCAACTGCTTCGCAGAGGCTTGCCGCAGCAGCCACAGGCAACGGCCCCGCGCAGGATGAAGTCTTTGTTCAGGTCCTTGCGTGCCGGGGCGTATACGCCGCCCTCTAGCCGTTTCTGTATCTTCTCAAAGGTTGCCTTGCTGATCAGCGCTTCGTGCTTGCCCTCACGGTAGACATTGATCTGATAGTCTCGCAATCGATCCAAATAGTCGCGTAGGACAATATCCCGCTCGCGGTTGCGCAAATAGTCCTCATGACTCGGATTATCATCTCTCCAGACGATTGAGTCACTTTCCGGCGGCAGAACTTGTTCGCCATCTTCTTTGAACACATTGCCGTCGGCATCGCGATAAACGCGCGCGCCATCTGATAGGGTGCTGGCCCGGCTCTGGATGTCGTCCAGCTCTTGATCGTTTTGATGAAGGTCGTTTTCGGTTTTGTCGATGGCGGGTTGGGTACGCTGCTCAGCCTCAATCAGCATCTCCATTATACGGCTATAGTCTTGCGCATAATTTGGCTGTGTAAGAAGTAACTGCAATCGTGTTTGTTCGGCCTGTTTGGCGTTGGCGCGTCCGGTTCGGCGTTCGCGTTCCTCGTCGCTTGTAAAACGGTAGGCTCTGCCAGTTTCACGCCCGGCCAATTCATTCTGGAGGTCGCCGAAATCTTCCCGCGTCCTCTCTAAAGCGCGCTCATTCCTGTATTCACGTGAATAATAGTCATTCGTGTCCACGGTCCCTCACAACTCTTAAGGTAATCATATCGGAAAAAGTTTAAATAGTGCTTAAAGTATAAGTAGTTACTAATATTTTCAGCAACCAGAATGCGGGGCGAGACCACAGTAAATCAATAGTCACAATAGGGGGTAAAATAGTACCAAAAGACGGAGCATTGGGGCGTCATATAGCGTCACGTAACCCGTTTTAAGGTAAAGCTATTGTAGTCAAATTTCATTTTCCGGCTTACGCAAGCTGTGCGCATAATATGCGCGCTTGGGTCGGGCAGGCCCGACCTGCTCACCTTCGGTTCGGCAAGGGGAACCCAGCAAGCTCGGTTCCCCGTTGCATCCCCTCCGACTTTCGATCTGCCTTACTGCTGCATGGTTATTTCGGAGATAATCCCATGTGCTCGGTTGCGGATTTGTTGATGAGGGTCACCCTCAAATAACGTCTGACATATGCTAACTATTTCATCCCGCGCCATATATTTGGAATCCAACAAATTCATGGCAGCAAAACGTTTCTTGGCATCTTGGTCATAGAGAAGGCACTTCAGTGTTTCGACCTGATCAGGCGTGAGGTCTACGTTGCTCCTTAGCACATCAGACAATAGATGGGTCGGAGTTTTTCCCTGAGTTGCATCTTGTACAAGCTGTTGGCAAGCCGCCATGTCGTTCTTGATTCTCTCAATGAAAATTGGCTGGGCGACTCCTCTGACATCTGGTCTTGCGTCGGCCATATAGCTTAACAACTCTGGATACGTTGGAGGCTCCATGGCTGTCATAGCCTGCAAAATTACATCTCTGGGGCTTTTAGGGACCACACCACCATTTGATGGATAGGGTTTTTCGGTTTTTTGCCAATGATTGTACGCTTTTTGCAGCAAGGCGTATAAATCTGGGCTTTCTTGCGACGCATATTTCTGTGCCAATTTAGCTGCACTAGAAGCAATATATGGATTTGAACATAATAGACCCAGATTCAGTATCTGGAATGTCTCTTTGTCCCATCGTGGAGGTGCCGAGCAGAAGAACTCGAATAGATATTCATAGCCGCTTTCCGGAGATGTTTGCAGCCGCTTGAAAGCCGATGCTGCAATTTGATCATTGTCAGCTTGTTCCGCTAGAGTAGCGGCAATGAATAGCGTTTCTCTTTTCCCTTTTGTTATCAAATCTTTAGAGAGCTGCAGAAGCTCATTTTGGTCTAGAGTGTTTGCTAAGATGTAAGCGGCAATCTTCGCTATCCATGTAGAGCGATGAAAACATGCTTTTCTTAGAATGCTTTTGTCAAATTTGAACGTTTTGCCTGTCCAGTCTGGGAGGGGTACATCTACATGGGGGGCCCGGTCCGAAAGTGAGGAAAAAAGAAAACTTTCACTTCCTTCTAGGTCGTTCAAATAGGCTTTGGCTTCATGGCCTATTTCGCTTCTAGGGATGCTGGAAACTTCAATTAGAGCCTCAAAAACTTCCTGTATTAAGGGTAGGTCTTGCGGTTTAGACCACAGTCGTGTTTCGCTAGGGGTTGTTTCCCAGAAGTTTGATTGCTCCAAAAGCGCCGCAAGATTAAACAAGTAGCCAGCTCGTTTGCCATTGCCCTCAAATGAGTGGGCAGCAATTAGTTCGAGCCATTGTTTTATGTCGGCTTCCATTGCATTGCTTGTTCGTTTAAATCTTTCCAGCACTTTGCCGTCGCCAAACGATTTTTGTTTCCATGGCGACGGTAAGATATGTTCTCTGTCGTAGTCTTCCGAGAGTTCTTCAAGTTTTTGGAACTCGCCAACACTTATGCGCATACCATCGCCAAATATCTTTTCGAGCGCGTCGCTAGCTTGTTGATCGGAGGCTCTGGCGAAAAGTTGTTTTGCTGTTTGGAGGCGAAATGAACGAAAAAGATCAGGACCTTCTATATTAAGCGCTACACCTCCGCCCAAGCTAGGTCTGAGTGGCTCGAACTCTTGGTCGAGGCTTGTTGCAGCCTCAACAAGAGCATCGAGAGTATAAAATTGTTCACCTGCACGTACTGCGCAGTACCACGCCACTAAACGTGTCCATGCGTGGACATGCTGAAACAGTGGTTCGAGTTCTGAGCCGAACAGCTCCGGAAAACGCCCCGCCACCTGACCTAGCATTTTACCCACGGCAAGTGCATCAGATTTTCTGTCGCTTTGAACCTGAATTAAGCCATCATCTATTAAGTTTAGTAAAAGCTCTTTTCTGATTGGGGGCTCAGATAGCGTAGCGATTTTTAAGCAGGAAATTATGGTATCGTGATCATTTAATACTTTTGAGTCACTACTGCGCAGAGAAATAAAAATTTGTTCCGCTTTATGCGTTTCGGAAGCGAAGCTTATGGCTTCGATAAAACCGGGGGAGTCTAAAAGGAGTGGCAGGGTCGCAGATAATTCATTGTCGGGCAGCGCACAGATGTATCGGGCGGCGGCGTATTCCGCAAAAGTAAGATGAACGAAAGTTACAATACTTTCTTGAAGATAATGCAATTTTTCTAACACGCCTATCTTCTCCCAATAGGCTACGCAACGTGTGACTTCTTTCAAAGCACACAACTGGGTACAATTCAGCTCTGCAGCAAGTTTTTGTGCACATTGCTCGTAGAGTTCAGAGGTTGGGACCGTTGGCTTTTGGATCAGAGTAAAAGCTAAAATATCGAGAACTCTATGCACTGTAGGGCCATCTATATTTTCGGACTCCAATTTGTCGTTCGGTTCGGCATCAAATAGCTTGAAAATTTCGGCATATAATCGAGATTTCCTCTGTTCAAATGGCACGCCGTTGATCGATAGCGATGCGATCAGTGAAAGCAGTAGCGGACTGCGGGCGATTAAGTCCCCCACGGGGTTATTGTTAAAATATGATTTGGCGTATTTTTGGGCCGGAACGGCGCGAATATCGTCGTTCCCCACGATATTTTCTATCATGGTTGATAGCTCTTTAGAGATTGTATCCTTTGGGAGAGGCAGTATTTCGTAATGCCTCCAACCCTCAAGCATTGCACTTCGATAGCCAATAGGTCGGGTGGTTACGATGATGCGATATTCAGGATGACCCAACGCCAGTTGTGTTAGTTCCTCTGCGATATGTGCTCGGTCATGTCCGCATTCATCTAAGCCATCGCAAAGGAAGACGAGATCGCTATATGCGGCTGCAGTGAGATCGCTGGAGCTGATGCCTGAGTTTGCTAGGCCAAGCTTCAAGGCGCTTTCTTTGAAGCCTTCGCCGTGAGTGCGCATACGTTGTGCTATCAGCCGCAAATTCACTTTTACCGTTGGAAGTCCTTCACTCGCATACTGTATTGCCAATTTTTTAAGTAGAGTAGACTTGCCCATTCCGGGGCCTGAAACGACAACGACGTGCCGATAAAATCGCCCTAGAGTAATCGGTGAGATCAAGGACGTGTGAGTATCAAGTTTGCGTTTGGCCCAGTCATGATATTTCAAAAGGGCATCAGAAATATCGGCGTCTGCGCCCTCCGTATTTTCATCTGCAGAAACCACAATTGGGATATCTATCCAATGCTCGTTCAGGGATAGTTTGCGTTTAATTCCCCAAATCGAGAAAAATTCGTTGGCTTTGATTGTCCAATCAGCAAGCCTTGAGAGGATAGGTAAAGGACGTGAAGACTGGGCAGATCGAACTTGAATCCCGAGACTTTCTAAGAGCCTAAGTATGCTCGATGTGGTCCTAGCAGAACGGTCTTCGATAATGCGATGTGCGTCTTCATATAGGTGGCCCCATGTTGCCTGAATTTGTTTCTTTTGAGCACATATATTTTCAAGCATTGCCATGGCAGTTTCGATTGAAGCTTGGTCTGCGACTAGGGCATGAACGGTGACTATCCGAAGTTTTTGGCAAACATCTGACGTGGAGAGTCCTAACTTTTGCAGCGTCTGGAAGAATTCTTGGCTGATAGGCTTAAGATTGTCGGTACGGCCACCACCGAGCCTGCGAATATCTGTGGCCAGTTCAAGGCGAATAGTCTGGCTGCTTTCTGGGCAAACGATCAATACACCGAAATTGATCTCGTTTTTGCTAATAGCCAGGGCTAACTTTGTGAGCGTTTCCCACAATTTTTGACCTTTCCGGAGCCCCTTTTTGATCTGAATTTCAGCAGTCAGTTCATTCTGAAAATTGATCTTTAGATCATCGCCGGCGCCTCCGGTCTCGGCGAAAACTTCGATGGGTGTATCGTCGGTCACCCCATCAAGCCATTTTAGTGGGCTCCCGCAAGACATATGAATTGAGGCAATAGTTGTTACAGCCGCCTGAAAATTCATACCGCCACCAGTGGCACTTCCCCCCGCTCTATTGGTTTTCTTTTTTGCCATTGTATTCCTTCGGGATTACCACCTCGAATGACTATTCGTTGAAGCTATATATTTAGCCATCGTTGCGAAACTACCAGCCCCGGACCATGCTCCTTGGGAACCGACGACATATAGATTTTTCTTCGCCCGCGACACGGCTACATTGAGTAGATTTTCGGGGGAACCAGCCCAGCGCCGCGCGCCATTTTGTGATGCTTTGGGCGCGCCGAGCAGAAAGACGACTGTGTCCGCTTCGCGCCCTTGAACGGTATGAACTGTCCCAACGCATTTTTTTGTAAACTGGTCGACATCCATTTGCATCGCCTCGAACAGTGAGCGCTCTTGGCGCAGCCTGCGTCTTATTTCCTGAGCAACAATTCGGAACGGAGTGACGATAAAAATATCGGGTCTTTTGATGCTGCAAGCGTTCAGTTTCTGGAAAAGCTCGACAACTTTTTCGCCCTCTTCAGGGCACCATTTTGATGAGGCATCACCATCTACAGAGAACCAGCCGGATGGCCCTAGTGCAGCGCGGATTGCGCCGCCATCTGACGGTTTGACTTGTGTAACCATCTTGTTGTTGTAGGCGACATCATTCGAAATCGTGAACATGGGGTTTTCACAGCGGCGGTGGACCAAAAGCGGGATTCCGACATGCCTGTCGCCCGTGTCGGAAGAGAAGCTGGATTGATATTTAGAGGCTTGATCCGCGAGTGTCTGGGCTGATGCTTTGGGGCCAGCCCAGATATCAGGGTCCACGCCGAAGTGGCGACTTATTTCAATAACCAGGCGTTCTGGAAGAGTTACGACCGGGACAATTTGAATCGGATCGCCAACAACAACAGCGCGCTTTGCGCGTAAGATTGCCCCCACGGCAGCCTGCGGCACCGCTTGCCCTGCTTCGTCGATCATAACCCAGCCCAGACTTTCGATAGGCAAATTACCCAGCATCCGCCGGACGGACGCAAATGCCGTTGAAACAACGGGCACTGCCAAAAACAGCGTAGACCAAAGTTCGTTCATCAACGCCTGTTTCTTGGGGTCAGCAAAGCCACCTGCTGAGAAGGTGTTCATCAAGACGGACAGGTTGTGCAGCATTTTTTGTGCGGAAGCATCGATGAAAGCCTTATGCACATCAAGCGCCGCAACGAACAGGTCTTCCCGTTTCTTTTGAAGGTGTTCGGGCAACCATGGTGCCACAATCTGTTTGGCCTCATGTGTCTTCTGGAAAAAGCCGAGGTCCATCATGCCGTCGCCGCATAGGTGACGTTTTTCATCAATTTTCTTTTGAAGGGCGCGGAGCCGATTGGCCTGATGCATATAGGCTGAATAAGACTTTTTCAGACTTTGCCAAAGCTTACCTTTGGCAAAGAAAGGCAAGCGTTGGAACCATGAAGGACGAGCCCTTTTGTTCGACATCAACGCGGTGAGGTTCTGTTGAAAATCGCGCTCCACATCCAGCCACAAATCCACGAACAGATGCTCTGGCGGCATGATGCGAGAAAGTTGGTCTCCGACGCTTGCCGTTTGATCTTTCAATCTCAGCAGGAACGTGCGTTCTTTCAGCATCTGTAAGCACAATTGCCGTACCTGCTCTATTTCCTCAAGGTCGTACTCTATTTCGTTTTTGAGGTCGATGAACTGTTTGCGCGCTTGTAGCCATTGTTGTTTGGCAACTGCCGGGCTGACAGGAGGGGTTTCGTTCATGACGATAGCAGGTGTTTTGCGTTCTATGACCTTGCCCGTGTCGTCATCTTTTATCTCTGTAACAACATTATCGCCTTTTGCTGCTTTCAAATACAATCGTATCGCCGCATCATCGTCCCACCAAAAAACCTGCTGGAATTTTGAACGATTTTTCATGTTGCCGAGTGCGGCCGCGACTAAGCCCCAGCTCTGGATCGGAGGCTCAACATCATCGCCCTCTCTGTTTTCTTTCAATGACCGGAATATGGCATCACTGACGGTCTTAAAATACTGGGCTTGATCACTGCTAATGGCGCGTTGGTCGGGCAGTTCATGACTGATGTTTTCGACCGCGCTGTTATTGCTGGAAGCAACGAGGATTTCGTGACCTTTGATATGCTTGTCCAACTCGTATATGTGCCAGAACCCCTTGCCGCCAGAGCGCGTTTTCTCACCGGAAGCGGTAAAAGCGTTTTCGGGGTCGCGAAATTTGCACATGGCAGTTGCGCGGTCAGTTATTGCGTGCGCGATAATATCCCTGAGTAGCGTGGTCTTTCCTGTGCCCGGAGGACCGTTGACAGATACAATGCCCGTGTCAGGTAGTTCCTGTTTGGTAATATTTACCGCAGCCTGCTGGAGCAGTACCAGTGCTCTTTTTTCTCCCACGGGCCAGCGAGATGGGGGAATTTTTTGGGGCGCTACGGCGGCCTCCAGCGCGCTTGGGTCATTCAAAAGGTCATAGGTTTCTGCAGGTGGTTTCACACCTAGATATCGCTCCAAAGCTTCGCCAGTTTCACCCTTTCGATATTTCTCTATGGTGTCCGCCAAGTCCTCAATGAAGAAAGAGTTGAGCAAAGACCCTTCCGGCAAAGTCTGTGCCTTGAAGGAGTGATAAATGCGGACAGCGAATTCGGGGGCACTTACCATTCTGAGTGGCAGAGAGAATTGTTCTATAAAATAAGAATGCGCTTTGGAGATTATATCGTGAGTCAGAGGGATAGGGTTACCTTCGTGATCCATTCGGCATAGGAATTTCTCTAGGTGCCCTTTCAGGAGGGTTTCGATTTGGGGCCAAGTGCTGAGCTTTTCAAACTCCTTGTTTAGGGACAGAGGGAGTGCCCACGCAAAGCTCGATATGGATACAGCATCCTCTTCGACGGGGCAGCCCGTCTTATCCACCAACACTGACGCAATAACAGCATAGCTTTGGGCGTTGAAATCTTTCTCTTCATCCTGTCCAAAAGTCTTGACCAATTCGCCCGTCGCCATATTCAGATCAACGGCCCCAAGGATGACTTCATAATAAAGTTTGCAGTTTTTGCGGGAGCGTTCATTCAGGGTCCAAGGCAGGGCTGGCCCCAGTTTTGCTATGCGGCTTTTATCCCCGGAAGTCAGGTCATCAATGCGTTTATAGCTTTGTGGAGACAATGCTTCCGCTGCAATCCAGTTTGCCAGCCGGGCAATGATCGGGTCGCTTAAGTCGAGGCTGGACTTGGAGTAGTAATGGCTCAAGTCCAAAGGCTTGAGAGTATCTGTGGTAGTGCCGGAAGGCTGCGGTTGAGTTGCTGTGGCTTTCTTGGGTGCATCACCAATTTGTTTATCAAGTACTTGAGCGAGTTTCCGGGCGCGAAGGGTCTTTCGATGGGACAGCTCTTCAGCTATTTTCTGTAGGTCGTCGGGGTCGCTGAGTTCGTGAGCCAGTTTCTCTAGCTCTGAAATGCTTGTCTGAAAATAAGGTCTGGTCACGACTCACTCGTTGGTAACATCAAAAATAAATACCTATAATATTGATATTAAAACTATGAATTGTCCTTCTCTGCAAGGAAAGTCTTAGGGCGCTGCCCTCAGCGCACTTCATAAAAAATAGGCGGTCTCCCGAGGCTCGGCACTCTCTTGCTGAGGCCATGGAGCCTTGCGCCCGCCGCCGATTTTTCCTTCCGTTTGCACACCCGTTCTCGGCGAAGGCCAAGGGTTGCATGTGCAACCCCTCAACCATTCGGGAGGACAAGAAAATGACGACCTTTTACGCTCAACCCTACAGCCTGTGTGCAAGCGGCTTTTACTTTGAATGCGCGGATACCTATGAAGCCAAGATCGGCAAGGTTCGGGATGATTACGGCCAGCCTGTCGAGGAATTTGAAATCCAGTTCATCGACGGTGAAACCATCGACGCGCAGCTCTTCAAGGCACTGTGTGTGCATCAGAGCAATGTCAACACCTTCATAGAAAAACTGGAAGAATGGGACGATAAAGAGAAAGCAATGCTGATCATTGCCATTGGTGAATGCAGCTATGACTTCGATATAGAGCGGGACGATCCGCAGAATTTTGATGTTGATCTCTATGAGATCGATAGCCTCAAAGACCTAGCTTACCAGTTTGTTGATGACGGCTTGTTCGGAGATATTCCGGAGCGCTTCGCTCATTATCTGGATTATGATGCTATCGCCCGCGATTTAGGCATGGACTACGCCGAGATTTCCATTGATGGGATCAATTACGTATATCGCTGCGGCTAGGGCTAAAATTGACAATCTTTGCTAATTTATGTCATAATGACCTATGAACGATGGAGGTAAAGACATGGCAACAATGAACGTTTCTCTGCCCGATGAAATGAAAAACTGGGTTGAAAGCCAAACCCGCACTGGCCGCTACAGTAACGCCAGTGACTATGTGCGTGACCTCATTCGCGAAGATCAGGAACGCAGGGACAAGATAGCCCATATGCAGGCTCTGGTGTCCGAAGGGTTGGAAAGTGGTATCAGCGAGAAGTCTATGGATGACATTCTCAAAGAAGCACGTGCACGAACCAAAAAAGTTTGAGCCTGAATGTCCTATAAACTCACCCGTAAAGCCGAAGATGATATCATAGATATCTACCTGCAAGGACATACGCTGTTTGGCGAAAATCAGGCTGAGCGCTACCATCGCGGAATGGAAGAGGCGTTCAGGTTTTTGTCTGACGAGCCACGGGCTGCGCGAGAGCGCACCGAAATCAATCCGCCCGTCAGGGTTCACCCTTACGGCTCTCACATCATCATTTACATGATTGACCCGGCTGATGACATTCTGATCCTGCGGGTCCGTCATTCGCGGGAAGACTGGCACAACAGCCCGCTCTAACTTATCGCTCCGGCCCCCCGATCACGAGGCGGTGCGCGGCGGCGGTTGGCCTGACGGCTACGCTTGAACTCTTCCAGCTTGCTTTGCCGGTTGCCTTGGGCGAGTTCATTGAAACGCGATAGATCGGTTTGAACCTCTCTTTTCTGCTGTTCCAGTGATTGCCGCTGCTCTGCGGCCCGCTCTTTCAGTATGCGGCGCTGCGCAAGCTGCTGCGTGATCAGCCTGTCTTTTTCGATGCGATCCCGCTTTTGTGCCTTTGCAGCCTCGAACTCGTTTCGCTGTTGCGTTTGTTTGTGCTGTCCGTTTAGGCGGTCCCAAAGCCCCTTAAAGCCTTTGCGGAACCGGGCTTGGCGTTCCAGCGCTTCAGTCTGTTCCCGCTGTCTGAGCTTTTGGGCAAGCGCCGTTCTCTCGCTGCGCTGGCGTTCAACAAGACGGTCTTTCTCTGTTTGCGCCTCTTCCCGGCGCTTTTTGTCCTGTTCGGCCAGTTCATCCCTGAACCGCTGCATGGTGGCGCTCATGCCGTGCCCGATCTGGATTTTGGCTTCATCCACGCTTGGCAGGTCTGCGCCATCGCCAAGCCGCTGCCGAACCAGCTTTGTGTTAACGCCGTGCAGTTGACGGGGGATGGAATAGGGTTCGCCAAATATATCAACCGCCACGAAGCGGCCTCTATCGCCTCTGGCAAGCTTATAGCCGCGTTCTTCCAGTGCATGTGAGAAAGCGGCTTTACCGTCAGATATGGCCCATGCGTCCTGTATGGCGGTCTTTATCTCGCGCGGGTCTTTGTGATTGCGTTTGGCCTGTTGCCATTCAGCAAGAGTGAAGTTTTTAGGGTTACGTTCGGAGCGCTTGGCAAACCCTTCCGGCATGTCCCAACCGCGCTCAATGAATATCTCCCGCGAAAGGCTTTCCAGTTTCCGGTGATCGTGGGACATCTGGACTGCTTTCATCTGGTCTATGTCGATCCTGCTCCATACCGCATGCGCATGCCGCCGTCCTTCCTTCTCGTGGAAGACAATGGCGCGGGGTTGTCCGTTCAGGCCCAATCTCGCTTCGGCCCGGTTTATGACCTCCTCAAACTCCGCTGTGGAGACAGTTTCTTTCGGTGGCGGGTTGAGGGACAGGGAATAGAGGAACTGTTTGCATTTGGTGCCACGGCTCACCGCATAGGCTTCATTGAAAGCACCCATGATATTGTCTGAGGCAAAGCCGCGTATCTCATGCACGTCCACATGATCGTTTTCTTCCTTCACCAGATGAAGGGCCAAATCCTTTGCGCCGCCGCGCTGGTTGCCTTGCAGGATCACAGCCTACCCCTCCACCTTGAGGCCGAGGGCGGCAATCAGGATACAGCGCATTTCACGCACATCATCACAGGCCGCAATAAGCTTGTCTGTAAGTTCCTTATCGACAGGCAGCGCACCCGACTGTGCGGCCAGTGACAGAGCCAGAAGGCTACGGAATACCTCCGATTGCCCGAAGGTGCCGAGCAACTTCGCAAGGGCAACATGATCCACTGTAGGGCGGTGGCTGCGCCGAACAGGGCGATTCAGCTCGGACCCATCCAGCAGCTTGCCACGGATATAAACACCAAGCGGCAGTGTTCCGGCATCGTGCTCTATCTGCGCCCGTTCTTCATCATACAGGCCAAGAGAGAAGGGCTTGCGTACGCGGCGGGATTTCCGGGAAGGGCCACTCATGGCCGTGGCCCCTCGAATTCATCAAGACCGGATAAATCCGCATGTTTAAGCTGATGCTCCCAGTCTTGCAGCTCCTCAAAAAGTTGCTCTAACTTTTTCTCGTCCGGGGCACCATTCAAATTTCAACGGAATACTGAACAGCGGCGCTGCGAGAAATCTTCGCCGGCGTTCCCGCCACGCTTTTGATGCTGTGGTCTACATGCCACCAGCGCGAGCTTTATAAAAAGCGGCCACATCAACGATCAGGCCCGCTCTGCACAATCCTTGAAGCATTCGCCCCGCAACGACGATTCCATTCTGCAAAAATCACCGCCATTTCTGTTGCAGTATGCAAGATTATTGCAATATGCAAGAATCAATGTCTTGAAAATCGCAAATTACAAGAGGTGTATTGTCTGAAAATTTTACGCGTATTTCTGGTAAAGTCTTACATATAAAACAATTTTCTATTTTCGCGAAAACTGGCACGCCCGTTGCCATTCATCAGATGCCGCCAAGGGTCTCAGAGGTCTGGCGAGCCGGTTCCAAAAGGGAACCGTGAGCAACTGACGGAAACGCAAAGGGTCGCACCATGACGGACAAACAGATCAAAAACGTCTGCAACCGTAGCACCGAACAGGCTGAACCCAACACAATCTGGCTTGCGGAACAGTCGCCTACGCTGAAGGGTGTATATGCCACACATCTCCGGGCAGGTGGCCACTATGTTGTGGAAATTGACGAGCCTGAAACGCTTTGTGACCAGCTTTGCGAAGAGCAGCCCGACCTTTTGATCCTTGACATGGGACTGCCGGAAGCCTTGGCGTGCAAGGTATTAAGTCATGTGCAGGCTCTTGACATGGATATTCCCATACTGGCGCTTGCCAATGAGCGCACGGCGCATCTGGCGGCGCGGTCGCTGGAACGCGGTGCGGATGATTATCTGATGAAGCCGTTCGACGAAACCCGTCTGTTGGCCAGCATCCGCCGTATTCTGGAAACAGTTCAGATGCGGGAACAGCTGCGCGCCCTGCTGAATGTGGGCGGCCGTGAAGGGTTGGGCGATATGGTCGGGTCCACGCCCGCGATGAGGGCGATTTACCGTGGTATCGATGCGTTGTCCGAAACCACGGCGCCGGTACTGTTGAGCGGTGCGCCCGGTACGGGTAAGCGGCTTGCCGCCAGGACCATTCATCAGACAGGCCCACGCCGGTCCGGTCCCTTTATCATGGTGGATTGCACATCCCTCACAAGTACACAGTTGGACCATGAAATTTTCGGCGATGCACGCGCCGGCCTGATGATGGAGCCGTCTGCCCGCTCGGCGTCCGGGTTGCGTGCCAACCTTTCCGCCACCGGCGCGCTGCGTCGTGCCCATGGCGGCAGTCTCTATCTGCGCGGCGTGGATGCGTTGGATATCGCCTTGCAGACAAAATTGCTGCGTTTTCTCCAGACCGGCACGGTATCCGCCGGACGTGCCGATCGTCTGCAAAGCCTGGATGTTCGCTTGATGTGCAGCATGGATGCGGACCCACTCGCCAGTATTTCAAGCGGTCGGTTCCGCGAGGATCTTTTCTATCGCTTGAATATCGCCAACCTGTCCTTGCCTGCCCTGGCTGAACGCAAAACCGATATCGCCCGTTTGGCCCGGCACTTCCTTGCCCGTGAGGCATCCGAAACCCATTCCGGTTTCCGCGATCTGTCCGACGATGCCGTTGCGGCTCTTGAGGCATGGGAGTGGAACGAGAATGTGCGTGAACTTGAGGCGCTCGTTTCGTGGATCTGTCAGAGCCATCGCGGTGTGACCGTTGAAGCCTACATGCTGCCGTCCGATGGCGACAGGCGTTACCGGCGTGTGGCCGCCAGACGGATGGAAAGCGAGCCGTCCTCGGCTTATGGCAAGGAGGAAGAGGTGCCCGGCCTCGTTCTGGGTGAGTTGGCCGAGGCCTCGCTTGCCGACATTGAGCGGATGATTATTGAAAATCGCATTGCCGCATACGGCAACAGTATTCCCAAAGCGGCCCACTCGCTGGGCATCAGCCCGTCGACCATCTACCGGAAAAAGGAAGGCTGGGACGATGGCGCTGTGGTGGCGGATCAGGCGGGCCCTGTGGGGTCAAGGCACTTCGACCTTCCCAAAACCGCCGATGGGGCGGTGCTGGTCGGGTAATCGAGTGAGAATTTAGGACCGGATGATCGTTTTGAGTGGTGTGTGAAAACAGCTGTTCCGAGTGCCATATTCCTGACCGGGCATAAATGACAAATGAAAAGCCTGGGCAACGGTCAGCAATGTGAATGATCCGGTACGTTACGGCCCGCGGAGTCTCTCCTGTCCGCGGGCCGCTTTTTATTGAAAAACCGAATTTTACAGAAAGGCGGGGGACTGTCTGCCCGTCGTGTGGCCATTATCGTATTATTTCAACGGATCCGTTCTACCGTCCGTGACAGTTTGTTTTCAAAAAACACCAGAAGGCGGCCCAGGTCATGGCCGCGCTTGTAGATCCGGCCGTCCATTCCGACAATCCGCCACATGCCCTGTCGGTCCCTTTTGGTCGGTTCCTTTATAATACGGTAGATCGGCATCTCGCTCGCGCGGCGGAAGATTGAGAAAACCGCCATATCGGCAAGCTGGTCAATAGCATAATCCCTGCAGAAACCCGCTGCCACCATACGGCCGTAGATATTGAGAATGAAACCCAGCTCCCGGCGGGAAAAATACACCGTCGATGCCCTGGCATCGGCCACCGGCAGAGGCGCGGTGGTACTGGTCTGGAGGGTGCCGGACGGGGGCAGATATATAAGCCCGGATTGATCGATACCATCGTCCACGACAGTCAGTGTGGTCCAAGCACTCTGTCTTGGCAAGGGCGAAGACAAACATGCCACCAGACGACCGCTTTTTGCGGTAGTTGTGTATTGACCCTCATGGGCGTGTAATATATATCAGATTGATATAAAAATACGGTTGGCCTTTGAGAATAACATTACTGCGTACAACGATGTGCTCAAAAGGAACGGCCTCAATAAGGAACGACAACGAGGAGAAACATCATGGACCAGGACTCTTTTCGCCGGCATGCCATTTTTGGCGCGGCTGTTGTCGCTCTTGTCGGCGCGGCAGCGCTGACGGCCTCTGAAACCCCTTCCGGTAGCCGCTTCAGTCCCGATATCCGCGTTGACGTGGATATGGACGAAGATGACGATAATGACCGTCGTCGCGGCTCTTTTGTAACAGAAACACGCGACCTTCCTCCTTTCGAGCGTCTGCAGGTGCGCGGTGCGATCGAGCTTGAGCTGACGATGGGGGGTGAACAGACCGTACGTGTGCGGGCACGTGAGAGAGATCTCGCAGTGATAGATACCGAAGTTGAGGACGGGACCCTCATCATCGGCAATCTGGAAGAAAAGGGCGGCAATGACTGGGACGTGAATGGAGCGGAAATGACGATTTCCGTACCGCGCCTGACCGGCCTTGAGATTCTCGGTGCCATGGACGGTGATTTGCGTGGCCTGGATGTGGATGCTTTCGAACTTGTGCTCAAAGGGGCCGGTAATGTGGAATTGTCGGGCTCCTGCGGCGCGCTGGAGGTCGATATCCGCGGTGCCGGTAATGTGGAGGCGGATGATTTTCGCTGCAAAAGTGTCGAGGTCCATGTGCGCGGCGCCGGCAATGCCGATGTTTATGCTTCCGAGAGCGTCGAAGCCAATCTGAGCGGGATCGGTGCCATTACTGTTCACGGCAACCCGAGAAATGTCGATAAATCCGTTGGCGGTCTCGGTGAAATCACCGTCCGCTGATACGCCTGCCGTCAGGCGATTGATAACCGCGGTGTTGGATGCCGCCCTGTTTTAAGTCTGAAACCACGGACTCTACCGAATGGGAGACAGGACTATGAAAGCAACGGGCTTTGCTCTTGCGGTCGCTACCTGCCTGGGGGCGACGGCGTTTGTCATTGCTGATGACGTGGCCGAACAGGAGCGCGATGTTGGTGCCTTTGAACGGATCAAGGTCAAGGGGTCCATGGATGTCAGTGTATCCGTCGGGAATGAGCGGTCGGTTAAGGTTATTGCCGACAGCGATGTCATCGATCATGTGCGTACCGATGTTACGGATGGCGAGTTGGTCATTGGTCTCAAAGACAAGGGGCATCACTGGTCGCGGATTGACCGGTTGCAAGTGGTCGTCAGCGTTCCAAAACTGACGGCAGCCAATCTGACCGGATCCGGTGATCTGACCATTGATGATATTGCCGCTGAAACTTTTGATCTGGTGCTGAAAGGCTCCGGCGATGCCATTATCGAGGATGCTGACGTTGTGACCATGAGGACAAGGCTTCAGGGGTCCGGTGACATTGAACTGGCAGGCAGCTGTAAGACCCTGTCGGTGACATTGCAGGGCTCCGGCGATGTTGAGGCCGAAGATTTCAAGTGTGAAATCGCACAGATCGAACTGCGCGGGTCCGGTGACGTCGAGGCTTATGCCAGTGAGACGGCCGATGTTGAGATCAGAGGGTCCGGCGATGTATATGTCCGCGGTAATCCAAGTATGAACAGCCGTGTGCGTGGCTCAGGCGAGGTGCATGCGCGCTGAGTCCGGCGGCCCGCATTCATTGGTTTAGGGGCGCCACCGTATCGCCATATTTAAGCCGTGGACCTGCCTCAATGGACGTCTAGAACATAATTGTTGGCCTCGACTGGCCCAGCCACCGGCAACGTGGTGAACCCCCAAGCCCCCTCGTTCTTGCCGGATCAATGGCTGGGCCAGTTTCCTTCCGCTTCTTCATATATCCAGGCCTTTTGCTGCGATTGTCCGGCGGATTTTTCCATATGTGATGAATTTAAGCCCGCTCGTCATGATCGTGCCCGGAAGCGTGCGGACTTACTCTAATCGGCATTATGCATTGCGTGGAAAGAGCGCGCCGTGCATTGATGGCAGCATCGCGGGCGGTTTTACTGAAAAGGGTGTGGGCAAATGATTGAGCTTTATGAGCTGGCGGGCAGCGATGCGGAAGTGCGTTTCAGTCCCTATGTCTGGCGGGTGCGCATGGCCCTTCTGCATAAGGGGCTGGCTTTCAACGGCCTTGCCTGGCGATTTTGCGAAAAGACTCGGCTAGAGACTGCGTGCGGCGGAGACCGTGTGCCGGTCATTCGCGATGGTGATGCATGGGTCAAGGACAGCCACGATATTGCCGTTTATCTTGACGAAACATATGACGGTCCCCGACTGTTTGGCGGTAAGGGGGCGGCCGAACAGGCCCGCCTGATGGAGGCTTTTGTCACGACCACGGTATTGATGCCGGTTTTTCCGATGATTGCCGCGGATGTGTGTGCCTGTCTTGATGCCGACAGTGCCGCGTATTTTCGGAAAACCCGGGAACAGGTACTGGGCCGCACTCTGGAGGAGGCGCGCGCCGACCGTGAAAGCCGCCTGGATTCCTTTCGCGCCGGGCTCGCACCCTTGCGCATGACGTTGAAAGGGCGTTCCTATTTTTCCGGCGATACGCCAGCCTGGGCCGATTATGTGGTGTTCGGTTGCTTCATGTGGTCGCGTATCGTCAGTCCTTTTGAATTGCTCGATAGTGACGATGTCTTGCATGCGTGGCGGGAGCGTATGCTGGATGCTTTTGGCGGCCATGCGCGCTCTGCCAGGCTCGGATATACTAATTTGCCCTCTTGAACCGGCAAAAAGGATTTTTTATTTAGCGCATCTGGTACACGCCTGCCGCATGTGTGCGGCATGGACTGGAGCATCAGTTTTTGAAAGATAACCGGGGGGATGTGTGGCCTCATGACGGCACTTGTTGAAGCCAGAAATCTGGTGAAACGTTTTGGGCCTTTTACGGCGGTTGATGGTATTTCCCTGACTGTCGCCAAGGGAGAGGTCTTGGGATTTCTGGGGCCGAATGGTGCCGGTAAGACGACAACCATGAAAATGCTGACCGGTTATCTGACGCCTTCCGCGGGTGAGGCGCGCATAGCCGGTATCCCTGTCAATGGCGGCGCGGTGGCGGCACGTCGGCGTGTTGGGTATCTGCCGGAAGGCGCGCCTCTTTACGGCGATATGACAGTGCGGGCCTTTCTGCGGTTTATTGCGTCCGCTCATGGTATGGACCGGGACGCCGCCGTCAATGTGGTCGAAAGCGCGGGCGGTGCCGTTCACCTGGACGGCGTGATGGAACAGCGTATTGAAACGCTGTCCAAGGGATACAAACGGCGTGTCGGCCTGGCGGCTGCAATTCTGCATGCGCCCGAAGTGCTGATCCTGGATGAACCCACGGATGGTCTCGACCCGAACCAGAAGCATGATGTACGCAGCCTGATCAATACGATGGCGGCCGAGCGTGCCATCATCATCTCGACCCACATTCTGGAAGAGGTTGAGGCCCTCTGCACGCGGGCTGTCATTATTGACCGGGGACGGTTGGTGGCAGACGGAACACCCAGCGAGTTGAAGGCACGATCCCGATACAGGAACGCGGTGACAATGCTGGTGCCGGCGGGCGAGACGGCGGCCGTAGAAGAAGCGTTGCGCGCCGTACCCGGTGTGTCTGCCGTTGAACAGGCGCGCGAGGGCGCGCAAACCCGTCTCACCGTGCTTTCGGTGGATCAGGCTGATGTGAGCAGTGCGGTTGCGGCCATGACGGCGGAAAAGGGGTGGTCGGTCGGTGAATTCAGTGTGGAAGGCGGCCGTCTCGACGATGTGTTTCGCTTTTTGACAGCGGGAGGCGCTTCATGAGTCGCGTGGATGGACAGGATGCAACCCCGTACAGCGCGACTTTAAGGGCCACCGGCACGATTTTCGCCAGGGAGTTTACCGCCTATTTCGCGACGCCGCTGGCTTATGTCTTTCTGATTATTTTTCTGACGCTCCAGGGGCTGTTCACCTTTTATCTCGGGCAGTTTTATGAGCGGGAGCAGGCCGATCTCAGTGCGTTCTTTGCCTATCACCCGTGGTTGTACCTGTTCCTGATACCGGCTGTCGCCATGCGCCTTTGGGCCGAAGATCGCAAGGCCGGTACGCTGGAGCTGCTTTTGACCCTGCCCCTGCCTGCCGGCAGTGTCGTGCTCGGGAAATATCTGGCGGCTCTGGCGTTCACCGGATTGGCGCTGGTGCTGACATTTCCCGTCTGGATCACGGTGAACTGGCTCGGCGATCCCGATAATGGTGTTATTTTGACAGCGTATATGGGCTCTTTCCTCATGGCGGCGGCATATCTGGCCATCGGGTCGGCCATGTCTGCGGTCACCCGCAACCAGGTCGTGGCCTTTATCCTGTCTGTCGCTGTCTGCTTCCTGTTTGTCGTGTCGGGTCTGTCGATGGTGCTGGACGTTTTCAGCGGTTGGGCACCCGATGCCTTGGTGCTGGCGGTGGCCAATCTGTCTTTCCTCAGTCATTTTGACAATCTGCAGCGTGGGGTTCTGGGTTTGAATGACATTGTCTATTTCCTGGCGGTGATCGCGCTTTGGCTCTGGATCACGCGGGTGATCGTCGACGCGAAGAGGGAGGTGGGATAATGGCCGGGACAAACCGTTTTCTGAACCGCCCCGCAAGCCTCATAGCAATGGGCGTTCTTCTGTTTCTGTCGCTTACGATTCTGTCCGACCGTTTTCTGCGTGGTATCGATCTGGATCTGACGGCAGACGGTCTTTACAGCCTGTCGGACGGAACCCGAACCGTACTTGGCGATTTGGAAGAACCGGTCCGGCTTGATCTCTATTTTTCCAAAGGGCAGGCAGCGCCTTTCCCTCAGCTTCTGACATATGGCAAGCGGATCGAGGATTTGCTGAGGACCCTTGAAAGCGCTGCCCGTGGCAAGGTTGAATTAACCGTTATTGATCCGGAACCATTTTCCGAGGATGAAGACGCCGCTGTTGCCGCCGGTTTGCGCGGTATTCCCCTCGGCGACGGATCGATGCTGTATCTCGGGCTTGTCGCGCGGGATACCGTGGACGGCGAGGCGATCATTCCCTTTTTCGCCGAGGAGCGGGCGCGGTTTCTTGAATATGATTTGATCAAGTTGATTACGACACTTGATCAGCCCGTCCTGCCGAAACTGACACTGCTGACGCGTCTACCCATGCAGTTCGGCCCTGGTGGACCGCAGGCTATGATGCAGGGCCGTGCTCGTCCCTATGTCATTTATGAGCAGTTGCGCGAATTTTTTGATGTATCGGAGATCGCCGGCGATTTCGCTGAGATCCCTGACGATACGGATTTGCTGATGGTCGTTCATCCCCCTGCCTTGGGTGAAGATCAGCTGTTCGCCATTGATCAGTTTGTCCTGACCGGAAAGCCGGCGCTGGTTTTTCTGGACCCTCATAATGAAAGCAGTAATCCGGCGTCGTACGAACCGGATGCCAGTGATCTGGGACCACTGCTGACGGCCTGGGGAATCGATATATCCAGTGACCATCTCGTTGCCGATCTCGGACAGGCGCAGCGGGTTTCCATGGGGGGATACGGGCCTGATGCCATAAAAGACTATGTGCTGTGGATCGGTACACGCGGCTCCGCGCTTGCCGAAGATGATGTGGTAACCGCCATGCTGGACAGTGTGACCTTGGCAAGCACTGGCCATGTCGAACTGCTAGACGGGGCGTCGACAACCCTGAGTCCGCTGATTTCGTCCAGCGACCAGGCAATGCTTGTGGATGTCGCATCTGCTGTCGGCACACCTGATCCGGATTCGCTTTTGCGCGGTTTTGAGCCGTCCGGAAAACCCTATGTCCTGCTGGGGCGGGTCAGCGGTCAGGCGAATACGGCCTATCCCGAAAGAATGACGGTCGATACCCCGGCCGCAGGGGCGGGGATCAACGCCGGCCGGATTAATCTGGTGGTCGGTGCCGATACGGACATGTTTGATGATCGTTTCTGGGTGCAGGTGCAGGATCTTTTCGGGCAGCGGATCAGTGTTCCCATCGCCGGCAATGGCAGTCTGATTTTGAATCTTGCGGACCAGATGGCCGGCTCGGAAGCTCTTTTGGATCTAAGGGCGCGGGGCATTGCACGCCGTCCGTTCGAGGTGGTCGACCGCCTGCGCCGTGAGGCCGAGGCCAGATATCTGGATGAAGAACAGCGCTTGCAGCGTCGTTTGCAGGAAACCGAGGCCCGGCTTGCCGAGATGGAATCCGAGCGTCCTGAAGACGGCGCCATTTTCTCGCCGGAACAGGAACAGGCAGTGGACCGCTTCCGGGCCGAGCTTGTGGAAACCCGCAAGGCGCTCAGGGATGTTAAACGCAATCTGCGCCGTGACATCGAACGGCTTGGAGCATGGCTGGCCGGTCTGAACATCCTGTTAATGCCGGTTCTGGTGATTTTTGGCGCGTTCGTCCATTTCTGGAGGGCGCGACGACGGCGCTTGGCCGAAATCGGCGAAAGAGGATGATGTTTATGTTCCGGGGGATCGTATGTCGGAAAGACTGACGACCATACTTGGCTACGCCACATTGGTGGCGATTCTGGCGGCGGTTTGGGTGTTGTTCGGTGAGGACCCGTCCCTGCGGCAGGGGGGCCGGGGGGAGCGGTTGTTTGACGGGCTGCAAACCCGTGTGAACACTGCGGCCCGCCTGATTTTATCCCAATCGGATCGGCATGTGACACTTGTCCGTGATGGCACGCACTGGACCGTGGCGGAACGGGATGGATATGAAGCGGATCCTGTCCGTGTGCGCGATCTTTTGCGTGGTTTGGCCTTGTCGGAGCGCCGTGAGCCGATGACGGCGAACCGGGACCGTTTCGATGCCCTCGGCCTGGATAACGCATCGGCCATTGCTCTGACCCTGGCCGATGATGCTGACGCACCGCTGGCTGATCTCAGCGTCGGGACCCGAAAGGAAGGTGGGGCGGGCCGTTCTCTGACCTATGTGTACCGGGACGGCGACAGCCGTGCTTGGCTTGTTTCCAGCTTGCCGGAAATATCGGCTGATCCGGTGAACTGGCTGGACACTACCCTTCTGTCCCTTGACGCCGATCGTATCGCCAGTGTCCGGCTGGGCAATGTAACGCTGGACCGCGATGCGGACGCCGGCGAATACAACCTGACCGATCTGGGCGATGATGAAACACAGGCGCCGGCCTGGAAACGCCGCGATCCCGCCCGTGTCCTAGCCCGGCTTACGTTGACGGATGCAAGACGTCTGGCCAATCCGATCACCGATCCGGTGCGGACGGTGATCGTGACGGTTGACGCGCCCCAAAGCAGCCAGCAGGCCGAAACCGCGCAGGCGGGCGGTTCAGCCGCGGACGGCGTGATCGCCGGGGCGGAGGATGCTTCTGGTGCCGTTACGTTGTCCTTGACCCTGAAACTGTTCGATATGGAAGAGGGACACTGGGCGCAATTGGCGGCCGCGGGGGCATCGGCTGAAGCCGGACTGATCTCCGCGCGTACGGATGGCTGGCTTTACAAATTGTCGGAAGGGGATGCGGCAGTGCTCATGCGCGCACGGTCCGATTTTCTTGAGGCGGTCCAGGGTACGGATGAATCGGATCAGAATTAAATCTGTTGGCGGGATGGGACCTCTTGACGGCGGATTATCATTTCTTAAATCAAACGCAACTGTCGGTACACAATATGGCGGCCTGTCTGCCCCGGTCAGATATGCGGACGGTATGAACGATATGTACCGGCTTTGGCGGTGGACGGTTTTCGTGTGGAGTGAATGAGAATGGCGGATCAGAGCATGGCGGATACGACTAAAGAGAACACGGCGGATACGAAGGCAAAGGCGGAACAGCATGGTTTCGAAGCAGAGGTCGCCCGATTGCTGCACCTGATGGTGCACTCGGTTTATTCCGAACGTGAGATTTTCCTGCGTGAACTGATTTCGAATGCGTCCGATGCCTGTGACAAGCTGCGGTATGAAGCGCTGACCAAGCCCGATCTAACAAAAGACGATCCCGAATTTCATATCGAAATCGTCGCCGATGCAAAGGCGAAAACACTTGTCATCCGCGATAACGGTGTTGGGATGAACAAGGATGACCTGAAAGCCAATCTGGGTACGATTGCGCGGTCCGGTACCGCCGGTTTCATGGACAGGCTGACAGGCGATGCCAAGCGGGATGTACAGTTGATCGGTCAGTTCGGCGTCGGGTTTTATTCCGTGTTCATGGTGGCCGACAAAGTCAGCGTTCTGACATGCCGTGCCGGTGAAGATGCGGCCTATCTCTGGGAGAGCGACGGCAGTGGGACCTATTCCATCGCCGACGGCGACAAGGCTGGGCGCGGAACCGAAATCACCCTTCATATGAAAGACGACGCCGGAGAATTCCTGGAACGGTTCCGTTTGGAGCGGATCGTGAAAACCTACAGCGATCACATTGCCGTACCGATCCGGCTGGCTGTTTCAGGCGCGGATGAACAGGAAAAGACCGCAAGCGGCGATGAGGAAAAAGACGATGCTCCGGTCAATCAGGGGTCTGCGCTCTGGACCCGTGCGAAAGCCGATATTACCGACGATCAATACACCGAATTCTACCGGCATGTGAGTCACGCCTTCGATGAACCCGCTTTTCGCCTGCATTACACCGCCGAGGGCATGCAGCAATACAGCGTGTTGTTATTCATTCCGGAAACCCGTCCGATGGACCTGTTCGACCCCGCGCGTAAAAGCCGGGTGAAGCTGTATGTCAAACGGGTTTTCATCACCGATGATACGAGCGGCATGCTGCCGGGCTGGCTGCGGTTTCTGCGTGGTGTGGTCGACAGTCAGGATCTGCCGCTGAATATCAGCCGCGAGATGTTGCAGAACAACCCCGTCCTGAAGCGCATGTCTTCGGCGATCACCAAAAAGGTACTGGGCGAACTGGAAAAGCTTGCCGCGAAGGATGCGGAAAAGTTCGAAGCCATCTGGTCCACCTTTGGCGCGGTGATCAAGGAAGGCCTGTATGAGGATTTAGAACGCCGCGAGGCGTTGTTGAAACTGGTCCGGTTCCGCACAACGGATGGTGATGGATGGGTCAGTCTGGCGGACTATGTCGGTCGTATGAAGGACAAACAGTCCGCCATCTATTATGTGACCGGACCGGACGAAGCCGCAGTCAAACGCAGTCCGCAGCTTGAAGGTTTCAAGGCCAAGGGGGTCGAGGTCTTGTTGCTCAGCGATCCCGTGGACGATTTTTGGCTTCAGATGGTCAGCGATTACGAAGGCAAGCCCTTCAAGTCCATTACACGCGGCGCGAGCGATCTGTCGGATATCGCCGATGGAGTGGCAAAAGACGATAAAGATAAGGCCCCGGAAGGGGAGCTGACCGTACTGGCGACCTTGATGAAGGATGTGTTGGGCGATGCCGTGTCTGACGTTCGTGCATCCGACCGTCTGACCGAAACGGCAGCCTGCCTCGTGGCGGATGACAGTGCCATGGACATGCATCTGGAAAGAATGCTGAAGGCCAACAATCAGATTGATATGGCAACGCCGAAAATTCTGGAAATCAATCCGTCACACGGCCTGATCAAGAAACTTGCGGCCTTGTCAGGAGACAAAGGCGCGCGCGATGCCTGCGACGATGCCGTCCATCTGCTGTTGGATCAGGCCAAAATTCTGGAAGGCGACCCGCTGGATGATCCGTCAGCCTTTGCCGGGCGGCTTGCAAAAGCCGTGGAAAATGGCTTGGCATGAAACTTTTGAATTTAAAGCTGTCCTGAAGGGCTGTCCGGTTATACCCGCCGGATTTTCAGGCCCGTGATCTGATTGCGGCGTCGGCGGGTTACCTCGAACCGGAAATCCTTATAGGCGACAATCTGGCCCACGATCGGGATGGTTTCCGCCTGATGGATGACGAGGCCGGCAATAGTCGTAGCCTCGTCATCCGGCAGTTGCCAGTCAAACATCCGGTTCAGATCGCGGATGGTGACCGTCCCGTCTGCAAGCACCGACCCTTCTGCCGTGGTGCGCACACCCGGTATTTCGAAGTCGAATTCGTCCGTGATGTCACCGACGATTTCCTCCAGAATATCCTCAAGCGTCACCAGACCAAGCAGAGTGCCGTATTCATCCACCACAAGAGCGAAGTGTGATTTGCGTTCAAGAAAGGCATTCAGCTGTTCGCGCAAGGTTGTCGTCTCGGGCACGAACCAGGGTTTTGTCATGACACGCCGTGCCTGAAACCGCTGCATCTGACCGCTGGCGCGGCGTAAAGCCCGCAGCACATCCTTGGCGTGAAGAACACCGACGATATTTTCAATATCACCGTCATAAACGGGAAGCCGTGTATATGGGCTTTTGACAACGGCGGCGACGATTTCGTCAGCCGGGCCGTTCAAATTGATCGCCTGCATCGATTTGCGATGAACCATCACGTCGGCAACCGTCACGGCATCAAGATCAAGGATGGAGCCCAGCATGTCCTTGGCATGTTTTTCGATACCGCCTTCACTGCGGTGCAGGTCGATGGCGCCGCGAATTTCCTCATGCGGTGACAGCGGGTTGTTGATGGCCGAGATGTCCACGCCGATCAGCCGTAAAGTCAGACGGACAATTTGTTGCACAAGCGAAACAATAGGTGCGAATACAGTGACAACCAGCTGTATAAGGCCCGCAACACCCAATGCCATACGGTCGGGGTTGGCAATGGCATAGGATTTCGGCAGGACCTCGGCGAAGATCAGTACAAGAGCTGTCATCACCAGTGTGGCATAATACACGCCTTCCTCGCCCACCAGGGTCAGGAACAGGCTGGTTGCCAGTGCCGATGCCAGAATATTGACCAGATTGTTGCCCAGAAGAATGGCGCCGATCAGGCGTTCCTTATCCTCGATCAGAGTGAGGACGCGTTTTGCCCTGCGATTGCCGTTTTGGGCCAATTGATGCAGACGCGCCTTGGATGCGGCCGTCAGTGCGGTTTCCGAGCCCGAGAAAAAACCGGACAGGGCCAGAAGTCCCAATATCAGTCCGGCGGTCATCCAGATCGTGCCAGTCACAGGTCAAAAGGTCCCTTCGTCAATACAGCTTCGCGGGTATGTCCGCATATGTATGTGTCACGCTGCGGGATGTTTTAGCGAATCTTCCAGCACAGCAGCCACGATGTCGGTTTCAACCCCGCGCAGGATACGTGCATCGCCAATCGGTCCCGAGATCAGAACCAACCGGTCGTTTTCCACTTTCTTGTCTTGTGCCATATGGGCCAGCAGATCCCCGGCGGAGAGGGTGTCGGCCAGTTGATGGGCGCGTGTTTTCATGCCGGCTGCCGCGAACAGCCGCTCCACCCGAATGCATTCGTCATGGTGTGCCAGGCCCAGTCTCGCCGCCAGGCTGGATGCCATGACACAGCCCACGGCGACGGCTTCACCATGTAGAAGTCTGCCGTCGTAACCAAGCGCGGCTTCGAGGGCATGGCCGAACGTATGTCCCAGATTCAGGAGTGCACGCCGTCCGTTTTCCCGCTCGTCCTCGGCGACGATACGGGCTTTTGCGCGGCAGCTGACGGCAACGGCATGTCTTTGTGCTGCGCGGTCCCCGCCCAGCACAGGACCGGCATTCTGTTCCAGCCATGCAAAAAAGGCAGGATCACCGATCAGACCATATTTCACCACTTCCGCAAACCCGGCCTGAAGCTCTCGCGAGGGCAGTGTGTCCAATACGGCAAGGTCGCTGACGACGAGACGCGGTTGATGAAAGCTGCCGATCAGATTTTTGCCGTGCCTTGTATTGATGCCGGTTTTGCCACCGACCGAACTGTCGACTTGCGCCAGCAGTGTTGTCGGCACCTGTATGAACCCCATGCCGCGCAGCACTATGCTGGAGGCAAACCCGGCCAGATCGCCGATGACGCCGCCGCCGAGAGCCACGATACAGTCGCGCCGCTCTACCTTGTGGTCCAGCAGGGTATCTGTCAGTTGCTCCAGTTGTGCGAAGGATTTGCTGGCTTCGCCGGGGGGCAGAATGATGTGTCCGCAGGCAATACCGGCTTTCTCAAGGCTATTGACGGCCCGTTCCATGTAAAGGTCCGCGACCGTTGCATCGCTGACAATAACGGTTTTTGCCCTGGCCAGATGCGGCCTGACAAGGGCTCCGAGACGGTCGATCAGTCCTTCCCCGATGACGATGTCGTACGGATGCCCCCCCACCGGGACATGAACCGTTTCAGCCATATCTTGCGGCAGGTCGCCGGTGCCATGGTCCGAGGTCAAGGGATCAGTCATTACGCGTTGTATCCGTCTTGTATTTTTCAAGGCCGGCCAGAATGTCCCTGACAACGGTATCATGCGGCCCGTTTTCCGAGATGACGTGTATGTCCGCCTGGCTGTAGGATGGTGTACGCTCTCTGTTGAGCCTTGTCAGGGTTTCCTGTGGATTGCCTGTTTCCAACAGGGGACGCCCACCGCGCCGTGCAGTGCGCTCCAGTAAAATCGTCACATCCGCATCCAGCCAGATGCTGATGGCGTTCTGCTTGATCAGCTCTCGTGTTTCTCTCTCGGCGAAGGCGCCGCCGCCGGCAGCGATCACTTTCGGTCTGTCGTCCAGAAGGCGTGCAAATACACGACGTTCTCCGGCACGGAACTCGGCCTCGCCGAACCGCTCGAAGATTTCGCTGACGGTCATGCCTGCGGCTTTTTCAATTTCTTGGTCGGAATCCGCGAACGCAATGCCCAGCCGGCGTGCGAGGCGGCGACCGACAGTGGTTTTGCCGACCCCCATCATGCCGACCAACACGATAGGACGGTCAGGCCATCCGTCTTCCGGCCGGTTGCCGGTGTCCGGCTTTTTGATATGTGCCGATTGCCTCACCCGTTTGCCCCAGCCCGTTGCTGGGCTGCATAGCTATTATACACCGCATACCGTCCAAAGAATTATCATTGCCATAGATTTGCCCTGAAAGTCATAGCTTTGTAGAGACAGGGCGCCAAGGGCTTTCGCGTGTGCATGGCTTGGCTGCCGGCCTGCGCTGCACCCTGTCCTGCTGTCATGGTACCCTCGGCTGGACTTGTGGTCCTTGAAACGCCTATAAACGTGCTGAAGATATTCAGCTTCTCGGGCTCCTGTCTATTCGCCAGCCCTTGAATGCGGTCAAACAGTCAACGGATGAACATCATGTCGCGTATGACGCAGATTATCATTGCCCTCGCCGCTGTTGTTGTGCTCGGCGGCCTGATTTTTTTGATGACCTGGGATATTCCCGCCCCTTCCGAACCGGTCACAAAGACCCTGAACAATGACCGCTTCCCGTCCTGATCGGCAATTTGTGATACCCGGTCGGGTTTTTCGGACACGCCGGTCGTTGGGCATGCTCGGCACGGCTGTCGTGTTGGGGATGATGACATTTGCGTCCGGGATAGGCAATTCGGCTTTATCCCAGGACGCGGCTGCGGACAATATTACGGCTCCGCAACAAAAACGACCGGCCTTGCAACCGGACGCCGGGTTTCATCTTGGCGGCCGCCCATCCTCCACCGCACAGGTGGGCCCACCGGTTGGGGCACCGTTGGTGATATTGCCCCAGCCTTTCGTGCCGCCCGGCAGCATCGCCCTGCCGGGTGCGGACCAGAAACCGACAGATGATCCGGATACCGCCGCTGACATGGCTGCTGAGGGCGGCGGTGGCGCGGATACTGATGATGTGCCTCGGGAAACACCCTTTGTTTCCGGTCAACTTGCAGAACCTGATCCGGCTGGCGTTGCCGTGCTGGACTCCGACGCGGCGCTGCCGGCCACTTTGTGGCAGAATCGTTCGCGGCAGGATATTGCCGCCCGTTTGCGGGGGCTGGGCATGTCGGCCAATACCCCCGTTCTTGCCGGTCTGGCGGAACGCATCTTGCTGTCTGGCTTTGCATTGTTTCGCCAGTCAGAGTTTGGCGACGTTCCTCGCAGTGATCCTGTCTTATCGGCAAGGCTGCAGGAATTGTCGGCTTTGGGCCGTGCGCCCGCCATCTCGGCTCTGCTGCGCCGTTTGCCGGCCAATCTGTCCGAGGACTTTAACGGCACGGGCGTCGCACCGCGTGTGCTGGTGACGGCCTATCTTGCTGCCGGTCGGCCGGGAGACGCCTGCGAACTGGCAGTGACCAGTCAGCGGTATAATGTTGACGGTGATATTTTCTGGCCGCGTTTGTCCGCTTTTTGCGAGGCTGTGGCCGGCCGTCGTGCGGCAGTCGATTTCCAGCTTGGTGTTCTGGAGGAATTGACAACGGTCAGCCCTGATTTCTATCGCCTGATTGACCTGATCCTGATCGAGGCTGAACAAACAGCGCGTGGTGCGGACGATGTGCTGCCTCCCGGTTCTCTGGACCTGCCGCTTCATCCGGACGTGCTGGAGGTAACCATGGCACAACTGGCCCGCGTTGAGGTGGCCGACTGGACAATGGCGGGCAAAGATGACCTTGTGGCTATGGGACAGGAGACCCGGGAATATGCTGGTGTACAGGAGAGCCGTTTGGCGCTGGCCCTTGGCGCGGCGCTACCCTCTCTAGGCATCGATGCGCAGGCCAACATAATGAACGCGGCCATACAGGCTGCGGTTCTGGCGCCTGAAACATCGGCGAATACGATTCGAATCGCCGCGTCGAAATTGATGGCACCCATCAATAGTGACAATCTGGTAATCGATCAAACTTCCGTTGAAACGGATGCAGCGGAATCCGGGACTGCGGCTGACCGGTCTTTTTTTGAACAAGCACAGCGCATTGTTTTGAAAAAAGAAAATCGTGATTTGCATAGTGCCGAAAGCACTGAAAACGAATCGAAAACCGAATCAGAAAGTGATTCGGTTTTTTCGATGCAAGCAGCGACGGTCCAACGTGCGGATGGTCAAAATGGACACACCCGGCATTTTGTATCCCTGGAACAGCTTTGGCGGGATGCCAGGACCGGGCAAAATCTGGCTCAAGTGGGGCCGGTGATCGGTCATTTGGTGCGTGACTGGTCGCCAAATCTGACAGCCGAAGCAAGCGTTATAGTCAGGGCTTTGATGCTGACCGGCGATCTCCAACCCCTGACTGTTTGGTCGCGGGCTTTGAGGGCGCAGTCATCAGGCCGCGATGTCGACCTCGATACAATGCTTGCCGATATGGGACCGCTGCTGGCGTTGTCTTTACCCGACCTGGACGATACTGCCGCATTCAACGACGGACTGCTTCGTCGCTGGTGGCAGGTCCAGGCCGGACGGCCGGATGCCGCACAGCGTGGCGAAGTGCTTTTCTCGGTGATGGAAGCACTGGGTCTGTCGGTACCGGAAGATCTTTGGGCGGCCCTGGAGGAGGTGCCTGTTTTGCGGGCAGGTCTCAGCCCTAGTGTCCGTCAGTGGCGACAGTTTCTGCGGGACGGTGTGGCAGGAGACCGTGCCGCTGTCATAACCGGGGCCGTCAGATTGATGGGTGCCGCCGGTGGCAGGCCGGTTCCGGCCAGTCTTGCGGGCTCCGTGATCGGTATGTTGCGGGCAAGCGGCTTTGAGGGCGATGCCCGGGCAATTGCTCTTGAGTACCTGATTGCGCAAGGACTATAGCCGCCACGGTGCCCGTAAATAAACTTCGGTGGTTTCATGTCGGATCATGACCTGATCGATCAGTTTCTGGAAATGCAGGCTGCCGAAAAGGCGGGTGCGATGAACAGTCTGGTTGCGTATCGGCGTGATTTGGAAGATTTCGGTTCAGCGTTGGATGGGTCTCTGGCTACGGCGCATGCCGAGGATATCCGTGCCTATCTCCATACTTTGCAACGTAAGGGATTGAGTGCCCGCACGGCCGCGCGACGCTTGTCGGCCATACGTCAATTTTTTTTGTTTCTTTACCGTGACGGTTTGCGTGCCGACAATCCGGCACAAGGGATCGACAGCCCCCGGCAGACAGCCCGTTTGCCGGCGGTGCTGGATGAGGCGGATGTGGACAGATTGCTGGAAACAGCCACTTCCCTTGCAGCAGGCGGAGGCATGAAGGGGTTACGGTTGCTGGCTATTGTTGAAACCCTTTATGCCACCGGCTTAAGGATCAGCGAATTGGTCTCTCTACCACGTCGGGCCGTTGGGCCGGATACGGATATGATCCTGGTCGCAGGCAAGGGGGGGCGGGAACGCCTTGTGCCGCTCGGCAGCCGGGCGCGCGAGGCTCTGGCCGCATATCTTGTCGTTGTGGACGGGACAAAGGCGGGCCGTGTTGGGAAAGAGGGAGACGGGTATCTTTTTCCGTCGGGGCGTGCGCATCTGACCCGACGGCGGGTCGGGCAGCTCCTCAAGGAGTTGGCTGTCGTTGCCGGGCTGCCGACCGCCTCGGTCAGTCCGCACAAATTGCGCCATGCTTTTGCGACACATCTGCTGGCCCATGGGGCTGATCTGCGTGCCGTTCAGCAGATGCTGGGGCATGCCGACATTTCCACGACGCAGATTTACACCCACGTTCTGGATGAACGTCTCAAAACCCTTGTATTGAAGCAGCACCCTTTAGCGACAGAGTAAGCTGTTTCGGGACATTCCGTATTTATGACATTTGTTTGACAGTATGCTTGACACGGAGCGGCCCTTTTTCGATGGTGCGCCAAGGGCTGGTATGCCGGAATGGGCCGCTGCTGTTTCCCGGTTGCTTTACTGCACAAAGCCTGCTGCCGGACGATCAAGTCTGCTTTCATGAGGGCCTGCTGAGCCATGATGACCTTTCTGGAATTTGAAAAGCCTATCGCCGAACTGGAAGGCAAAATCCGCGAGCTGCGCAGTTTTTCAAGCAGCGGTGGCTCCACGGTCCGTGATGTGGACATTTCAGCAGAGGTCGGACAGCTGGAAAGCAAGCTGGGCAAACTGTTGAAAGATACATATGCTCACCTGACACCCTGGCAGAAAACCCAGGTGGCCCGCCATCCGGAACGTCCGCATTTCAAAGATATCGTCGCTCATCTGTGTGAGGATTTCACACCGCTTGCCGGTGACCGTGCCTTTGGCGATGATCTGGCCGTTATCGGTGGTCTTGCCCGGTTTCGCGGTGAGCCCGTCGTCATCATGGGGCATGAAAAAGGTGCCGATACGGAAAGCCGCATTCGGCACAACTTCGGTATGGCCCGTCCTGAAGGGTACCGCAAGGCCGTCCGTCTGATGGATTTGGCAGACCGTTTTGGTCTGCCTGTCCTCACGCTTGTCGATACACCCGGTGCGTATCCCGGTATTGGTGCCGAGGAACGCGGACAGGCGGAGGCCATCGCCCGGTCAACCGACAAAGCGCTTGAGATTGAAGTGCCGATGGTTGCCTGCATTGTCGGCGAAGGCGGATCGGGTGGTGCCGTGGCGTTGGGGGCGGCCAGCCGTGTGTTGATGATGGAACATGCGGTCTATTCGGTAATTTCTCCTGAAGGATGCGCCTCTATTCTCTGGCGCACGGCGGAAAAGGCTGAGGATGCCGCGACGGCTCTGAAAATCACCGCACAGGACTTGTATAAGTTGGGGGTGATCGATGCCATCGTTGAAGAACCTCTGGGCGGTGCCCACCGTGATGCCGAACGTGCCATGACCCTTCTGGGCGATGCCTTGGAACAGGCTCTGCGGGATATGGATGGTATTGACGGTGCCCGTCTTAAATCGCTGAAACGGGAAAAATTTCTTTCCATGGGCGATAAAGGTCTCCATTGACACCGTCCGCATTCGTGGGCCGGGTTGGCAAAACCCCCCCATTCCGGTCGCTGAACTTCAATCCGGATGTCTGTATTTCCCGGCACGATATCGTTGTTTTTTGCCATTGCAGCCTGATGATGAAGCTGGCATGTCTCCCCTTATCCACAGCTTTTCCACAGACTTTTCCACAATATGTGCGTGGTGCGTCACGATTTTACACAACATGTTGACCACCTCCGTTTATCCGGCATAGGATGCGCATGCGGCAAGCATGTGAGGGGAATGTATATGCCCGCGATGCCGTTTCCCGGATAGGGAAATGTCTTTCTCCTGCTTGAAACTCGCGAAATTTATGCCTGTGTTCGACTTTTGTTCGCTAATCGGGCAGGATATATTGTCCTGTGCGTACGTTTGGGGAGTCGCTGCGGGCCCATATATGTCACACGACGCTGCTAGGGTATTGGATATGCTCTCGTAGCCATGACGGAGAACAGGCGAGCATGTTTGAGGTTACACAATTTCATCAGGGTGGGGCGGTCCAGGTGGACCGCAGCCGCGACAGCCTTTTGACTGCATTTGGAAAGGCGACGTTGAGCGACCGTTATCTTCTGCCCGGTGAAAGTTATCAGGATTTGTTTGCCCGTGTCGCCAGTTTCTATGGGGATGACAGGGCCCATAGCCAGCGGCTCTATGATTATATCTCCAAACTCTGGTTCATGCCGGCAACGCCTGTCCTGTCCAATGGCGGTACGAACCGGGGGCTGCCGATTTCCTGTTTCCTGAACGAGGCCCAGGACAATCTGCGGTCCATTGTCAATTTGTGGACCGAAAATGTCTGGCTGGCTGCCCGCGGCGGCGGCATTGGGAGCTATTGGGGCAATCTTCGTTCCATAGGCGAAACGGTTGGAGGAGTCGGTAAAACCAGCGGGATTGTGCCTTTCGTACGGGTCATGGACAGTTTGACGCTGGCGATTTCCCAAGGGTCGCTCAGACGCGGATCCGCCGCGGTGTATTTGCCGGTCAGCCATCCCGAAATCGAGGAATTCATCGAATTGCGCCGCCCCACCGGCGGCGACCCCAACCGCAAGACCCCCAATCTGCATCACGGTGTTCTGGTCACAGACGCCTTTATGCGAGCGGTGGAAAATGATGAGGATTGGACCCTGACCAGCCCCAAGGACGGCCATGCGGTGAAAGCCGTGTCGGCACGGGCGTTATGGATCCGGCTGCTGACCGCCCGGATTGAAACCGGCGAACCTTATCTGATTTTCTCGGACACGGTGAACAGGGCCATGCCCGAACAGCAGAAGCTGGCTGGTCTGACCGTGAAGACATCAAATCTGTGTGCGGAAATCACCCTGCCTACCGGCATCGATCATCTGGGCAATGAACGGACGGCTGTGTGCTGTTTATCGTCCCTCAATCTGGAGCATTTCGAAACCTGGGTGCAGGAACCCGACTTTATTCCCGATATTATGCGGTTCCTGGACAATGTGCTGCAGGATTTCATCGACCGCGCACCGGACAGTATGGCGAAAGCCCGCTATTCCGCCATGCGGGAGCGGTCCGTCGGCCTTGGCGTCATGGGCTTCCACAGTTTCCTGCAAAATCAGGGAGTGCCGTTTGAAAGTGCGATGGCGAAATCGTGGAACTTCCGGATTTTTCGCCATATCGAGGCAGGTGTGAACAGGGCATCCGCTGAACTGGCCCGCGAACGCGGGGCATGTCCCGATGCCGCCGACTACGGTATTGAAGAGCGTTTCTCAAACAAGACGGCCATTGCGCCCACGGCATCCATTTCGACAATTTGCGGTGGGGCCAGCCCGGGCATTGAGCCGATTGCCGCCAATTCCTTTACCCATAAAACGCTCAGCGGCAATTTCAATGTCTGCAGCCAGGCGCTGACCGCCCTGCTTGAGGAAAAGGGCAGGGACACCGAGGATGTTTGGACATCCATCACGGCCCATGAGGGCTCTGTGCAGCATCTGGACTTTTTGACCGATGATGAAAAAGCCGTCTTCAAGACCGCGTTCGAAATCGACCAGCGCTGGGTGGTGGAACTGGCGGCCGACCGCGCGCCTCATGTCAGTCAGGCGCAATCGGTGAATATTTTCCTGCCGGCCGATGTGCACAAGCGCGATCTGCACCAGATTCATTACCAGGCGTGGAAAAAGGGCCTCAAAAGCCTCTATTATTGCCGCTCGAAATCAATCCAGCGGGCGGAGCTGGTCGCGGCTGAAGACGGCGAGCTGTCACCGGACGCGGAAAAACATGTCATGGGCAAGCCTGCCCAGATGTCCCTCGGCGACGGTGTGGGTCATGTTGACTATGAGGAATGTCTGGCGTGCCAATGACGTTAGATAACGCCTCCGCCGTGAATTTGAGATCAGCCCTCAATCTGTTTGGGAAAGTGTAGCCGATGTCGCTGACCGAAGACCGTCTGGTTTACAAGCCTTTTCGCTATCCTTGGGCCTATGAGGCATGGTTGACGCAGCAGCGTATCCACTGGCTGCCCGAGGAAGTGCCTCTGGCGGAAGATGTCAGGGATTGGGCCAATACCCTGACGGACTCGGAAAAAAACCTGCTGACGCAGATTTTCCGTTTTTTCACCCAAAGCGATATTGAGGTGAATAACTGCTACATGAAGCATTATTCCCAGGTCTTCAAACCGACCGAAGTGCAGATGATGCTGTCGGCCTTTTCCAATATGGAAACAATACATATTGCCGCCTATAGCCACCTGCTCGATACCATCGGTATGCCCGAGACCGAATATTCCGCTTTTCTCCACTACAAGGAGATGAAGGACAAATATGACTATATGCAGCAGTTCACGGTGGATGACCCGCGCTCCATCGCTCTGACGTTGGCGGTCTTCGGTGCCTTTACCGAAGGACTGCAATTATTTGCGAGCTTTGCCATGCTGCTGAATTTTCCCCGCTTCAACAAGATGAAGGGCATGGGGCAGATCGTCAGCTGGTCGGTACGCGACGAATCCCTGCACTGTGATTCCATCATCACGCTTTTCCGCACCTATGTCGCCGAACATGCCGATATCTGGGATGAGGCCCTGAAGGCTGAAATCACCCAGTCCTGCCGGACCATTGTCGACCACGAAGATGCCTTTATTGATCTCGCATTCGGGCTGGGGCCGATCGACGGGCTGACGGCGGGGGAAGTCAAGGCGTATATCCGCTACATTGCCGACCGGCGTTTGCGCCAGTTGGACCTGCGGCCTGTCTATGGCGTATCCAAAAATCCGCTTCCCTGGCTGGAGGCCATGTTGAACGGCGTTGAACACGCCAATTTCTTTGAAAACAGGGCAACGGAATATTCCCGTGCCGCAACCCGCGGGTCCTGGGAAGAAGCGTTCGTTTAGGCCAATCCGGGTTCTCCTGTAACAGACCGACCTTGTCCTGGCAACAGGTGTGACCGCTGCCAGGTTTTTGTCTGTTTTGCATGTAATCCGACTCTTTCGTCTTGGGCATGCCATTCATATGGAAAGGGGGCTCCGATAGACCGGCGGAGACAGCGAGGAGAGCTGGCCTCATGTGAATCCGCCGGACATCACGGAGCCCCCTTATCGCGCCACGCCTAGGGCTGACTGGATTCCCGCGGGTTCTTTGTCCCATTGGGTCGGGGTTGGGACACGGGAAGGGCAGCGCGGCGACGATTTGGAGATCGTCTTTCAAGGAAAGCGGTGAGGCGGAACACTATACGATTGCCCCACCGCGATCCTCATTGAGTGCCACTCTATTACAGCCGGGCTGAGCGTTTCCTGATAAGCTTATTCAGCTTGCGTTAACCTTGATGGACACAAGACAGGGTTGAGGGGCCGCAAAACCGGTGGCAGCGGCAGATTTGTGTTTGTGTCCTGAAGTGGAAATAACGCCAATGGGTATCAAGCCTGCATTCTGTATGGCGTTAATGGCGGGGACGGTTTTGGTTCCGCCCTTTTTGTATCCGGCCGTTTTCTTAGCCAAATGCACCGTGGCAATGCTTGTATTTCCGGCCCGATCCACAAGGGCAGGGGGCATTGCGCGATACGCGCCCCCAGGTTGAAGGATCGTTCGGGTCTATCGTATTCGCACCGGCGCGGGCGATCCGTGTCTGCTCTCCGACGGACCCGGGGGGCGGGCCGGCGACAATGGGGCCAGGTGCCATTTCATTTTCGCCCGTCATGGGGTCGATATGCTGTTCCTCCAGGCTTGACGGTGCTTGCGGGGCAAGCATCGCGGGATCAACCTGCGGGGCGATTTCCAGTCGAGCCAGAAGCTGCGTAACCTCTTCCCGTGTCTGGTACAGCATGCTTTCAAACAGGGAAAAACCTTCCGTCTTGTATTCGTTCAGAGGGTCACGCTGCCCGTATGCACGCAAGCCCACCCCCTGACGCAGATGATCAAGATTTTGCAGATGGTCTTTCCACTCCTGATCCACCATTTGAAGCAGCATGCTTTTTTCGACATGACGCCAGAAATCGGGGCCGTATTTGGCGGCTTTGGCGGCCAAGTGTTTGTCGGCGACATCCTCCAGGCGTTCAGTGATAATGGTGTCGTCGACGCCTTCCTCCGCGCCCCACTCCTCGACAGGCGCATCGAGACCCAGCAACCGGTCAGCGTCTTCCTTCAATCCGGTCAGATCCCATTGTTCAGCGAAGGATTTCGGTGGAATCCGTGTTTCCACTATGTGATGCACCACATCGGAACGCATATCCTTGATGGTCTCCGACACATCGTCCGAATCCATGATATCCCGCCGCTGCTCATAGATCACCCGGCGCTGGTCATTCATCACATCATCGAATTTAACCAGATTTTTGCGGACGTCGTAATTGCGCGCTTCGACCTTTTGCTGGGCTTTTTCAATCGCTTTGTTGATCCAGGGATGGATAATGGCTTCGCCTTCCTCGATACCCAGGCGGACCAGCATGCTGTCCATGCGTTCAGGCCCAAAGATACGCATCAGGTCGTCCTGAAGTGACAGGAAGAATTTTGACCGGCCCGGGTCGCCCTGCCGTCCGGAACGGCCGCGTAGCTGGTTGTCGATCCGCCGGCTTTCATGCCGTTCGGTACCGATAACGTACAATCCCCCCGCTTCGATCACTTTTTGCTTTTCCGCGGCAACTTCACCGTGGATGCGGTCAGTGATCTTCTGAAGCCGGGCTTCCTCGTCAACCTCGGCCGTTTCCTGGGCGATGCGCATGTCCGCGTTGCCACCCAACTGGATATCGGTGCCGCGGCCCGCCATATTCGTGGCAATAGTTACTGATCCGTATCGACCGGCCTGGGCGACAATCTGGGCTTCCTGCTCATGATAGCGGGCATTCAGAACCTGGTGTTTGATCTTCTTTTTCTTCAGAAAGGCCGAGAGAAGTTCTGATTTTTCGATCGATACGGTGCCGACGAGAACGGGTTGTCCCTTTTCCTGCGCATCCGCGATTTCGCTGACAAGGGCCTCGTATTTTTCATCGGCCGTACGGTAAAATTCATCATGTTCATCGATGCGGGCGATATCCACATTGGTGGGGATCTCAATCACGCCAAGACCATATATCTCGCCGAATTCTTCCGCCTCGGTGGCGGCTGTACCCGTCATACCGGCCAGTTTTGGATACATGCGGAAATAATTCTGGAATGTGATCGATGCCAGCGTCTGGTTTTCCGGCTGGATGGCGACCCCTTCCTTGGCTTCCAGTGCCTGGTGCAGGCCGCCTGAATAGCGCCTGCCGTCCATCATGCGCCCGGTAAATTCATCGATGATGATGACCTTGCCGCCTTTGACGATGTAATCCGTATCCCGCTCAAACATGGTCCGGGCCCGCAGGGCCTGATCCACATGATGGACAAGACCGATATTTTCATAATCATACAGGCTGCCCGCTTTCAACAGGCCATGTTCGCTGAGAATGGTCTCCATCTTTTCCGTGCCGTCTTCGGTCATCGAGACGGTTTTTGACTTCTCGTCCCGTTCGTAATCTTCGTCTGCCATGTTGGCGACAATCTTATCGATGGAAACATACAGTTCGGATTTGTCTTCCGTCGGGCCGGAAATGATCAAGGGTGTTCGGGCCTCGTCGATCAGGATGCTGTCGACCTCGTCGACAATGGCATACTGAAAAGGCCGCTGGACCATTTCCGAGCGGTGAAATTTCATATTGTCCCGCAGATAGTCGAAGCCGAATTCATTATTGGTGCCATAGGTGATATCGCAGGCGTAGGCGTCACGCCTTTCGGCATCCGTTTTGCCGGGGATAATCACCCCTGTGGTCATGCCAAGAAAACCGTAGACCTTGCCCATCCATTCGGCATCGCGTTCGGCCAGATAATCGTTCACGGTGATGACGTGAACACCCTTGCCGGGCAGGGCATTCAGATAAGCCGCCAGCGTCGCCACCAGCGTTTTACCCTCGCCGGTTTTCATCTCGGCTATGGAATTGTCATGCAGGACCATGCCGCCGATGAGCTGTACATCATAATGTCTGAGGCCAAGGGCGCGCTTTGCGGCTTCGCGTACGACGGCAAAGGATTCGATCAGCAGATCATCCAACTTTGCACCTTCATCAAGGCGCTTGCGGAAATCGTCGGTCTTTGCTTTCAGCGCTGTATCGCTCAGCGCGGCCATGTCGCTTTCAAGGGCGTTGATGGCATCCACCTTCGGCCGCAGGCCGGACAGGTAGCGATCGTTTGCCGATCCGAATAGTTTCTTGGCGAATGCGCCCAGTCCCAGCATGATGATGTCTTGGTCCGTTTGAAAGAAAACACTGGTTGAAAGACGATGCCGGCACAGAACCGGCCTCCCGCGCCGGTACGCTTACGGCAGCACCATATCCCCCGGCCCTTAGAACCTTCGGACAGATAAGGAGCGTGCCGTGTCCTGTCAACCAGCGACCTCTTGCATTGACCTGTGCGGAGGCATTGTTATGAAACTGTGATCTCGCTTGCGCCCATGCTTTTGCCCCGTCAGAATAAGACGCATTTAACGGAGCGCCAATAATGTCAAGAAGGGGTTGGTCATGTCTGCACCATTGCGCTCGCCGTTTGCGCCTAAATTCGTTCCCAATCTTTATCCCGTGCCCGGGGTGGAGCTTGGCACTGCTGCGGCCAATGTGAAATATAAGGGGCGCCGCGATCTGCTGATGGCTTTTTTTCAGCCCAATACAGCTGCTGCCGGGGTTTTTACCGTTAACGAGGCCACCGCCGCACCGGTCTTATGGTCGCGCCGTGTGATCGAGACAACGCCATCGGATGTCCGTGCTCTCGTGGTCAATGCCGGCAACGCCAATGCCTTTACCGGCATGCGTGGCCATAAAATCTGCGCGGATGTTGCGGCGGAAGCCGCGCGTCTGGCTGGTGCGGACCCCGCCAAGGTCCTTCTGGCATCCACCGGTGTCATAGGTGAGCCGATGGCTCTTGCGCCTTTCAAGACCTATCTGCCGCGTATTTCCGAGGGTCTGTCCGCAAGCCTTTACAAGGATGCGGCCGAGGCCATCATGACAACCGATACCTATCCGAAGATGGTCAGCCGCCTGACCAAGCTTGATGGTCATGTGACCCCGATAACCGGGATTGCCAAGGGGTCGGGCATGATTGCCCCCAATATGGCAACCATGCTTGCCTTTGTTTTCACCAGTGCGGCAATCGCGCCGGTCTGTCTGGATGCTCTGCTGCGCGAAGCGGTGGACAGCAGTTTTCACGCCATTACGGTTGATAGCGATACGTCCACCAATGATACGGTGCTCCTGTTCGCCACTGGGGCCAATGGTCAGGAAACGCCCATAGACGACCCGTCCGACAGGCGCCTCGACGAGTTTCGCAAGGCTCTCGGGGAAATCATGATCGATCTGGCGCAACAGGTCATCAAGGATGGCGAAGGCGCGCGCAAGTTTGTCACCGTTATGGTTGAGGCGGCCCGCGATACCGCCACGGCGCGGGCCGTCGGTTTCAGTATTGCCAACAGTCCGCTGGTCAAAACAGCCATTGCCGGTGAGGATCCGAACTGGGGCAGGATCATCATGGCGGCGGGAAAGGCCGGTGCCGGTATCGACCCGGATGCCCTCAAGCTTTGGATCGGCCCCAACCTTGTGGCCAAGGGTGGCGCTGTCCACAGCCGCTATTCCGAAGAAAAAGCCGCCGAACATATGAAAGGACAGGATATTCTCCTGCGGCTTGATCTGGGACAGGGGGACGCTGCCACCACTGTATGGACCACCGATTTGACTCACGGCTATATCGATATCAATGCCGATTACCGCAGTTGACGGTGCATCTGAAAACGTGCCGTGCCGGCAATGTCTGACCATATATGCCCCGCCCGGCATGTCCTGCCGGGTGGGGTGTTTTCTTTCGGTCAATTCTGCCTAAATAACTTAAGCCCTCAAAAAAATTATTTAAAATCAAATATTTGAGGCTGGCATTTTTCTTGAATAGCTCTCTCCGCAAAACTTTGAAAAAGCCCACAGGGTGCCGGAGAGAAGGCTATGACAGTAAATCTGGAATTACAGTTGAAGTTCCTGAGCGACCTTGAAGAAGCGTTGGCCGATGCGTTGACGCGTTATGCCGAGGAAAGCCCGGAGAAAAAGGCTGAGCTGGAATATATGAAACGCGAAGTCGACCGCGCCCGCCGGATCGTTGCCGACCGTATGGACAGCAAGCCGGCACCTGTGCAACGTCGTCGTGGCCGGTTTGGTGATGATATGAGAGAAGCCGCTGTCAGCTGAGTTTTGAGTATGGCTGCGTTTCTCGCTTCTGTCTCTTATGTGGTGTAATCGGTCGGCCTGCTCAAGGTGTCTTGGCACCGCTGCGACATTCTTGTGATCCCTGCAGGCAGCCCTTGCAATTTCAGGGGCGAGACTGTAGCCCTTGGCCGCATGATCGATGCCTCCGATAATCACCCTTACACCGATGAGGACTGCCCTCCGCCAAATGTGGATCCGGAGGCAGGTCTGCCCACTGTTCTCGTGGCGGCCATCGCTTTGATAGACATAGACGGTCGTGTTCTGCTTGCTGAACGGCCTGCCGGCAAATCCATGGCGGGCCTATGGGAATTTCCCGGCGGTAAGGTGGAGACAGGCGAAATCCCCGAAGCGGCGCTGATTCGTGAAGTTCGTGAAGAACTGGCGATCGACATATCGGCGGCATGTCTGGCCCCTTTTGCCTTTGCCTCACACAGCTATGAAAAATTCCATCTGTTGATGCCGTTATTCCTGTGCCGCAAATGGCATGGGCTTGTTGATCCGCAGGAAGGCCAGCGCGTCAAATGGGTACGTATTTCTGGTTTGTCCGATTATCCGATGCCGCCCGCCGACGAGCCGCTTGTTGCCATGTTGAGGGACTTTCTTTAACCGCTGCGAATGGCGGGTTTACGTCTTTTCCTCTTTGCCGATGGCCGATTTCAGCGCCGAAGACAAGCTGACCTTGCCACTGCCCGGTTTAAGCGGTTGCGGCTGGCTCTCATCAGGATGCCACCCCGTGAGATAAACGATCTGAAAGGTGGCCGGTATACGGCCATTCGCCCCGCCATGGCGATCAGAATACAGGGCGCAGGCCCGCATCAGAACGTCCCGGCGCATAAAGCGGTGGCTGCGGTCCGTCAGGCAGTTGGCTTCTCCCATGGCACGCAGATCGTGCATCAGCTTGACGGGATGATCATATGTGACGGTAATGGTATCCATGTCGGCGACAGGCAGTGCAAACCCGGCCCGTTGTAAAAGGCTGCCCAGGTCACGGACGTCTGCCATGGGGGCGATACGCGGATGGGCGCCTCCGGTGATTTCACTTTCCGCCGCCAGAAGTGCGTGCCGGAGTTCGTGCAGCGTTTCCCCACCGAACAGGCTAGCCATAAACAGACCGTCCGGTTTCAGGGCACGATTGATTTGGATCAGCAGTCCCGGGAGGTCATTGATTGCGTGCAGGGACAGATTGCTGACGACGAGATCGGAGTTTCCGCTTTCAACGGGCAGACTTTCATTGTCTGTCAGGCGCTTGCAGGCCGTTTCATTCCCCTGACTATCGTGGAAGGGGACTGTGGTCACAGTGCCATTGGCGGGGAAACCGCTCCCGGATGTATGCATACGTCCGCCCACATCCAGAATGGTGGTGAAGTCACGGGCCACATCGGCCAGACGGTCGGCCAGACGGCTGGCAACCTCGTCAATCAGGAAAGCGGCACCGGTGCCGTACTGCTCCGCCCGTACGAGGTTGCGCCGGCGCGCTGGTCCGTCGAACAGGCGTGGCTGGTCAGTATGTGTCATCGGATGTTCCATAAGCGGATATGGTAAATTTACGCATGTGCCGCTGATTACCGTTAGCGGAACCGTCAGGGCAAGCCTTTTGGGCCAGTTGCCAAGAGATATGCGTCGGTGACTTGGCACGCGTGTTTGCGGCGCTCAGGTTGTCTTTATGGATTTGCGAGCCGGGAACACAGGGGACCAGATGTTGCGAATGGGAAATGTCGTTGGCCGATTTCTGGATTTTCTGTTGCCGCCGCGCTGTACGGCCTGCGGTGTGCGGGTGGAGGGGCATGGTCTGTATTGCGCGGACTGTTGGGCCGGTTTTGACCCCATAGGCACGCCGGCTTGCGTGCGGTGCGGCTTTCCTTTTCCTGTCGATGTCGCTGCGGGCGAGGATACGTTGTGCATGACATGCCTTGCCCGGCCGCCCCATTACGACTGGGCCTGTGCCGGTGCGGTCTATGGCGGCATGGTGCGCGGCCAGATCCTCAGACTGAAATATGGGCGTGGCCAGGGTGGTGTCGCATTGGCGCGCCTGATGGCAATGGCGCTACGACCGAAATTGTCGTCCGTTACGTATCCGGTCCGCCTTGTACCGGTGCCCCTGCATTATCGCCGCTTGCGCATGCGGCGGTTTAACCAGGCCCATATACTGGCCCGGCATCTGGGACATTTGACGGGTGTGGAGGTCACGCCCCATCTTCTGATGAGACGCCGGTCCACACCCAGCCAGGGCCAGTTCGGTCGCAAAGGCCGGTTGCGCAATGTCAGGGGGGCGTTTGGCGTGCGTCCCGGTGCCCTGTCGCATGGGCTTTCCGGTCAGTGTGTCATTCTGGTCGATGATGTTTACACGACCGGTGCAACCGTGGGCGAATGTGCAAGGGTTTTGAGACGGTCGGGCGCGGCGCAGATTGGCGTTGTCACGGCCGCCCGTGTGGTGGAGGCGGCCGGCGTTGAAGGCCGGTGAACCGACAGGGCTGGAAACATGTTACGGATGGTGCACACATAAGTGTACGCTGCCCACGCTTTGCAAAAGCCATTGTCCGCCTTACATCATCCGTCAATTATGGTGTGGCATGCATGGTGTGATCAGCCTCTGGCATGTCGGACAAGACGTATAAAAGTGGAGAACCTCATGGCCAACATCGTTATTTACAGCTCTGATCTCTGTCCCTATTGCCACCGTGCCAAGGCATTGCTGCAGCGGAAAAAGGCTGCTTTCACTGAAATCAAGGTGGATTTCGATCCTGCAAAGCGTGCGGAAATGCGCCAGAAGGCCGGAGGTGCCGGCAGCGTGCCGCAAATCTGGATCAATGACGAACATATCGGCGGCAGCGATGAACTTTACGCCCTGGAGGCTGCCGGCACGCTTGATGAAAAGCTTGCTGTGTCGGCCTGATGCGGCCGGAGTATGCAGGCTTGTGACCGGGTCCGTAGCGGAGAGCCTGCTTTGACATATGTCCCGGACGATCATGTCTCCTGCAAGGATTGATGATGAGTATTACAGCAGCCCTACTGCAAATGACTTCGGGCCGGGACATTGGCCCCAATGTGGACTGGATCGAGCATCATGCCCGTGCCGCGGCCGGTGAAGGGGCACGGTTTATCCTGACACCCGAGACATGTCATTTGATGGAAACCCGGCGCAAGGATGTTTTGACCAAGGCGCGGTGCCAGAACGAGGACGAAGGTCTCGACCGCCTGTCCTCGCTGGCGGCGGAACTTGGCGTTTTTCTCCTTGTGGGGTCACTGGTTGTCAGGGTTGCGGAAGACCGTCTGGCAAACCGAAGTTTTCTGATTGACGGTACGGGCCGTATTGTTGCCTGCTACGATAAAATCCATCTTTTTGATGTTGAGCTGGGTGGCGGGGAACGATATCGGGAGTCCGCGCTTTATGACGCCGGTGATAAGGCCGTGGTTGCCGATACGCCCTTTGGCCGGATCGGACTGACCGTTTGCTACGATGTGCGTTTCCCGTACCTGTATCGGGCTCTTGCAAAAGCGGGCGCTGATATCATATGCGTCCCATCCGCTTTTACCAGGCCCACCGGTGCGGCGCATTGGCATGCCTTGCTGCGGGCACGGGCCATTGAAACCGGCTGTTATATACTGGCGCCGGCCCAGTGCGGTATCCATGCCTGCGGCCGTGAGACATATGGGCATTCTCTGGCGGTCAGCCCCTGGGGCGAGGTGCTGGCGGATGGCGGCCCCGACACGCCGGGCGTTGTGTATGCGACACTGGACAGAAGCAAGATCGCTGACGCCAGGGCGAAGATACCTTCTTTGATGCTGAATCCGGCGTTCGAAGTTGAAGTGAAGGAAATGGCTGAGCCATGATTGTTTTTGATCTGATCTGCGACCGGCAACACAGATTTGAGGTCTGGTTCCGGTCCAGCGATGATTTTGTCAGTCAGCGGGACGGCGGGGTTCTGTCCTGCCCTATCTGTGGCACCGCACAGGTGGATAAAGCGGTCATGGCTCCCCGTCTTGCCCGCAAGGGTAACCAGTGCGATGCTTCTGCCGGCGGTGCGGGTCATGCCCATGTGGAGGAGCGGGATGCGGTACCCGCCCCGTCGCCGGAGACATCCGGTTCAACCGCCAAGGTACCTGACAATCCCCTTGGGGAAAAGGCGGCCCAGTTTTTACGTGCCGTACGTGACCATGTTGAGAAAAACTGTGACTATGTCGGTCCCGGCTTTGCCGAGGAAGCCCGCAAGATTCATTACGGTGAAACGGAAGAGCGGGGTATCTACGGTCAGGCCAGCGAGCGTGATGTATCGGAACTGTTGGAAGAGGGGATTGATATCCTGCCGCTGCCGGTCGTGCGCCGGACGGATAATTGATCGACCGGTATCCTTCAGATGCCGTGATCCGTTTCTGCCTCCTATTGTCCGGTATTATCCATTGACCGCGGCGTCGCGGCGATGGCGTAATTGACGGCGGTATCCCGGCTGCTTAAGGCCCATCTCCATGTCAGCGGATTGAATATGAAACCCTGCGGGGATGCGGTATCAAACCCGGCCTGTTCCAGATGATCCGACAGTTCAGCCGGCGTGATGAATTTGGTCCAATCATGGGTGCCGCGCGGCAGCCAGCGCATGACATATTCCGCCCCGACAATAGCCATGGCGAAGGATTTTGCCGTCCGGTTCAGGGTGCTGACCAGCATAATACCGTCGGGCTTTATCAGTTGCCGGCAGGCCTTGAGATAGGCGGTCACATCGGCCACATGCTCCACCACTTCCAGATTGATGACAATGTCAAAATGCTCGCCATTCTCGGCCAGACTTTCTGCCGTTGTGGCGCGGTAATCGATCGTGAGGCCGGATCTTTCGGCGTGAACGCTGGCTGTGCCGATATTTTTTTCCGACGCGTCGACACCGGTGACGGACGCGCCCAGCCGGGCCATCGGTTCTGAAACAAGGCCGCCGCCGCATCCGATATCAAGCAGGCGCAACCCTTGAAGAGGCTGGGCCGCCGCCGGGTTCAGGGTAAAATGGGAGTCCAGCGCCTCGCGGATAAAGGCCAGCCGTGTCGGGTTCAACTGGTGCAACGGCTTGAAAGGGCCGTTCGGATCCCACCAGTGATCCGCCATTTTTTCAAAATTGGCAATTTCGTCTGCATCGACGGTGGAAATTTTCCCCTCGCGGCCGGCGGGCGTATGGTCTGTTCGGGAAGAATGTGTACCGCTGTCGGATGTCATATGTTTTCTTTCCTGTGCGGGCGTTTCGGTCGCATTGCGCTTTTGTCACGGTGTGCGACCTTGCGTGTTGGGCACCCAGCCGATAAACATCTGTCACGTCTTTAATACGCTTATGTCCCTGCATCGGGTCAAGCTACATCGCGTCACATGGCTGTCGCCGGCCGGTCGGACGCAAATTGTCAAATGAATATGAAAGGCTGTCCGTCCCATAAACACAGCGCCCGTAAAAGGGCGGACAGGATTGGCGGGGATTTATGGCACTGGTCGTCAAAAAATTCGGTGGGACATCGGTTGGGGATATAGATCGTATCCGCAACGTGGCCTCCCGTGTCAAAACCGCCGTCGACAATGGGGACGATGTGGTTGTCGTGGTATCCGCCATGTCGGGCACCACCAATCGTCTGGTTGAATACTGCCGCAGCGCCGCACCGCTGCACGATGCCCGAGAATATGACACCGTTGTTGCCGCTGGTGAGCAGATTACGGTCGGCCTTCTGTCGATCTGCCTCCAGGAACTGGGTGTTCCGGCCCGGTCTTTCCTGGGGTGGCAGGTGCCGATCCACACCAATGAGGTCCACGGTGCCGCCCGGATCGAGGAAATCGAAACCGGCAATCTCAGGGCCTGTATTGACGGCGGCAGGGTCGCTGTCGTCGCCGGTTTTCAAGGGTTGGCGGAAGACGGACGGATCGCCACGCTCGGGCGCGGGGGCAGTGATACGTCGGCAGTGGCGCTGGCCGCGGCACTCGGGGCGGAGCGGTGTGATATTTACACGGATGTGGATGGTGTTTACACAACCGATCCGCGCATCGTGCCGCGTGCCCGCAAGCTTGACCGCATCACATATGAGGAAATGCTGGAAATGGCTTCTCTCGGAGCGAAGGTTTTGCAAACCCGTTCCGTGGCATTGGCAATGAAATACGGTGTGAGAACCCAGGTTTTATCTTCTTTCGAAAACAAACCCGGCACCCTGGTGGTAAGCGAGGATGAGATTGTGGAACAGGAAGTGGTCAGCGGCATCGCCTATTCGCGCGGTGAGGCAAAGGTAACGGTTGTCGCCCTGAAGGACCGTCCCGGCATGGTGGCGCATCTTTTTGGTCCGTTGGCCGATGCCAACGTCAATGTGGACATGATCGTGCAAAGCGCGTCCGAGGATGGGCGCTCCACCGACGTTACATTCACGGTACCGGAAGATGACCTGAAGCGGGCCGTCAAGGTGCTGGAGGATGCGCGCGGTGATCTTGGCTACCGCGATCTGGTCTATACCGGTAATGTCGTCAAACTGTCCGTTGTCGGTGTCGGCATGCGAAGTCATGCCGGTGTTGCTCGCAGGATGTTCGACGCTCTCGCGGAAAAAGGTATAAATATTCAGGTGATTTCCACGTCCGAAATCAAAGTCAGCGTATTGATCGATGATGAATATACCGAACTTGCCCTCAGGGCTTTGCACACGGTCTATGGTTTGGACGCGGTTAATGAACCGGTGGCCGAATAAATCGACCGTATACCGATTATCGACAGGCCCATTCAGCGGTAAACAGGGAGACAGGTCATGGCAGAGCAGGTGAGCGAAAGCGGCGCGGCAAGACTGCGGGCCCTTTGGCAGCGCGGTACCGACTTTCTCGGTAGCCGCTATGCAATTCTGGGCGGGGCCATGACCTGGGTTTCCGAGCGTAACCTCGTATCCGCCATTTCCAACGCCGGTGGATTTGGCGTCATCGCCTGCGGCGGTATGACGCCTGACCTTCTGGCGGAGGAAATCGCCGCGACACGGGCGCTGACGGACAAGCCTTTCGGGGTCAATCTGATTACCCTGCATCCGCAAATGATGGAACATATCGAAATCTGCCGCCAGGCCGCGGTCAGCCATGTTGTGCTGGCGGGTGGCCTGCCGCCAGGGCCGGCCATTGCCGCGATCAAGGATTTTGGCGCCAAATTGATGTGTTTCGCCCCCACGGCCGCTTTGGCGAAAAAGCTGATCAGGTCGGGCGTCGATGCCATTATTATTGAGGGTATGGAAGCGGGCGGGCACATCGGCCCGGTTTCAACCAATGTTTTGGCCCAGGAGATCCTGCCGTCCATCCGCGATGTTCCGGTTTTCGTGGCCGGCGGCATCGGGCGCGGCGAAGCCATGGCCGGATATCTTGAAATGGGCGCGTCCGGTGCCCAATTGGGTACAAGGTTCGTTGTCGCGCACGAATGCGTGGCGCATGAGAAATTCAAAAAAGCCTTTATTCGGGCAAGCGCCCGGGACGCTGTGGCGAGTGTTCAGCTTGATCACCGTTTTCCGGTCATCCCGGTACGTGCGCTTAAAAATGAAGGGACAGAGGCATTCATGGTGCTGCAGCGTGAAGTGGTTGAGGAATTTCACAGCGGCGCTTTGGACCAGCATGATGCCCAGATGAAGATAGAGCATTTCTGGGGCGGCGCGCTCCGCCGGGCTGTTGTTGACGGCGATATCGAGCAGGGCTCCGTCATGGCCGGTCAGAGCGTTGGCATGGTCAAGCGCGAAGCCAGCACCAGTGAGATTGTTGAAGAACTCGTTACGCAGGCTGTGGCGCATTTGTCCACGCAATCGGTGGCCCCGGTGGCAGCTGATGTGCCCGTTCTGAGCCAGGCGACCGCCTGAAAAGGGCTTTTCAGTCGGGAACCGCCGGTCCCTCGCGGGGGCGGACAGCAAGATGGAAAAGACGCATCCATGGTGGAGGGCCACGGATGCGGATTGAACACTGGACACCGGGAGGAGACGGGGAGCGTGCCTGATACGGTCAGTCAGCCGAGACAGCTGTTGCGCCGTCTCCGTCAGGTCATGGCGACCGGCAACGGCGGCCAGGGGCGGCTGGACCTGATCGTACGCCTCATCGCTCAGAACATGGTGGCGGAAGTGTGCTCGATCTATGTGGCACGCGCGGGCGGTATTCTGGAACTGTTCGCAACCGAGGGCCTGAAGCCGGAAGCGGTTCACAATACCCGGCTGCGGGTGGGTGAGGGCCTGGTGGGTCTGGTGGCGGAACGGGCGCTTCCCCTCAATCTGTCGGAAGCGCCGCAACACCCCCGCTTTGTCTATCGCCCCGAAACGGGTGAGGAAATCTACCACAGTTTCCTGGGCGTGCCGGTCTTGCGCTCTGGCGAGGTGTTTGGTGTTCTGGTTGTGCAGAATGTTACCGCCAGACGGTATTCATCTGAGGAAATTGAAGCCCTGCAAACGATTGCGATGGTGATTGCCGAGGTGATCGCCACCGGCAAGGTCGTTGATCCGGGCGAATTAAGCGAGGACACGCGGACAGCCGGCAATCCTGTCACGTTGGACGGACGGGCGCTGGCTGACGGTGTCGGCTCCGGTGTTGCCGCGTTCCATCAGCCGCGCATCAAGATCACGCGCACCATTGCCGAAGATATCGAGCAGGAGCGTCTCAGGCTGGAAAACGCAATCGCCGAAATGCGCCTGCAGCTCGAAGACATGATTGAACACCCTGATCTGGCACATGGCGGCGAGCACCGCGAGGTTCTCGAAACGTACCGCATGTTCGCCTATGACCGCGGCTGGCAGCAGAAGATCCGGGAGGCCGTCAATTCCGGCCTGACCGCTGAAGCCGCCGCTGACCGCGTCCAACAGGAAAACAGGGCCCGCCTGCTGAAAATCAGCGACCCGTATCTGCGTGAGCGCGTTTCCGATTTTGAAGATCTGACAACGCGCCTGATCCGGATCATCCAGGGGACCACCATGGATGTGCGCACCAAACTGACCGAGCCGTCGGTTCTGGTGGCCCGTTCCCTGGGGCCTGCGGAGCTGATGGATTATGATCGTGATCTTCTGAAGGCTGTCGTGCTGGAGGAAGGGTCCGCCACCGAGCATGTGACCATTATAGCGCGTGCCATGGAAATCCCCGTTCTGGGGCGTGTATCCGGTGTGGCGCACCATATTCAGCCAGGCGACCATGTCATTGTCGACACGGAAAATGCCCATGCCTACATTCGCCCGGCTGATGATGTCATTGAAACCTACCGCGCCACGATTGTAGCGCGCGAACGTCTGGCCGCCCAATATGCCGCCGAACGGGATGAGCCCGCGATCACCCGTGACGGGACCCGGATTGCGCTTTTCATGAATGCCGGCCTTCTGGTTGATTTACCCAACGTTGACCGGATGGGCGCTGAAGGGATCGGTCTTTTCCGGACGGAATTTCAGTTTATGGTCAGTCCTGCTTTGCCCAAGGTGGAAGAGCAGACCAAAATATACAATGCGGCCCTGGACGCGGCCGGTGACAGACCCGTGGTGTTCCGAACCCTGGATATCGGCGGCGACAAGTCAGTTCCGTTCCTGCCCCGTGACAATGAAGAAAACCCGGCCATGGGATGGCGCGCCATCCGCATCGCGCTCGACCGGCCGGCATTGCTGCGGTACCAGCTCAGGGCGCTTTTGTATGCGGCTGCCGGGCGCTCGCTTCATGTGATGTTTCCCATGATCGCCGAGGTCGCCGAGCTGAGGCGATGCAAGAAAATCCTGCAAAAGGAAGTGGATCGGCTCGCACGCTATGGCAGGACGGCACCAAAGGAAATCAAAATCGGCTGCATGCTGGAGGTTCCCGCTCTTTCCTGGCAACTGCCCGCACTGTTCAAGGAAATCGACTTTCTGTCCGTTGGCACAAACGATCTGATGCAGTTCTTTTTTGCCTGTGACAGATCCAATCCCCGGCTGGCTGATCGCTACGACTTGTTGGCCCCGTCCGTCCTGGCGTTTTTGCGCAGTATCATTCTTGCCGGTGCCAAAGCCGGTGTGCCTGTCACACTTTGTGGAGAAATGGGCGGCCGCCCGCTTGAAGCGATGGCCTTGATTGCTTTGGGTCTGACGCGTCTTTCCGTGTCACCGGCTGCGATCGGCCCTGTAAAACGTATGGTACGCAGTGTCGATCTTGCACAATTACAGCGTTTTCTGAATGCCAATATCACATCCGCTGATCATTCGATTCGCGATTCCCTTCTCCACTTTGCCAGGGATCATCATATACAATTATAAAATTATCGATAAGAGTGTATGAAATGGGATCATATGCTTCGAATGATTGCTGCCTGTATTATAAATTTAGAAATATAATTCCATTTGAAAGGAAATATTAATCCTTTTTTGACTTATTCAACCTAGGCTGATTAACTGAACTTATGGGGTTGTGCGTGACACCTTCGCTGAGCGCACAGCCGGGATTGATGCAAAAGGGGTCGAATAAAAAGCATTTCCCACATACGGGCACATGGTTAAGCGCGGACAGTCGTAAGCTGCCATAAGAAAGCGCACCATCTTGGAGAGCGGACATTCCATCTATAAGGCGGGTATCACCATTCAATGGGGTCCATTTCAAGCCGGAAAGCGCGATCCATTCATTACAGGGGACGGGATTTGCTGAATGTACAGTCCAACACACTGTCTTCGGACCATGAACGGTTTGGCGGCCAAAAGAATGGTCCGCGATATGTTCCGGGCAACTGTGAAAGCTATGGGACATGAACGGTCTCAGTTGAGAAAGGCAGCCGTGTCTGTGCCGACCGGGTAACGGTTTTGAGGATCGCGCCAAGGCGGTTGAAACTCAGGCGATGTTAACTGGTACATGCGCAAAGAGTGGTGAAATCAAATGGCAGTCATGGACAGAAAAGCACTGAATGCGGCATATGTGGCCGGCGCCGGAAGGGGCGTGACTGGCCTGGCCGGAAATAATGCGGGTGAAGAGACGGGACGCGGCCACATTGGATGTGCGTTGCCCCGTATGCTTCGGGAAGCGCGCGAGCACAAAGGCGTTTCCATCGTCACTATCGCCAAGGATACATGCATAAGACGCTGTTTCCTGGAGGCATTGGAGGCCGGTGCTTACGAGCGCCTGCCCGAGCGGGCGTTCGCTCTTGGTTTCGTCCGGTCCTACGCTCAGGCCCTTGGTGTGAATGTCGAGCGCGCCGTTGCGGCCTACAAGGCGGAAACGGCCGATATGGTCCCCGAGGAAACATCCGCTGTCGCACAGGCGGTCCTGAGTGAACGATCATCCCGCAGGCGCTGGTCATTTTGGCTGTCTTCGGTCATCGGGGTGTTTGCCGTGACGGCAGCTTGGCTTGCCTCGCCCATGGAATCCGGACCATCACCCCTCAGCGATGTGTTGGAAGACATGGCAATGCTTGCCGCCGTACAGCAGCAGACCGGTGATGTTTCCGCCGCCGGCAAGGCGCCGGCCCTGTTTCCCGCCGCGCATGCCAGTGCCGACATCAGCGCCAGTGAGGCGCTTTTCCATCTTTCCCTGACGGCAATCGATGATACCTGGTTGCGTCTGACCCGGGAGGACGGCTCCGAATTGTGGTCCGGTATTTTGCCGGCTGGCGACAGTTTTGCTCCCCATGTGGAAGAGCTGCTGTTTCTGTCCACAACAAATGCCGGACAACTGCACGTCAGTGTTGATGGCGTCTCCACCGGCCCGCTTGGCCTTGAAGGTGCCATTGTGACCGATATGCGTCTTGACGGGCAGGGTTTGGTCGGACGGCTTGGGAACTGACCATCTGCCTGTTATTCGGTCATTGTCGGCTGTTCAGGTTGATGCATGTGACCAACGCCTGCCCCACCTTTCTTATCAGATGGCTCCTCATAACGTCCGTATGTGCCTGACGTGGTGTGTTTCTATCGCTCTTCGCCTTGCCGCCGCTTGACCTCTGACATATGTTGTCTATAAGCGCACTGACCGTTTTGACGGGCGGGTCCGTTTGTCTTCGAGCGGCAAGTAAACTGCGAGAGTTCTCATGAGTCTGCGACCCTGGAGGGATATATACCGCCGCAAATGCCGCCAGATCATGGTCGGCAACGTGCCGGTTGGCGGCAATGCGCCGATTACCGTGCAGACCATGACCAACACATTGACATCGGATGTAAGCGGCACGATCGCTCAGATTCGCCAGGCGGAAGAAGCCGGTGCCGATATTGTGCGGGTTTCCTGCCCGGATGAAGCCTCGACCGCTGCCCTTAAACAGATTACACGGGCAGCCCAGGTTCCTATCGTTGCGGATATTCATTTCCATTACAAACGTGCCCTTGAAGCAGCGGATGCAGGCGCGGCTTGCCTGCGTATCAATCCCGGAAACATCGGTTCTGCCGAACGGGTCCGCGAGGTTGTGCGCGCGGCCAAGGACAACGGGTGTGCCATTCGTATCGGGGTCAATGGCGGGTCGCTGGAAAAACATCTTCTGGAAAAATACGGTGAACCCTGTCCCGAGGCGCTTGTTGAAAGCGCGCTGGAGCACGCCAGAATCCTTGAGGATAACGATTTCCGGGAATTCAAGATCAGCGTCAAGGCATCCGATGTCTTTCTGGCTGTTGCCGCTTATCAGGGCTTGGCGGATGCCTGTGAATATCCCTTGCATCTGGGCATCACCGAGGCCGGCGCGCTGCGTGGGGGCACGGTAAAATCCTCAATCGGGATCGGGGCGCTGCTGTGGGCCGGTATCGGCGATACCATCCGTGTGTCATTATCTGCCGATCCGGTCGAAGAAATCAAAGTCGGCTTTGACATATTGAAATCGCTCGGTCTTCGCCATCGGGGCGTGCGTATCGTATCCTGTCCATCCTGTGCACGGCAGGCATTTCCTGTCATCAAGACCGTGGAAATTCTGGAAGAACGCCTGGCCCATATCTCCGTGCCGCTCAGCCTGTCAATCATCGGCTGTGTCGTTAACGGTCCCGGTGAAGCCCGGGAAACCGATATTGGTCTGACAGGTGGCGGTAATGGCAACCATATGGTTTATCTGTCTGGTGTGACTGACCATAAGATCACCGATGACACCCTTGTCGATCATATCGTTGACCTGGTCGAGCAAAAGGCTGCCGAGATCGAGGCGGCGGAACGGGCTGGCGCGCACGCCGCCCAATAGCATGCATCAGCGGAAGGATTGAACGACGTGGGCAAATTGCAGCCGGCGCGCGGCACGCGCGATATTTTTGGCGAAGATGCGCGCCGTATGGAAGCCGTGACGGCGGCCTTCGAGGCGACGGCCCGGACGTATGGATTTCAGCTTCTGGCCACGCCGATTTTCGAGTTCACGGAAGTATTCGCCAGACCACTTGGTGAAAGTTCCGATATCGTAACAAAAGAAATGTACAGCTTCAGCGATCGGGGAGGCGAGGCCATAACCCTGCGCCCCGAGTTTACCGCCGGGGTTGCGCGCGCTTTTATTTCGGCCGGAATGCAGCAGTCGCTGCCGGTGCGCCTGATGAGCCATGGGCCGGTTTTCCGCTATGAGCGTCCGCAAAAGGGTCGGTACCGTCAATTCCATCAGATCAATGCTGAATTCATCGGCTCCGAGACGCCTGAAACCGATGTGGAAATGATCACCATGGCTTGGCGTGTTCTGGAAAGCCTTGATATTGTCGACAAGGTCACGCTGCATCTGAACACTTTGGGTGACAGGGAAAGCCGCACCGTTTACCGGGACCGGTTGGTGACCTATTTCGGGGCTCATAAGGCCGCTTTGTCGCAGGATAGCCAGCGGCGACTGGATACGAATCCTATGCGCATCCTGGATTCGAAAGATGAAGGGGACCGAGTCGTTGTCGAGAAGGCGCCTCCCCTTGATGAAAGCCTGACCCAGGCCAGTCTGGATTTTTATGCCCGCGTTGAAGACGGCCTGAGGGCCTGCGATGTACCGTTCACCCGTGATACAAGACTGGTGCGCGGTCTCGATTATTATACCCATACGGCCTTTGAATTTATCACCGATGCGCTCGGCGCGCAGGGCACCGTAATCGGCGGCGGGCGTTATGATGGCCTGATCGAACAGCTTGGCGGTCCGTCTGTGCCCGGAATGGGGTGGGCCGGCGGTCTGGAACGGCTCGCCCTTCTTCTTGATGCTGCTCCTTCCGTTCAGCGTCCCGTTGTGATCATGCCCATGGGCGACGCGGCCGTAAGAGCTGCTTTGTCATTGGCGGAAGACTTGCGTGCCGCCGGACACACGGTAATCGCCGACCGCTCCGGCAATCTCAAAAAGCGCCTGACCCGTGCGGCAAAGGCGGGTGCAAACCATGCTGTCATCCTGGGTGAAGATGAACTGGCGGCGGATAGGGTCACCCTCAGGAACCTGGATGCCGGGGATCAAGAAAGTTTGCCGCGTAAGGCTCTTACAGACCGTCTGGCGGCTTGGTCATGATCAGTGACGATCGGCTGAAACAGCTTTTCGAGCGGCATGATTATCTGACTCATGCGCTGGCCAATCCTGACGGGATATCCAGCGATGATTTTGTAAAATTGAGCCGTGAGTTCGCAGAGCTTGGCCCCGTGGTCGAGGCGGCCAGTGCCTTGACCGATGCCCGTCTTGAACTGGTGGAACTGGAAGAGATGGCAGCCGATGGTGCGGACACCGACATGAAAGCGCTTGCCGAGGAGGAGCTTTCCACCCTGAAGGCCCGGCTGCCTGCGATGGAACGCAGCCTGTCCCTACAGCTTTTGCCGAAGGATGCGGCTGACGAGCGTTCGGCGATCCTGGAAATCCGGGCCGGCACCGGCGGTGACGAAGCGGCGCTTTTTGCCGGCGATCTCTACCGCATGTATGAAAAATACGCGGAACGCCAGGGCTGGAAACTGGATCTGGCCGAAGCGTCGCCTGCCGACGTTGGCGGTTTCAAGGAAGTGGTCGCGACCATTTCCGGCAAGGGTGTTTTTGCCCGTCTGAAATTTGAATCAGGCGTGCACCGTGTGCAGCGTGTTCCGGTAACCGAGTCAGGCGGCCGTATTCACACAAGTGCCGCGACAGTTGCCGTCCTGCCAGAGGCTGAGAATGTGGATATCGATATTCAAGACAGCGATATCCGCATCGATACCATGCGGTCTTCGGGGGCCGGTGGCCAGCATGTGAACACCACCGATTCTGCCGTGCGTATCACGCACCTGCCGACAGGGATTGTCGTGACACAAAGTGAAAAATCACAGCACCGCAACCGCGAAAAAGCCATGCAGATCCTACGGGCACGACTTTATGATCTTGAGCGTGAAAAAGCCGCGTCTGATCGTGCGGCGGACCGTAAGGCCCAAGTGGGGTCCGGTGACCGTTCGGAGCGGATTCGCACCTATAATTTCCCACAGGCACGCGTGACCGACCACCGTATCGGTCTGACGCTGCACAAACTTGAGCAGATTCTGGCTGGTGATGCCCTGGATGAAATCATCGATGCCCTGATAACCGAGGATCAGGCCCGCCGCCTGGCCGCGATGGAAACGGCTGTTTGAAGTCTGATGCAGATAGGGTGCCCGCAACCGAGTGGTTGCGTGAGGCGGCCGCGCAGCTGGCTCAAACCGACAGCGATACCCCGCGCCTGGATGCCGAGCTGCTTTTGGCTCACAGTCTCGGGGTTGAGCGCGGGCATCTTCTTTTGGATATGCAGCGGTCTCTCACCCCGCCACAGTGTGTTGTTGCCGACCGCCTGCTTCTGCGGCGCGCAACCGGAGAACCCGTGGCCCATATTCTGGAAACACGGGCGTTCTGGGCCCATGATTTCAAGGTCGGTCCCGCCAGCCTGATCCCACGGGCGGATACGGAAACCCTTGTGGAAACGGGACTGCGTCATTGTTCCGAAAGCCGGTCTGTTCGTATCCTTGATCTTGGCACGGGGACAGGGTGTGTTCTGATCAGCCTTCTGTCAGAACGGCCGCATGCCTTAGGGATAGGTCTCGACGTGGTTCAGGGAGCCGTCGATCTTGCAACAGAGAATGCGCGAAAACTGGGTGTGCGCAATCGCGCCACTTTCCGGTGCGGCGACTGGTTCTCCGCCTTGGAACCGCAGGACGGACCTTTTGATCTGATTGTGTCGAACCCGCCTTACATTCCAAGCGCCGACATTGAGGGCCTCATGTCCGAGGTCAGAAATTATGAACCGCGTCTTGCTCTGGATGGCGGACCTGATGGTCTGGATGCCGTAAGGCATATTCTGAAGACGGCGCCGTCCAGGTTGGTGCCGGGCGGTAGCCTTGCCCTTGAGGTCGGCGTTGCACAGGCAGCCAAAGTGGCCTCTCTTGCCGCATGCGAAGGGTATCAGTGTGTTGAAATTGCCAAGGATTTGTGCGGGATTGAACGTGTCGTTTCGGCCCGCTGGGACACTTCTTAGGATTTTCTACTTGGAATGCCCGGCCCGAGCGGCTAGGCTGCACCAGCCTTATTTGGTCAAGACACCTTGTTTGACAGGGTTTCTACCAGAAAACCTTTCCGCCAGACTTATGGGTGCCAGTTATCGGAGCCCTGAAGAATTATCGGAAAGATAAGCGGTCTGAAACCGCTGTTGGCTTAATTTCTGAACATTGCTGGTAATATTTTCGTATGAAACAGGGACAAAATGCACGCAAACCGCGTGCGCGTACGGCGTCGCGCCGCTCTAGCAAGGGCACTGACGGCAACAGGACTGAAATGAAAGTCCGCGGCAATCCTAAGCAGTTACTTGAAAAATATAAAAACCAGGCGCGTGAGGCGACACAGGCCGGTGACCGGGTCATGACTGAATACTATCTTCAGTTTGCCGATCATTATCAGCGTGTGATCAATGAAATGCGCGGTGTATCCAGCGGTGTTTATCGGGACCGGGATGAAACCGCCGATACCGGAGAAAAATCCAAGCAGGTCGAGGCGGATGAGCGTGCGGGCCAGCGTGACCGGCGCCGGCGCAATGGACGCCGTGACTCTGCGGCTGGTGGTCAGCCGGATGCTGCTGTCACATCCGATAACGCGCGTCAGGAAAAGCCGCCCGCAGATGGTGTCGTCGTGACCAATGGGGCCACCGATCCGGCCACACAGGAACAACCCGCCGAAATTCACCCGGAACTCAACCTTGGCCCTGCGGAAGAAACGCCTGTAACGAAACCCCGCAGACGAGCGGCAACCACGCGTCGTCGCAAAGCACCCGCCAAGTCGGCTGCGGAGACCACTGCGGATGTACCATCAGCCGAGGCTGTGCCTGAACCCGGCCCGGCTCAGGGTGGCGAAGCCGCCTGAAACACGCTTTCTGCCGTGCTGTTTTAAGTTCGCGATATTCTGGTGCGGTAAACGTATTTCCATCAATGGCGGCCCGTTCAGGCCGCCATTTTCATATTGACCGCATCATGCACTTTTCAACGTGTGTTTTGGCTATGACCGGCCCTTGCAGCCGGGCTTTTATGTCCCCACATAACATCCGTATGGCGTGCTTTCATCGTGAGGCGCCGTAATTGTTCAGTTTATGTCCGTTGCCGGCCAGGGGCGGATACATGCATGGGGTTAATGACACATGGATATTGAACGTTATACGGACCGTTGCCGCGGTTTCATCCAAACTGCGCAATCTCTTGCCCTTAGGGAAAATCATCAAAGACTGACACCCGAACACCTGCTCAAGGTTTTGCTGGATGACAGGGAAGGTTTGGCGGCCAACCTTATCAGAACGGCTGGTGGGCGGCCCGAGCAGGCGTTGCAGGGCACGGAAGCAGCGCTTGCCAAACTGCCGCAGGTTGAAGGGGCCGGCGCCGGACAATTGCATCTTGATCCGGCAATGGCCCAGGTCTTTGCCAAGGCTGAGGAAGTGGCCGACAAGGCCGGTGATAAATTCGTTACGGCCGAACGCCTGTTGCTGGCGCTGCTGTTGACACCGAAAGCGGCCACGGCCGACATTCTGGGCCAGGCCGGTTTGCGTGCACAGGCATTGAACACCGCCATCAATCAGGTCCGGCAGGGCCGCAGTGCGAATACAGCCAGTGCCGAAGACAGTTATGATGCCTTGAAACGCTTTGCCCAGGATCTGACCGAGCGGGCCCGAGATGGCAAGCTTGACCCTGTCATCGGCCGCGACGATGAGATCCGCCGTACCATTCAGGTGCTCTCACGGCGCACCAAAAACAACCCCGTCCTGATTGGCGAACCCGGTGTCGGGAAAACGGCCATCGCCGAGGGTCTGGCGCTGCGCATCGCGAATGGTGATGTGCCGGACAGTCTCAGGGACAAGCGTATCATGGCGCTGGATATGGGCGCTCTTATCGCTGGGGCAAAATACCGCGGCGAATTTGAAGAACGTCTAAAGGGCGTTCTACAGGAAGTGGCTCATTCCGAAGGGGATATCGTCCTTTTCATCGACGAGATGCATACACTTGTCGGTGCGGGAAAAGCCGATGGTGCAATGGATGCTTCCAACCTTTTGAAGCCGGCTCTGGCGCGTGGTGAACTGCACTGCATCGGTGCCACCACGCTTGATGAATACCGCAAACATGTTGAAAAAGACGCTGCGCTGGAGCGTCGTTTCCAACCCGTCATGGTTCAGGAACCGACCGTGGAGGACACCATCTCCATTCTGCGGGGCCTGAAGGAGAAATACGAATTGCACCACGGGGTCCGGATCACCGATGGCGCTATCGTTGCCTCGGCGACCCTGTCCAATCGTTATATTACCGAGCGCTTTCTGCCCGATAAGGCGATTGACCTGATGGATGAAGCCGCCAGCCGTTTGAGAATGGAAGCCGAATCAAAGCCTGAGGAAGTGGACGAACTGGACCGCAGGATCATCCAGCTCAAAATCGAGCAGGCAGCGCTTAAAAACGAAAAGGATGAGGGGTCGAAGGTCCGGTTGACCGATCTGGAAAAAGAGTTGTCCGATCTGGAGCAGCGCTCTGCCGAGATAACGGCACGCTGGCAGGCGGAAAAGGATCGCCTGGCCTGCGACAAAGCTATCAAGGAGAAACTGGAACAGGCCCGAATTCGTCTTGAGCAGGCCGAGCGGGCCGGGGATTTTGCCGGTGCCGGGGAATTGAAACATGGTGTGATCCCCAATCTGGAACGGCGTTTGGCTCAGGCGGAATCCCCGACCGAAGAAGAACACCTGCTGCGCGAGGAAGTGACCGATCAGGATATCGCCGCTGTTGTCTCTCGCTGGACCGGGGTGCCGGTGGAAAAGATGCTTGAAGGTGAACGCGACAAATTGCTGCGCATGGAAGAAGAGCTTGGCAAGCGCGTCATAGGCCAGGAAGAAGCACTGACAGCGGTTTCTCATTCCGTGAGACGGGCCCGGGCCGGTCTGCAGGACCCGAACCGGCCGCTCGGCAGTTTCCTGTTTCTGGGCCCTACCGGTGTCGGCAAGACGGAGTTGACCAAGTCATTGGCCGCGTTTCTGTTCAATGATGATACGGCAATGGTGCGTATCGATATGTCTGAATTCATGGAGAAGCACTCTGTCGCCCGTCTGATCGGCGCCCCGCCTGGTTATGTCGGTTATGAGGAAGGCGGTAAACTGACCGAGGCGGTGCGCCGCCGACCCTTTCAGGTCGTGTTGTTCGATGAGGTGGAAAAAGCCCATCCGGACGTGTTTAACGTACTCTTACAGGTGCTGGATGATGGCCGTCTGACGGATGGACAGGGCCGGACTGTGGACTTTACCAATACCCTGATCATCCTGACCTCCAATCTGGGCAGTCATCTGATCGCGGATCTGAAGGAAGGGGAAGCGGTGGAAAGTGTACGCGACCCGGTCATGGAGGTGGTCAAGGGTGCCTTCCGTCCCGAATTCCTCAACCGGTTGGATGAAATCATTCTGTTCCACCGTCTGGAACGTATCCACATGGCGTCCATTGTCGATATTCAGGTCGCTCGGCTTGGCGAACTTTTGCAGGACCGCAAGATCAGCCTGGAGTTGGACGCATCGGCCCGCGGCTGGTTGGGCGACACGGGTTATGATCCTGTCTATGGCGCCCGGCCTTTGAAACGAACGGTCCAGAAATATCTGCAGGACCCATTGGCGGAACTGATTCTTAAAGGGGATGTGAAAGCGGGTGACTGTGTAAGGATATCCGCAGGTGACGGGGCACTGGCGCTTAAAGTCTCCACCGATGAAAGTGTCGCGGCCTGAATGTGAGTCTCCGGCCCTTGTTCTTCACGCCTTCTTCTGCCTTTGTTCTAGAAGCGTGTGTTGATGCCGAGGAACAGTGTCCGTCCCAGCGGATTGGTGGGGTAGGTGGACGATGTTGAAACCGGGTCCCTGTCGGCGATGTTGTTGATCCCGCCATAGAAGCTGACGGTTTCATTCATGTCATAGTTGAACGATATATCATGAATGAAGATATCGCCGGCCCACGGATTGACGAACCCGTCCAGGAGTTCGAATTCGACGTCATCCTTAAGTTGATCGCCGATATACCGCAAATCGTAACCCACGGTCAGCCGTTCATACCGCCAACGGACCTGGGCGTTGCCCGACCATTCCGGACGGCGGATTTCTTCCAGTTCCGGGTTGATGAAGGTCGGGTCGAGCTGGTTCGGGGTTTCGTTCAGCTTGTCATACCATGTGCCGAAAATCCGGAAATCCAGTGATCCCAGGTCCTTCAGGCCAAGCGTATAGTTGATGTCGAAATCGATACCGGCCACTTCCACGCCGCCGATATTCACACTGGACTGCTGCAGGAAATTCAAACCGAGAAACGTTGTTGAACTGGAATCGCGGTTCCTGCCGATCAAGTCGCAGAAGGCATTATTGATGCCGTTCGGATCATCATAGCAGTTGTTGACGATATCCTGAGAGCCCACAAATTCGATGGCGTCCTCGATTTCGATATTGAAATAGTCGATCGTGATCGACAGCCCCGGTGCGAAACGCGGCTGGATGACGGCGCCGATGGTCCAGGTCGTCGCTTCTTCCTCATTCAGACCCAGATTCCCGGATTGTGTGCCGGCGAAACGTCCGGTCAATGGATCGGTAAAGTCCGCGGGGATACCATCGGCGGCACAATTGGCGGCACGAACGGACGGGTCCGGCGCATTGGGAATTTCGATCGCCTCACACGGATCGATGGGCCGGAAGAAAGCAGCCGTTGGCGTCTGGAACAATTCGGAAATATTGGGGGCCCGGACCGCGACCGAATAGCCGCCGCGCAGGCGGATATCCTGTATGGGTGTCCAGGTGCCGCCCACCTGCCATGTCCATGTGGTACCCACGGTGGAATAATCCGAATACCGGACAGCGGCGTTCAGGGTCAGTTCCTCGGCGAACGGTTTCCCCACCAGCAGGGGGGCCGATATTTCGGCAAAAGCTTCCCATACATCATAACCGCCTGTCAGGCCGGCAATGGGATTGCCGTCAAAGACAAGGCCGTTTTCTTCAAGCCCGTCAGGCTCGAAACTGCTGTCTTCCTCGCGGTATTCGCCCCCAGCGACAAAGCTGATAGGACCGGCGGGCAGTTGAAAGCCCAGCGAGCTGCTGTCGCCGGACAGATATCCAAACACCACATTCTGCTCGATCACCTGGCGCTGGTTGACTGTTGTCATCACAAAGTCAATCGCTTCCTGGCTGGGGGCGCCGATACCGAAAATATTCAGCGGCTGACATTGCCCGTCCCCGGGTGAGAACGTTCTGAAGCCGGGCTCGATAAAGGGAAAGGGCGATGTGGGTGGCGGTGGTGCGCTTGGGTCCAGTTCCGAGCGGCAAACGGCCTCGCCCGTCGCCGGGTCGACCACAACGTCAAGCGCTGCGAAAAAGCGGTCCTCGATCCGGATTGTGTTTGAAAAACTTTCCGATGTGCGGCCGTAATTATAGCTCAGCTCGAACAGGATGCCGTTGTCGAAGGCCCCTTCCAGACCGCCGACAATCCGGAATGTTTCCCGGTCATTCGTCGAAAGATTCGGGCCCAGGTCGATATTGTCACGGGTGACAAACAGGGTCGTTGTATCCGCGAGGCCCGGGTCCGTGGCGATGGCACTGTCAAGGGCCGTGCGCAGTTCCGTCGGAATGAACGGGTTTTCCAGTGTGACCGTCAGCAAGTCGTTAAAACCGTTCACCTGATCGAACTGCTGAATTTCCGAGTAGACATATTTGGCGTCGACGAAGAAGTCGACGGTGTCCGCCACCTTATAGGTGATAAAGGTGTTGGCGTTGATGGTTTCCTGTTGCGGTATGATTGTCTGGAAATTGAAGCCGCTGCTGGCAATGCCGTCGCCGCCGAATTGGTTGCCTCTGCTCGCGATCAGGCCGGTGTCGAACAGCCGCAGTTGTCCGCCATCGACGACAAAATCGCCAAACCCGTTACGGCCCAGGAATGTTTGTCCGACATCGTTGACGCCGTTGCCGTCGGTGTCGATGAAGAATGCACTGGGTGCCGCACCGTCAACACCACCGTCACCGTCAAAATCGATGCCGATTCGTCCGAAGGGACTGGAAATGGCAAAAGTCGAATGCGGCAGGAAAATCCGTGACGGTGTGCCGGCTGGTACAAGATCAGCCGGTTTCAGATCGCCGACCTGAAATCCGTCGGGAATGGTTTCTCCAGCCTGAAAGCGCAGGGCCGGATTGCTTTGGTCGTCTTCTATGCCGAAATCGCGGCAGAACGGGGTTTCGCCACACCGCAGAATCCGTTGATTGCGATATTCGACGGAAAAGGCCACATTGCCCCTGTCATCGGCGAAGTTGGAACCCATGGTCAGGGCGCCGTAATATTGCATGCCGTCCAGCCCGTCACCGCCGGTTATCTGCGCATTGGCTTCGATGCCTTCGAAATCGTCCCGCATGATGAAGTTGACAACACCGGAGACCGCATCGGCGCCGTAAATGGCCGAGGCACCGCCGGTCAGCACCTCGACCCGTTCAATCAGCGCTGCCGGGATGGTGCCGACATCAACCGCCGTGTCATCGGCACGCCCACCAACATGGCGTCTGCCGTCCACCAGCGTCAATGTCCGGTTTGTGCCGAGAGCCCTCAGATTCAGAACGGCGACACCGGGGTTCGGCGCATTGGCTCCAGATCCTTCGATTGCCTGATCGTCCACCCCTTGCGATGCGGTGACGGAAGACAGCAGGGCGGGAACTTCCTGCACGATGCTGGCAACATCCGTGCTGCCGGAAAGTTTTATGTCTTCTGCGCCAAGTGCGGTGACCGGGACGGGGGCCGATAAACTGGATCGTTTGATCCGCGTTCCCGTAATGGTGACTTCTTCTACTTCTTCGCCTTGTATGTCTTCGGTCCCGTCCTGAGCATAGGCGCTTGTGGCCGAAAGACATAGACCAAGCGAGGCTGTTCCAAGAAGGGCACGGCGAAGCCCCCGTTTTTTATGGATCATCATGTTTCTCCGGTGTCCCTTCACGCCCTTCGTTTTTGAACCGCAGGGCTAATCTTTTTCGTTAAATGTATCTTGTTCTGCTGCGGCGCAGCATACCAATGCTTAAATGACTAACGGGAAGCAATATTTCAAAATAGTCATTAAACTGATGGAAAAATGTCACACATTTTGAGGGTGTGAAGTATTATTACACACAGCCATTTGGTGCGTACCAAGTGTTTGGCTGTATGGTCCACTGCCGGGAAACTCTTTTGATTGGAACGGGTTAATCGCAAGGGGAGACAATCGGATAAGCCCATACCGTGAACCGTACACTTTGCCAAGTGCTTATACTGCCTTGCGCTGCGCGCCGCTTAGCAACAGTATAAGGGGGATGTAAAATAAACCTACACGACAAGTTGTGTGACATCAGGTTGAGGGCGGCATCCTGTTTCAAACCCTGGGGATTGTTTCAAATAGTTTTGCGGGCAGTTGAAACCCCAGGCGGTATGCATCCGGTTTATATTCCGGGCCTGTTAAGATCTATTGCCCGTGCTTAAACGTCGCGCTAAGCCTATGATGGCTCTATAATATGTTTATGAATTTCGCGATGCCGCCAGGGGTTACCACATCATCCGCATCCCTTCAGGCCAGCCTTTCGGCGGGTGCGGATGCACTGCGCCGCGGTGACCTGTTGCAGGCGGAACGTCATTTCCGGAACATTCTCTCCCATATTCCGGGTGAGCCCAATGCCAATCACCTGTTGGCGTTGGTGCACCGCCGTCAGGGCCGGCTTTCCATGGCGGAAACCCTGATGCGCCGTGCCCTCGAGACGTCCGGGAAACCGGCGGAAATACACAATAATCTGGGCAATCTGCTGAAGGATACGGACCGCCTGGATGAGGCCCTGATATCCTATGGCAATGCACTTGAGGCAGATCCCTCTTTCGCAGATGCATGGTTCAACAAGGGTCTGACGCTTCAACGTCTGGGAGACGGGACAGAAGCCTGTGTGGCCCTGCAACAGGCGCTTGCGTTGAAACCGGCAGAGGCCCGGTATGCCAACGCACTGGGTGTCTGCCTGAAGGATGAAGGACGGCTGCATGATGCCGAGCGTGCGTATCGGCAGGCACTGGATGGCAATCCCGATTATATCAAGGCACTGAACAATCTGGGGGCTTTACTCCGCCAGATGAATCGTCAGAGCGAGGCTCGCACGATTTATGAAAAGGCGGTGGCGCTGGCACCGCGACTGCCGGAACTGCGGTATAATCTGGGCAATGTCCTTTACGAATTGGGCCAGCAGGACAAGGCCGATGAAGCCTACCGGACGGCCATCGCCCTGAAGCCCGATTATCTTGAGGTGCATGAAACCCTTAATCGTATCTATTGGGAAAGTGGTCGCCACAATCTGTTCGGCCGGTCCTATACCGTGGCCATCGAGATGGCACCGCAGGTCCCGACTCTGTATGAGACAGCGGCCAGATCGCATGAGCTTGCTGATCAGGCTGATACAGCACTCAATATGGTTGATCGTGGGCTGTATGCGTGCGGTCCGGTGCCGGGTTTGCTCAGACGCAAGGCTCGGCTTATCGCCAATCGCGGCGATGTTGAGGCTGCCTTCGCTCTTTTTCGCCAGGCTTTGCAGGCCGCGCCTGACGATACCGGTCTTCGCATGGATACCGCCCGCCTGCTGATTCAGAAAGGTGAATACAGCGACGCACTGCACCATCTGGATTATGTCGAGCGTATCAAGCCATATGATCAGGAAATGTGGGCTTTTCGGGGTTTGTGCTGGCGGCTGTCCGGAGATGAGCGGGATGCTTGGCTGAACGATTATGAACGTTTTGTCCAACCGCAGTGTATTGACGTGCCTGATGGATACGGATCGTTGGAGGATTTTCTCGCCGACCTGGAAGAAACGTTGCTGTCACTGCACAGGACGACGACCCGCCCCCTGGATCAGACGTTGCGCGGCGGGACCCAGACCCATGGTCACCTGTTCAAACGGGACGAACCGGTTATTCAGGCCCTGCGTCAGATGCTGGAACGTGCTGTGTTGCGTTATATCCACGATCTGCCGGATGATGATACGCATCCGCTTTTGTCCAGAAAAACGGACAGAATACGTTTTGCCGGGGCTTGGTCCGTGTGTTTGTCCGGCAGTGGATTTCATGTCAATCATGTTCACTCCGCCGGTTGGATCAGTTCGGCTTTTTATGTGGCGCTTCCCCCGTCGGATGACGGGACGGATGCCGCGTGTGAAGGGTGGATCAAATTCGGCGAAAGCGGTCTGGACCTTGGTCCGGAACGGGAGCATATCGGTCGTGTCATCCGGCCCGAGGCCGGGTTGCTGGCATTGTTTCCGTCCTATGTCTGGCATGGGACCTATCCTTTTGCCGATGCCCCCGATGTTTACCGTCTAACAGCGCCGTTTGATGCCGTGCCGCTTGGATAACCGGACTGCGATCAAAGAAATGGTGACAGGAAACGGGCACGCTGTCCGGCCCGAAGCTTGAAGGTTTGCCTGGGCGGTATTCTGCAGAATGGTGTGCAGTATGCCAAAAGTCGATCGGAACGCATGGGTATGGCGCATTTTTCTCAATATCCGAACCTGGCATATTGGCCGGCAGTCGGTCCGGACGTGGAGACCACCGGTATGCCTCCGGTATTAATGTTTGGATATGATTTTTATGCGTCTGTCTTGGTACGACTGAACGTTTTGCAAAAGTGGGTTTTCCATGAACGAGTTGCTTGATCCCGGACGGTATCAGGCCTGTTTGCGGCAGGCCGCCATATTGTTGCGCCAGCAGAGCTATGTCGATGCAAGGCGTATTTTAATGCGCCTTCTTTACGCGGCTCCGGATGAAATGAACGCCTGTCATCTGATGGCCCTGGTCCTGAAAGGCGAGGGTGAGACCGAAGGCGCTTTGGATTATTTCAGGCGTGCTGAACAGGCGTCTCTGACAGGCCGGCAACCGTCCATCCGGGCCGAAATCCTGAATAATAAGGGCAATATGCTCAAAAACGCCGGTCGCTTAGAGGAAGCGCTGGAGTGTTACCGGTTGGCCTTGACGATAGTTCCGGATTTTAGCGAGGCATTATTTAATCAGGCATTGCTGCAGCAGCAGATGAACAATCATCGGTCCGCCCTCGAGCTGTTGGATAAACTGATTTCCATATCATCCGATGAGGCCCGTTTTTGGACTGCACGAGCTTTATCCCGGAAAGCCATGGGCGATGTCGATGATGCGCGGAACGCTCTGGAACAGGCCTTGCGTATATCTCCCGGCTATACCAACGCCCTGCATATGCTGGCTGTGCTGAAGCGGGACCAGGGTCTTCTGGATGAGGCGGAAGCCCTGCTCGAAAAAAAGCTTTCCACTGATCCCCACGCCCATGAAAGCCGCTATATCCTTGCCAGTATTCACCATGCCCGGGGCGATTTCGGGCAAGCCGACATTGAATACCGTCGTGTCTTGTCCGGTGATCCCCTGTCCCTTGACACGCATAAGGCTTTAAACCAACTGTACTGGCAGACAGGCGACGTTGACAAGGTTGGCCGGTCTTTCCGCTGGGCATTGAAACAAGCGCCGGAAAGGTCGGATCTCTGGTTTGCCTATCTGGGCGATTTGGCGCGGATGGGCGACACGGAAAAGGGGCTGTCCGAAACGGCCAAAGCTCGGGACAGTCTTGGCGAAACCCCGGATGTTTTATACTTTCAGGCGCGTTTTTTATCCTTGGCCGAGGATATGCCCCGGGCAATGCCCATAATTCAAAAGGGATTGTCCGAAAAAGATGATCACCCGGGTCTGAACCATATGCAGGCGCGGCTCAATCTTGCTGAAGGCCGGTTCCATGAGGCCGATATGGCGCTTGAACGATGGCGCGGCGTCGAACCCTTTAATCAGGAAATGTGGGCGTTGCAGGGGATATCGTGGGATCTTGCAGGGGATCGCCGCAGTCAGTGGTTAAACAACTATGACCTTTTCGTGCATGTGGCGGATATAAGCCCGCCTTCGGGTTTTGCCGATACGGCCGATTATCTTTCCGCCCTGTCGGAAATGCTGGAGAACGAACATCAAAGCCGGCGCGAGCCGTTCGATCAAACCCTGCGCAACGGGACCCAGACCCTTGGCCGCTTGTTCAACAATCCACATCCTTTGATCGGCGCTTTGAAAGACCAGGTTAACTCTATTGTGGACGCATATCTCGCCACCCTGCCCGGAGATAAGGCACATCCTTACCTGTCTCGTAATACCGGTCGTTTCCGTTACAGCCATTCCTGGTCCGTTCGGCTGAAGAATAGCGGCCACCATGTTAACCACGTTCATCCGATGGGCTGGATCAGTTCCGCCTTTTACATTCATGTCCCGGACAGCATATCCGACACAGGCCAAAGCCATGATGGTTGGCTGAAATTTGGCGAGAACGATTTGAGCGGATATGGAAAAGCTCAGGGCTGTGCATTGCACATCGCGCCGAAAGCCGGGCGGTTGGTTTTGTTCCCATCCTACTTTTGGCATGGCACTTACCCCTTTTTCGATCAGGACAGGCGGTTGAGTGTTGCGTTCGATATTTTGCCTGATTGAGCGGCCGGCTTATCCATACTGAGCCATAAAGGCTTTTATAAAATGAAAAAGGGGCGCTGATGCGCCCCTTGATCGTTTGATTCCAATCCCGGTGATCAGTAGGTCAGCGTGATTTGTGTGAAGAAGAAACGGCCAATCGGGTCATACACCCCTGGGAAAGTATTGGCGTTGTTGTCAATCGTGGGGCCGGCATCTGATCCGACAATCGGCGGCTGGTTATCAAGCAGGTTGTTCACACCGAACCGCAGATTGATGTTGTCCTTGATCAGGTAGCTCCCCGTCAGATCGAAGTAATTTTCCGCATCGATTTCCGAGAAGATGATCGGCGTTTCAGGATTGTCGAACTCCACGCCGCCAATGTAACGCCACAGAACGGACAGTGAGAAGTCGTTGTCCTCGCTGACCCATGTCGTGCGCAGATTGTGACGGTATTCCGGTATCGGATTTTCGCAGTTGTTACCGAAACGACCTTCACAATCGATCACGGGGGACAAAACCGAAGGCTGGAAAGTATCCGATGTGACGATGGCGCCGTTGTAGTTGAAATCCAGGCTGCCGCCGAAGAAGGCCTCTTCCCAGATATAATTCGCGCCAATGTCGACACCTTCCACGCCAATCAGGGCGGTATTCGCATTACCACGGAAAATTCCGACCCCTGGGCCGGCATTCAGGCTGCCGGTGGCAGGATCGCGGATAATAGCCTGACAGAACTGATTGTCCGGATCGCGGAAGACATTGTAGCAGCCATCTATGACTTGTTGGGATGACCCCCCGAAGCCGTCAATGGCGTCTTCGATTTCAATGTCGTAATAATCGACCGTAACGGAAAGGCCGGGAATGGCGCGGGGTGTGACCACGGCGCCTATGGTGATCGTATCGGCGGTTTCTTCCTGAAGGTCCATATTGCCACCGAATATGCCTCCGACCTGGCCGGATACAATACTGTTGACAAAGCCGATATTGGCTGCGGGAACGCCTGTGGCGATACACAGATCGGTCAGTTCCTGATTGCCGACGGGGTTTGAGCCTTCGCATGGATCGTTGCTGAGACCGGTTACACCACTGTCGTTAACGGGTGCGGCCAGTTCAAAGATGTTTGGCGCGCGGACCGCCCGTTGGAATTCCCCGCGGAAACGAATGTCGCTGATCGGCGCCCATTCACCGCCGAAGAGGAAAGTCTCGACACTGCCGATTGTCGAATAATCCGAGAAGCGGAAAGCGGCTTTAACCGCCAGGGATTCGGCAAAAGGTTTGTTTTCCACGATTGGGGCGTACAGTTCGCCATACAGTTCCCAGACATCGAAACCGAAGTCGATCGGGACAGTCGCGCCGAATCCGGTGCCATTGCCGTCAATCAGGTTTTGGTCGGGACGTGTCCGGCTTTCTTCGTCGCGGTATTCAAATCCGAAAGCCACGGCGAAGGCATTGTCAGCAAACGGCGATTTAATGCCTGCCGATTCAAGGTCGCCTGTAATCGTACCGCCCAAAATCCGTTGGCTCGTCCGTTCCGTATTCACCAGATTCAGGCGTATGAAATCGGCCGCCTCTGCGCTCAGATTACCGGGGCCGAACAGATTGACCGGCACACAGCCATCGCTTTGATCAACGCAGACGACATTGCCGTTGGCGTCGACTTCGGTCAGGAGACCCTGTTGGATTCTCGTTCCGTTGATGTCGTTGCGCTGTGATTGCGTCCGGTTGACAATGGCAAGCTGGCCGAACACATCGTAGTCCCAGCCTTCCGCGAACTCGCCCCGGATACCGGCGACGGCCTGGAAAGTGGTATTGTCAAAGGTGCTGTCGCGCGTGCCGACTTCTATGGTACGGCGTCTCACGCTTATATTGCGAACCGCGCCGGCATCGACGACACCATCCCCGTCCACGTCAAATTGTCCGTCGATCAGCCCGTCGGGGGCGCCGACGCCCGTGGCATTGTTGGTGACATCCGCCAGAACGCGCTGCGCTTGCGGTGAAAAGAAACCGCTGTCCCCGATATTGGTGTCGAAACGAATGCCGAATGTACCGGACGGTGCCAGGATTGTATCAACGGTACTGTTGACGAACGTGGTCCGCCCATACAGTTCGGCACTATCATTCAGGTCGTAGCTTAACAGCCCCGTGACCGTCCAACGATCATTGGGCACCTGAAGATAGTTGAACGGGTTGAAGTTGAACGGGTCCTGGTATGGGGAAATATTGCCGTTCGCGTCGAATTGGGCATCCTGGACCAGATTTCCGTTAATGTTGAACAGTCCTGAAACGACCCCGTCGGTCGTGGTGTTCGAGCCATCTTCCACCAGGCCGAAAGGATTGTTCGGGTCGGCAGCGAAAGAGTCCAGCGCCGCGACTGAAAATGGGCGCTCTGACTGGAACAGGCCGTTCCGGTTCGTATAGTCGATATTGATGACGGCATTACCGCGACCGTCAGCGAAGTTACCGCCCACGGTCAGGTTGGCATTGTATTCCAGTGCATCTCCACCCTCGGATGAGCCGAAGCGCGCGCTGAATTCCATGCCTTCAAAATCATCTTTCAGGATGAAATTGACAACACCGCTGACGGCGTCCGAGCCATAAACGGCCGATGCGCCGCCCGTGACAATCTCCTGCCGTTCGATCAGGGCCACCGGAATACTGTTCAGGTCGACGATGCCGCTACTGTCGAAGGCCACCATACGCTTGCCGTCAACGAGGACCAGGGTACGCTGGGCGCCAAGGCCGCGCAGATCAACCGATGCAATGCCGGCATTGCCATTGTTGGCAACCGACGTGGTGGCAGGCTGTGTTTGCGGCAGATCACGCAACAGGTTTTCAGCACTGTTGAAGCCGCGCAAGGCAAATTCTTCGCCGCTGACGACCGTGACCGGATTCGTCGCCGTCAGGTCGGCCCGGCGGATACGTGTGCCCGTAACAAGGACTTCTTCAAGGGTTTCGTCGGCTTCGGAGCCTTGGCTGTCTTGTGCGCTTGCACCAGTGCCGGCGGCAAAACCGGCCAGCAATGTCGCCGCACTGCCCAGAAGGGCTGTGCGGCGCAATTTTGTTAAGGGGTGATATGCCACTTTAATGTTTCCTCTCAAGGTTGTTTCTTTCGCAAATGTCGTAACTGCGGAAAGGTAACCGCATTCAACCTGTAGCTATTTTGGATCGAGGAGTGACAGAAAAGTTTAATAATTCCAAAGGTGCTGCAATTTGGATTAAACCGAAGTGTAGTATTATTGCCACATTTCTAAACCATATTATGGTTTATCCCTATGCTGGTAATCATGTTATATGACAGAATGCTCAAAAAGCTTAATAATATCAATTAATTATAATGTGATCGATTAAGTCTTGATTGATTGTGTCGTGTGGCACGGTTTGATTTAATCAGGCACATTTTTGCAACATATGGGCCATGGCGTATCTTCCAAAGGCTGCCCGGGGCGATGATTTCTAGCAGTCTCCAGGAAAAATGCGGTTAATTTTAAGTTGAAATATTTGGTGTTTTTCTCAGAATGAACTTCAAGTATTGGGACAGGATAAATTTGATATATTCTTCAGATTGTATTTGTCGTGCATCAAGTCTGGGGAACCCGAATACCGGGTAGATGTGGTCGCTGACGTGACCGCCGAGGGTTTTTGTCTGTCAGGCTGACGGCACATGCTTGACGCGATAATAAAAATCAATGCTTTGCAGCTTTCCATACGTTTGCAGTCGGTATGATAGACAAATCAGAGATATGGCACCGTATCTATGGTCATACCCATGGTATGCTTACAGTCGGCGGTATGCGGAAAGACACCTGAAGCTTTTTCAATAAACGCCCTTTTATGCTCTGGCGTATCGGGATAAAGCAGGATATTCGGTGCGCAAAACAAAAGGGACACTGCGAGGCCATGACCGAAATGCACGCCTCAAATTCGGAACTCTGGACAGGATACTGGCAATCAGGCCGTATCGATACCGGGATGGGTGCGCCCACGGATAATGGTAAGGATGGCTTTTCCGCCTTTTGGCAGATGCTGGTCGGTGAATTGCCTGACGATGCCCGTATCATCGACCTTGGCACCGGCAATGGCGCGGTGCCGCGCCATTTGAACCGGGCGGCAAAGTGTCTTGGTAAGACGATATCCATTATCGGGATTGATGCTGCATCCATCGACCCCACACGGACCTTGGGGATGGATGCTGATGGTTTGGCAGGCGTGACATTCATTGGCGACACTGACCTGACGAAAACCGGGTTTGGAGACGGCAGTTTCCAAGGGGCGACATCACAGTTCGCGATTGAGCATGCCGAGGCCGGAAAAGCAGTGCCGGAACTGTTGCGTATTCTCGACAGCGGTGCTCCTTTTCAATTGCTCCTGTTGCATGCAAGCAGTCCTCTTGTCTTGTCTTTCGTACGCCAGATCGGCGAAATTGATACCCTGATGGCCGATGACGGACTTGTACCAGCCATGCGGCATGTGCTTGAAGAGCCCTCGACCCGGGCAACGGATGCTCTGGAGAAAGCGGGTCGTATGCATATGGAGCGGTACGGCGAAAATCTGTCTCCGATCGCCGAGGAGATCTTTGCCGCGGTTGCCATTCTCATAAACAGTGCCGATGTACCCTTGCCTGTACGCCGTCAGGCGGCATCCCGTATGGATATGCGCCTGAAGGATGAACAGGCACGTTTGCATCAACTGGCCCGCGCCGCCATGGATGAAAATGCGGCACATGATTTGCGCGATTTGTTTCAGACGGCCGGGGCCGCCAGCCTGGCGCTGGAACGCATGTATGATGAAGATGAACGCGCTGTTCTGGGCTGGGCACTGACCGGGCAGTGCGCGCCTTGACCGCTACACTATATGATATGGATATGACAAGGTCAGCGCCGCAATGCACACAGAGATCAAAAGGCGATGAGTGGGGCCTGCTTTCAGCAGGTTTTCGTGCGGGCGTAAAATATCCTGCGGACAGGCCGGTCTGGCTGGATGACGCCCTTTCCCTACTGGCCGATGTTCTGACTAGCAGCCCGGTAAACACCTCTGTTTGGTGCGGGCCTCGGCGATGTCGATGTGTAAAAACCGATCTGATAGGTTTTGAGCTCCTTCTTTGGCTCGGCTTCCCCCTTATATCCTGCAGGCGCGAGATACCATGGCGGCGATAGGACCGGTGCTGACTGGCGTGGTTCAGATGGGGAATATGCGTAGAAACAGTCGTCAAGCGACAGTAGCGTATGGTGTCGGAAGACAACGCGCATAGCTTTCTCATCTCCACTGAGAAGGGTTGAGCGCGGGTGCTGTTACCCTGCCTTTCGGTATTCTACCTTTTGGCTCTTCCATGGTTTTGCGATTGTCTGGGGGTGATGTCGAGTTCTCAGCGAAGCTCCGCGATCAAAGCTTGCAATCACTGTATTACTGCTTCGGAGGCGTGCGTCGCAGTGATGCACCCCATGACAGACTTGTCATGTAACGCTTTCTTCCATCCTTAGGGAAGGGCTGATCTACTAAATCTTTAGGATAAAAATCTACTTTAGGGGGTGTCTATCTTCAATACACCCCCTTTGAGCGTTATTACTGCAAACTCAATAACTTCCGTTGAGGCGCCACTCGTTTCGACAAGTTCTCCAGAAACTTCTCTCGCCACCGTGGCAATCCCGTGACTCTGGGGCAGAAGTTACGAGGCTGCAACCTAAGCCGGAGAGATGATTTGCGCTCATGAGGTGTATTTTATACAATCAAATATTAGTAATTTTAAGGGCCGCTCCGTAACATTGAAAGGAGGAAAAAGAAAATGAAGTACTTGCCGCAGCTGTTGTTTATTTTCAGCATCACTATGATACTGGCTGGCCTTGCTCAGGCACAGCCAGCTACGCGTATTTATGTAGCAACAACCCAGCAATGATCCGAATGTACCGCTGGCGGGTCCGAGAGTGCCGGGCTCCAGTGGACTTGGTGTATCAACCGCAGATATCGACCCATTGCTTGCCGGGCGCCCGAAACCGCTTAGCAATGGTAACTTTCCGGCAAATTATACACGCGATCTGGCAAATGGTGCTTTTGCCGAACTGGATCGGCTTCAAGCTGTTCTGAGAACCGAGCTGATTGCAGCAATTGAAAGCGACAGTCGTGTGCAACGCGTTCAACAATTGACGCTGGTAGTAAACCCATTACAGGTACGACTCAGCCAAATGCAAACCAGCGTAAATCTTGATATATCTGGTATTTCCGCAAGTGCGCGTCTGCGTCTCGCTATAAGCGTTCCTTTCTGTTCACCAGTTTTTGGGGAGGTGGATTTAAGCAATATTCGTGCCTCAGGTAGCTACAATTTGTTCACCGGAAAAATCCAGAACGTCGATATCAACTATCGCGTCGATAACGAGGATATTTCCTGCTCAAATCCAATTGGTGAGGCATTAGCTGTACTGGTTAGGATTTTCACAGATATTGACGGCCTGCTTTCAGACGGGATTGATAACGCCATCAGGGATATAGAGGGTTCTGCTAATATGCAGACTCTGTTTTCTATCCGTGACTTTGCGGAAAGTCTGACAAAAATGCTCTCCAATGAAGTGCTTGGATCAGGCCTGCCCCTGCAACTGCGCAATAGGCTGCAAAATATAGTCGACGCGGGTGGCCGCGAAGGACTGCGGGCACTGAACGAAGTAATTAACACAAATAATCTAAGTACTGGCTTGCTTGCTCAGCTTACTATTGATCGAGGGCCAACAGAAAATGCGATTGGCCTTGTTGGTGCGCATCAGCAGGTTGACATCATAGAAGTGGATCAAATCAATCAGGGTACGCTCATATCAATGCGTGTTCCTCCCAATACAGCTTCCATTGATGTTTATTTCCGTGAACCTGGCAAAAGCTTGTGGACTTATGGTGGGACATCAACCTTTGGAGCAATTACCATTGGTGGGGCGCCATTCAATACAGAATTGAAAGCCGTTGGTAACAGTGCTTTGATCCCAGGCTTGAGAAGTATAGATGGACAAATGCTGAAAGTACGGACTAACCCTTGTACTATAGGCTGTCCACCGTTGCCGTAAGGTTATTTCTAAATAAATCATTCGAATAATCAAAATGGGCGCCCACTTGGGCGCCCATTTTGATGTGTAATTTATGATTTTAATTTCTGTAAAAGAGAATGTCATGTATTGTCAGTATTGCGAGAGAATGTTTTCTGATTATTCATATGTTATATATAATAATAAATTTATTGAATATCATCAAGGTGATGTCCGTTTTGATCTGGTTTTATTTAGTGATACTAGGTTCTGTTGACAAAACTGGTTAGCCATATTTTAGCGGCGGCGATGTTGAGGAAGGCGAGGAAAGATTTTGCGGTTTTGTCATATCGGGTTGCGATGCGTCGGAACTGCTTGAGGCGTCGGAATAGGCGCTCGATGCGGTTGCGGTCGCGATAGGCGACACAGTCATAGCCGATGGCGTCCCGTCGGTTTTCCGGAGCGGGATCACTGGCAGGATACCATGCATCAAGAGGCCGGAACGCACCGCATCACCGTCATAGCCTTTGTCGGCGATCATCAGTCTGGGGCGGGTCGCCGGCATGGCCATCAACTGTGGCACGGCGGTATAGTCGGAGACCTCGCCGCCGGTCAGGACGAAACCGAGAGGGCGTCCCTGACCGTCCGCGCGGGCGTGCACCTTGCTCGTAAAGCCGCCGCGGCTTCGACCAAAGCCCTCCTGATCAGTCCCCCTTTTGCGCCTGCGGCATGGGCATGGCCGCGCACCATGGTGCTGTCGATCATGTGCTGCCAGTCGTCGGTCAGCCCCAGATCGACCAGCGTTTGCAGTAAAGCATCCCAGACACCCTGTTCAGCCCAGCGACGCAAGCGCACATAAACCGAGTTCCACTTGCCGTAGCGTTCATGCATGTCACGCCAGGGGCGCCGGTACGCAGCACATAGAGCATACCGTTGAGATAGCGCCGATTGTCCTGCGCCGGTCGGGAGTGCCGGCCCCGCTCCGGAGGCAACAACGCCCCGATGATCTCTCATTCCGCGTCCGTCGGGTCCCCGCGATGACACTCTTCGAACAAAGCTGCCTCCCAAAAGACAGCCTTGAATCACAAAATAACCAAAACGGAAACCCCTTTTGTCAACAGTGCCTAGACTATGAGGTATGAAGAACAGACAGATCGTCCAGGGCGGATTTGACATCATGAGATTCTACAAGATGCGCCGGGATCTAATGCAACGCGATATCTTTGCCCTCCCCGAAAAGGCCAAGGTATAGAATCCTCATGAGCGTCCAGTTCGTAACCCATCGGACAGTCCATTAAAGCAGCCTTAATGTTGTTGGTGAGCCCATTTAATCGCTGTCGAGGACGCAACGCCAAAAAGCCTCACAGGCACGGTTCTCTACGTTACCATCCATCGCCGACACCGGCCACCCATACACTGTGACTTAACTCGTCTCAGATATTTCTACGATACAGGCTGATCATCACGACATATAATTACTGAGGCCGGTGATTGGGTTTGATTTTATTTCACTCTTTTCACCCGACCTGTGCCGGCCATACCTTCGACAATCATGCGATATCCGCCGATTGCCCCTTTCTTGATGCGTATGTTCGCCTGTTTTCTGGTGAACTGCAGGGTTGAGCCGCTGGTCTCCCGCCAGACCTGGCCATTGTCCAGATAAAAGGTATAGTTGCCGTTTTGGTTGCGGTTGAAGCGGATGATCCTTGCTGACAGCTCCTGTTCGTCGTCACTATCGGTGGATCGCTGCGGTTTTCTGGGCAAACCGAACTGGCCGTCCATATCCTTCTGAACTGCGGGTGTTTGTTGCCTTTCTTGGGGCGGGAGAGGCGGTGGTGTGACATCTGGTCCAGTAGTGGCGTCCTGCTCTCCGGGTTTGGAGGAGCCGGCTGACTGCGGAACCGTTTTCTGACCGGATTGTTCGGGCGTGGCCCTCTGGTTCTGTCCTGCCTGCTGTGCGAGTGCCTTGAAGCAGGCCAGGCTGGCCGCTTCATTCTTAATATTGCCACAGGCTTTCAGGTCAGAATAGTCAACCGGTTGAGGCGTCCCTTGCGCGATCGCCGGCACTGTTAGGGTACAATAGCTTATCAGGAGCAATGCTTTAGCGGTCCGGCTGTGGCGGCGGAAAATATACATGGCTGTCTGGGGGCCTCTGCCTTGGGATATCTGGTGACGCACGATACGATCATTCGGTCGGGCGGTCATCCATATATGGGCCTTTTCAAACAATCGGGGCTGTTTGAAGTCCATTCCGAAGTAGCACCGGGCGCCGTGGCGCCCGGTCTGTCATTCGTAAGACCGTTTAGAATTGCAGGCGTGCGCCGGCAAAGAAGAAACGGCCGATATTGTCAAAGATGGCACTGTCGGTCCCGGCACCGTTCAACCCGAAGCGCGGGAAGACCTGTGTCAGGTTGTTGACGCCGCCGAAAAGCTGAACCTCATCGGTCATCTGATAGAACAGCGCGATATCGTGATAGAAAATCGACCCTGTCGATACGATATCCTGCAAATCGGGATCGGCTTCCAACTCGTCCCGTTCCACAATCAGCATGCTGTCGATGAAGCGCAGTTCGTAGTTCAGCGAAAACTTGCCGATATTCCATGTGGCATTGAAGTTCACGGCCCACTCGGGCGTACCCAGTTCGCCATGTTCCTCATCGAAGAAATCCGGGTCCACCTGGAAGGGGAACTCGGTGTTTTCATTCAGCCAGGTGCCGACGGCGCGGAAATTCACGGTCCCCAGATTTCCGAGACCGGCGCTTTCCGTATCCAGCAGGTAGTTGATTTCAAAGTCGATACCGGAAGCCTCCAGGGCCGCCAGATTCTGGTTGGTCAGCTCGAAACCGGTGATCTGCTGGTTGACTGGATCGCGTGTGATCAGCGGGCAGAACTGGTTATCAATCGTGCTGCCATCCACGCAGTTGTCCAGGACATTCTGCAACAGCGGCGTGTCAATGGCGTCGGTGATTTCAATATCCCAATAATCAACGGTCAAAGACAGACCGCGCGCCCAGCTGGGCGTATAGACCATACCGATGGAAAAGGATGTCGATTCTTCCTCGCCCACATTCGGGTTGCCACCGATCGTACCCGGTATGTTGCCCCGGGTTTCGTCCTGATCAAACCCTTCCGGAACACCGAGCGCCCGACAGTTGGCTTCCCTGTCCGGTGATCCCAGGTCCAGATTTTCCGTATCGCAGGGGTCCTCGAAGAACTGGAATGTCTGGCTTTGCGGACCGAACAGTTCGCCGATGTTCGGTGCCCGCACGGACTCCGAATATGTGCCGCGGAACCGAACATCCCGAACCGGTGCCCAGGTCATGCCGACTTTCCAGGTGTTCGCACTGCCGATGGTGGAATAGTCCGAGATGCGGACAGCGGCATCAAGCGTCAACTCTTCGGCGAAACGCACGCCTTTCAGGACTGGCAGCACCACTTCCGCAAAGCCTTCCCATACATCGAAACCGCCGGTTGTCGGCGGGATGATGTTCAGGAAGGTGATGCCCAACTGGTCCACTTCGCTCGGGAAGGATTCGGCCTGTTCGTCGCGATATTCGCCGCCGACAGCCCACTGGATGGGCCCGCCCGGCAGTTCGATATTAAGCTCGGATGTATCGCCGGTGAGGGTGCCCATGATCACATTCTGTTCAACCGTTTCGTTGACGAACGCATTCACATAGGCAAAATCAATCGCTTCCTGGCTCATGGCGTTTTCCCCCAGAATATTGATGGGGACGCAGCCGTTGCGGGCGAAGTCGGGCACACCTTGTGCCGCATCGGGATCGATCGTCGAACGGCATACCGCTTGACCGGTTGCCGGGTCGATCACCGCATCTATACCCGCCAGAAAGCGGTCATTGATACGGTTGTTGCCCTGCTGGATCGCATTTGTGGCGCGGCCGTGGATGTATGCCAGGTCGAACGAAATCGTCTCGGTGATGTTGCCTTCGAAGCCGGCGACACCGCGAAACAGTTCCCGTTCCGCTCTTGAGTTCCGTTCCGCTTCCTGGTGACTCCGGCTGACGGAAAAGGACGTGATGTTGTTATCCTGCATGAACTGTCGTTGGGCATCCGTCAGGAACGCATTGTCGTCCTGAATGCCGATTGAGAAAATATCGAAGGCACCGGTCCCGTTCAGGGCAAAGGACGTGGCGTTCATATATTTCGTGTCCATGAAGAATCTCAGGTCTTCAGTCAGGTCGTACCGAATGTTGCCTGTGACGAGGACCCGCTGCAGATCCCCCTGAATGGACCCTGCGATATCCTGCTCCGGAATCCCGTCGCCGCCGATGGCACTGCCGTCGGGGAATGTTTGATCGCCCAGGTTAAAGGGCAGAAACTGACCGTTTTCCGCCTTGAACCGGTTGCCGGTGTTGGGATCGAGGAAGATGCCGCCCGCCGTGATGAAATTCAGGCGGCGGTTTTCGATCAGGATTTCATCCGGAATGCCGTCATTGGTGTTTTGCGGCGTGTCGCCATCGTTCGGGTTATCGACGAATTGCTCGCCCCGCCGTGTGAAGGACCTGTCCAGCCCGGTGTATCCTTGGGTGTCGGCAAATTCAAAGGTGAAGACGGCATTACCGCGACCGTCGGCGAAATTGCTGCCGACAATGCCGCGCGCGGTGTAGCTGAAGGCATCGCCTTCGTCCGCATCGCCCGCCTGTACGATCAGGGAGGCCCCTTCATAATCGTCCTTCATGACGAAGTTGACCACGCCGGTGACGGCGTCCGCACCGTAAATAGCCGAAGCGCCGCCTGTCAGCACCTCGACCCTTTCAATCAGTTCCTGCGGAATGGTGTTGATATCCACAGCCGCACTGGCCGGCCGGCTGGCCACATGCCGCCTGCCATTGACGAGAACAAGCGTCCGGTCCGTGCCCAGACGCCTTAGGTCAAGCGGGCTGATACCGACGGTGCCGATAAATCCGGTGGATGAGGCGTTGGTCAAGGTGGAGCCCAGGGCCGGCAGCTGATTCAGAACGTTTGCCAGATTGACCTCGCTTTGCAGGCCAAGGGCTTCTGCGTCCAGAACCGTGACAGGTTGCGGTGCGGTGATGCCGGTACGTTTAATACGCGACCCTGTGACGGTCACTTCCTCAAGCGAGTCGTCTTCTTCTGTGTCGGCGTCCTGAGCGTATGTGCTGTTGCCGGCTGCCACGACAGCCATGGCGATTGCCGCGCTGCCCAGTAGGGTCGCGCGTCGCAGTTTTCGGGTGTTATGAGTAGCCACTCTGCGTTTCCTCTTCGGTATTATATTGGAAAGCTCTAGGTTGCGGAGTTCTATCCGCAGTCTAGATTTAGACCCTTGTGTTTAGGCCTCAGTAGAGGAAACATACAATTAATGACACACATGACGACGAGAGTTTATATCTGTGGTTTATAAGCCACAGATATAAACCCATATGAGTTATAATCCATAAAGTCGTATGCGATCATGTGTAATAATTGTGCTTCTGGAATATTAAATTCAAAAAAGTGAATATATTACAGATACTTTCAGGATTTGCCTGCTCGCAGCCATTTTGACAGGATCCATTTCTCGCCCTGCGATGGTGATAAACCTTCGTGTAGGCTTGCTTTGTCAGGGCGGTCATTTTCATCCACATTGACAAAAATCAGGCTTCCTCCAACAGCACCACGCCAGGATAGGCCCCTATTTCCCTGCATGGTTTTTTCATTGCTATCAATATCTGCTTTTGCGTGTGGAAAATGGGTGTCGCCACCTGTATAGCCGGTGTTCAGGCTGACCAGGACGGTGACACGGCGTTGCCCGTTTTGTTGCAGATGCGGTCGGTGAGCTGGAAATTCGGGATCAAAAAAGTCGAAATGCGGTCTGTAGCGCTGGCCCGGCTGATAGTAGAGCATGGACAGAATGTCGCCGGTTTCGCAGGTGGGCCGTTCGGAAACGCTGTTGCCGGCCTGCATCAGCCGCCAGTCTATGGATTGCAGGACGGCATCCGCCTCAAGCGGGTAAAAATTGGCGAAAGCATTGGTCCGCGTGGGATCTTGGATCTCTCCGGCTTCTGCGTCATGGACGGTGGCCGGGGCCAGAAAGGGACGGCCCAGCGCCGCGGCATGAGCGCACAGAACCGGTGTCAGCAGCTTGGGCATGGAAATGGCCCTGGGATTGTCGCTGAGTGTTTTGAAAGGAGGCAGCGGCTGTTCATGTGGCCACTGGAGCAGGTCGGGGTCGAGCCGCTCCAGCACGGGCAGAGTATCGGATACTGTGTCCAGGCTGTGCAGGTCTGCCGGGCACCAGCTTTGTCCCCGGTACTTCTCCAGCAGATCGCGTGCAACCGGGTTGCCCAACCGCAGGGCCTGAACCAGAAGGCCCAGGCCCAGCTGGTTCATATCCGCCGTGTCATGATCCAGGTACTGAACAGCCAGGGCGATATGGGCCGCGCTAAGATCGGCAAGGGCGGCATGAGCCAACAGCCCCTGTATCATGGGCCGCCACTCATTGCTTTTGGGCAGAAGCAGACCCAATTGCAGGCAGGCACGGGGGTCGCGGGCGCATGCTGCTTCAATCAGCCAGTGCCCTGCCGCGGACCAGTCGCGGGGCGTGCCGATGCCGCCTGCCGTCAATGTGGCCGCCAGCAGTTTGGCTAATATGTGGCCGTTGCCTGCGGCCTGGAATACAAGGTGTGCCCCTTCTACCGGTGCCGGCTTTCCGCCGTGACCGGTCACATACCAAAGACCAAGCTCGGCCATGGCCTCGGCGGCCCCGGTAGCAGCCGCCTGGCGCAATATGTCCAGTGCCGCTTCCGGTTCTCCTGAAGCGTCCAGGGCGCGAGCGCGGTCCAGTAAACGGTTGCCATCGGATATGGAGGATATCATCGGATGACTGTGTCCTGACAGTGTGTCCAAGGGAAGACGATAAAAAAACGGCCGGGCCTAGCCCGGCCGAGACGACACGCCTATAGGGTCAGCAAGCTGCATGACAGCGAGGTCGCGCCATTCTTTAAGGAACCAGGGTCCATAATCCATACAGACCCCGGTTTCCGTGGTTTAGAAGTTGGCGCGGACGCCGAACGTAAAGCGACGGCCCAGCACGTCATAGGTGCCTGCGTCCGTGTTGAACTGGCCGGCGGCACCGCGGCCGAACACCGGCGGATCATTGTCGAGCATGTTGTCGATCGTGGTGAACAGCATCAGACCATCGTTCAAACGGTAGTTCAGGGTCAGGTCGAAATACTGCTCACTGCCGATTTCCGGCACCAGGAGTGTTGCCGGCGTGGCCGCGCCCGTCACGATACGCTCGTCCGTGACACCGTCCAGATACCGGTGCCGCAGGGACGCCGTGAACTCGTTCAGACGGTAGGTGACGCGGGTTGTGAAACGCCATTTCGGATCGGCCCGGCCACAGGTCAGGCGGACACCGACGACACCGGCGCAATCGATCGGGTCAAGCAGGGGGCTGCCCTGAACTTCACGCTCGATCACACGCACACCGTTGACGATGATGTCAAGCGATCCTTCGCCGATGTCAAAGCCATAACCGGCCTGGAAGTCGACACCCTTGGTGGACAGGTTGGCGATGTTCTGGTTGAACAACGGCACCATTTCAAGCTGCCCGTCGGCCCGGCGTGCGGTCAGCGCCTGACAGAAGACATCATTGATGTCCAGTGCAATGTTACACGCATCGATGGTCGATTGCAGACCGCCGCCGAAGGTGGCGATGGCGTCTTCCACGTCGATCGAGTAGAAGTCAGCTGACACCATCAGACCCGGCACGGCTTCCGGTGTGTAGACAAAGCCCAAGGACCATGTGTCCGACGTTTCCTCGAACAGTTCGGGGTTACCGCCAAGCAGCACTTCCACCTGTGCATCTTCCTGCTGGAAGCCGGCGATCCGGTCAGCCGGAACACCCATCTGGACGCAGAAATCAGCCTCGGCTTGGGTCCGGTCCGCCGTATCGTTACAGAAGTCCGTCGCACCGGGGAAGCTGTTGGACTGGCCAAGGAACAGCTCGTTGATGTTCGGTGCGCGAACCGCGCGCTGATACAGACCGCGGATCTTCAGGTCTTCGATCGGACGCCATTCACCGCCGATCTTGTAGCTGGTAACACCACCTGCGGTCGAATAGTCCGAGAAACGGACACCCGCTTCAAGGCCCAGATACTCCGCACCGGCCACGTTAGCCAGAATGGGTACGATGGCTTCGGCATAGATTTCAGCCACATCGAAGCTGCCGGTTGTCGGCAGGCCTGCGTTGAAGCCGTCGATGTCACCGGTTGCCAGGAAGGTGTCAGGCTGGTTTTCAGCGGTTTCCTTACGGTATTCCACACCGACAGCGACACCAAGCGGCCCGGCCGGCAGCTCGATCAGATCCCCGGCCAGGTTACCGGCGACCTGCTGTTGCTGAACGGTCGTGATGTTGGTGGCGGCCACCCGAGTGAAATCGACCATTTCCTGGGTGAAATTGCCGGCGCCGAACGGGTTCAGAACCACGCAGCCACCGGCCGTGTTGGCACACTGTGTCGGATTGTCGGGATCGACAAGCAGGCCCTGCTGGAAGCGGGAAATAACGATATTGCCCTGTTGTCGCTGGGTTTCCTCGGACCGGCCGAAGTTATAGAACACTTCCCAGTTCATGCCGTTGTCAAGCTCGCCCCGCAGACCGCCGACGAAGCGGTACAGGTTGCGGGTGTCGGCACTGACACGCGGACCGGCTTCCGTCATACGGCGGAAGATACTGCCGCTGACGATACCGTCGCCGTCGGTGTCGTTGGCGGCATAAAGCGCGCGCAACTCATCCGGCATGAAGGGGTTGTTCAGGTCGAACTCGAAACCCGACTCGGCAAAGGGTGTCGGCGCAAGCTGGCGTTCGACCCGGTTGTTCGCATAGTTCATTTCGGCGAACAGCTCGATATCTTCATTCAGCTGATAGTTGCCGATGGCACCGATCGTCCAGCGCTCCAGCGGAAGCAGCAGGTTGTTGTCCGGTGCAAAGTTGTATTCGTCAGCCGGGGCTGTGTAGGGACGGACCGAGCCGTCATCCTGGACCAGCACGTTAAAACCGCTGCCGGTGAAACGGCCCTGCGGAATCCGCGAACTGCCACCCGGTGCGAAAATGGGGTTGCCGTCCGCATCCGTGGTTTCCGACAGCTGCACGGCCGAGAATTCACGGGCGCCGGCGGTCAGCTGCTCACGATCGAAATACGATCCGTGGATGACCACGTTACCCTTGCCGTCGGCGAAATTGGTGCCGAGGGTGAAGTCGATGCTGTAGCGTTCGCCGTCGCCTTCCTGCGTCAGGCCATACTGGGCGGCGATTTGGGCGCCTTCAAAATCATCTTTCAGGATGAAGTTGACGACACCGGCCATGGCGTCCGACCCGTACACTGCCGAGGCACCGCCGGTCACCACTTCGATCCGCTCGATCAGGGCGGCGGGGATGTTGTTCAGGTCGACAACACCGGTGCTGCTTTCGCCGACGAACCGGCGGCTGTTGACCAGAACCAGGGTCCGGACCGGTGCATTCGTGCCCGTTGTCAGGTTCCGTAGGTTGACGTTGGCCGTACCGTTACCGGGGTTGTTGGTGCTGGGGCCGTTGGTTGATACGGTTTGCGGCAGGGCATCCAGAACCCGGTCAATCTCGACCGTGGACTGGAGGGCGATTTCTTCCGCACCGACCACATTGACCGGGCTGTTCGCCACAAGGTCACGACGCGGAATCCGCGAGCCGGTCACCACCACTTCCTCAAGACGGTCGCCTTCGTCGTCCTGAGCACTTGTGTCCTGTGCCAGAAGAGGCACGCTGCCAGTGGCAATCTGTACCGCCAGCAGGCAGGCGGTACCACCCAGTAGCCGCCTGCGCAGGACGTTTTGATCGCTGTTTTTCACAGTTGTTCTCCTCCCAATATAGGGCATTTGCCGTGCCGCCCTTCGGCACGGGTGGAGGAAGTTGACAGCAGGAATGGCCCTCATTACAGAGCAAATCATCACATGACGGCCTGATAAGTGACATAAAAGTTGAACAATGTGGCACAAAAGGCACGGCCTGATCTTGTGTTCGTATGAATATAGATTGGGAAAAACCCACTTATGGAGAGGTCTGTAATCTAAAGTGCAAAGGGTATTTTGGGCAATGATGCTACGTAACTTGCCGGTGTGGCGATTCTGATAAATCACATGAGGAAGGTGGGTGTGTTCTTTTCAACACATTCACTTTTGGAGCCTGTTTGGGATTTACTCTTAAGACCCTGAGAGGATAGCGATATATGCCGGTATCGCCGGCTTATATCGTCCGTAGGCGGTGTTTGGCATCGCCCGCCGGGGATCCGATTGACCGGATGGCTGTGATCATATCAAACCCCGTGTTTGGCTTGTGACCGGCGGCATTCGGGTCCGGATTTGGCCCGCAGAGCAGGGGCTTGCTGCCCCGGTTTTCATGGCACAAACGAAAACGATGGGGCCCTGGGGCCCCATCGTCACATGATTGCGTTGTCGCGTGGTCTTAGAATTCCAGACCGGCCCCGAAGATGAACCGGCGACCGAGCGGATCGTCAAAGATATTATCGTTACTGCCCACGGATGCCTGGCGCAGCGGGTTTTCCGAATTGTCGAGCACATTGTCGACATTCAGACGAACATGGAAGTTGTCCGTCATCTGGTACCGGAAGCCCATATTGAACAGGTTCACGCTCGGGAAGCGCTGGATGTCCCGTTGTTCGATCGGATCGTCTTTATTGAATGTGCCGCCGCTCTCATGGCGCCACTGGACGAACATCGAGAAGGCATCGATGTCATACATGACGTTGGTCTGGACCCGCCATGTCTGGTTCGCGCGTTCCCCGTTGAAGGTGTTCAGGTCGCCTGATCCCACCTGCTGGGTGTCTTCGTCCACATAGAACCAGTTGCTGTTGATGGTCATGACACCGCCAAGAGCATCGTCGATGGCGGCCATGTCGAACGAGTAGGCCCCCTGGATCGTCATGCCGGCAAAGTTACGCGACGCGGCGTTGGTGAAGCCGGTTATGAAGTTTCGCGGCTGGAACGTGCCTGCTTCCCGTTCGAACCGGTCACAGGCTGGAACATTCGGGAAGTTGGCATCGTCAAAACAGGCCGCCATGATATTGGTGGCGCTGAGGTTCACGATTGCGTCGCTGATCTCGATATCGGTCCAGTCAACCGTGAGTGACAGGCCCGGAATCTGCTCGGGCCGAATGATGACGCCGACGCTCCAGGCTTTCGACTGTTCGTTCAGCAGATCCAGGTTGCCGCCGGTGAGCGCGGCCTGAGATGCGTTTGCAGAAATGGCGCGGAATTCATCCAGGTTGAAGTCCGACGGCAGCAGGCCCTGATCGATCAGGTCCCGAACCTGGGCCTCACAGTTGGCGCGGCGGACATCCGGGTTATTGCCTGATCGGATATCACGATTGTCACAAGGATCGGTCGCGAAGGTGCCGATCTGCTGCTGCGGTGAAAACAGTTCGACGATCGATGGCGACCGGATGGCTTCCGTATAGTTGGCGCGGAAAGTAAAGGCACCGCCCAGAATGTTCGGCGTCAAACGACCGCCCAAAGTCCAGGTGGGATCGCCGCCGGCAACATTATTGTCGACATAGCGCACGGCACCCTCGATCTCAAAGTCCAGAATAACGCTGCCGATGGCGCTGCCCAGGCCTTCGCCGTTGCGGACAATCGGGATCAGCATTTCGGCGTAAGCCTCATAGGTGTTGAAGCCGCCATCCACGGGCAGTTGCGGCGGGTTCGGCGCAACGCCCCGCTGCGACCCCTGGCCGACGCGGAATTCACCGCGTTCGCGGCGGTGTGTCAGACCGGCGGCGAAACCGATCGCACCTGCCGGAAGGTCGAAAAGCTCGCCGGCGATGTTGGCTTCAAAGACCGACTGCTGGATTTGGCTGGACTGTGTCTGCCGTTGCAGCAGAAAAGCCTGCTGTTCCGGTGTGGCCGAACCGAACACAAGGATATTCAGCGGCGTACAGCTTGCCGTGTTGGAATCGCTGCCATTGCCGGGCAGGCCGCCATTATCGGCCGGGTTTTCGACGCCTTCCACATTGATCCGGCAATCGGGCAGCCCGGTTGCCGGATTGACGACAACGTCGGTGGCAAAGCTCAGCCGCTCCCCGTCGATGACGGTTTGTTCCGTCGTCGCATTGGTCTGACCGAAATTGTAGCTGACATCCCAGTTCCATGTCCGGCCGCCAAGTTCAAAGTCGCCTTCGAGGCCGCCGACGATCCGGAACACATCCTGATCCCGGAAGTTTGGTGAGTCCCCAATGAGATCAATATTGGACCGTGACACCCAGAAGAACTGGTCTTCGGGATTGGTCGGATCAAAGGCACCGTTGGTCTGGAGAAGATCGCGAACTTGCGACGTCACATAAGGGTTCTCGGCGATATTGATCCGGTAGTTGCCAAGCGACCCATTGTCCGCATTGTTAAAAAAGATCGTCGACCAGGCCGGCTGGTTGTTGGTATCGACAGCCTCTGTGCGTGAATACAGGCCTTCGTAAAAGACCCGCACATTGTCAGTGACGTCATAATGCCCTTTGGAGAACATGTTATACCGCTCAAGCGGGCTGATCAGTGTATTGGTTTCATCCAGTTCTGTGACATACGGGTTGTTAACGCCGTCGGCACCCGCGCTGAAGAAGGAAACGGACGTTGGTGACGGGATGCCGAGATTGGCTTGGTCCAGTGTGATCAGGCTGCCGTTGAAGTCCAGCATGACCGGATTGCCGGCGGCATCCACCGGCAAAATCTGCGGACAGATAGTGTTTCCTCCGATAGTTTCACATCCCGTTCTGTCCCGCAGGAAAGTTTGATCCCCTGGCAGGCGATTGGGAATTCCTGAGGGCGCACTATTATTAAGCAGGATAAAACCCGTATTCGGTACCTGCCAGACATTTAGCGAATCCGGTGTGAAGAAGTTGTCGACGATGCCGTCATCTGGTCCCCTGTCCGCGGGGTTGGGAAAGAAGCTCGGGCTGTTGACGAGTTCGGGGCGGTCCAGCGCGTTGACCTGGCTCACATCGGCGTATTCGAAGGCGACAACCGCGTTGCCTCGGCCTTCGGCGAAGTTACCGCCGAATGTGGCACGCGTGCGCCAGTTCTGGCCGTCGCCTTCTTCGGTCACGCCATATTGGCCGTCGACGACGAAGCCTTCGAAATCATCTTTCAGGATGATATTGATGGTACCGGCGATAGCGTCCGAACCATAGATCGGCGCGCCGCCCGTCTCGATCGTTTCCACACGGTCGATGACCGCCGTGGGAATGATGTTCAAATCCACCTGTAGGCCGGGCCCGCCGGTGTTGTTAAGCCCGTCATTGACGCCGATTGTCGGTGTGTTCTGGCCGACGGTCCGGCGACCGTTGATCACCGTCAGCGTCCGCTGCGCACCAAGGCCGAAGAGGTTGACGATATTCTGCCCCACATTGAGGGCGGCCTGTCCGCCGGCATTGGACTGGTCCGGAATGCCGAACTGCGGCACTTGGTTGATTGCGTCGGCCACATTGGCGAACGCCCGTTGATCTATAAACTCACCGCTGACGACCGTGGCGGGTTGCAGCGTGTCCAGCCCGGCGCGTCTGATACGCGACCCGGTGACCACCACTTCCTCCAGGGTTTCGTCGGCCATGGTTTCAGCACCATCCTGCGCGTTGGCAGCGATCGGTCCCATATGCCCAAGACCTGCGATCAAGACAGTGGCAGCGCCAAAACGCAGCCGTGATTTCCACTGCTGATGTTTCATGTCATCTCCTCCCGTGCCATTTTTTCAAAGAGTGCCGACCGGTAACCCATACCGGCAGCAGTCCTCATAACTATTGGCATATTCTGCGGAGTCTTCAGCTTATGATTAAAGTTGGATCGTATCTTCGAGCGGCTTAAAGTTGAAAGCTGTGGCAAATATGTGACGTGTTGCGGGCAGTATTGTTGCTTTCGCGCGCGGCATGAATGATTGATCGGGGTTCTCTTGCCCAGCATCAACAAGAAAGCCCCCTGCCATGTGTTTAGAGCAAAAGCAGGAGGCTGTGTTTTGGTCTAATCTTTGGATGGTACGGGCGGGAGATTGGCGTATGGCGCCTGATAGTCTTAACAGACGCATCTAGTGAAGTCGTTTGACGCGCCCGGGCTTTGATGCGCCTTTGATGAAGATCCTGTAGCCGCCGACGGCGCCTTTTTTGATGCGGACCTGCTTGATATCGCTGGGCAGGCGCAGGAAGGATCTGGATGTCTCGGTCCATATCTGGCCGTTTGCCAATTGAAAGACATAGCGATTGTTGGCGGCCCGCCAGAATCGGGTGACTTCTGCGATAAGCTCCTGTGGCGCCTCTTTCTCGACCTTGGGCGGTTTTCCGAAACTGTCATCGACAGACGGGGGCGGCACGGCGACAGCCTCGCCGGATGATGTCCTTGGCTGTGATGATGCGGCCGGCGAATCCGTCGATTGACGTTCCGGATTCGCTTTCAAGGCTTCGACAACGGCGTTGAAACACTTCAGGCGATCAGCCTCGTTTTTGATCTTGTCGCAGGCAAGCAGATCGCTCAGTGACGCTTCCTGGGCTGTCGCGTCAACAGTAAGACCTGATGCGAGAATGCAGGCTGTCGCCACAATATGCGCGCTACGCAAGACGGTGTTCATTGCCTCAGTCTCTCATCCAAAGTTTCACTGTCTTTTATAAGGTTTTGACGTTTAGACCGGACGGGTCAAGCGCAAAACACTGTATATAGGGTTGGTCTATCGGCGGTTCGCCACACCAGCCGGACCTGCGCACCGGACTTTGCTCGTGTTTCTTCTGTTTCAGTGTCTCTTGTCTGACACACGTGTTAACCGGGTGGTCGGGCATCGCCGTTTTTGTTTTCTGACCGCGCCCTGTTGGTTCGGCGTTTTCCTCTGCTTCCCCTGCCTGTGCCATCACCGCCCGGCAAGGGCAATGACGGTTTGCTCGGTTTCGGCTGTCAGGGTGTCGCGTCCCTTGATGGTTGCGATGTCGGCGATGATCCGGTGCCGCCCCTCCCGGTAAAGATCCAGGCTGGCGTCCCGCAGCGTGCGTCCGGGCGGCAGTTTCAGGGTCAGCGGGTTGACCTGCCGGCTCCCTTTCAACACCTCATAATGCAAATGGGGTCCCGTGGACCGGCCTGTGCTGCCGACGAAGCCGATGATCTCGCCTTGGCGCACCCGTTTGCCCCGGCGGATTCCCTTGGCGAACCGTGTCAGGTGCGCATACGCCGTTTTCAGTTCGCTGTTGTGTCGCAGCCTGATGTAATTGCCGTATCCGCCATTGCGGCCCGCGGTTTCCACCACACCGTCGCCTGCCGCCATGATGGGCGTGCCGCGCGGTGCGGCGAAATCCAGTCCCTTGTGCATCCGGGTATATCCCAGAATGGGATGACGCCGTTTTCCAAAGCGCGAGCTTAGCCTCGCGCCGTCGACCGGTGTGCGCATCAGGGCCTTGCGGATGCTGGTGCCGTTTTCATCATAATATCCCGCCATGCCGTCGTGATCGACAAAATGCGTTGCCTCCAGCCGCCGTTTGCCTAAATCCAGACCGGCCCAGAGAATGCGGCCTTCGGCCACGTCGCCGAAATCCGGTGCATACTGCCGCTCGAAATAGATTTCGAAATGATCGCCGACGCGGATGTCCCGCTGGAAATCGACCGAATAACTCATCAGCCGAATCATTTCCGCCAGAACCGGTTCCGGCAGGCCCGCTTTTGTGGCGGAAAGATACAGGCTGTCATTGATCGTGCCTTCTATATAACGGGTCACGGGCAGCGACGCGATGGTGGAGCGTTCGCCGGCAAAGCCGTCGCCTGACCGGCGTACGACGGCTTCCGCATCGAATTTATCCCGCAGGCGCAGTTCATTCAGGCGGCTGTCGGCCACGGTGCGCCACACGCGCACATCCTGGCCGGGGCGCAGGCGTCGCAGGTCGACAATGTCCCGCAGGGCTGCAACCGCACCGTGCGCGTCGCCGTTCGCGATTTTGGCGCGGGCCAGAAGACGGATCAGGGTTTCGCCCGACTTTAATGTGAAGGTTTCCCCGGCTCCGCTCGCGGTCCCGTTCGCCATCATTGCCGCTGGTGTGTTCGATGATTGCGGCGCTGTCGCTGCCGATTGCGGGGCATCCGCCGGGATATCTTCCGATTCTGGTGCGCTTGTGGTCTCGCTGCCCTGGGTTGGCGCAGTTTCACCCGGGGTGGAAACCATGCCGTATAGCAGAATGGCGACGATGCCGGCGCCGAACAATGCGGCGAATCCGGCCGGATGCTCACTGTGTCGCAGCAGAAAGCCTGAAACATGGCGAATCCCTTTGAGGGATCGCCAGCCCAGCCGCAGCCCTGCGGCGTAAGCGGATGATGCTTGAGTCTCTTCATGTGCCGGCCGCCTTCTGTCTAGAAGACGTGCGGCATTGGACCACTGAAGGCCTCGCATGCGTTTCCTTTCCCTGTCATCAACAGGCCACCTCGTATGGCGGGAGCTTGGTTGATTTTTATTTAAAAAATACAGATCCCGAGTCGCGATTGCAAGACCTTGAGACTCAAACAGGAATCCGGGCCCGGATATGACCCTTGCATACGGGTGCCGGCATGTCTTTTGACCGGGCGATCGGAAAAAAGCGATTGCATGAAAAAAACCGCTTGCATTTACCGGCACGGGTCAATAGAAACCCCTTCACCGCAGCGGCGGGCCGGTTCGCGGCGCTTCAGACGAAAGCGTTTCAAACCAAGGTCTTAAAGCAGGCGGTTCCGATGATCGTTATGACGATCCATGGGCTTGACAGCCTGGGGGTAATCGCCATATACAGGTCAGCCGCGTCGCACTTTGGCGAAAAGCCGGTCCGACGATAAACCAGACAAGGAAACAGACTTCAGGTCGGTTTAACCGGTCAGGTACTTTTTTGTTCTTTGACATAGTTTGATGGGAAGGGAGATGAGGACGGTGGTCTGTTTATGATCATTGTTTTCGGATCTCTTAAGAGAAGCAAGCAGAC
>NZ_REFR01000017.1 GCF_003688555.1 Eilatimonas milleporae
GACAAGCTGCAGTTCACGCCCGGCCTGCCGAAGACCCGCTCCGGCAAGATCATGCGCCGCATCCTGCGCAAAATCGCCGAGAACAGCTTCGACACACTCGGTGACACATCAACCCTCGCAGACCCAAGCGTCGTTGACACGCTCATCGCAAACAGATTGAATCGGTGAAATGATATGTGGCCGGGCCAACCTGCTCCCGGCCTGATGGAGTGTGACCATATGGTATTGTCCCGATCCGGATTGTTGTCATCAAAAAGCTATGGCCGTTTTTTTGCGCTTGTTCTCATAGGGAGCCTGCTGGCGCTGTCCGTTGCCTCGGTACCGCGCGGGGTGTCGGCGGAAGAGGGTGATGCCGTCTGGCGGGCCGTGCACCGCAACACCTTCCGTGAACCCGAGGATGCCGCGCGCGACAGTCACCGCCATCCGGAAGACGTACTGCGGTTTTTCGGCATTGATGAGACCATGACCGTGGTTGAGGTCAACCCGGGTGGCGGATGGTACAGCCGTATTCTCGCCCCCCTGTTGAAAGACAGCGGACTGTATGTCGGTCTTGAGCACCACCCAAACCTGTATGAGGGCTATACCTATGCGGACCGGCTGCGGGCCTATCCGGAGACAATCGATTCCAATCGTGCGCTCTATGGGTCGAGGGCCGTTGCCGGATGGATCGGCAATGCCGGGGATACACCGCAACCGGCGGAAAGTGTCGATGTGGTTCTGGTCGTTCGTGCCATGCATAACTGGGTGCGGCGGGGCTTTTTCGATCACGCGATCGGGCAGTCCTGGGATATGCTGAAACCGGACGGTGTTCTGGCCGTGGTACAGCACCGCGCGGACCCTGACGCCCATGGTGATCGTCATGCGACAACGCGGCGCGGGCGGTGGAAACAGGCGGAACTGATTGCCGCTGTCGAGGCTTACGGTTTCAGGCTTGAGGCCGCATCGGACATCAATGCCAATCCGAAGGATGCCAAAAATTACTCACAAGGGGTGTGGACCTTGCCGCCCGTTCTGGCCGCGGGTGATGAAAACCGTGCAGCCATGCGCGCCATTGGCGAGTCGGACCGCATGACATTGAAATTCGTCAAGGTGGTGCCCTAAGCGCCGCCTGATCCGGCGGGGAGACCGCCCATGCTGCGTCTTTATCTTTTGCGCCATGCCAAATCGGCCTGGGACGATCCCGGTCTTGATGACCATGACAGGCCGCTGAATGCACGTGGACGGACGGCCGCGGCTCTGATGGGCCGTCATATGGCCGGGCTTATCGCCTGTGGCGACATGGACAGGCCTACGGTCATCTGCTCCAGTGCGCGGCGGGCCCGCGAAACCTGGAAAAGGGTGGCCCGTGCGGGGAAGCTGGACTGGCCGGTGCTTGAGGAACCGGCTCTTTACATGGCCGGTACCGGCAGTCTTGTCGGCATACTGAAGGCCCTGCCGACAGAGCTGTCATCTGTTATGCTGGTGGGCCATAATCCCGGCATGCAGGACCTGGCCCTGCTTCTGGCGGGCAGCGGTCCGCAGGCGATGCGTGCGCGCCTTCAGCGCAAGTTGCCAACCGGTTCCCTGCTTGAGATCGGTTTCAATCTGGACAGGTTTGCGCGGATTGCCCCGTCATCCGGGCGTCTGATCCGGTTTGACAGGCCCAAGGGACTGATGGCGGATACCGGCCTTTCAACATCCTGTGATGACTGATCGGCTGACAAGATACGCAACATTGTGCTAGCCTTGTGCCAAGGATAGGCAATAAAGCATCTTGTGCGAAGGGGGCAATGAAGGAGGATTGTCATGCGTTTTTTGAGCGCGGTTGCTGCGATGGCTTTCATTTTCTCCGTAGCGAGCGGTGGTATGGGAGCATATGCGGGTGAGCTTGCCAAACGCATGGGTATTGAGACCGGCCCCAAGCTGGAGGTGATTTTCCAGACGCCTGATATTCTGCGTCAGGCGCGTGAGGCCATTATCTATGGCGAGGTGGAAAAGGCACGCGAGCTTTACGGTCGGGCCCTGACCCGCGACCTGAGCGAAAACCAGCGGGCACGGTCGCACAATGGCATGTGTGTCGTGCATATTCTCGAGCGTGCTTTCGACGATGCGTTGGAACATTGCAATATGGCGATCCGCATTCGTCCCAACGATTGGCGCTTCTACAACAATCGTGGCAATATCTATCTGGAAACCGGCGCCCTTGAGGCTGCTATCGGCGAATATGAGCGTGGTCTGAAGCTGTCGCCGCAATCCGAGGTTATCCGCCGCAATCTGGCTTTAGCCAACAACCGGGTTCAGCCGGGTATGATGCCGGAAGCCGGCGGGGCGGGACTGGAAAAGAAAAATATCTAGATTCTGTCGATAGTTGCACCAAACGAAAGTTGACGTGCACAAGCCTTTCTCCAGTCTTCCCCCACCTGTGTGCAGGTGCTAAAAGCAATGGGGCGGGGGGCGCGCCATTCAGGTTGTTCCCAGGCGGTGGAACGAGTGTGATTGTATGACCACCGATGGGGACCATGGTTTCGGCGTGAACAGGCTTGGGAAGCGAAAGAAGGTGTCAGCCGTGCAGCGGGTGGTCCTTGCAGTCTTGACACTTTTTATGACGGCCTGTGACCCGGCGACGCGTCTGCCAGCCGAGCCGACCGCGCAAATCGGCACGCGCGCCCTGATCAAGCGGCACGGTCAGGAACTGGTTGCCGAGGTGACCAGGGTCCGTGGCAAGCTGGTTACGACCGAATTCAACTGGCGCGGCGAGCAGGTGGCCAAGCGCCGATACTATCGCGGTCTGTATCCGATCAGCGGCACGGAATACGGCTACCAGTTCGAGCTGGATTTCGACGACAGCCTGCTTGAGCAGATTTTTCCGCTTCGGGTCGGCAATCATGCCAGTTTTGACGGCAATCTGAAAATTATTGATCGAGGCACGGCAGTTGACGTTTTGGTGGACATGGTCGTCGTGGCTGAAAAAACCATCGACCTGTCCGAGAGCGCACATCGTGTTTTCGTGGTTGAGATCGAAACCGAGTATCGTTCGGCGGCGGGTGTCAAGCGCAAGAACAATACGGTTTATTACGCGCCGGACCTGTCGATGGTGCTGAAATCTGTCATGCATGAAGAAGGGCAACAGACTTTCTGGCGCGTGATTTCGGTTGAGCGTCCGGGCGCTGGCGGCAAGGTCAAATCACCAACCCTGCGGCAGCGCCGTTCCGGTACGGTGATGATCTGAAAGCTTGCCGCTTTTCGCGGCAGCGCTTCATGCCTGCGTATCGCTGTGCCTGACAGATTTATGTTCCCCCGTTATAGTTCCCGAGGATCATCCTGGGGACAATCGGTCTTTATGCAATTTATAAAACAGGCTGCGGACATACCGTGGGACGCGGCAGCCTCTCTTTACAGATGCTGGGACAGCAAGCGTCATGACCGCCGCTGGCCCGCTTACGGTGATTTTTCGGCCATTGACCTTGTGCCCTGGCTTTCGCGTCTCCTGGTGGTGGAGCGTGATCCCGCTGCGCCCGATATCTTTCAGTTCCGCATTATCGGTACCATGCTGACGGCAATTATGGAGTATGACCCGACAGGTTCCGATGTCCGCGGTATTGCCGGTGGCCGGGTTTATAACGCGCATTTGCTCGAAGCGGCCGAAAAGGGAGACCCCTATATCATTCCGGATCAGCCTTCGGCGTTTGCCCGCAAGGACTATCGCCGGTACAGGGCCATCAGTTTGCCCTTGTCCGACGACGGGGCATGGGTGAGCGGCCTGATGGTCATGATGGATTATCTGCCCAGGGCCGATCAGTCCTGATGGGCCAGCAGTCGTGGTGGACCAGTCCTGACCGACTCCCGGACAGGGGCGCCCCCTGTATTTCAGGCACTGACAATGCTGTCCCCGTCAATGTCTATGGCGATGCGGCGCAAATACTGACCTTTGCAGGGGCCGCGCCGGCATTGGCCGTCCGTGGGCTCGAAAAGGGCGCCGTGGGTGCGGCACAGCAACAGTTTTCCCGACTGGTTGAAAAAATCGGGACCATACAGGTTAAGCGGCGTGCCTGCATGCGGACACCGGTTTTCATATGCCAATATCTCATCACCGTGGACGATCAGGAATATCCTGACCTGATGGTCGCCACTGCGGAAGGTGATGTCCTGAGCACCCTTTTTTCTAAGGTCCTCCAGCGTCGCCAGCCGCGTCCCGGGCTCCGGACCCGCCATGGTGTCTTCAAGATGTAGGGGGGGCGGTGCGGCCATGGCGCGCGGGTCCTGTTTCTGATTTCAGCGATCGGTCTCTTTCGGGGCCCAGTCGCCAAGGACGGGGCGCCAGGGGTGAATGTCCACACGCTCGAAAACACCGGCCCTGGCGTAAGGATCGTTCTCGGCAAACAGTTTCACGGCGGCTTCGCTGGCGGCATCAATCAGGATCATGCTGCCGATAGGCTTGGGGTCATCCCCCGGGCACAGCAAGGGGCCGGCCAGCTTCACCCGTGTGCCCGCGTCGCGCAGATAGGCCAGATGCTCGTCGCGGACGCGGGCCCTGATGGCGCCACCGTCCGGCCCATCGTAACAAAAAAGGGTATAAAGCATTGGGTATCTCCAGTGTTAAGCGATTTCGCGGGTGAAAGGCCGTTCAAGCAGGTCCCGCACCACTTCGTTGACAGCGGCACCATCCTTCAGAATACGGAAAACCGAATGGGCGATGGGCATGCTGATGCCATGGTCCCGGGCGATGGTCTCAACCACTTCAACCGTGTGCGCGCCCTCGGCGACAGACCGCCGTTCCGCCATGATATCCTCGAAGCGCCGTCCTTCCCCCAGGGCCTTGCCAAGGGACATGTTGCGCGATTGCAGGCTGGAACAGGTCAGAATCAGATCCCCCAGGCCGGACAGTCCCATCAGGGTTTCCCGCCTGGCGTCAAAGGCCTGACCGAAACGCATCATTTCGGCAAGACCCCGGGTGATCACGGCGGCCCGGGCGTTTTCTCCAAGCTGCAGGCCCGCCACCATGCCGCTGGCAATCGCCATGACATTCTTGATCGCCCCGCCGATCTGGGCGCCGGGAACATCCGTGCTCGAATACAGCCGGAAGGTGGGCTGGCCCAGGCTGGCCGTGATCTGATCGGCAAGGGTCTCATCCGCGATGGCAAGCGTCAGGGCGCACGGCAGGCCGCGCGCCACCTCGCCGGCAAAGGTCGGGCCCGACAGGATGGCCGGAACGGCATCCGGAAGCGTATCCGCGATAACCACGCTCATCAGCTTGCCGGTTGCGACCTCGATCCCTTTTGAACAGATCAGTGCGGGTATACCGGGCGATACATGCTGGCGCAGGCGTTCGGTCACTGCCCGCATGTGCTGTGCCGGCGCGACCAGCAGCAGGGCTTCGCACACGGCCAGATCGGCCATGTCATGGGTGGCGGTAATCTCTTCACGCAGATGAATACCGGGCAGGAAGATGCTGTTCAGCCGGTGCCGATTGATATCGGTCGCAACATCGGGCTCATGGGCCCAAAGCGTGACCTGTCGTCCCGCCCTTGCGGCGGCATTGGCCAGGGCTGTTCCCCAGGCTCCTGCACCGACAACTCCGATCCTCTGCACGGCCGCCTCTCCATATTTGTTTAAGGTCCGATTTTTTTAAGGCTTGGTCGACTTTGGCCTTAAACCCAAGACCTTGGCAAGTCATCGCTGGGGGCGGCCGGTTGGACCTTCAGGCCTTTACACCCTTTTTGCCGCTGCCGATCCGTGCCGGCGCCCTGTCGTCCAGCGGCCAGCGCGGTCGCGCGCCGACGGCCATGTCGTCCCTGGCCGGGTCGGTTTTCAGGATTTCGACGCCGGCCCAGGCGATCATCGCGCCATTGTCCGTGCAGTATTCAAGCGGGGGCGCATGAAAGACCATATGCGCGGATGTCGCAACGTCTGTCAGGCGTCTGCGGATTGCCGTGTTCGCGGCCACACCGCCGGCGACCACAAGCGGGGCCGGTTTTGCGCGAAAGTCCGGATAGTCTTCCTGAAAGCGGGCAACGGCGTGGCCGACACGGTCCGCCAGACAGTCCGTGACCGCGGCCTGAAATCCGGCGCACAGGTCGGCCCTGTCCGCCGTATCCATGGCGCCCTTTTCGGCGACCAGCGCTTCGGCCGTCTGACGCACGGCGGTCTTCAGCCCGGAAAAGGAGAAATCGCAGCCGGGCGTCCCCATCAGGGGGCGCGGCAGTTTGAAGCGGTCGGGATTTCCCCGGCCGGCTTCCCGTTCGACCGCCGGCCCGCCGGGGTAGCCGAGGCCCAGCAGCTTTGCCGTTTTGTCAAAGGCCTCTCCCGCCGCATCGTCAATGGTGCTGCCATACCGTCTGTATCGGCCGACCCCTTCCACCGCCAGGATCTGGCAATGCCCGCCTGACATCAGAACGAGCAGATAGGGAAACGCGATCTCTTCCGTCAGGCGCGCCGACAGGGCGTGCCCTTCCAGATGATTGACCGCAATGAAGGGCAGGCCGGTGGCCGCCGCCATGGCCTTTGCCGTCATCACGCCGACAATCAGCCCGCCGATCAGGCCGGGACCGCTGGTTGCTGCAATGGCGTCAAGGGCGTCAAAACCGATCTTCGCATCGTCCAGGGTTTTGCGGATCAATCCGTCCAGGTGTTGAATATGCTGGCGCGCGGCCACTTCCGGAACCACGCCGCCATAGTCCGCGTGGGCCTGTACCTGGCTCAGCACGTGATGCGCCCGCACATGGCCGGCACCGTCAACCACGGCAACAGCGGTTTCATCGCAGCTTGTCTCCAGCCCCAGTACAAGCGGCGGATCGCCACGGTTTGTGCCGCCCGGTTTTCGGATTGGGTTTTCTGTTTTGGGATCAGCCATGATTGTCTATATAACCAGCCTGTAAGAAAGACATTTTCCTCACCCATGGCCGGCAGGTTCGTTAGTCCCGCCGGTGATTTTACCGCTGCCATATCCATGGGGCCTTATCATTGGGAGACACCGTGCCGCAAGCAGACATCGTCATTGGAACGCGGGGCAGCCCGCTTGCCCTGGCGCAGGCGAATCAGGTCCGTGACCGTCTGGTTGCCGCCCATGATGACCTGGAGGCTGACAGCATCCGCATTGAGGTGATCAAGACCACGGGCGACCGGATTCTCGACCGCAGTCTGATGACGGCGGGCGGCAAGGGCCTGTTTACCAAGGAAATCGAAGACGCGCTGCTGGATGGCTGTATCGACTGCGCGGTTCATTCGGCAAAGGACATGCCGACCGCCCTGCCGGACGGGCTGATGCTGGCGGCCTTTCTGGTGCGTGAGGACGTTCGCGACGCGTTTATCAGCCCGGTGGCTGACTGTTTTGAAAACCTGCCCGAGGGTGCTGTGCTCGGTACGGCATCCCTGCGGCGCCGGGCGCTGGCGCTCAGCCGCAGACCCGACCTGAGGGTCGTCACCTTTCGCGGTAATGTGCAGACGCGCCTGAAAAAGCTGGCGGCGGGCGAGGCACACGCCACATTTCTCGCCCAGGCCGGTCTGAACCGGCTGGGCGAAGCCGCCACCGCCACCGAAACACTGCCGCTCGAAGATTTTCTACCCGCCCCGGCACAAGGGGCGATCACGGTCGAATGCCGCGAAAACGATACGGCCATGCGTGCGCGTCTTACCCCTCTGCACCATGAAAAGACGGCTGTCTGCGTTCGTGCCGAGCGGGCGTTTCTGTCCGCGCTGGACGGATCGTGCCGCACGCCGATCGCAGCCCATGCCCACCTGCAAGGGACGGACCTGCATCTTGACGGTTTGCTGCTGTCTCTTGACGGACGGCATGTCATCCGCGATCAAGGGAACGCACCGGCGGAAGATGCCGGACCGCTGGGCGACGGACTTGGCCGTTCCATAAGGCAGACGGCCGGGGCCGGCTTCTTCGCGCAACTGGAAAAAGATATCGAGGCATTGCTGTTATGACCCGTGTGCTTGTCACGCGACCGCAGGATGAAGCGGAAAACACCGCCACCCTTCTCACAAAAATGGGGTTCGATGTTGAAATCTGCTCCATGATCAGGGTGATGCCTGTTTCCTTCGCCTTTCCCCACCCGTCGCGGTCGATCATCGTGACCAGCAAAAATGGCGTGCGTCACGGTCTGACCAATCTGCCGGACCGCGACAGGTCCATTTTTGCCGTCGGCGAAGCCACGGCGGCGGAAGCCCGGGCACTGGGCTACAAGAATGTCACCATTGGCCCCGGTACGGTGAAGGAACTGATGCCGATGCTGACTGAATGCGGTCTCGACCTGAAGCGGGCTTTTGCCTATCTGGCCGGTGAGGATATTTCTTACGACATCACCGGTGCCCTGCAAAATCAGGGTATCGATGCCGATACCGTCACCGTCTATCAGACGCGCCCGCTGGAGGCCTTGCCGCCGGCGATCATCGACCAGTTTGCCGCCGGTGAAATCCAGGTTGCCCTCTTTTATTCACCCCGCGCAGCCTCTATCTTTGAAGAGCTGCTGGCGGAAATCGGCAAATCCTACTGGCTTGAAAAGGTCGATGCGTACGGACTGTCAAGCCGGGTGACGCAGATGCTGCTTGGCAAATGGCACAGTGTTCAGCACCCCCTCATGCCGATGGAAAAGGCCATGCTGGCGATGTTGGCCCCCTGAACAGCCGCCGGGACACTTTTCCGGGCGGGGGGTGCGTGAAACTGGACGTTCGATGACCCAAAGCTTTCAATGATCAAGGGCTTGCAATGACCACCACGTCCGGCCCCGAAAAAACCGACCCGGCATCCTCTCCGGGCGATACGCCCGACAATGACGATGTTCTGGACGCGGAGGTCATCGCCGAGGAGACACCCGCACCCTCTCGCGGCGGTATCCGTGATACGGAAAAGCCCGGGGAGGAACGGCAGCGCCGGCGTGGCCCGGTCGGCCTGATCGCCTGGGGGCTGGTGCTCCTGATGGGCGGTGGTCTTGCCGGGGTTTACTTCGCTCCTGACTTTGACGCGGGATTGCAGCGGCTTGGCCTGCGGCAGGCGCCGGGGGCCGGTGATGCCGCCAGGGCGGAACGTGCCCGCCTTGAAGACCGTATCGCCCGGCTTGAAACCGTATCCGGCCGTCTGACCCGTGCACTGGCGGCGCTGGACGACGAAATGTCCGCCATGGGCCCGCGCCTGGACACGCTGGAAGCGCGGCCCGCGACCGGCGCCGGTGCTACTGCCGGAGCTACCCCCGGCGCCATATCACGGGTGGATGAGACGGCGCTGCGTGATACCGCGGCAGGTGTTGACCGTCTGGACACCGCGCTGACGGATGTCCGTGACCGGCTGGGCACCCTATCCGCCGATGTGGATAAGCTGCTGCCCCGTATCCAGCGGGTTGAAACCGTCACGGGCCGTGCCCTGGAAGAGCGGGCCGTTCTGGCCCGCCAGGTCGACGGCCTTTCAGGCACGCTGAATGCCCTCACGACCGAGATACGGCAACCGGCCGGCCTGTCCGCGCGTCCCGAGGGCCGCATGTCCCTCAGCCTTATCGCCCTGCAGGGCACGGCCCTTTCCGGCCGGGAGTATGGCGCCGCGCTTGATACCTTCCGTGCTGCCCTGTCCGACCTGCCGTCCCCCCGTGCCGACGGATTTGCCCGGTTTGTCGAGGTATTGTCCACCCACAGGCAGGGCGTTTTGCCCTTTGACAGGCTGGCGGCGGATTTTGACGGTGTCGCCAACGCCATCGTCGCCGCCCGCGACAAAACCGAAGGGCGCTTTCTGGCCGGCCTGTTTTCCGTTCGCAGAACGGATGCCGCCGCCGAAGGGCTGGATGCCACGCTGCGCGATGCCGAACGGCAGCTTGGCCGGGGCGATCTGAAAGGGGCGGTGGGCACCATTGCCGCTCTTGATCCTGCGGTGCGCAAGCCCGCGCAGGACTGGCTGGCAGCGGCGCGCGATCATATGGCGGTCAAACAGGCGCTGGACGGCCTTGCCGCCGAACTGGCCGTGGCCGCGCAAGCGGACGTTTCCGAGCCTGCCTTGCCGGCAATGGACCCGGAAACAGATAACGAAAGCAGCCTGCCGTGACACGTCTTGTCATCAGCCTGGCTCTGATCCTGCTCCTGGCGGCTCTGAGTGCCTGGCTGGTCGATCTGCCCGGTTCGGTCACCATGACGGTGGCGGGAAGGGTGGTGCAGACCAGTGTCGCCGGCCTTGCCCTGCTGGCCCTTTTGCTGGTGACGGTCGCGGGTGGGACTGTATGGCTGGTCGGCTGGTTGCGTCAGTGGGCACCGCTTATCGGGCGCGAGGCGGTTTTGAAACGCCAGCGCCGGGGCCTAAAGCGGCTGAATGAATCACTGGTTGCCCTGGCGGCGGGGGATCACAGCCTCGCCGGCCGGCTTGTGGAAGAAGCGGAAATTCTGCTGCCCAGCCAGCCCATGTTGCATCTTGTAGCTGCCGAAGCCGCCCTCAGGTCCGGCGATCACACCAGCGCCGCATCGCGCTACCGCGCCCTCAGCGACAGTGCGGATGGCCGGCTCGTCGGTCTGCGCGGTCTGATCGGGGAGGCACGCCATCAGGGGCGTGCGGCGGAAGCCCTGCGCCTTGCCCGCGAGGCGCTGCGGGAAAACCGGAAAAGCCCGTGGGTTCTGGAAACGCTTTTTGAACTGGAAGTCGCCGCGGGCGAATGGCTGTCCGCGCGGGCCACGCTGAAGAAGCGTCTGGACATGGGTTTTGTGGACAGGGATCAGTCGGCCCGCCACAGCGGCGCCCTGCATTTTGCCCAGGCGCAGGAAGCCCGCCTGCGCGGCGATATGGCGGCGGCGCGCAAAGGTTTTCGCGCCTCCCTGTCCGAGCGGACGGATTTTATCCCCGCCATTGCCGCCCTCGCCCGCCTCGATATGGAAGAGGGTAAGGCATCGCGTGCGGAAAAGCATTTGTCCGAGGCCTGGGCCAAAGCCCCCCACCCCGGCCTTGCCCGGGCCTGGGCCCGCCTTGATGAAGCAGAGTCACGCGCCGACTGGCTGAAGCGCGTGCGGCGCCTGATTGCGCGCAATGCGGACCATCTTGAATCCCGCCTGCTGCTGGCGACCGCCCTGACCCAGGCCGGTGACCTGGAGGACGCGCGCGGTCTTCTCGACCGGTTGACGGCGGAAAGCCCCTCCAGGCGTATGTGGTCGGCACGGCTGGCCCTGGCCAGGATGGCGGGTGAGCCCACAGCCTCTTTCGAGGCCGCGATGGACGGCGCGGCGCAGGCGGCCGTCTGGATATGCGGACGCTGCGGCGGCGCTATGGAGGCCTGGGCCCCGTCCTGCACCCATTGCGGCGGCTTCGATACACTGGACTGGGAGCCCGCACTGGCCATGCAGTCCGGTCTGGGCCCGCGTGCGCACACTTTACCGCAAGCCGACACCATCACCCTGATTGCCGGTGGCGCCCAGGCGGCGCCGTCCGATATCCTCACCCGTTAGGCTGCCAGTGGATGGCCGCATCCGCTACGGTATCCAAAAGGGCTTGTCGTTGCGCCCTTGCTCGGCTATAGAACGCCGGCACGCGGGGTCTGCCGTTTTATGACGGATCACCCGTGCCACCACACCGTGGCCATGCCGCACTAGCTCAGTTGGTAGAGCATCTCATTCGTAATGAGGGGGTCGCTGGTTCGAGTCCGGCGTGCGGCACCATCCTTCCAAATCGTTGGCGCGCATGACTTTCTCCAAACGGCACAATTTTGCGAAAACGCCTCAGATCACCGTCAGGACGGATGCGCCCGATGGTCTTCGCTATGCCGTCATTCAGAACGCCTACGACTGCGTACCGAGCTACAACGAGATTCGTTCTGTGGTCTGCCGTGTCCTGCTGGGCGCACCTGATCCGAACAACTGGAGCGAAGTTCCAAACATCCGCGACGAGGTACTCTACGACATTCGTCACTGCGATTGGTACAAGGTCTACGACGTTGCGGAGGCTCTGCTTGCCCATATCGAGAACACTCGCGGGTATGACAACGCGGTTCAGTACGCCCAGGCGATGAATGACTTCTTCATCGGCGCAGGTATCGGCTGGCAGTTCGCTCCGAACGAGGGAATCGTCTACCGAGGCGATGAGACCTTTCAGGTCGCAACTGCCGAAGCGGCCAAGACCCTTGATGCCACTGGGCGTAAGAATGCCGCGACTGAAATTGAAGAAGCTATCCGGGACATCTCGCGGCGTCCCGACCCCGACATTACAGGAGCGGTTTCGCACTCGATGGCAGCGGTTGAGTGCGTTGCTCAAGACGTGCTCGGCAGCGAGCAGACCCTTGGTCAGATCGTCGGGAACCTGAACCTGCCAAAGCCATTGGACGAGGCGGTGAGCAAACTCTACGGCTTTGCGTCTCAGCATGGACGGCACGTCAGCGAGCAGAGCAGGCCTGCGCCCGAGGATGCCGAACTGCTCGTCCAAGTCTCCTGCGCCGTCTGCACTTACCTTGCAAAAAGGACCGGCGGAGCTTAACGGGTTCTTGCAATATCCTTGCAACGTGACTCTACCACATCGAAAAACACTTATTTTTCAAGTAGGTTACAGCCTAGCCCTACGCATTCGTAATGAGGAGGTCGCTGGTTTGAGTCCGGCGTGCAGCATCACTTTTTTTTGCATCTTATAAATCATCGGATAGGAAATGGTGCAGCCGGCCTATGGTTTGAGGGACAGCGATACTGATGCCGCCAACCTAGGCCAGTGCTTGTCCTCCCACGAGGGGAGCTGCCATTTCCGTGATGCTGTTGATGCTCACCTCGCTGTTCCGGTCGACAAGAATGGACTGCAGACCGGCCGTTCGGGCGCCCTGAATATCGGTATCGGGGGAATCCCCGATCATGACAACCTCATCGGGACGGGCCCGGCATTTTGCCAGGGCCAGATCGAACAGCAGGCCGTGTGGTTTGCCGATGACTTCCAGCTTGGGCGTTCCTTTGGGCAGGCAGGCGGTTATGGCAGCCAGGAGGGCGCCGGTTTCCGGGGTCAGCACGCTGTTCTGTCCGGGATGTGTCCGGTCCGGATTGGCCACCAGCAAGGGGACCCCGGCGGCCACCAGATTGACCGCCGTGGTCAGCTTGTCATACGTCAGGGTGGTGTCGCGCAACAGTATCACCGCATCGGGTGTTTCCGCCGTCAGCGTCAGCCCGATACCATGGGCAAAGGCATGCATCTGCTGATTGCCCAGCAGGAAAACCTTGCTGTAGCGGGTACGTGCCTGGGTGATAGCACAGTGCCCGGCAAGAAAAATCCGGTTGACGGGGATATGGATACCCCGACGGTCGAGAAACGCACAGAGATCCTGCGGCAGGCGGGTCGAATTGTTCGACATGATATGGACCTTGCCGCCATAGGTCGCCAGAAATCTGCGGGCGCCGGGCAACAGATCGTTGCCCGCGGCAAGGCAGCCGTCCCAGTCGACGAAAAGGGCCTTCGCGCTGTCCACACGGGCAGCGGCATCCAACAGGGAAAGGGTTTGTACCGTCATCCGTCATGCTCCATGGACCGGGTGTCGAAAAAGCCCTGTGTGGTCAGCGCGAATGACGTGACCTGACCGGCGTTGACGTGGTGCAGGCTCAACCCCGGGGGTTCCATGGCCAGACTGGCCGTAGCGCCCGGTGCCAGGTCCAGATGAACCTGATGCGCTGTCGCGGCGGACGTTGTGCAGACGATGCCGGCCTGTTTTGTGGTGATGGTCCGGTGGACATGGCCGCTGATCACTTGCATCACATGGGGGGCCTGTCCCAGACAGGGCATCAGATCCGTCCACCAGGGCGGGTCTGACGGATCAAGCCAGCCGATGCCGGTATGAAACGGCGGATGGTGGGTGGCGATCAGCAGCGGCGTGTCGGTCGCCGCGACCTGTTCTTCCACCCAGGCAAGGCGTTTGCCGCAGAACCGGCCATGCCCCTCGCCTTCCCCGACCGTGTCCAGCATCAGGATCCGAAAAGTCTTGCAATCGATTGCATACTGCAGAAAAGGGTCTGGCCCGGTATCTTGCCCGGCATCTTGGAGACCGGGCGCGAATGCCGCCTTGAAGCTATCGCGCCTGTCATGATTGCCCATCAGTGGAAAGACCGGCATGGCAAGTGTTTCAAGCACGGATCGCAGGGCGCCATATTCCTCTGTCGCCCCATTTTGCGTCAGATCGCCTGTTGCAAGAACCAGGTCTGGACGGGGTTTCAGCCGGTTCAAAAGGGCGATCACAGCTTTCAGGCGCGGCAGCGGGTCCACATGCCCGTACGCCAGGGTTCTGGGGGCGGTGATATGACAATCAGTGATTTGGGCAATAATCATGAGACTTGTTCATTTGCAGGTTCGGCGGCTAGGTTTGCGGCCGTGACCATTGTGGATGGGCAGTGGGGCCGTTTCGTGTGTCCGACAGGGCCATAATCGGGAAAAACGGTTCCAACAACCGGGAGGGTGCCATGTCGGCCCGCATCAACAAGACAGGGGTATCCGGGGCCGCTTCGCCCCCTGCGCGGCGGGGACGGCGGCGTCACAAACCGGTTGAAGGTGTGCTGTCCCGCCTTCAGGCCGGTCTCGACAGTCTGAGCCCCACGTCCCGGCGTATTGCCGCCCATATCGTTGCCCACGCGCATGACGTGGTGCAGATGTCCATCACCGAGCTTGCCGACACCGTCGGCGCCAGTGAAGGCGCGGTTGTCAAACTGTGCCAGCAGATCGGCACCACCGGCTTCCAGCAGCTTAAACTGTCGCTGGCGCAGGATCTGGTCAATCCGACGCAATATATCCACGAGGATCTTGACCCCCGGGACACCACCGGGCGGGTTATTGAAAAGATTTTTGCCAGCGGTATGCAGGCGATGCAGGACACGTTGCGGGTTCTCGACCCTGATGAAATGGGCAAGGCGGTTGACGCGCTTCTGGCCGCTGACCGGGTGGAGCTGTATGGCATTGGTAGCGCGGCGCCCATTGCGGAAGATGCCTATTACAGGATGCTGCGCATCGGTATGAATTGCCGCCTTGCCGTTGATTCGCACGCCCAGGCCATTTGCGCATCCCTGACGGATGAGCGTGTCGCCGTGCTGACCGTATCGCATTCCGGCAGTACGCAGGAAACCATTGCCGCGACCCGTCTGGCGAAGGAAGCGGGTGCCAAAACCATCGTCATTACCAATTTCGGCAAATCGCCGATCCAGCGTCATGCCGACGTGGTGCTGCAGACGATGGCCCGCGAGACCCGGTTCCGTACCGAGGCCATGACAAGCCGTCTGGTGCAGCTGGCAATCGTCGACGCGCTGATTGCCTGTCTCGCGCTGGCCAATCATGATGATGCGGTTGAAACCCTGCGCCACACCTTTGATGTGTTGTCCACAAAGCGGATCTGACCGTGCGTTCATGGCGATACCTTCGCGGTCACGGCGCTTGTCGTTCCGCCAGGCGGCGGGCGGCGGCGGGCCGTGATGCGCCCGTGCCGTCTGTGCCGTGTGCGCGGACCTTCGCCCAATAGGCTTTCAGGTCGGCTGCGATCTCGCCCGAGAAAAGATACAGCGCGCAGATATTCGGAAAGGCCATGGCGAAAATCATCGCATCGAGAAAGCGGATCGCCTCGATAATGCTGAATGTGGGGGCGACGGCCACGATGCTGAGGAAAAGCGCCTTGAACAGAAGCCGCCGCCGCGGGGTTTCCCCGAACAGATAGCCCCAGGCCCGTTCGCCATAATAGGCCCAGGCGATCAGGGTCGATATGGCGAACAGGACGATCGTCAGCGCCAGCAGGGGCGGAAACCACGGAAACACGTTGGCAAAGGCGGCGGAGGCGATTTCAATGCCCTCCAGATCGCTTGCGGTGTGCAGACCGGTCGACACGATGACAAGGGCCGTCAGGCTGCAGACGACAACGGTATCGAAAAAGGGTTCGAGAAGGGCGACAAACCCCTGGGCAATGGGGTCCGATGTGCGTGCGGCCGAATGGGCGATCGCGGCGGACCCCAGGCCGGCCTCACCGGAATAGGCCGCGCGCTGGAAGCCGATGATCAGGCTGCCGACAAACCCACCGCCCACAGCGCCGAGGGAAAAGGCGTCCGCAAGGATAATGCCGACGACACCGGGCAGGTCGGCAGCGTGCGACAGGATCACGGCCAGCGCCGCCAGGATATAGCTGCCGCACATGATCGGCACCAGAATACCGGTGACTTTGGCAATGCTTCTGATGCCGCCGATGATCACCAGCCCGACCAGAACCGCAATGACAATGCCGAAGGCCAGGCCCCCTTCAAGACCGCTGACATATGAGAATTGCACATAGGCCTGATTGATGGGGAAAAGACTTGTCGAGCCGAATACGGTTGCCACGGCGAAGAAGCCCGCGGCGGCCACGCCGGCCCGGCGCAGACCCAGTTTGGAAAACGCGATCGGCAGAAAATACATCGGCCCGCCGGAAAAGCTGCCGTCCGCATTGCGCCGGCGGTATTTGACCGCCAGCGTGCACTCGACAAATTTGGTCGTCATGCCTAGAAAGCCGGCCACCACCATCCAGAATGCCGCCCCCGGCCCGCCCAGGGAAATGGCCAGCGCCACACCGGCGACATTGCCGACACCGACGGTGCCGGACAGGGCGGTTGAAAGGGCACCCCAGTGGGAGACATCGCCCTCGGCCGTGGCTTGCGAATAATCGCCGCGCACAAGCCTGACCGCATGGCCGAAGCCGCGCAGATTGATGAAACCAAGCCTTATGGTGAAGAAAACAGCCGCGCCGATCAGCCAGATAACGACGAAAGGCAGGGCGACCGTGCCGATTTCAACCGAAAAGAAAACAGTGTCATATATGACCCCGGTGATGGGGCCAAGGACCGCGTTTATCGCCGTTTCAATGGCCACAATTTCCCCCTCTGTTTCAATCGGCATGCAGCGTGTGTGGGTATCCGCAGGCCCTGCTTTCCGTCTTTCCCGTGGCCGTCATGAACGGTTGTCGCGGTGTTCGCTGCGATTGGCCGGCCCCTGCCTTTTATCGGGTTATGAGATTTATTCAATATTACATATAATATAAATGAGACAATTTTCTTTCAGGCATACATAAATCCTGCAGCCGCTTGCCCGGGGTAGGCTGGAACACTCATATCCACCATTTCAAAAAGAGAGCTTATCGATCTCCGCCGTGTCCGGCGGGCACCATATCAGGCGTCGGGTATCCGGGTCGATATGTCGCCCTCAGCCGGGTGCGGTGCCATATGGGGCAGTGTGTCCGCGATCCGTCTGCGCGACAGGATATGGGCTTTCATGGTCAGCCAGCGGACACTGATATAATCGGATACCGCCAGACAAAGCCGGGCGATGTCATAGAGGCCCGGCACCGGTCTTTGCCGCTCTGAAACGGCGGGGTTGATAACTTCGTCATCGAACCAGACACCGATTTCATCCCGCGCTGATTCCGTTCCCGATACCGGCAGGTCCTCATAGATCCTGCCTTTGTAGCCGTCTTCCTCAGGGCTCGTTTTATACAGGACGATCAGGCAGCGCACCGGATTGTGCTGGTCTTCCGGTTTCATGGCGCTTCGCAGTGTTTCCGTACCCCTCTGATAACTCAGATAGGTGAAACGGGTGGTCTCTCGTGTCATGTCTTCGTCGACGCGGGCGCGCAAGTCCGGCGGCAGCAGTTTCCTGACGCGCGACAGCATGTCCACAATCCGGTGTGCGGACGGTCGTTCCCGCCATTCCTGCCGCCAGGGCACCCACAGTGTTGTGTAAAAGGCGGTGGTGTACAGCGCGCTTTTCAGTGTTGACCGTTTGTCTTTTTCATACCCCCATTTCAGCCGTTTCGGTCTGGCGATTTCGCGCACGCGGAAACGGTCCAGCCTGGACAGGCAGGTGGTGACATTGCGTGACAGGTGCGTTGTCTGGAACCCTTTCAGGCGTGGGCTTTCCGGTCGGTTCCACCAGATCTTGCCGTCAAAGGTGCTTTCCAGCAGACAGGGGTGCCATGCAAGGCCAAGCCAGCCCGCAACCGTTTTCATCATATCCTGCGGCGCGGTGTGCAGGTCTTCCAGCCGGATGGCGCAGACCTGACCGTTCTCCGCCAGGCCTTTGTCGTAAGCGAAATCATTGTGCAGGGTGAAGCCCTTCTCCAGCGACCTTGCGGCATATTGCATGCGCAGGACGGACCAGACGGAAGGGTGCTTGTAAGTGCGGTTGGTGCCGCGCAGATGCGCGATGCTTGAGGCGAAATTGGCCACCGGTTCCCGCAATGTATGGATAAATCGGCTGTCGGGAAAATCCTCCAGCAGGGTGTCGGCGACCTTACGGCCGCGCCCGTGTACAGGGTAGAGGATCCACAAATCATCCCCCAGGTCGCCGCCGCGCCCCAGGGCAAGGGCATAGGCCAGATGCGCACCGATGAACAGAGTTCGGCGCGTCATCGCGTTCTTCTTGAAAAAGGCCGTAAGATACTGCGCGAACAGGTCCCGGTTCACACCGGCCACCTGATTCTGGTCCGGGCCTAGCCGGTGCAGTCCGGCGGTATGGTCCACAAGCGCCGGGTCGAACCACTGGCGGAACTTTTCCATGAAAGTTGCAGTTTTTTCCGGATCCGCCTTTTCCGCCAGCGCGTTTTCCCATATTTCAAAATAGGCGCGCGAATAGAAATTCGGTGTGCTCACAATATTCGGATGATTGTCCAGAAGGCTTTGCAGAAAGGTGGACCCGGACCGGCCCCAATTCTGTACCGCAACCACATTGATCACCCGGTAGCGATGGATGATATCCGGATCGATTGCGCCGGTGCCCGTCTTTTCCGTTTGTTTTTTCGCCGGGGTTTTCAAAGGCATGGTGTCGCCGTCGGCCATGATTACGATCCTTCCATAAGATGTGCGGGTCGGGACCCGGCGCCGGACCCTGTATCGGATTGCCTGCCGTTGACGGACGCAGTGCCGGCCGTGGGTCCGCCCAGCGGCAGCGCACCCTGCCGGACCATGGTTTCCGCCAGGTCCAGATCGCGTGCCTCATCGATTTCCATCCAGCCGCCCGTATAGGGCTGTCCGCTGATGGCAAGCCCGCCGCGGATCAAAAGGTCGAGTGCCCCGGTCATGTCCGTGCGATGCCGGCGCGCCTCGGGCAGGTCCGCCAGGGCAGTGAACAGTCTTTCCCGTGTCTTTGCCGTCAACCTGAAAAGACCGATGAAGCGGCCATCGATCGCCTCGCCCGCGATCGGCGGCCCGCTCAGGCCGGTGATGCGCCCGTGCCGGTCCAGGGCGAACCGCTCCACATCCGCGTCCGGGTCCTCCAGGCGCCGCTGCCACAGGTCGCGCCAGTTGGGGTCGTAAAGGATGGCGGCATCCGGTGCGGGCGTATCCAGCAGGGCCCGCACGGCGGCGGCCGGGTACAGAATATCGGCATAGCTGACCACGCAGTCCGTATCGCCCAGCCATGTTTGCGCCGCATACAGTGACATGGGCATTTCGCTATGGGCCCAGTCGGGGTTGTCGATACAGGTCACCGTGCCGGGCACGCTGTGAGGGTTCAGGCAGGCACCGGCATGGCCGCGCACCACGGCGATATCGTCAAGGCCCGCCTGCCGCAGGGCCTCCAGCTGCCATGCGATAAGGGATCTGCCCGCAACGGTCAGCAGGCATTTGGGACGCTCCGCCGTCAACCGGCCCAGCCGGCTGCCGCGCCCGGCGGCCAGTATCACGGCTTTCATGGCCGTTCTCCAAAAACATGGTCGAACAGGCGTATGTCGGATGTGCGGAAGGGGCTGATCCGTTCCGGGTGCCACATGATGCCGATGACGCAGCGGCTTTGATGACGCACCGCCTTGATAACGCCGTCATCCGCTATGGCCCAGGCTTCCAGGGGCGGCCGTGTTTCGACGGCGCCGTACTGGTGATAACTGTTGACCTGCTGCCGTGTGCCGGCAATGTCGATGTCCTGAAGGGCGGTGACATGCCCCTCCACCGTCTCCAGCGGGTTGTCGAAAAACTGCTGTATCATCTGCATGCCCCGGCAGACACCGATCACGGGCAGGGCCCGATCCAGGGCCGTGGTGATGAGACAGGTTTCCGTCCGGTCGCGTTCGGGCGCACCGCCGCCCAGCCCGTGCAGATCGTTGCCGCCGGTCAACAGCAGGCCCCGACAGCCTGTTTCGGTCAACAACGACACCGCCACGGCCGGATCGTTCGGCATGGCCACACCGAGACAGTCGCACGCTTTCAGGAACGCCGGCCAGCGCTGGTCGAGCGCATCGCGCCGTTCGCCGGTGGCGCCGTCCACGGTCACCCGCTGACTAACCGCGATGCGTTTGAGTGGAGCCGGCATGGGGCAGAACCGAAACAATATGATTGGCGCAGTCGATCCTCAGCATGGAGGCCCGGGACCATGTGTCGAACAGCCGCTCGCCGGCCCCGATCACGGCGGGCAGATCAAGTTCGCTGGCGCGGATGGCCATGTGCGAATTGGCCCCGCCATAGGCGGTGACAAGGGCGGCGATGCGGTGTGTGAAAAGCCAGTCAAAGCCCGGATCCGCATTGGGCAGCATGACGATGGCGCCGTCCAGTGGGCCCTGATCCGGTTCGGTCACGACGGGACCGACGGCCTGGTTTCTGGAGATATAGTTGGGCGTTGCCACCGGCAGCGTGAAGGTGCGCACGTCGTCAGGGCCGGCGATCAGCGGCGGCAGAACGGTTTGTGCCGTAATGGCGAAACGCTTGCGCCCCCTCAGGATACTGTCATGAAAAAGCGCCACCGGATCTTCGGCCGAGGCATGGCAGCGTGTGACCACATCAATATCGGCAAAGCTCAGATCCTCTGCCGTCAGGCCGACCGTCTCGCCCCAGTGGCGCAGCAGCGCAAGGGCGTCCGACAGGTTGCGCGTGAATTCGAACTTGGCCCATTCACGGTCGCGGATCGCTTTGGCCATGATGTCGAACAGTGTGGCCGTGTCCAGGTCCAGCCCCGCATCCCGCAACCGGTTGTCGATAAGACGTCCCTGTTCAGCCGACAGATTGACGCCGTGCGCGCCAAGGGGTGCGGAACGGACCGTCCGCCCGGTTTCGCCACCCTTGTCATCATTGAAATAAAGCTCCGGTGCTTCGTCATAGCGCGGCGACAGAATATCGTATGACCCGGGACGCAGATGCCCGTACCGTCGCAGAAAATCATGACGGCTCAGCGCTGTGAAATCCTGCTGCAGCTGGCTTGAAACAGTGTGCAGGTCCATCATGAAGGTCCGGTGATCTTCCGGACTGATCAGGCCGGCGGTCATAAGGGACCGCAGCATCTGCTGGGCGATGAAGCCCATCCGGGCAAGTCCGGCAAAGGGACGCGTACCCATGCGCCGGCAGTCGGCGATCAGCCAGTACACCCTGTCCAGGGGGCCAAGCGCATTGTCACCCATCACCTGCCGTCTGCGGTCATTCAGGCCCAGCAGGGCGGCTCGGTCCCTGTCCCACGGCCTGTCGGTTCCTTCCAGATTCCGCTTGGTCAGGGACAGAAGGCCGTTGCCGATCGCGTCCCTTTCCCGCGTTGTAAAGCCGGCATAGTCCAGCGCGGCAAGCCGGTCGCCCAGATCGAAGGTGAAACAGGACAACACAATGTCGAATTCCACTTTGTCATGCAGATCGGGGCATTCCAGAAGACGTTCCATGTAATGCTCGGCCAGCCGGGTGGCGGCCGCTGTATCCAGATCGGCGGGGATAAAGGATTCGAAACAGGCGCGAATATCCACGAAAGGCTGGCCGGCCAGATCCACCATCAGCGGAAACCCCCGCAGATCGCGGTAGCCATAGTCCCTGCGCTGCTGCGCCCAGACCTCGTCCATCACCAGCGTACGGTACAGCGAGAATGCCAGCGGTCGTGGCCGGGTGCCTATGATTTCCGCCGGGTTCCAGTCCGGCATGACCCCGAGCGCGGACCGCCGTCCCAGTGCCAGCGGATGCGCGGCGGTCAGGCGCGCCACCTTTTCCTGTACCCTGTGAAGGGTACGGTTGTGCTCTGCCGTGGCGACGCTGTGGCGTGGACAGTTGGCTATGGGGCGGGCCTGCAACAGGACGGGCAGGCGTTCGTCAGTGGTAAAGGCGAATTCGATATCGACGGCATTGCTGCCGGTCAGTTGCTCCACGTCCTGCAGCAGGCGGATCACCGCGCCAATCCGGCCTTCGGGCATTTCCACACTGCCGCGGAAATGATAGACGACCTTGGTATCGCCTGTGCGGCCGCCGGTGACGGCGGCAGAGTCGCCGTTCTCACAGTAATTGATCACATAATACGGGCGGCCGCTGCCGTGTTCACGGCTGACGGCCACGCCCGACAGCAGAACGCCGTTCAGCATGGGTTGGATCAGAACATGCTCATTGCCCTGCGTGGTGTCGCCGTAGGATGCAAAGACCGCCTCTATGGCGTCCGCCAGGGCTTGCCGGCCGCGCACGTCCGGCGCCGAATGAAACCGCCCGGCCAGCGACTGGGATGCCTGATCCTCAGCCGCCGCGCTGGAGCGGACGATCAGGCTTTTATCGCCCCAGGGCAGGGCCAGCACCTCGTCCAGACGTTCCCCCGGATCCGCCTGCCAGTCATCCAGTCTCAATGTCGCCTGATCAAGAATAATGCCTGATCGCAAGACCGGCGCCAGCCGTGCAAGGGTCCGGGATTTTTCTGCGAAAGCAACGGTGACGACGGTTTGGTGCAGGGTCATGAGCGGCTGTCCTTCAATCCTGTCTACGTACGGTCCAGGCGCGTGTGCGGTAGCGGACCATGATGGTGTCCCGCCCTGCCGTTTCTGTCTCCAGCATGCCCAGGATGTCGTTCCAGCGGTCTTCGCCCGCCTGCACCTGGATGTCGTTCACCGACTTCCAGACGCCCAGATAGCGTTCTCGCGACATGTTTTCTTCATGCGGGGCCTCAATGAACAGCAGGTCGCCGAAAAGTCCGTCGGCCAGAAGCGTATCTTCCAGTCCTTCCGTCCATTCCGGCCCCCCCGATGACCGCCGCTTCATATTCGGGATTTGCCGCCGGATCTCGCTGTCGATCCGGTTCTGCAGGGCATCCTTGTGGAGATCGCGCGGGTTCCACAGCACGGTCAGATAGCCCCCCGGGCGCAGAATACGGTGAAATTCCTTCAAGGCCGTCTCGCTGTCCGTCCAGTGAAAGGAGGAAGCCATCAGCACCCAGTCGACGGATTGGTCCTCAAGCCCGGTTTGTTCAGCCGAACCGGCCTGCCACTGGAAATCCGGTTCGACGCCTGCTGTCCGCCGGCCTTCTTCGCGCATGGCATCGTTGGGCTCCACGGCCACACCGTGCAGCTTCAGCCCGGCCAGCACTTCCGTCAGTTTGCCGGTGCCCGCACCGACATCCGCCACTGTGAACTCTGCTTCACGCGGCCCATAGGCGCCCGCATGCCGGGCAAGGCAGCCAAGGGCGTCCCGGGAATATCCGGGGCGATGCCGGTAATGACGCGCCAGCGCCGTGAAATCACCGTGTTTCATGCTGTATCTCCTGACGGTTCTGGGGTTCTGTCCTTGCAATCCGGCGCCGGCCAGTGGGCAAAAAAACACGCCACCGCATCCGATACCGATAGGGTGCCGTCATCATCGATGATCAGGTCGGGGTTGGCCGGTTCTTCCACCGCTTGGTCCATGCCGGGGATATGGGACGGGCTGCCGGTCCCTGCCCCGCCCTTGGCCGCGCCGTAAAGATTGTCGGGGTGCCTGCGCCTGCGAACCGCGACAGGAACGCGCAGATATATTTCGCGGTAGAGCGGAAGGTGCTGGCGGTTGGATCGCCGCACATCCTCGAACATCGACACGGTGGCGCAGACAACATCCAGCCCCTGGCCGCTCAGCTCCCGGCACAGGCCTGCATATGACATGGCCATGGCGTGCCGGTCCCGTCGGTCATAGCCATGGCGTTGTCCGAAGATGCCGCGCAGGCGGTCTCCGTCCAGGAAAACGGCGGGGCGTCCTTCCAGTCTGAGCCTCGCCCAGACACGGGCTGCCAGGGTGGTTTTGCCGGCACCCGGCAGCCCGGTGATCCAATAGACGCAGCCGGGCGGTATCTCCGACGACATGTCCCGGGGTATTTTCCGGGGCAGGCCCTGTGGATTTGCTTTCGGCTCAGCCGCCGTGACAGCTGGTGATCCTGCGGCGGCGATATCGCCCGAAGGCTCTTTCCGGGCTGTCGATCCATTTATACCCTTGATAGTATTCTGAGACCCGAAATCGTTCATGGCTAACTGTCTCTTTCCGTCGACAATAAAGGCTCAAATCCCAGAATATCTCGAAAAATCAAGGGTCCACAAATGATACTGTAAATTATATTTTTGCTTATTTTCCCCTAGGCCTGTTTCGGAAATAGGCAACTTTTATAATTTAAAGTTGTAATTAATATGCTAGGGACTATGCGCCGGCTCGGGGGTCGGCGTCATTCGGGGTGCCAGTGCACACCGTGGAACGGCTGTCTGACCGTCTTGTCCGTTATCCGGTATGAAGACGGTTGTAGAGCTCTTTCAAAAGAGCCGGAATATGATCGATGCGCCGCGTATGATAGCTGCTCAAACAGGCCCGCAGGTCATCATGTGTGCCGTCATGTATCGTCCGCGCCAGTGTCAGCAGTTCGCCTGTGATATCCGGCAATGCGGTCGCCTCGACCTTGCGGATACAATGTAGCTGGTCGCTGATGTTACCGATTGTGGCGTTGAACGGGCCGGCGTTGAAACCGGCGGCAATGCCGTGAAACAGCATTTCAGTATAGGAGACAATGGCCTCCGGCACGGGTGGGCGGCAGCGTTCCAGATGGGCGATCAGCCCTGTCAGACAGGTCTTTTGACGCGCTGAAAAGGCGAGGGACTCGGCAGCTAGTTTCAAAAGCCCTTCATTGATGGTGTACAGTTCTTCCAATTCGCTGTGCGACAGAATCTTCGGTGTGAAACCGCGCCTTGGCCCGGTTTCAATAAGCGCTTCGCTGGACAGGCGAATAAGCGCTTCGCGAACCGGGGTGATGCTGACGCCGATCATATCGGCGATTTCCGCCGCATGAAGGGGGACTGTCGGACGGACCCGGAAAGCAAACAGGCGGTTCTTGATCTGGCTGTAAGCGCGGCCTGCCGCAAAACTTTTCGTCATATCGTCGTCTACCAGGTCCACTTGGGCAGCCGTGGCGCACGCACTGTGCCACGAAGCACGGTTTCTTCACGGTATCCATATATCGGCGGCAATGCCGGCTGACGGGAAGGGACACGGGACCAGGTCCGGCACTATCGTACCGATGTGTATTGAAACCTGATCAGGTTTCAACCATGTCGGGTTTTCCGATTGACGGTCATTGCGGTTCAAGCTTGCTGGAAGCGATCCGGCGTTGAAAACCCGTAAGAATACGCGGTGTTGAAAAATGATTAAAAAGCAATGGATTATGTGAGATTCATGCTCAATAAGACAGCTCTGCAAAAAATGAGAAAAGAGTCTGGCCCGATTGGAATCGGAAGCGACAACAGTACGATCCACAACGTGGATCGTCCCAATTAAAACCTGAAAGTGTAATAATCTTATCTCTTCGTGTCATGACAGACACAAGAAACAGCCGGTGTGCTGTCTGGCCCTTGTGGCACAAGGGGATCATCCCGTCACATGGTGCTTGGGCATCGCCTTGGACAGCAGCGGCCAAGGCAGGCGAAATTTTACCGGTCGTGCTTCCATTCAGACGTGGAAGCTTTCGCCGCAGCCGCAGCGGCCCTTTTCATTCGGGTTGGAAAAGGTAAAGCCCGTGCTGAACAGCCCGTCTTCCCAGTCCATTCTGGTACCCAGCAGAAACAACAGGGACTTGCGGTCCACATATACCTTGCAGCCCTTGTCTTCGACCATTTCATCATCCGGATCGATCTCGGTGACCAGATCGACGGTATAGCCCAGACCTGAACATCCGTATTTGCTGGTGCCCAGGCGAATGCCCACCGCAGTGTCATCCTTGGCGATCAGGGCCTTGATGTGACCGGCCGCCTTATCGGTGATCTCTATGGCTGTCATGGTTTCCATCCTTGCATAACACAGTGAATGTGGGCTCACAGCATGCCGAGTTCAAGCCTGGCCTCGTCGCTCATCCGGTTCATGTCCCACGGCGGGTCCCAGACCAGATTGACCTCGGCCCCGTTCACGCCGGGAACCGAACAGACTTTCAGCTCCACTTCGCCGGGCATGGACTCGGCGACGGGGCAGTGCGGTGTGGTCAGTGTCATGGTCACGGTGACGCGGGCGGCATCGTCCACGTCCACCTCGTATACCAGACCCAATTCGTAGATATTGACCGGGATTTCCGGGTCGTAGATTTCGCGTAATGCTGCAATCACATCGGCCTCCAGATCGCCGCTGCTGGCGGTGGCGGGCTGAGGCTGATGGCGGATGTCGTCGCCGGTATTCGTCGTCGTCGGCGGTGCCGCGTCATGCGTGTCCTGCGGTTCTTCATCCGCACCGTCCAGAAACTTGTTCAGGAAATAGGTGCCTTCCTCCGCGTCCGAGACCACGGGACGGGCCGGTTTCGCCGGACTGGCATGCAGGGGCGTGTCGCTCTGATACGACGATGTCTGCGTATCCGTGCCGGGGGTGATGATGTCGCGTTTTTCGGTGCCGTCGGTCATGTCTGATCCCATGTCCTATCCAAACAGCTCAATCACTTTTTGCAGGCCGTCGGCCAGCTGGTCCACGTCCTTGCGTGTGTTGTAAAGGCCGAAACTGACCCGTACCGTGCCCGGTATGCCGAAACGGTCCATGACCGGCTGCGCGCAGTGATGACCCGCGCGCACCGCAACGCCCTGCCGGTCCAGAATGGTACCGATGTCATGGGGATGGGCGCATTCCATGACAAAGCTGATCAGGGCGCCTTTTTGCGTCCCTGTCAGCGGGTCCGGGCCGATAATTCGCAGCGAATTGAAACTGCTCAGCTTTTCCGTCGCATAATTGAGCAGATCCATCTCGTGGGCGTGCAGGGCGTCAAAATCCAGCTGCTTCAGATACTCGATCGCGGCGCCAAAGGCGATACCGCCGGCGATATTCGGGGTGCCGGCCTCGAACTTGTAAGGCAGATCGTTGTAGGTGGTGCCTTCAAAGCTAACGGTGGAGATCATATCCCCACCGCCCTGCCAGGGCGGCATGGCGTCCAACAGGGCCTCCTTGCCGTAGAGCACGCCGATACCCGTGGGACCATACATCTTATGGGCGGAAAAGGCATAGAAATCCGCCTCCAGGGCCTGCATATCAAGCCGCATATGCGGTGCGGCCTGGCAGCCGTCAATCAGGGTGACCGCCCCGGCGCTATGCGCCAGATCGATCATCTCCCCGACCGGCAGAACCGTACCGATGGAGTTGGAAATATGCGCCACCGCGACAAGTTTCGTACGCTCGTTCAGCAGGGCGCGGTAGGCATCCATATCCACGGTGCCGTCATCCATGAGGGGCACGACCCGGATCACTGCGCCTTTTTCCTCTGCCAGCATCTGCCAGGGGACGATGTTAGAGTGATGTTCCAGCCATGTCAGGATGATTTCGTCGCCGGCACCGATATTCTGACGGCCCCATGTCTGCGCCACCAGATTGATTCCCTCGGTCGCACCGCGCACGAACAGGCATTCGCTGGCTGAACGTGCGTTGATAAAGGCCCGTGCCTTTTCCCGTGCTCCTTCATAGGCCTCTGTGGCGTCCTGGCTGAACTTGTAAACGCCCCTGTGAATGTTGGCGTAACTGTGTTCATACAAATCCACTTCCGCCGCAATGACGGAGCGTGGTTTCTGCGCGCTGGCCGCGGAATCCAGAAAGCTCAGTCGTTTGCCGTAAACGGTTTCCGACAGGATCGGAAAATCCCGGCGGGCGGCTTCCACGTCAAAGGGCATGAATCTGGTCTGCGGCGCAGTCATGGTTTAGTGTGTCTCCTCTGGCGCGTCTTCGGGTGTATCATCCGCCTTTGGAATCGGCCGGTCGTGACGCGCCGCCATCCACGCCTCGATCCGGTCGCGGATCAGGGCGGCAAGGCCCGCGGGCGCTGTGCGGACAAGGGCATCGGCGGTAAAGGCTTCGACAAGCATTTGCCGGGCCGTGACCGGGGCGACCCCGCGCGAGGTCAGGTAAAAAAGCGCCTTTTCATCCAGCTGTCCGACCGTGGCGCCGTGACCGCATTTCACATCGTCGGCGAAGATTTCCAATTCCGGTTTCGCGTTGGCTTCGCCCGTCCGGTCGAAAACAAGCGCCTTGAAGGACTGGTTGGCATCCGTGCCCTGTGCGTCCCGGTCCACGCGAACCTTGCCCTGAAAGGCGGTCTTGCCGCGGCTGTCGGCGATGGCCCGCACCACTTGGTCGCTGGTGGCGTTGGGGACGGCATGCGTCACCCGTGTGATCATGTCATGGACCTGCCCTGTGGCAGCCAGCGTGATGCCGTCAATGGTGGCATCGGCCTCTTCGCCCAGAAGACGGACATGCGCCTCGAACCGGGCGGCCTTTCCGCCAAGGGAAACGGCCATCGACCGATAGGCGCCTTCCGCGTCGACGGAAACATGGATCTGTCCGGTGTGGAGGGCATTGGGACCGTCTTCGACAAAATGGGTATGGGTCAGGACCGCACCCTCTGAAACACGCGCCTGAAGAACACTGTTCGTCCAGTAGGCATCATCGTCACCGCTGAAATGTTCGATCACATTCAGTGTCGATCCTTCGCCCAGTTCGATGACATGGCGCGGATGAACGGCCGTGCGCCCGCTTTGCGTCATGATGTGGTGGATGAGCACCGGTTCCTCGATCTCGACCCCGGCCGGGATCGACAGCACCATGCCGTCGCGCATCAGCGCGGTGTTGAGCAGGGTGACGGCATCATTGCCGCGCATCAGTTCGCCGACGCGGGCTTCGTTGCTCATGAAATGATTGACCAGCGGGCGGATGCTCGCTGCCTGCCACAGGTCGCCGAGATCGCTCAGATCTTCGGAATAGCGCCCGTTGACAAAGACAAGACGCGCGGCAGCCTCGTCCACCAGCGGCGGGATGGCCGGTGCGTGGGCTGCTGGTTTGGCGGGGTCAAAAGCCGCCTCGCGAACCGGTGACAGGTCCATATAGCGCCAATCCTCGCTGCGGACCGACGGCAGGCCGATGGCGCGGATGGTTTTGAAGGCCTGCTGCCGCAGGGTATCGGCGCCGGGCACGATACCGTGCAGATCGGCGATTTGCTTTTCATAAGCGGTAAACACGGAATCTGGCATAAGTCGTCTTCTTCATTCTGATCATGGAAACCCTGGGCGCACGCCCCACCGCCGGCCGGGAGGCCCCGCCACGGATCGGCGGGCCGGTAAAGCGATGGTGTCGCGTACAGCTTCAGGCTACCGCCGCGTACCCTTTTTCTTCCAGTTCCAAGGCCAGGTCCTTGCCACCCGAACGCACAATGCGACCGTTCGCCATGACATGCACCCGGTCCGGCTGTACGTAGTCCAGCAGGCGTTGATAATGGGTGATCAGCAGAATGCAAGTATCGTCCCGCCGCTGGGCGTTGATGCCGCCGGCAACGACTTTCAGGGCGTCGATGTCAAGCCCCGAATCGGTTTCATCCAGAACGGCGAAGGCCGGATCCAGAACAGCCATCTGCACCATTTCATTGCGCTTTTTCTCGCCGCCGGAAAAGCCGACATTGACGAACCGTTTCAGCATCTCGGGGTCCATCTGAAGGTCCGCGGCCTTGGCGCGGATCAGCTTCATGAAATCGGCGGCCGACATGTCGTCCTCGCCGCGATACTTTCGTACCGAATTCAAAGCCGTGCGCATGAAGTTCAGGTTGGAGACACCGGGAATTTCCACCGGATACTGGAAGCCGAGAAACAGTCCTTCGCCGACACGCTCATGCGGTTCCAGATCCAGCAGGTCCTTGCCTTTGAACGTGATGCTTCCGTCCGTTATTTCATAGCCGTCGCGGCCCGCGATGGCCGCCGCCAGAGTGGATTTGCCGGCACCGTTCGGCCCCATGATGGCGTGGACTTCGCCCGCATTCATCTCAAGGCTCAATCCCTTCAGGATGGCCTTGCCGTCCACGGCCACATGCAGATTATCGATTTTCAACATCGCTCTTCAGTCCTTAAAACAATCAAAATCAGCCGACGCTGCCTTCAAGGCTGATGCCCAGCAGCTTTTGCGCCTCGACGGCGAATTCCATCGGAAGATGCTGCATCACATCCTTGCAGAAGCCATTGACGATCATGGCGACGGCTTCTTCCTCGTCCAGCCCGCGCGCGCGGGCATAGAACAGTTGGTCTTCCGAAATTTTCGAAGTGGTGGCTTCGTGCTCGATCTGGGCGGACGGATTCTTCACCTCGATATAGGGGACGGTGTGGGCGCCGCTGTCCGATGACACAAGAAGGGAATCACACTGTGTATAATTGCGCACATTGTCCGCGCCCGACATCACCTTGACCAGGCCGCGATAGGTATTGTCGGAGCGTCCGGCCGAAATCCCTTTCGAAATGATGGTCGAGCGGGTGTTTTTGCCCTGATGGATCATCTTGGTGCCGGTGTCGGCCTGCTGCAAATTGTTGGTGACCGCGACCGAGTAAAACTCGCCCACAGAATTGTCGCCGGCCAGGACGCAGGACGGATATTTCCAGGTGATCGCCGATCCGGTTTCCACCTGCGTCCAGCTGATCTTGGAATTGTCACCCTTGCACAGGCCGCGCTTGGTGACGAAGTTGTAAATCCCGCCCTTGCCGTCCTTGTCGCCGGGGTACCAATTCTGGACGGTGGAATATTTGATTTCCGCGTCACCCATGGCGACCAGTTCGACAACGGCCGCATGCAGCTGGTTTTCATCGCGCATGGGGGCCGTGCAGCCCTCCAGATAGGACACATAAGAGCCTTCATCGGCCACGATCAGGGTGCGCTCGAACTGGCCGGTATTTTCCGCATTGATACGGAAATAGGTGGACAGTTCCATCGGGCAGCGCACGCCCTTCGGCACATAGACGAAGGTTCCATCGGAGAAAACGGCGCAGTTGAGGGCGGCGAAATAATTGTCCCGTACCGGCACGACGGAGCCGAGATATTTTTTAACCAGATCGGGATACTCGCGCACGGCCTCTGAGATCGACATGAAAATCACGCCGGCCTTCTCCAGTTCCTTGCGGAAGGTGGTCGCGACCGAGACGGAATCGAACACGGCGTCAACGGCGACCTTTGCCGCGCCTTCGACACCGGCCAGCACTTCCTGTTCGGCGAGCGGAATGCCCAGTTTTTCATAGGTTCTCAGCAGCTCGGGGTCGACTTCGTCCAGGCTTTTGGGCTTGTCCTGGGTTTTCGGCGCCGCATAATAATAAATATCGTCATAGTCGATCTTCGGATAGTGCAGCTTGGCCCATTCCGGCTCTTTCATTTTCAGCCACTGGCGATAGGCTTTCAGGCGCCAGTCCAGCATCCAGGCGGGCTCATCCTTTTTCTCTGAAATGAAGCGGACGATGTCCTCGTTCAGCCCTTTCGGGGCCATCTCGATCTCGATATCGGTGACAAAACCGTACTTATATTCGCCGGTTGCCTCATCGATCTGCTGGCGGGCTTCTGCCGTTGCGGCCATGATCCATTTACTCCTTCAAAGTTCCGTGCCCGACCTTGACGGCCTGCACCGGATCACTGGAAATACAGTGCAAAATCACCGGGGCCCTGCGGCTCCGTTCTCCACCCCGTCGTCACTGTCCGGTGTGTTCGGTGCGGGCTGCCCCGCAGCGGGCATCGCCTCGAACATGGCCGGCGCAAAGGTGCCGGGCGCCGGGGGTGCCATCACATCCTTCAGCTTGACGGTATCAAGTGCGGTCCGGATGGCTGTGTTGATATGCTGCCAATGCGGCCTGACCTGGCAGAAACTGTCATAACAGCAGTCGTTCGAACTGGTGTCGGAACAGTTGGTCAGCGCGATGGGACCGTCAATCGCCTCGACAATATCGGCCAGCGAAATGGTGTCCGTCCCGCGTGTCAGTGAAAACCCGCCTTTCAGACCGCGATGCGACGTCAGAAGATCGGCGCGGCTGAGGGCATTCAATATTTTTGAAACCGTTGTCACAGGCATGCGGCTTGCCTCTGCCAGAGACTGCGCGTTGACACGCACATCGCTCCTGGCCACCTCGACCATGAGGACAACGGCATAATCGGCAAGATTGGTCAGCCGGATCAACTGGTTGCTCCCATTGTATCGCTTCCTGTGCCCGCAGTTTATCGCTCGCGGCAAAAAGCATTGTTTTCAGCCCGAAAATTCGGTGCTGGCTTAAACATGACTTGTTTAGTCGGAATTCATATGGTCGCTTCGCCGCCCAGAGTCAAACCTTTTGGCTTTTGAAGCCCGAAAAAAGGTTATGTCCGGAAATAGCGCGACGTGCTGCCGCAGAGCCCGCATCCATGCGGCTGTACCGTTGACCTTGGCCCGGTCAATCGATCAGTCTACACCCTGTCGGGGCGGACTGTCTGCCATGGCCCCGGCCAGCATGGCGGAAGACCGTATAAACAGGTGCCGCAGGCATGGCAAGGCATCGGATCGGGGGGGGGCCGGCGAATGGACGACAATCTTAGTCTGTACGAGAAGGCATATTTCCTGCGGGCGTTCGAAATGGCCGTTGCATCCGCCTTTGATGCAGGCCGTGTGCCCGGACTTGTTCATCTGTCCAACGGGTCGGAATTCCTGGCCCTGGCGGTTGCCGCCGCCCTGGACCGGAACACGGACCGGGTGACGGCGTCCCACCGCTGCCATGCCATTGCCCTGGCGCTGGGTGCCGATCCGCTGCGCGTGGCGTGTGAGATCCTTGGCCGGGCGGACGGTCTGTCCGGTGGCCTGGCGGGGACCCAGCACCTGATTGCGCCTGAAACCGGCCTGCTGGCTGCCAATGGTATCGTCGGCGGCCAGGTGCCGCTGGCCGCCGGCGCGGCGCTGGCCGCGAAAACCCGGAAGACAGGCGGTATGGCGGCGGTGCTTTTCGGCGATGGGGCGGCCAATCAGGGTGCCGTGATGGAAACCATGAATCTGGCCGCCGCGCTGCGGTTGCCGCTTCTGTTCATTCTGGAGAATAACGGCATTGCCCAGGCGACATCGGCGACCGCTGCCACGGGAGGGCGCAGCCTGACCGCGCGGGCACGTGGATTTTCCATGGCCGTCGAACAGGCGGACGGCACTCAGCCGGACCGGCTTGTGCAGATTGTCGAACGTCTGGCGGGCTATTGCCGTACCACACTGGAACCGGCTTTTCTGGAAGTCCACGTGCCGCGCCTGACAGGGCACTATCACGGGGCTTCATCCGTGGTGGCGGAGGCATCTGAGGAGCGCGGGTGTCCAGCGGATCCGCTGACAATGTTCAGGGAGCGCTTGCCGGGCCCGGACAGGTCCGAGGCCGACCTGTTGGCCCTGGAAGAGCGTATATCCGCCCGCGCCCGCGCGGTTCTCGACGATGCCTGCCGCCGGCCCCCGGCGGAGCCTGGCGCCCTGACACGCTGGCAGGCGACGCTGGAACCCGTGCAATGAGCGCGCCCATGAGCGATACGGCACCGACAATCCGTACGGCCTTGAACGACGCACTGCATGCCCATATGCGGCGTGATCCCGACATTGTTCTGATCGGCGAGGATATCGGTGCCGGCGGCGGTGTTTTCGGGGTGAGCGCAGGCCTTCTGGACAGTTTCGGACCCACCCGCGTGATGGACATGCCCATCAGTGAAAGCGCTTTTGTCGGTATGGCTGTGGGGGCGTCCGCCTGCGGCCTGAAGCCGGTGGTTGAGATCATGTTTTGCGATTTCATGGGCGTGTGCTTTGACCAGATACTCAACCAGGCCGCCAAAATGCGCTTCCTGTCGGATGGGCGGCTGTCTTTGCCGCTGGTGATCCGGACCACGATGGGGGCCGGCGATGGGTCGGCCGCCATGCACAGCCAGTCTCTGCACGGCCTGGTGGCCCAGATTCCGGGTCTGCGTGTTGCCTGCCCGGCGACGTCCGGCGATGCGGTTACAGCACTTGCGGCGGGTCTGCACGGTCCCGATCCGCTCGTGATGTTCGAACATCGCGGCCTTTATGACAGTCCGGGGTATGCGGTGGCGGCTGATGCGGCCGATTTGCCCTTTGGCGCGGCACGTGTGGCCCGGCACGGCGAGGATGTGACAGTGGTGGCCCTGTCGGCGATGGTGGCGGAAAGCCTGGCGGCGGCTGACTGTCTGGAAGGTGACGGCATTTCCGCCGAAGTCATCGACCTGCGCACCGCAAGCCCGATTGACGGCACAACCGTCGTCGATAGTGTGGGACGCACAGGACGCTTGCTCGTGGTTGACGGGGGGGCCGCCTTCGGCGGGGTGGCGGATGCGGTGGTCAGTCTTGTGGCACGCAGGGCATTCGCGGCCCTCAAGGCACCGCCGGCCACGCTGACGCCCCCGCACACGCCGGTGCCCTATGCCCGTGAGCTTGAGGCGGCCTGGCTGCCCTCGGCTGATGCGGTTTCCGCTGCCGTCCGGGCACTGATGGCGGACTGAAGGACAGGGAGGTATGGGATGATGCCGCACACACAGGCAGGAACGAACGTACAGGGCAAAAAGATACGTGTCTGGGATTTGCCCACACGACTGTTTCACTGGTCCCTGGCGGTGCTGTTCTGCATTTCGGCCTATTCCGGCTTTCAGGACAAATTCGACGGATATGACCGCATCCATTCATGGAGCGGCGTGGCCATCCTGTGCCTTCTGGCCTGGCGCCTGGTTTGGGGGCTTGTCGGCAGCGATACGGCGCGGTTTTCCCGCTTTGTCACCGGTCCGCGCGCGGTCGTGCGGTATCTGAAATCGCTAGGTCGTCCAGGCCATGATATTGTCGGACACAGTCCGCTTGCGGCCTGCTCCGTGCTGTTGATGCTGATCCTGCTGACGTCGCAGGCGGTGATGGGCCTCTTCGCCACGGACGGCATGTTTTTCGACGGTCCGCTCGCGGGTGAGGTGTCGTCCAAACTGCGCGGGGACCTGACCGGTCTGCACCGCACGCTGGGGGTTGTCCTGATCGGCTTGGCGTGCGTTCACGTGGCCGCTGTTCTGTTGTATCTGATTGTCAAAAGAACCGATCTGATCAGCCCGATGATCACGGGCAAAAAGCGGACGGGGCCGGAAAAAACGCCGCCCCGGATGATCAGTCCCTGGGCGGCGCTGGTGATTTTTGTGCCGATTGCCCTCGCCCTGACACGCTGGCTGCTATAGCGCGCCGGGGTATCGATGTCGGCTGACAGTGGAGAGGCTATCGCCCGGATCAGTCTCGGCGTCAGTCTTTCCGGTACTCGTCATGACAACTTTTGCAGCTGCCGCCCACCTTTTTGAAGGCCGCCGCAATGGCCGCTCTGTCGCCGCTTTGTGCCGCTTCGGCCAGGGCGGCGGTGTCCGCTTCGAATGTGGCAAGACGCGCGGAAAAATCGCTCCAGTTTTCCCAGACGGCATCCCTGGCGTCGGTTGCGCCGTCCTCTCCGCGTGTGTCCTTTTCAAATGCGCCTGCCGCCATGCTGGCTGCGGTGGCCAGCGCTTCCGCGTGGCCGGCAATCTGATCCGCAGGGGCGGAAACCTCACCGCGCAGGTTCAACATGACATTCAGGAAGGAATATTTCACCACTTCCATAAGGTTATGCCGGTACTGGCCCTGTGGTGACCGCTCCTTGTCGTTGCCGTCGGCGATGGTGGCGACAGGTGCGGCGAGAAGCAGGACGCCGGCGGCGCCGGCAAGAAGATGCTTGCGTGTCAGCATGATTGGTCCCCTTTTGGCTGAAATGGCTGGAAACGGGAAATATGGTGTTCTGACAAATACAGAGGCCGCGTGTGATACAAACGGCAGAGCGCAGTGTAACTCAACAGCATATTTAGGCCAGCAGGGATTTTTGACCAGCCGGGCACGGTATTTTGCCGGCCGTAAGTATTATTATCAGCGCAGTCTAGCCGATGGGAGGGCGTGGTGTCTGGCGGCGGTCGCGGCGCGGCGGCTGGGCTTGATAGGCTTCCGCGCAATGCGTCGCGCAGTAAGGCATGCCGGGTTCCGCCGGGCGACCGCAAAAATGGAAATCCGGGTCTCCGGGGTGGCCGATGGGCCATTTACACATACGATCCGTCAGATCGAGAAGCGTGACGAATTTCTTCGCCTCCTTCTTGGCGGCTTTTTTGGCAGGGGCCTTGGCCTTTGTCTTGTCCGACTTGACGGGTGACGGGCGTGATTTCAGTCCCAGGCGGTGTGCCTTGCCGATTACGGCATTGCGGGTGACACCTTCTCCCAGTTCCTTGGCAATCTGACTGGCGCTCAGACCTTCATCCCACAGTTTCTTGAGCTGTTCGATTCGCTCGTCGGTCCAGGCCATGATCGCTCCTTGCAACTGTCTTACGCGCCCAATTCCAACCCCGGTTTCATCCCTTTTCCAATGCCGGCAAGTCCCTTTGCCGTAAGGGCTTTGCCGCTGGACTTGTCGGGATGGTCCTGTATCCGGTGCGACCCTTGCACATCTGTTTGCGCAGGCTTCGACTCGCGATCCGGGTTGAGAGTCGGCTCCTGCCCCTTTATACGCCGCCGCGCACCATCTTGCCAAGGGGGGACCGCCCAGGGGATACACGATAGATGCAATAGAGGCATATTATAGGGCCTTCCTGCACAGTGCCCCTTGTCATCGGGTGGGGGCCTCCCTTATTTAAAGGCCTTGTGCCGCCTTCTATGCGGCCATTTTGAATTCCGGCAGACAAAATCCCGGTGGCCGCACAGCAGGTCTCCGCGGATTTTTGCTGCACTTCCGCAGAGCAATCCGGCACGACCGTATCGTTGAAGGAGACATGCCGTTGTGAGCAATCTTTCCCAAGTACAGCGGCAGGAGGGGTATCCCGCCCTCGGGTCCCGTGTCATCGGGCGTGTCAACTGGCTGGGTCTTTACACGCTTTACAGCCGGGAAACCCGTCGGTTCATAAAGGTCTGGGCGCAGACCCTGGCGGCGCCGGCCGTAACCACAATTCTGTTCATGGTCATTTTCACCCTGGCGCTCGGCGGACGGGGCCGCATGGTCGCGGATATGCCCTATGCCCAGTTTCTGGCGCCCGGGCTGATGGTCATGGCCATGTTGCAGAATGCCTTTGCCAATACATCCTCTTCATTGCTGATCTCCAAGGTGCAGGGCAATATCGTCGATACCCTGATGCCGCCGCTTTCCGCGACGGAACTGACGCTCGGATATGTCGCCGGCGGGGTAACGCGCGGTCTTGCGGTCGGTGCGTCCGTGGGACTGGCGTTCATGTTCATGCCGGATGTTGATCTCGGCCCCGCCAATGTCTGGGCCGTCATCTATTTTGCCCTGACCGCGTGTGTGATGCTGTCTCTTCTCGGGGTGCTGACGGGGGTCTGGGCTGAAAAGTTCGATCATGCGGCCGCGATCACGAATTTCGTCATTGCCCCTTTGAGCCTGCTATCGGGGACATTTTATTCCATTTCACGGCTGAGCGAGAACTGGCAGGCTTTTTCCAAGGCCAACCCTTTCTTTTACATGATTGATGGTTTCCGCTACGGCCTGATCGGTGTGGCTGACAGCGATCTCATGACGGGGGTGGTGTATACCTTTGCCATCAATCTGGTGTTGGCGATTGTCGTCTACAGGGTCTTCAAGACAGGGTACCGCCTCAAGGCCTGAGTATATGGTCGTTACGTTCGATCAATGCCCCTGATTTAACGGAGAAGTTTTTGTGATTACGCCGCTATTGCCTACCTACCGCCGTATGCAGGTCGCGTTTGAGCGTGGCGACGGCATGTATCTTTTCGACCGCGACGGCAAACGGTATCTGGATTTTTACTCCGGCATCGGCGTTGTCGCGCTCGGCCATTGCCATCCCCATCTGGTCAGGGCCCTTCAGGCACAGGCGGAAAAGCTGTGGCATGTGTCCAACCTGTACGAGATTCCGGGCCAGACGCGTCTGGCCGAACGCCTGGTGGCCGCCACTTTTGCCGATACGGTCTTTTTCACCAATTCCGGTGCGGAATCGATCGAATGCGCCATCAAGATGGTGCGTAAATACCATCATGATAAAGGCGACAAGGGACGGTACCGGCTGATCACCATGTCCAGTGCCTTTCATGGCCGCACCCTGGCGGGCATTGCCGCCGCCGGTCAGGAAAAGCTGACGCACGGATTTGAACCCCTGCCCGATGGTTTCGATGTGGTGCCCTTTGGCGATTTGCAGGCGGTGGAGGCGGCGATCGGCCCCGAGACCGGCGGCATCATGGTTGAACCCATTCAGGGTGAGGGCGGCATCAAGCCGGTCCCGGATGACGTCATGCGCGGGCTGCGCCGGCTGGCCGATGATCACGGCCTTCTGCTGGTCTTTGACGAAATCCAGTGCGGCATGGGCCGGACGGGCAAGCTGTTTGCCTATGAATGGTCCGGTGTGACACCCGATATCGTCACCAGTGCCAAGGGGATCGGCGGCGGGTTTCCGCTGGGGGCATGCCTGGCGACGGAGGACGCCGCCAGCGGCATGACCGCCGGCACGCATGGAACGACCTATGGCGGTAACCCGCTGGCCATGGCTGTCGGCAACGCGGTACTCGATATCCTTCTGGAGCCCGGTTTTCTAAACCGTGTCACAGAAATGGGCGATGCGCTGCATGCCCGGCTCGCCGCCCTGCAACAGCGTTTTCCGGAGCACATCGCCGAGGTGCGCGGCCACGGTCTGATGGCCGGTCTGCGCGTTCCCGGTGTGGAACCGCGCGCTGCTGTCCCAGACCTGGTCGGCCGGGGCCTGTGTCCGGCGCCGGCCGGCGACAATGTCATCCGTATGCTGCCGCCATTGATCATTGAAAACAGCCACATCGACGAGGCGGTCGATATCTACGAGGCGGCCTTTTCCGACTGGTCGGCGGGCGGCCCGCCCGCACCCTGATACCCCGGTTTCAGGGACAGACCCGTTTTCGAGGAAACCTTATGAGCGGTACCCCCAGACATTTCCTGGATCTGAAGGATTTTGACGGCGCCACCCTGCGTCTCATTCTGGATACGGCCCGCCTGTGGCGCGATGCCAGGGACGGCCGACCCAAAGGCGCGGTGGATGACGGTGCCCCGCTGGCAGGGCGCGCGCTGGCCATGATCTTTGAAAAGGCCTCGACCCGGACGCGGATCAGTTTTGACATGGCGATGCGGCAGCTGGGCGGGACGTCGCTCGTCCTGGAAAGCGGTGCGATGCAGTTGGGACGCGGGGAAACCGTGGCCGATACCGCCCGGGTGATGAGCCGTTATGTCGATGTCATCATGATCCGCGCCAATGTTCACAGCATGGTCGAGGAACTGGCCGCCCATGCCGGCGTTCCGGTGATCAACGGTCTGACGGATCGGTCCCATCCCTGTCAGCTCATGGCGGACATGATGACGTTTGAGGACCATCGCGGTCCCATTGCCGGACGCCGTGTGGCCTGGGTCGGGGATGGCAACAATGTGGCCGTATCCCTGATCGAGGCGGCTGTCCGGCTGGATTTTGCCCTGACCATGGCCTGTCCGCCGGCCCTTGCCCCGCCCGACGGGGTCATGCAATGGGCGCAAAGCCAGGGCGGGTCGGTCACCCTGACGGATGATCCCGCAGCGGCTGTCGCGGGTGTGGATGCGGTCTTTACCGATACCTGGGTTTCCATGGGTGACGCCCGTGACAACGCGCGTTTGCAGGCGCTGGCGCCGTTTCAGGTGGATAAAGCCCTGATGAACCGTGCGGCGGCGGATGCGATCTTCATGCACTGCCTGCCGGCGCACCGGGGCGAGGAAGTAACCGACGATGTCATCGACGGACCCGGATCGGTCGTTTGGGATGAGGCGGAAAATCGGCTCCATGCCCAGAAAGCCGTTCTGGCCTGGTGCCTTGGCGCGATCGGATGAGAATGCACAGGTGAGAACGCAGAGGGCCGTGCCGCCCGGCGGCAGCGTGGGAAAACAGTGATGAGCATCAGCGACAGCGGGTCCGAACACCCCATCGTCATCGAAGACCCGGTGACAAGCCGTGACAATGAGGTCCGTCCTTTCCGGATCGAGGGCATGGATGTCCGCGGCCGTGCCGTCCGCCTTGGCACCGTGGCCCAGCAGATCATCGCCGCCCATGACTATCCCGATCCGGTCGCGCGCATTCTCGGGGAATTTCTCGCTCTGGCCGCCTTGCTCGGGTCGATCATCAAATATGACGGTATCGTTACCCTGCAGGCCAAATCCGCCGGGCCGCTTCCGATGATCGTAACGGACTTCACCCGTGTTCAGGAGGGCATCGGCCATCTGCGCGGCTATATGAGCGTGGATGAAACCAAGCTGGCGCACTATGGCAAGGACCCCAGTTTTCACGGCCTCATCGGGTCCAAGGAAGGCGGCTATCTGGCGATGACCATCGATCAGGGCTCTGACATGGAACGGTATCAGGGCATCGTGGATCTGAAAGGGGAAACCCTGAGCGATATCGCCCGCACCTATTTCAAAAGCTCGGAACAGACACCGACGGAAATTCGCCTGACCAGTGACCGGGATCCGGTGACCGGCCATTGGCGGGCCGGGGGGATCATGGTGCAGTATCTGGCCCACGGCGAGGAAGGGCGCGAGCGCACATTTGTTCGTGAAACGGATGACGAATGGGGCCGTGCCAGCATCCTGATGCACAGTGTTACCAAGGAAGAACTGCTCGATCCCGCCCTGGACCTGGACCGTCTGCTATATCGCCTGTTCAACGAGGATGGTGTGCGCGTCTTCGACCCCTGGCGCCTGATTGCCCAGTGCCGCTGCGACCGAGGCCGTTTGCTCGGTGTATTGCGCCAGTTTTCCGCGGACGATATCGACCATATGACCGAGAACGGGAAAATCTCCGTCAATTGTCAGTTCTGCAACAAAACTTATGAATTCGACCCGGATGACCTGTCCGGGGATGCCGATACCGGGCCCGGTCCGTCAGCCGGCGCCGTGCACTGAACGGGCGGGGCCCTTGCGATGAAACTGGCGATTTTCGGCAAGCACCCGGTCCCGCAAGGGGGCTTTGACGGGGTGATGAGCCTGTTTGAAGCCATCGGTTTCAGCCGGCTCGGCTATGATGTCAGCCTTCTGATCGCGTTCCCCGACAGCGCGACGCATGACGCGGTTCTTGCCAGGCTGGATATTGAAGACCTGAATGCCCTGCCGAAATTCGGCGGGCGTTTCGATATCGTGCCCGTTTATCCCGATGGCCGTGGATTTCAGGAAGTCGATGTTCTGATCTATCAATCCTGCCGCCCGGAGGATTGGGATACATATGGTGCCCTGTGTCAGGATCACGCCGGGCTGCTCACCAAGAATTTCCCCAAATTCGTTCCCGATCATGATTTCGAGCGGGAGCCGTCCGTGATCGGACAGTTCGCCAATTTCGATCTGATTGCCTGCGCGCTCAGGTCCGATCTGGATATTTTCCGCGCCAATCCCGCCTTCTGGCAGGAGCATGGTCACCGCCTTGCCCATGTGCCCCGCGGTGCCGATCCGGCCCTGCTGCATGCCGGCTACAAGACGGCGACGGCGCCGATTATCGGTCTCGACATGCCGTCAGGTGACGATGCGCGTGCCTATATGGCCTATGTCGGGCCGATCAAACGTCTCAGGCGGGATTATCCGGGCCTGAAGGTTCTGACCATCGGCAAACCCATCCCGGAATTGGAGTCGACCGCCATTCCATACGGTCGCTTTGACCGCCTTTATGACCGTTTCTTCAATCTGATCTGGGTCTATTGTACCATCGACTACCGGTTCAGCCCGGCCCATCTTCAGGCCGAGATACACAAACGCGATAGCGGTTGGGGCCCCCGCGCCGTGTTCGAGGTCCAGAATATCGAAGCCCAGATGAGCGGCGCCCCCATTCTGGGCCGGCGTGCCTGCATGATCGATGAACTGTATGAACCGGGGGTCACCGGCTTCAATTACCGCGATCAGGGGTCCGAGCCGCAGATTTACCGGACCCTGTCCCGCATTATCGCCGACATGGCCCATTACCGCACCGAAACCCGGAAGTGGGCGCTGCGTCATTTCACATGGGAAAGCTGTATCGCGCGCTGGCACGAGGCCATTCAGGCCTGCCGCCGCGCGACCGGGCAACTCCGCTGAGGGTCGGGGCATTCTTGGACGGTACAGAACCGCTCTTGGGCGGCCGGTCAGTCTTTCGCCCGGACCGCCACCGGCGCCGGGGCGGCAAACAGGCGGTACAGCCAGCGGACACGACCGCCTTTGCCGCCCTTGTCCCCATCATCGCGCAGCAGCATCACGGCAAACCCCATCTGGGCGCTGCTGAGGGTCAGGCCCATGAAAACCGTCAGAATGACAAGCCCGACAATGCCCATATCCGACCCGGATGCCAGCGTGCCCAGATTGGCGATATCGGCCCACACCATGAGGCCGACGGCAATCACCGCAAGGCCGAATCCGACGGCGGCGTGATGGATAAGAAATTTGACCAGGTTTGACATCCTCGTTTCCCGATTGTTGCCTTGACTGATTCGATCCATCCAGTATCGCCGATTTTTGCTTTCCTTGCAGCCGGCATTTCGCCGCATGTGCTGCCGCTTTACGGAGCAGATGTCAGGCCCACCCTGTGGCCGTCGAAACGCAGAATTGTCCCGGCATCGGGTGACAGTTCACGGGACCAGCTCATTTCGGCATCGGGTTCGCCGGGGGACGGGTCGGTGATCGCGGCCCCAAGTCCGATATACAGGTCGCCATTATACAGGGCAAAGGACCGTGCCGGTCCCCCCGCCGTGAATGTGGCGGCAATATCCCATTTTGTCTGGCTCCGTTTCGTCTGCGATATGTTCCGGCTTTTCAGGATACCGGCTTCGAACCGGTTTTCCGCAAGCCTGCGGTTGGCCAGGACATATAGGGTGCCGTCATGGACCAGCAGGTCATGGGGCAGAAACCCCTCCGGCAGGCGCATCCGACTTACCGTGTCGATGTCCGTTGCGGCAAAAAGCCCGAACGGCCGCCACTGATGATCGTTATGCACCCAGGCGCCGATATAGATCGTGACAGGGCCGGCGTGGGCGTCGCGGGCGACAATCGGGATCGTCGTGTCGCCACTGTCCGTCATGTGACGATCAATCCCGGGAAAAAGCATAACGCTTTCCGCCGTGAAGGCAGCGCGGTGCGGTGCGGGCACCGTGGCCGGGTGCAGGGTCACGGGGCGGAAACCCTGCCGTCCGTCGAACGCGAACAGGGTTGCCGTCATTGGCGGGCGGTCCCAGCCCTCGGCGGGTTCAAGCGGCGCTGCCGCGCTGGCGTAGAGCGTCCCGGCGATGTCAAACAATGTGTACAGCCGGCCGTAGAAACCATTGCCGACCAGGCGCTTGAAAACCCCGCCCGGATTGGCCGGTGTGGCAAAGGCCGGATTGGGCAGCAGGTCTGCGGCATGCCATGTGGCGCCGTCATCCCGCGAAATCCAGCCGTCGATGGGTTGGTTATAGGCGCCGCCCGCAGCGACAAGGCGCCCGGCGAACCTATGAATGTCATAGACATGCAGCCCGTGCGGGACGGTGCGGAATTTTCGCCACCCCGTGTCGTCAAGCCGGTAGACATTGCCGAAGTCCCAGCCTTCCGTCGTGTCATGACCCGGTATGTACAGGTGCCCCCCGGCATGGTGAAAGACGGCCAGCTGTTCTTCGTCCAGCGTCAACTCGCGGCGGAAACCGTGACGGCCGTAAGAGATCACCGGCACCGGCCCCGCATTTGGCGAGGGACCGATGTTCGAACTGTTGCCCGCACCGAAATAAAGGCGGTTGTTATGGACCGTCATGCTCCAGATGTTGCGGGCATATGGGGCGTCCGGCCAGATATCGGCAAAGGGCCGACCGACGATTTCAGGGGTCGGTCCGGCCTGCGCATGCCCCGCATCGATGCCGGCGGCGCCTGTCAGCAGCAGCATGAAGATTTGAGCGAATTTCATCCCGGACACCTTGTTTTATCTGTGAAATGCGGCCGACGGTCCCCCGTGTTTGGGGGGCCGCCGGCAGGAGGGTTCTCTGGCACCGGTTCAGAAGCGCGCCTGGACGCCGGCAAAGAAGAAACGGCCGATATTATCGTACCGCACGGCCCCGTTCTGGCCCGGGCCGCCGCCAAGATAACTCGATGCGGAAAACGGCGGTTCAATGTCGAGGGCATTGTTGATCCCGATATTGAAACGGTATCTGTCGTCCACATCATAGCCGAAGATAAAATCGGTGTAGACGCGGGCGCTGACATCGGGAATGTCGAAGGCCTCGGGGCCGGCCTGCGCATCGATTTCGGCGCTGCTGATGAAATCGTTTTCCATCGTGATCGACCACGGCCCTTGGGAATAGGCGGTGACAAACCGCATCCGCATTCTGGGATTGGCGATTTCCCCGTCATCCACGACCAGGGTATTCGGGTCGCTCGGATCGGCCTGACGTTCCAGTTCCAGAAGATAGGTTCCGACCAGGTTCAGCTGCATGCGCCCCTTGGCGAACAGGGGAAAACCGTAATCGACGCTGAAGTCGATCCCGCTGACGGTTTGTTCCGCCACATTGATGATGCTGGCATTGATGGCCGACAGGCTGCCGTCCCCGCCGATGGTAATCGCCTCGCAGAACGGATTGTCGATAGAGGCCGCATCGACGCACCGCTCGGCGATTTCCGTCGCGCCGAAACCCGAAACCGCGTCTTCGATGTCGATCATGAAATAATCGACCGAAAGGGACAGGCCGGGCAGGAAACCGGGTGTCGCCACCATACCGACCGAAAAGGTGTCGGACGTTTCCTCGCGCAGGTCCGGGTTGCCGCCGCTGGTCACCAGCGTACCGACGAATGTGTCGGTGAAATCGGCGGGCACGCCCAGTGCGGCACAGTTGGCCGCCCGATTGGCGTTTTCCGGCACACGCGTCACATCACAGGGGTCGATAAAGTTGGTGATGCTGGTGTTTTGCGGTCCGAACAGTTCCACAAGATTGGGGGCCCTGACGCTTCTGGCGCGGGACACCCGCAGGCGCAGGTCCTCGTGCGGTGACCAGTTGGCGGCGATGTTCCAGGCGGTGGTGCCGCCGATCGTGTCATAGTCGGAATAGCGGAACGCCCCCTCCAGATCCAACGCATGGGCAAAGGGCATATCTTTCAGAAGCGGGACCCGTGTTTCCACATAGCCCTCGGTGACATCGAACTGTTCGTCGATCGGCGGGCGCGGATTGGCAAGACCCAGAAAGGATATCTCCCCCGCCAGCGATAACCCGTCGTCGCGTGTTCTCAGGGTCTCGATACGGTGTTCGGCCCCGGCTGCGAACGCCAGCGGACCGGCGGGTAGGGTGACGAGATCCCCGGTGATCTGCCCGACGATGGTTTCCTGCGTGTTGCGGACATTCTGTATGCGGTCATGGACGAAATACGCCCGTTGTTCCGGCGTCAGCGGCCCCCGTGCGAACAGATTGTACGGCACGCACCCGTCGGCCTGCGCCGCCGCGCTGCGGCAGACCGGCTGCCCGTCGGCGCCCGCGACCACATCGACCGCATTCAGGAAGTTTTCTCCGATGATGAGGTTGGTGTTGGTGATGTTATCCCGGTACTCCCCGTACTGATAGGATGCCTCCCACCCCCAGCCGTTGGGCAGAGCGCCGTCAAAGCCGGCGACGGCGGAAAATGTGCGCCGCTCGTGCCTGTTTTCCAGATCGCCGAAATCGTTGAAGGACCGGCGGACGGGCAGTTCGGTCAGGGCATTGGCGTCCATCAGGGCGGCCACTTCGTCCGGCAGGAAGAGATTGTCGCGCTGGATGCGCGGGCCGCCATTGCCGCTCAGCCAGAAACCCCGTTCGTCAAAGCGGAAATATTGCGTCAGGTTTGAGGAATCCGTTGCCGAAAACTCCCCTTCGGCGAAAAAGGAAATGGAATCGCCGATGATATAGCGCATGTCGCTGCGGACGGAGAAAACCTCGGTCGGTGCCCGCAGTTCGAACCAGTCCAGAAAAGTCGCCCCCACATCGCCGATGACGGCACCAAGCGGGCCGGGCCGTACCACTTCGCCCGTGACCGTATCCAGGCCGTTGTCCCCGAAGGTATAGGTCACGCCGTCGATAAAGAAGTTGGCGTCATAGGTCGTGTAGGTGTCATTGAAATTCCGCAGCGTGACCCGGTCCGGTATGCCGTCACCGGGCCCGGTATTGTCCGGATTGCCCACCGAGACCACGCGTTCCTGGCCGAAATCGCGATCGCGGGCGCGGAGCTGGCCGCTGCTGTTGTACACCGCGCCGAAATTGATATAGCCCCGTTTTTCGGCGAAATTCGTCCCCCCGAAGAAGCCGGCGGAAATATTGTCGGCACCGCCATGCTGGCTCAGGCCGCCATTGACCGACAGTTCCAGCCCGTCGAAATCCGTGCGCGTGATGATGTTGACGACACCGCTGACCGCGTCGGCACCGTACACGGCCGAGGCGCCGCCGGTGATCACCTCGACCCGTTCGATCATCGCCGCCGGGATGGTATTGATGTCGACGGCCGACGATGTGCTGGACCCTGAGACCCGCCTGCGGCCGTTGATCAGTGTCAGACTGCGGTTGGTGCCCAGCCCCCGCAGATTGACGAAGGCGGCGCCGGCATCGCTGCTGCGGAACGTGTTGGCGGCTCCGAGCCCCACGCCGATGGCGGGGAAATCCTCAAGAATGTCGGCAATATTGACGAAGCCGGAATTTGCGATGGTCGGCGCGTCGACAACCGTGGTCGGGACCGGCGTTTCAAATCCCGTCCGCGCGATGCGCGAGCCCGTGATGATGACTTCCTCCACATATCCGGGCGCTTCCGCCACGGGCCGGCGCGACGGTGCGGGCGTGGTTGCCGTCTCGGGTGCCGGCGTGCTGTCCGGCCCGATGTCCACCGTCATGACCGCGACGGCATTCTCCGACAGATACTGGTATGTCAGGCCGGTTCCTTGCAGGATTGCGCGCAGAACCGTTTCCGGTTCGGCGTCCCCGCGAAATCCTTGCGTTGTCTTGCCCGCGATGGCTTGCGGGGCGTACAGGATGTTCAGCCCTGTTTCACGGCGCACGACGCGCAGCGCCGCCGCCAGATTTTGCGCCTCGATCGTATAGGGTTTCCGCACACCTTGTGCGGCAACCGGCGCGGCCACGGTGACCGCCATGGCACTGCCCGCCAGCAGTGCACCCGCCAGCAGGGATTTTTGTCCCGAGAAATACATGTCTGCCCCCGATTTCATCAGTCATGAAGATGGATCGTGCAGCGGGCTCCATGCGTGGTGTCCCGCTCCCCCTCCAAGACCGGGGCAGACGGAAAGTGTGCGGTGCGTCAAAAAAAATTCATCAATGCGGATCGGTGGCGGCGTCTTCGATCCAGATCAGACCGGGCGGCGAGGATTCGCGGATACGCGCGCCCGTCAGGGTGTGCACAGCAGTCAGGAACGCCGCCTGTTCGGTGACGTCGAAGGCACCCGACAGGCGGAAGGACCGCAACGCCGGATCGGCGATTTTGATTTTCGTTTCGCTGTATCGGTTGAATTCGCTCACCGCGTCTTCAAGGGTTTCATCGTCGAATTCGATCCGGCCTTCCAGCCATGCGGGCGTGGTGGCCGACTTCAGGGGCCGGGGGGCCGGTGTTGCCGCACGCGGGACGATATCGACAAATTCGCCCGGGGTGACATTGGCACTGGCAAAGGCGGCGCTTTCCTGGGCAACCTCCACCAGGCCTTCATGCACGGCCACGCGGACCGTCCGGTTTTTCTTGTGCACTTCGAATGCGGTGCCAAGGGCTTTGGCGTGTATGTCGTTCACCGTGACGATGAAGGGTTTGTCCGGATTGTGCGCGACATCGACAAACACCTGGCCCCGGTCCAGCTGGACGCGGCGGTCCCACAGCGAATAATCGACCCGTACGCGCGTTCCCGTGTTCAGATACAGACCGGAAGCATCCGCCAGGCGGATTTCCCGGATCTCGCCGACAGCTGTTTCGTAAATCGCCGGGGGTCTCAGCCGTGCGTCATAAAGCAGGATGCCGGCCGCCAGAACCACCATTGCCGCAAGGGCCATGCCTGCGACCCTGCGGACAAGCCGCGGCGGCTGAACCGGACGGGGTTTCGCGCGGCGGGCATCCGCCCTGGCCGCCGCGATGGTCGGCGACGCGGCGGCATATCCGGATTGCTGCCATGCGGACTGCACCTCCTCGAAGGCGCGGCGGTTGGCCGGGGTTTCCGCCAGCCATGCCTCCAGCGCTTTCCGCGTTTGTCCGGACGGCGCGTTTTGCAGCGCAAGCAGCCATTCTGCCGCTTTTTCAAGACGGGTCACCATATTTCCGTCAGTCGGCCGTGTGTTCATATGTCTGTCGCCGGTGTAATGCGATGCCAACAATCGCTTTCTTGATATGCGCGCGGACCATGCTGACCGAAAGATCAAGCTGCCGCGCGATGGCCGCATAGGACCTGTTCTCGAAACGGTGCAGCAGAAAAACCTGTCGCGTCACGGGCGGCAGTGCCATCAGGGCCTCGGTGATTGTGCGCAATTCCTGACGGTTTGCAATCACATGTTCCGGATCGGCGGCAGGGGTGTCACAGGCGAAAGCGTCGACATCCTCGACCGTGGATATCAGTGACGGTGCCTTGCGGGCCAGCCGGTCCGATATGACGTTGGCGGCGGCTGCTTTCAGAAAGGCCATGGGGTTCCGAATGGCCCTGCCGTTGCAGTATTTCACCAGTTTCAGAAAAACGTCCTGGATGACGTCTTCCACATCCGCCGGGTCCATCCGGCGGGCCTGCAGATGTGTGCGCAGGCGCAGGCGGTATTTCCGGTAAATGGTATCCAGTTCATTCATGACAGGCATACCCATCAGCTTGCGCGCCGCCCTGATCGGGAGACGCCCGGCGCCCCAAAAAGCCGGCTTCATTGGCCGGCAGGCACGGGTGTTTCATGATGTTGTGTCCCGTGCCTTGGCAAAACGCTGTCAGAAAAATTTTTCAGAAAAGCGACACTGCCCCATCTTCAACCCTTCCCTGTGACCTTTCCCGTTGGGGTGAAGGTCATGAAAACCCTGTGGGGAACCGCACGATCCTGGCGTGTCTCACCGGATCGGGAAATCGAAATAGGTGTCGGGATAGGGTTCCGTCTTCAGTGTGAAATGCCACCATTCTTTCGGGTAATTCCGAAAGCCGTGCTTTTCCAGAACCTGTTTCAGCAGCAACCGGTTGGCCCGGGCCTGCGGGGCGATGGCGCGGTGGGCCGTGTGCGAGGTTTCGTCGAAATAATCGAAAGGCCCGCCCATGGACAGGCCGTCAATCGTCAGGTCAAGCGTGCTGCCGCGTGAGTGGCCCGATTGTTCCGCGATATAGCCTTGCGGAAACAGATCGGCCTTGGACAGTCTGGGATAATAGGCCGTTTTGGTACCCGTATCCTCCGCGTCCCGCGACCACCGCACAAAATGATCGACGGCCCGCTGCGGCCGGTAACAGTCAAACACTTTCAGGCGCAGTCCGAAGGCGTCCAGTGCCCGCTGTGCTTTTGCCAGCGCGGTTGCCGCCTCTGTCGTCAGGATGCAGCGCCCGCTGTCGTATCCGTCAACCCGCGTGCCCGTGAAATTATTGTCGGTGGCATAGCGCATATCGACCAGAATATCCGGCGCCACATCATGGATGTCGACGAACCCGGCGGGCAGGGCGGAATTGACGGCAACAGCGATCAATAGGGCTTTCATGGCCGCAAGCATGCCATAAAGCGCCACAGCCGTGGATAAAAATGCCAGCCCTGACGAAAAAGCCGGGTCTGCTTTGCCCCCATGGGCGCGGTCGCGCGGGCCGGGCGAAGACACTGATCGGACCAGCCTGCGGGGTACTGGTCTCCGCAAGTGCCGGCCGGCGTGACTGACTGGTCAGTCACGCCGTTTCGCGCGTTGGCCTGCCGCGACGCCGGCGGCGGTTAGTCGGCCTTTATTATCTGTCGTTGACGCAGGATGCCCGCAGCCGCCCTTTGCCGCTGGCGGCGGCGACGCTGTTCCACAATGTCGGGCAGTTGGCGTGGGCCGGCAATGTCTGCGACCAGCCGGAGGGCGGCCCGAACACTTCAAGCGTTTTGGCGTCGCCCGGTTTCCAGGCCGCCCACGGCGGCGACGTGGGCGCAACGGCGAAAGCACGCCAGGCCGTTGCCATCCGGGCTGAAACCGCGCGGTCGTCCGCCGTCCCGCCGTCCTCGTTCAGAAGCGGCGACTGGAAGACATACAGCAGTTCGGCGCCGTGGCAGACCAGTCCGTTCTCAGGGGCGCAGGTCGGGTTGGGATTGCCGTTCATGTCCCTGGGATACAGATTGACGGGCGGAACCTTGGTGAACAGATAGGCATAGTCATTGTCGGCGGCATTGGCGGCCGCATTGGTATTGCCGCAGTAAAAGGCGAAATCGGTGATCACATTGGCAAGGGTGCCGGCCACATCCGCCGTGTCTTTGTAATAGGTCGGGAAATTCTGATCCTTGGGTGCGTATGGCTGGTGTGTGGACGGCGGCGGGTTGTCATTGTTTTTGCAGGCCTCGATGGCGTCTTTGTGCACTGGGCTCAGGCCTCGCAGCAGCCATCCGTAATTTGTCTTGTTCAGTTTGCTGCCGGCCCCGGCCTGCGCCATGGAGGCGAAGATCGCGCCCTCATCCCTGTTCACCCCGAAGATAAAGGGCACCTTGGTGAAACTGCCGTGCTGATAGGCTTCATAAGGCTGGTGGGTGACCGCGATGGGGTCGGACGCCGTGCCGGTGACCGTCGGCGTCCAGGGCAGAAACATCTTGACCAGATTGTTGCCGATGGGCAGGGCGTTTGCATTCGGTAAGGCCGTCGCGCCCGCTTTCGGCACGGCGCCGCCGGGCGTCACCGTCAGCAGATTGGTCGGCAGGGTCGGCCCTGTTTCGGATGCGTCCCCCAGAACGCCCCCCGGCACCTGATATGTGACGATATCCTCATAAGATGCGTCGGCCAGTGCCTTGGCCTTTTGCGCCGATGTGCATCTTTTGCGTCCCGTTGTTCCCTTGCACAGCCTTTCGGCGAAGCTGTCGCCGCTGGACCGTGCGTTGCGCAAATTCCGGTACACATAATTCATCGGATTGCTTTCCATGATGCCGGCGCGGAACTTGCCCTGTGCCTGCGGTACGGTGAACATGTGCAGGCCGACGGACATGGCGCCGGCGCTTTCGCCGAATATGGTGATCCGGTCCGGGTCGCCGCCGAATGCGCGGATATTCCGCCGCACCCAGTTCAGGGCCAGAAGCTGGTCATGCAGTCCCTGATTGCCGTTATATCTGGTCTTCCGGTCCAGGTTGACGGCCAGAAACCCGAGCGCGCCGAGCCGGTAATTCAGTGTGACGACGATCACCTCGCCCGTCGCGGCCAGCGGACCGCCGTCATACAGATAGGAATCCTCCGATGCCTTGACGCTGCTGGAGCCCGCGATGAAGGCCCCGCCATGGATGAACACCATCACCGGCAGGCTGTCGCCGGACGGATCGCCGGGGGTGAAGACATTGACGAACAGACAATCCTCACTCATCTCCAGCGCCGTGCCGGCTTGCGGGCAGGACGGGCCGAAATCGGTGGCCTGATAGGGATTGTCGGCGGTGTGTTGTTTCGGGTCGTAACTGTAGGGTGTCGCATAGCGCCAGCGCTGCGACCGGGCATAGCGGATGCCCAGGTGGCGTACGGTGGATGTGGTCTTCGGGGTGCCGGACGGCGGGGTGTAATATGTGGTGGCGGCATCCCGGCCGCAGATCACGGCCCCATTGTCCAGCATGATTTCCGTCCCCGCCATGCAGGCCGGCTTCAGCGGTGCCTGCTGCGCGGTGCCTGCCGCCGGCACCGCCAGCATCAGGCCGGCCGCTGTCAGGCAGCCGAATATCCAGGTGCGTGTCTTATCTCCGTGCATATGCTTATCCCCCTTGAAAAATCCGCAGGCATTGCGGGACCCCTCCTCGATCCCGCCGGAAATTTCTCCGAACCGGAAAACGCCGGCCGTGCCTGTGTGCCGGCGTCTCGGCAGCTTTCCACCGCCATGACGAAATATACAATTATTAAGATTATATATCACGATCATACCTGTTTATCGTGTTTTTAATACAAGATATGGCAAATAGCGGCCCTCTGGACCGGAAAGCTGTCTGTCGGATGGGGTGCCCGTGTTGGTGGAGGCCGCCCCGGACCGCGATCTTGCCCTCAGCGGCGCTTGCGGTAAAAGCTGACTGACCAGTCAGTCAGACGGCTTTCTACAATGTCGGAAAATAAACGAAACCATTGCATGGCATGGCCAGGGCCATGTTTCCCGTTGCCTATATGGCCGTCAGGGATCGCGGGGTACAATCCACATCTGTCAGAACAGCGGTCTGCGGGCGGTACGGCCACAATGCCCGCTCCATATGACACGCTGTTAAATGCTGACACCGTATGGTGGTTTCGAAATATTGCCATTCTATAATGTAGTAAAAACACTTTTTAAGTGTTCTTTGATGGTTTTTCATGCAGTTGCGACCATTCAAAATATATTTTTGATTATATTCGGGCTTAAACAGGCCACCCTTTCACAGCGGAGGACTGCGGGATCACCACGGCGGCGTATGCGATATGGCGTTCACAGGTTTTTGCTTTTGAGTTTCATTAGAATAATATTTACTACTTTTAATAAGTAAAAATTCGCATAAATGACTCTTAATAGTTGAATTTTCATGATAAAAAATCCCCGCAACTCGGAAATTCCCGCGGTAGGGGTATTTCTCCACATCAACCCTAGAAACTTGTTCTGAAAGGACACGTCATGGACGATCTACAGAAGGTTGTGAGCGACCTGGAGCAATTGGATACGGCAACTGTTTGGGACAGTGGTGCGCTTGTAACCCTTTCCGGAACCAAGCAATTTATCTGCAGTGACGTTCTGGCCCAGCCTATGCTGCTGGTTCTCTACAATGCGTCGCAGACGGATGAGGATATAGCGGTCAGCGTGCAGTTGAATAATGCCAAATTCGGCAGTTTCAACGTACCGGGCACCACCGGGAATCAGGGGCTGGCAACGGCTATCGGCATTGACGGCGCCAAGGGCCTTGGCAACGGTACGAAAGTGGACAACATCACCATCCAGCTTGATCTTGGCGCTGATCCGCAGGCAGAAATCAACGCCTATCTTCTCAGCGCCGGGTACCCGCGCGACGGATTGCAGCCGCCGTCGCCCTCAAACTTCATGAACACGGAAATTACGCGGCAGGACTATCAGAGCGCGACAAAGCTGCCATTCCAGACGAATTTTGAACGGTTTTTCTTTGTGCCGCCAAGCCGTTCCGGCCAGATTTTGGTCGGCGCCGGCGCGCAGGATGCGTTCCCTTACTACATGTACCAGTCCGGCGGGTTTATCATTCAGCAGCTGAATGCGCCTCAAGGATCGCAGGGCCCTAGGTATGAGCCTTTCGACGACGACAACAAAATTAACGTGACCAGAAGCGCCGCGTCCAGCTCGTCGAAGCTTTTCAATCGCTTCGGTGACGGCACGCAGATCGTCATTGGAAACGGTGCCAGCGCCCAGGATGTCTCTGGCGGCGGTTTCTTTGTACAGGCCCGTTTCTAAGGGCGGTTCCTGACCCCTCTGTCCATCACCCTCCGGACAGGCAGTCATATCCGGATGGTGGTGGAGCAAGCCTTCCGGAGCGCGGCGCATGCCGCGCTCCGGTTCCCGCCGTGATGCTATCGGTTTTCGCACAGAGCGCGGAACAGAGGGCACATATGCCTGGGCGGATGGTGTGTGTGCACAGTGTGCGGTGCCGGGTCCCTGAAAACATGGGCGACTGCCCTTTATATTCCTTGTACTTCATCCGGTGTCGAGCGGTGTTCGGCCAATAAAGCTGTACTAAAATGAATAAAGACAGCCAAAATTGACACCCGATAGACACCTGGGGTAGCATCCCGCCATCAGTGTGCGTCTGCGTGCGGCCTGTTTCCGTGTCTTGCGGGGACTGCGCCGCCGGATTTTGCGGCGCGCCGCGATGCGGGGGGTTTTGCCGGCCTGTCTGTTTCTCGCCGATGGATATTATCCGTGAATATCCTGCGTTCATATTGCCCCCATTGGACTCCGCGCCGCGAACCGGCGGTTTGAAACGGAATCCGTACCGGGGGGAACGGCATATGGGCGATTGTGGAAAAGCACCTGTTTTCAAGATGGCCGGATGGTCTGTTTTCAGAACGCTTGTTTGCGGTCTGTTTCTGTTGCTCGCCGGGTGTGGCGACGGTGACAGCGGTGGTGCCGGCCGGTCTCCGGAACCGGTTTACGACATTCTGATCACCGGCGGCGTCCTCTATGACGGGTCCGGCGGGCCGGGTTTCGAGGCGGATCTGGCCGTCACCGGGGACCGCATCGCCGCCATCGGCGATTTGGCCGGGGCGTCGGCCACCCTTGAAATCGACGCGCGCGGCCGTGCCGTATCGCCCGGTTTCGTCAATATGCTCAGCTGGGCGCCCGGCGCCCTGATGATGGACGGGCGCGGCCTCAGCGATGTGGTCCAGGGCGTCACGCTCGAAGTGTTCGGCGAGGGCTGGTCCATGGGGCCGCTGTCGGACCGGTCGCGGGCGGCGATTGCCGGCATCGTACCGGACGCCGATGCCTTTGCCGGCCAGTGGACGACACTGGGTGAATATCTGGACTGGCTGACGGCGCGCGGTGTGTCGCCGAATGTGGCCTCATTCGTCGGCGCGACCACGGTACGCATCAACCATATCGGGTTCGAGGACCGCCCGCCGACCGCTGCCGAACTGGACGCCATGCGGGCCGAGGTGGCGTTGGCCATGGAAGAAGGCGCCATGGGCGTCGGTTCGTCCCTGATTTATCCCCCGGCCTTCTATGCCGATACGGCGGAGCTGATCGCCCTGGCTGAAGTCGCCGGGCGCCATGGCGGCATCTATACCTCGCACATGCGCTCGGAAGCGGGGCGGTTGCTTGAATCGGTCGATGAACTGATCGCTATCGCCCGCGCGGCGCGCGTTCCCGCCAATATCTACCATCTGAAGGCGGCTGGCCGGGCCAATTGGGACAAGCTTGACGCCGTCTTCGCCAGGATCGAGGCGGCGCGCGCCGAAGGCCTGCGGATCACGGCGGACATGTATCCCTATATTGCCGGGGCGACCGGCCTGACGGCAACGGCACCGCCATGGGCGCAGGAAGGTGGGCTCGCCGCCTTTATCGCCCGTATCCGGGACCCTGAGACACGGGCCCGGATCATTGCCGACATGCGCACGCCGACCCCGGACTGGGAACAGATGCTAACGCTTGCCGACGGGGACGGCATCATCCTGCTCGGCTTTGAAAAGGCGGCGCTGAAACCGCTGACCGGCAAAACCCTGGCGGCGGTCGCGGCAGAACGCGGCACAAGTCTTGAGGACACGGCCCTCGATCTGATCGCCGAGGATGAAAGCCGCGTCGCCGCCGCCTATTTCATGATGTCGGAGGACAATGTCGCCAGGCAACTGACCCGGCCCTGGGTGGCCGTCAACAGCGATGCGGAAGCCTCCGCCCCCGAAGGCGCGTTTCTGGAACGCAGCACCCATCCGCGCGCCTATGGCACCTTTGCCCGCATCCTTGCCAAATATGTCCGCGAGGACGGTGTCCTGACCCTGCCGGATGCCGTTCACCGCATGACGGCGTTGCCCGCCGGCAACCTCGGTATCCGTGACCGTGGCCGGCTGGCCGAGGGCTTTCATGCCGATATTGTGGTCTTCGATCCCGCCAGCGTGCAGGATCATGCCACATTCACGCAGCCGTTCCAGCTGGCGACCGGTGTTGATCATGTGTTCATCAACGGCGTTCAGGTCATCCGGGACGGCAGTCATACAGGCGCGCTGCCCGGCCGTGTGGTGCGCGGCCCCGGTTACCGCCCCGCCGGTGGAACGGAGACCGGCGGGTAAAGGGGACGGACCGACCCCGTCATTCTATCAAATTCTGTCACTCTACAAATCAGGAAGGATGCATTCATGACGCTGTCATCCGTGATCATCCGTGGATTGGCCCTCGCCATGTCGGTACAGGCCGTAGCCATACAGACCAACGCGTTACAAACCAGTGCACTACAGGCACAGGCGCAGCCCGCCCCGTCACAATCCACCGCGTCACAATCCGCCCCGTCTGCACCGATGGAATCCGACAGGGGTACGGCACTTGAGCGCCCTGAGGGGCTCGACCCGCTGGCCTATGAGGACACCACCCGTCTGGAAGGATATCTGGACGGCCTTGTCGCGGCGGCGATGCGGGAACACGGGATCGTCGGTGCCAGTGTCTCGGTCGTGCGCGGCGACGATATGCTGCTGTTGAAGGGATACGGCCTTGCCGACCGGGAAACGGCCGTCCCGGTCGACCCGGCGCGCCATCTGTTCCGCATCGGGTCGATTTCGAAAACCTTTACCTTCACCGCACTGATGCAACTGGTCGAGGACGGGCTTGTCGATCTGGACGCGGATGTGAACACCTATCTGACGGCCTTCAAAATTCCCGATGCTTTCGGCGCGCCGGTCCGCATCCGCGATCTGTTCACCCACCGTCCGGGGTTTGAGGAGGTTTACAAGGATCTGTTCGTCGAAACGGCGGACGCGTTTTACCCGCTTGAAGACTGGCTCGCGGCTACGGTTCCGGCCCGTGTGTTTCCCGCCGGACAGGTGACCAGCTATTCCAACTGGGGCGCCGCCCTGGCCGGCTATATCGTCCAGACCGTCTCGGGCACACGGTATGAAACCTATCTCCGGGACAGGGTGCTCGCCCCCCTCGGCATGGGGACGACAACCGCAGGCCAGCCCCTGGGCGACGGTCATCCGCAAACGATGCCCCCCCACCTCGTCAATGATCTGGCGACCGTCTATAGCTGGCGGGACGGCTATTACCGGAAACATCCTTTTGAATATATTGTCGGTGCGCCTGCCGGGTCCCTGTCATCCACGGCCCGTGACATGGCGCGCTATATGCGGGCCCATTTGTCCGGCGGAACGCTGGACGGGGTCCGCATTCTTGACCGCGCCACGGCGGAAAGGATGCGCGTGCGGCCCTATCCCGGACGCCCCAGCGCCGACTACGCCCTCGGGTTCCGGACCGCGACCATCGCCGGCTATCCCACGCTGGAACATGGCGGCGCCACGCTGACATCCTATGCCGCCATGATCATGGTGCCGGACCTGGGGCTCGGCGTTTTCATGGCCGTGAACGGCGCCGCCTCGGCCCTGGCGCCGCAGAAGACCGCCAGCCTCCTGATTGCCGAAATGATCGCGCACATGACCGGCGGGGCCAGTATACAAAAGCCCGCCGCGCTGGCGATGACGGCCGCCGACGCCGTACCCTTTTCCGGAACCTATATGACCACGCGCCGCTCCTACACCGGGTTGGCCAAGCTGTTCGCCATGCCGACCGGCGCCGCGACGGTGGCATCCTCGCCCGGCGGCGGGCTGCTTGTGGCTGGCGCCGATGGGGTGACGGACTATGTGCGCACCGGACCCACCGCCTTCCGCGCACGCGACGGGCACAGTGTCATTTCCTTTGAACTGGACGATACCGGCCGCGCCATCCGCTACTACGGCGATTACGGCCATGTGGCCATGGACAGAATGCCGTCGGATGCGAACCCGCAGACATTCTATCTCGCCATCGCTCTGGCCGGGCTGTTCGCCATGACCCAGCTGATCGCGGCCTGGAAACGCCGCGCGGACGGCACGCCTGCCTCTCCCTGGGCCGCGCGGCTGTCATGGGGCAGTGTGCTGACGGCCGGTGTTGTCCTGACGGTGCTGCTGCTTCTGATGGTCGCCACCACCGAGGCCACGGCCCTCGGCCGGGCGGTCATCTTTTCCTGGCCCACACAGGGGATCGTTCTGCTGTTATATGCCGCTCTGCTGCTGGTCGCATGCACCGCGGCGCTGGTTGCCGGCCTGATACCGGCGATCACCATGGCGCGCCTGACGATCTGGCGGCAGGTCCATTACGTCCTGTTCGTGACGGCGCTGGTCTATCTGCTGATACAGTTCAACAACTGGAACATGATCGGCTTCAGATTTTAACGGGACTGTCAGGCGGCGCGTGCGGTGCGCCGACGGGTCATGCTCCCACACACGGGGGCGGCTGTGTCTATCCCTGTGCCGCCCGTTTGACCGGGCGGTCGGGGAAGGAATGGCAGGTATCGCCCAATGATGGGCCGCGTGACTGACTGGTCAGTCACGCGGGGTCTCCAATGGCCCATACAGGGCCCCGAAATGGTACATTTGCCCAGAGCTCTTTCGTGATTTCTGAGCCCTTTCATGATCTGCGATGGATGAACGCGACAGCATGACGCGTTCCCGCTGACGCGGTACCCACCGGGTGGGCAGACCCTTGGGCGGTTTGGCGCGACCCGCTTCAGCCGTGATTCATGGTATCCGAAAGCGCCGGGCATCTAAAAAAGGCCGTTCATATAGGCCTTCCTGTGTGCGATGGGTCGCCGCATGAAGGGGTATCAGGCCGCTTTCTCAGGTCCGAGTTTTTCGAAATACTCCAGACTGTCGGCCAGCGTGATCACATCGGCGTAACGCCGGCCCACATCCAGAAGATTGGCCTTGTGCGGGCCTTCCTCCATGTCGCCCACACAGTCCTCCGGCACCATTGTGCGGAAACCGTGCGAAAAGCTGTCATTGATGGTGGCGCGTACACAGCCGCTCGTGGTGCAGCCGGTCACGAACACGGTGTCGACCCGCTGTTTGGTGAGGAAGGTGACCAGCGGTGTACCGAAAAACATCGAGGGTGCCGATTTGGTGAAGGCGAAGTCATAGTCCTTGTCATGGGTCTTTGGTTCAAACTCGGTGGACGGATCGCCGTAAAACATGCCCTCATACAGCATCGGCACCTTCCAGTAGGACATGTCCTTTTCACTGCCCCAGGCCACATTGCACACCGCCACCGGGATACCGCGCGACCGGGCCTGTTTCAGCAGGATGGCCGTGTTGTCCACGGCACGGTGAATATGAGGGGAAATCCCGGCGGGATATTCGGGCCGGGTGAAGCCGACCTGAAAGTCCACCACAATCACCGCGGGCCGCGTGCCGAAGCCGATCCCGGCCTTGCCGTAACCGACAGTGTCAAACCGATCAGACATGAGTAAGGTCTCCTTTTCCATGCAAGGTGATGCGTGACCGCGCTATGCGGCCGGTGTCATGGCGAATGTCCGGTACCGTCCCTGACAGGGCGGGCCGAAACAGACATGCAGACGGCCCGCCGACGGTTCCGCCACCAGCGAGGCAACCGTCATCCACTGATCCCCGTCATATTCGGATACTTTGGCCCGGTGACGGCAGATGCTGCTCGGATAATTGTGGTGGTCGCGCAAAACGTCCTTGGCCGCGGCAACCAGATCGCCGGTGGCATCGATATCGTCCAGCAGTTTCCGGCCCGCCTCGTACCGGGCCTCGGAATCCGGCAGGATGGCCAGCAGCCGTTCGTCTGCTTTCAGTGCGTCACACAGATAATGGTTGGTATGGAACAGGCGGTCGCCTTCGGGTTCGATCGTCTCGACCCTGTCCACCGTCTGCTCCAGATCGCGGATGTCACCGGTCCCGTCCGTCAGCAGCAGGTTGATGGTCGACGCCCGTCTGAGGGCGCGGATGCGGGCTTCCGCCGCGCGGGCGGACCGTTGTTCCAGCGCCAGGCGGCAGACCAGATAACGCGGAAAACCGATACGCCAGCCGGGTGACAGCAGGGCATTGCCGAAAACGCTGACACCATGGCTGTTAAAGCCCAGATAGCCGATCATGCCGGGATAATAGGTATACATCAGGATACTTGGACCATTGGCCGGCACCATCCGGACCACCAGCCCCAGACGGACATGGTCTTCCACCGTGTCCACATTCTGCCCGGTGACCATATGCCCGTCCGTGCCGCGCACGGCCAGTGACGAACATCCGTCGCCGCCGCGTCCGTCAAAACCCACCGCTTCGAACCGAAGCTGCAGCAGCAGGGCGTCCGCCATTGGAATGCCGGCGCTTTCGGCAAGACCTTCCAGTTCATCGGCCAGATGCGGTGCGTCCTGCAGGATGGACGGCAAATAGGCGAGCGCCCGTTCGCGCGCCTGATCCAGGGGGGCGATGCGCGACGCTTCGGATGCGACAAGGTCCAGCGCCTCGCCGATGCCGGGCCGGCATTCCTCGCCCAGTTGACGGCCCATGTCGCGGTTGGTGCCGCTGACCGTGACAATTCGGGTTTCCCCCGTCCTGAAGGCGGTTTTTTCACTGCTGTGCATGGCCCGCATACTCTCCTTGCGGCCGGTGTCACAGGCCGCGCCCCGGCCCGGTCGGCCGGCTTAATATCTGACGGTCAGTTCAATGCCGTATGTACGTGGCAGCCCCCGGTGGGCAAAATTCAGCAGCGCCTGCGCCGGTGTGTCGGGGCCCGGTGTCTGGGTGTAGGAGATGATGTTTTCCACATTATATTCTTCATCGAAGAGATTGCGGGCCCAGGCCGTGATGGACCACCAGTCCTTCTGAAAACCCAGCCGCACATTGACCAGATCGACGGGATCGCGCACCGTAACCGCCCCGGACCCGCCGTTGATATCCCAGGGTGTTTCGCCGATGCGCTGATAATCGACCCGGCTGATCAGCTCCAGATCGTCCTGAACGGGATAGTTGAACTGCCCGCCGACATTCAATGTCGTCTCCGGCACGGAGGGAACGGCATTGCCCTCGGCGAAGGGGTTTGCGTCAAAACGTTCGACAGTGGCATCGGTATAGCCGAAAGCCGCGTTCAGGGTCAGATAGTCATTGGCGGCCCAGATGGCCTCCGCCTCAAATCCCTTCAGTTCCGTTTCGTCAATATTGGTACGGGCGCGGGTCGATGTCACCGGCGTGAACTCAAACACCTGGGAGTTTTCCGTTTTCGTCAGGAAGACCGTGCCGTTGAACTGCACGGCACCGTCGAACAGTTGCGACTTGAAGCCGGCCTCCCAGCCTTTCACCACCTCTTCGTCATAGGTGTCGAAGATATTCACACTGTCCGGATCAAGGGCGGCAAAGTCGAATGCCAGCACGGTCGCGCGGGTGCCGGGGGCGTTGAAGCCGCCGGCCCGGAACCCCTCGCCGTAACTGGCAAAGAAAGTGACGGTGTCCGTTGCGGTCCAGCGCAGGGAAACCCTCGGCTGGAAACGGTCGAAGCTCTCCTCGCGGACAAGACCGTCAAATCCGGCCAGCGTCGGCAGGCCGGCGAAATTGGAATCCAGAAGGTTGGTGGCCGTACGGTCTTCCGAGTCCCAGCGCCCGGACAGAGCCAGTTCCAGCCTTGGCGTGATATCGTAGAAAAGCTGACCGTAGAAGGACAGGACATCGGCTTCCGTCAACTGGTCTTCGGTCACATTGAAAGTCTGCGGTCCCGGATTGATCAGAGAGATTTCACCGTTATTGCTGTCTTCCTGCAACGATACGAAGACCGACCGCTCAATGTCGGCCACATAGGTTCCGACGCTCCACTCCAGCTTTTCGCCGATGTCGCCGGACAGGCGGGCCTCGAACGTCATGGATTCTCCATTGCGTTCCTGAAAGGCGATGGTGCCCGGCGCCGGTGTATAACCGACCAGGCCGAAATCATTGTTTGCATTGCCGTCGGCGCCGACCCCTTCAAAGCCGAAGGCCGTATTGATGATGAAATCGGAGCCGAGCGCGTTGTCGTTCTGATTATAGCCGCCGGCTATGAAAAGATCGGCAAAGCCAAGGTCCCATTCCAGCTTGGCGATGAGGTTCAGCCGCTCCGCCGGGTTGATGGATTCCACATTGGGCGCGAACGCCAGACTGGTGTCGTTCACATTGATGCCGTCAGCAAATTGCGGCTGGATGTTGGGGAAAAACGCCGTCTGGAAATTGAAGTTTATGGCGCTGCCCTGAATATCGGCATATTCCGCCGATACATCCAGTGACACATCGGATGACGGTTCCCACAACACGCGTCCGCGCAGGCGCGTCTCCTCGTAAAAGTCCACCTGTCCGCCCAGGAATTCATTATCGAAAAACCCGTCCCGGTCCGTGTAGGACGCCGCCAGGTTGGCATAAAGCTGGTCCTGCACCAGCGGCCCGCTGACAAAGCCGGACATGCGCATATGCCCCCCATTGCCAATTTCCGCCGTGGCGCGGGCTTCCAGATCGTTTGAAGGACGTTTGGTGGTGATAAGGATGGCGCCGCCCACGGCATTCCGCCCGTAAAGGGAACTGACCGGCCCCTTGACCACTTCGATCTGCTGAATGGCGACCAGATCCCTGTTCAGGGCGTACGGGTCCGGCTGCAATACGCCGTCGACGACAAGGGCGTAAGACGGGTCGACGTCGCGGGCGTTGATGACGCCGCGGATGATCACCTGGGTGTCACCCGCTTCCGCCGTGTCCAGCATCAGGACATTGGGAACAAGCTGGGCGAAATCCGTCGGGCGCTGAATACCCGCTTTTTGAATGGTATCCTCGGAAAAGGCCGACACCGTGATCGGCGCATCCTTCAGGGACTCCTGCGTGCGCCGCGCCGTGATGAGGATTTCATCAATGGCGAAAGCCCCGCTGTCCTCGTCCATGGACTGCGCGCCGTCGGCCCCGTTGGTTTCCTGTGTGCTTTCCTGTGCGGCGGCCGGCTGCGTGGCCCCCAGGCTCAAGGCCGTCATCAGCGCCGTGATGGACGCGGATGCGGTTAACGTTGTTTTCAGACCAAACATTCAACCCCTCCCAGATTATGCCTGTTTGATGTGTCGGCGGTCCGGCCCAGTGGACTGCCGTGTTGTTCAGGGCCGGCATGCCTCGCGGCCCGCCGGCCCTGTTTCAGCCGTGCATCGCGACGGTCTCCTTCAGGGCGCCGTTTTTCGCCGCCCGGTCGGCGTTGTCCGCGGCAGACCGGGAAAAGGCCGGCGCACGCGGCGGTTCCAACCCGGTGTCCGCCTTGCAGCGGTCGCGCAGGGTCTCCACCGTGCCGCCGAAATCGAACAGGCCGGGCGTGCCGGCCTCCGCGGCCATCTGTTTGCGCAGCGCCTGTGTCGCCACGTCATCGACGGTGTGGCCATCCCCCCCGGTCACCACGCCATAGCGCCGCGCGCCGTCGGGCGTGATCAGACCGGATTCCAGGTCGTGGATAACGGCGTCAAGGTCCCGTTCCAGCGGATTGCCCCAGCCGCCGCCGCCCCAGGTCTCGAAGAGGACATAGTCGCCGGCGTCCACCATGACATTGTCGCACTTGGCCGGCAGCAGTGTCTCGCTGCCATCGGCGCGGATCAGGGTTTTACGGCTGCGCTGGCCGGGCTGGCCGCCCTTGACCCCCCATGGATAGGTGAACCAGCGGTCGTCATGGATCGATACGCGGCCGGGCCGCAGAAACCGGTAGCCCACGCGCATACCGTTGCCGCCCCGGTGCTGTCCGGGGCCGCCGCTGTCCGGTATGGTTTCGCTGACCTCGATACGGACGGGAAAGTAGCTTTCCACGAACTCGTTCGGGATATTGATGAATTTGGGCCAAAGCGAATGGCCGTCCGGTCCGTCGCCTGACGGTTTGCCGGGGATGCCGCCAAAGCCGATCTGGAAAAACAGGAACCATTTTTCATTTTCGTCCAGACCGGAATACATGAAATGCGGACTGGACGAGAAACCGGCGGCGCAGAGATAATCGGGATTGGCACTGCCGAAAAGGCCGCTGATGATGTCGAAAATACGCCCCAGGGCATGAGTGCGCCCGTTCAGCGCGGCGGGCCGCCTTGGCGCCAGCAGCGTACCGTCGGGGATGCGTACCTCCATCAGGTCGAAAAAGCCGTCATTCAGCAGAATATCGGGATCGAACATCATCACCATGAACTGGCCACAGAACATTTTGAACATCTGGTCGCTGAGCAGCAGGTTGATACAGCCCAGCGATTGCGGGTCGGTGCGGCCGAAGTCGAAGATCATCCTGTCGCCCTCGCGCCACATGTCGCAGGCGATCCTGTAAGGCCCCATGCCGAGACCGTCGTCACAGACATAATCCTCGAAGCTGACCTTGCGTTCCGGCACGGTGGTGCGGATCAGATGCCGCATGGACCGGCGGTTGCGGTCCAGCAGTTCCTCGAGGGCGGAAACAAAGACGTCCACACCGTAACGGTCCGCCATTTCCAGGCAGCGGTTGCCGCCGGCGCGGCATGCCGCGACGATGGCGTTGAAGTCACTCTCATTCCATTGCGGGACCCGGCAATTGTGCAGAATGATCTTCATCACATCCGTTTGCAGCTTGCCCTTGGAGAAGATTTTCACCGGCGGGATGACGATCCCCTCTTCATACAGGTCCACCGAGTCCACCGGCATGCTGCCGGGAACTTTTCCGCCGATATCCGTCATGTGCCCGAACATGGCCGACCAGTTGATCAGGCGGCCGTCCTTGAAAATCGGCATGCAGACCAACCAGTCATTGGCATGACTGATGGAACCCTTGCAGGCATAGGGGTCCGAGGTCAGCATGATATCGCCTTCCTCGATCTCGCCGTCATACAGGTCCATGAAGCCCTTGACCGGTGACCCGAACTGACCGGCCACCAGGCGCCCCCTGCGGTCGGTGATGACGGGGAAACCGTCGCGCTGCTCGCGGATGATCGGCGACATGGCCGTACGGAACAGCAGGGCATCCATCTGCCCGCGCGCGCTGACCAGGCCGTTTTCAATCAGGTCCAGCGTGATGGGATCAACGTCGGCTTTTTCAAATGGCGCGGTGTTCGGCTCGATAAGCGTGGCCATTGTCTCTCTCTCCCTTGCGCTACGCGTCCGGACGGATCAGGATATTGCCGAAGTCATCGATCTCGCCGGTATGACCGGGCAGGATCAGCGTTGTGGAATCCATTTCGGTGACGATGGCGGGGCCCGGCACCCTGTTGCCGGCTTTCAGTTTGCTCCGGTCGTAAATGGTGGCGGGCACGTCCTCGCCGTCGACGAAAATCTGCGTGTCCTGTGTCCGGGCCGCGCCGCAGTCCGGGCCGCCGGCCTCGATTTTTTGCGCGGCGGCGATGGGGGCGGCGCCTTCGACGACGGCGCGCAGATTGATGAACTCATGCTCGCTGTCCAGCCTGAAGGTGTAGAGCTTTTCATGCTCCGCATCGAAATGGTCGCGGATGACGCCAAGCCCTTCCCGCTCAAGCCGGTCCGGGTCCACCGGGACCGTCAGTTGCAGCGCCTGCCCGTGATAGCGGACATCGGCCTCGCACATGACGGTCTGTTCGCTGCGGGGGACGTTGTCCTTGTCCAGTGTCTTCGCCGCCCGTTCCGCCAGGCCCTTCAGGGTGCTGACCAGATCCGGCACGGACACGTCGCCAAACCGCGAGATCAGGGTCTGCGATGCCTCATCCCTGAGGCGGGTGGTGGCATCGCCGCTGGCGCACAGCACACCGGGACCGCGCGGAATGATAACGGGCCAGCAGCCAAGCAGTTTGCCCAGCGCGTTGCCGTGCAGCGGCCCCGCGCCGCCAAAGCCCATCAGGGCAAAGTCGCGCGGATCAAATCCCTGTTCGACCGATACCAGCCGCAGGGCACCGAACATATTTTCATTGACGATATCGATGATACCGGCGGCGGCCTGTTTGATCGTCATCCCCAATGCGTCGGCGATTTTTTTCACCGCGGCCTCCGCTTTCGGTCTGTCGATGGCCATATCGCCGCCAAGCTGGGATTCGGCCGGCAGATAACCCAGTACCACATTGGCATCGGTCACTGTCGGCTCCTCGCCGCCCTTGCAATAGGCCGCCGGACCGGGAACGGCGCCGGCGCTTTGCGGGCCCACCCGCAGCGCTTTTGTCAGTTCGGGCACATGGGCGATCGATCCGCCGCCGGCACCGACGGTGCTGATATCGACCGACGATGCTCGCACGGTCACATCCCCCACCGTCGTCTCCCGCCTGAGGCGGGCCTTGCCGTCCTTGACCAGCGCGACATCGGTGGATGTGCCCCCCATGTCGAACGTGATGATGTTTTCAAACCCGGCCTGTCTGGCCACCCACAGGGCCCCGGACACGCCGCCGGCCGGGCCGCTCATCAGCAGGTTCACGGGATAGTCGGCGGCGGCATCGGCGGACGACAGGCCACCGTCGGACCGCAGAATGCTGAGCGAAACGCCGTCCATGCGGCTGTCCAGCTCCCCGTTCAGATTCCGGATGTATTTGCTGACGGCGGGACGTACGAAGGAATTGGCGACCGTTGTCACCGCCCGTTCATATTCCTGCATTTCGGGGATCACATCCGATGAAATGGAAACCTCGATCCCCGGCAGTTCGGCCCTGACGATATCGCGCACCTGACGCTCATGGTCGCCATTGGCGAAGGAATTGATCAGACATATGGTCACCGCTTCCACGCCGTCGCGGCGGAAAACATCCAGCCGGGCCCGGATCGTGTCGGTGTCGACCGGTCTGATGACGCTGCCGTCGGCCCCGATACGCTCGTCCACCTCGACCGTCCATTTCAGCGGGGCCATCGGGGCGCTCTTGTTGTAGATGACCCATCCGCCCAGTCCGCCCGGTATAAAGGACCGCGCGATGTGCAGGATCTGCCGGTATCCCTTTGTCGTGATCAGGCCGACCTTGGCGCCGTTGCCGGTCAGGACGGCATTGGTCGCAACCGTGGTGCCGTGCATCACATAGTCGATGTCCGACGGGTCGATCCGGGCCTGCTCGCAGATGCGGTTGATACCGTTCAGGACCCCTATGGATGAGTCATGGGGCGTCGAGGGAACCTTGGCGGCATAGACTGTCGCAGTTGCCTGATCGATCAGGGTCAGATCGGTAAACGTCCCACCCACATCAGCACCCAGTCGATAAACCATCGACACACCTCCCCACGCGTCACGAAATTTTTCCTAATATGAAACATTTTTCATTGTGGGTCAATAGTTCGAATAAATTGTATTAGTTCGAACAAAAGTGATCGACGACGCTGGGGGCGGCTGGTAATTTGAAGATGCAGTGACCCGCCAGACTGCTGCAAAACGAACCCCTGCAAAACAGACTGCTGAAAAACAGATGCCAACCGTCGATACACACTGTCCGCAACGATTCGGCCATGGCCGGATTTCCGATAATCCGGGCCTTGCCGCTTGTCCCGCGCGGGCCATCTGGCGTACATGGACACAATGATTTCTTCTGATACCCTCCCAGCCAACGCGTCCCGCCATGAGATGCTGTACCGGACATTGCGGAAAGCGCTTGAAGGCAATCTTTACAAAATCGGCGAAATGATGCCGACGGAAACCTGTCTGTGCACCGAGCACCAGGTCAGCCGCTATGCCGTGCGGGAAGCGTTGAAGCGCCTCGAGGACGAAGGCTTCATCCGCCGCCGTCGCGGGTCCGGGACCCGTGTCATTTCCAACAAGCGCAAAAATCCGGTTTTTCGCCATGCCATCGGATCCCGCAGCGAACTGGAACTGTTTGCCCGTGGCACCCGCATTGAATTCGATGAGGGCACACTGCTGGAAACCGACGGCAAGCTGGCCCGTCTTCTGGGGTGTGACGAATTGCGGCGCTGGTACTGTTTCAAGGGTATCCGGTACGATCACGATACGCCTTTCGGGATCACCACCATGTATCTCGATGCCAACCGCGTGGGTCAGCCCGGCGCCGAAGACTTCGGTCATGAACCGGTCTATCGCTGGATGGAGCGGCACGCCGGCCTGAGACTGAGCGGCGTATCCCAGGATGTAACGGCCGTGGCCCTGACCAAAGACCAGGCGGACCTTTTCGGGGAGGCCGCCGGCACGCCGGCCCTGCAGATCATCCGGCGTTATTTTGACGAACAGAATATGGTTTTCGAGATTGCGGTGACCGTCCACCGGACGAATTTCGTGCACAACATGCGTATCCGGCACGACCCCTGATCGCGCCAGGGCGCAAACCACCGGCACACATCCGGCACGCATGTGGGGCGGCCCGCGCGGACCATCGCAGAGCCGGATCTTCAGATATTTTCGCGCCGGCCGGCGATCTCCTCGGTATTGGCGCCGAGGGCGGGGGCGGGATGTTGCGGCAGGCGCCGGCCGTTGAGCCGTATGGGATTGGCCAGCACGGTCATATCTCCGGCCACGGGGTGGACGAGCCGTTCGACCATAGCGGTTTCCGATACCAGAAAATCGCTGGTCAGCGCCTGTTGCAGGTCATAGAAGGGGGCCACGGGCACCTTGCCCTGCAACCGTTCGACCCATACATCCGTGGGGTGCCGGGCAAAATCGGCATCCAGCAATTCGGTCAGCGCCTCCCGGTTCGACAGCCGCTCCGACGGACTGGCGAAGCGCGGATCCTCGGCCAGATCGGCGCGCCCGAGCTCCGCCAGCAGCATCTGCCAGAAGCCCTCGTGCATGCAGCCCACATAAACCCAGCCGTCGGCCGTTTTATAAAGCTGGCACGGAACGGTGGACGGGTGGGCGGAACGGGGCTGCCGGTCGGTGACAATCCCCTCATTGAGAAACCATGTCCCCTGATAGGCCAGCTGGTGCGTCGCCGCGTCGAAAAGCGATACGTCCACATCCATGCCCTTACCGCTGTGTTCGGCGGCCCGGATGGCACTGACAACGGCAAAGGCCATCATCATGCCGGTCATATAGTCCACCATCGACAATCCGACCCGTGTCGGCGGTGTGCCCGGCTCGCCCGTCAGCGCCATGAAACCGGTTTCCGCCTGCATCAGAAAATCATAGCCCGGCCAGCCGGCACGGCGGTTGTCCCGTCCGTATGCCGATATGTGACCGCACACAATGGCGGGATTGATATTCGACAGGGCGGCATAATCCAGTCCCAGCTTGGCCGGCAGGGTCCCGCGCATATTGTTCATGACCGCGTGCGCGTTTGTGACCAGATTTTCGAAAGTCTGCCGGTCAGCCGGGTTTTTGATATCCAGGCAGATACTCTTTTTATTGAGGTTGAAGGTCTGAAAATACAGGCTGTCGCCGGGGCCCAGCGTGTCCGGGCCGGTCTTGCGGGCATAATCTCCGCCCGTTGCCTCCGTCTCCACCTTCAGCACTTCTGCGCCCATGGCCGCCATGAACATGGTGGCATAGGGGCCGGCGCCGAACTGTTCGAAACTGATGATCCGTAAACCGTCCAGGGGCAGAGACGTCATTGGCGTATTCTCCTGTCGCAATCTTCAGCGGCCGGCGGCAGCGGCCGGTATGAGCGGGTACCGGCCGTATGCCTGCCGGGGTCGATTTCGCGGGTCTGTCTTCGGTGTCCGGAAAAACATGAAATATATATCAAAATTATTCGAACTTTTCAATGAATACACTGTCCCGCGCGGGATTTCCGCGAGCATAAGGGCGGTGTCCCTGCGCTCAGACCGTCGCGTAAAAATCCCGCAGCAGATCGGCGAAGGCCTGCTTTAACGGCCGCCCCGCGATGACATGCGCAGCCCCTTCCATGACATGGCCGCGCGCATTGGGCAGTGCGTCCTCGATCGGTTTCGTGGTGCGCGGCCCGGTGACCTGATCCAGCGGCGCGTGCAGGATCAGCGACGGTGTCTGAACCGTGCGCAGTGCGTCCATGACGTCGTGCCGTACACTGGCCTCGATAAAGCGGGCATGGGCGTCCACGCGCCCGTTCAGATGATGCCACACCCCGCTTTCGCCAAGCAGGCGGTCGATATTCTTGGCATAATAGCCCGGTTCGAATGACAGCAGCGAAACCGTCTTTTGAAAGGCGAGAAAGCCCATTTCCCTGTGGACGGTCAGGAAAAGCTCCAGCTGATCCTTCAGGAAACGGTCCATCGTCGCCCAGCTGCCCGTGTTGACCATGGACCGGGCCAGATCCGGCCGGGTGATGGAGATAATCTGGGTCACGCAGGCGCCGATGCCGACCATGCCCAGCAGGTGAACGTTTTTCAGGCCCAGATGGTCCAGAATGGCGCAGACATCGCGGGCATACAGATCCATGGTCGCGTCCAGGGTGGGGTCGTCGGTCGATTCGCCGATACCGCGATAATCCATGATGATCACCTGATGGCGGTCCAGAAGCCCCCAGGGCAGGTGATGATGCTCGCCGTGGCAGAAGCTGCCCCACCCGCCCAGACAGACGACCGGGTCCCCCTGACCGTGGACTTCATAATAAATTTGTGCGTTTCCGCGTTGCAGCACCGGCATGATGGCCCTCCCGAAAGACGATCGCTCTGAGATTCTTTCCACAAATTAATTCGAACTTTTCAGAAAGCAACTGCTTTATATCTTTGACGTGATCCGGTGGCGGTGATATTTATTCGAATAAATATTCATCGTTTCGCTGCGGGATTCCTTATCCGATGCCCACCGACCGCGACACGGCTGCGTTTCGTCCCAGACGGTCGCTGCTTTTTGTACCGGCCAGCCGGCCCGACCGCTTTGAAAAAGCGGCCCGCTCCGGTGCGGACATGGTGTGCATCGATCTGGAAGATGCCGTGCCGCCGTCCGGAAAGGCCGGTGCCCGCGATGCTGTTGGCGCCTATCTGTCAGGACGGTCACAGGCCGAAGGGGAGGCGGAGACGGGTGTACGCCTGAACGGTGTGCATACGCTGGACGGCTGCCGGGATGTGCTGGCCCTGGCCCCGGTTCTTGCGCAGGCCGATTTCGTCATGGTGCCGAAGGTGTCCTGCCGCCACGATCTGGATCTCATAGTGGATTGGCTGGGGGCCGGTATCGGACTTGTCCCTGTGATTGAAAGCGCGCGCGGGCTTGAAAACGCCGCCGATATCCTCCGGCACCCCAACTGTATCGCCGGTCTGTTCGGCGGTGCCGATTACAGCGCCGATGTGGGCGTGACGCTGGACTGGGACCCGTTGATGTTTGCAAGGGCGCGGCTTGCCAATGCGGCGGCCGGTGCCGGTGTTTTGATGATCGATGTGCCGTATCTGGATATCGCGGACGAGGCCGGGCTGGCTGCGGAAACGCGCCGTGTCCGGGCGCTTGGCCTGCATGCCCGCGCGGCCATACACCCCAAGCAGATTGCGGCCATTCACGATGCTTTCCGGCCCGACACCGAGGAGGTCGCGCAGGCCCGCAGGGTGGTGGCGGCTTTTGAAAGCGGCGATGGCGGGGCCGCCCTTCTTGACGGCAAACTGATCGAGAGGCCCGTGATCCTCGCGGCCCGGCGCACACTGGTTCTGGCTGACGCGACCTGAGTCAGCCCAAGGGGGAGATCAAGCGACATGGTGCAGAACTGGAAGGATGTGGGACCGCAGCGTTACCGCGAAACCTTTGGCCGTTATTTCGAGGATTTCACCGTCGGCGACATTTACGAACACCGTCCGGGGAAAACCGTGACCGAGTATGACAACCACCTGTTTACCCTGTTGTCCCTCAACACGCACCCCATGCATTTTGACGCCGAATTCGCCAAGGAGTCCGAGTTCAAACAGAATCTCGTCGTCTCCCCCTATACCCTTGCCCTGTTGATCGGCATGTCGGTCACCGATGTCAGCCAGAAGGCCATTGCCAATCTGGGTATGGACGAAGTCAGATTTACCGCTCCGGTTTTTGCCGGCGATACGCTGTACGCCGAAAGCGAGGTTCTGGCGAAGCGGGAGAGCAAATCGCGCCCCGGACAGGGGGTCGTCACCATCCGCACGGTTGGCAGGAACCAAAAGGATGAAACCGTCTGTACCTTTCTGCGTAACATGCTGATCCCGGCGCGCGGCCAGGCGGTTGAAGACAAAAATCCGCGATACTGATTCCATTTCGGTCCAACAGGTGAAAGGTCACGGCGATGACACAGGATGATGCAGGTCTGTCGGATTTCGAGGAAACCGCAATTCTCGACCAGATCGAAAAATGGCTGGAACGGGATGTCCGTCCCCATGTGATGCGCCTGGAGCATGCGGACGAATACCCCCATGCCATGGTCGAACAGATGAAGGAATTCGGGCTGTTCGGCGCGACCATCTCGCCGGACTATGGCGGGCTGGGCCTTTCGGCGACCACATATTCCCGTATCGTCACGAAGATTGCCGAATGCTGGATGTCCCTGTCCGGTATTTTCAATTCGCACCTGATGATGGCCACCATCGTCGAGAAGTTCGGCACAGATTTCCAGAAGGACTACTGGCTGCCCAAATTCGTCACCGGCGAAGTGCGCGGCGGTCTCGGTCTGACGGAACCGGACGCCGGCACCGACCTTCAGGGTATCCGGACCGTGGCGCGCCGCGAGGGCGACGATTATGTCATCAACGGCAGCAAAACCTGGATTTCCAACGGCATTGAAGGCGGTGCCGTGGCCCTTCTGGTCAAAACCGACCCGTCGGCAAGCCCCGCGCGGGCCGGCATGTCCATGTTCATCGCGCCGAAGGCGGACCCGGACACCGGCGGGCCACACTCCGGTTTCGAGACAGGCAGGAAGCTGGAAAAGCTGGGCTATAAGGGGATCGATTCGGCCGAGCTCATCTTTCAGGACTACCGGCTCGATGCCAAACGCCACCTGGTGGGCGGCGAGGAAGGCAAGGGGTTTTACATGGCCGTGGGCGGGCTTGAACTGGGGCGTATCAATATCGCCGCCCGCTCCGTCGGCATCGCCCAGCGCGCCCTGTCCGAAAGCGTGGCCTACGCCAGGGAACGCAAGACCTTCGGCAAGCCCATCGCCGAACATCAGGCCATACAGCTCAAACTGGGGGAAATGGCGGCCCGCACCCGCGCGGCCAAGCTGCTGACGGAGGACGCGGCCCGCGCCTATGATGCCGGCGAACGGTGCGACATGGAAGCGGGCATGGCGAAATATTTCGCCTCGGAAACGGCGGTGGAAAATGCTCTGGAGGCCATGCGCATTCACGGTGGATACGGCTATTCCAAGGAATATCACATCGAACGCCTGTACAGGGACGCACCGCTGATGTGCATCGGCGAGGGCACCAATGAAATGCAGCGCATCATCATCGCCAAACAGCTTGTCGCGCGCAGCCAGGCATAGGGGTTTTCCGTCATGAAGCTGGAAGGCGTGAAAGTCCTCGATATGTCGAGCTTTTTACCGGGACCGCACCTGACCATGATGATGGCCGACCACGGCGCCGACGTCATCATGGTGGAAGTTGCCAACGGCACGGGCGAGCCGGCCCGCGCCATCGGTGACAGAGCCGCCGACGGAACCACCGTATGGTTCCGCAACATCGCGCGCGGCAAGCGGGCGGTCGCCCTCAATCTTAAAGAGACGGACGACCATGCCCGTTTCATGGCGCTGGCGGCGGACGCCGACGTTCTGGTCGAAGCCTTTCGCCCCGGTGTGACGGCACGGCTGGGCGTGGATTATGATGCGGTGCGCGCGGTCAATCCGGGCATCGTCTATTGTTCCATTTCCGCCTTTGGCCAGTCCGGTCCGCTCCGCGACCGGCCGGCCCATGACATCGCCATACAGGCGCTGGCCGGAACGGTCGACCTGAACCGCGGACTGACGGACGGCAAACCGGCCATGCCCAACATACCGGCGGCCGACATGGCGGCGTCCCTTATGGCCCTGTCCGGGATACTGATGGCACTTTACCGGCGCACGGAGACGGGTCGGGGCGATTATCTGGACATGTCCATGTATGATGCCGTGTTAAGCTGGACGGCCAATGTCACCGGCCCGGTCTTCGCCCACGACCGCGCGCCGCAGCCTGAAATCATGCGGTCTTTCGGCGGCGCGGCGATGTACAGCATCTACGAAACCTCGGATGGAAAATTCCTGGTCCTTGGCGGCTCCGAACCCAAATTCGCCCGCACTCTGCTGCAGGCGTTGGACAGGGAGGATCTGCTGCCTTTGGCCGGCAGGGAACCGGGACCGGAACAGGACCCGCTTAAGGAGTTTTTCCGCGAAACCTTCGGCGCCTGTCCGCTGGCGGACTGGATCCGCTTTCTGTCCCCGCTCGACATATGCTGGGCGCCCGTGCAGTCCCTGAAGGACGCCTTTGCCGCCCCCCACACACTGGCCCGTGCCATGCGGCTGGACGATGCGGACGGCAACCCGCACATCGGCGTGCCGATCCGTTTCGCGGAAGAACCGGCCAGGCCCGGTTTCGATCTGCCCCCTTACCGCGAAACCGATGCCGGACCGATGCCCAGGTTCGGCAAAAGGTCCGCGTCCTGAAACCCGTGCCGGCGGCCGGAACGCCCTACCCGCGCGAATAGATGATGATGGACAGATAAACCGCGGGCAGGCGGTCCAGCGTTTCCGGGCCGTGCGCGGCGGCGGAATCGAACAGCAGCGCGTCGCCTTCTTTCATCGCATAAACGGTATCGCCGTGCCGGTAGCCGACGGACCCGCTCAGCATATAAATGAATTCCATGCCCTCATGCTGGAACCCGGCATAGGGTGTCGCATCCTCGGCCAGTGTGATCAGATAGGGCTCCACCGCGGTGTCCCCGGACAGGGTGGCGCCCAGCACCTGATACTGGTGACCCACCCTGGTACCGCGCCGGTCGATTTTCACGCCTTCGCCCGCCGGCACAAAGGAACAGTCCCGCCGTTCGTCAAATTCTGTAAACAGCCGGCTGATCGGCACTTTGAGGCCGCGCGCCAGCTTTTCAAGTGTGGCGAGGGACGGGCTGATTTGTCCGTTTTCGACCTTGCTCAGCATGGCGACGGATACGCCGGCGACCGCGGCCAGTTCCCCCACCGTCAGATGAAGCTGTTTCCGTAGCTTGCGCACCGTGGTGCCGATGGCTTGCTCTATCGCCGGCGCGGAGCGGCTTTCCGGGGCGTTGGACGATGTCCGGTAGACGCTGTCCCGGTCAACCGTCGCCTGTTTTGTCTTGCGGTTCATGACGGGGTTTTCCTGCTCTCTTTAAACGCTTCTACATCGCCTCAGGCGTTGGCGCAAATTTCTTATTAAGAAAAAAATTATCTTCTGGATTGACATTTTTCGATGATATCGATTAACTCGCATATGTCGGGGAGGGTAGATGCATGTGCGGAATTGTCGGACTTTTCGCCAAAACACCGAAATATGAAGGCCGGCTCGGCACCCTTCTGGCCGGCATGCTGGAAACCATGAGCGAACGCGGACCCGACAGTGCCGGGTTCGCCGTCTATTCCGGCGGGGATGACGGCATGCTCAAGCTGACCGTGCGCCCGGCGGATGCCGAACCGCTGCCGGCCTTTGCCGAGACATACGCCCCCAGGCGCTGTGGCAGCCACGCGGTTCTGACGGTGCCTTTGGACGAAAGCGAAACGGTGATCGCCGCGCTGAATGAGGCCGGAGCCGCCGTCGTCGGCATCGGCAAACGGATGGAACTGTATAAGGGTATCGGCTTGCCCGCCGCCGTGGCCGAGGAATTCGACCTGTCCCGGATGACGGGAACGCACGGGCTGGGACATACCCGGATGGCAACGGAATCCGCCGTGACGACCGACGGCGCCCATCCTTTCAATACGGGTCCGGATTTATGCCTTGTCCATAACGGGTCGCTGTCCAACCACGCTTCCCTGCGCCGGCGCCTCCGGTCCGAGGGGATTGCCTTCCAGACGGATAATGATTCGGAAGTGGCGGCCGGTTATCTCACCTGGTGCCTGAACCGGGGTATGAGCCTGAAACAGGCCCTGGATCGGGCGCTTGAAGATCTGGACGGCTTTTTCACCTTTGTGGTCGGAACGGAAAGCGGGTTCGGCGTACTGCGTGACGCCATCGCCTGCAAACCGGCGGTCATGGCCGAGACCGGGGATTTGATCGCCTTCGGTTCGGAATACCGCGCCCTGGCCGGGCTGCCCGGTATCGACACGGCACGGGTGTGGGAGCCGGAACCGGCAACCGTTTATTTTTGGGAGCGGGCCGCATGATCGAGTTTGATCTCGCCCGGCAGACCACACGGGACCTGAACGCGGCCCTGCATGCATGGCCCTCCCGGTCGGACGGCGACGATAAAACGGTGCGGATTGTCAATCCTGGTGGCAGGCATGCCCTTGCGGTCGGTCTGAACGCCCCTGTCGATGTGGAGATCATCGGCCCTGTCGGCTATTACTGCGCCGGCATGAACCAGCACGCCAGCGTTACTGTCGCCGGGTCCGCCGGGGTCGGTATCGCCGAAAACATGATGTCCGGCCGTGTCCATGTGAAAGGCGATGTCAGCCAGTCCGCCGGCGCCACCGCCCATGGCGGTACGCTGATCGTGGACGGCAACGCGTCGGCCCGTTGCGGCATCTCCATGAAAGGCGTCGATATTATCGTCAAGGGCTCGGTTGGTCCCATGTCCGCTTTCATGGCGCAGGCCGGCAATCTGGTCGTCCTTGGCGACGCGGGCGAGGCGCTGGGCGATTCCCTTTACGAGGCACAGATTTTTGTGCGCGGCACGGTGAAGAGCCTGGGCGCCGACTGTGGACGGAAACCCCTGACCGGCGAGGCCCTTGCCGCCCTGCGGCGGCTTCTGGACGCGGCGGATGTGGATGCGGACCCAGGCGATTTCAACCGCTATGGCTCCGCCCGGCGGCTTTATAATTTCCATACCGACAATGCGGGGGCCTATTGATGGCGGATACAGAGCATCCCGGTACCCTCCCGCGTCATTCGGCGACTTTCGACCTCCACACCCTGTCGGAAATCCGCCGTGCCGCCGCCACCGGCATTTACGATATTCGCGGCGGCGGCGCGAAACGCCGTATTCCCTGTTTCGACGATCTGGTTTTTCTCGGTGCGTCCGTCTCCCGCTATCCGCTGGAGGGATACCGCGAAACCTGCGCGACGGATGTGGTGCTGGGCACACGCTTCGCCAAAAAGCCCTTGCATCTGAAAACCCCCATCACCATCGCAGGGATGAGTTTCGGGTCCCTGTCCGCCCCCGCCAAGGAGGCGTTGGGGCGCGGTGCGTCCATTGCCGGCACGTCCACCACGACCGGCGACGGCGGTATGACACCGGAAGAACGGCACCATTCGACGCTTCTGGTCTATCAGTATCTGCCGTCGCGCTACGGGATGAATCCGGATGATCTGCGTAAGGCCGACGCCATCGAGATCGTCGTCGGCCAGGGGGCCAAGCCGGGCGGCGGTGGCATGCTGCTGGGGCAGAAAATCTCGGACAGGGTGGCCGAAATGCGCACTCTGCCGAAAGGGATCGACCAGCGTTCGGCCTGCCGTCATCCCGATTGGACCGGTCCGGACGATCTTGAAATCAAGATCGAGGAACTGCGCGAAATCACCGACTGGGAAAAGCCTGTCTATGTAAAAGTGGGGGCGACGCGGCCCTATTATGACGTGACGCTGGCGGTCAAGGCCGGCGCGGACGTCATTGTCCTGGATGGCATGCAGGGCGGCACCGCCGCGACACAGGACGTGTTTATCGAACATGTGGGCATTCCCACCCTGGCCGCCATCCGCCCTGCCGTCCGCGCCCTGGAAGACCTGGGCATGCACCGTCAGGTGCAGCTTATCGTCTCCGGCGGGATCCGCAGCGGCGCCGATGTGGCCAAGGCGCTCGCCCTCGGGGCGGACGCCGTGTCCCTCGGCACGGCGGCTCTGGTCGCCATAGGTGACAATGACCCGAAGTGGGAGGCCGAGTATCAGGCGCTCGGCACCACTGCCGGGGCGTATGACGACTGGCAGGACGGGCGTGATCCCGCCGGTATCAGCACACAGGACCCGGCGCTGGCCGCGCGGCTGGACCCGATCGCGGCCGGGCGCCGGCTGGCCAATTATCTCTCCGTTCTGACGATGGAAACCCAGACCATCGCGCGGGCCTGCGGCAAAAGCCATGTGCGCAATCTGGAACCCGAAGATCTCGCCGCGCTGACCGTGGAAGCCGCCGCCATGGCCGGGATACCGCTGGCCGGTACCGACTGGATACCCGGACGATCCGACGGCTGAGGGAAATAATAAGGGGGAGGACACATGGCAACGCCGCTTAAGGACATGGCCGAAGAAAAGGGCATCAAATATTTCCTGATCTCTTTCACCGACCTGTTCGGGGTGCAACGGTCCAAGCTGGTGCCGGCCGCCGCCGTGGATGGCATGACCGCAACCGGTGCCGGCTTCGCGGGCTTTGCCGCCTGGCTTGACCTCAGTCCGGCCGATACGGACATGTTCGCCGTGCCCGATACCGGTACCATCATCCCGCTGCCCTGGAAACCGGAGGTGGCCTGGATGCCGGCGGATCCGGTCATGTCCGGCAGGCCCCTGTCCCATGCACCACGCAATGTGCTGAAACGCATGATCGCCGCTGCCGCGGATATGGGCTTTGATTTCAAGACCGGCGTGGAATGCGAATATTTTTTGCTGGATGCCTCCGGCAACGCCCTGTCCGATCCGCACGATACCCAGTCCAAGCCCTGCTATGACCAGCAGGCTTTGCTCAGGCGCTATGACGTCATTGCGGAAATCGGCGATGCCATGCAGACCCTCGGATGGCGCCCGTATCAAAGCGATCATGAAGATGCCAACGGCCAGTTTGAAATGAATTGGGAATATGACCATGCGCTGATCACGGCGGACCGGCACGCCTTTTTCAAATTCATGGTCAGGTCCATCGCCGAAAAACACGGCCTGCGCGCGACCTTCATGCCCAAACCCTTCGCGCATCTGACCGGCAACGGCTGTCATGTGCATGCCTCGCTCTGGTCCGGAAAGGATGGGACCAATTTGTTCGAGGACGCGGGCGGCGACCTGGGCCTGTCGCGTCTGGCCTATCATTTCATCGGCGGCCTTATGCGGTCCGCCCGCGGCCTGACGGCACTGAGCAATCCGGCGGTGAACAGTTACAAACGGATCAACGCGCCCCATACGGCGTCCGGTGCGACATGGTCCCCCAACACCATCAGTTACAGCGGCAACAACCGCACCCATATGATCCGCATTCCCGACCCCGGTCGGATCGAGTTGCGGCTCGGCGACGGGGCGGCCAATCCCTATCTTCTGCCCGCGGGGATGCTGGCGGCCGGTCTTGACGGTATTGCCAATGAACGGGACCCCGGCACGCGGCTGGACATCAATATGTACGAAGTGGATGACCGGTCGGAATACGCCGACAGGAAACTGCCGATGAACCTGCTCGACGCCCTCCGGGCTTTGAAGGACTGCCCCGTCCTGACGGCAGCATTCGGCCCGGATTTCATTGCCGCTTACGACAAGCTGAAAATGACGGAATGGAACGCCTACGCCCGTCATCTGACGGATTGGGAGCGGCAAAATACCCTGGACTGTTAAGGAGCCGGGCCCTGTCCGGGCCGCAGGATTGCGTTGGGGATATGAAATATTCGGTTGTCAGTTTGCTGCGCAATGCGCTTGCCGGTCACACGGTGTGGCCGCCGCAATGGCGCGACGCCGAGCCTGGGCCGGCTTATGACGCCGTTGTCGTCGGTGGTGGCGGGCACGGCCTTGCGACCGCCTATTATCTGGCCACCGAATTCGGTCTGACCAGTGTGGCTGTCCTGGAAAAGGGCTGGATCGGGGGCGGCAATGTGGGACGCAACACCACAATCGTCAGGTCCAACTATCTGCTGGACGAGAATATTCGCTTTTATGAATTGGCTTTGACATTGTGGGAAGGCTTGGAGCGGGCACTGAATTACAATGTCATGGTCAGCCAGCGCGGCGTGCTGAACCTGTATCATTCCGACGCGCAGCGTGATGCCTTTGTCCGCCGTGGCAATGCCATGCGTCTGAACGGCGTGGATGCGGTCCTGCTGGAAGCGGATGCGGTGCGCGGGCGCCTTCCTTTCCTCAATTTCGACGATGCGCGGTTTCCCATTCGCGGCGGCCTGTTGCAGCCGCGTGGCGGCACCGTGCGTCATGATGCCGTGGCCTGGGGCTATGCCCGCGCGGCCGACCGTTACGGTGTGCATATCATCCAGAATTGCGAGGTCACGGGTCTGCGCATCGCCGGGAACCGTATACTCGGCGTGGAAACAACGCGCGGTCCCATCGCCGCCGCCAGGGTCGGTGTGGCGGTGGCGGGCAACAGCTCACGTCTGGCCGCCATGGCCGGTCTGCGCCTGCCGATCGAAAGCCATGTGTTGCAGGCTTTTGTCAGTGAAAGTCTGAAGCCCTTTCTCAACTGTGTGGTGACCTATGGCGCCGGGCATTTTTATGTCAGCCAGTCGGACAAGGGCGGGCTCGTCTTTGGCGGCGACCTCGATGGCTATAACAGCTATGCCCAGCGCGGCAATCTGGATGTGGTCGAGGATGTGTGCGAAGGCGCCATGTCCCTGATGCCCGCCATCGGCAGGGCAAGGGTTCTGCGGCACTGGGGCGGTACCGTGGACATGAGCATGGACGGCAGCCCCATCATCGACAGAACCCCGGTGGACGGTCTCTATCTCAATGCGGGCTGGTGTTACGGCGGGTTCAAGGCCACGCCGGCCAGCGGTCTGTGCTTTGCCCATCTTATTGCAAAAGATGCCCCTCACCCGGCTGCGGCCGCTTTTCGTCTGGACCGGTTCGCGCACGGTACCGTCATCGATGAAAAGGGCCAGGGCGCCCAGCCAAACCTGCACTGAGGAACCCGGCGATGATGATCCCATGCCCCTATTGCGGTCCGCGCCTGTCCGGCGAATTCGTCTATCGCGGCGATGCCGGGCTGATGGACCGGCCGGACCCGCAAGCCCCGGAGGCTGTCTGGACCGATTATGTCTTCATGCGGGACAACCCCGCAGGGCTCCACCGCGAGCTGTGGTACCACGCTGTGGGGTGCGGCGCGTGGCTGATCGTCGAACGCGATACACGCAGTCACGATATCCTGCGTGCCGTTCCCGCGAAGGACCGGACATGACTGGGCTATGGCGTATCCCGTCCGGCGGTTTGATCGACCGTACCCGTACCTGCCGCTTCCGCTTCGACGGCAAACGCTATACCGGCCATCCGGGCGATACGCTGGCCTCTGCGCTGCTGGCGAACGGTGTGAAGGTGTTTGGCCGTTCGTTCAAATATCATCGCCCGCGCGGTCTTTATACGGCGGATACGTCGGAGCCGAACGCCCTCGTCCAACTGGGCGTCGGCGCGGCCCAGGACCCCAACGGCAAGGCAACCGGCATTGAACTGATCGACGGTATGAGCGCGGTCAGCCAGAATCGCTGGCCGTCGCTGCGCTTTGACGCCATGGCCGCTGCCGGCTGGTTTGCACCCCTGTTGTCCGCCGGATTTTACTACAAGACCTTCATGTGGCCGTCCGCTTTCTGGGAAAAGCTGTATGAGCCGCTGATCCGTCGTGCCGCCGGCCTCGGCCGGTTAAGCGGTCAGGCAGACGACCGCCGCTACGAACGTCAATATGCCCACTGCGACCTGCTGGTGGTCGGGTCCGGGCCGGCCGGTCTGATGGCGGCTCTGACAGCGGGCCGCGCCGGTGTCCGGGTTATTCTGGCGGAAGAGGATTTTCAGATGGGGGGCTGGCTTCTTGGCGGGGATGACGCCAAAGCCGCCGCGTGGCTGTCGGCGGTGGTGGCCGAACTGGCCAGCCTTGACAGTGTCGTTCTTCTGCCGCGCACCAGCGTTTTCGGCGTTTATGACGGCGGCGTGTTCGCGGCCCTTGAACAACCGGGATCAAACGGTGGCACGGGGCTTCAACGATACTGGAAAATTATCGCTGGACACGCGATTCTCGCCACCGGTGCCCAGGAACGGGGGATCGTCTTCGGCGGGAATGACAAACCCGGTGTCATGCTGGCCTCGGCGGCGCGGTCCTATGCTGTGCGCTATGCCGTCCGTCCGGGCCGCCGGGCCGTGGTTTTCACCGCGACCGATGACGGTTGGCGCGCTGCGGCAAGGCTTGCCGCCGCCGGCGTTGATATTGAAGCGGTCGTGGACCCCCGCGATACGGTGACGCCTGTGTTGAAAGACGCTGTGGATGCGCCGCATATGCTGGGGGCTGTCGTCAAGGATGCGCACGGGTTTGGAAGCCTGTCGTCCGTATCGGTGGCGACGCGTGCCGGTGGCCAGGGGATAAAACTGCCCTGCGATCTGCTGGCGGTCTCCGGCGGTTGGAGCCCCAATATCGGCCTGACCTGTCATCTGGGTTCCAGGCCCCGCTGGGACGATGACCTGAAAGCATTTGTGCCGGGACGGTTGCCCGCGCTCATGTCCGCCGCCGGCGGTCTTGATGGTGCTTTGTCGGCCATGTCCGCGCTGCGCAGTGGCCTGCGGGCCGCGCAGCGGGTCCTGTCGGCGCGCGGCATACCGGCCGTGGCACCGGACATACCGGATATGCAGGCGGAGACAACGGATCACATGCCGTTTTGGCGGGTGTGCGGCAGCCGGACGAAGGCTTTTGTCGATTTCCAGCATGATGTGACGGCGGACGATATCGTTCAGGCACACCGTGAAGGCTTTCGCGCCGTCGAACATGTCAAGCGCTACACCACCCTCGGCATGGCGACGGACCAGGGGCGCACCTCAAACCTGAACGGCCTTGCCATTCTGGCCTCGGCCCGGGGCGAGCCGATGGAACGCGTCGGGACAACCACCTATCGTCCGCCTCATGTGCCCGTTGCCGTCGGTGCCCTCGCCGCTGAAAACAGGGGGCGGACTTTTCGTCCCGTCAGATTGCCGCCAAGCCATGCCTGGGCCTGCGAACAGGGCGCCGTTTTCGTCGAGGCCGGGGTCTGGCTGCGGGCGCGGTATTTCCCGAAACCGGGTGAAACCCACTGGCGCACGGTTGTCGACCGCGAAGTCGCCACCGTGCGCGGTGCCGTCGGTTTTTGCGATGTTTCGACGCTGGGCAAAATCGATGTCTTCGGGCCTGATGCCGGTGTCTTTCTGGAGCGGCTGTATATCAACGCCTGGCAAAAACTTGCCGTCGGCAGGGCCCGTTATGGCCTGATGCTGCGCGAAGACGGCTTTGCCATGGATGACGGCACCACCAGCCGTCTGCGTCAGGACTATTATGTCATGACAACGACGACAGCACAGGCCGGGCCGGTGTTTCAGCATATGAAATTCTGTCACCACTGTTTGTGGCCGGACCTGGATGTGCAGTTTGTCTCGGTGACGGACCAGTGGGCGCAGTTCGCTCTGGCCGGCCCGCAATCGCGGCGGGTGCTGGCGAAACTGGTCGGGGATGATGTTTCCAATGAGGCCCTGCCCTATATGGGGGTGATGGAAACGACGGTACTGGGTGTATCGGGTCGTGTCTTTCGCCTGTCCTTCTCCGGCGAACTGGCCTACGAAATCGCTGTGCCGGCCCGTTACGGCGACGCGCTGGCCCGTGCCCTGATGCAGGTGGGCGCGGCATTCGGAATCTGCCCCTACGGTACCGAGGCGCTCAGCGTGATGCGTATTGAAAAAGGCCATGTCGCTGGCCCGGAGCTGAACGGGCAAACCACGGCCCGTGATCTGGGTCTGGCCGGGATGATGTCCAAGAAGAAGGACTTTGTCGGCCGCAGAATGGCCCTGCGCCCCATGCTGAACGAGGAAGGGCGCCCCCGTCTGGTGGGGGTGAAATCCCATGAGCCTTTTCAGGCCGGCGCGCATTTGTTGCCGTTGGAAGGGGCAGCCACGGCGGTGGTCGATGCAGGCCATGTGACATCGTCGGCCTATTCGCCAACGGTGCGGGCCCATATCGGGTTGGGTTTCCTGGCCGATGCCGATGCCGATGCCTTTCTCGGCAAATCCTTGCGTGCCGTCGATCCGCTGCGCGGTCGGGACACGCTGGTCGAGGTCTGCACACCGGTTTTCGTCGATCCGAAGGGGGAGAGGGTGCGTGCCTGACCTGACGGCTGTTCCGGCGGTGCGCGATCCGGTCTTTCCCATCGCGGAACCGCAACCGCTCACGGTCCTCAGCGCCCGGCGGGGGCATGGGACTGCCCTAGGCCGGGCGGTTGAACGGCAAACCGGTCTCCTTCTGCCGCCTGTCAACCGGACTGTAGGCGGCGGCGGTATACGTTTCATCTGGATCGGGCCGGACCAGTGGCTTGTCCGGGGACCGCTTGAAAGTGACGGCCTCGCCGCGCATGCCGGCATATCGGATCAGTCCGATGTCTGGACGATCTTTTCCCTGCCGGCCGGCGAGGCGCGCCGGGTTTTGTCAAAAGGATGCGCTGTCGATTTGCACGAAGGGGCTTTCAAACCCGGTCACGCCGCTGTAACCGGTGTGAACCGTTTTTCCGTTGTGCTGTGGCGCCCGGACAGTTCAGGAGACCGGATATGCGCCGCCGTTTTCCGCAGTTTCGCAAACAGTTTCAATGATTGGCTTACCACGGCTTCGGGCCGCGAAGGACTGCCCCATGATTGATACCGGATACAGTCTCACCCTGTCCTGCCCGAACCGCCCGGGCATTGTCGCTGCGGTTTCCAAGGCCCTTTTCGCACGGGGCGGGGATATTTTCAGCGCCCAGCAATATGACGATGTCGAACATGGTTTGTTCTTCATGCGCGTTCTCTTCACCCTGCCGGATGGCGGCGATCATTATCAGCCGCTACAGGCGGATTTCACCGCCATCGCCGAGGAACTGGGCCTGCGCTGGACCATGCGTGACCGGACCCGGCGTCAACGGGTGATGATCATGGCATCGAAATTCGACCACTGTCTGGCGGATTTACTGTACCGCAGACGCATCGGCGAGTTACCGATGGACATATCCGCCATCGTCTCCAACCATCCGCGCGACACATATGACGGCCTGGATCTGTCGGGTCTGCCATTTCATCATCTGCCGGTGACAAAAGAGACGAAAGCCGATCAGGAAACCGCGCTATGGCGGCTCGTTGGGGAGACGGGCACGGATCTTGTGGTGCTGGCGCGCTATATGCAGATTCTGTCCGATGGCCTGGCGGACAAGCTCAGCGGTCGCTGTATCAATATCCATCACAGCTTCCTGCCCGGTTTCAAGGGTGCGCGTCCCTACCATCAGGCCCATGCGCGGGGTGTCAAGGTCATCGGTGCGACGGCGCACTATGTCACCGCCGATCTGGATGAAGGCCCCATCATCGAACAGGATGTGGAGCGGATCTCCCACGCCGATACACCGGCGGACCTGATCCGCAAGGGCCGTGATATCGAACGCCGTGTACTCGCCCGCGCCGTGCGCTATCACCTGGACGACCGCGTCATGCTGAACGGGCGTAAAACCGTCGTCTTTCGCGATTGATACCACCAGACTGACTGGTCAGTCAGCCGGGTGATCTATTGGCTTCGTAACTGACGTGTCTTAAACATCCAGATTGACGACGCTCAGCGCGTTGTCCTGGATGAACGTGCGCCGTTCTTCCACCACGTCGCCCATCAGTCGGGTGAAGATTTCGTCGGCCGTGTCGGCCTCGGTGATCTTGACTTGTAGAAGCGAGCGCACCTCGGGGTCCAGCGTGGTTTCCCACAACTGCCCCGGATTCATTTCGCCGAGGCCTTTGTATCGCTGGATCGACAGGCCCTTGCGGCCAAAGGTCAGCAATTGTCCGAGCAGTCCCAGGGGCGAGTGGATCTGATATGTGTCTTCCCGCCGCGTCAGGGTCATCCCTGCACCGAACAGGTCGGCGAGCGGCGTCATCAGCGTATCCAGGCTGCGGGCTTCCTGGCTGTCCACCAGCGGGCCGTCGATCCGGTGCAGATCGATGATGCCGCGCACCTCGTGACGGAACAGATAGCCCCCTTCACCGAGGGCCTCGCCGACCCAGCCGTCCTCTTCCGTGGCAGCGGCGCGGGCGTTGAGCCGCGCGGCCGCTTGTGCCGCTAGGGCGTTCCGGCTGTCCGGGGTGGCCAGCGCCGTGTGCGAAAATCCGCCCATCAGGGCCAGGGTTTCCACCAGCATCTGATTGTAGCGTGGCGGCACGCCCGTCATCACGCTGCGGATACGCCGGGCGGTTGTCGCCATGTCGGTCAGGGCGGCGCCCGCATGCTGCCCGCCGGCCGCGTCCTGAAGCACCACATCCTGAATACCGGCCTGCAACAGATAGTCGTCCAGCGCCTTGTCGTCTTTCAGATACACTTCCGACTTGCCGCGGCTGACCTTGTACAGCGGCGGCTGGGCGATATAGATATTGCCGCGCTCGAACAGGTCGGGCATCTGGCGATAGAAAAACGTCAGCAGCAGGGTACGGATATGGGCGCCGTCCACATCCGCATCCGTCATGATGATGATCTTGTGGTAGCGCAGCTTTTCAATGTTGAAATCCTCGCGCCCGATCCCGGTGCCAAGGGCCGTGATCAGCGTGCCGATTTCGTTCGATCCCAGCATCCGGTCGAACCGTGCACGTTCCACATTCAGGATTTTTCCGCGCAGGGGCAGAATGGCCTGGGTCCGCCGGTCGCGTCCCTGCTTGGCCGAGCCGCCGGCGGAATCGCCCTCGACGATGAACAGCTCGGATTTGGCCGGGTCCCGCTCCTGGCAGTCGGCCAGCTTGCCGGGCAGCGAGGCGATGTCCAGCGCCCCTTTCCGCCGCGTCAGTTCGCGCGCCTTGCGCGCGGCTTCACGCGCGGTGGCGGCGTCGATGATCTTCTGGATCACTGAGCGCGCCTGCGAGGGATGCTCGCCGAACCATTCACCCAGTTTTTCGCCCACCAGGCTTTCAACCGCCGGGCGCACCTCGGACGAGACCAGCTTGTCCTTGGTCTGCGAGGAAAATTTCGGGTCCGGCACCTTGACGGACAGGACCGCGGTCAGCCCTTCGCGGGCATCGTCACCGGACAGCGTGACCTTGGACTTTTTCGCCAGCCCGCTTTCATTGACATAGGTGTTGATGGACCGCGTCAGCGCGGCGCGGAACGCCGCCAGGTGAGTGCCGCCGTCGCGCTGGGGGATGTTGTTGGTAAAGCAGAAGACATTTTCGTGATAGCTGTCATTCCATTGCAGGGACAGCTCGGTCGTGATGCCGTCCCGTTCGCCGGTGACGGTGATGGGCTCGCCGATCAGACTTGTTTTTGACCGGTCCAGATATTTCACGAAGGCGGTAATGCCGCCCTCATAATACAGCTCAACCTCTTTCACCTCGGCATGGCGGCGGTCGTTCAGCACGATGCGCACGCCCGAATTCAGGAACGCCAGCTCGCGGAAACGGTGTTCCAGCTTTGCAAAGTCGAACTCGATATTCTTGAAGGTGCTGACCGCCGGCAGAAAGGTGACCGCGGTGCCCTTGTTGTTCCCGGCGTCGCCGACAACTTTCAGGTCCTCGACCGGCTCGCCGTGCTCGAAACGCATGAAATGTTCCTTGCCGTCGCGCCAGATGCGCAGTTCCAACCAGTCGGACAAGGCGTTGACGACGGAGACACCGACACCGTGCAGACCGCCCGAGACCTTGTAGCTGTTCTGGTCGAATTTCCCGCCGGCATGCAGTTGCGTCATGATCACCTGAGCGGCGGACACGCCTTCTTCCTCGTGAATGTCGACCGGAATGCCGCGCCCGTTGTCGGTGACCGTGCAACTGCCGTTCGGGTTCAGCGTCATCGTCACCGTGTCGCAGTGCCCGGCCAGGGCCTCGTCAATGGCATTGTCGCTGACCTCGAAGACCATGTGATGCAGGCCCGAGCCGTCTTCCGTGTCGCCGATATACATGCCCGGCCGCTTTCGCACCGCGTCCAGGCCTTTCAGAACCTTGATGGATTCAGCGCCGTATTCGCCGCCGTCAGCACCACCGTCGATCGGCTCGTTTCCAGTTTCGCTCATAAAATGTTCAGTCCTCTTTGCCTTCGGTCTTTTTCGTTGTGCCCGCAACATCTGCCGAAACGGCTGTCACAATACCGGTCTTCACCTCGAAAAGCGCTGTTCCGGGCGCCATATCCTCAAACAGGGCGCGGTCGGTGCCGGTGATCCAGCACTGCCCGCCCAGCCGCGCGAGGTTTGCGAACAGGGCCTCGCGCCGCGTTGCATCCAGATGGGCGGCCACCTCATCCAGAAGCAGGATGGGCGCCCGTCCCTTCAGGGCGGTTTGCAGCCGGCAGTTGGCCAGCGTCAGGGCGATCAGCAGGGCTTTCTGTTCCCCGGTGGAGCATTGCCCCGCCGGCATGGCCTTGCCCAGATGCGTCACCACCAGGTCGCTTTTGTGCACGCCCGCACCCGTCCGGCCCTTTGCCGCGTCCTCACCGCGCAGCGTTTCCAGCCGGGCCGCCATCATCGTCTCCGCGTCCGTCGCGGCCATGCCGTCGGCCAGTACCCCTTCAAGCCAGCCGTCTATCGCCAGGGCCGCTTGCGGAAAGGCGCTGTCTTGCCCGGAACCGTCCCGGTCGTCTTCCGCCAAGTGCCCGCTCAGCTGTCCCGCCAGTTGCGCCACGAAATCGACGCGGGCAACGGCAATGGCGACACCGTGTTCCGCCAGCCGGGCTTCCAGCGCCGCCAGCCAGCGCGGGTCCGCTGCCGCTCCGCCGGCCAGCAGCCTGTTGCGTTCGCGCATGGCGCGCTCATAGGCCGCCACCTGCCGGGCATGGTCCGGGTGCAGCCCGATCACCATCCTGTCGAGGAAACGGCGCCGTGCGCTTGGCCCCTCGATAAACAACCGGTCCATCTGCGGCGTCAGCCAGGAGACCGTCCAGTGTTCGCCCAGCGCGGCGCTGGATGGGTATGTCTGGCCGTCGATACGCACCTGACGGCGGCCGCTGCCGCCGCTGCCGCGTTTCTCCGGGGTGGTCCATCCGGTACCGGCACGGATGCTTTCCCCCGCAACCGACAACGTGGCGGAAACGGCCCATGTGCCAATATCGCCCCAGTCTGCATCGCCCCAGTCTGCATCGCCCCGGTCTGCATCGCCGCCTTGCCTATGGACCACATCGACCATGCTTGCCCCGCGCAGACCCCGCCCCGGTGCCAGATAACTGATGGCCTCCAGCACATTCGTCTTGCCGGCGCCGTTTGGCCCTGTCAGCACCACCAGGCGCGCCCACGTCGGAACGGTGATACGGGCATCGCCGTAGCTGCGGAACCGGTTCAGGCGCAGGGTCTCGATACGCACGGCAGGTCCGCGTTCAGAGGCCTCCACACCGGCATCCGCTATGCCGGCGTCCGACATGGGGATGAAATCCCTCGTGTCAGAGACAGTAACCATGCCGCCGTCCATGGGATGTCTGGCTCAGGCCGTGCCCGCTCACACGCGCATCGGCATCAGCACATACAGGGCGCCCTCGTCCACCGTGTCGCGCAGAATTGTCGGTGCCGACGGGTCCGCAAGCTGCACGTCGACCGTTTCGCCCTCGACCTGTGTCAGGATATCCAGGAGGTACCGGCTGTTGAAACCGATCTCCAGCGGGTCGGACGCATAGGCCGCCGACAGTTCCTCGCGCGCCGTGCCGCTGTCCGGGCTGTTGACCGACAGGGTCAGCTGGTCATTGTCCAGGGACAGTTTGACCGAGCGGGTTTTGTCCGAACTGATGGTCGAAACCCGGTCGACGGCTTCCGCGAACAGGCGGCAATCCATTTTGAGTTCCTTGTCATTGCCCTGCGGGATGACGCGGCTGTAGTCCGGGAAGGTGCCGTCGATCAGCTTCGATGTGACGACCGCGCTGGCAAAGCTGAACCGGATCTTCGTATCGGACAGGGCGATGTCCACCGGACCGTCGATCTCGTCGATCAGTTTGCGGATTTCCCCGACGGTTTTGCGCGGAATGATCACACCGGGTATGCCGGCGGCCCCTTCGGGCAGGTCCTGCTCGACCTGGGCAAGCCGGTGCCCGTCCGTCGCCACGGCGCGCAGGCGCTGGCTGCTGTCACCGTCCATGACATGCAGATAGATACCGTTCAGATAATAGCGGGTTTCTTCCGTCGAAATGGCGAAGCGGGCCTTGTCGATCAGGCGCTTCAGCTCTTCCGATGCCAGGGCGAAACGGTGCGGCATGTCCCCTTCGCTCATCACGGGGAAATCTTCCCTGTCCAGACAGGTCAGGGTAAAGCGTGACCGCCCCGCCTGCACGATGAGACGGTCGCCGTCCTCCAGTGTCAGTTCCACCTCCGCCCCGTCGGGCAGCTTGCGGACGATGTCGAACAGCGTATGGGCCGGAACCGTGGTCGCACCTGCAACCGCAATGGTGGCCGGTGTCCGCTCGACAATGGAAATATCGAGATCGGTTGCCGTCAGGCCAAGACCGTCGCCGTCCGCCTCCAGCATGACATTGGACAGGATCGGAATGGTATTGCGCCGTTCGACCACCGACTGGACGTGGCTGAGGGACTTCAGGAGAGCCGAACGTTCAATGGTCACTTTCATGGATCGTATTCTTCTTTTCCGGGTCCTGACCGGCGGGTGTGCCGGGTGCGGACCGAATGAACCAACGGGACGTGGCAGAACACACCATGCCGGAGCCATTTTCAAGCCTGGCGGACAGAAGACGCACGACCCTGGTTTGTGCCGTGCATGTCCCTAGGGGTTTGCCCTGCGGAAACGGGGCTGAAATCAACGAAAATAGCCGAGTCGCACCCCACGCCCTAATGTCCCTGACCATAGCGGATTTGCCCGCTTTTCCAAGTGAAAAAGCGGGCTGCTGCGGTCGGGCCGGGCATTGCCGGAAAAGGTGTGGCGCACTCAGGCTTCAAGCACCCGGCTCAGCCGGGTGATATCCTCGTCCATGGCACTGTCGCTGCGCCGCAGATCCTCGATCTTGCGCACGGCATGCATCACGGTCGTATGATCTCGCCCGCCAAAGCGGCGACCGATATCGGGCAGGGACCGTGCTGTCAGCTGTTTGGACAGATACATGGCGATCTGGCGGGGGCGCGCGATGGTGCGGGCCCGCCGCTGCGACAGGATTTCCGACAGGCGGATATTGTAATAGTCGGCGACGGCGCGCTGGATTTCCTCGACCGTCAGCTTGCGGTCGTTGGCGCGCAGCAGATCCTGAAGGACGTCCCGCGTCATGTCCATGGTAATGGGACGGCCCACCAGCGTGGCATAGGCCATGACCCGGTTCAGCGCACCTTCCAGCTCCCGTACGTTGGAGGTGATGCGCCGCGCCAGAAACTCAAGCACATCGCCCGAGACCATCACGCTGCCGGCCTGTTCCGCTTTCGATTGCAGGATACCCAGGCGCAGTTCGTAATCGGTGGGGTGAATATCGGCAACCAGCCCCCAGCCGAGGCGCGAGACGATGCGTTCCTCGATCCCCTCAAGGTCGGTGGGGGAACGGTCGGCTGTGATAATCACCTGCCGGCGGTTGTCGATCAGCGCGTTGAAGGTGTGGAAGAATTCTTCCTGCGTGCTGTCCTTGTTGGCGATGAACTGGACATCGTCGACCATCAGCAGGTCCACGGTGCGGTATTTCTGCTTGAAGGCGTGGCTGTCCTTGTAACGCAGCGCCGCGACGAATTCGAACATGAATTTTTCGGCCGAGCAGTAAACCACTTTCTTCGTTGGGTCGTGCCGTGTCACTTCCCAGGCGATGGCATGCATCAGATGGGTCTTGCCCAGTCCCACGCCGCCATAAAGAAACAGTGGATTGAAGGGAATTTCCTGGCTTTCGGCAATGCGCTTGGCGGCGGCATAGGCCAGTTCGTTGGACTTGCCGACGACGAAACTGTCAAATGTATACCGCCTGTCCAGGGCTTCCATCTTCTGCGGGGTCGCGGCCTGTCCCGGTTGTGCGGCCGTGCCGGGTGTCTGCGGTGCGGATGGCGACGGCGCGCCGCCCCCGGTTTGTCCCCCGGTTTGTCCGACGGGCTCAGCCGCGGCCGGGTTGCGCAGATGGATGGTGATGTCACGGATCTGCGGGTTCTCGGCGGAAAAATAATCCCTCAGGCGGGGGCCGTAATTCCGCTGTATCCAGTCACGCACAAACCGTGTCGGCGCCGCCAGTTCCGCCGAACCGCCGTCAATGCCGACAAATCCGACCTGGCCCAGCCATGTCTTGTAAGCGTGTTCACCGTATTCGCGGCGGAACTTGTCGCATACCCGCCCCCATGCATCGCCGGAACCGGGTGGGGTCCGTGTACCGTCCCCGCCATCGAATTCACCTGCCATCATGCTTGCCCTTGTACTTTGAACGTGTCCCCTTTGAGCCCCCATGCCCAAATCTCCTGAACCAAACGGGCGGCACATATTCGTTCTTTTGTGGGTGTGCCCCCTCAAAGCCTACAGTCTTCAGGCTGCGGGATGTCCCGCCTGCCCGTTGTTCCCCATCACAGCATTCTGCCCATCACAGCGTTCTGTACGGGGACCCGCCATCTTCCGTCCATGACCTTTTGAAGGGTCTAGAACATCGTCCACCGCCCGGCCGGGCGGCGTGCGGAATTGCGACGCGCAGTCCACTTGGTTGAGGCGCCCCCGCACTTCGGGTCCGTCTCACGCGGATTGCTTCCTGTTTCAAAATACGGTGGCGTGATCCCAGCAGCACTCACAAGCCTGAACCACTTGCAGACAGCTCCCCGGAAGGGGATGGCTGGTTGCCCGACCGACCCACCGTAGCCAAGGAAACAAGATACTCCCCGGCCCGGTGACCAGCAACCGATTCTCATGCCACGGCTTTTATTTTGCGATGCGGTATGGTCTTCATGCCGGCCAGCCACAAGATGTTGGGGCGGGGGTGGTCACCCGGGTGTTTTCGGGTGCTCCCCTGAGTGCCTCGGGCTCGGCTTGAAACGACACTGGCCGGCCCATTCGGGCCGGCCAGTGTCGGAAAAGTGTCAAAAGCCTGAGTATTGCTGGCGCGACTCAGGATGCGCCCCGGCCTGTATCCGTTCAGGCGATGGCTTTGACGCGTTTTGCCAGGCGGGATACCTTGCGGGATGCGGTTTTGCGGTGCAGGACGCCCTTGGTAGCCCCGCGCATGATTTCGGGCTGGGCGGCTTTCAGGGCTTCGTCCGCAGCGGACTTGTCGCCGGACGCAATCGCTTCTTCCACCGACCGGATGAAGGTGCGGATTCGGCTCACACGGGCCCGGTTGATTGCGGCGCGGCGCTCATTGCGGCGGATCCGTTTTTTGGATTGAACTGTATTTGCCATATCGTCTTCTCGTTTCTTCAACTGTAAACCGGTTTCCGCGCGGCCCTGCAACTGCTTGCGGGCAAGGGTCACGGATGCCGGGATGTTCAGATCATGCCCGGCATCGTGCGGTGTCCGCAGGGTCCCGGTGCATTTTCGTGCGCATTTTCATGCTGTGCGGCCCGTCCTGCCGGCACAGAAATCAGGACTTCGGCATGACCTGCCACGCCGCAGCCCGTAAATCGAGGACCGTTCCATAACGCTGTTGCCCTTCTGCGTCAACTCTTAAAGACAGCCTGGCGCAGGGGTTTTGCGTCACTGATGCTTGAATTTGGGCTGTCGTTTTTCAATGAAGGCCAGCATCCCCTCGCGCCTGTCTTCCGTCGCGAAAAGGGAATGGAACACCCGCCGCTCATAAAGAATGCCCTCATGCAGGGTGGTCTCCAGCGCCCGGTCGGTTGTCTCCTTGGCCATGGCGACGGCCGGATGTGACAGGGCCGCGATATCCCGTGCGATACCGAGCACGGTTTCCAGAAGGTCGTCCACCGCCACGATACGGCTGACAAGCCCGGACCGTTCGCCTTCTTCGGCATCCATCATGCGTCCGGTCAGGATCATGTCCATGGCCTTGGACTTGCCGACAATCCGGGTCAGACGTTGCGTTCCGCCGATTCCCGGAATGACGCCCAGCTTGATTTCCGGTTGTCCGAATTTGGCATTGTCGGCGGCGATAATGAAATCACAGGCCATGGCCAGTTCGCATCCGCCGCCCAGCGCATAGCCGGCAACGGCGGCGATAACCGGTGTCCGTACCTGCTCGAACACACGGTTGATCAGGGCGAACTTGTCGGTTTTCAGAACATCGGCGAAACTCAGCTCGGCCATTTCCTTGATATCGGCACCGGCGGCGAAAGCCTTCTCGCTGCCTGTGATGACGATGGCGCCGATGTCGCTGTCCTCATCCAGCGCAATAAGGGCGTCGGCCACCTCGTCAAGCAGGGTGCTGTTCAAGGCGTTGAGCGCTTCCGGGCGATTGAGCGTGATCAGTCCCACGCCGTCCTGCTTGTCAAGCAGAATGGTCTCAAAGGTCATGCTGCTGTCCTCTCCAACTGTGCTTTAACTGTGCTTTGGGCTGTCTTCTCAGGTGCGCTGCATGTCTGCACGCCTGTTCCCTTAACTCTACGGCGAACAGGCTCTGCGTGTTCCCTGGCAGGGCCGTAAACCGGCGATTCCCCAAAATCACCACCCTGGCGTGATCGCGTCACCCGTTAGCCATAACTCCTAGCCGCCGGGTTTTCATTGTCAAAGATTTTCTGGGCGGGGTGCCGGCCTGCGCAGCCGCGCCCTGTCACCATCACCCCCCGTCAGAGCCAGAAACGGCGCGGGGTTCAAGCCGTATGCGGACCATCTGGGATGGGGCGTTTTTTGCCGCGCCGGACTCAAAAGTGATCCGCTGACCGCTTCTGAGACAGGTCAGGCGTGCCTGTGTCCGCCGGCATACCCAGCCGAGTCCGCCGAGCGCCTCGGCATAGCGGTCGATCAGGCGGGCACTGCCCTCCGTCGCACTCAGCGCCGTTTCCGCCAGCGTACCGGAGGGGGTGTCGAAAACCAGACGGTTCTCGGGCATGACCTCGCTCACGCCGGGCAGCAGCGGAATATCCGGAAAGCCGTCCAGAAAACGCTCCGCCGCCACGGCCGGGCCGGCATTCTGTACAGCCATCAGGGCTGTCGCTGTGAAAAAGGCTGTGACTGTCCGTATCATGGGGAAAGCTTAACCCTGACAGCGCGGGCAGTAAAAGCTTGATCTGCCGGACTGGACGATTCGCCGGATAATACCGTCGCAATTCTCTGTCAGGCAGGCTTCGTCTTCCCGGCCGTAGACGCGGAAATTATGCTGGAAATATCCCAGTTCACCGTTCGCCTGCCGGTAATCCTTCAGGCTGGAGCCGCCGGCGGCGATGGCCTCTTCCAGCACGGTGCGGATCGCCGGCACCAGCCGCTCGGCGCGTCGGCCGGAAACGGTCGCGGCGCTGCGGCGCGGACTGATATGGGCGCGCCACAAGGCTTCGCAGACATATATATTGCCAAGGCCCGCCACTGTTTTCTGATCGAGAAGCGCGGCCTTGATCGGCGTTTGCCGTCTGGCAAGCGCTTCCGACAGACCGGCCGCTGAAAATCCGTTCGACAGGGGCTCGGGTCCGAGATCGCGGAGAAGCGGGTGGGTTGCCGTCTCGCCCGCCGGAAACAAATCCACCATGCCGAAACGCCTCGGATCGTTGAAAACGATTCTGTCGCCACCCCTTGTTTCAAGGATGATATGATCGTGCTTGCCCGGCGCGTCCATGTCCGCACCGGCGCGGTGGATCGCCATGCGTCCCGACATTCCCAGATGGATGAGCATTGTCTCGCCCGTCTCGACCTCACCCAGGATATATTTCGCCCGGCGGTTCAGACGGACGATCCGGCGGCCTGTCAGGCGCTGTGCGAAATCATATGGCACGGGCCGGCGCAGGTCGAATCGCCTGACCGTCACATCCTTCAGGACGGCCCCTTCAAGAATGGGGACAAGGCCTCGCCGTACGGTTTCGACTTCCGGAAGTTCGGGCACGGTGTTTCGGTCTCCCTGATATTGCCTTCTCTATGGTGTCGCCGTCTGTATCGTGTTGTCGCATCCCCGCCGCATCTTCTGGCACTTGAAGACAGGCTCGGTTATGGTCGCGCCCAGTCAGACGGGATCGCGCGTCCCAGAAAGGATACAGTCGGGCTTTATGTCAAGCAGCAGCAACACGGCGCCCTCTGCCGGGCAGAGCGATGCGGAAACGACGCACTTCGGCTTTTCCACCGTCGCCGAGACGGACAAGGCCGGCCTGGTCCGGCAGGTGTTTGATTCCGTGGCCGGCCGGTATGACCTGATGAACGACGTGATGAGCGCCGGTGTCCACCGGCTTTGGAAGGCCTCATTGATCGACAGTCTGCGCCCGCGTACCGGCGAGCGGTTGCTCGATGTTGCCGGCGGCACCGGGGACATTGCCTTTCGTGCCATGGCGGCCGCACGGCGGGCGGGGGATAACCGGCAACCGCATCGGCCCGATTTGCGCGTCACGGTGTGTGATATCAATGCAGAAATGCTGCGTGTCGGTGCCGCCCGTGCCGAAAGCCGGGGGTGCGGTGATATCGATTTTGTCTGCGGGGACGCCGAGGCCCTGCCTTTTCCCGACAGAAGTTTTGATGCCTACACCATTGCTTTCGGTATCCGCAATGTGACCCGTATCGATGCCGCGCTTGAAGAAGCGTTCCGCGTTCTCAAGCCGGGCGGACGGTTTTTCTGTCTGGAATTCAGTCCTGCGGTCGTGCCGGCGCTGAAGGCCGCCTATGACCGCTACAGTTTCAGCGTGATCCCCCGCCTTGGCGGCTGGATCACCGGCGACCGGGACAGTTACCGGTATCTGGTGGAATCAATCCGCCGGTTTCCGGCGCCGGAACGGTTCGCCGCCATGATTGGTGCCGCCGGCTTTGATCGTGTAAAGGTGCGCGGCATGAGTATGGGCGTCGTCGCCCTGCACGGCGGCGTGCGTCTCTGACGGCCTGCCGCTCCCCCGCATTCGGAAAGAAGAATTAGGAATTATGGTCAGGGCCCTGCGTCATTTCTCCCGGCTGTACAGCCTTGCCGTCGGGCTCCGGCGGCATGGCGCGCTCAGTGCGCTTGAAGTGATCGCGCTTGTGCCGCCGGGCCTGACACTGCTTCTGAAAATACTCACATTTTACATTCCGGTCCGGCGCGACGCGGCCGAGACGCCCGGCAGGCGGCTGGCGGCGGCCTTGTCCCGCATGGGACCCGCCTATATCAAGCTTGGTCAGACGCTGGCGACCCGTCCGGACGTGGTCAGCCGCCCGCTGGCCGAAGGTCTCGCCACACTTCAGGACCGCCTGCCGCCCTTTTCCTACAAGGCTGTCTGCCGCATCATCGCCGATGAGCTCGGCGGCCCGGTCGAGGATCATTTCGACAGTTTCGAAGTCGAACCGGTGGCCGCCGCGTCCATTGCACAGGTGCACCGTGCCGTGACGAAAGAGGGCCGCCCGGTCGCGGTCAAGGTGTTGCGTCCCGGCATAGAAGGCCGCTTCCGCAGGGACCTGGCGCTGTTCGACTGGCTCGCCGGTCTGGGCGAGCAATACAGCGTCGAGGGCCGGCGTCTGCGCCTGAAAGATGTTGTCGCCAAGGTGCGCGAGACGGCGGCGCGTGAAATGGATCTGCGCCTGGAGGCGGCCGCCGGCGCCGAACTGGCCGACAATATGACAGCTGAAAGCGGCTACCGTGTGCCGTCTTTCGACTGGCACCTGACCTCCCGGCGTGTGCTGGTGCTGGACTGGGTATCCGGTATCCGCCTTGGCGACCGCGCAGGCTTGAGCGCGGCGGGCTTTGACCTGCCCGCGCTCGCCTCCAGGGTCGTGCGGGTCTTCCTCAAACAGGCCATGCGCGACGGGTATTTTCACGCCGATCTGCATCAGGGCAATCTGCTGGTCGAGGCGGACGGTACCATCGCCGCGATAGATTTCGGCATCATGGGCCGGCTCAGCGTCAAGGAACGGCGCTTTCTCGCCGAAATCCTTTACGGGTTCATCTCGCGCGATTATCAGCGCGTGGCGCAAATCCATTTCGATGCCGGATACGTCCCCGCCGACCAGTCGGTCGAGGCCTTTGCCCAGGCCATGCGTGCCATTGCCGACCCGATCATGGACCTGCCGGTCGAGCAGATTTCCGCAGGCAGATTGCTGGCCCAGTTGTTCGCCACCACCGAGCGGTTTTCGATGCAGACCCAGCCGCAGCTGCTGTTGTTGCAGCGGGCGATGGTCATGGCCGAGGGGTTGGCGCTGCACCTGGACGCCAACGCCAACATGTGGGAAATCTCGCGGCCCGTTCTGGAAGACTGGATGCGCGACAATCTCTCGCCGGAAGCACGCCTGTCCGAGGCGCTTGGCCGTATCCCGTATCTGACATCCCGCCTGCCGATGCTGATTGAACGCTGGCTGGAACCGGCCCCGCCCGCGCCTGTTACCGTTCCGGCCGCCCATACGGTGCGTGGGCGGGCGTTCTGGCCCTTTCTCGCCGGTCTTGCCCTTGGCACGTTGGCGGTGCTGCTCGCCGGCCTGTGATGGCGGCAATGTGACCGGTCTTGCGCGTGCCGGCTTTGCGCTTGCCCGAAAAGCCCTTATATGAAGGGCTCGGTTGTCAAGGTCAGGGTCAACAGGTCGGGCGAGGCACACATGCTGACGGGTAAACGCATTCTTCTTGTCATCGGCGGCGGCATCGCGGCCTATAAGGCGCTTGATCTCATCCGCCGCCTGCAAGATGCAGGCGCCGGCGTGCGCGGGGTTTTGACGGCCGGCGGTGCCGAATTCATCACGCCCCTGTCGGTGGCCAGCCTCACCGGGGATCAGTGTTATACGGATCTGTTTTCCCTCAAGGACGAAGCCGAAATGGGCCACATCCGCCTCAGCCGCGAGGCCGACGTTATCCTGATCGCGCCCGCCACCGCCGACCTTATGGCGAAGATGGCCGCCGGGCTCGCCGGTGACCTTGCCTCCACCGTATTGCTCGCAACCGACAAGCCGGTGCTGGCCGCGCCGGCCATGAATGCCGAAATGTGGGCACATCCCGCCACACAGCGCAATCTGGCAACCCTGACCGGTGACGGCGTGATCATGATTCCCCCCGGCGACGGTCAGCTTGCCTGCGGCGAGGTGGGACCGGGCCGGCTGGCGGAGGTACCCGATATCGTGGCGGCGGTGGAGGCTCATTTCAGCGCCGCGAAAAAACCCCTGACCGGCAGGCATGTCCTTGTGACCGCCGGCCCGACCCATGAACCCATCGACCCTGTCCGCTATATCGCCAACCGGTCTTCCGGCCGTCAGGGGTTCGCCATTGCCGGCGCGCTTGCCCGCATGGGTGCGCGCGTGACCCTTGTGGCCGGTCCGGTGGCGCTGGACACGCCGCCCGGTGTGACCCGGATCGATGTGGAAACCGCGTGCCAGATGGCGGATGCCGCCGACAAGGCCCTGCCCGCCGATGCTGCCGTGTGTGTCGCTGCCGTGGCCGACTGGCGGACGTCGGATGAGGCGTCGGGCAAATTGAAGAAATCGCAGGACGGCCTGCCCCATTTGAACCTGGTGGAAAACCCCGATATCCTCGCCCGCCTGTCATCGGGCGGGAAACGGCGGCCAGGACTTGTGGTCGGCTTTGCGGCGGAAACCGACGATGTTGTCAACCATGCCATGGCGAAACGTCTCCGCAAGGGCTGTGACTGGATTGTGGCGAATGATGTTTCGGTGGAGAGCGGCGTCATGGGCGGCGGGGACAACACCGTTCACCTTGTGACGGATACAGGCGTGGAAGACTGGCCGACACTGCCCAAACAGGCCGTGGCCGAGCGTCTGGCCGAACGGATTGCAGGGGCGCTCTCATGACCGGGGCGGACGCAGTGTCATCCGTCCGCGTGCCTGTGCGTGTTCTGGATCACGGTACCGGTCTGGACCTGCCGGCCTATCAGACGGCAGGCAGCGCGGGTCTGGATCTCAGGGCCGCCCTGCCGGAAAGCGACCCTGTCGTGCTGGCACCCGGTGCCCGCGCCCTTGTGCCGACCGGTCTGGCCATGGCCCTGCCGTCCGGGTTCGAGGCGCAGGTGCGCCCCAGGTCCGGCTTGGCCGTGAAACACGGCGTGACGATTCTAAACGCCCCCGGTACCATCGACAGCGATTATCGCGGGGAAGTGCGGGTGGCTTTGGTCAATCTGTCGGCTGAACCCTTTCTCATCACGCGCGGCGAACGGATCGCCCAGTTGGTGATTGCCCCCGTTACGCGTCTGGAATGGGTGCCGTCCGACATGCTGGATGAAACCGGCCGCGGCAGCGGTGGTTTCGGTTCGACCGGCCGCTGAGCGCGTCGGCCTGCCGGATGGAAAACACATGGATTTCACCGACGATCAGCTGGAACGCTACGCCCGCCACATCATCCTGAAGGAGGTCGGCGGTGCCGGACAGGCCGCGCTGATGCGGTCGCGCGTCCTGGTCATCGGGGCCGGTGGCCTTGGTGCCCCGCTTCTGATGTATCTGGCCGCTGCCGGGGTGGGGACCATCGGCATCGTTGACGATGACCGGGTGGAGCTGTCCAATCTCCAGCGCCAGATCGTGCATGAAACGCCGGCCGTCGGGCGGATGAAAACCGAAAGCGCGGCCGAGCGTCTGGCGGCCATAAATCCCGATGTGACCGTTGTACCGCATTCCGTGCGCCTGGAGCCGGGCAATGCGTCCGCCCTGATCGCCGGCTATGATCTGGTTGCCGATGGCTCCGACCGGTTTGAGACCCGTTTTCTTGTCAATGACACCTGTGTCGCCCTGGGGCGGACCTTGGTTTCAGCCGCGCTTGGACCGTATGAGGGACAGCTGGCCACTTTTCGGCCGCAGGATGGTACCCCCGAACGGCCGCTGCCCTGTTATCGCTGTTTTGTACCGGAAGACCCCGGCGAGGATCATCAGCGCACCTGTTCCGACAGTGGCATTCTGGGCGCGGTCGCCGGGGTGATGGGCGCACTTCAGGCTATGGAGGTCATCAAGGAAATTCTGGGCCTGGGGGACAGCCTTGCCGGGCATTTGCTGTTGTATGATGCCCTGTCCGCCAGCACGCGGCGGGTCCGGCTGCCTGCGGACCCGCGCTGCCCCGTTTGCGGACCCGGCGCCCGTGAAAGGGTGACGGGATGAGCCGCGCGCCCACACCGCGCCGGCCGTTTACGCTGATGATCATCAGCAATGCGGCGGACAGGGTGCATATGGCCCTGATGACGGCCGCCACGGCGGCGGCCATGGGCCGGCCGGTAACGCTTTTCTTCTCGAAAAAAGCCGCCCATGCCGTGAAGCGCGGCGGTTTCGATGCACTGCCGGCGCCGGACGGCGGCAGTGCCGCTGACATGAACCATGTCCAGACGGAAAAAGGCATTGCCGACGCGCATGTGCTTCTGGATGCTCTTGCCGCGCTGGATGCATGGTTTCTTGTTTGCGAAACCGCCCTGCGCGAGGAAGACATCGACCCCGCCGATCTGATGACCCGCCCGCCGGTGGAAGTCGCCGGGCTCGCCACCATATTGGAACGGGGCGCGGGCGGCGACTGGCTGACCTTTTAAGCCGGTACGGGTCCGGTTATGACGGCCCGCGAGACAGGCCTGTAACCTGTCCGTAACCGGCTCCTAACCTGACGGGGTTCAGCCCATATTTCTCAGTTTTTCCAGCGGATACGTTCCCAGAATTCTGACCCGCCGGGCATGGAAACGCAGTTCCTCCATGGCGCGGGCCACCGGTGCCTGGCCTTCATGGCCCTCGATATCGGCGTAAAACTCGCTGGCCATGAAGCTGTCGCCCTCATAATAGCTTTCCAGCTTGGTCATATTGACGCCATTCGTGGCAAAGCCGCCCAGTGCCTTGTACAGGGCTGCGGGAACATTGCGCACTTCGAAGGTGAAGGATGTCAGCGTGGCGCCCTTCACCGCGGCGATGTCCAGCGGTGTGGCCGACAGGACCACGAACCGTGTTGTGTTGTGTCCTTCATCCTGAAGATCGGCCCGGATTATTTTCAGGCCGTAGACATCCGCGGCCAGGCGGCTCGCGATGGCGGCGCGGGTCGGGTCGCCGGTTTCGGCAACGGCGCGGGCGGCCCCGGCGGTGTCGGCAAAGGGATGCGGTTTCAACCCCATGCGTCGCAGGGTTTCGCGGCACTGGCCCAGCGCCTGCACATGGCTGCTCACATGGTTCAGCGTTGTTTCGTCCGCCGTCCGGCAGGCCAACAGGCAGTGTCGGATGGTCTCGAAATGCTCGCCCACGATATACAGGCCGCTGTCCGGCAGCAGCAGGTGGATGTCCGCCACCCGGCCCGCTATGGAATTTTCGATCGGAATCATGGCCAGACGGGCCGCCCCGGTTTTGACCGCCTCCATGGCATCTTCGAAGGACGGGCAGGGCATGACGTCCATATCCGGAAATTTGGCCTTGGCCGCCATATGGGAATACGCCCCCAGTTCTCCCTGAAACGCGATCATCTTTTCAGGTGTCCGCTTTTCAGATATCTGGGGATCCTGTGACGGGTCGGTGGCGTCTTTACCGGTTTTTGCCATACTCATTGCCGGCATCCTTGACTATATGTGAACGGTTTGTTGCGGCGCCGAAAACTTGTGCCAAGCACTGTGCGCCAAGTCAACGCATCCTCTTGCGACATGGCGGTTCCGGAATTTCTGGCCGTGAATCCCGTGCGGCGGAATCCTGCGTCACTCTGTCATACTGCGCGAAAATGGGGTCTTGCGGCATAACTGCGATAACAGAGGCTTGAACGGTGCGGCAAGCAAGGCTATTGTCGCGCCGATTTTCGACGTGGCGCCCGACCGTGAAAAACAGCGTTGCGTGTAAGGAGGACGGCCAGTGGCACACTCATCCGGTAATGATCCGCTTTTCTCGAACAAGATTTTCGCCGCTCTTTTGATCGGCGCCCTGTCTGTGATGGTAATCAGCACATTTTCGTCCAGCCTGTTTCCGGGCGCCGGCCATGGTGGTCACGGCGACCATGCCAAGCCGGCCTACACCATCGCCGTTGCCGAAACCGCAGGCGCGACCGAGGCCGTTGTCGAGGAAGGGCCCAGCCTGGCGGAACTTCTGGCCGTGGCCGATGCGGGCAAGGGCGCGCGTCAGTTCGCCAAGTGCAAAAGCTGCCATACGGTGAATGAAGGCGGCAACAACGGCACCGGTCCCAACCTTCATGCCATCATGGGTGCCCCTGTCGCCGCGCGCGAAGGGTACCGGTATTCGGCGGCCCTTGTCGAGCATGGCGGCACTTGGAGTTACGAACTGATGGATGCCTGGCTTGCCAACCCGAAAGGCACTATCCCCGGCAATAAAATGTCCTTTGCCGGTCTGCGCAGACCCGATCAGCGCGCCGACCTGATCGCCTATCTGCGCAGTCTCAGCCCCGATGCACCGCCCTTGCCGGCCGTTGAGGCGGCGGCGGATGAGGCACCCGCCGATATCGCCGCAGAGGCTGCAGAGGGACGTTGACACGCTGCTTCCCTGTACGGCGGTAGAAATGGAAAGCGGCTGTCCTGTGGGAGCAGCCGTTTTTTATTGATCGGACTGCTTCGCCCCGCCGGTGCCTGTCGCGGTTCTTCGGAAGCCTGAAAAGGGCGGTTTGTCGGTTTCAGAAGCCACCCATGCAATGACGGCCTCCAGCGTATCGACGGTCACGGCCATATGTGTGGCATTGGCGTGGATCAGATGGCTTTCGTCCACCATGAACCCCACATGGCCGGGGAAAAAGGCCAGATCCCCCCGCCGTGGTCGTGCCCCTCGCGGCAGGGCATGACCGATGCTGCCCCGCTGAAGGTCGCTGTCGCGGTGGACCTTGAGCCCGCAGGCATCGAGCGCGATTTGCACAAGCGCACTGCAGTCAAGGCCGGCGGGCGTCCGTCCGCCCCACAGATAAGGACTGCCCAGAAGCATCTCGGCCACGCCCACGGCATCCTGCGCGGCGTGTTCGACCGGACATAAATGCTGGCCGATCATCCATCCGCCATCGCGGGTTTGGACAAAGCGGCCCTCCCTTGCCGTGACCGCCACCAGCGCACCGAGAGGCAGGACCGCAAGTGGTGGCGCCTTGATATCCGGCGCGGCGTAACGGTGTGCCCATACGGCGGATATACGGTGCGTCGGGTCTGTCAGGGCCGTGGTCAGTGCACCGCGCGGCAGCCAGCCGCGATACCCGTCCGTCAGGCTTGCCACCTCGATCCAGTCGCCCTGAATGCCAATGCGGGCAACCGGTTCGCCGTAAAGCAGTTCGCTGACGGTGGGTGCGCCGTTATCGGGCGCCCCGCGCAGCCGCACATGCGGTTTGACAATGTTGGCGTCTGCCTGTCCTTTGGCATCGTGCAGGCGGCTGTCATGTGTCAGCGCCCCTTCCGGGTCGATCAGTGCAGTGTGGCCGGAACGGTTGGACGGGGTCGTGTTCATGGGGTGTCGTTTTCAGCCTCGGCATGGTCATCGATTGAGGCGAGACCGTAACTGACCCTGTCGGCACCGATGATGCGGTCGGACAGTTCGCTCAGGTAAACGGCGCCTTTGACCGTACGCTGGATCAGGACATTGCGTTTGTCCGTGTCATCCCGCTTGCGTTTGACATAGCCCTTTTGGCCAAGCGTATCCAGGGCCCGGGTGACAACGGGCTTGGCCACATTCAATTCCCTGGCCAGTCCGCGCACGGTGTGCGGCGGCTCCGTCATATAGACTGTCAGTAAAAGGGCCATCTGCCGCAGGGTCAAATCCGGATCGTCCGACCGGACGCCCTCAAGAAGCGCTTGCCGCCACCAGCGCAGAAGCCGCTGGTCGGTCTTTTCGCTCATATCTGTCCCCTCCGCCTGTTGCCCTGGCCTGCCTTGCAACAAGGCTTGGCCGCGGATGATTCTGGCCCGACCCCGCAGGTTTCAAGACGAAAGCGTAACAACCCCTTATGAACAGTATGTTAAGACGCACAGGGACGCAAATGGTGGGGTTTACGGACCGTTTCCGTCAGTCGTCGGATAAAAGCCGTGTTTTGATCGTCTCAAAGGCGGCAAGGACCCCTTGGGCGGCGCCCCCCTTGGGCCGGCCCGGTTTCGCTGCCGGTCGCCAGGCAAAGACGTCCAAGTGTGTCCACGGTACGGTCGGCGTGACAAAGGCCTTCAAAAACAGGGCGGCGATGATCGCTCCTGCGAAACCGCCTTCGCTGATATTGTTCATGTCGGCCACATCGCTTGCGAAATCGCTTTCATAAGGCGCCCACATCGGCAGGCGCCACAAGGGATCGCCCGTGCCTTGCGCAGCGGCTTCAAGTCCGTGCCAAAGACTTTCGTCGTCGGTAAAGGTGGCCGGCAGATCCGGGCCGAGGGCAACGCGGGCCGCCCCTGTCAGGGTGGCGAAATCGATGAGAAGGTCGGGTGTGCCCTCACAGGCAAAGGTTAGTGCGTCCGCCAGAATCAGGCGGCCTTCCGCGTCGGTGTTACCGATTTCCACGCTCAGCCCCTTGCGGCTTGCGAGTATGTCGCCCGGCCGGAACGCATTGCCGGATACGGCATTTTCCACCGCCGGAATCAGCAAATGCAGGCGTATATCCAGTTTCTCGGCCATGATCAGGCTGGCCAGCCCCAGTGCGTGTGCGGCCCCGCCCATGTCTTTTTTCATCAAGGCCATGGACCGGCCCGGTTTCAGATTGAGACCGCCGGTATCGAAACAGACGCCTTTTCCGACAAGGGCCAGTTTCGGCGCGTCCGCCCGTCCCCATGTCAGTTCAATCAGGCGGGGCGTCCGGTCCGCCGCCGCCGCGCGTCCGACCGCATGGATCAGTGGAAAGCCGCTGTCGAGAAGGTTGTCGCCGGCAATCACCTGCACGTCCGCATCGTGGTCTGCGGCCAGTGTTTCGACGGCGGATTGCAGTTGCGCCGGGCCCATATGTTCCGTGGGTGTATTGACCAGATCGCGGGTCAGCGCGACCGCCTCCGCCCGGTTCAGGGCGGCGGTCCGCTCCCCGGCGGTCACATGCAGGCGGCGCGGGCCTTTGCGCGTCCCGTCCTTGGACTTGTAAAGATCGAAGCGGTACTGCGCCAGACACCACCCGATACTGCCGGCGCTGCGCACATCCTCCGGCAGAACGGTTGCCAGATGATAATCGCCTGCCGGCAGACCCTCGGCCGCACCCGCCAGCCACCATGGATCATTTGCCTGCGGCATGGCGTCATCGGCGCCGATCAGGATACGGGCCGGTTGTCCCCCGGCGTCCGGCAGCATGACCATGGTGCCGGGCGCGCCGTTGAAACCCGATGCGCGTACCCAGGCCTGTTCCGTTGCGCTTAAGGTGTCGCCGCGTTCCAGGATACCGGCCGGCATGACCTCAATCGGGATGGAGTGTTCCGCGCGGGTTTCGGTCAGCAGATCGGTAAAGGGCATCGGTCAGGCCTTTCCAGATGGAGGGCGCGGCGGGGTATCCTATACTTCGGGCGCGATGGTGACGTGCAGGCCGGTCATGCCGTCAGTGACTTCGATCTGGCAGGACAGGCGGCTTTCGCCGTCACGGAAGTGTTCGCTGTCTTCCACAAGATCGCTTTCATCATCTTGCGGTGTCGGCAGTTTGCCGTACCAGTCCGTATCCACATACACATGGCACGTACAGCAGCTGCAGCAACCACCGCACAGCGCTTGCAGATCATCAAAATCATTGTTGCGGATGTTTTCCATCAGGCTGAGGCCGGTTTCGGCATCGATGGTGCGGGTGTCACCCGCCAGGTTGGTGATAGCGATTTTCGGCATAAGTGGCTGGTCTCACAAATTTGAACAACACATGAAAGATGCCGGCGGCCTTTCGCCCCGGCATCGCAATTCAGTGGCCCAACATAGTTTGCCGGCGCAAAATTTCCAGTCTTTAAGATTTTATCGGCTCGGCGCGGAGGGCCTTGAGACAGTGGACCTCAGACGCGGGCCCTCAGACAATCATGCCAAAGGGAGCGGCCATACCCCCGGCTGGGGCGCGTAAACGATTCTGCGCCATAAGGAACAGGGGCTTCGCGATCCAGCGCGCGAAGCCCCTGATGTCTGCGGCTTGCCCTTCCATGATCCAGCGCATGGCATGGGCCGGTGCCGCCGGTCAGCCGCGATCCAGCGCGCGGCCGACACATTTGACTAAGCTGTTATTCGGCTGCCAGAAATTGTGACGTTTCCGTCGATTCCGCCATGGCCGTTGTCGAGGACTGGCCGCCGGATATGGCCTGCGCAACCGCATCGAAATAGCCGGTGCCGACTTCGCGCTGGTGGCGCGTTGCGGTGTATCCACGGCTTTCGGCGGCAAATTCGGCCTGCTGCAGTTCGCTGTATGCGGCCATGCCCCGGTCGCGGTATCCTGTCGCCAGTTCGAACATGCCGTAATTCAGGCTGTGGAAACCGGCCAGTGTCACGAACTGGTATTTGTACCCCATGGCTCCCAGCTCGCGCTGGAACTTGGCGATGGTGTCCTTGTCCAGATTCTTTTCCCAATTGAAGGAGGGCGAGCAGTTATAGGCCATCATCTTGCCGGGGAATTCCTTCTGGATGGCCTCGGCAAAACGCTTGGCGTCGTCCAGATTGGGGGTGGACGTCTCCCACCACAGCAGGTCGGCATAGCGGGCGTAGGACAGGCCGCGCTTGATGCAGTGGTCGACGCCGCTGTTCAGCCGGTAGAACCCCTCGGGCGTGCGATCCTCGCGATCGATGATGAATTCATGGTCGCGCTCGTCGATATCGGACGTGATCAGCTTGGCGGATTCCGCATCGGTGCGTGCGATGATCACCGACGGTACCCCGCACACATCCGCAGCCAGCCGTGCGGCGGCCAGATTGCGCTCATGCGCCTGCGTCGGGATCAGGACCTTGCCGCCCAGATGGCCGCATTTTTTCTCGGATGCCAGCTGATCCTCGAAATGAACACCGGACGCGCCGGCTTCGATATATGCCTTCATAAGCTCGAAACTGTTCAGCGGTCCGCCAAAGCCGGCTTCGGCATCGGCCACGATGGGGGCGAACCACTCGCGCTCGGCACCGTTTTCGGCATGTTCGATCTGGTCGGCACGCTGAAGGGCGCGGTTGATCTTGCGGGCCAGTTCGGGGCCCGAGTTGGCCGGATAAAGCGACTGGTCGGGATAGGTCGTGCCGGCGGTGTTGTTGTCGGCGGCAACCTGCCATCCTGAAAGATAGATGGCTTTCAGTCCGGCGCGCACCATCTGTACGGCCTGGTTGCCGGACAGGGCGCCCAAGGAATGGACATAATCTTCCATGTGCAGAAGATCCCACAATCTGCGGGCGCCGCGATCAGCCAGCGTGTATTGAATGTCGATGGACCCGCGCAGCGCCTTGACCTGCTCGGTCGTGTAGGGGCGCTCAATGCCCTCGAAGCGGCCTTCGGGACAGTTCGGGATCAGATCTGCAAAACGCTCGGTCATCGGGTTACTCCTTGCGTTGGTTCGGTTACTGAACAGGTCGGCGGCTGCGGTGCTCGGGTGGTCCGGTATGGACCCGTATTTGCGCTTTCCGCAATTTTGTTGCCGCCACACGCTCTTTGTTTCACGAAAATTTCCGGGAAAAAAGATGAAATCATACAAAAAATGTTCTATTGTGCATATTAGTGTATGTAAAAATGTAAACTTGTAAAAAATGTAAAAATCGCGCTGAAATTATGTCCGATACACAAGGCAACGCCGCTCAAAGAAAAATCTTCGCAGGCCCGCGCATACGGCGTTTGCGCCGTGAACTGGGGCTTTCCCAATCCCGCATGGCCAGCGAGCTGGGATTTTCGACCAGTTATCTCAATCTGGTTGAACGCAACCAAAGGGCGATGTCAGCGCAGTTTCTGCTGCGTCTGGCGGAAGTGTATGACGTGGAATTGACCGCTTTCGCCGGCACGGACGAGGCGCGGGCCTTTGCAGATTTGAATGAAATCATGGCCGACCCCCTGTTCAAGGGCCTCGAAATCGGCCGTGCCGACATGCAGGATCTGGCGGACAGCACGCCGGCCATGGTCGAAGCCATGCGCCGTCTGTATTCCGCCTATGCCCAGGCACGCCAGTCGGCCAGTGAGATCACGTCCCAGGTGGCGGAACGCGGCCTGTCCGACGCCGATGCCCAGCCCGTTGATGCCGTGCGCGATTTCATTCACGACCGACGCAACTATTTCTCGGAAATCGATGAGGCGGCCGAGTCCCTGCACGCCGATCTGGGCATGAACCGGGATGACGCCCATATGATTCTAAGCGCCCGCCTGGACGAAGAGCATGGTGTGCGGGTGCGCATCATGCCTCATGAAGTGATGCCGGAAACCCTGCGCTATTTCGACATGCACCGGCGGCAGCTTCAACTGTCGGAACTGCTGGATCATCGAACAAGGCTGTTTCAGATGGCCTATCAGATCGGGGCGCTGGAATTTTCCCAGACCATCCAGAAAGCGGCGGACAGCCACGACTGGCCAAGCGAGGAAGCCCGGCGCTTGGCGCGGATCAGTCTGACAAATTATTTCGCCGGTGCCCTGTTGATGCCGTACGGCCGTTTTCTCGAAAATGCGCGGGCGCTTGGCTATGACATCGAACATCTGGGCCGCCGGTTCGGCACCAGTTTCGAGCAGGTCAGCCACCGCATGACCACTCTTCAAAGGCCGGGGGCCCGGGGTGTGCCCTTTTTCTTTATCCGTGTGGACAAGGCCGGCAATATCTCCAAACGGTTTTCCGCCGGGCGCTTTCATTTCTCCCGATTCGGCGGCACATGTCCCCTGTGGCGGGTGCATGACACTTTTTCCACGCCCGGACGAATCGTCACCCAGCTGATCGAATTGCCGGACCGCACCACCTATTTTTCCATTGCGCGCACGGTGCGGCGCATCGGTGCCACATATGGCGCGCCGGATCAGGAGCTGGCCATCGGACTTGGCTGCGATATCGCCTATGCCCGCGATCTGGTCTATGCCAAGGGCCATGATCTTGAGACACCGGAGGCCACGCCCATCGGTCCCAACTGCCGCCTTTGCGAACGTCCCGCCTGTCCGCAGCGGGCCAACCCGCCGCTCAGCCGGTCCCTCATTCTGGATGAAAGATCAAGGGGGGTGACCGCCTACCGGTTTTCCCGGAATTGAGTGCGGCACCCCCCTTGGGGCAGAAAACCCGTGACAGAGCCGGCGCGGTCTCTTGGCCGGGCCGTGCGCCCTAGCCTGCGTCGATATCTCTGTTCAACGCTTCGATCTGGGAGCGCGTTTCATCGATCAGCTCGGCGATTTCGCTGGCGGATTCCTTGGACCCGCTGGCCAGATTGCGCACCTCGTTGGCGACGACGGCAAATCCGCGCCCGGCATCACCGGCCCTGGCGGCCTCGATGGTGGCGTTCAGGGACAGCAGGTTGGTCTGGGAGGCAATGCCGTCAATGCCATGGGCAATGTTGCTGATCCGGTCAAGGACGTTGGACATCAGATCGCTTGTCTTGGCGATGGCCTCCCGCCGTGCGGTGATATCGGTGCCGTACATGGTGATCCGCGTCATCTCGCCGCGATAGTTCACAATCGGCTGGAAATTGACCGACAGGTGCAGCGCCTTGCCGTTGTCACCGTTGAACATCACCTGCTTCGAGACATGCTGCCCCGCCATCAGCAGTTGCCGTTCGTCCGATGTGATAATATTGGACAGCTGAAGCCGGCTGCTGTCGCCGGCCGCCGCGCCCAGCAGTTCGTCCATATAGGAATTGGCCTCGATCAGGCGGCCGTTTTCATCCCACTCCACAACGGCGTTCGATGCGTTGATGGCCTCAACCCGCGATGTGAAGTCGAGGGCGCGCTCTTTCGTTGCGGTAATGTTGGCCTGCACGGAAATAAAACGTTCCAGCTGGCCTGTCTTATCGAACACCGGATTGATCGACAGCGAAATCCAGTAAGGCTCGCCCGATTTGGTGTAGTTCAGGATTTCCTCGTAAAAGGGCTGCCGCGAATGCAGTTTCTCGCGGATGCGTTCCACGGTGGACATGTCCGTCAGTTTGCCCTGCAGAACCTGACCCGGTTTTTTGCCCATCACTTCTTCGGATTCGAAGCCGGTCATCCGGGTAAAGCCGGAATTGACATATTCGATATGGCCCGTCGGGTTCGTGATAATGACCGAATTGTCCGTTTCGTTGGCGACCAGCGACAGCAGACGGAACCGTTCCCGTCGCAGCACTTCTTCATGCACATTCTTGACGAAGGCGGTGTATAGGGTCCTGGTTTCCAGCTTTACCTTGGACAGGGACAGAGCGCCCCAGATCTTGTTGCCGTCCTTGCGCTCGATAATGACTTCACGGCTGGTGCCGACGATTTTGTCCTCACCGCCATCCCGGTTGGCGTTGACATAGCTGTCATGGGGGCTGCGTATCTCGGCCGGCACCAGCATCTTGACATTGTGGCCGATCACTTCGGTGCGGTTATAGCCCCACAGTGCCTCCGCCGCCTTGTTGAAGAAGGTGACATTGTTGTGTTCGTCAATGGTGACGACGGCGTCCAGGGCCTGTTCCAGTGTCTGCCGGATGATTTCCTGTGCCTCGCGCTCGGCGGTGATATCCTTGACGAAAGCGGTGTAACGGATCTTGCCGCCCATATCGACCTTGGACAGGGACAGGTTGGCCCAGACGCGGCGGCCGTCCTTGCGCTGGACCTCCACGTCGCGGCTGGTGCCGACAATCTTGTCCTGGCCGGTGGTGCGGTTGGCGTTGACCAGGGAATCGTGATTGGCGCGGAACTCGTCCGGCACCAGCATCTTGACATTCTGACCGATCACCTCGTCTCGGCCATAACCCCACAGCCCTTCCGCAGCCTTGTTGAAGAAAGTGACCTCGTTATTCTCGTCAATGGTGACGACGGCGTCCAGCGCCTGCTCCAGCGTCTGGCGGGTGGTTTCACGGGCCTCACGCTCGGCGGTGATGTCCTTGACAAAGGCGGTGTAGAGAATTTTACCACCCAGGTCGACCTTCGACAGGGACAGGTTGGCCCAGACGCGGTGGCCGTCCTTGCGCTGAACCTCCACGTCGCGGCTGGTGCCGACAATCTTGTCCTGGCCGGTGGTGCGGTTGGCGTTGACCAGGGAATCGTGATTGGTGCGGAACTCGTCCGGCACCAGCATCTTGACATTGCGGCCGATCACTTCGTCGCGGCTGTAGCCCCACAGGTTCTCCGCCGCTTTATTGAAAAGGGTGACGCTGTTGTGCTCGTCAATGCTGACGACGGCGTCCAGCGCCTGCTCCAACGTCTGCCGAGTGGCTTCGCGGGCTTCGTGTTCGGCGGTGATGTCCTTGACAAAGGCGGTGTAGAGAATCTTGCCTTTCTGGTGAATTTTCGACAGGGACAGATTGCACCAGATGCGCTTTCCATCCTTGCGTTCCAGTTCCACATCGCGGCTGGTGCCGACAATCTTGTCGTGGCCGGTGGCGCGGTTGGTGTTGACATAACCGTCATGGCCGGGCTGATGCTCCTTGGGCACCAGCATTTTGACATTGCGCCCGATGACTTCGCTGCGTTTATACCCCCACAGCTTTTCCGCTGCCGCATTGAAGAAGGTGACGCGATTGTTGGCATCGATGGAAACAACGGCATCTATGGCCTGTTCCAGAACCTGCCTGGTGGCGTTGTCGGAACCACCCGTAGTGCTTTCAGTCTTTTTGGGGCCAGTCAGTACACCCGACGGCTCCCGGCCTGTCAGTTTTTCAAACATATCTCTGCCTCATGACACCCGATTTTGGATTCGGGACTTGTCGTTCAGGCAACTAAAGCAGAGCGTGGTGAAATTTTCCTAAAGTTTTATATTTATGCTTTGCATAATGAAAGTAATCTATGAGTTATACGTGCTTTGTTCATATGGGAACACTTTATAGTTTATCGCGCTGTGCTTTATAATATTATGGCGTATTTCCGGCATTCCCCTACTTTAGGTAGGTTATTTGATTGTATTTTTTGCAGAATGGAAAATATTCAGGTTCCTAATCGTGTGTCATGAAGTGTGCCGGACATATAAGCCCGTCGACAGACGGCGGGCATCATTTCAAAACTGGCCGCTTACCGTCAACGCGACAAAGGTGCCGCGGCTGCGGTCCACCTGCTCGCTGCCGGTAAAATCGTCGCTGCGATCCGAATCCCGGAAGAACAGACGTGTGCGTTCAAATTCCTGCCGGGGGACCCGGCTGGCGCGCAGGCGGATTTTCACGCCCAGAAAGCGTGTGGTCTCGACAAAGGCGTCGAACTGGCCGTTTTCCCGTTCGATACTGATTTCGTCCGCGAAGATGTTTTCCTCGCGGTTGAAGGCCTCATACCCGATCCCCCAGGCGATGCGTTCCTTTACCAGATCCTGTCGAAAATCAATGTTGATGACCGGATTCGTCAGTCCGGTGATATCCCGTATTTGCCCATCCAGGGGGTCTGTAAAACGGGAATCGATGGTTTCCGCCTGGATTTCCAGTAGGCCGCCCCGAATGACCCCTTTCAGCGGCAGGCTGGCATTCATGTTCAGGCCCCACACCCTTGCGGTCCCGGCATTTCCCAGGCCTGGCACCTCACTTGGCAGGATGATCTGTTCCAGCACATCCGAGCGCCATTCGTGAAAGGCTTCCACATTCAGGGCTGCGCGGCTTTTGGTGCGCAGATCAACCGAAAGGCTCAGCCGGTCGGTGGTCTCCGGGCTGAGATCCGGGTTTCCGCCCAGGAAACGGTCGTCCGCCGCGGAGGCGGAGGCGGCAAAATTGGAAAAATCCAACTGGCCGATAATCCGCCGCGCGGCAAGGCGTGTCTGAAAGTTGCTGGCCACATTGTAGATAAGGGTCAGCGACGGTTTCAGGAAGGTGAAGGTCTGTGTGTTGTCGGCGCCGCCCGTCACCATTAGACGCGATGCTTCCAGGGCCAGTCCGCTTTCCACGGTCAGTTTCGGACTGACGGTCCAGATCAGATTGCTGAAAGCCTCTCCCCGGACTTCTTCAACGAGTACAGAGGCTGCCGGCAGGTCAATGTCACGGGCGCCTTCCTCGTCTTCGATTCTCAGGGCAAGGCTGCTGTCCAGACGGTTATAAGCGGCCTCGATCCCGATTTCCCCGCGCAGGGTCTTGCCGCCGCGCGACAGCGTTGTCCTGAAGATGGTCTCCAGCGGGCGGCTGTCCTGCAGAAAGGTCGCGATGGAATTGGTGTCGCCCACCGGTGTCTGGATTTCCGTGATCGTGTCCTCGCTCGCATCTTCACCGGAAACGAGGCTCAGGATTTTCCAGGTCAGGCCGCTGTCATAGGTGCGCGTCCAGTCGCCGCCCAGCTCGAAACTGTAATTGTTTTCATCGAAATCGATCAGTTGTGCTGTATCCGGTGTGTCATTTTCGCCGGGGATGCGCCCGAAAAAGCCCAGACGTTCCGTATCGGACTGGAATGTCCACCAGCCAAGCTGACCGTTTAGGGTCAGTCTGCCCCCGGCAAAGGCGCGGCGGGCTTCGCTGGATAGAAAGGCCTCGCGATACCGGGCCGGACGGTCCTCTCGCTGGAACAGGGTCGGGTTGCCGTCCGCGTCCCGGTTGTCGCGGGTGCCCGACAGAGGAAAGCGCTCCCACTCGAAATTGAACCGGGTGGTGGTATCCCAGGCGCCGAACTGTCGGGACATGGTCGCCTGACCGAATTGATTGATGTTGCCATCCGGTGCCCGTTCCAGTGTGGCGAAGAAAGCGCCGGACGCCTTGCCGGGGATGCGGATGACATTGGCGATAACGCCCTGGCCGGCGGCTTCGCCCGCCCCGGCGGAGCCCCGGATCACCTCGATCCGGTCCACCTGCGAGGACGGAATGCGGCGCAGGGCCTCGGCAAGACCCAGCGATTTGGCCGACGGACGCGCACCGTCGATCAACACATTGCCCGCCGTGCCGCCAAACCCTCTCAACTCGGCACCGGTATCGAGGACGAAACCGGGAATGCGTCTGACCATGCCGAGTGCCGTTTGCGGTACGAACTGATCGAAAAAGGCCTTTGGATAGACCTGTTTCGACCCATCGGCGGGGGTTTGTGGGGTCGCTGTTTCCGGTGGCAGGGTGCGTTCGTCCGTCTCACCGGGTCTGTCTTCCTGAGATACGGGCGTTTCAGCGGGTGCCTGATCCTGCGCCCGGACAGGTTGTGCCGTCGCTATATGAATGGCACAGGCGGTGAGAAAACAGGCCGTAACTGCCCCGTTATTGTGATGACCCCTGAACATGATACGCTCTTTACCCCCCAAAACTCCGGACGATTTTCTTTTTACATGCTGACCCCGTGACCCGCGTCACCTATAACGACCATGGCCGCCGCAAGCCGCAGCGATGCGATGAAGTGTGCCATTTCATCGGTTAAACGATAGTTGACAGGCCGATAAAATCGCTTGGAAGGCGACCGGTCAATACCGGTTGCCGCATAGATGGACGGAAGGGGCAGCGCAAGCGTGAACAGACTGAAAAACAAGATCGCCCTGGTGACGGGGGCATCCCGCGGTATCGGTGCGGCCATTGCCCGCCTGTATGTCAGCGAAGGGGCAGAAACCATCCTGACCGATATCGATGACGGCGCCGGCGAGGCCCTGGTGCGGGACCTGGGACCCTCGGCATCCTATCTGCACCTCGACGTCAGCGATGAGGACCAGTGGCTGGCGGCTGCCGACCATATCGCTGCCGGTCCCGGCCGGCTGGATATTCTGGTCAACAATGCCGGCATCACCGGTTTCGAAGAGACGTCCGGACCGTATGACCCGGAAAGCCTGGACATGGCCAGCTGGCATATGGTGCACAGTGTCAATCTCGACGGTGTGGCGCTGGGCTGTAAATACGGGATCAGGCTGATGAAACCGTCGCCGGCGGCCAGTATCGTCAACATCTCCTCCAGGTCCGGCATGGTCGGTATTCCGGCGGCGGCGGCTTATGCGTCCAGCAAGGCGGCCGTTCGCAACCATACAAAAAGTGTCGCGCTTTATTGTGCGCAGCAGGGATATGCCATCCGCTGCAATTCGATCCATCCGGCGGCCATCCTGACCCCGATCTGGGAGCCCATGCTGGGCGAGGGGGCCGCCCGCGCGGATGCTCTGAAGACCCTGGCCGCCGATATTCCCCTGGGCCATATCGGTGATCCGGACGATGTGGCCTGGGCCGCCGTATATCTGGGCGCGGATGAATCCAAATATGTCACCGGCGCCGAACTGACCATAGACGGCGGCATTCTTGCCGGCAGCAGCGCATCGCCGACCCGTGAGTGAGATTATGTCCACCTGACATACCCTTCTGTCTTTAGCCATGTACAGGCCGTCATCACGGGATAGCGGCTGTTGTAAAATCCGCTGATTTGTTTCAAAAGCAGATATATGGGCGCAAGTGTCCGGTCTTTTGAAGCAAATGCTCCTTTCGGTGTAACGGGTTGTCCATGCAGATATTTGAAGGAATTGGTGATCAACTCATGATCTCCGTCGCCGCAGACGATGCGCTGCCGCCGGCCGTTTTCTGCGATGACCGCTCCGTGCCGCTGACCCTCGTAAAATCCCCTGTGGAACCGGTTCTCGGCCAGAACTTGCTGTGGAATGCCGATTTTGCTACCGGACCCGTGGGTTGGGCGAAAGGGGGCAAGGGCCACTTTTATCTGGGTCTTGATCTCGACGATCGGTACACCCTGTCGGGTGCGCATACCCTCTTCCTGCGTCAGACAGTCGGGAAAGGGACCGCAGGGACAGAGGCCGCAGCGACTGGACATGCATCGGCTGTGTATCTGGGGCGGGATGATCAGGGGCGCATACCGCTTTTACCGGGACAAACTGTCTGTTTTCAGGCGCTGGTCGGCCTTTATCGCTGCGATGCGGCTGTTGAACTGGTATTTTTCGACACAGATGGCCGCAGGCTGGACAGCCGGAAACGCACTCTGACACGCGGCGAGAAGGTTGGCGGTGCCGCCGAGGACGACTATGAACGCGTGCGGCTGGATTTCATGCCGCCGGAAGGGGCGGCGGCCTGTGGTCTGCGATTTGAAATTGTTGGCGAACACCTTCGCGCCCATGAAAAGTCCGGCGAGGCGGATCTGGTTTTCTTTCTGGCGCGTCCCATGCTTTTCCTGGGCCGTGACGATGTGTCCGTGTCCGGCTTCCGGCCGGCCTTTCAGAATATGGACGCATATATAGCCGCCATTGCATCCGGACAGAGGTTTTACAGACCTGAGAATGAGGGCGACCTGTCCGGCCGGATTGACATCAGATTGGCGGATGATGTTGAAACACACACCACAGTAACGGGTCCTGATATGCACCCCGCTCTCAATGGTCTTATCCTGCAGAGTAATGACAATCTGGTCGCCTACCGTTTCAAACCCGGCAAAGCGCATGTCGGCTACCATACACTTCGCTGCCTGATTGATGGGCGTCTGATTGGCGTCGCACATGTTCACAGCCAGGAGGATGAGGACTGGTGTGATGTCAGGTTCCTGATTCCTGATGACCTGATGGACGGCATGCCCCATGGCATTGACGTTCAGGACCGGCTGGGACGCACCCTGGCCCGCGACGCCCGTGTATTGAGGTTGGTACAGACCGACTGGTTCGATATCCTCAAACATACCCAACCGCCGCTTGAGGGCAAACTGGCACCGGTTGCCCAGCAGCGTTACCAGGCGTTGGAAAAGGCACTGGCACGTCTTGCGGACAGTCCCGACCCGGCGTTTGAGGCAGCCGAGCTGAGTCACTGCCACGCGACCCTTGTGCGGGGCTATCCCTATATCGCCGATTTCAGGCCATTGCATTTCCCCGAACATGACGTGCCCCGGGTTTCCGTTGTCGTGCCCGTGCACAATAAGCCGGCGGTCACCTATGCTTGCCTGGCGGCTTTGCGTCTGGCCGTTTGTGGCGCCACATGTGAGGTGATCGTGGTTGATGACGGGTCGGATGCCGAGACACGCGCGATGCTGGACTGTCAGGTCGGCCTGCGGATTATCCGCCATGACCGGGCCAAAGGGTTTAACGGGGCGACAAACGCAGGCGCGGACGCTGCCAAGGGTGATTTTGTCGTCTTTCTGAACAATGATACGGAGCCGGCCGCCGGCTGGCTGGATGAACTGCTCCATCCCTTTGTTACCATGGATGATGTCGGGATCACCGGTGCAAAGCTTCTCTATGCCGACGGCCGCCTGCAGGATGCCGGCGGTGTCATCCGTACGACGGGGGACCCTTATCTTTATGGTCGCCTGAGGAATGGCGGCGATCCGCGTTATAATTATACGCGCGAGGTGGATTATGTATCCGGGGCCGCCCTGATGATCCGGCGGAGCCTCTGGCGGGAGGTCGGCGGATTTTCCCGCTATCTGGCGCCGGCCTATTTCGAAGATACCGATCTGGCCTTTAAAGTCCGCAAAGCCGGCAAACGGGTCCTCTATGCGCCCAAGGCGGTCGTCATACACCATGAAGGCGTCAGCCACGGTCGCGATACCGAAGAAGTGGGCAGTGTTAAGCGCTATCAGGAAATCAATCGGCCCAAATTCAAGAAGAAATGGAAGCAGGCGTTAAAGGGCCAGCCGGGCAAGGACGCGCTGGTGGACCTGGTAAAGGACCGCGGTATCGAAAAGCGGGTTCTTTTTATCGATAACGAAGTGCCCCGCCCGGATTATGATGCGGGGTCCTACGCCGCCATTCAGGAAATCAGGATGTTCCAGGCATTGGGATACAAGGTGACCTTTCTGCCTGCAAATCGCGCTTATTTGGGCAAATACACCGAGACCCTGCAGCGCGATGGGGTTGAGGTCCTCTATAATCCTTTTGCCAAAACGGTGCCGGCGGTTCTGAGAGACAGAGGGATGGAATTCGACCTGATCTTCGTCACGCGCTATTATGTGGCCGAGCATTTTATCGGTCATATGCGCCGATATGCACCGCAGGCAAAAATTCTGTTCAATAATGCCGACTGTCACTTCCTGCGTGAAATGCGGGCTGCGATGGTGCAGGACTTTGGCACAGATCGTGATCAGGCCTTACAGGACGCTCGTAAGATCCGTGAACATGAACTGGCCGTCATGCGGTCCGTTGACCTGAATTTCAGTTACAACGAAACCGAGATCGAGGTCCTGAACACTCATCTGATGGGTGAAGTCCCGGTTGCCAGACTGCCCTGGGTACAGGAGACGGTAACAGATGCGCCACCTTTTGGAGAGCGTGAGGGCATCATGTTCCTCGGCGGCTTTGGCCACAAACCCAATATCGAGGCTGTGCATTATCTCGCCGAAGAGGTCATGCCGCGCCTGAAAGAGATCGATCCCGACATTGTTCTTTATGTCTATGGCAGTCGTACAACTGATGAGATTCGTGCACTGGAAGCAGACAATATCCATATCATGGGGCAGATCCCTAAGGTGAAGGACGCTTTTGACCGGCATCGTATCTTTGTGGCACCGCTCCTCTCCGGTGCCGGCATCAAGGGCAAAGTGCTGCATGCAATGGCGCATGGCGTCCCTTGTATCCTCAGCCCATTGGCGGCAGAGGGCATTCCCGGCGGTGAACATGGAAGCTATCTGGAGATTCAACCTGACGCTTCAACATGGGCAGACGGGATTGCATCCCTTTACCCCGATTTAAACAGCCTCACCGTAATGGCTGAACGGTCCGCAAACGCGATCGAAAGAGACTACGGTCTGAATGAAGGCGTCAATAGTTTGCGCAAAGCTCTTATAGAAACACGGATCGTTGATTAACATCCGTAATCATTAGCGGGAGCGGGCACAGTCTCCCAACGGCATATTTCTCTGCCCGGTGTGAGCAGACGGTACCTGTGATCCCGCAGAAGCTTTTGCACCAGATGACGCCCGGTAAACCTGCTTGCACCGAGGATCACGACAGTCTTGTCTCGCGTGTGGGGCATGGCTCCGGCTCTTGTGTTTATGCCACAGGCTTTGCGCGCTGATTTTCAGGATCGGCCCTCCCGCTTAGTGCGCGTTGCAGGTCTGCTCTGAGGTCGGTTTCCGTCACCAGAACGCCCCGGATGCCGGCCCGGCGTGCGGCTTCGATATCGCTGTCCTTGTCGCCGAGAAGAACGCTGCCCGCAGGGTCGATGGACCAGTCTGCAAGTGCTTGCGTCAACATGCCGGGATTTGGTTTGCGGGAAGGGCAGTGCCGTACATATCGCTCGACGACACCGTCAATATGGTACGGGCAGTAGTAAAAGGCTGCGATACAGACGCCCGTTTGTCGCAAGGTGTCATTCATCCATGCGTGCAACTGGCGTACATCGTCTTCAGTGTAGTAGCCGCGCGCGACACCCGCCTGGTTCGTAATCACGATCGGCAGATAGCCGCGCCGGTATGCCTCGGATATGGCTTCCCGGGCGCCGCTGCGCCAGACAAACGCTTCTTGCGTCCCCACATAGCCGGTGTCTTCGTTCAGGACACCGTCCCGGTCAAAAAAGACGGCCGGCCGCCTCAGGGCGGTATCAAGCTGATCGCGTGCCAGCGCCAGTGTCTCCGGCAAGCCGATATCGAGAAAATACCCGGTAAAAACCCGCCCGCTGACAGCCTCCTGCTTGACAAGTTTCGGTATGATTTCCAGTTCAAGGGAACAGGTATTTCCGGGCTTAATACCGGTCAGGATATCCCGACTGCACAGGTAAAGACCCGCATTGATCGTGCCCGGCCCCTGATGGTTTTTCTCGCCAAAAGTGGTGACGGTTTCTCCGTCGATCCTGACGGCTCCGTAACGGCTGACATCGGCCACAGTGCGCAAAGCCATCCGCATGATCTGACTGGGTTTCAAAGGGGGATGGATCAAGTTCAGGAGATCGCAATCAAATATTGAATCTCCGTTCATCAGAAGAAATTCGGCGTCAAGATCGCCAGCGATTTCCGCCAATGCACCGGCGGTACCGCGTGGGGCAAGTTCAATCACCGTACGCACAGTCGCCCCTGGAAAAGATATCGCATCATAGCGTTTGGCCACCTGATCGCCGAGATGGCCGGCCAGAAGAATGATATCCGAAAACCCGTGGCGGACCAGTTGCCTCAGGACCCGGTCGAGAAAGGGGGTGCCGTCCACCGGTATAAGCGGTTTGGGCGTGCTGGCGGAAAGATGGCCGAGCCTTGTTCCGCGGCCGCCAACCAGAATGACCGCCTGCCGGCAAGGTTGCCTCACCGGCATTGTCCTGCGGTTGGGTTGTCGAATAACGTGGATTCCACCTTCTCGCAGATAGCGTGGGCGCAGGCGATATGGCCTTCCTGAATGCGCGGCGTGCTTGCATGCGGGATGCGGACAATGTGGTCACACAGGTCCGGCATCTGTCCGCCGCTTTGACCGGTCAGGCCGACAGTTGTAACACCTGCGTCCCGGCAATGCCGCAATGCCCGGATGATGTTCTGACTGTTGCCCGAGGTTGAAATGCCGACAAAGACATCCCCCTCCGCCGCAAGCGCCTCAAGCTGTCTTTGAAAGACATAGCTATAATCATAGTCATTGGCGATGGCCGTCAGTATCGATGTGTCGGTTGTGAGCGCGATCCCCGGCAGCCCCGGCCTGTCAAAGTGAAAGCGGCTGACAAGTTCGCCGGCGATATGTTGGCTGTCCGCCGCAGACCCGCCATTGCCGGCGAAGAAAATTCTGTGCCCCTTCTGCAAACGGGCAGCCCATAAATCCGCTATTTCCTTAAGTGTTGCGATCAGGGCCGTGTCATCCACCAAAGCCCTGAAAAGCTTATCCGTTTCGGCAAGACTATCCGTGATGGCTGACATTGACATCTTTCCCGACATCTGGGTTCAAGGCCTGCCGTACAGGCAGGGACATATACGGAAAAATTTTCAGGCTTCCCGTTTCACCGACCAGAATTCCGATCCGACCGTGGTCAGATGACAAAGACTTGTGTAACCGGGATGCTCTGAAAGTGCATGCTGAACATTGGCCCTCATTTCAGGATCTACCAGAAAATACATGAAACCGCCGCCGCCGGCACCCGATACTTTTGCCGCCAGGGCCCCGGCATTCAGGGCGGTTTCAATCGTATGATTGATGGCAGCGGATGTGATTTTGGACGAGGTTTTCTTCTTGGCTTCCCAGGAGTTGGAAATGACCTCCGCCATCCGCTCGATATCCCCCATCATCAGGGCATCCTTGATCGCATAGGCATCGTTTTTAATGTCATGCAGGGCTTTGAGCTGTTGGCTGTCATGGTCCGCGTGGGCGGCTTTTGACTGGCTCTCGATGATCCTGGCGCTCTCGCGCGATACACCGGAAAAATGCAGGAGCAGTGAGGCTTCAAGCTCATACAGGGCGGTGCTGCGAATCCTGAGGGGATTGACAATCACCCTGTTGTCTTCGTGAAATTCCATGAAATTGACACCGCCGAATGTCGCTGCAAACTGATCCTGACGGCCTCCCGCCAGTCCAAGGTCTTCTCTTTCGACGCGAAAAGCCAGTTGGGCGACTTCATATTCGCCGAGCGGCAGATTCATCAATCCGCGGAACGCTTCAATCATGGCGACCACAAGGGAGGATGAAGAGCCAAGGCCCGATCCTATCGGACTGTCCACACTGGTCACAAGCCGGACGGCCATGGATTTGCCGCCGTTGAAGTCCTCCATAATGCGCCGGTATACACCCCGGTGCAGCTTCAGGTCCCCTGTCACGGGCGGCAGTGTGTCGGCGGAAAATGAAACGGACCGTTTCAAATCCCGGGCCGTGAATTCAATGCTGTCGGTAGCCACTTCTTCAAGGGTCGCATAAGCATAGCGGTCAATTGTGAAATTCAGGATCGCTCCGCCGAACCGGTCGCAAAAGGGTGATACATCCGTACCACCACCAGCCAGTCCAAGACGAAGCGGAGCCCGGGCTCTTATTTTTTTCAGGCTCATTGTTTTGGTTTTTGTTCCGCAGCTATTTGGCCACCTAAGGCGGTGACGACTAACACAGTGTGTAAACGAGCCGATTTGGCGCTATCTCACTCTACACGGGTACTATATTCAACATTTTCCGCATTTGTTATCAAGACTCTCCACTTGATCCGATATGTCTTCGGATGTCTTTTTACGCCCTGCGGACACATCGACCGGGCATGCTTTAGGAGTTTCTGTTCTTGGCAGAGTTTCAAGCACGTTTTGCCCGAAAAGGAAAAACCAGTATTTTATGCAGTGTCTGATACATCATACAAATAAATCGACCGCAGAGGCCGTCACTGCATCGCAGACCTCGGATATATCCTCATCGCACAGATGCGGGCCGAGCGGCAGGCTCAGGACCGTTGCGGCCAGCTGCCGGGCTGTGTCATGGATACCGGCATCCGCGGTCATGTGGGCGAAAGCCTGCTGGTCGCATGGGGCGACCGGATAGTGAATTTGGCACTGTATGTCCCGTTCGGTCAGGACATCCAGCAGTGCGTCCCGTTTGTCGCAGCGTATGACAAACAGATGATGGGCGGACCGGCTGTTGCCGGGTGGTCTGACAGTGTCGACGATCCCGGCCAGAGGGGCCAGTGCCGTACCATAGTGTGCCGCCTGCTCGCGGCGGACGGCGTTTTCAGCATCCAGATGGTCCAGGCGCACATTCAGAAACGCCGCTTGAAGTTCATCCAGGCGGGAATTGGTACCGGCCTCGCCGTGGATGTATTTCTTGTCCGAGCCGTAATTGCGCAGCCGCCTCAGCCGGGCCGCCAGACCGTCATCGTTGACCGTGATCGCCCCGGCATCGCCCAGGGCGCCGAGGTTTTTGCCGGGATAGAAGCTGTAAGTGGATATGTCGGCAAAATCGCCGACAGGTCGGTCGTCATACCGCGCACCATGCGCCTGGGCGGCATCGGCGACAATGCGCAGTCCGTGGCGCCGGGCATAGTCGCCAATGGCCGTCATGTCGGCGGGGGCGCCGTAGAGGTGGACGGGCACAATCGCCTTGACGCGGCTGTCCGGCGTGACCGGCAGGCGCGACGGGTCCATATTGCCGGTCTCCAGGCTGACGGGCACCGGTACCGGTTCCGCGCCGGCCGCCATCACGCTGAGCCATGTGGCGATGAAGGTGAAACTGGGCACCAGAACCCTGTCCCCGTGGCCGATATCAAGGGCTTTCAGCGCCAGGCTCAACGCGTCCAGGCCGTTGCCGACACCGACCGCCTGCCGCGCCCCGGTGAACCGGGCAAACCGTTCCTCGAATTCCACGACCTGCGCGCCCAGAACATACCGGCCGCTGTCCAGAATAGCGGCGAAACGGCTTTCCAGTTCCGCGCGGTACGGGCGGTGAACGGCCTTCAGATCCAGAAATTTGATCATCCGGTTTCCGCCGGCCCGTCCAGAATGCCGCGACCCCGCAGATAGTCGTTATAGTCGCGGTAATAATCGTCTTCGTCATACAGCTGCGAGGCCAGGACCAGCAGAACCGAGTTGGACGAAAAATTGTCCACCGACCGCCACACCATCGGCGACAGAAGCAGCCCCATATAGGACCGGTTCAGATGGAAGGTCTTGTCCTTGAACCCGTCCGTCAGCTTGATGTCGCAGCTTCCCGACAGGCAGATATACAGCTGTTGCAGGGCCTTGTGCGCGTGCGCCCCGCGCACCGCCCCGCCCGGCACGTCATAGAGATAATAGACGCGCTTGATATCGAAGGGGATATGCCGGTTTTCCTCGATAAAGGTCAGTTTGCCGTGTACATCCGTAACCACGGGCAGATTGATAATTCTACAATGATCAAGCGGCGAGCCCATAAGTCCCGGAAAAGTAACAACCCGTTTTGTCGCGCCTCATGACGAATGAAGCGGAAAGCGCAACCCGATAACCTCTCGGTGAAATGTATACACCCGCATGCCGGGCATGCAAGCCGCGAAACCTTCCGCGTATCGGCCTTATATCGCCGGGGGTCTATCATACCTTTACGGCCGCTTGTGTGGTATATGTGCGCCCTGTCAGTGTCTGTCGCGGTTCTTCCGACGATTTCTCAAGCCTTGACGCGACCGGTGGAAAGGCTTGTTTATACTGTGAATGTATAAGCGGTCAGCGTGCGCCAGCACGTGCCGTCCTTGGGAGTGAGGCGATGCCCGAAGGGAAAACGATCGCGGAAGACGCCCCGCCGGGTCGGCAACCGCGCGGTTTCAGGGAGACCGTGGTCTGGAAGTTGGACGCCCTGACGCAGAGGGTGGACCGACACAGGCGCGACGGTGATCATGTCCGCGCCCTATCCGATATCATGGCTGTGACTCACAAGCTGTTCCAGCAGTCTGCACCGCGTGCAATGAGCCTTTCTTCCCCGGCATTGAACCGGGAAGCCGCGCGCTTGTCGGAGAGTATGCTGGCCGGCAGTGCATATAAGAATGACGCGCCTGCACTTAGCGTCCGGGACGGCATACATGGCAAAAGACGCCAACGGGTGATTCTGCTGGCCACGCTGTTGTCGGATATCGGCGGTCACTCAAGGCTGGTGGAGGATATTGTCAGACGGTTTGTCGGCCGAATGGACATTGGCTTGGTATTGACGGGCCTGACCCTTAACGAGGCCCCATTGACACGAGAAGCTTTCGATCCGTCAAGGCTGCATATCCACTGCCTGGATGATGATACCCACATCGAAAGGCTTCACACAGGCTGGGATGTAATAAAATCCTTTGCGCCGGATGTGATCGTCGATTTCTCGCATCCCTACGATATGATTTGCTTTGCCTTGCTGCACAGCGCTCCAGCACGGCGCAAACTGCATGTCTGGCACGCCGATCACAGTTTTGCCCTGCGGCCGGTGGACCCCGAAACCGGCCTTGTTTCCGTCACCGCTTACGGTGAGGCCTGTGCACGTCATTATGCCTGCGGGACGGGGCAGGCGGTTATCAATCTGCCGATGACCTGCGCCGATCCTTATGCGGATGTTCCGGAAGCTGCCATGAGTGCGGGCCTGCGCGCGGACGATGCTTTTCTCACGGCCACATGCGGTAGTATCGCGAAATTTCTGCCGAAGACCGTGCGCAATTATGTCGATTTCATCGCGGCCCGCTTCCGTGCACGCGGCGGTGCCCACGTCCATATCGGCCCACTGACCGACGACTTGAAAGAGGCCGTGACAGCCGCTGCGGTATCCGCCCGAAGCAGTGCCACCGTACGCCACCTGCCCTATGTCGAAAGCCTCAGCCAGACGCTTGCACTGTTGAAGCCCGATATTTATCTGAGCTCCTACCCCGTGGCCGGCGGCAAGGCGACGGTAGAGGCCATGGCGGCGGGGTGCGCCATCGTCCATGCCGTGGGGCACAGGGTGGCGGACGGTCTGGACAATTTCTATCCCGGTGCGCTCAACTGGCGCACTCTGGACGAGTTCGAAACCTGTCTTGCCGGGGTGACCGCGGACACCGTTGATTGCCAGCGACGGTTGGCTCGTGCTTATTTTGAACGAGCACATGCGCCCGCCCTGTTTGAGGCAACGCTGGAACGACTTTTATCGGGTGCTGCCAGCGAGAGTGTTCAGTAACTGTGGCGATTGAAGGCGGCATGGATTGTATCCGGACGGAAATTGAGGCCAGCCTCTCTTTGGTCTGGCCGGTCTGTATTTTTCGAAGAGGGAGCAGGCCGCCAACTCCAGCGCCCATGGATTTTCTGTAGAATATATGTATGGCACTTGGTCGTGTTTTAATTATTGATACGCAGACATGTGTTCGATATTAAATAAAAAATCTATAATAAAAATTATTTATTTAATTTTTTTCGTGATTTTCATACGGGCCTCAATTTGTCACTGATTTATATTTCTTTTTTTAAATAAAAAGAAAAATTAGAGTTCTTTGCGTAATTTAATTCTTCCTGTTTGGGGATGCGGGATTCTTTGTACCAGGGCATATGCCGTGCCGTAAAACGGCCTGCGATACGTACGGCTTTCAAGAACCTCTGGGGATTAAAGTACTTTTTATTATAAAGAGCGAAGGTTGTATCAATGTTGGCTCTGTAAACACGATCACCGTCTGCGGTTTCCGCGAGCGGATGCCGCCAAAATTTTTCCTCCCACTCCCATATGCAAAACCGATTGTCGTCCACTTTAAAGGCATCGTCTTTCATCTGGCTCCGTTCGGCAATGTTGAGAGCGAAGCCGGCCTTGCCCACATTGTAAAACTCCGTAAGCCGAATGAGATACTCGATGAAGTTTTCGGGTAGGTGAGGATTAAATTCCACATCTGGGTCGGTCAGGCAAAAATACTTGGGCAGTTGCGGAAAAATTCTGCGCGACGTTATGGAGTCCCTGGGACCTAGGTTTTCACCTAATCTTATGACCGTGGAGTATTTTTCGGCTTTTTCAAGCCATGACTGCATGTCGCTGGTTGTTGATTTATTGTCGAGAAAGAAAATATCGTTAAAGCCAATATTTATAAGCTGCTCAAGCATGATCTGACAGTAAGACGGATTGTCATGGCATGGTGCGAAGACAGGTACTTTTATTTTTGGGGGTTTTATACTTTCTTTTTTGATTTGAGGGGGAGTTCTAGGAAATTTAGTGTTTTGTTCTATATTTTGTGTTGTCGATATTTTATTGTTTTGGAAATACGACTTTAATATTCTTGGTAAAAAACCTTGGTCTAATTTCCTAATGGCTGTTTTCCTTAAAAAAAGGGTGTTGAATTGTCTGTCGCCATCTTCCCTGTCGCGTACAAAGGGCTCAAATCCGTGTCGGTATAAAGTTTCAAAGACTGAAACGGCACCTGTTTGTCCAGCCCGGAATTGGTCTCTTTCGACTTTGGCCAGGACGGCTTTACTATATTTTAAAATTCCCGATGCTCCCGCCAGAATGTCGCCGGTGGCACCCTCTGCATCAATATAAAGAAAGAAGCTTCGATCGCTTGGCCGTCTGTGGACGGAAAAGAAATCGTCCAGGCTTTTTGAACATACGTCATTGTGTTCGTCGCTGGTATTTTCCGCTCTGTTAAACAGGGATGTGTGTCCTCTGACCGTGCGTGCCGAAGAATCCATACCGGTGGAAGCATCTGTCGGATATGTGCGTGACAATTTACGGGGTGTATGGAGTGCCCGTTTTCCGGATGCGGATGTTATGGCTACATTGTGCCAGTGTATCCCGGCGGTATAATGATCGAATTTATAGCGCTCGAAGAGTGCTGGATTGGCTTCGAAACCATGCACTTCACAGTCAGGATGGTATTCTTTGACACGTTTACAGACATTTCCATCGTTGGCACCAATATCACAAAATACGGATGGCCGAAGAATGTCGATTAGCTGAAAAAAAATTGAAAATATTTTTTCTTTACCGGCCTTTCCGTTTTTAAAAATCGGTAATGAAGATACATAGGATTGAAATTGAGGATTGGGCAATTTTATCTCTTTTGTCGGTTGGTTTTATTTGTTTTGAATTATTTATTGTTCTCTATTTTGCGTGGGTAATTTCCTGGAAAATTACCCAAATACAATGAGAAGATAGTATTTCTTCTGCGGGGTATGTTTCAGGATTAGGCCTTTTGTAAGAAAGGCTCTTTGGCCAAGCGAAACTCATGCACGTCTCCATTATCTAGCGGCCTTTGACGGAGCTCGGCAAGAGGATGTGTAACAATACAGCGGACACCCTGTTTATTGCGTTGTGTTTTCCGCTTGCGATGCCAGTTTTTCTTGGCCCTGGACTCTCCTGGCCCCGCCCGCGAACCGCCGGCACACCACGTAAAAGACCGGTGTGAAGATCAGCCCGAAGACGGTGACGCCCAGCATGCCGCTGAACACGGTGGTGCCTAGGGCCTGACGCATTTCCGCGCCCGCGCCGGTGGCCGTCATCAGCGGCACCACGCCAAGGATGAAGGCGAAGCTGGTCATCAGAATGGGTCTCAGGCGCAGCTTCGCCGCGTCCGAGGCGGCGGCGAACCGGTCCAGACCCTCATCCTCGCGCTGCTTGGCGAACTCGACGATCAGGATCGCGTTCTTGCAGGCCAGTCCGACCAGCACGACAAAGCCGATCTGCACCAGAATATTGTTGTCCAGCCCGGCCAGCGCCACGCCGGTGATCGCCGACAGCAGCACCATCGGCACGATCAGCACCACCGCCAGCGGCAGCAGCCAGCTTTCATACTGGGCCGACAACAGCAGGAAGACCAGCACCACCGCCAGCGCGAACACCAGACCGGCGGTGTTGCCGGCCTGTTTCTGCTGGAAGGCCAACTCGGTCCATTCATACCCGAACCCCTGTCCGAGCTCGGTGTCCGCCAGGGCTTCCATCGCCGCGATGGCCTCGCCGGAACTGGTGCCCGGTAGTGTGTCGCCCTGCACGGCGGCGGCCGGATACAGATTGTATCGGGCCACCCGGTAGGGGCCGGTGCGGTCCTCGATCTGTGCGACGGAGCCGATGGGCACGGTCTCGCCGAAACGGTTGACGGTGCGCAGCCGCATCAGATCGTCGGGCGTCTGGCGGTAGGGTGCGTCCGCCTGTGCCGTCACGCGGAAGGTCCGGCCGAGGAAATTGAAGTCATTGACGAAAGCGGACCCGAAATAAACCTCCAGCGTGTCGAAGACATTGCTGATCGGCACATTCAGTTCCTGCGCCCGCACCCGGTCGATATCCAGATACAGTTTGGGCGTCGCGGTCTCGAACAGGCTGAAGACGCTTGTCAGCCCCTCGATACCGTTCGCCGCGCCGACAATCCCGTAGGTGCTGGCCGCCAGCGTGTCCAGGCCGCGTCCAGTGCGGTCCTGTACATACATCTTGAAGCCGCCGCCGGTGCCGATGCCGCGCACGGGCGGCGGCGGGATCACCAGCACGAAGGCTTCATCGATGCCGGAGACCGCCGCGCGGGTTTCCGCCAGCAGATCGTCGAAGCCGATGCCCTTGTCCAGCCTTTCCTCGAACGGGGCCAGCACCGGGAAGATCGCCGCCGAATTGGGGGCGAGCGTGAAGGTCGCACCATTGAAACCGGCAAAGCCCACCGTCTGGACGATACCCTCGATCGCCAACAGGCGCTCGGTGGCGTCCCGCACGACAGCGTCCGTTCGGTCCAGTTTCGCGCCCGCCGGCAGTTCCAGCGCCACGATCAGATAGCCCTGGTCCTGGGGCGGGATAAAGCCGCCCGGCACCCGGCTGAACTGAAAGGCCGTCAGCGCGATCAGCCCGCCATAGACGATCAGCGCGATGCCGCTGATCCGCACCAGCCGTCCGACCGTGGCGCTGTAGCCGCCCGCCACCGCGTCCATACCCCGGTTGAACCCGCCGAAAAACCGCCCGGCCAACGTGCCGAGGACCCTGCCGACGGCTGTTTTCGGCGCCGCGCCGTGACCGTGCGGACGCAACAGCAGGCCGGCCAGCGCCGGGCTCAGCGTCAGCGAACAGAAGGCCGAAATCACCGTCGACGTGGCGATGGTCAACGCGAACTGCCGGAAGAACTGGCCGGAAATACCGGATATGAAGGCCGCCGGAATGAAGACCGACGCCAGCACCAGCGAAATGGCGATGATGGCACCGCCCACCTCGTCCATGGTTTTGTGGGCGGCATCCTTCGGGTCCATGCCGTCCGCCAGATTGCGTTCGACATTTTCCACCACGACAATGGCATCGTCCACCACGATGCCGATGGCCAGCACCAGCCCGAACAGGGACAGGTTGTTCAGTGAAAATCCGAACGCCTGCATCACGGCGAAGGTGCCGATCAGGGACACCGGAATGGCCACGATCGGGATGATCGACGCCCGCCAGCTTTGCAGGAACACGACCACCACCAGCACCACGAGGACAACGGCCTCGAAAATCGTGTGGATCACCGCATCCACCGATTCAGCGATAAATTCCGTCGGATTGTAGGCGATTTCATAGTCCATGCCGGGCGGGAAATCCGCCGACAGGGTGGCGATCAGTTGCTGCACCTCTTCCGCCGTTTCCAGGGCGTTGGAGCCCGGGCGTTGGTTCACGGCAAGGGCAATGGACGGTTTGTCGCCCAGATAGCCCCGCGTGGTATAGCTTTGCGCCCCCAGCTCCACCCGTCCGATGTCGCGCACCCGTATGGTGCCGCCGCCGGGATCGCTTCTCACCACCACATCGGCGAAATCCTCCGGCGCGCTCAGCCGGCCCATGGTCTCCACATTGATCTGGAAATCCCCGGGCCCCGAGGCCGGCGGCTGGTTCATCACGCCCGAGGCCACCTGAATATTCTGGCTGCGCAGGGCCTGCACCACCTCGCCCGATGTCAGGCCGAAGGCGGCCGTGCGGTCCGGGTCGATCCAGATCCGCATGGCATATTCGCTGGCGCCGAACATCTGCACCTGGCCGACACCCTTCAGCCGGCGCAGCTGCTCCCTTATCTGCAGCACCGCGTAATTGGCGATGAACAGCTGGTCATAACTCTCATCCGGCGAGAACAGGTTGATCACCAGCAGCAGGTCGGGGCTGTTCTTGCGTGTGGTCACCCCCAGACGGCGCACCGCCTCGGGCAGGCGCGGCTCGGCGATGGCCACGCGGTTCTGGACCAGAACCTGCGCCTGGTCCAGGTCGGTGCCCAGCTCAAAGGTGATCGTCAGCACCATGGTGCCGTCGCCGGTCGACTGCGACAGCATGTACAGCATGCCCTCGACGCCGTTGATTTCCTGTTCCAGCGGGGTCGCGACCGTGTTCGCCACCACTTCGGCGCTGGCGCCGGGATAGGTGGCGCGCACTTCCACCGTCGGCGGCGCCACTTCCGGATACTGCGCCACCGGCAGCCCCAAATAGGCAATGCCGCCCACCAGCATGATCAGGATCGACAGCACCGTCGCAAAGATCGGGCGGTCGACGAAAAAATGGCTGAATGTCATGGGCCCGCCCCCTTAACGTGACAGGACGGTGTCGATGGAAACCGGGCTGGTGTCCACCGTCATGCCGGGCCGGACCCGGTGAAAGCCGTTGATGACGATCAGTTCCTCGCCGTTCAGGCCCTCGCGGATCACCCGCAGCCCGTCATACAGGGCGCCCGGCTGGACGATCCGGCGCGCCACGGTTCCGTTTTCATCGACCGTAAAGACGAATTTGCGTGACTGTTCCGACTGCACCACCGAATCCGGCAGCAGGATGGCGCGGTATTCGCCGCTGCCGAGCAGGCGCAGACGGCCGAACTGTCCCGGCTGCAAAAAGCCGTCCGTATTGCTGATGACGGCCCGCCCCCGCAGCGTGCCCGAACTGGCGTTCAGTTCGTTTTCCACATAATTCATCACGCCTTCATGCACGAAATCCTTTTCGTCCAGCAGGCGCACCTTGACGGGGTTCGGCGCATCCCGGCTGCTGGCGCGCGCGCCGCTGAAATGCTGCCGCGCATATTTCAGATAATCGCTTTCGCTGGCCTCGAAGGTGAAATAGATCGGGTCCTGGCTGACGATGGTGGTCAGCACCGTGCCGCCCACATTGCCGCTGATCAAATTGCCCTTCGTCACCAGTTTGGAGCCGACGCGTCCGCTGATCGATGCCCGCACCGTGGTGAATTCCATGTCCAGTTCGGCCCGTGCCACCAGGGCCTCCGCCGCGCGCAGCGTGGCCTCGGAGGCAATCGCCTGTTCGCGCCGCTGGTCGAAGGCTTCCTGACTGATGTTGCCGTTGCGGCGCAATTCGCCGCCCCGCTCGGCCTCGCGCCGGGCCAGGCGTAATTGCGACTCCGCCTCGGCCAGTTCGGCCTGTGCCGCATCCAGGGCGATTTTGAAGGGCCGCTGGTCGATAACGAACAGAATGGTGCCCGCCTCGACAAGGGCACCTTCCTGAAAGGGGGCTTCATACAGATAGCCGTCGACCCGGGCGCGCACCTCGACACGTTCCACTGCCTCGAAACGGCCGGTATATTCGTCCCAGTCGACGATCTCCCGCACAACCGGGTGGGACACATTGATCGGGGCCTGTGCCTGGGACGGCGGCGTGAACAGCGCCGAACAGATCGCAAGGACACAGATCGTGAAAACAAAGGGCCGCGGCATGGTGAAAGCCTCCTCTGGATTGGTCTTGAATCCTCGGAACGCAACGGACGTGACATGGAAACGGATGAACCGGCGTCAAGGCATCGCCAGCAGAAACGTGAACCGGCAGACTATCGCCCGAATAAAACGGAAAAATGACAGGCGCGGTATTTTACCCTTTCCCTTGCGATCATACAGAACAGGGTATCCGGCTGCCAACCATTATAGTTCCATACCCTTTCGGCTGACCCCTACCGTGTTGAGGGACAAAGAGGCTTGGGTAAAGACAGGCCTCGTGAACCGGTCCCGCATATCCCCGAACCGGGAGAGCGCAGACCGACACCGGCGGCACAAAATCGGGTGAGACGGAACAGTGTTTGCCGTGTAAGGCATGGTATGACAGCATGCCCGCACCCGAGGCGCTTGCCCGGTACCGCCCAGGCGCCATCCGTCCCATGCCACGAGATCCACGCTGTAAAGGATATCATGTCCGAAATATTGATCCTGACGCTCGGTTCGCGCGGTGATGTGCAGCCCTATGTGGCGCTCGGCGCCGAACTCGCCCGGCGGGGGCACCATGTTACCCTGTCGACGGGGCAGGGTTTTGACGCGCTTGTCGACGGCCATGGCCACAGCCACGGTCTGACAGCGGCGCCCCTGTCGGTGGACATCAGGGCGCTGGCGGAAAAGCCCGACGTCCGCGCGGCGCTGAAATCCCCGAAAGGGCTTGTCAAACTGTTTCGGTCGTCCGGGGCATTGATGCAGCGCGTTCTGGATGAGATGTGGGCGGTGGCCTGTCAGGTGGCACCGGACATCATCCTCTATCACCCCAAGGCCTTTCTGGCGCCCTATTTCGCCCGGGCGCTCGGCTGTATCGCCGTGCCGGGATTTTTGCAGCCCGCCTTTACCCCGACCGGGGCCTTCGCCAACCCGCTGTTGCCCCTGCCGCCACTCGGCGCTGCCGGCAACAGGCTGTCTGACTATGCGATGCTGGCCCTGATGCGGCTCGGTTACGGCACGTTGCTGCGCAAGTGGCTGCCGCGACATGACAGTGTGCCGGATCGTCCCCGTCTGGATGTTCTGGGCGGCTATCACCCGTCGGGGGGTCCCGTGCCCCGCCTGTATGGTCACAGCCGCCATATGGTCCCGAAACCGTCGGATTGGGGACCCGTTGACCATGTGACGGGATACTGGTTTCTGGGCGGCGCGTCCGGCTGGGAACCGCCCGCCGATCTGGCCGCTTTCATCGCATCCGGGCCGCCGCCGGTCTATCTGGGGTTCGGCAGCATGCCGGCCGTCGATGACGGCCGGGCGATGGCGGCCGTTCTCGCCGCCCTCAGGCGGACGGACACCCGCGCCGTTCTGGCAAAGGGGTGGGGCGTGCTGGCCACGGCCGAGACCACGGACACCGTTCATGTCATCGACAGCGTACCCCATGACTGGTTGTTCCCGCGGTGCAGTGCCGTCGTCCATCATGGCGGCGCCGGCTCCACCCATGAAGGCTTGCGCTGGGGCCGGCCCACGCTCGTCTGCCCGGTTTTCGGCGACCAGCCTTTCTGGGGCCGCACGGTCAGCGGGCTGGGCGCCGGTCCGGCGCCCGTTTCTTTGAAAAAACTGGATGCGGGCGCTCTGGCGGGCGCCCTTGCGGCGTTGCGGTCCGACCGCGTCCGGGATGCCGCCGACCGGCTGGGCGCACGCATTCGCTCGGAAGGCGGCACCACCGCCGCCGCCGATCTGATAGACGCCATCCCGCCCGCAGCCTAGGGCCGCCCTTTCATCATCCTCGGCCTAGGGCCGCCCTGGCAGCCGCGCCTGCCGTCAGCGCTAGTTCAGGAAAGGGTCGGCGCGCAGCCGCTCCACCGCCATATCGATGAAGGCACGTACCTTTGCCGGTGCGCGGCGGCCTTCCGTGTGGACGATATGAACCGGCAGGGGATCGGGCTCATACTCCGACAGCACCGTCTGCAGGCCGCCCGATCCGATTTCGGGGCCGATCTGATAGGACAGCACCCGGGTCAGCCCCCAGCCCGATTTCGCCGCCCCGATGGAGGAATAGGTCAGGCGCGGCAACAGGCGCACGCTCTCGCCGCCGCCAAACCGCCAGGATACGGCACCGGGTCCCGCCCCCGCCGACACGATGCTGTGGCCTTTCAGGTCCTGCGGGCGTTGCGGCAGGCCGGCCCTCTCGAAATAGGAGGCACAGCCGCAGACCGACCAGCGCACCGACCCCACCCGGATTGCCCGCAGGCCCGAATCCTGCAAATGGCCGATCCGCGCCGCCACATCCACATCCTCCTCGATCAGGTTCACCACCCGGTCCAGGAACACGGCATCGACGCAGGCCCCCGCGTACCGGTCCAGATACGCGGTGATGACGGGCGATACATAATACTGGCCGAACAATGCCGGCGCGGTCACCCGCAGCAGTCCCGTCGGTACGCTGTGCGCCCCCCGCGCCGCGTCGTCGGCCGCGTCCAGCTCGGCGACAATTTTCCGGGTGTCGGCCAGATAGGCGTCACCCACCGCCGTCAGGGTGACGATGCGCGTGGTCCGGTGCAGCAATGTGACGCCGAGACGGCTTTCCAGGTCGCCGATGATGCGCGTCACCGTTGGCGGGCTCATGCCCAGCTGACGCGCCGCGCCCACCAGACTGCCGGCCTCGGCCACGGCGATAAAGGTTTTCAGCGCGCGGATCCGGTCCATGTCATCCCCCGTCCATTCTGTATCTCTGTCTTGGCGGTGTTTTATTTTACGGAATAATATAGCGCAGGGAAAAGGGGTTATACCATTCGGTGACAAGGAATCCCGTTGGCCGTTTTACCCGTATGGGCGGATTTGCGGCGGTTGCCGGAACACCGCGCCCCATCGTCCTCATCGGCGCCTTTCCGATGGCAACGGGACAAATGTATGCATCATACATATTTTCCTCTCGCCCGTTTCTCCTGAGGTCCTGTTTCCCCTATGTCCGCTGCGGGCCGGGAACGGTCCCCGGTTGTCGTGCCCTCAGTCCCCGGCCTCGGGGCGCGGGGTGCCGAAAGGCCATCCGCCCGAAAAATCGATAACCGCCCCGGTCATGAAACGCGATTTGACCGTGGCGAAAAATGCGATCACCTCGCCGATTTCCGCCGGGTCGGCCAGGCGGCCCACCGGTACGCTGTCCGCGATGTAGCGGCGCCCCGCCTCGGTGTCGCGGAAGACCGCGTTCGGGTAATAGGCCTCGCTGTACAGGAAATTGGGCGCGATCGCATTGACCACAACGCCGTGCGGCGCGCACTCCACCGCCAGCGGGCGCACCAGGCCGTTGGCGGCCGCGCGCACGGCCTCCGGGATCGCGGCGCCCGCCATGGGCAGGCGCATCCGGTTCGATGTGATCAGGACGATATTGGCGCGGTCCTGCCCGTACAGGCGCGGTAGCGCCGCCCGCACCAGCGCGAAGGGAAAGGCGACCAGCGCCTCGAAATTGGCTCTCAGAACGTCCGGGTCCACATCCGGGGTATCGTGCAGCGGCGCCGGATAATGATCATTGCTGACAAGGGCCGAAAGGGTGTCGCACAGGGCAAAGGCCTGCTCCACGCAGGCTTCCGGCGTGTCGCCGTCAATCCGGTCCAGCCCGCCGCGCCCCCGCGCATAGGCCGCCCAGACGGCATCATCGCCGAAAGACCGGTCGTGCGCCAGCACGCGAAAGCCCGCCGCCAGCAGCGCATCCACCGCCGGCGGCCCGGCAAACCCGGCCGCATTCGTCACCAGGGCCGCGGGCTTTGTCCCGTGCATATCGTCCTCCCAGGATATCCGCAGTATGGCCGCAAACCCTAAAAGGCCCTGCCGGTTTGGCAAAGCCTTCTCTGTCCGCAGCTCCATCGCCCGCCTGGGCGCGGACTGAGGCGATGGCTTTGCCGCAAGCGCCCTTTTGGACATCGGACAACTGCCCCTTCCTCATCGTGCTTCCAGCCGGCAGCGGTATTTAGCGGCCGTCGCGGTCCAGGCATCCGTCAAACAGGCCGACCTTTGTGCGCAGGTCCCGGCACAGGCCCGCGGCCTCCGTTTCGCCGCCGGAACGGCGCAGAATACCGGCAAGCCGGGTCGTCGCCTCCGGTTCCAGCGGGGTCAGCGCCAGGACGGTGCGGTACCACAGGGCGGCCTCTGTGTCCGCGCCAAGGTCCTCATGGGTTTGACCGATCAGAAGCCCAAGCGCGGCCTGCCACGGGCCCACGCGCTGCGGTTCCACCGGGTAAGACCGTTCCATCGCGGCGAAGGCGTCCTCGAAATGTTTGACCGCGTGCCGTGGGTCTCCCCGCATCATATGAATTTCGCCCAGATTGATCCGTGGTGCCCACGCATTGCGGTCCGCGGCCGCGGCGCGCCGGTACAGATGCGCCGCCCTGTCCAGATCCCCCCGCGCGGCATGGGCCAGACCCAGCGCTTTCAGCGCGCCGGCGTCATCCGGCGCCAGGCGGACGGCGCGTTCCGCAAGGGCGATCGCCCGCCACAGGGTTTCGCGCCCATGCGGTGTTTGCGTCAAACCGGCCTCAACGGCGGCGCCCAGGCTTGCCGGCCCGCCCGTGCCCGTGCCCGTGTCTGTGCCCGTACCCGGTGCATGCTGCCAGCGGACCACCCGCTGCACCAGGGCATTTGCCAGTCCGGACCGGGCGGGTGCGTGGGCTTCGTCCACCGCCAGGGCCCGTTCATACAAAACGATTGCCGCTTCATTGTCGGCCCGTGTGAAGTGCATATACAGGTCGTCGGCCCGGTCCGTCAGGCGGCCGGCGGGTGTGCCGGTGCGGTCCGGACCTGGGACAGGGGCGGTCTCGAACAGCACACCGGCAAGTGCCACGGCGGCCAGCAAAAGCCCCATCAGCAACAGTCCGGACGGCAGCAGGCCCGACCGCCCCGGTCCGGCCATTGCCGGCCAGTCGGGTGTCGCATCCGTCATGGGCGCGTCTGTTGTCCCCGGCCCGCCGGCCGGCGGGCTGTTTTGCGCGGGACGCCGACCGGCGGACTCTGCTGTCCGTGCCGCCCCTGTGTCGGGTTTGACCGCGGCGATCAGCCTGTATCCGCGCTTCGGGATGGTCTCCACAAAAAGGGGGGTTTTCGCGTTGTCGCCGAGCGCCCGGCGCAGTTTGGAGACGGCGCGTGCCACCGTATCCTCGCCCACCGTGATGTCCGGCCACAGTGCCGCTTCCAGCGCGTCCCGGGAAAAGACATGGCCGGGCGTCTCCGCCAGCAGGCACAGCAGGTCCATGACCTTGGGTTCAAGACTGACGGACAGTCCATCCCGCTCGATACGGCGTGTCATCGGCTCTGCCCGCCAGGGACCCAGGATGAAAGGGTGCCGTTTCATGGCCGTATCTGTCGGTCGGTCCGTCATGTCCTATTGATAGCGCAAACGGTTTCCCGGGACCCGTGTTTTCCGGCAGGCCCGCGCCATCTCGGTCGGCCCCCCCCCGGTCGGCCCCCTCTGATCGGCCGTCAGGATTTCGTCAGGAAAAAGGGAGCCGCCCGCCATGGCCCCCGGTCCCGGGATGCGCTAGTGGCCTCCCGGTGACTGGATTGCGCAATGGACCCTGCCGATGAAACATGTTTTTCCCATGCGATGTGGACGCGCCATGCTTGCGGCCTGTCTCGCGATCGTTGTGTTCGCCATCGCCGGTCATGGCTCCGGCGATGGCGCCGGTGTCGGTGAAAGCCCTCCGACGGGTCCTGATGAGTGGATGATCCAGCCCGCCGACATCCGCGCGGATTTCGCCGCCCTGTATGCCGGACTGCAAAGCGGTCATGCCGATCTCTATGCCCATCGTGGCCGCGCGGAATATGATGCACTGTACAGGCGCATGTCCGCGGCATTCGACCGGCCGCGCACGGTCTTCGATCTGCGCGTGGCCTTTCAGAAATTCGTCGCCTTCGGCAATGTGGCCCACGCGCGCATCGATTTTCCCGACAAGGCGTATCAGGCGTTTCTCGACGCCGGCGGTCGGGTCTTTCCGATGTATCCGCGCATCGCCGCTGGCCGCGCCTATGTGGGCGAGGACCATTCCGGCCACCCGGATATCGCCGCCGGTGACGAAATTCTTGCCATCGACGGCACGCCGATGACCGATTGGCTCGACCGGGCGGCAGCGCATATTTCCGCCGATACGCCCTATATCGCCCATTCACTGCTGGAATTTTCCTTTCCGCGGTATCTTTGGCTGGAACTGGGGGAAAGACCGCGTTTCAGCGTCAGCCTGCGCCGGGACGGTGCCGGGGCCGTTACCGTCTCCGTCACCGCGCGCACCCGTGCCGAACGACAGGCGGCGCCGGCCAGCGGGCCGCCCGCCGCCGCCCCGGAGCCTGACAAACGCCTGTTCACACTATTGGAGGGCGGCGTCGCCTATCTGCGGCCCGGTCCCTTCTACAACGCCGAAACCCCGTCCGCCCCTTGGGATAATGCCGCCTTCACCGCCTTCATCGACGGGGCCTTCGAACACTTTCTCGCAGCCGGGGCGCAGACCCTGGTCATCGATCTGCGCGACAATCCCGGCGGCGACAGTTCATTCAGCGATCATATGTTGGCCTGGGTCGCCGACCGGCCCTTCCGGTTCTGTTCGGCTTTTCTCATCCGCTCCAGCGATGAGGCGGCCGCGTCGAACCGGGCCCGCCTTGCGGCCGGTCCGGATGCGGCGGGCGTCTCGGCGCTGTTTGCCGAAAAATACGCCGCCGTGCCGCGCGGCGACATGTTCGCCTTCGACATTCCCCTGATCATGCCGCGCGATGGCGCCCGCTTCACCGGCGATGTCCATGTGCTGGTGAACCGGCACACCTATTCCAATGCGGTCAATGTGGCCGCCATTGTTCAGGATTACGGCTTCGGCACCGTGGCCGGCGAAAAAACCACCGACATGGCCACCACATACGGCGCCATGGAAAGCTTCACCCTGCCGGTGACGGGAATAGAGGTCGGCTTTCCCAAGGCCCACATCATCCGCCCCTCGGGTGATGCAAGGGCCGACGGCGTCACGCCCGACAGGCCCATCCCGTCGCCCGTTCGGCCGGCCGGCCGGGATGTGGTGCTCGACACCCTGCTGGCCGCCCTGGGGCCGGGGCGTTAGGGGTCTGACGCCGGCCCGGCGTTACCGGTGCCCGTATGGGTCTGGGGCGTTTAAAACCCCGTCACCCGCACGGTGTCCGCCGGGGTGTCGCCGGCCAGCACCTCGCGGTACACTTGGCCCACCGCGTCCGCGCCCGTCTCCCGCGTGATGGTCAGCCAGTCGCGGCTTTTGATGGCGGCGTCCCGCCAGAAGGCGAAGGCGCGCCTTTCAAATTCGCCGGGGCCCCAGTCCTTGGCGCGTTTCTGGATATGGCCGGGCGCGAAGAACATGGCGCTGCGCGACCGGATGAAATCCTCGCCCATGGCGTTGGCCTCATAATGGGTGACGCCCACATTGCTGGTGTAGGTCATGGCATCGCCCAGGTGCCGGTGCAGCCGGCCGAGCACGTCGCCATTGCCCGACATGTCGATGATCGCGGTCGGCGTATCGGCGTCCAGGCGCTCAATGGCGTCATAGTCCAGCACGCTGTCATAAAGGCCGAGCGCCGTCACCGCCGCCTTGTTGCGCGCGGACGTCAGGCCGACCAGACGCGGGCGGCCCGCGTCCGTGTTCAGGGCATAGGCCGTGCCGATGGCCGTTTTGCTCGACGCGCTGGGCAGGACGATGGTCTTGGCCCCGAACCAGTCATTGTCGAGAAAGAAATCATACAGGCAGAAGGACGTGGCATAGAGCGGATACAGCGCCATGCGCTCGTCATCCATGGCGGGGTCGTATCCGTCTTCCTGCGCCACACGGGCATAGGCATTGTAGACCGGCGGCAGGTCCTGCCTGTGGGCGGCGCCGTCGAACAGCCGCGTGTCGCTGACTTTCGCCGGCGTCATCACCAGATGGCTCGCCATCGGCCAGTAGCCGTACAGCCGCGTGCCCACCGGCACCTCCGCACAGGCGGACCGGATGACGTCGCCGAACCCCCACACCGGGATGATGCCCCAGTCCCCGTCGCCGGTGGGGAAGAATTTCCAGTAGCCGATGCGCTCGCCCACCACGCCGTAGGTGACATTGTTGGCGGTAAAGGCGAACCGGTCGATCTTCACCAGCACGTCCCCGTCTTTCAGGTCATTGCCGTCCTTCAGGGCAGGGTGGGTGACCAGTCTTGTCTCGCTCAGCGCATCCTTGCGCACCTGAAAGGCGGTGATGTCGGTCATGGGCGGCGTGTCCTTGTCGGTATTACGGGAAATGGGAAAAGTGTAGGGGCCGTGGGACGTTTCCATCTTTCTAGCCCGGCCCGGCGGCCGGCGCCATATTTGTCTCTTAGCCCTTATGACGGATCGACGGGGTGCGCCGCCAGATAGGCATGCACCGCGCTGATGCAGACCGAGCCCTCGCCCACGCCGGACGCCACCCGCTTGACCGAGCCTGAGCGCACATCGCCGACCGCGAAGATGCCCGGCACCGACGTCTGGAAGGGCGAGGCGCTTTCCTTGCACACACCCGCGCCCGTCAGCACGAAGCCTTTGTCGTCCAGGTCGACACAGTCGCCCATCCATGCCGTGTTCGGCACCGCGCCGATCATGACGAAGATGTTGCTGATATCCTTGGTCACGTTTTCGCCCGTGCGCCGGTCGGTCCAGGTGGCGCGGCGCAGCATCCTGTCGCCCTCCAGCCGGGTCAGTTCCGCGTTGCAGTGCAGGGTGATGCGCCGCGACTGGTCGATCCGCTGCACCAGATAGTCCGACATGCTTGCCGCCAGACCGTCGCCGCGCACCAGAATATGGACATGCCGCGCATGTCCCGACAGGAACACCGCCGCCTGACCCGCCGAATTGCCGCCGCCGACGACGATAATGTCCGAACCCTTGCAGAACTGCGCCTCCAGCGCGGTGGCGGCATAGTGAATGCCCTGTCCTTCATAGGTCTCGTAATTCTCCAGGGCGAGCCGCCGGTAGGTGGCGCCGCTGGCCAGGATCACGGCGCGCGCCCGCACCGGCATGTCGCCCTCGGTGGTGACGGTGAAGATGGTCCCGTCCCGGCGGATACCGGTGGCACCGCGCGCGATGGCGAAACGGGCGCCGAATTTCTGCCCCTGAATCCACGCCCGTGCCGCCAGCGCCTGACCCGAAATCCCGGTGGGAAAGCCCAGATAATTCTCGATCCGGGAACTGGTACCGGCCTGGCCGCCCGGCGCCTCGGCCTCGATCACGATGGTGTCCAGCGCCTCGGACGCGCCGTAGACGCATGCCGACAGGCCCGCCGGCCCGCCGCCCACCACCGCCAGGTCATAGACATGGGCCGGGTCCAGCTCTTCCGTCAGGCCCAGCTGGTCCGCCAGCTCCGGGGTTGTCGGATTGCGGAACACCTGCCCGTCCGGTGTGCGCAGCACCGGCCCGGCCTGTGCCCGTGCATCCTCGGGCGACAGGCCGCAGGCCTCCGCAAAGGCCGCCGCCTCGGGTGTGTCCGGGTCCAGCCTGTCCACCGGATAGCCGTTGCGGGTCAGAAAGCGGCTGATGCGGATGGTGTCCCGGTCGGCGCCTGTGCCCAGCAGCGTCACCCCCGCCTCGGAATGGACGATAAAGGCCGAGCGTCTGAGGATGAAGGCCCGCATCATGATCTCGCCGATATCCGCCTCGGTGCCCGCCATGCGGCGGAACTGGTCCCGGTTCAGCCGGACGATGCGGCTGGCCGTGCCGGTGCGCCCGCCCACCAGGATTTTGCGCTGGTTGAACAGGTCCAGCTCGCCGGTGAACTGGTGCTTGCGGTGGGTGGTGATGATGACCGGCCGGCCCTGATCGTCCAGATCGTAAATCTCCACGGTGCCGTCCAGGATCAGGAAAAAATCGACCCCGCGCTGACCCCGCTCGAACAGGACCGCGCCCTTGGGCAGGTCCTCGGTGCGGCCGTATTCGCTGACCCGCGCGACCTGCTCGTCGTTCAGGACGGGAAAGGTCTGCTGCTCCCGCGCATACGGGTCGCTCGCGCCGGCGGTCCGGCGCACCGCCTCAATGGCCGGGCTGTCGTCTGTCATCCTGTCCTCCCTGTCCGTGTGCGGAACCCGCCCCGATCAAAGGGCCCGCCTGTTACGCCGTCATGACATAAAACACCGCCGGCGCAAGACCAGTTTTTTGCATGCCGCCCGGAAGGCGACATGTGGCCGGCAGACGGGGCCGTCGCCGCGCGACACTCCTGAAGATTTACGATGAAGATCTACAATGGTCTTGCCCCGCTGTCCCGGTCCCGGCACCCTGCGCCCGGACGAGACCGGCTGAAAACGGCGAGGCACATATGACGGCAATGGATGGCGAAAAGACACCGGACGGGGATATGGAGGCCCAAAACACAGGTGACCGGCTGCCGGACGCTCTTCGTGCAGGGGTGGTGGATACCCCGCTCGGCCCGATGATGGCCGTTGTGGATGCCGGCGGCGCCCTGGTCCGTCTTGATTTTTGCACAGGTGGGGATGTGCCGCGCAAGCGGGATGGGCCCGTTTTCTGGCGCGGGCTTGAGGCCCGCTTTGATGCGGATGCCGTGCGCCCTGTGGCCGCGCAGCTGGATGCCTATTTCGCCGGCCGGCGCCGGGACTTCGACCTGCCGCTGGCGCCGCGCGGCGGTGCGTTTTTCCAGCGGGTGTGGCGCGCGCTCCGCGCTGTACCGTACGGCCGCACGCTCACATATGGCGCCTTTGCCGCCGGCCTGACCCCGCCGACCGCGGCCCGGGCCATGGGGCGGGCGAACGCCCTCAACCCGATTTCGGTGATCATACCGTGCCACCGCATCGTCGGTGCGGACGGTCGTCTGACCGGATATGCCGGCGGGCTGGAGCGCAAGGCCGCGCTGTTGCGGCACGAAGGGGCGCTCTGACCGCCGTCAGGGCCGTCGCACGCATCCCTTTCCTCGTCGTTTCGATTGAGACTGGCTAAATCCACCGGCCAGGATGCATCGTTTGTCAGGCGGACCCGCCCGGCGCTAGGCCGGTCGTCGGATTATCGACGACGGACACGGTGCCGGGTTTCCTGTCCGTCCTGGCGGTCCGGGCCGGGGATGTGGGCAGCGCATCCCGGTGGCCCGGTTTGCCTGGGCGGGCCCCGGCCGTGCCGTGCAACACGGACACCGCCACATGACGGATCGCGCCCCCGCTTTTGTTTCCGCCCCCACACCCGCGCCAGACTGCCGGTGCGCGCATGGGCACGTGCCGTGGCGCTCGAACGGATATCCGCCCGAACATCCGAACGGGTATCTTTTCCCGTTTCTGAAGAGTGTTGCGGCCGCTTTGTGGGCGGCGTTTGTGATCCTGCCGGTATGCGCCGTCGCAGCGCAGGAGGGTGACTCTGTCCCCGACAGCACCTCCGACAGCAGCACTCTGGACCGTCTCACCGATATCGCCGTGGACGGTGTCGCCGCCGCCGGCCTGTTTTCCAGCGGCGTCGATTATGCCGGTACCGGCCGTGGCCGTGTCAACTGGCGTGAGGGGTATGTCAGCCTGGGCCTGTCGCTCACCCGCGCCTTGTCAGGGGGTGGGGCTGCGCTTTATGGCCGGGTCAGCCTTCTTGCCTCCGCCACGGACGGCGAGGGCGATGCGGCGGGGTTCACCACCGGGGCTGAGCGGACCGTCGCCCATGAGGACGCCTATGCCGGCATACGTCTGGACCGCCTCGCCGGCGGGCGTGTGACAGCCGATCTGTCGGTGGGCTCCCGGTATTTTCAGATCGGCGACGGGTTTCTGGTTGCCGGTGACGCGGTGAATTTCGGCGACGGTCTCGGACCCGCCTTCGACCGCGGCGGGGCCTACTGGCTTGGCTCCCGTCGTGCCTTCCGCAGGACCGCCATCCTTCGGCTGGCGGCCGGCGCCGCGCGCATGCAGGTCTTCCGGATCGGCTCGGCGACGGCCGCGCAGGCCCGCATGGACCTTGGCGGGGTCAATCTGGACTACCACCTCAAGGGCGTTGGCGACATCGGTCTTGCCTGGCTGCGGGTGCTGGACGTCGACACCGGTCTGGCGCCGCGGCGTCGCGGCCTTGCCACCTATAATATCCGCTATGTGGGGGCGCCGCTGCGGGGTCTGTCCCTGCGCGGCGAACTGGCCGTCCAGCGCTCGTCCCGGACGGACGCCGACAGTCCCCGCGTGCGCGCCTTCGCCGCCTATGGCGAGGTGTCCTACAGGCCCCCGGCCATGGCCCTGTCGCCCGAAATCGTCTATCGCTACAGCCGCTTTTCCGGCGACGACCCCGCGACCCCGGATACGTTCGAGGGTTTCGACCCCCTGTTCTACGGCTTCACACGCGGATACGGCACATGGTTTCAGGGCGAGGTCGCCGGCAATTATGCCGGCCCCTTCAACAGCAATGCCCATATCCATACCGTCCGGCTCTATATCCGCCCGCACCGGGCCATTCGCCTCGGCCTTCTCGGCTTCGATTTCGCGCCGCGCACGCGGGCCGCCGCCTTCGCGCCCGCGCGGGAGATCAATCTGACCATGGAATGGGACATCACCGAGCGTCTGTTCCTGTCGCCGGTCTACGGCCTTTACAGTCCCCGCGCCGCATCCGGTGGATCGCCGGACGCCGGCCCGGACGACCGCCGCGACAATCATCATTTTCAGTTGTTTGCTCAATGGCGGTTTTAGGGGCGGTTTTAGGGGCGGTTTTAGGGGCGGTTTTAGCGATGCCTTTCCAGCAGGTATTTCAGGGCAACGTCCCCGGTCCCTCGTAAGGCTAGTGGGCAGAGTGGGGCCTGGGGTAAGTCGGGGGGCGGTTTGGCGGCATCGTCGACCGGATGGTCGTTACAGGCCGTCGTCCGGGCTCGGCGGAATGGCGGCTTCCTCCAGGACCCATTGGGCAAAGGCGGCAACCGCCGGCCGCGTGTCCGCGCCGGGCCGCGTCACCATATAATAGGCATAGTCGCACGGCCATTCGCATTCCAGCGCCACCGCGAGCCGTCCCGCGGCGATTTCCGCCGCCGCATGGATGTCGTTGACCAGGGCCACGCCCTGTCCGGCGGCGGCGGCGCGGATCAGCATCAGCTCATCCCCGAAACTGGGGCCCCGTTCCGCCCGTGGATCGTCGGGCACGCCCACCGCCTTGAGCCACAATGTCCAGTCCGCGCGGTCGGAATCCTGCAACAGCGGATACTTCAGAAAATCCTCCGGCCCTGTGATCGCCGGCCCGTCCCGCAGCAGGTCGGGGCAGGCCACGGGCACCATCACCGGGGTCAGGAAACGCCGTGCCTCAAGCCCGTCATAGTTGCCAAGCCCGTGCCGCAGGGCGATATCCACGCGGTCCCGGCGCAGGTCGACCAGGGCCGGTGTCGCCTCCACCCGCACCTCGATGCCGGGGTGCCTTGCGTGAAACCGGCCCAGTCGCGGCACCAGCCACGACGCGGCAAAGGAGGGCACGGTATTGACCGTCAGGCTCTGCCGCGCGGTCATGGCGTCCAGCGTTTCCAGGCTTGCCTCGATCTCGTCGAAGGCGCGCGCCAGACCGGCATGCACGCGGGCGCCGTCCTTGCTCAGATGCAGGCCGCGATGCCCGCGCTCGAAAAGCTGCACGCCCACCCGCTCTTCCAGTTGCCGCACCTGCTGGCTGACCGCGCCGGGCGTGACCCCCATGGCGTCGGCCGCCGCCTTGACGCTGCCGTGGCGCCCCACCTCGGTAAAGGCGCGCAGTCCCAGAAGCGGCAAAACCTGACCCATGGCGTTCCCCTCTGCCTGTGATTATGGGCCTGTGATTATGGGCCCGTGACAAGCGGTCGGCACTGATCGCGCCGCCCGTCCCGCCATGCGGCGCTTTATCGATTTAGCACAGCTATATCTCGCCGGCCACAGGGCACCTAGGCGCTCCCCGGAAACCATATCGTCCTGCTTACGGGTCGGAGGGGCATTTCAGGGGCCTGTCGGCCCCCGTCCATGATCCGCTGTTGACGGCGCCACCCCCACCTTCACTGCCGTCTCCGTCTCCGTTTCCGGGCCGGCGCCGGGTGCCGTATGCCCGCAGATATCGCGGGTGCCAGCGTTTGAACAGGGTCTCAATGCCGGTATACATTTCGGGGGCGGCAATCGGGCCCAGCGGGTGGTCCTGGGAACGTCCGGTGTTGCGTGCCTGCGGCAGGAACGCGCTCAGTATCCGGTAATGCCGGATGAAGACGCCGCCATAATATTCAAACAGAATATGCTCGTTCGCGTCCCGGCACGACACCGCCAGATGGACCTGTTCGTAAAAATTTCCCACCCGGTAAAAATCCTCCAGGATTTGGTCCGGATCGATGGTGCCGCCCCGGGCATGGACAAAGGGTTTCGCTCCCTGCCTGAAACACCGCCGCGCGATCTCCGCCGGGTCCAGATCGTACAGAAGGCAGTAGGTGCCGAGGTTCCGCAAGCCCTTGAAGGAAGAAAACAGTTTCGTATCCGTCTTGCTTTTGTCGATGAAGGCGATGGCGCGTTCACGCATGTCGGAGTGGAATTTCACGCTGGTGTTGATGAAAACGCCGGCCAGCACGAACAGGGCCGACACCACGATGGCATAGCCGGTGCCCGCACCGATCAGCAGCGCGATACCGCCGACCAGCGGCACGAAGGCCAGCGCCAGAATGACGTTCGGACTGATCAGATTCCAGAAATTCATCCCTGTCTCCAGCCGGACATATGTCCCCTGCCCCGGCAGGGGCGCAGACAACGACTACCCGGCAGGGGCGCAGACAACGACTACCCGGCAGGGGCGCAGACAACGACTACCCGGCAGGGGCGCAGACAACGACTACCCGGCAGGGGCGCAGACAACGACTACCCGGCAGGGGCGCAGACAACGACTACCCGGCAGGGGCGCAGACAACGACTACCCGGCAGGGGCGCAGACAACGACTACCCGGCAGGGGCGCAGGCAACGACTACCCGGCAGGGGCGATAAAAACGGCGTATCCTGCCAGGGCGGTTTTTCCGTTTTGCAGGCGCCTCATACCTTGGCGCGGACGGCACATGTCTCCAGTACGGGTTTCAAGGTGGCGATTGTCACAATCCCCCCGGAAACGGCATTCTTTTCCTCCGGGTCCGTGATCCCGAGCGCCGCGGCTTGGGCATCGGCGTCATCAGCGGAGCCTTCCGCCTCTGTTTTCTGCTGGGTCAGCATGCTGATTTCCGAAACGATGGCCTCAGGCGAGTATTGACCCACATTGGACAGCCGTTGCGCCAGGATGGATTCAACCTTGATCAGGGACGCCACGACCAGGGAAAAATATTGTTCTTCCAGCGAAAAGACCAGGCCGCTGCCATCCGCCTTCCGCGCATTGGGCGCCTGCTCGGCAATGGCTTGCGCCTGCGGGATCTTCAGGGCCGGCACGCCGACGGATTCCTGTTTGATACAGACAATGGCATTGATCGCGGCATACAGGATCGGCACCTTGTCTTTCGGCGCATAATAGGCGTCGACACCGTTCAGAATGGCCGCCCCCGCGCCCGTGGCGATCGCCACATCCGATCCCGCGCCAAGGCCGACGGCTGTCGCACCGCCGGCCAATGCCAGCAATGCGGGCACCTGGAACCACTGCCTGCCATTGGCGGCCGCGCTCGCCGCCCGTCTGTATGCGTTCAGATATGTGTCGACGAGGACACCGGCCTGGGCGACATCTTGGGGCTTCAGCTTGCCTGTCAGATCCACGGGCGGCGGCGCGAAACTCAAGCTGGTACAGGCCGATAAGGCAATGCTGAGGATCAAGGCTAACATGAACGGTTTTTGCATGACTGTCCCCGGTGCTCAGAATGGACATGCTCGAAAATGGTGTATTATATGAAAGATATACACGTGAAAAATTTTAGTAAATGCCATTATTACAATTCATGGGGGTTTTTGCGCCCGGCGCCACCTCATATCGCCGACCGTTTGCGCGCCCTGTCCGCTTAGGGGGCACCGATGCCCCGCACTGCCCTGTCAGCGGCCGGATTCGCCCCCGCCGATGTCCGAAATCCATATACTGTCCCCAGTTTAAAAAACTATATACTGTCCCCGGATTTAACCGTGTACGGGCCGAGGCTCATTCCATGGAACGGCCCCTGGAACAACCTGTGGAACAGCCAGTAAACGGCCAATAAACAGCATGTCGTCGGTCTTGGGAAAACCATATACTGTCCCCGAATTTACCCTGGCCGTCCGCATACCCGCATCATGGGCCGGCAGGTTGGGTGCGGGCCTCTGTCCGTGGTCGCCGGAAAACCGTATACTGTTCCCCGTGACCGCCGGGCGGACGGCGTGTATCCGCCCATGCCCGCCGGGAGAGTGCGCGACCGTGACCCGCGCCCGTTCGGCGGAGAAGGGGACGAGGACAGCGATGCTTGATCTGTACGGCTACACATACAGCGTTTACGCCTGGATCGCCCGCCTGGTCCTGCATGAAAAGGGGGTCGGATACAGATGGGTCGAGGTCAATCCCTTCGCAGACGACATGGACCCGGATTATTTGGCGACACACCCCTTCCGGCGGGTGCCGGCGCTGGCCGACGGGGATTTCGTCCTGTATGAGACCGGGGCGATCACCCGCTATATTGACGAAAAATTTCCCGGGCCGCGCCTGCAACCGGCGGCTCCCTGTGCCCGTGCGCGTCTCAATCAGATCCTCTCGGTCATTGACGGCTATGCCTACCGGCCGCTGGTCCGCCAGGTGTTTTCCCACGGCGTGATGCGGCCGCGCTTCGCCTGGCCCGCCGATCCCGATCAGGTGGCGCGCGGTCTTGCCGCGTCCAAACGGGTTCTGGACGCCCTCGACCGGCTGGCGGACGGCGGGGAATTTCTGGTCGGCCCGGACCTGTCGCTGGCCGATCTGCATCTGGCGCCCATGCTGTCCTATTTCTGCGAGGCGGAAGCGGGCCGCCGCGCGCTGGACGCCCATGCCGCCCTGCGACGCTGGTTTGAGAGCGTCATACAGCGCCCGGCCTTCCGCGACACCAGACCCGCCCTGCCAGCCGCGACAGCGGCCCGCGTGTGATCACAAAAACAGGTCCCGTGATGCGATAGTCCAGGCTCCACACTCCCAGGGCGCGACCGCGCCCCGGCCGGCCAGGCCGCCCTCGCGGAGGCGATTGCGCGGCAATCCGCCGTGAGCGCGGATAATGGACACAGGAAAGACCTCTCCACCCCACCTCTCCCAGGGCGCGACCGCGCCCCGGCCGGTCAGGCCGCCCTCGCGGAGCGGGCCGCGTTTGCGGCCCTTGCGTGAGCGCAAACCCGACACCCCTGCGGAGCGGATCGCATGGGCGATCCTGCGCGAGCGCAACAAACAGGAAACGGTACACCCACCACATAATTTCAAGTGACACTCAGACCGATTCCCGCTAGAGGCATGAAAGACGGTCCCCGTCCGATGCGGGGCGAAGAGGGAAGTCCGGTGAAACACCGGCGCTGTGCCCGCAACTGTGAGCGGTGAGCTTGCGTCATGGCCACTGGAGCAATCCGGGAAGGCCGACGCCAACAAGCCAGGACCCGCAAAGCCAGGAGACCTGCCGTCACCGTCGTCCATGTCCATGGCCGGGCCAGCCGGGGGCATCGGATCTTCCGCCGTGACGACAGGTCTGCTGGTTTGGTCATCCGTCAGGATGCCGGGGAGTGCCGTCATGCGGATAAACGCCGTCACGGGTCTTTTGCTGTCTGTCATCGCCGCCCTTGCGCTGCCGACTGGCACCGCGTGGGCCAAAACCCTTGTGGGCATTGTCTCGGAACGGAATTCGGCCGCCGCGGCTGCTGCCGCCGCCCTGTTCAGGGACCGCTCGGATGCGGAGATCCGCTTGCGCACCCCACGTCAGCTGGCCGCCCTGTCCGACCGGCAGATCGCCGCGCTGCTGGACGCAGGCGACGCGCTGCTGATTGCCGGCGTGTTCGGCGACGATGCCGGCCGGCTGGCTCGCATCGTCGAGCAAATCGCGCCGGATATACCCGTCTTCGCCGTCAGTGCGACCCGCGCGCTGGTGCTGAAATCCCGTGGATGGGACGGCCGGCCCGTGACCCTGGCCGAAATAGAGGACACAGCCTCCGCCGCCACGCCGTGGCAGCGCGCCAATGCCTACTGGCAGGCCCGTGGTCCTGAAAATCTGGCCAATCTCTTTGCCTTTCTGATCGCCGGGCAGGGCGGGACGGTCCCCGATCCGGACCCGGTGCCGGCGATCCGGTTTTCCGCGCGGCAGGGCGCGGCCGACGCGCCCCTGATCGCGCTGGTGGATTATGACACCGGCGACCAGGCGGGCAATATCGACCTGCATGATGCTCTCTGCACCGCGCTGCAAAAGGCGGGGCTTGCCTGCCTGTCGGTTTTCGCCGACTGGGGTCTGGCAAGCGCCGAGGCGCTGGAGCGGTTGCGGCCCCACCGGCCCGCCGGCGTGATCATGATGCAGGATTTCGCCGTGGGCGGCAGTCACCGGGCCCGCGCCGACCGGGCGCTTGAAGCGCTGGACGTCCCGGTGCTGAAGGCCATCCGCCTGAACGAGAAAACCGAGACCGCCTGGCGGGCCGATGCCGATGGATTGCCCGTGGACAGCGTCTATTACCGTGTTGCCATGCCCGAACTGTCCGGGTCGGGCCAGCCCATGGTGCTGGCCGCCGGCGCCCCGCCCCGGCTGGACCCGGTCTCGGGCATCGAGATCCGGGTGACCCGGCCGGTCGCGGCGGAGGTGGCGGGTATCGCCCGGCGCATGGCCGCCTGGGTGCGGCTGCGAAACACCCGCAACGCCGACAAAAGGCTGGCGATCATTTATTATAATCATCCGCCTGGACGCCATAATATCGGCGCCGACAATCTGGATGTGCCCGCCAGCCTTCTCGCCATTCTGAACCGTCTGAAGGCGGAGGGCTATGATGTGGGGGACCTGCCGGACACGCCGGCCGCCCTGCTGGCGCTGATCCAGGAGCGCGCCGTCAATCTGCCCGAAAATGACGCGGCGCTGAAGGCCATGGGCGCCGGGGCCTTCACCTTGCCCGTGCCGGCCTACCGGACATGGTTTTCGGGTCTGCCCGCACGGGTTCAGGCGGAAATGACGGACGGTCCCCTGGCCGCGCTCCAGCTCCGGGTTCGAGCGGCTCTGGACGATCGGGCCTTTGACCGCGCCCGCCGTCTGGTGACGGACGCGGTCCATGACATGGCCTTCGTCATCGAAGGGGCGCCGGCCCGCTTTCATGCCCGCGCCGAGGATCTGTTGGACCAGTTGGACGCGGCCTACATGGCGGCGATCGACGGCGCGCAGCGGTGGCCCGATATCCGGTCCCTGTCCGCCGCCCTGATGCGTCAGGGCATCGAGGGGCTGCGCGGCTGGGGCCTGCCGCCCGGCACCGTGATGACGGTCGGCGGCCGCTTTGTGTTTCCCGGCCTGCGCTTCGGCAACATCCTGATCGCGCCGCAGCCCCCGCGCGGGTGGGAGGTGAATGAGGAGGTGCTGCACGCCAATATGAGCGTGCCGCCCACCCACCAGTATCTGGCCTTCTATCGCTGGCTCCATGACACGGTGCGGCCCCATGCGATGATCCATCTCGGGCGCCATTCCACCTATGAATTCCTGCCCGGTCCCAGAGTGGGTCTGGCCGGGGATACGTATTCCCGCCTGATCGCCGGCGACGTGCCGGGCCTGTACCCCTATATCGTGGACGGCGTCGGCGAGGGGCTACAGGCCAAACGCCGGGGTCTGGCGGTGATGGTCGACCATCTGACCCCGCCGCTCAAGGCCACGCCGTTTTACGACCAGTTGCTGGGACTGCGCCAACTGGTGGAAACCTTCGAGGCGGCGGATCCGTCTCCTGCCGGCGACGCGGCGCGCACCCGCGCCCTGTCGCGCATCCGCGCGCAGGTGACCGCCCTCGGCATCCGGGACGCTCTGATCTCGGAGCTTGAAGCCGAGCACGGCGGTGCCGGCACAATGGATTTCGAAACCGTGGACCCGGACCTACTGGTGCATGAGGTCGGCCATTTTCTGACCGACATGCAGGAGGATTTCATGCCGCTCGGCCTGCATGTGTTCGGACAGCCGTGGAGCGAGGCGGCCGTTGACACCATGCTCGCCTCCATGGGGGATGCTGCCGCACGCGAAAGCCTGACCATCTCCCCGGACAGGGAAATGGCCGCCCTTATGGCCGGTCTCGACGGGCGGTTCATCCTGCCCGGCAAAGGCAACGACCCCTTGCGGGCGCCGGACGCGCTGCCCACGGGCCGCAATTTCTTCGGCCTGGATGCCAGTCTCGTCCCCAATCTGATCGCCTGGGATCTGGGTGCGGCCATGGCCCGACAGGCCACCGACGGCGACGGGACCGAAGCCGTGGTGCTGTGGGCGTCGGACACGGTGCGGGACGGCGGTGTGATGATGGCGTTCGGCCTCAACCTGATGGGGGTCAAACCCGTCTGGAACGCGCGCGGCATCCTTCAGGGTCTTGAGCGTCTGCCCCTGCCCCCCGGCCAGCGGCGCCGCGATGTCACCTTTGTGGCTTCCGGTCTGTTCCGCGATCTTTACGGGGTGCAGATGGCGTGGCTGGACAAGGCCGGCCTGCTGGCGCTGGACGGGTCGTCCCTGGTGATCGGCCGCGACCATCCCCATCTTGTGCTCGCGCTGGAGGCCGCGCTTGCCCCCCTCGGCGAACTGCGCGCGCCGGGCGGCGAGCCGCTGGACCGTAATGAGATCGCCGCCCACTGGGTCGCGGCCCTGCGGGATGAAAAAGCCCCGGCCCCGGTCGCCGGCCGCCGCGCCAGTCTGCGGGTGTTCGGCCCCGCGCCGGGACGCTACGGCGCCGGCGTGAACCGATTGGCCGAGCGGTCCGGCGCCTGGCGCGACCGGGCCGAAATCGCCCGCTCCTACATCGCGCGCATGGGCCATGCGTACGGCGCCGATGTCTCCGGCGCCGCCCGTCAGACCCTGTTCCGGGACCGTTTGGCCCTGGCCGATCAAAGCTTTCTCGGCCGGGCCAGCAATCTCTACGGACTGGTCGACAATAATGACGCCTTCGACTATCTCGGCGGTCTCAACATGGCGGTGGAGGCCGCGGGCGGCACCCCGGCGCGGGGGTTCGTGGTCGATGTCAGCGACCCCGCGTCCCCCGATATGACGCCGCTGGCCAGCGCCATCGTGCGCGAAGTGCGGGGCCGACAGCTCAATCCCGCCTGGATCAGGGCGCTGATGGCCCATGGCTATGCTGGCGCGCGCACCATGAACACCGCTTTCTTTGAAAACCTCTGGGGGTGGGAGGTCACCGATCCGGCCCTGTTCTCGGACCGCATCTGGGCGGAGGCCAAAGCCGTCTATCTGGACGACCGCCACGATCTGGGCGTGGATACCTTTCTGGACACGCAGGCGGCCCGCCCCGTCAAGGCCAATATACTGGCCATCATGCTGGTGGCGGCGCACAAGGGCTACTGGCAGGCGGACGAGGCCACGGTTGCCGAACTGGCCGAAGCGTTTGCGCGCGTCGTGGCGGCGGCGGGTCTGCCGGGCAGCGGCCATACCCGGCCCGACCATCCCATGCTGGACTGGATCGCAGGTAAACTGCCCGACGATCTGGCCGAAGTCCTAGCGGCCGCGCGCGATGCCGCGCGGGGCGATACGGCGGCACAGGCGACAGCGCCTGAAACTGTTCCCGAGACGGTCCGGGAACTGAAACCGGTGCCCCGGGACCGCGCCGCCCCGTCTTCCCCGCTGATATGGGTTTTGGCGCTGGCGGCGGCGGTATTGCTCGGCGGCGGCATTCTGATCGGCAGGAGAACCACGGTATGATTGATCTGGGCACGGCACTGCATCTGCTTGTGGATCACCTTTTGTGGCCCGTCATTGCCTGTCTTTTCGCGTTGATGGCGGCGGTTCTCCTGGATATGGGCATTGCCCTCGGGGAAGGGTTCGGCGGTCTCCGGCGCGCTGCCGCCCGGTCCCCGCGCCGCCTGGAAGCCCTGGCCCGCAAAAGAATCGGCCGGGCCGACATGGCCGCGCGTGTGGGGCCCACGCTCGGCCTCATGGGCACGCTGATACCGCTGGGCCCCGGCATCGCCGCCATGGGTCGCGGTGATTTCGCCACCCTGGCCGAGGCTGTCGCCACGGCCTTCGACACCACTGTCCTCGGCCTGCTGATCGGGCTGGCCGGGTATCTGATCGGCCGGTGGCGGCGGGTCGCCTATGACGCGGCGCTGAACGCGCTGGAGGCGGCCGCGCGTGCGTGATTTCACCCGCACCCGCTTCGACCGCGACGACGGTGCCGGCGCCATCGGTGACCTGCCCAATCTGGCGGACCTGATGCTGGTGTTCGCCACCGGCCTGATCGCGGCCCTCGCCGCCAGTCCCAATGGCCGCACGCCCGTCCAGGAAGCCGACCTGGGCCGGGAACTGCCCGACCTGCCCACAGGCGCCGAGGCCGGCGGCGCCGGCCTGGAAGCCGTCGGCCGGGTCTTCCGGGACCCGGAAACCGGAAAACTGTATGTGGTGAAATAGGGACTGCTTTGCGGCGCCCTGCCACCAAAGCGCGCTTTCCGGCGCAGCCGACACTTCTGGGACAGATGGGCCGCCCGCGAAATCCATATACTGTCACCGGATTTTCCACCCTCTGAAACCGGTGGATGGCAGTGATCGCCAGTTTTTTATCTGGCTCTGAAAACTCTTTATTTTCAGTGGTTTGCTTTTGATCGGCTATTGTAAAAAACTATATACTGTCCCCGGTTTTTTCCCGACTGTCCGCTTAGGTGTCGCCGGATGGGGGCATGCCCGCGCCTGTCTCAATCACATGCCCCGCTCATGGATAGCGGTCGCGGACATGCGCGGAAGACCAATGCGAAAACAGGGCCATTCACTTGGTCCGCCACTCTACCCTGTTTGAAATGCAGACAGGTGTTTAGGGGCCTGGCTCCGCCGACTGACTTCGCCTTGGCCGTGTCAGTGATGCGAGGACGCCGACGGCGGATACGATTGTCCCAATGTGGCAGAGCAGGCTGATGGTGGACAATTCATGTGCTGCAATCGACCAGATGACGACCGATATAAAGGCCAGATTGCCGGCGCCAACGACGGGGCGTAACAAATGGTCATTGCGGTCGGTGCGGAACAAAACGACGACGGCAATGCCATAAAGCATGAAGGCACTAAGGAAAACCAAAAGGCGGCCGGCCGGGACATTCAGGAACGCCGCCAGTGGATCCAGGAGAAGAAGGGCTACCGGCGCGGTGACGATGTGACCAACACCATCGATCCAGAAAGCGACTTGTCGGGTTGAGATATTCATATGTGATGACCGCTTGACTGCGGGAGCGACGTTCATTCACGCGACTGGTCTAAAGCTATATTGGGCGCCTGGCTTGGACGTCAATCCTCGATCCGCCGATCCTTGGGAAGACAAGGGCGGAGAGCCTGAACTCTGCACCTTCCAGCCACAACTGCGGCCCTGGCATAAGCACAACAACAGGCCGCGTGACGCGATACACCAGATTCCAACCCCCCAGGGCGCGACCGCGCCCCGGCCGGTCAGGCCGCCCTCGCGGAGGCGATTGCGGAGCAATCTGCCGTGAGCGCAAAACCAACACCGGTCAGGCCGCCCTCGCGGAGCGGGCCGCGCTTGCGGCCCTGCGTGAGCGCAAAAAACCGCCCCAATCAGAATTTCCCGAGCCTGATACACCCCAGGCCGCGACGGCGGCCCGGCCGGTCAGGCCGCCCTCGCGGAGCGGATCGCAAGAGCGATCCTTGCGTGAGCGCAGAAGAACGGCCCCGTGCCGAGATATTTCAATCCAGTCTCCCCCAGGGCGCGACCGCGCCCCGGCCGGTCAGGCCGCCCTCGCGGAGGCGATTGCGGAGCAATCTGCCGTGAGCGCAAAAACACCCCCGGTCAGGCCGCCCTCGCGGAGCGGATCGCATAGGCGATCCTAGCGTGAGCGCAAAATATCCCCGGTCAGGCCGCCCCTGCGTGAACGCAAAAACCCTCTCCGTTCCAAACCGGCCGTCTTTTGTGCAACATGTGCCCCTGGCACAAGACGGGAGAGGGAGGCAGCCATGGCTCACGGACACTGCAACTGCGGCGCTGTCGCGTTCGAGATCGATGCCGATCTCCGCGATGTCTATGTCTGCCACTGTTCGATCTGCCGGCGCTATACCGGCGGCAACGGCATCGCGGTTGTCGTCGTGCCCAATGGCGCTTTCCGCTGGCTGAAGGGTGAAGATTGCATCACCGCCTGGAAAAAGCCCGATGCCGACTGGCTGTCCGCCTTTTGCCGGGTGTGCGGGTCGGCCCTGCCGGGGGCGAACGACGCGGCGCATACATTCGTGCCGGCCGGACTGATCACGGACGGCGGCGAAGCGCTCACCGTCGCTCACCATATCTTTGTCGGCTCCAGGGCGGTTTGGGATGAAATCGGCGATGACGGCACACGGCATACCGGTGCCTTTGGCGCATAACCGGCGGCCGCATACTTGGCCGCGCCGGTCCGTTCCTATCCGTTGACGCCGGCCGTCAGTGCCGCGCGCAGCCAGGCCAGGCCTGGGTCGCCGTCGCTGCGGCGGTGCCACAGGATGGAAAAGCCGAACGTGCCCGCCGGAAAGGGCGTCTCGCGCAGCCGCAGGCCATACGGCCCGGCCATCGGCGCCAGCACGGCGCGCGGTTCGGTGGCGATCAGGCGCGTGCCTTTCAGCAACGGCCCGGTCAGCAGAAAATGCGGCACCGTCACCGCCACGCGGCGCGCGTGCCCCGCTTTGCCCAAGGCCGTATCCACCTGGCCGTGCGTCTCTCCGGCCAGGGACACATGCAGATGGTCCGCCGCCAGATAGTCATCGAGGCCCAGCCGGTCGGCGGCAAAGGCGGGATGTCCCCGGTCGGCGGCGCAGACGAAGTCCCGCTCGCCCAGGGCCTCGCGGCGCAGGTCGGCGGGCACGTCGGGAAAATTGCCGATCACCAGTTCGACCGCGCCCTGCCGCAGCATGTCGAAGCCCAGCGTCCGGCTGGTATGGCGCACCCGCAGGGACACGCCGTCGGCGCTCAGCGTCTCATGGGCAAGCAGGGCGGGCAGATGCACCGCCGCGGCGTAGTCGGACAGCCCTATGGTGAACTGGCGCCGGGTCCGTGCCGGGTCGAAGGCCGCCGTCCGGTCCACCAGACGCTCCAGGCTATGCACGGCGTCGGCGACGTCGGGCGCCAGCCGCAGGGCTTTTGCCGTCGGCGTCATGCCGGAGGCCGTGCGCACGAACAGCGGATCGTCCCACAGGGCCCTGAGACGGCGCAGGGCATGGCTGACGGCGGACTGCGTCATCCCCAGCCGCTCGGCCGTGCGCCCCACGCCGGCCTCTTCCATCAGCACGGCGAAGACACACAGCGCTGTCGTGTCGACCGCTCTGATCGTCGTTTTGCTCATAGCCACTATGATAAAAATGAACTTCCTTCATGTACAGCCCGCATCTAGCCTGTATCCCGTCTGTTGCCGGTCGAGGAGGACGGGATGATCAGGATGGCACGCATGGCAGTGACGGCGCGCGCGGCGATTTTCTCCGCGCTTCTCTCCGGATTTTTCTCCGGACCTCTTCAGGCACCGGCGGCGGAGCCATCGATGAAGGAACAATGCGATATGGCTGAAGGACGATATGAGCGGGGTCTGGCGCGTCTGGACCGGATCACCCGGGGTGCCGGTCAGGCGGTGGTGGACCGGTTGACGCGCACATCGCCCGATCTGGCGCGTTATGTGGTTGAATACCCTTATGGCGATGTCTTCTGCCGGTCCGGTCTCAGCGACCGGCAGCGCCAGTTGGCCACCGTCGCGGCGCTGGCCGCGCTCGGCTATGCCCGGCCGGAATTGCAGGTCCATATCCACGGCGCCCTCAATGTTGGCGTCACGCGGCAGGAAATTGTCGAAACCATGATCCTGATGTCGGTCTATGCCGGTTTTCCCGCCTCCATCCACGGCATTCGCGCGGCTGAAACCGTTTTCGCCGAACGCGACGCCGCCAGCACCCCCGATGCCCATACCCCCGATGCCCATACTCCCGACACCGATACCCCTGATACGGACCCCTCCGACACCGGCACCCCCACACCGGAATAGCACCCCAGGGCGCGACGGCGCCCCGGCCGGTCAGGCCGCCCCTCGCGGAGCGGACCGCAGCGCGGTCCTGCGTGAGCGTAAAAATAAACACCGGTCAGGCCGCCCCTCGCGGAGGCGATTGCGCAGCAATCCGCCGTGAGCGCAAATCACCACGAAATCCCCTTATTTCGTCACCCTGTCACCGGGGCCCGCCGCAGCGGCCCTGATCTTCCGGGTGCGGGCGCGCACCGAGGCCGATCCATCGGTTTCCGCACGGGTCAGGGCGGCTTCTGCACGGTGGACAAGGTCCGGCGCCTGCCGTGCCGCATGGTGCAGCGCATCCACCGACCAGGCGCGCAGGAAGGGGCGTTCATGGTCGAGAAACCGCGCCGCCCAGTCCGCGACCCTTCGTGCCTGATCGGGAGTGAATGTCAGGAACGCCGCCGTCTGGCACACATGAAGGGCCGCCTGCCAGGTCACCACCGTATCGAGCCGGGCGACGATGGCGTCGGTCTCCGCCGGTCCCGGACGGACGCCGCTTTCCGCGCTGGCCTTGATCAGCCAGGTCGCCCCGTCTGAAACAAACCCCTCCTCCGACCCGATCAGCGCGGCCAACGCGCCGATAAAGCCCTCGTCGCCGCCGAAGCGCGCGCGGATTTGCCTGAGGGTTGAGACCGCCTTTCCGTCAAAGGCCCGCAGGGCTTTCAGCAGCGCTGACACGGCTTTCCTCCTCTTCGCCCGGTCCGGCCAGGAATGCCTTCAACACCGGGCTTGGCACATGCACCGCGCCGTCCTGATTGGTCAGCCAGATCACCGTCAGGTCGTGGGCCGGATAGTAGAGCGACATGGCACCGTTGCCGAGGCCGCCGCCGCTGTGGCCGAACCGCTCGCCCGGCGTTCCCGGGTCCCAGATCTGAACCCCGTAGCCATAGAAGGACCGCGCCGCGTCCCCCACAAGGTCGGCGTTGAAGGGCGCGGTGATCAGCGCATGGGTTTGCGGCGAAACAAGCCTGCCGCCGCGCAGGGCGCGGCTGAAGTCGAACAGGTCTTCCACCGTGGAATATCCCCCGCCCGCCGATGCGCCGCGCGCCGGGTGCGTGAAATGATTCGTGTACCAGACTGCATCCTGCACTTCGGCTTCGGGATCGAAATCGTTCAGCAGATCGCTGAGACGCAGGCGGGTGTATCCGGTGGCCAGGTTCGGCGTCACCGCGTCGGTGGCGAAGGCCCCGGTGTTTTCCATATCCAGGGGCCTCAGAATGATCTCGGCGATATGATCGTGATAGCTCTCGCCGGTGACCGCCTCAAGGATGAGGCCAAGCATGATATAGCCATTGTTCGAATAGGCCCAGGACTCGCCCGGCCGGAAGGCCAAAGGCTCGTCGACGAAAAGCCCGGCATAGTCCTGAAGGGTGCGGAAGCGCCCGATCTCCCGGAACAGTGTCTCGGTCCAGTAAAATCCCATGCCGCTTGTATGGGTCAGCAAATGGCGCACCGTCACACTCTCGGCGACATCGCGGTTGGGCCAGTCCGGCAGATAGGTCCCGACGGTGGCGTCAAGGTTTATCGCGCCGGCCGCGACCTGGCGCATCACAGCGACCATGGTAAACTGCTTGTCGACCGAGCCGAGATTGAATTTGGTGTCGACGCGGTTGGGCACCCGGTGTCCGCGGTGCGCATGCCCGAACGCGTTGGTGTAAAGCACCGTGTCACCGACGGCGAGCAGGATCGCCCCGGAAAATTCATCCCGTGCCTCGGCCGCTTTCAGTTCAGCGTCAAGCTTGGCCGTCAGGGCGTTCCAATCCGGCGTATCCGCCGCCTGTCCGGCGGTTGCATGCAGTCCTGCAACCAGTATAAGGGCGGCCAAATAACGGGGTATGGTCAATGCTGGTCTCCTTGGGTTTCTTGACGGGTGGGCCGGTTCCTTCAGGAATACCCGGAAGCGTGCCCGCATACCCTGCGGTTAAACCACATCCGGAAACCCGCCGTCGATCCGGAAGGTGGGGTTTGTATCCAATGAATTATCACTAAAGTGACGGCTCGCCCGTCCCTGACATGCGCGCAACACCCTGGATACAGGCGAGACATTCCAAACCTTGCCCCCAGGGCGCGACGGCGCCCCGGCCGGTCAGGCCGCCCTCGCGGAGGCGATTGCGGAGCAATCCGCCGTGAGCGTAAAAATTGGACACAGGAAAGACCTCTCCACCCCATCTCCCCCAGGGCGTGACCACGCCCCGGCCGGTCAGGCCGTCCTCGCGGAGGCGATTGCGGAGCAATCCGCCGTGAGCGTAAAAATTGGACACAGGAAAGACCTCTCCACCCCATCTCCCCCAGGGCGCGACCGCGCCCCGGCCGGCCAGGCCGCCCTCGCGGAGGCGATTGCGCGGCAATCCGCCGTGA
>NZ_REFR01000001.1 GCF_003688555.1 Eilatimonas milleporae
GCGTTCAGCACGCCGTCCTCGAACCAGCGGATGTCCACATCCCCGCCAAAGTCCGTCGACTTGATCGTCTGCGGAAACCGCATCCACTCCAGGCGGCCCGCCTGCTCCGCCCAGAACCCCTCAGGGTCCTCGACAGACCGGCGGTACAACGCCTCATATAATGCTTCGTCGCAGTAGGTGTGCTGGTCGGGCTTGATGGGATAGACGGCGTCCGGTGCCGTGTTGCCGGCCTTTTCAGGCGTTCCGTCGGTGATGGGATGAACGGTGTCAGGCATGGGGGCCTCCCTCGGATAGGCTGTAAAATCGGGTCATGTTCGCCCTCAAGTGTCGCTGAACTGTGCATTCTGCACCATTCGACCATGGTCGTAAGACACAGGTCTAATGGACCCTCTTGCTTTGTGTAATTGATGATGACGGTGTCACAGGCCCATGCCCTTTGCAGGCCCGGTCACCGGTTCCGGCCGTTGGGGGGCAGGGGCCGGCCGGGCGCGAAAGGGGCCGAACCGCAGCGGCGGCAGACCGCGGTGGATCGGGGAGAGGGCCTTGAGCACACCGCCGCCACGCTCATCAAGAAGGCATTTAAGGGAGGCAAGCGTCATGTCCATTATCACCGCAACCGCCGATAAACCGCCGCACCGGCGCGCGGCCGCCAGTGTTCCTGCCCGTCGGGCAGGGGCTGTGCGCCGCCGGGCGGCCGCGCTTTTGATCACCACGGGGCTCGTGCATGCCGGGCTTGCCATGCCGCTCGCGGCACAGGAAGACACGCCCGATCTCGCCGATCGTGTCGCCGCGCTGGAGGCGACGCTCGCCAAAATTCTCGCGCGGCTGGAAGATCAGGACGCCAAATTGTCGGTGCAGGAAATCCAGATCGTCGAACAGGCCAGCCGTCTCGTCCAGACCGAACAGAAGGTCGAGGAAACCGAGGAAAGGGTCATTCAGGTCGCCAACTCCACCCCCTTCATCCAGGAACGCCCGGAAGAGGCCGGCGGTTTCCAGATGGGCGACACCAACGTCCAGATCCACGGTTATGTCAAGCTGGACACCATCTTCAGCAATTTTTCCGACGGTGTGCTGGGGTCCAGCAATATCGGGCGGGATTTCTATATTCCGGGGTTGGTGCCGGTCGCGGCCGAGGATATCGACAGCGACTGGGTCAACGACTTCAACCCGCGCGAAACCCGCTTGCTGATCGACACCGACACCCCCATCGGCGACCATAAGGTCTCCACCCGGATCGAACTGGACTTCCAGGTGACCGGCGGCGGGGATGAACGGATTTCCAACAGTTTCGTGCCGAGAATGCGCCAAGCCTATATCCGCTTTGACGACTGGCTGCTGGGGCAGGCATGGTCCACATTCCAGGATGTATCGGCCCTGCCCGACAATCTGGACTTTATCGGACCGACCGAAGGCACGGTTTTCGAGCGTCAGCCGATGATCCGCTATACCAAGGGTCCGTGGGAACTCGCGCTGGAACAGGCCGAGACCACGGTGACCACCCGCGACGGCGGACGCATCCTGTCCGGCAGCGACCCGGTCCCGGATGCGGTGGTCCGGTACACCAGTCGGGGCGACTGGGGGCATGTGCGTCTGGCCGGCATCCTGCGCAATCTGAATATCGAGGAAAACATGGTCATGGGCGCGGCCGAGGATTCCGCCCTGGCCTACGGACTGACCCTGTCCGGCAAGTTGAAAGTGGGGCGCAAGGGCAGCGATTTCCGCTTCATGGGCACGGTGGGCGAGGGGCTCGGCCGCTATGTCGGCCTGAACCTGGTCAACAGCGCGGGCCTGCGCGACGACGGCACGCTGGACCCGATCACCAGCTATTCCGGGTTCGCCTCCTATCGCCATATGTGGGAGGAGAAATGGCGCTCCAACCTGACATTCGGCTATTTCAAGGCGGACAATCCCGTGCGCCTGACGACCATGGGCGTGACGGACGAATCCTGGAGCGTCCACGCCAACCTGATCTATTCACTGGCCTCCAGACTGGATGTGGGGGTGGAATACACCATTTCCGAACGCACGCTGGAAAACGGCCTGTCCGGCAGCCTGAACCGGGTGCAGTTCTCGACCAAGTTTTCCTTCTGAGGACCGGGTAAAACAACCAGGCGGGCCCGTGGTTCGGCGCGGGCCCGCCTGTTTATCGGAACCTCTTCCGCAACGTCTTCTTACAAAACAACCGGTTGCCTGTCAGAAGCTGGCAAATGCCCTTTAGAAGCTGCCAAGTGCCCTTTAGAAGCTGTAAGTCACGGCGCTCAGGAAAAACAGCTGGGTCTCGTCCTGCACCACGGGGCTGTCGGCGAAATCGCCCAGAAGCTGGTTGGCGCCCGCAACGGCGGTCCAGCGCCAGCGCCCCTTGATCGGGACCGACAGAACGCTTTGCAGGCCGACGCTCTCGATGCCGGACCCGGCCTCGAAGCTGTCCAGCCCGGAGGCCTCGCTCTCACGCAGGCTGATGCTGTAGAAACTGTCGGCATAGACATTGTCGACGAAGCGTAGTGTCGGGCCCACTCTGAAAAATCCGCGCATGCCGACGCGTGTCTGGTAGCTGGCGCCCAGTTCCGACCAGAAGCCTTCATGCCCCGTGCCGAGGGCCTGCGCACTGGTCAGGGTCAGGGAAAAATTGCGCCAGTTCGCCTCGGCGTACAAACGGCCCTCGATGGCGATGTTCAGCGAGTCCAGACCCGGAATGTCGTTTTCCCCGCGATTGATGAAACCGGGGGCGACGCCGGCACCCAGATTGAACTGAAAACCGCTGTCCTGGTCCCGGTGGCGGACGAAATATCCCCCCAGCCCCTGCGGCACGTTGAAAAACAGCTTGGTACCCTTGGCGTCGCGGTAGCTGACATCGACAAAGGGAATGGGCAGAACCTGATAGCTGTCCGCGCCCTGGAACTCGGGATTGACGATGACGCCGGCCCCGGCCTGCACCTGCCAGCCCGTGGGCATTCGTTGCCGCTGTGCCGGACTGGCACCGGCCTGTGCCCCCGCCTGTGTACCGGGCGCCTGTCCCGCGCTTTGCGCGGCGGCGGGCAGGGGGGCAAGCAACGCCGCACCGATCAGGCACAGCGAAAGAGTGGCATGACGCATAAAGGTATCTCCTCGACTGATTTTGGGCAGCCCCGTGTTTGATCTCGATACGGCCCGGCAGGCTGGTGGCGCCTTTTTGAACGCTTCTGCATCCGTGCCGCTGCACTCCGGAAAGACTGAAGACAGGATAGAATTAATGGTTGTGCCCACCCATACGGAGCAGGGCCGGGCGACGGATCAAAAAATGTTATCTCCAATAACATTTTTATCGCCGCTTCCACTGATTGCGGCGAAGTATGGCAAAACTGTGACAGGAAACAAGAAAATTATTGCGGTGCAGCATTATTGGCTGTCACCGTACGGTTTGCGGTGGCCCGCAGTGCCGGAGTGACGCCTGAACAAGACAGGAACCTCATTTCAGCGGGGCCTGATTGACTGGTCAGTCACTCGCATTTTCTCATGGCCGCCATTTGATGCACACGCGGTCCGGATATCCACCAGCGTTGCCGCAGGCTTATTCTTGTAAGGAGCTGGTCCTTGGTTGGGGCACTAACTGACTGACTGGTCAGTCAATGGGGTTTCTTATGGCCGCCCTGTCAGGCTCACGCGGCCCGGCACGTCCATCCCCGATACCACAGGCCGGTGTAAAAAAGAGTGGTGCCGGTAAAACCGGCCTCGCGGAACAATTGCCGCGTCCGCCTTTCGCCGATGGTCGGCATGCCGCTGATGATATCGGGGCCCAGCGCCGCCTGTTCCTCCGACAGTCCGGCCAGCACCGCGTGCCGCAGAAAAGAGGGCACGGTCCGCCTGAACATGCCGGTACCGTCCAGGCAGACATCGGCGTGGATCAGGACGGCACCCGGTTTCATCCGGTCGCGGATCGCCGACAGATAGGCCAGTTTGGTCCCGTCATCGGGCAGGAAATGCATCACCAGCAGCGAGGTTGCGGCGTCAAACGGCGCGTCCGCCGGCACATCGTCCACCAGTCCCGCGATGAATTCGGTGCGCTCTGCCGCGCCGGCGACGGCGGCACAGGCTTTGGCCGTGTCCAGCATGCCGGTCGACGGATCCACCGCCGTGAAGGCAAACGTCTTGTCGCTGGGGCCCAGCACCTCCAGCTCCCGACCGCCGCCGGCGCCGACGATCAGGATACGCCCTTTGCGCGCGATAGCCGTTTCGGCAATGGCCCGGACAAGGGTGTAAAAGCCGTCCACACCGGGAATGGCTTTTTGCATATGCCGATAATCGGCCAGATCGAACGGAGGGGTGTTGTCAAAATCCATGCCGATATTATTATGTTATTACATAACATATTCAAGTTGAAACGACACGCCCGTCTCCTCTTTTGGGCTTGGCGTTCTGCTTGAGCTTGGCGTCCTGACCCGCACCACACCCCGCATTTCTTGACAAATGGCAATGCACCCTGCCGTCGGCGCGGCTTTGCTGCTTCCATGGCTGACGGATATGTCGATACGTCGGGCGGCGGGCCCCTGGCATCGCAGACACCGCGCCTGCGCCGGGTTCTGGGGGTGTGGGGACTGTCCCTCTACGGTCTGGGGACCATTGTCGGCGCCGGTATTTATGTGCTGGTCGGCGAGGTCGCCGCCTATGCGGGCGAGGGGCTGGTGCTGGCCTTCGCGGTGGCGGGGTTGCTGGCGGGGTTGACCGGCCTGTCCTATGCCGCCCTGTCCAGCCGGTTTCCCCGCATCGCCGGCGTCGCGCTTTTCGTCCATGCCGGGTTCGGCAGTGCCGATCTGGCGCGGGCCGCCGGGCTGCTGGTCTGTCTGACCGGCGTGGTGTCGGCCGCCACCATCACGCGCGGCTTTGTCGGTTATCTGAATGTGTTTTTGTCCGCGCCTGCCATACCGGTCATGGTTCTGCTGGTACTGGCCGTCACCGGGCTCGCCGCCTGGGGCATCCGGCAGGCGGCCGGCGTCATCGTCACCGTCACCGTGCTGGAGGTCGCCGGCTTGATCTATGTGGTCTGGGCGGGGCTGCACGGCATTGGCCGACCGATCGGTCTGGAAACAGCCGTGGATATCCCCGCGACCGGTATTCTGCTCGGTGCCTTTATCGCCTTTTACGCCTTCATCGGTTTTGAGGACATGGTCAACATCGCCGAGGAGGTCAAGCAGCCCGAACGCACCATGCCGCGCGGTATCCTGGCCGCCGTGATCATGGCATGCGTGCTGTACATGGTCGTCGCCATGGTATCGCAGCGCACCCTCCCGCCCGAGGCGCTTGCCGCCAGCGACGCGCCGCTGGCGGCCCTGATGACGGAAACCGGCCGGTCGGCCCTGCCCATCAGCGTCATCGGCATGGTGGCGGTGGTCAATGGCGCCCTGGTGCAGATCATCATGGCCAGCCGGCTGCTGTACGGTATGGCGTCCGGCGGGCTGGCGCCGCGCTGGCTCGCCCGCGTCCATCCCCGCACGCGGACCCCCATCCCCGCGACCCTGCTGGTGGCGGGGTGCGTGCTCGCCTTCGCCCTATGGCTGCCGCTCGGCACCCTGGCGGAACTGACGTCCTTTATCATCCTGTTCGTTTTCGTGCTGGTCAATGCCAGCCTGTGGCGCCTTCAGGGCGGTGCGGACTGGCGGGGGCGTGGCGGCTTCGATACGCCGCGCTGGGTACCGGTGGCCGGCACACTGACCTGTGCCGGCATTCTCGCCGTCCGGGTCGTCACCCTGAAATACTGACTGTGCCGTTAGCCGGCATTATGGTCATGCTTCCGGGGGACTACGTGAAAATGCACGGGCTTTATGGCAAAGGCTATACGGCCCGATACGGCACAAAAATCTTACAATTCATACGTTGGTATAAGCGAAGGGCAGTGGCCGGTTCTGCGTATATGAATTGACCGCGGTGATAAGCCGGTCAGGTTGATACACAGGGTTTCATCGGTCTGCACCGATCGATGATCAGGTTTGGTGCTTGGGCCGTTTCATTGAGGCAAACCATTATAATAAAAAGATTATTTGTTCTGGCGTCCACTGCGCCAGAGTGGAAGCCGGTTGAGGGAAGTGTATGGCTGGGTATTGCCTGAGTCGGGGACATGGACATCGAAAAAGAAGAGCTGGAAGAATTATACTATCGATGCTTCCGGCACTATCGGTTGTTACCTCTGTTATTGCACAAGACACTGGTTCCAGTGAGCCACATGGATCATCAAAAGACTCTGGCCTGACCGATGTGGAAACAATAGCCGTCACCGCAAGGCCGCTGACAGGACAGACAATTGGCTCGATTGAACCGGATTTCAGCATCGGCCAGGCCGAAATGAGAACGTTTGGCGCCCATTCAATTGACGAGTTGATTGAAGCGCTGGCACCGCAACTGGATAGCACAAGCGGTCCGCCGATTGTGCTTGTCAATGGTCTGCGTGTCTCGGGGTTTCGGGAGATCAGATCCTATCCAACCGAGGCCATCGCCAGGGTGGAAGTTTTGCCTGAGGAAGTTGCCCTCCGGTATGGTTATGCGGCGGGCAGTAAAATCATTAATATTGTGCTTCGGCCTCGCTTCCGCAGCGTAACAGCCGAACTGACCGGCAGTACCACCACCGAGGGCGGCGCGGAGACTGCCGGCTTTAATGCCAGTCTGCTGGTGATCAGATCAAAAATGCGCTGGAGTCTTGCGGTTGAAGCATCCCTTGAAAACGAGCTTTTTGAGAGTGAAAGGGACATCGTCAATGATGACAGTGCACAATTGTTCAGTACCAGCGGCAATATATCCGCAGTCTCACCGGATACGGAGATTGACAGTGCACTTTCCGCGCTCGTTGGCCAACCGATCTTCGTCGCCGCGGTGCCGGCCGGCGCCTCCAACAGCGCCCCGACACTGGACGATTTTGTAGCGACTGCCGGGCAGCCTGATTTTTTGGACCCGGCCGTCTTTAGAACACTGGCACCCCGGCAGGAAACTGTCTCGGTGGATGCCTCTCTCTTTCGCCCGCTTGGCGACAAAACATCCCTCAGCATTTCAGCTGGTATTGATGCCAGTTGGCAGGAAAGCCGGCTCGGCCTGCCGGCCTTTACACTAACGTTGCCGGCGGCAAACCCTTTCTCGCCATTCGCCGGCGATACCAGCTTGTCGCGCAGCCTGGGGACAGATCCGCTTGATCGAGACCGGCGCGACCTAACAACGGAAGCGGCCTCTGTTATCAATGGTGCTGACGGTGCACTGCGGTGGTCGCTCACCGCCCGCTACAGGCGTGAGGAGAGTACATCCCAGACCGAACGCGGTGTGGATGTCTCGCGCGCGCAATCATTTGTTAATGCCGGTGACGGAAGTTTCAACCCGTTCGGCGCGATAGAGAATGCGGCGGAAATCAACCGGGAGTTCTCTGAGGCCATCACGGATACGATAGAGGCTGACGGGCTGGTCCAAACAAACCTGTTTCGATTGCCGGCAGGGGCGGTTTCAGCTTCGATAAGGGCGGGCTACAGCAGTCAGCAACAATCGAGTGACTTTGAAACCCTAACGGATAGCCGGCGGATCGCGCTCTCCCGCGACGAGATGAGCGCTCGCTCCAGTATTGATTTTCCCATGCTCGCCAGCGGCGGTGTCGTGGGCGGTCTGTCGCTAAGCCTCAATGCGGAAGTCTCGGACTTGAGTGATTTTGGGACAATCAGGGGATGGGGTTCAGGACTCAACTGGCGTCCGGCCCGGAGTGTACGTTTGTTGTTGTCCTATCGGCGCGATGAGCGTGCACCGACAGTTTTCCAGCTTGGCGCTCCTGAAATCATTACGCCTGCTGTGCGGACATTCGATTTCATGACCGGTCAGACTGTGTTTGTAACCACAAAAGATGGCGGTAATTCTGACTTGGTTGCTGAATCACGTGAAAATTTTAGGGCGGCCCTGAATATCGACCCACTCCCACATGCCGACTTGGGTCTGACCATTGAATATCGATATCGCCAGACAACCGATGCCGTTGCTGCGCTACCAACGGCGACCGCTGAAATCAGGGATGCATTCAGTGAACGCTTCACCGTGGACCCGAACGGCACCCTGATCGCGGTTGATCAGCGCGCGATTACTCTGGCTCGTACGGTCAATGAACGGGTGCGTTGGGGCCTCGACTACTCCGTGCCGCTTGCAGCGGCCCCACCACCGGCAGGGTTGCTCGCACAAAGACGCGCTGCTGCGGAAAGCGAAGCCACGCAGGACAAAGCAAACGGTCAGACGCGTATGGGCGGCGGACGCCGGCGTCGGGGCGCGGCAGGAGGCCGCATCCAATTCAGCCTGTATCACTCGGTCCAGCTCTCGGATACGGCCCTGATTGCACCCGGCGTGCCTGTCCTCGATTTCCTTAATGGCTCGGCTGCCGGCGCTTTTGGCGGCACGCCGCGGCATCTGATCGATGCCCGCATCGGTTTTTCGCACCAGGGTTTCGGTACAAGGCTCTCGTTCAATTGGAGAAGTGGAACCAACGTGACTGGAAACGGCAACCTGGATAATCTTCAGTTTTCCAGCCTTGCAACCGCAGATTTGCGGATTTTTCTCGACATGAATCGGCGGTTTGCTTTTGTAAGATCTTTGCCTTTTCTAAGGGGTGCCCGGCTGAGCCTTGAGGCGCGCAATATGTTCGATGACAAACTTTCTGTCACTGATCGAACAGGCGCGACACCGGACAGATACCAGGCCGATAACATCGACCCGGTCGGGCGCCTGGTTATGCTGCGTTTCAGGAAAATGTTCCGGTAATGCGCGCTTTCAAGACACCATGCTTGCCTCACGGACCTTTAGCGCTCAATGTTGCCTCGGGTGCGGTCGCCATTATGCTCGTGGCCGCCCCCCTGACCCTGCCCATCATGACCCTGCCCATCATGACCCTGCCCATCATGACCGCGCCTGCGTCTCGTACCCTGCCGCTGGTGCATCGTACTTGGCAACGCCATCAACTTTTGCCGCTGCTCTTTGGATAGCACGGGGCCGATGTCCACGCGCAGGTTGACGCTCCTGATCAAAAGCTCCTGAATGCCGGTTGCTATCTCGTGCGATAGTCTATCCATGGTAGCCTCGAAATCATCGTCGGAGCTGTCAAGCGTCATGAGAACCCTTCGCTTCGTTGAAACTCTGCGTACGATTTGCCGAACCCCCGTGGACGATTCTTGCATGATCTCCCGGATCTGTTGTTGCTGCGCTTCACTCAGGTCCAACGCAACCGACATACGGGCAAGTGACTCTTCCGCGCGCGATATGCTGAAACCGACAGATGGATCAACATCATAGACAATCGCCGAGCCTCCTGCCGGGCCCCGCCCACCGCCGCGTCGACCGGGCCCTTGTTCTTGCCGGCGAGATTGCCTATGGGGGCTGGCGTCTTGTCGACCGTTATCCGTGCCTGAAACCGTCGCCGCGCTGGCAGCAAAAGCGTCTGCCGCCATTGTAGGCAATGTTAAGGTCCATGGGATGCCTGCTACGAGGGCAATAAAGACCTTTTGACGATCAAGGAAGGAAGATTTGAGCATACAATTGATGTTCCTTGAGGAGTATTGAGCCGCATGCCGTTGCGGAGCCTTGTCGACAGTGGGCTGGTTTGATTTGGCGGTCATCATCGCTTTGCCTGACTCTGCTGCCTCAGGTGTTTGGTCATGCTGACAATGCCCGATACGGTAACAACCGTCGCGAGAGCCGCAAAGAGAAGCATAATAGCAAGGTAGCCGGAGGATACGTTGCGGCCCGTGTGCACCGGCACAATCATCATATATAGCTGCTGACCCAATGGCAGGGAGTCGAAAGGTGCGGCACCCAAAAATCCGGATTGTCCAGGATCGATATAAACCCTGCTTCCGGCCACGCCGAGCCAATCCCGTGATGTCACATAGCGGAATTGGATCGCCCTTCGGGGCTCTACGGTACCGAAAACCGGCATACTGCCGTTGCTTCGGCCACGCGGGAAATGAATTGACCTGAGTTCCCCTTCCGGCATGGCCGCATTTGCTTTTGAAAGCCAGTTCGCCCAGTTGTCGACTATATAAAACGGATGGTCCTTCAAACCGGAGGCCGAAACTTGTTCCGCCTCCAATACGGAACGGGCGATTGGTCGGTACGTGATAGACGCACCTGTGATGCCAAGTATGAGGATTGGTATCATAACAAGTATGCCGCCATGGATATGTGACTGGAAAAAGTCCCCGCGCCTGGATCCGCTCGGCAACAGTTTCCTGAGTCGGAAAGAGCGGCGCATTCGCCACCAAAGATACAGACCCATCAGGCTGAGGGTTATCGCTGTCAACGAAACCCACGCCGAGAGTTCAGCGCCACTCAGGCCGAAGGCCCCGTCCCGGCCGATCAGAAAATTGCGGTGTAGCCTTAGAACCGTTTGAAAGAAACCGCTCCGGGAAGATATCTGTTCATGAATAAGCTTATGATCCCCGATCCTGTATGTCCGGATTACACCTTGCGCGCGCGCCTGATAAAATGGTGTGTCGGGTGTGGGCATGACGATTGATCGCAAGCCCCGCACCTCAGCCGTGATTTTTTCGATGGCCAGGGCATTTTCCGCGACCGTTGTCGGGCCATAAGCCTGCTCCATTTTGTTATATGCAGACACAAGCTCCTCGCCTCCGACGATCAGCCCGGACGTTAAGGTGATCAAAAACAATATGCTGACGGGTAAACCGATCCAACGATGGCACTGTCTCAGGAATCGACGCATGTTCGCCTCCGGGCCCGCCACGGTCGCTCACCGTGACAGGGCAGGGAAAGAGTGTCAGAAAACTATATTCAGAGCGAGCCGTGCGTTCAGGCCTATGGAGTTGTCGATCTGATCGAAACGGCGATAAAGCCTGTCAGTGACATTGTTTATGCGGGTGGTCAAAGCGGTCCGGGATGAGAAGCGATAGGCTCCGAAGAGGTTGAAAATTGTTGCCCCTTCCGAGCTGTCACCAACGACATTCTGATTTTCCCCAAATTCCGTCTGGCTGCCGAAACTCTCCATTTCAGTGCCAAGTTCAAGTTTCTGATCCAGTAGGCGAACACCGAGAAACAGTGATCCTCTGACGGGCCTCACAGAATTGAGGGGGACGTCCGTATCTTTTCTTTCACCGTCTGAGGCTGAGAACTGCCCGCCTGCGAAATAGGTTCCCGCGTCGTATCGAAAATCAACTTCAATACCCTCGATCCTGGCCTCGCCAATGTTTTGCAACTGTTGGGTAATCGTCGTCACATTGCCTTCCGTGCGACTGTCAAGAATCACGTTTTCAATGCGATTGGAGAAATCGTTTCGGAAAACGCCCACTGACGCCCGCAGGAAGTCGCCGCCGAATAACGCGCCCCTGTATCGCAGTGCCAGTTCATAACTGTTGGATAACTCCGCCTGGATGTTGTCACTGGCAAGAATGACATTCACGGTTGTGGAGCCGCGGCGCGTGCGCTCGGTCGTAAGGTCAACCGTCAGGTTGCTGAGCCTGGGTGCGGTGAGACCTTTCGAAAAGCTGCCGACCAGTTCAAGCCCGGAATCCCTACCAAGGGGCGACACCGCGGCTGTGATTTTGGGTAAGAAAAAGTCGCCTTCTGAACCGGGCCCGTTATCGCGCTTCAGATCGAATAATTCATACCGCAGGCCGGGGATTAACGTAATGTAATCACCTATCTTAACGCGATCCTGAACGAAGAAACCATAGGACGCACGCGTACCGCTCACGTCACTGGAGTCGCCTACAAACTCTAAATCGTCCTTTACACCGCTTGCGCCCACATACAGGTCATGGGACATGCCTGCGGCATTGAAGCGATATCCGGCATAGGCTTTACCGCCGATGCTCTTGATATCCCGTGCATCAAATTCGCCCGGGTCGCCACCAGCGCCTCTCCTGTTCTCAAGCAACGTTTCCACATGCTTGGTATCCGTGTAGAAGGTATCGGCATGAAAGATCAGGCCCTTAATACTCTCCACTTTATAGTCGACGGCGAGCGAGAGTGAATTGTCCACCACATCATTTTCAAAATCAGCATCTTGGCGGATGTTGCTTTGGGCAAAAATGTTTGAGCCGATATAGTTGAACTCTGCCCGCTGGTAGGTTGCCTCGACATCGACATTGGTGCTGGGTTGCCACTGGACTTTCCCCAGCACTGCCAGTGTCTCATTGCCACTATTCAGAACTTCTTCGCCACCGCCGTCTTCATAGCTGTCGTATTCACGGTATGACACGCCGCCAAGAATGGATATGGTGTCGTTCACCGAGGCTGCACCGGCGAACGAGCCGTAATAGCCGTTACCATTTGACTCAGCGCCTGCTGCAAACATACCGCCAAAATCGTTGCCGCCATCGACAAAATCGTTCGGATCTATTGTCTCGAACTGGACGCGGCCGCCGATTGATCCTGTGCCGAATGTATTCGAGACCGGACCACGGATCAGTGTTACTTGCTTTAAAAACTCCGGTACGATGAAGACGGGATTAAACGTCGTTCCGTGCTTGGTCGTAACAAGGTTCTTCTCCGCGCCATCAATGGAAATGACAACACTGTTCGCGCCTTCGGTGCCTCGTAGATTGAAATCGAAAAATTGTCTGCCTGGCCCCTGAATTGCCTCGACCGCGGCTGTGTTTCGAAACAGCTCATCAATCGTGGTCGCTAAATTTCTCTGTATTTCCTCGCCACCAATTCTAATAGCGCCTTCGGTCTCTGAGATAATCCCCAACACAATGATTTCCTCCGCGAAATCACCGTCACTGTCACTGTCAGGGGGGGGAGCATCATTCTCGTTTGCGGGCTTGCCTGAAACATTTTCGCGGCGCACGACGAGGTACTGGCCGCCGGGCCGCCGAGAAACGTCCAGCCCCGACCCTTCAAGAGCCTGGGCGACAGCGTCCGCGAAGGTGAGCGCTCTTTCAACTTTATGGGCTTGCTTGCCTTTGACAAGGTCGCGAGGCGCGAGAAGGTCGATTTCATATCGGCGTGCGATAGCGAAAAGAGTTTTGTCCAATGGGCCTGCTGGTATGTCGAGGGCCTGAGCAGTCGCCTGTTCCTGGCTGGCGAATGCCGGAGTGTACATGGTCGGGACAGTCACCGCCAAAAGCGATGCCATCCCCATGAATGCGGCCTTCGTGCTTCCTGTCGCGGAAAAAACAGTCATACATCCCCCAAAATTTTCTGCAAATAGCTGTTAATTGCATATATTAGGAGAGACACGCGGGCCGGCTGAAATGACACCCTGACAGAAATTATTTCTTTTATATCGACTGAATTATTCGCTGTAGCGAAGGATCACGCGTCCAGGGTCGGATTGATCCACCACGACCGGCGCGACATCAGGCAGCATTGAGAGCATTGCTTCGATATTGGCCCCATCAAAAGAGGCTGAGACCGAGACATCGGCGAGCCGACCCTCCGGGTCGACTACTTTTATGGCGACGTCGGAGTATCTTTGCGCATCTGCGACAAGTTCTGCCAGACTGGCCTCAATGTATTCAAGCCGGGCGCTGCGCCAGGCACCGACCGACTCCGTATCGATCGTCCAGATATCACTAAGCCTGCCGTCGCGAGCAACGATCTGCTGGCCGGCGGCCAGGGTATCTCTGGTCATCATTTCTGTGCGGCCTGACCCAAAAGCAAGAGGAAACTGAACATTGACAGCCCCCTCGGCCACGGCGACACGGACGACCTGAGCACTGTGTCGGACGTCAAATACGGTACCGAGCGCCGTGGCGGTCAGCCTCCCTGCTTCGACCGCAAAGGGCCGGTCCGCATCATGCGCTACGTCAAATAATGCTGTTCCACTCACCAGCTGCAACTCCCGGCGCTCATCTGTGTATGTGACCAGCAGATGCGATGCCGGACCAAGAGTGGCGTCCGTTCCATCAACGAGGGCTATGGTGCGAACTTCCGCACGACTTGTCTGAAACGTCCCTTCAAATGATGCTCTCACGCGCGTTCCATCGCTCTCACCAATGAATGAGAAAGCCCCGAACACCATAAATAAAACCACCAGGCATGCCGCCGCGGCAGCCTGAACAGGGCGGCTTGACACAGGCGGCAGCATGCCCTCGACCAGGGAGAAGAAGCGCTTTGTAAAGGCAAAATGGGCAGCGGAAGGTGTCGTTGTCGCCGGAGAAACAAAAGTCTCTGGCAGTGCGAATGTCTCCGGGCTCAGCGTTTCAAGCGCAGAAGCAATGGTGACTGCGCGGTCGAAAGCCTCTTCATGCCGAATATCGCTCTTGAGCCATGCTTCAAAAGCACTTTTCTCAGCTTCATCCATGTCGCCGTCTTTCAGCCTCAAACGCCATGCGTGCGAAGCGAAGGCAATGGCATCAAGCTGTGATTTCGGATATTCGTCCATAGCGTCAGTCCTTGGCGTCCGGTCGCAACGCCGCGTCAATTTGTGCAAATGCCCGCGCCAGATGATTGACCGTCGCGGTTCTGCTTATCCCCATTTCTCGAGCAACCTCAGCGGCTTTTAGTCCGTCGACATGATGCAAAATAAAGGCCTGTCGCCGAGGCGCGGTCATCTGCGCGACTATCTTCTGAATCGCTTTTATTTGCACCCTTGCACTTACGACCCTTTCAGGCTCCAGGGTGGAACCCCGTTCTGCAAAATAAAGTTGTTCCAGCTCATAATCGTAGCGCGAGCGAACTTCTCGGGCCCGGTGCTCGTTTAGAAAAAGGTTGCGCGCCGTTCGCCACAAAAAGGCTTCCAGGTTCCTGATCGGCGTGGTTTCTTGGCGTTCAAGAAGTTTTTGGAAGGCCAGGTGGGCGATATCCTCCGGTTCTGGTGGACCGTCACCAAACATCTTCCGCAGTAATCGCGCAAGAGGGCCGATATGTCTTTTATAAAGCTTTTCGATTTCGTGTTTGTCGACTTTTGCTGTCTGCGAGGGGGGGGGCGCCCGATCCCGTGTCACTCCCGGACTCTCCAAAAGGGATCTCTCCGGCGCTGACGGCACCCATTTGATTGTCTACAGACATGACATTCTCAGCGTGTTGAACGCTTGGCGGCTACAACGTTGCACAATACCTGTTTGGCTATCCAGCATTTGATAATCATTTGCAACTAAAATAAGCAGCATGACAGATATCCCAGGAATACTCGCAACTCACCAACGGTTCAGAAGGCTTGAACACAGTTCCATTCACCAGGCCCACGGATCAAAGTCGAAAGGCCGGGCCGTGTTTTGGAGTCCGCCCTTTAATTGGTGGCGGGATTTGGTGGCGGGGCCTGGTACGTTGTCGAACGTATTGAACGCCTGTTTCCGGTCAAAAGCGGACACTCCATCGAAGACGGTATGTTGCGTGTGTGCTTGAAAGAGCCGGCGTCAGAGCGCCGACGGTTCGGGGATCGACGCTTGCATATCCTGCTCAAGCGGGAGGGCCGGTATGTGAACCGACAGAAGCTTTATCCTCTGTGTCGCGAGGAAGACTTGACGGTGGGCAAGCGTGGTGGTCGCAAATGCGCCATCGGCAGACGGCGGCCTATGGCGCCCCCGAACCGACCGGACCAGAGATGGTCTCCAGACTTTATGTCCGACTGTCTGGAAGACGGCCGCCGGTTCCTTGTGCTCAGTGTAATCGATGACTTCAGCCGGGAATGCCTGACCTCGGTGGCCGAACACCCCCCCCCCCCTGCCAGGAGAATGCGTTGTGCCTGAATTGGACCGGGTCGCCGAGATGCGCTGCTATCCGAAACTGATCATCTCCGACTAACGGCACAGGGCTGACCGGCAATGCCATGCTCAAATGGCAGCAGGATCGAAAGGTCGGCTGGCATTATACATCGCACCTGGAAAGCCGATGCAGAACGGTCTGGTCGGGAGCTTCAACGGGCGTATGCGCGAAGACTGCCTCAATGAGCACCTGTGCGCCGCGCTACGCCATGCCTGCCACAGGGTCGCGGCATGGCGCAGCGACTATAATCATAACCGGTCTCACTCCGGCTTGGCTGGCCTGATGCCATACGAATATGCCAACCGGTCAATGAAAGACCAAAACCGGAACAGGGCTAACTTATAATCCCGGACTCATCGGGGAGCCGGCCACCGCTTCCAGACCGGCCTTAAAGGTCGCGCGTCAGTTCCGCCCGCATGTCTTCGCGCAAACCGGCCATATGGGTATAGTTCGGGTGGGTGACGGTGACGATCACCTCGGTGCCGGGTGCGGCAAAGGCGGCAGCCTGTTCCGCCGTCATATGGAAATGCAGGAAATGGACGCTGGATGTCTTGCCGTCCGGCGTGGTGCGGTCCACATCGTTTTCCCAGGTTGCCTGTACCGTCTCCCCGCCAAAGCGCAGCGAGACGTGCTCCTCGATCCTGCCAAGGCTGTCCAGAAGGCGCGCGCGCTGCACCGGTTCGTTCACCTCGATCATCAGGGTCGCGGACAGTTCATTGCCCTGCGGGATCAGCGGATTGTAGGCCAGCAATTCGTCCTGCAGCTGTTCTTCGCCGCCGCCTTCCGCATGCAGCATTTCCTGCACCTGATACAGCATTGTCTCATAACATTCGAAATACAGCGTCAGGTGCGGGCCGACATGGACGCGGCGGTTCTTTTTCATGGCGATGATTTCGGCGCGGCGCGCCTTGCGCGCTGCGGCATAGGTGGCCGCGTCCAGAATATCGCTGCGCTCGATACTGCGTTTTTTGGTGACGGCTGCCGTCATGAACTGGTCTCCCGGTCTGTTGGCGCGTCCAGCCCGTAGGCATGGGCCAGAAGCTGGATCGGATGCTGAAAGGCCTGAATGCCACTATCCATGCCGGTATGAATATTCGTGGTGTCGGCCTCGGCGATGGTCATGCCCTGCACGATATGCTCGCGCGCCAGCGGGCATTCCGACACCACATAGGCCGGGCCGTCCGCCTTGGCCACATGTTTCGTCACCTGCTTGACCACCGGTTTGCCGACCTTTAGCGCGGTTTCGAAATTGTCTGTCTCCACGCCCCACGCGCCGCCGTGACCGGAACACCGCTCCACCGGCCTCACCTTCGTCTCGGGGATCAGACGCAGCAGCTGCGTCGCCTTCTGACCCATATTCTGCGCCCGGCTGTGGCAGGAAATATGCACCGTGACCTCGCCGCCGATGGGGGCGAGCCCGTCGGCCAGGCCCTCTTTCCCGGCAATGTCCATGATATATTCGGCGGCGTCGTAGCTGGCCTCGCTCAGCGTTTTCACCGCCGTGTCGCCGGGCAGGATCAGCGGCCATTCCTGTTTCAGCATCAGGGCGCAGGACGGCACCAGCGCGACGACGCTGTAGCCCTCCGCCACATAAGGGGCAAGGGTCCGGGCCACGCTTTTCGCCTTGTCCGCCACCTTGGCGATGTCGCCGGCCTCAAGCTGGGGCATGCCGCAGCATTCGGGATAGACGACCTCCGTCTCCACGCCGTTGTGCGCCAGCAGGGCCAGCATGGCGTCGGCGATATCGGTGTTGTTGTAATTGGCGAAACAGGTGGCGTACAGCACCGCCTTGCGCCCGTGGGCCGGGGCGTCCGCGTTGACGGCGGGCATGGACTTCGCCGCCTGTTTGGTAAACGGCGTCGCGGCGTATTTCGGCAGGGCGGCGCGGCGGTCTATGCCCGCCACCGTTTCCATCACCGTGCGGGTCAGGCGGTTGTCTTCCCGCGTCGCCCAGTTGGCCAGCCCGGAAAATCCGCAGCCCAGCTTGCCGTTGCGGTCGGTCTTGCGCACCTGTTTGGCCATGGTGGCCACATCGCCCTTTTTGTTTTCCACGGCGCGGTAGCGCAGCATCAGATGCGGGAAGTCCAGATTGAACTCGTGCGGCGGCACATAGGGGCATTTCGTCATGAAACACATGTCGCACAGCGTGCAGGCATTGACGACCGGCTTGAAATCCTTGCTGTCCACGCTGTCCAGTTCGCCGGTGTCGGACCCGTCGATCAGGTCGAACAGGCGCGGGAAACTGTCGCACAGATTAAAGCAGCGCCGGCAGCCGTGGCAGATATCGAAAACCCGCCGCAATTCCTCGTCCAGCTTGGCCTCGTCGTAAAAATCGTCCTCCTGCCAGTCGATGGGATGACGCATCGGTGCGTCAAGGCTGCCTTCTCGCATGGAATGTCCCCTTTTTGCTGGATGATATGTCTGGCGACAGGGTCACGACTACCGTGCCGGACGGGCGCACCCGTCCGGGGAAAAGACTGTTCCGACGGGCTCGGCCGCCCCCCAGAGTTCACATCGTTGTTCACATCGTTGTTCACACCGTGTTCACACCGCGTCCGTCTGGGCACGACGCGGACCGGCGGCGTCACATTTCGTCAAGGGCGCGGGTAAACCGTCCTGCGTGGGATTTTTCCGCCTTGGCCAGGGTCTCGAACCAGTCGGCGATTTCGTCAAACCCCTCTTCGCGTGCCGTTTTCGCCATGCCGGGATACATATCGGTATATTCGTGGGTTTCGCCGGCGATGGCGGATTTCAGATTTTCCTCCGTCTCGCCGAAGGGCAGGCCCGTGGCCGGGTCGCCCGCCTCTTCCAGATATTCCAGATGGCCGTGCGCATGGCCGGTTTCCCCTTCCGCCGTGGAACGGAACACGGCGGCCACATCGTTGTAGCCCTCGATATCGGCCTTCTGGGCGAAATACAGATAACGGCGGTTGGCCTGGCTTTCGCCCGCGAACGCGTCTTTGAGATTTTGCTCGGTTTGAGTGCCTTTGAGGTCAGTCATGGGTATCTCCCGTTGCAACAGACAAGGGTGTCCCGCCATGAAGGCAGGACACCGGCTGACGGTGTTCCGCGAGCACGCACTCAAAACAGGAAACAACTTGAAACGAACAGAAACACAAGGGGCAGTACACGGCACACACGCACCCCCGGTCTGTATACTCTGGACTCGCGGCGCATCTCCGCAGGGCACACGCTACGCCGTTTTCTTGACAGTTTCAAATGGCTAAAAGCGATATTTATAATCGATTTTTGCGATTAATTATCACCCTGAGGTTTCTGTCCTGATAGGTCGGTCTCCATAACGCTGTGTCATGCCCTGTCAGGCCCGGCATCGCCGTGACAGTCCGCTGAAAAGGCTTGGCGAAAAAGTATGGCCGGTCCCGCCCTGAAATCGAACCCGGCGATCAATTTGCCGGCCAGGGTTTGACCGGCACGCCGGGGAGGGTGGGGCTGATGTCAGTCAATCAGGTTATCGACAATGGTATCCAGGGCATCCGCCAGGGCCTTCAGAGTATCGACCGTGCCCGGTTGCTTGCCGCTTTCAATCGCCGAAATATACGGTTGCCGCACGGCCGCCTTTTCCGCCAGGCCCGCCTGCGTCAGACCCCGGTATTTCCGCCAGGCGGCAAGCGGTGTGTTTCCCTCCAGTTCCAGCTTGACCACGGCCAGGGGGATACCGCCGTCCTCGCGCACGCGCAGGGACGCTTCCGCTGCGTCCAGCCTGTCCTGCATATCCTCGAACCGGTCGGCCGGGACGATATAGCTGACGATAGTGCCCGTGTCGTCCTTGCGGGTTTCAATATTCATGCTTTGCTGTTCCTATCTGTACACATCGCCTCTGGACCCGATTTTCAGGACGACAAGCGGACCGTCATCATCATCGACCCGGTAGAGGATACGCCAGTCACCCACGCGCAGCCGGTACGTGTTTTCCATGTCCGCCATCGGTCGGATATTGGCCTGCAAATCCGGCCTGTTTGCGGCAAGGTGTTCGACCTTCTGAACAAGGCGGGCGGCCGTTTTTCGGTCTAGCTGTTTCAGCTTACGCCGCACCGCGCGATCAAGAATGATGTCCATGGGTTTCCCTGCTTACGGAGAGAAACATAACAGTTTGTTATATATGCCGCAATTCAAAAATATAACGTATTGTTATATTTTGCCGGACTTTTACACCGTGTGATGGATCATGCCGCGTCCTTGGTCATCCTTGATGTAGCGCCCGGCGGCCATTTCCGCGACTGTCCACGGGATGGTTTCATCCGTCTCATTCATGTAGGCGATCATGTTTTCAGCCGCCCGGTAGAGGGAACTCTGCGGGGACACAAAGCATCCACGCTTTCCGGAGGCTGGTAGTGCATACGCCGCGTCATGCCCTGTCAGGTCCGGCATCGCCGTAACAGTGTGTTGAAAAGGCCTGTTAAAAGACTAGGCGAAAAAGCACGGCCGGTCCCGTGGCACCGGGCTATCCCTGTAACAAAATGGCGACATATTTTCGGAAAAATCGCTGAAATCGCAGCCGCTGGGGGCAGGGCGCCCGTAACATGTTAAAAGACATTGGCGGGCATCAATGGCCGTCTATAAGATCAAGGGGTTGATCCTGTGCGGCGTTTCTTGCGTAGCGTGCAGGACAGGCGGTCATCGCCGGTTATGGATCGCTGGGATAAAGCCGCGCCTGATAATAGTATAATAAATGTCCGTTGTCGCGGTACGGCATGCGGGCAAGGGGATATAAAATCGTATGAGCAATCAGAAAGAATTGCTGTCTCAGTTGAAGATCGACCGGAATGAGCGCGCCTCCGGCGCCAGTGGCGGCCGGGCCGGGCTGGTGATCGCCGGTATTGTTGCCGTGTTGCTGGTCGGTGGCGGCGCGGCCTGGTGGGTCGTGAGTGACCGCACCGGCCACGGGGACCGCACGGTCACCGCCGATGCGGCGGCCCCTCGGCAAAATGACGATCGTGCCGACCTTCAGGATGCCCGTCTTCAGGATGCCCGTCTTCAGGATGCCCGTCTTCAGGATGCCCGTCTTCAGGATGTCAGCGCCGGCGATGTGGTCGAGCCTCGCGTTATGCAGGCCCGCGAGCCCGCCGTCGCCGCTGCGCCGCAGGGCGATAACCGCATTCTCAACGCGTCCGGCTACATCACCGCGCGCCGTATCGCCACGGTGTCGGCGGAAATCACCGGCCTGATCAAATCCGTACTGATCGAGGAAGGCATGGGTGTTTCCCAGGGTCAGGTGCTGGCGCGGCTGGACGATGCCATTGCCCGCGCCGACTATAATCTGGCCAATGCCCGCGTGGTTCAGGCCAGAACCGAAGTGGACCGCATTGTCGCCAACCTGTCCGAGGCGGAGCGGGACCTGGCTCGCGCGACCGAATTGCGCAAGAATGATTTCGCCACCGAGGCGCGCGTCACCCAGGCCCAGGCCGATCTGGCGGCGCTGAAGGCGCAACTGGCCAATGCCGAGGCCAGCGTCGATGTCGCCCGCTATGAGGCCGACCGGCTGAAGGAACGGCTGGACGATCATACCATCCGCGCGCCCTTTGACGGCGTCGTCACGGTCAAGGCCGCGCAGCCCGGTGAAATCGTCTCACCCGTCTCGGCGGGCGGCGGGTTTACCCGGACGGGGATCTGCACCATTGTCGACATGACCTCGCTGGAAATCGAGGTGGACGTGAACGAGGCCTTCATCGGCCGGGTGTTCGAAGGGCAGACGGTTCTGGCCAACCTGGATGCCTATCCCAGTTGGGACGTACCGGCGGAAGTGATTGCCATCATCCCGACGGCCAACCGTGACAAGGCGACGGTGCGGGTGCGGATCGCCATCGGCGTGCGGGATGACCGTATCCTGCCCGACATGGGGGTCAAGGTGGCGTTTTTGCGGGCGAACAGCTGATTGCCAACAGCTGATTGCCAACAGCTGATTGTCTGTGAACAGTTGGCGGGTATTTCCGGGGGTATAAACGGCTGATAATGGAAACAGCCGGTGACGGACCCGCCACGGACCCGCCGGACGGATGGAACAAACCTTAAGGGGCATGATATGGCGAAGGCTCTCTTCGATCTGAAAAGCATCGGTAAACGTTTCACCAAGGGCAAGGAAACCATCACGATTTTCGACGGCCTCGACATGGCCATCGAAGAAGGGGATTTCGTCGCCATCATGGGGCCGTCCGGGTCCGGCAAGACGACCCTCCTCAATATGCTCGGCGGTGTCGATCAGCCCACCAGCGGCGAAATCTGGTTCGACGGATCACGCGTCGACACCCTGAACGAGGGGCAATTGTCACGCTGGCGTGCCGATAATATCGGCTTCATCTTCCAGTTCTACAATCTGATGCCCATGCTGACCGCCGCGCGCAATGTGGAACTGCCGCTGTTGTTGACCAACCTGTCGTCCAAGCGGCGCCGGCAGAGCGTGGCGGCCGCGCTGGAACTGGTCGGTCTGGCCGACCGGGCGGGCCATTCGCCGAAGGAAATGTCGGGCGGGCAGATGCAGCGCGTGGCCATTGCCCGTGCCATTGTCTCCGACCCCAAACTGCTGCTGTGCGACGAGCCGACGGGGGATCTGGACCGCACGACCGCCAATGAAATTCTGGAAATGCTGCAAACGCTGAACCGCGATTACGGCAAGACCATCGTCATGGTCACCCACGACCCCGAAGCGGCCAGATACGCCAAGCGCACCCTGCATCTCGACAAGGGCCGCTTTGTCGAGAAGGAACTGGCGCTATGAACGACCTGTATCTTGTCCTGAAGAATCTGACACGCAAATGGCTGCGGTTTTCACTGACGCTGTTTGCCATTTTCATCGCCTTTGTCATTTACGGGGCACTGGCGGCGTTCCAGTCGGCGCTCGATGCCGGTGTGGACCTGGCGGCGGACGACAGGCTTGTCGTGGTCAACAAGGTCAATTTCACCCAGCCGCTGCCTTACGCCTACTTCAACCGGATCAAGGGTATCGAAGGGGTCGAGGCCGCCGCCCATTTCAACTGGTTCGGCGGCTATTATCAGGACCCGAAAAATGCCATGCCGATGTTCGCGGCCTCGCCCGAGGAACTGTTTCAGGTCTATGAGGAAATCGTCCTGCCCGATGATCAGCGCGAAGCCTTTTTGCGCAATCAGCAGGGTCTGATCGCCGGCAAGACTACGGCGGAACAATATGGCTGGAAGGTGGGCGACCGTATCCCGGTGTCGTCCAATATCTTTTCCCAGACGTCCGGTGGACAGACATGGGATTTCGATGTGGTCGGCATTTATGAGGGGTCCGACCCCCAGTTCGATACCATCAGCGTCTATTTCCACTATGACTATTTCAATGAAAGCCGCTCTTTCGGGCGCGACTATCTCGGCTTTGTCGGTGTGCGCACAAGCGACCCGGCCCTGAACGAACAGGTCATCAAGGCCATTGACGATCAATTCGCCAACAGTTTCTTCGAGACCGAAACCGTGCCGGAAGAAGTGTTCAACAAGGCCTTCATCGAGCAGATCGGCAATATCGGGCTGATCATCACCTCGGTCGTCGGGGCCGCGTTCTTCACCATCCTGTTTATCGTCGGCAACACCATGGTGCTGGCCATCCGTGAGCGCACCAACGAGATCGCGGTGATGAAGACGCTGGGCTTTCCCGCGCCGCGGATTTTCCGCATGGTGCTGTCTGAATCGCTTATCCTGTCCATCATGGGCGGGGCACTCGGTCTCGGCCTTGCCTTCATGCTGTTGCAGGCGGCCAACAGCATTCCCGGCCTGCCCATTCCGCAGTTGATCATGGACGGCGAGATCGTCGCTGTCTCGCTTCTGTACATGATCCTGCTGGGGCTGGTGACCGGGATCATTCCGGCAGTCAGCGCCATGCGCCTCAATGTCATCACCGCCTTGTCAAGGAAATAGGCCATGGGTTCCCTATCCGCGCAGATCAGCGCCGTTATCGCCATGAATATCCGCAGCCTGCCGCAACGCTTCTGGATGTCCCTGGCCGCTATTCTGGCAGTGGCGGTGGTCGTGGCCGTCCTGTTGGCGTTTCAGGCCATGGGCAACGGATTCCAGCAAACACTTGCCGGCAGCGGCTCGGACGAGGTGGCTGTCGTCACCCGCGTCGGTTCCCGCTCGGAAGTGAACAGTGTGCTGGGACGCGATCAGCTCAACATCCTCGAAACCGCGCCGGGCATCGCCAGGCAGACGGACGGACAGCTGCTTGTCTCGGGCGAGCTGTACGTCATTGTCGACGGCATCAAGAAATCCTCGGGCACCGAGGTCAACCTGCCGCTGCGCGGTATTGACCAGCGGGGCCTGACCCTGCGCGAAAACATCACCATCGTCGACGGCCGCATGTTCGAGACCGGCCGCAACGAAATCATCGTCGGCGAGGGTGTCCTGCGCCAGTTCGCCGGGTTTGAGCTGGGCAACCGGGTGACCTTCGGCAAAACCACATGGGAGGTGGTCGGCACCTTTTCCGCCGGCGGCTCCGCTTTTGAAGGGGAAATGTGGGCCGATGCCCTGATGGTGCAAAGCCAGTTCCGGCGCGGCAACAGCTTTCAAAGCATGCGGCTGAAACTGTCCGAGCCGGGCGTGGTGGACCCGATCCGCGATTTCATCGAGGCCGACCCCAGGCTGAATTTCGACATTGTGACGGAAAAGGACTATTTCGCCGATCAGGCCTCCGGTCTGGACAGTCTGGTCATCATCGGCAATGCGCTTGCCGTGGCCATGGCGCTTGGTGCGCTGGCCGGGGCTCTCAACACCATGTACACCTCCGTCTCCTCCCGCGCCAGGGATATTGCCACGCTGCGGGCCATCGGCTTCGGCGGTCTCTCTGCTTTCGTCGGCACGCTGACGGAAAGTCTGGTTTTGGCGATCATCGGCGGCGTCATCGGCACCCTCGCCGCCTTCCTGCTGTTTGACGGCCTGTCGGCGTCCACGCTCGGCGGCAGTTTCACACAGGTCGTTTTCCGCTTTGAATTTTCGCCGCAATTGATCGTCAACGGCATTGTCATGGCGCTGACCGTCGGCTTGATCGGCGGTTTTTTCCCGGCCTGGCGTGCCGCGCGCATGCCCGTGGTGGAAGCCTTCAGCTAGCGGCCGGCCTTAAGGCAGACAACAAAACACCCCGCACCGGCATATGTCCGGAGCGGGGCGTTTTTTGGTTTTGTCCGCGTAATGCTTTGTCCACGCGTTCAGCTGCGCGCGACCGCCGTGGGCACGTTCGCCCGGGCGATTTTCTCCAGCGCGTGGAAGACCGGCTGGAAGGCCGGGCGCTTCACATAAGACCCCGCGCCGCGCACCGCGCGCAGGTCCCCGTTCGCCCAGGTCAGTTTGCCGTTCGCGACGGTGTGGGAGGCAAGGCCGGTGATCTCCATCCCCTCGAAAATATTATAGTCCACCTTTTGGTGGTGGGTTTTGACGGAAATGGTCTTCGTTGCCGCCGGGTCCCACACGGTGATGTCGGCGTCGGCCCCTTCGCCGACCCAGCCCTTGCGAGGATAGATGTTGAAAATCTTGGCCGCGTTCGTACTGGTAACGGCGACAAATTCCTCCACCGTCAGGCGGCCCGTGGTCACACCGTGGGTCCACAGGACCGACATGCGGTCCTCGACCCCGCCGGTGCCGTTGGGGATGAGGGAAAAGTCATCCTTGCCCATGGCCTTTTGCGGTGCGCAGAAACAGCAGTGGTCCGTCCCCGTGGTTTGCAGTGTGCCCGATTGCAGTCCCTTCCACAGGGCGGCCTGATGTTCCTTGGCACGGAAAGGCGGCGACATCACATGGGCGGCGGCCACATCGAAATCCGGGTGGCGGTACACGCTTTCGTCAATCAGCAGGTGTCCGGCCAGCACCTCGCCGAAAACGCGGCTGCCCTCGGCCTGGGCGCGGGCGATTTCCTCCAGCGCCTGCCGGCAGGACACATGCACGATATACAGCGGACAGCCGATTACCTGCGCCAGCCGGATGGCGCGGTTGGCGGCCTCGCCCTCGGCCTCCGGCGGGCGGGACAGGGGGTGGGCCTCCGGCCCGGTGATACCCATCTCCAGCAGCTTGCGCTGTAACTGCCAGACCAGCTCGCCGTTTTCCGCGTGCACGGTGGGAATGGCGCCCAGCTCCAGCGCGCGGGTGAAACTGTTATAAAGGACCTCGTCCTCGGCCATGATGGCGCCCTTGTACGCCATGAAATGCTTGAAGCTGTTGACGCCCTCTTCCCGGACCAGTGTGCCCATGTCGGCATGGACGCTGTCGTCCCACCAGGTGACGGCCACGTGGAAGGCGTAATCGGCACAGGCTTTTTCCGCCCAGCCGCGCCATTTGCGGTAGGCCGCCATCAGGTTTTCCTCAGGGTCCGGAATGACGAAATCGATGATCATCGTCGTCCCGCCCGCCATGGCGGCGGCGGTGCCGGTCTCGAAATCCTCGGACGCGACGGTGCCCATGAAGGGCAGTTGCATATGGGTGTGCGGATCGATGCCGCCGGGCATGACATATTGCCCGCCCGCGTCGATCACCTCGGCATCACCGGGCGTGTCCAGGTCCGTGCCCACGGCCTTGATCACGCCGTCCTCGCAGTAAACATCGGCCCTGAAGGACCGGTCCGCATTGACGACCGTGCCCCCCTTGATAATCAGCGACATGGCGTGTCTCCTTCCAAACTTCGGCTTGATCCGGGCGTCCTGTATGACCCGTTCCGGTGGTGTTTGTCCTTGATCTGGCGCAAGCGTCGGTTTTTTCAGCCCCGCCGCGCCAGCAGCAGATAGGCCAGCGCCGCCACGCCAAAGCCGACAAACCAGGCATAACCATACAGCACGGCCAGCACGCCGGGCACATCGTCGACCAGACGCACATTCGCCAGGAACCCCGGCAGGCTCGGCAGGATGCCAAGGATCAGCGCGACGATGCCGGCGCGGTTCCAGCCGCCGTTTCCACTGTAACGGCCGTCCTCGCGGAACAGCTCCTCCACTGTCAGCCTGGTACGGCGGATCAGATAATAATCGGCGATCAGAATCCCGGCTATCGGGCCGAGCAGGGCGGAATAGCCCACCAGCCAGGTGACGATATAGTCGCCCGCCGTCTCCATCAGTCGCCACGGGAACATGGCGACCCCGATGCCGGCGGTGATATAGCCGCCCATGCGGAAACTGATGGCGCCGGGCGCCAGATTGGAAAAGCCGTAAGCCGGCGCCACCACATTGGCCGCCATGTTGGTGGTCAGCGTGGCGATGACAAGGGCGGCCAGCGCGACGATGACGCCCAGCCCGCCCATACGCCCGGCCAGTTGCACCGGGTCCCAGATCGCCTCGCCGTAAATCACCACCGTGGCCGATGTCACCGCCACGCCGATAAAGGTGAACAGCGCCATCGGCACCGGCAGGCCCACGGCCTGTCCGATGATCTGGTCGCGCTGGCTGCGGGCGAACCGGGTGAAGTCGGGAATGTTCAGCGCCATGGTCGCCCAGAAGCCGACCATGCCCGTCAGGCTGACGAAAAAGGTCGGCCAGAACTGTCCTTGCTTGGCGCCGCCGGGGGCGAAGGCGGACGGGGCCGACAGCATTTCGCCGAAACCGCCGGCGGTCACATACGCCCAGGCAAGCAGCGCCAGTCCCATCAGGATGAGAAAGGGCGCGGCCAGCATTTCCAGCCAGCGGATGCTTTCCGTGCCCTGGCGGATGAAATAGATATGCAGCCCCCAAAAGGCGAAAAAACACACCGTCTGCGCCGGGTCGATGCCAAGGACGGGTAAGGGACTACCCGCGAACAGATTGTCCGTCAGGGCGTTCAGGATGACGTAAATCGCCGACCCGCCGACCCATGTGTTGATGCCGAACCAGCCGCAGGCGACCAGCCCCCGCGCCAGCGCGGGGATTTTCGCCCCCGTGGTGCCAAACGCTGATCTGAGCAGAACCGGAAAGGGGACGCCGTGTTTCGCGCCGGCATGGCCGACCAGCAGCATCGGCACCAGTACGATGACATTGCCGAGAAAGACGGTCATCACCGCCTGCCACCAGTTCATCCCCTCGCTGACCAGTCCCCCGGCCAGCAGATAGGTCGGCACGCACACCACCATGGCAACCCACAGGGCCGCGAAGGACCGCCAGTCCCAGGTCCGGTCCCGCGCGGCGGTGGGGGCGAGGTCCTCGTTCCACAGGGCGCTGTCGGCCCCTTCCGCCATAGTGGCTGTCATGGTGGTTGCCGTGGTGGTCACTGCATCGCTTGCGCTGGTGGCGTCGGTCATAGGCCCCCTAAGAATTTTTGCCCCATATGTGTCCTGCCCGGTACCGCTGTTATGCTTCTGTGGCCCTTTGCTGCCGTTGCCCCTTGGCCGGGCGGGTTTTATTCACTGTCGGTCAGGCTCCAGTATGTGTCAGGCCGGCGGTCGCGGAAAAACTGCCACAGGTCGCGGACCTCGCGGACCATGTCCATATCCATGTCATGGATCAGCAATTCGTCCTTGTCGCGGCTGGCGATGGCCTCGATCTGGCCGCGCGGGTTGACGAAATAGCTCTGGCCGTAAAACTCGCCGATGTCCCACGGGGCTTCGGTGCCGACACGGTTGATGGCACCGATCCAGCAGCCGTTGGCGGCGGCCGACGCCGGCTGTTCCAGTTTCCACAGATATTCGCTCAGGCCCGCGACCGTGGCCGACGGGTTGACGATATATTCCGCCCCGTTCAGGGCCAGGGCCCGCCAGCCCTCGGGGAAGTGGCGGTCATAGCAGATATAGACGCCAAGCTTGCAGTAGGCGGTCTCGAACACCGGCCACTCGCTGGAACCGGGACGGAAGAAGAATTTCTCCCAGAAGCCCGCCACCTGCGGGATGTGGGTTTTGCGGTATTTGCCCAGATAGGTGCCGTCGGCATCGATGACGGCGGCGGTGTTGTAATACAGACCGGTCACCGCGTCCGCCTCATAGATCGGCACCACGATGACCATATTGTATTTGGCGGCATACTCCTGCATCAGCCGCGTCGTCGGCCCGTCGGGGATGGTCTCGGCCGCCGCATACCATTTGGTGTCCTGGCTGGGGCAGAAATAGGGCTGGGTGAAGACCTCCTGAAAGCACAGCACCTGCACGCCGTCGGCGCCCGCCTGTTCAATCAGCGGAATGTGCGCGTCCACCATCGCCTTGCGGATGGTGTCCGGGTCCTGGTCGGTGGACGCTTTCAGCCCCATCTGGATGAGGCCACCGCGAAGCTTGGTCATGGGTCTTGTTCCCCCCTGTTTCCGCCCCGGCAGGGATTTTCCCTGTCGGGGCATGTGGTCCTGTGGCGCACCTTGTGGGCGCGCCTTGTCCCAAGCCCCTAGTCGAGGCTCGGGAAATTGAATTGCGCGCCCGAGCGGATGCCCGTGGGCCAGCGCGTTGTCACCGTTTTCAGCTTGGTGTAGAAGTGCACCGCTTCATGGCCGTACATGCCGTGCGCCCCGAAGATGGAGCGTTTCCAGCCACCGAAGCTGTGATGCGCCACCGGCACCGGGATCGGCACATTGATGCCGACCATGCCGGCCTGCACCCGGTTGGCGAAATCGCGCGCCGCGTCCCCGTCGCGGGTGAAGATGGCGGTGCCGTTGCCGTATTCATGGTCGTTGACCATCTTCAGCGCCTCGTCATAGGCCGTGGCCCGCACCACGGACAGCACGGGGCCGAAAATCTCTTCCCGGTAGACGGTCATCTCCGGCGTCACCTTGTCGATCAGCGTGCCGCCGACCCAGTAACCGCCCTCATACCCCTGAAGCGAGAAGCCCCGCCCGTCGACGACCACCTCGGCGCCCTCTCTCTCGCCTTCACTGATCAGGCCTTCGATCCGCTCTTTCGCGGCCGCCGTGATGACCGGGCCCATTTCCGCGTCCGCATCGGTGGCGGGGCCGATTTTCAGCGCGGCGACGCGCGGCGCCAGTTTTTCAACCAGCGCGTCCGCCGTGTCCTGACCCACCGGCACGGCAACGGACACCGCCATGCAACGTTCCCCGGCCGAGCCGAAGCCCGCGCCCATCAGGGCGTCCGCCGCCTGATCCAGATCGGCGTCCGGCAGCACGATCATGTGGTTTTTCGCGCCGCCCAGTGCCTGCACCCGCTTGCCGCCGGCGGTGCCGCGCTTGTAGACATATTCGGCAATCGCGGTGGAACCGACGAAGCTGATACCGGCGATGTCCTGGTGGTCGAGAATGGTGTCGACCGCGTCCTTGCCGCCATGCACCACATTCAGGATGCCGTCGGGCAGGCCCGCCTCGGCGAACAGCTTGTGGATCAGGTTGGCGCTCGACGGGTCGCGCTCGGACGGTTTCAGAATGACGGCGTTGCCGCAGGCAATCGCCATGGAAATCATCCACACCGGCACCATGACCGGGAAATTGAACGGCGTGATCGCCGACACAACGCCGAGCGGCTGGCGTTCGTCGGCGCTGTCGATGCCGGGGCCGACATTGCGGCTGAACTGGCCTTTCAGCAGTTCGGGGATGCCGCAGGCATAGTCCACCACCTCAAGCGCGCGTTGCACCTCGCCGAGGGCGTCGTCATGCACCTTGCCGTGCTCGACCGATATGGTGCGCGCGATCTCGTCGGCGTGTTCCACCATCAGGGCGCGCAGCGCGAACATGACGCGGGCGCGTTTGGCCGGTGACGTGTCGCCCCAGGCCGGCTGTGCGGCCTTGGCCGCGGCGACGGCGGCCTCGATTTCGGCGCCGCCACCCATGGTGACATCGCCGATTTTCTCGCCGGTCGCCGGATTGAAGATCGGCCCCAGGCCGGTGCCGCTGCCGGCGGTCTCGGTGCCGGCGATAATATGTTGTACAGTGCTCATCGGATATAAACTCCCCATCCCGTGTCCCCTCCGGCTGGACGCCTCGCGGTCTCGGCGGTGTCCTGCCCTCAGGCGACCTCTCGCAAAACCGCGCGCAGCGTATCGAAGGCGAAATCGATATGCGCCTTCTCGATAATCAGCGGCGGTGACAGCGCGATAATATCGCCCGTTGTGCGAATGAGGAGTCCTTTCTCATAGGCGCGCAGAAAAGCATCGAAGGCGCGTTTGGTCGGCGCACCCGCAATGGGCTCAAGTTCGATGCCGGCGATCAGCCCCAGATTGCGCAGGTCGATCACATTGGGACAGTCTTTCAGCGACTGCACCGCGTCCGCCCAATAGTCGCCGAGCACCCGCCCTTTCTCGAACAGGTCCTCTTCCTCGTAGGTGTCCAGCGTGGCCAGCGCCGCCGCGCAGGCCATCGGGTTGCCGGAAAAGGTATAGCCGTGGAAAAACTCCACCATGGTCTCCGGCCCGGACATGAAGGCGTCGTGGATGTTCTCCTGCACGAAGACGGCCCCCATGGGGATGACCCCGTTGGCCAGTCCCTTGGCCGTGGCGACGATGTCCGGCTCCACCCCGAAATAATCCACGGCGAACGGCGCGCCCAGCCGGCCGTAGGCGGTGATCACCTCGTCAAAGATCAGCAGGATGCCGTGCCGGTCGCAGATGGCGCGCAGGCGTTCCAGATACCCCTTCGGCGGCAGGATCACCCCGGCCGACCCCGCCAGCGGCTCCACGATCACGGCGGCGATTGTGGATGGGTCATGCAATTGGCACAGCCGTTCCAGATCGTCCGCCAGCTCGGCGCCGTGGTCCGGCTGGCCACGGGAAAACCGGTTTTCCGCGATGCCGTGGGTGTGGCGCATATGGTCGACCCCGGCGACCAGCGCACCGAACATCTTGCGGTTGGCGGGCATGCCGCCCACGCTCATGCCGCCGAAATTGACGCCGTGATATCCTTTTTCCCGACCGATCAGTCGGGTACGGTGCCCTTCGCCGCGCGCGCGGTGATAGGCAATGGCGATTTTCAGCGCGGTTTCCACCGACTCAGAGCCGGAATTGGTGAAGAACACAGTGTTTAGATCGCCGGGCATCAGATTGGCCAGCCGGTTGGCCAGCTCGAACGCCTTGTAATGTCCCATCTGAAAAGCGGGCGAATAGTCCAGTTCCCCCGCCTGTTTCCGGATCGCCTCGACAATGCGCGGACGCTTGTGCCCAGCGTTGCAGCACCACAGGCCGGCAATGCCGTCCATCAGGTCGCGCCCGTCGGCCAGCTTGTAATACATGCCCTCGGCGCCGACCACCATGCGCGGCGCCTGTTTGAACTGCCGGTTGGCGGTGAACGGCATCCAGTAGGCTTTCAGGTCGTTCGGGCGCATGTCGCTCATGGCTGTGTCGCTTCTATCCTGTTGTTGTGGCTGTTACTCAGGACGATGGACGCACGGGGGGCACAAGACGGCGGCGCCGGGCTCCGTGAAACGCAAAGGGCCTTGATCCGGCGCCCTGTTATGCTTGGGATCTTTATTCGGCGGCCCTTTTCTATTCTGCGGCCTGGCGCTGCGGGTTCAGGGGGTGTTCCGGCCATGTCACCGGCGCTTCGCCATTGTCCACCGGGCGCATGTCGATACAGTCCGGCACCGGGCAGACATGTTGGCACAGATTGCAGCCGACACAGTCCTCTTCCACCACGGTGAAGCGGCGGCTACCGTCCTCCTGCGCGGTGATTTCAATCGCCTGGTGCGAGGTGTCCTCACAGGCGATGAAACAGCGCCCGCAGTCGATGCATTTGTCCTCGCTGATATGGGCTTTCAGGTCGTAGCTCATATTGAGCTGGTTCCAGTCCACCGTGTTGGGGATGGCGCGCCCGCGAAAATCCTCCAGCGTGCGGTAGCCCTTTTCGTCCATATAGGCCTGCAACCCGTCGATCATGTCGTCGACCACGCGGAACCCGTACAGCATCGCCGCCGTGCACACCTGAAGACCGTTGGCGCCCAGCGCGATGAACTCAGCCGCGTCGCGCCATGTGCCGATGCCGCCGATGGCGGAAATTTCCAGGTCGCGGGTCTCAGCGTGGCGGGCGATTTCCGCCACCATGTTCAGCGCGATGGGTTTGACCGCCGACCCGCAATAGCCGCCATGCGTGCCCTTGCCGTCCACCGTCGGTGTCGGCGCCATGGCGTCCAGATCGACCGAAACGATGGAATTGACCGTATTGATCAGCGACACGGCGTGCGCGCCGCCCTGTTTCGCCGCCTCGGCGGGCACCAGAATGTCGGTGATGTTGGGCGTCAGCTTGGTGAACACCGGCAGGTTCACGGCCTCGCGCACCCATCTGGTCGTCTGTTCGACAAAGTCCGGCACCTGTCCGATGGCCGAGCCCATGCCCCGCTCGCACATGCCGTGCGGGCAACCCAGGTTCAGTTCGATCCCGTGCACGCCCGCATTGGCAAGCGCGACGGCGATATCCTTCCACGCCTGTTCGTCCATCGGCGCCATCATCGACCCGATGATGACCCTGTCCGGCCATTCCCGGCGGCATTCCTCGATCTCGCGCAGGTTCACGTCCAGCGGGCGGTCGGAAATCAGTTCGATATTGTTGAAGCCGACAATGCCGCGCCCGGCATCGAAATGCGCGCCGTAGCGGCTGGTGACATTGATCACCGGCGGTTCCGGGCCCACCGTTTTCCACACCGCGCCGGCCCACCCGGCCTCGAACGCGCGCACTACATTGTATTTCTTGTCCGTCGGCGGGGCCGAGGCCAGCCAGAAGGGGTTGATGCTGTCGATACCGGCGATGCGGCAGGACAGATCGGCCTTCGCGCCGGCCCTGTTGATGTGAAACCCGTTCACGCCGGAGCCGTTTGGATAAGAGCCGTTGTGCTTGAACCCATTGCGATTAGACATTGGTTGTCTCCTTTGTCGCACCGGTCGCTGCCCCTGTCTGACTGTCTGTTTCCTGACGGTCCGTTGCGCCCTTCAGGCAGGCGTCGATGGCATGGGCGGCGCGCTTGCCGTCTTCCACCGCCTGCACGGTCAGATCCTCGCCGCTGGCGATGCAGTCGCCGCCGGCGTAAACGCCGGGCAGGCTGGTCCGGTATGTCTCGTCCACCTCTATCTTACCACGGTGGACGGTCACGCCGCGCACATCGTCCGCCGTCAGCTTCTGGCCGATGGCCTTCAGCACCCGGTCGGCGGGCAGGGTGTAGGTGCGGCCGGTGCCGGCGAGCCGTCCGTCCGCGTCCAGTTCCGTGCGTTCAAAGACAACGCCGTCCACATGTCCCTCGCCCATGAAGGCGACGGGCCGCGACCACAGGCGGATGTTGACGCCGTTGGTTCTGGCCAGATCTTGCTCCCACTCGGTGGCGGACATGTGGTCCGCCCCGCGCCGGTAGACCAGGGTGACATCTTCCGCCCCCAGCCGTTTGGCCTGTACGGCGGCGTCGATGGCGGTGTTGCCGCCGCCGATGACGACCACGCTGTCGCCGGGCGCCAGTGCTGTCAGGTCGCCTGTCGTCTGCCTGAGCGCGGCGATAAAATGTATGGCGTCCTCCACACCGTCCAGGTCATCGCCGTCGATGCCCGCCCGATTGGTGTCAGTCAGCCCGACACCGAGGAACACGGCGTCAAAGCCGCCGCGCAAGTCCTCCAGCGTGATGTCCCGGCCGAGCGCCTTGCCATGCTCGACGGTGATGCCGCCGATCTCCATCAGAAAGGCGACCTCCCGCTGCGCGAAGTCGTCCACCATTTTGTATGCGGCCAGGCCGTATTCGTTCAGCCCGCCGGGTTTGGCCTTGGCCTCGAACACTGTCGTCTCATGGCCCAGCATGGCCAGCCGGTGCGCGCAGGCCAGCCCCGCCGGCCCCGCGCCGACAATGGCGACGCGCTTGCCGCTGGGCTCCGCGCGGGTGAAGGGATAGGGCGTCTTGCCGGTGTCGATGTCGGTTATCAGATGGTCGACGGCGTGGCGTTGCAGCAGGCCGATCTCAATCGGTTTGTCCTCGGCCGTGTTGCGCACGCAGGCCTGTTCGCACAATTCTTCCGTCGGGCACACACGGGCGCAGGTGCCGCCCATGATGTTGGCGTCCAGTATGGTGCGGGCCGCGCCGTTCACATTGCCGGTGCCGATCTGGTGGATGAAGGTGGGGATGTCGATGGCGGTGGGGCAGGCGCGGATGCAGGGCGCATCATAGCAATACAGGCAGCGGTCCGCCTCCACCATCGCCTGCATGCCGTCCAGCGGTGTGTGCAGGTCGGCGAAATTGTCCGCGATCTGCTCCGCCGTCAGTTGCCGCCCGTCCCTGGATGCCTGAGACCGTTCACTCAAGAGACCCTCCTACACCGTCTTCCATGTTGCACCGCACCGCTTGTGCCGCAGCAATCAGGGAATGTAAAGAATCTGCCATGTTCATGGGCGCGTCAAGTCAAATCTTGACCAATTGGTCAGGTTATTGCGTTCGAGATGATCCCGCATATTCATATATGACGATATCAGGTAAAAATCGGACAGATTGTGTCCCGGTCCAATGGGGACGGGGGACCGGTCCTGTCTGCGGGTCAGCGGGCGGTTTTACAGGCTCGGTCCCGCCGCCATATTCGCCCGGCTTTAATCCCATTGAGATGGCTTTCTCAAAACTCAAGGCATTCCCTGATGCAGAGACCGCCGCGCGAACCAACGGCGAGCCATGGGATACCATCGCCTGAGCCATCCAAACCGTCACACAAAGCGAATACCAGAACGACGGCACTGCCGCCGGATATGACTTGGGATGGCCGGAAATTGCTCTGGTTTGAACTTTGCCTCTCTCAAAAGGCAATTTCGTTTTTCGACCTTGAGTTGCCAGAAAAAATCGTAAAAATTATATTCCGTAAACGCAAATAAATGTTGTCCTTGGGGGATAAGTCATATGTTCGGCTATAATTTTGCGCACTTGCTTAGCGCTTCGCTGGGGGTGGCAATCATATTGTATCCGGCATCCGTCTTATTCCGATATGCCATTATTGGAAACAGAGGTAAAAAATCCCAATTCCTTTGGATCATTCTCCTCACAGTTGCTGTAATCGTTGGATTAAACGCTTTCGACGGCGGTATCCGCGCTCTTAATGAACACAGCCCTTTTTCCCTTCAAAGATATAAACTCATTACGGGTTTGATGGCGGGTGCCGTCGTTTTTTTGGTCGTCTTGATCCTGCCGTATAAATCTAATCCGACGAAACCGGTGAACAGCCGCTCTTTGGGAAGAATTTTGGCGTCGGTCCTTGTGTTTTTTCTGGCCTTGGCCGGTCTCTGGAATCTGGCCGGCGGAACGTACAGCGCTATTGTCCATGGCCCTCAACCGGGGTCCGGTTGGGACATTTCGAAAGCGCAGATGCGGGACATAATGCTGAATGGACAGCTTGCTGATTTTTGGCACGAAGTAGACAAAATTGCTCCAAACGACATGGATGCACTCATAGATCGTCTGTATGCGCGCAAATCCGAATTTGGAAGTCGCGAGCAAACGAGGAAAATACTTTGGGAAGAGGCTGTAAATTTTCGTCTTTCCTTGGCTGCTTACGGCTCCGCAATGACCGACGGGCAACGCAAGGAGTTACTAAAAACCAATATCGATGTGCTGAGGAAATTTGAAGATCAACCGGATCTCTGTATACAAGTTGCTTCCAATGGAGGCAAAAACCTAACCGAAGAAGACCTAAACATTGTCATATCTGAGTATAGTCAACAGCTTGTCTCTGTTGTCAGGAATTTGCTGCTTGCAAGAAATGCATTCGAGAATGGTGTTCAAACGCCAAACCCACCCTCTGAACTGGATTATATGATTCTTGTTTTCGGTCTTTCCCAGGCCGGCATGGCTGATGATTTGCTACAGGCCTTGCTTAAAGGTGACACCACTCATAAAGATTATTGCTCAGGGATAATAGCATTCATGCAAGAGGTGCATTCCATGCCGGGGGAATCCGGAGAATCAATCAGGTTTGAGATGGTTCAGGCAATGATTGCAGCTGTTCAATAACTTTTTCAGTTCAGCCTGATATGCGTAATTCGCGGATGTCGTGGCCAACTCAGAGAACGAACTGAATGTCAAAATAGCGCGTCTGCGGGGCCGCGTTTCCTGAGGCAAGTGGCATCAAACCGCGCTTCCCCAACGTCATTGGAAGACGACAGCCTTCACCGCCGGATCGTGGGTCAGCGACGTGGCGGTGATGCATAATTTCCCCGCTCAAAAGATTGCCGGTGCGCGCATTGACATCGAAGAAGCCGGAACCGGGCCGCCCCTTGTGAAAACGGGACCGATTGTGTCCCGGATCACCGGGCAGGGGGACCGCTTCTGTCCGTGTGTCAGCGGATCGGGACGCGCGGGGTCTTGGTGACCTGCCAGTTTTCCGGCCAGCCGACGGTGTTTGCCACCAGCAGGACAAACAGCACGAGCCCGACGACGGCAAGCGCTGCATAGGCAAATTCCCGCGACGGGCGGCGGCGCACCCACAGGCTGGCGCGCAAAAGCAACTGCATCAGGTCCATGGTGTACAGTGTATGCGGCACGGCGGCGGCCTGCAAAGAAAACACAGGCCGGAGTGCCCCGTGTCGGTCACAGGAAGCCGGAGTGCAGGCCCCGGATGCTCAAAAGAAACAGGGGGCATGTGCCCCCAGTGGATCAAAAGAAACAGGGGGCATGTGCCCCCCAGTGGATCAAAAGAAACAGGGGGCATGTGCCCCCTGTCGGTCTATGCTTTTTTAACCCCGGTGCTTATTGACCCAGTGCGGTGGGATAGGGCGGGGCCTGCTCGCGGCGGATCGGGCTGTGGTCTTCCAGTTGCCGCAGGACCTCTTCGATGGCGCGGTCAAGCTGGCTGTCGCGGCCCTTGTTGACGCCTTCCGGGTCAAGGTCGACGTCGATGTCGGGGGCAACGCCCTGATTTTCCACCGTCCACTGCCCGTCGGGCGTGAAGAAGCGGAAATAGGGCACGCTGACATAACCGCCGTCAATCAGCAGCGGGTTGGCGAAAATGCCGATCAGGCCGCCCCATGTGCGCTTGCCGATCAGGGTGCCGATCCCCATATGGCGGAAGCTGTACGGCAGGAAATCCCCGCCGGACCCGGCATCCTGGTCGATCAGCATCACTTTCGGCCCGTAAATGGCGCCGCCCGGCGTGTCGAACACCAGACCGGCCCGGTCTTTCCAGCCCGACAGATAGGTGCGGCTGAGGACGTCGGTGATATAGTTCGCAGCCTGTCCGCCGCCGTTCATCCGTTCGTCGACGATCATGGCGGACTTGTCCGTCTGCGGGAAGAACATGCGGTTGAAGAAGGTATAGCCCGCGCCGGCCGTATTCGGCAGATAGACATAGCCGACGCGCCCGTCGGTCTTTTCCGCCACATAGGCGCGGTTTTCCTCGATCCAGTTCCACCGGCGCAGCCAGCGGTCATTGGCGATGGGCTCCACCGTCACGGTGCGCCGGTTGCGTCCGCGGGCATTGTCCGCCACATCCAGCCGCACCTGTTTGCCGACCGTCCCCTCGAACAGGGCAAAGATATTGTCCCGTCCGCTGACCGCCTGCCCATCGACGCCGAGGATATAGGTGCCGACGCCGACACCAAGGCCCGGCTCGGCCAGCGGCGCCTTCAGAAAGGGGTTCCACCGTTCGCCGGTATAGAGCGCGGCAATGCGATAAGCCCCGTTTTCAACCCGCAGGTCGGCGCCGAGAAGGCCGACGGGAACCGTGGTCTCCCTGTGGACGTCGCCGCCCCAGGCGCGGTTATGGCCGACCTGCATTTCTGCGATCATCTCGACGATCAGCTTTGTCAGGTCTTCGCGCCGGCCCACATGGGCCACAAGCGGCTCATACTTGGCGCGGATCGCCGACCAGTCCAGACCGTGCAGACCGGGGTCGTAGAAATAATCCCGCTCCATGCGCCAGGTATCGTCGAAAATCTGCGCCCATTCGGCACGGGGGTCGACACGCATCCTCATGTCGCCCGTTTTCAGCGGCTTGCCGTCCGGTTTCTTGGCCATTTTGCCGACCGTATGCTTGCGGCCGGCCACTTCCGCCAGAAACTGTTTGCCGTCGGCGCTGTAGGTGACATTCGCCACGCCCTTCAGGACGCCGGTGTCCTCACGCTCCTCGAAATCATAGCGGTGCAGGGTCGCGGTGGCCCTGTACTCGGCCTCCGGCGGGGTGACGCTGCTGCCGGGCTGGACATGGTGCAGGTAAAACAGCGCCCCGTCCGACGCGACGCCCAGACTGTCCACATTGCGTTCGGCCACCGGCAGTGCACTGATGCGGGACGCCAGACCGTCCAGATCGATCCGGGTCGGCGTCAGGCCGTTGTCGGATTCGCCGTTCTCGTCACCGTTGTCGTCGTCCTTGTCCCCGGCTTCGTCCCCAGCTTCGTCCCCGTTTTCGTCGCTGTCTTCATCGCCGGTCTTGGGCAGCATGGGCGATGTGCCGTCCGCCGCCAGAACCGCCACATAAAGCCCGTAACGCAGGGGCCGTTCCTGGGTCGACATGTCCAGGCCCACGGACTGCTGCCCGGCATTGGTCGAGGCGGAAAAATAAAGATACTTGCCATCCGGGCTGAAGGCCACGGAGCCAATGTCCGCCATGCCGTCGGTGACCCGTGTGCTGGTGCCGGTGGCAAGATTGTACAGTATCAGGTCGCTGAAGAAATTGGCCCGCACCGAGGTATAGGCCAGCCACTGTCCGTCCGGTGACAGGCTGGTCTCCCACAGGTCCCGCCGCTCGGCGGTCTCGATCAGGCTCAGGCCGTCATTGTCCAGGTCCAGCGCCCAAAGCCGCAGGTTGCTGTCGCCGAGAATGATGCGGCGTCCGTCGGCCGTCCAGCCGTGCAGGCTGAAATATCCGGTATCGGCCAAGGGCACGGTTTTCACCGCCCCGCCCCCGGTCTGCGCCTGAATGACCAGACTGTGGCGGCCGCCGGCATCCGAGATATAGGCGATCCGGTCCCCTTTCGGTGACCACAGGGCATCCATTTCACGCGTGCCTGTCGTGGCGGTCAGATTGCGCGTGCTGCCGTCCTTGACAGGCACGGTGAAGATATCGCCGCGCGCTGTCAGAACCGCCCGCTTCGCCGTCGGGGACAGGCGTGCCCGTTCCACCGTGCGGCTGGCGTCCTTCCATTGCGGCCGCGTTTGCGGCAGGTCCGGGCGGATGGTGACGGAAATGTTTCGTACGCTGCCGTCGGTCAGGGTCAGTTCCTTCAACTGGCCGCCGACGGAATAGACGATATGGTCGCCGTGGCCGTCAGCCGCGCGGATGTCCCAGTCCACTTCCGTCGTCACCTGGCGCACACCGCCGCCGCGTGTCTCATAGGCATACAGATTGACCGCCGTGTCGTCCCGGTCGGACAGGAAATAGAGGGTATTGCCCATCCATAAGGGGTTGGTGTCGTTGCTGCGGCCCTCGGAATTGTCACCGCGGGGGATTTTCACCCAGTCCTCGCCGTCCGCGCCGATAATCCAGATCGGCGGCGTCGACCCGCCCCGGTGCAGCCGCCAGCCGCTGGCGCCGCTATTGGCCTGCCTGTAGGGTCGGTAGGCGATTTGCCGTCCGTTCGGGGAATAGGCGGCTTCCGCCATCACCGCGTCCATGACCTTGTCCGGAAAGCCGCCGTCGACGGACACCGTGTAAAGCTGACTGCTGCGGCCGTTCTTCATTTCCCGGGCCGAGGTGAAGACGACGGACGATCCGTCCCGTGTCCAGTCGGTCACCACATCGTCGCCGGGGTGCCATGTCAGTCGTTTGGGCTGACCGCCCGCCGTCGGGATGACATAGACATCGTCATTGCCGCCATAGTTGGCGGTGAATGCGATCATGTCGCCATCCGGCGAGAAATGCGGATGTCCCTCGTCCGCCGCATGGCTGGTCAGTCGGCGCGGGTTGGCGCCGTCGCGGTCGGAAACCCACAGGTCGCCCGCATAGACAAAGGCAAGATGGTCCGCCGAAACGGCGGGGTCCTGCAGCAACCGGGTATCCTGTGCCCCCGCCGTGACAGCGGCCCCCATGACAAGGCCAAGCGTACAAGTCAGCCGTGTCAGTATGGTATTGCGTTTCCACCCTGGATAGATGGACGTGATCGTTTGCATGATGTTCCTCCCCCAAAATGCAAAGAAAAAAGCACGATGCCAATAAGCGTATGAATTGCAGTGATTAACCCATGCTAACGTCACCGTCTTTGGCCCGATGCTATGCGAGCGTCATGGCACTGTCCAGAAAAGCCGTGAGGCTCTATCGGGGGAAAGTACAGTCACAAGTGGCAGACATACAAGTTTTTACCGGCGCGACGGAAAGGTACGGTTCGCACGGTGACACCACGCGGTGAGCGGTGCGGTGATTGATAATGAAAAAAGTACCTGACAGGTTTCTCGGTTACGCTTTTTGCGTCGGCGACGCATTGCTGGAATTGGACGACGATTTCAGAATTCGCAATGCCGACGGTGCGACGCAGACTGTCCTCGGTCTGGAGGCGAAATCCCTGACCGGTGTCGCTTTTCTGAGTTGGTTGCTGCCCCACGAGCAGGAGATGGTCAAGGGCGCGGTCAGCGCGCTGACGGGAAAAAACCGTCTTGGCCCCATCCTCGTTCATCTGGATACGGTCACGCCGGGCTCCGGCGACATGAAGGATCCGTCACCGGAGACGGCCTGGAATCCGGTCGACCCGCGTGTGCGCTCCGAGCTGATCGCCAACAGGCGGCCGTCCGCCCTGTTCCTGACCCGGCTGGATATGAAACCCGGCCGGATTTTTGCCGTGCTGTCCTTGCCCCACCGTATTGGACTGGCCTCCGAGCGGGTCCATGAGGATGCCCGTTCGCCGGAAGAAAAAAAACAGGACTTCCTGACCCGGGTCGGCGACATGCTGTCGGACGACCCCGACGGCAACCTCAGCGTAACGGTCCTCGAAACGGCGGCGGGCCACCCCCTCAGCACATCCGAGCAGGATCGTATCGACCGGTTGCTGAATTCCATGTCGGTCGGCGGCGGCACCGCCGCCTCACTGGATACCAACAAGTTCGCGGTTTTGCATGACAGCGCGCCCGGCGGTCACCGCAGCGATTTCGTCGGCGAGATCGAACGGCGCATGGGCGTCCGCATGGCGTCGGCCACCATGAACACGCAGGAAGCCGATCTGCGCGACGATGACAGCGTGAGAGCGATTCTGTTCGGCCTGCAGAAATTCGCCGAAGGGGCGGAAAACTATACGATCCAGGCTTTTGAGGATGGATACGCCGACCTTATCGACGAGACCGCCGCCCGTGTCAGGGAATTTCGCCAGGTTCTGGATAAAGGCGGATTTTCCCTCGTCTATCAGCCCATCGTGGATATGAAAACCGGGCGCACGCACCATTTTGAGGCGCTCAGCCGGTTTGACAGGCCGACACCGGGATACAGCCAGTTCGACATGATCTGTTTCGCCGAGGATGTCGGCCTGATCATGGACTTCGACCGGGCGGTCATGGACCGGGCCGCCAAGAAATTGCTGCCCATGGTCAAGCGCGATGCGGACACCGCGCCGAAACTGGCTGTCAATGTTTCGGGACGGTCTCTGTCCAGCCAGGATTTTGTCGCCCATCTTCTGCAACGCCTTGAAGAGCTGAGTCTTTTGTCGGGCCATTTGTCGCTGGAAATCACCGAATCTTCCAAAATTCAGGACCTTGAGACCCTCGGCGACGCCCTGAGCCGGATCAAGACACTGGGGTTCAAGGTCTATCTGGATGATTTCGGTGTCGGTGCCGCCGGCTTCCAGTATCTGCGCGACCTGAAAGTGGATGCGCTGAAGATTGACGGCAGCTACATCCGCGATGCGGTCAACAGCAAAATCGATCAGGCTTTTCTGAAGTCCATGATCAGCCTGTGCCAGGAGCTTGATATCATCACTGTCGGCGAGTGGATCGAAACCAGGCGTCAGGCCGATTTGTTGCGGCGGCTTGGCGTGACATACGGGCAGGGCTATTATTTCAGCAGGCCGAAAGTCTCCCTGGTGAATGTGAAGGTGAATTATCAGCCGGGCGGTGACCAGGCCGCCGTTTCGGTTTGAAGCCCGTTCTCGGCGGAATTCGGTATTCAAGGCATCCATGTTTGCCTCTGTCCGGTTGCCCGTGTGTCGGGTGTTCGGGCAGGGCATGGATATGGCCGGTCTGGCCGGCAATATGAAATTCCGGTATCCTTTGAGGATGTACAGGTCTTTTTGGTCTGTACAGCTTAAAAGGAGACTGTGACCGTAAAGTCACAGTCTGAAAAACCGGTAATCCGATACACACCGCCCTGCGCGACTGGGGCGCGTGTCACGGCGCCTTGCTTGTCGGAAAAACCCTGTCCGCCGAAAAGCCGGCACCGGTTGAAACTCGAAAACCGGAAATCCCGAACGCCGACCCCCTGATGGATTTCCCCTGGGCGCGGAAGTCTGACTGCGACTTGGCCAATGGCGGCGACCTCGCGGAGGCCGCCTGACCAAGAATCGTCTGCCCAAGGGGTGTCCGTCCCGGTGTCGTACCGGCTTACAGCTCTGCAAGCCAGGCATTCAGTGCCGCGGTGATTTCGACCGGACTGTCCTCCTGAATGAAATGGCTGCCCGATACGGTGACTTCGCGCTGGTTTTTCCAGGTCCGGCAGAAGTCCCGCTGCGCGCCGATCAGAATGGCGCCGGGGTCGGCGTTGATGAACAGTTTCGGCAGGTCGCTTTCAGCCAGGAAACGGCTGTAGCGTTCGACTTCGGCGGCAACGCCGGCCGGCTCATGGCCGATGGGAATCTGGCGCGGCCAGTCCAGTGTCGGGCGGCGGCTTTCGCCGGGCTCCAGAAACGGCCGGCGATATATCTCCATTTCCGTGTCGCTCAGGGGCCGCAGGATCGATCCCGGTAAAACCCGCTCGATGAAAAGATTCTTTTCCAGAATCATCTCTTCGCCCATATCGGAACGGAACCCCTGAAAGATACCGCGTGCCGCTTCCGGCCAGGCGTCCCAGTCCCTGACCGGGCAGACGATCCCCTCCATATAGGCGAAGGCCGAAACACGCTCGGCGTTGCGGCTGATCCAGTCAAAGCCCAGCGCCGATCCCCAGTCATGCACGACGAAAACGATATCGTCCCCCAGATCGATGGCGTCCCACGCGGCATACAGATGCTCCCGCTGGGTGAAGTAATCATATGTTCCGGCACCGGACGGCGTGATTTTGTCCGATGCCCCCATACCGATCAGGTCCACGGCAACACACCGGCCATGATGGGTCAGATGCGGCATGATGTTGCGCCACAGGTAACTCGATGTGGGATTGCCGTGTTGGAAGACAAGCGTTCGGCGGTTTGCGCTGTCCTGTGCCGGCAGGTCCACATAGGCCATGGTGCGTCCCAGAACGTTCACCGTCCGCTGGGGCAGTTCCTCGGTGCTGAAGGGGGTCTCGGGCATTCCACACTCCTTGATAAACGGGTTGAAGAGGCTGTCCCGGCCAAAGGGGCAGGGGGATAAAGGTCGCTCGGTTTAAAGGTCTGTCAGGCGGCAGCCTTCAAGCTGATCCAGGAAACCGCCGCCAAAGGCCGTCGCCGGCGTCTGGTAGCCGGGCACGGGATTTTGCAGGATCGCCGCGGTCGCTTTCAGGCTGGCATCCGCCGTCAGTGTGTATCCGTTCGGGGTTTCCAGCCGGCTTTTGACGACGGTGCCGTCCGCATCGGTCACCAGGGCCATGAGTGTGGCGTTGTCAACCGCAAGGGCCTCGGCGCCGGGGCCTTCGGGCCGTTTGTCAATCTGCGCCTTGAGAAACCTCTGGACCGGGGGCAGCCCCGGCAGGGGGCCGAGCCAGTGGCCGAGCCGTGCCAGTGCCATCACAGGTCCCGTTGCCGGAAAATAAACCTCGATATCGCCGATACCGGTCGACCGAAAGGCCGTCGAGACATCCCCCCAGGGAACCGCGACATGGCGTTCCGCGCCGTCGCCAAGGCCGTAATCCAGATCCCGGACCAGACTGCCGGGACGGACTGTCGTCAGAACGCCGTTTTTGCGAATGCGCACACCCGTCTTCAGGGTCTCGACAGCGGTTTTGCCGGTGCCGCGCGACGGCATGCCCAATCCCTTGACACCGAGGACCAGGCGCACCGGGGTCTTCACACGGTCCGAGATGTGTTTGGCAAGACAATCGCTTGGCACCACATCAAACCCGACACCGGGCATGATGGTAATACCCGCCTGTCGGGCCGGGGCATCGCGCCCGGCAGCCGTTTCGAAAACATCGATTTCGCCGGTTATATCCAGATAGGAGATGCCGGCGGCGATACAGGCATCCATAAGCGGCGCGGCTGTGGCGGAAAAGGGCCCGGCGGCTGACAACAGCAGCGCGCTTGCCTCCAGGGCCCTGGATATGGTCGCGCCATCGCTGACGGGGAAGGCCGTCCAGTCAAAACCGGTTTCCTGCGAAAGCACGCGCAGTTTTTCGGCATTGCGGCCAGCCAGGCGCAGGGTGACCCCCCGTGTTTTCGCGGTGCGCGCGATCAGACGACCCGTATACCCGGTTGCACCATATAGCAGGATGGGTTTCTTCATCGGTCTTTCCCAGAAGGGTTCACGGGTCTGTAGGGGTACAGATCGGAGCCATTCTGCGCACCATCACCCTGAAATCGATACAGACCCTAATGCAAACAGGTCGGCCGGGGAAAGACACGCACGCGTGATAAAACAATGCCCGACACGTTTATGCCGGGCATCGCAACGGTCCGCCATGCGGGATGTGTCCTAATATGCCGGTTTCGCGCCCGAACCGGTCATAATGTCGACACCGATTGTCAGAAGACGCCCTGAAAGCTCCGACATGGTGACCGGCTGGATTTCGCCGTAGCGGTCCGACAGGGCGCCGGCCCTTACAATGCCGCCCGGTGTCGGTTCGGCCAGAAGCCAGCGGTTGAGCGATAGAATGGTCAGGTCCACGACCATTGAAAATCTGAGCGACAGTTCCGACGGTGAAAGACCGTCCAGGGCGTCCGCGATGGCGTCCAGCGTTTCGTCCAGGGCGCTTGACTCCGCCAGGGACAGGACTTGGCGCAGACTGTATTCCGGCCGTGTGATGGCCTGGGCGAGAAATGTCAGGACGACGGCGCCGTCGTCACTGAGGGCCAGATCAATCAAGGGTTGAATGACGACGGCGATAAGGGATTTGAGATCGTCCCTGCTCTCCACAGTCTCCAGCATCTGGCGCCTGCGGGCATCCATCAGTTCAATCCGCCGCGAGATGGTCGCGCTGATCAGGTCATCCTTGGTGCCGAAATGATACTGAAGGGCGGATTGATTACGTTGCCCGGCGGCGCGCAGAATATCGCGGGTCGAAACATCCAGCATGCCTTTTTCCGCGATCATGCGTTCCGTTGCATACAGAAGGGCATCGCGGGTGGCTTGCGATCGGCTATTGTTTCCGGGATTTGTCATGATTACTCACCTAACTCTTCTATCTACAGTAGCGAGCGTACAATCAATTGGTACAATCGCAGATATCCAATCAATTGGTACGTGCCATTACTTCTGTCAAGATACGCGGCAAAATGGCATTAATTTGATACCGTCAGACTGTGGCGCAAAACAGGCGGTATTGCGGGCAGTTTAAGACAGGTCATCATGACAGGATGTGCCATATCTCGCGGTAAGCGTGCCGTTCTATGCGCCATGGCGGACATTTTCCCAGAAGATCGGACAAACCCGTCTCTTCAAGAATGCGGCTGAGTGCCGCACGCTCTTTTTCGGGCAAGGCCGCCAGGCTGTCCTGTGCCCTGTTCAGCATCCAGACGGCATACTGACGGACGGCGGCCTCATAAGGGGTGCCATCGATGTGGAAGCGGATGCGTCCCAGCGTCCGTTTGCCGCTGTCGCCCAAAACCGCCGCACCGTCCGCCGGGTGTGTTGTCCGCACATGATCGTCGAGAAAAGCGACACAGGCGGCCAGTTCGGGGGCATGTTCGCGGGACATCATTTTCAACAGATCCTTCAAGGTCTCGGGCAGGGCTGCCGGCCTGAAAAGACCGTCCTCGCCGTAAGCCTGCCCAGATGATGGGGACGATGATGCGGATGGTGCCGGACCGGCAAATGTATGCTCCGGAAACTCCGGGGCCGTCCATTCGGGGGCCATCATCCGTTCCACCCAGCGCCACACCCGGTGGGCCTGCCGCTGCATCAGGGCCGCCGGATGGGGATCCCGGCCCAGATGCGCATACAGCGGGCCGATAAAGCCGAAATCGGCAATGGTCGGACGCAGGCCCAGAAGATAGGGATGGTCGGCGAAATGCCTGTCCAGCAGGCCGAGCAGTTCATGGTATCGGCCTTCGATACCGGGAATGGTGTCCGCTGTAATGCCAAGATACGGCAGAAGGCCGCTCATCCGGGCTTTCAACGGCGCGGCCACGGTGTCCGCCTGATCGTCCGGTGTAGCCGGGGCCCCCATCCGGGCGAATTCCAGGCTGATGAAATGGTCGTTGGCGTCCGGAAAATTCCAGCGGTAATGCATGGCCGGACGCAGCAGGCCCTCGTCACCGTAAAGTTCCAGGATACGCGCGACCGTTTTCAGGGCCGGGTCCCGGGGGACAAGGGCGGGTTCGGGATGACGGTCTTCCAGAACGTCGATGATTTCGGTCGTATCCTGAAGAACGTCCCCCTCCGGCGCGACAAGCACCGGCAGCACCACCCGCCCGACGGCGGGCACTATGTCGCGGGCAAATGCCGGATGGGCCGGCAGGCGTTCTTCAAAGGGCAGGGCCTTTTTGCGCAGATAACTTCTTAATTTACCCGAATAAAGCGAAACCGGGCTGCCATACATAATATGGGGATGCGTCATAAACCGTCTTTCCGCCGTTGGCGCTATAAAGTCATATATTCCAATGAAATAACCATACGGGCATCACTATGGCCCACGCTGTTCGGACAGCCAAATAACACTTTGGGGACCGGTGCCAAACGTAAGGTGAACGTCCGTTTTCATGTCGGTTCGGCTGGACGCGGGCGCCGGCTTGGCGCATCTTGTCAGGCGGAAGTGGTGGGGATTTTACGGACGCATTTGCTTTTGACGGGCACCCCCCTTTTTATGAATGCATTTTTCGGCAATCCGGACAGAGGAGATATCGATGCGGATGCTCGATAGCCACTATATCGGCGGCCAGTGGGTTCGCGACCATGAGGAACGCCATCGTACCATCGTCAATCCGGCAACGGGCGAACCGTCGGGGCATATGCGCCTTGGCGATGCGGCGGATGTAGACAGGGCGGTGGCTGCGGCCCGCGCCGCTTTCGCCGCGTTTTCACGCACCACCCGCCAGGACAGGCTGGATCTGCTGGACGCCCTGATTGCCGAATATCAGGCGGCGATTGACGATATGGCCGCCCGCATCACCGAGGAAATGGGGGCACCGGCCGTATTTGCCCGCAAGGTCCAGGCACCGTCCGGTCTGGGACATCTGATGACGGCGCGGAAAATGCTCGAAACCTTTTCCTTCCATGAAGATCGCGGCTCCACCCGGGTTGCCCGGGAACCTGTCGGCGTTGTCGGTATGATCACGCCGTGGAACTGGCCGATCAACCAGATCACCTGCAAGGTGGCGCCGGCCATCGCCACCGGTTGCACAATGGTTTTAAAACCCAGCGAGGTTGCGCCATACAGCGCTGAACTGTTTGCCGAAATCGTCGACAGGGCCGGGGTGCCTGCCGGTGTATTCAACATGATATGGGGCGAAGGTCCGACTGTCGGGCAGGCCATTGCCGCTCACCCGGATGTGGACATGGTCTCGATCACTGGGTCCACCCGTGCCGGACGTGCCGTGCAGGCCGCCGGCGCCGATACGATCAAACGCGTGACCCAGGAACTGGGCGGCAAGTCCGCCAATATCCTGCTGGACGATCTGAGCGACGACGCGTTCGTATCGGCTGTCACGCGTGACACGCTCGGCGTCATGATGAACACGGGCCAGACCTGCACGGCCCGGACCCGTATGTTCGTACCGCGTGACAGGATGGACCGGGCGGCGGAGACCGCCGCCGCCGCCGCCGCAACCGTCGTCACCGGGGCGCCCGGTGACGCGGCCACGCAGATGGGCCCCATCTCGCACCGCGATCAGTATGAAAAGGTCCAAAGCCTGATTGAAAAGGGCATGGCCGAGGGCGCGCGGCTGGTGGCTGGTGGACCGGGCCGGCCGCAAGGGGCGCCGAACGGCGGTTTTTTCGTGCAGCCCACCGTGTTTGCCGATGTCACGCCGGACATGACCATCGCGCGCGAGGAGATATTCGGCCCCGTCTTGTCAATCCTGCCCTATGACAGCGAGGAAGAGGCGGTCGCCATGGCCAATGATTCCCCGTACGGACTGGCCGGCGCGGTCACGGCGGCGGATGCCGGGCGGGCGCGCGACGTGGCACAGAGCCTGCGCACCGGTATCGTCCATATCAATGGTGCGCCCAATGATATAACGGCTCCCTTCGGCGGCTATAAACAGTCCGGCAATGGCCGGGAATGGGGGGATTACGCCTTCCACGATTATCTGGAAGTCAAGGCAATCATGGGCTTCGCGGACGATGCCGGGCATGCGGCCTGATGCCTGACGGGGCGCCGGCGTCAAACCCGCACGGCAGGCGGCGCGTGGCGTCACGGCTGCATCTGTTTTTCAGCCGGGTGCACAAGCTGATGGGCCTGTTGCTGGTCGTGCAGTTTCTGTTCTGGACGACCAGCGGTGTGATCATGAGCTGGATCCCGATCCAGGAGGTGCGCGGCGAACATCTGCGCCGGCCGGCGGTGGATATCGCCGCCCCGCCACTGGACATCGTCAAGGCCCTTGCCAGGGTGGACGGGACCAGCGGCCTGCGGGAGATCACCCTGCGCGATATTGCCGGGCGCCATGTTATTGAAACGCGGTTTGCCGACGGCACCTGCGCCCTCATCGATATGGCGACGGGGCGTCGGATACCCGTTGATGCCACCCTGATCGCCGAGGCCGCGCGCGCTGCGTTCGCGCATGCGCCCCTGCCGTTGTCCATCGATCTGCTGGACCATGCGCCCATCGACTATCGCGGTCCTGTGCCGGTCTGGCGGGTCGCCATGGACGACGCGGATGGCACGGTGGCCTATCTGGACCCGGAAACCGCCCATCTCCGCGCTGTCCGCACGGATACGTGGCGGCTCTACGACTTTTTCTGGATGCTGCACATCATGGATTACGAAAGCCGGGATGATTTCAACAACCCGCTGATCATGACGGCATCGCTCAGCGCCGCCCTGTTTGTCTTAAGCGGGATCGCCCTGTTGATTTTCCGGTTGCGCCAGTCGGATTTCCGGCTGGTGTGATACCTGATCGCCCTGATCGCCCTGATCGCCCTGATCGCCCTGATCGCCCTGATCGCCCTGTGCCGGCCGGTGGGGCCAATCAGCCTTTATCCTTTTCACCGGGGGCGGCATTCATGGTGTCCGGACCGCTTTGCGGCCCGTACAGTTTTTCCATGAAATGCTTTCGGCAGAGCGCGATATAGCGGTCATTGCCGCCGATCTCGATCGACTGGCCCTCGCGCACGGCGCGGCCTTCGCCGTCGATCCGCAGGTTCATCGTCGCCTTCTTGCCGCAGGTGCAGATGGTCTTCAGCTCGTTCAGTTCATCCGCCAGCGCCATCAGCCATTTGCTGCCCTCGAACAGGTTGGCGCGGAAATCCGTGCGCAGTCCGTAACACAGCACGGGAATGCGCAGGCTGTCCGCAATGGCCGCCGCCTGGAACACCTGATCCTTTGACAGAAACTGTGCCTCGTCCACCAGCACGCAGTGCAGCGGGCGTGTCTTCAGGCTGTCCGTCACCACCGTAAACAGGTCCGTTGCCTCATCGAAGACCCGTGCCGTGGCCTCCAGTCCGATGCGCGATGAGATCACCGCTTCGCCGTAGCGGTCGTCGATCGCGGCGGTGAACAATATTGTGTTCATACCGCGTTCCTGATAGTTGAAACTCGATTGCAGCAAGGTGGTGGACTTGCCTGCGTTCATGGCGGAATAGTAAAAATACAGTTTGGCCATCGGCCTGAAGCATCCGTTGTCTGAAGCGTCCGTTATCCAAGGCCGGTTCGACCGGCTGTTTTGAAGCCGCGCGATCATAGGCAAGCGGCCCTGCAACGGCAAGGAGCAGGCTGCATGACGGATCGGCCGGTCCTGCGGCCGGTGGGATGACATCCCGGATACGAAGTCGGACATTCGGATACGAACGCCCGATACAAAGCCCGAATACAAAGGCGGGGGAGAGGCAAGCGTGATGAAACGCATCGCAAGGAAAGGCTTTGGCAGGCATGTTTGGGCTGCGGCGGGTCTTGCTGTCCGCCTTGTGGTCTGTATGGTGCTCGGCATCGGTGTGGCGGCCCCGGTCGCGGCGGATGAGGACGATGCCGCCCGCATGTTGCAGGTTGTGCGCGGCAACGGGCCGGAACTGCGTCGTTTCCTCCAGGCCTTTCCCAAGGGCGGCGAGCTGCACTCCCATCTTACCGGCGCCGTTTATGCCGAAACATGGCTGGACTGGGCGGCCGAAGACGACCTGTGCCTGGACAAGACCTATAAGTCCATCGTCATGCCCGGCAAGGGGGGCTGCGACGCGGACGGCGGGATCACTGCCGCCAATGCCCGGCTGATCGAGGATGCGCGCCGCACCTTTATCGACAGTGTCAGCCTGCGCAGTTTTCTGCCCTATGCGGGGTGGTCGGGACACAATCAGTTTTTCGCCACCTTCGCCCGGACCACGGCCAGGCCCGAACGCTTCGGCGATATGCTGGCCGCTGTTGCCGAGCGGGCCGCGCGGCAGAACATCCTGTATCTGGAACTGATGCATACCCTTGGCTTTGGCGATATTTTCCCCCTTGTCGGCGGGCTTGAAATGACGGGCGATGTGGCGGCGGATTACCGCACATTGATGGACAGCCCCTTCGGCGCGGCGCGCGGTGACCTTGTGGCCGGAATGCGCGGGCAGATCGCCGCGGCCTACGCCCGCAAGGACGCACTGCTCGGCTGCGGCACGGACGAGGCCAAAGCGGGCTGCGACGTGGAAATCCGCCTGCTGCATCAGGTGATACGCGAGTTTGAGCCCGCGCTGGTGTTCGCGCAATTCATCCTGGGCTGGGCCGCCGTGGCGGAAGAACCGGCCTATGTGGGGATGAATCTTGTGGCACCGGAAGACGGCTTTATCGCCCTGCGCGACTATACGCTGCACATGCGCATGATCGACCATCTGTACCGCAATGAAGGCGCGCGCAATGTGGCCCTGCACGCGGGCGAATTGACGCTGGGTCTGGTACGGCCCAAACAACTGCGCTTCCACATCCGCGAGGCGATTGAACTGGGCCATGCCAAACGCATCGGCCACGGTGTCGCCATTGCCTATGAGGATGACAGCCACGGCCTGCTGGCCCATATGGCCGAAAATGGCATTCTGGTCGAAATCAACCTGACCAGCAACGACGTGATCCTCGGGGTCGCGGGCAGTGATCACCCGTGGGCGCTGTACCGGGCGGCGGGTGTGCCGATGGCATTGTCCACTGATGATGAAGGGGTTTCGCGCATTGATCTGACGCACGAATATCAGCGCGCGGTCACAACATATAATCTCGGCTACGGCGATCTCAAAACGCTGTCGCGGGCCAGTATCGAGTACAGTTTTCTTGACCCCGAGGTCAAAGAGCGTCTTATGCTGACCCTTGAAGAGCGGTTTCGCCGTTTTGAGGCCGGCGCGCGTTGACCGCCCCGGCTGCAAACCGGGCGGCCGCAAACCATCCGACCGCAATCCATGACGCGCGGACCGCGCGATGCCCGTTTCCGTTTTTTGCCGACAAAACCCGATTTTAGCCCGATGGCCCAATTTTAGCCCGATGGCCCGATTTTAGCCCGATGGAAAGGCCTGTATGAGCGCAGATACCCGTCTTCAGGACCGTTCCGGCCCGCAGGATATTCTCAGCGCCGACCGCCCGTCCTCGCAACTGGCCGCGGATGTGAATGCCGGTTTTGCCTTCTTTCTCGATTGCGTGGTCAATCTGTTCGTTCTCTCGGGCCTGTTGATCGGCGCTTTCGGCTTCCCCGGCGAGATTGTTTTCGGCCGCATCATACCCGGCGCGATCGTCGGTATCCTGTTCGGCAACCTGGCCTATATCCGCTACGCCCGTCATCTGGCGAAAAAGACCGGCCAGGAAGGGCTCACCGCCATTCCGCAGGGCATCGACCTGCCGACGGTGCTGAGCATGGTGTTCTTCATCATGGGGCCGTTCTATGCCGAACAGCGTCTTGCCGTCGGGGATATGGCGGCGGCCACCGCCGCATGGCATGTGGGCATGGCCAGTGCCCTGTGGATGGCCGCCATCAAACTGGTTTTTTCTTTCTTCGGCCGTCTTATCCAGGATGGCCTGCCGCAAACCGCGCTGATCGGCGCGATGGCCGGTATTGCCACCGTATGGCTCGGGGCGGATGCTTTTCTCGGCATTTTCGAACTGCCGGAAGTGGGCATCGTGTCCCTCTTCATCATGGCCTTTGCGCTGATCGCCGGCCACCGTCTGCCTTACAGCCTGCCGGGGGCGATCCTGGCCATCGTGATGGGCACGCTGATCTATTACGCGCTGGCCGTCGGCGGTTTCGGCAACGGCTATGTGGTGCGCGAGCTGCCGCCGCTGGTCCCGGCCCTGCCGGTGCCCTCGCTGCTCGGCTTTGCCGGCCTGTTTGGCGAGGTGACGCGCTATCTCGGTCTGATCATTCCGCTGGCGCTTCTGATTGCCGCCAGCAGCGTCAATGTGGTGGCGGGCGCGCGGCTGATCGGCGATACCTATGACCCCCGCACCGTGGTGCGGATCGACGCGGCGTCGACCGCCGTCTCCGCGCTGTTCGGCGGGGTTGTGCAGACGACCCCCTATTTCGGCCACACCACATACAAACGCATGGGCGCGCGCACGGGCTATTCGCTGGGGGCCGCCGGCGTGATTGCCGTCGGCGGCTTCCTCGGCGTGATTGCGCTGGCCTCGCAGATGATTCCCGCCGCGGTGCTCAAACCGATCCTGGTGGTGGTGGCGTGCGATATCCTGCGTCTGGCATTCTCGTCCGGCGATGTGCGCCATGCACCTGCATTGCTGTTCGCGCTGGTGCCGGCCATTCTCAATTACACCCACACCAAGGTGTCCGAGCTTTACGGCCTGATGGATACGGCGGCCCGCGAGCTGCTTTCGGCGGACTGGGCACTGTCCTATATTCTGCTCGGGACCATGTCGCGCGGATATATCCTGACCAGCATGATCTGGGCGGCCATGCTGGTCTGGATCATTGACGGCAGGATGAAACGTGCGGCCACCGCCGCTTTCGCCGCCGGGGCCCTGACGCTGTTCGGGATCATCCATTCGGTGCTGCCGTCGTCCGGTATGTATGTGCCGTGGGCCATGCCCGATCTTGGCGGTGCGGAACTGATGGGATACCGGCTGGCTTTGGGCTATGCTGTGGCGGGCACCATGCTGATTTTGTTCGGCATCATCAGGCGAAAGCCGATGTCAGGTACAGCGTCGTCGTGACGGCGATCCGGGCAATGGCCCGGAAAGCGGATCGGAAAGCGCACCGGGAAATACACCGGGCACTGGTCCAGACAGGTGTGCGAAAGCCGGTGTTCGGTCTGTTGACTAATTCTTGACCAACCGGTCAGATTTCTGCCATGACCGTTCGCCGGTATCGCAGTATTTGCCGAAGACACGAAGCTATGCACCGGGACGATTGGAACCGACCATGACCGCATACGGTACAGCGCAAGACGCAGACAGCCAGGCCCAAGCTCTGGATCGGGCCCCGGCCAATGACCGCGCCGGCGATACGCAAAACCCCGTTTTGCCGGGCGCGGACCGGCACCGGCCCAATCAGGGCACGGATTTTCACGGGGACTGGCTGGACGGCATTCGTGTCAACAAAAGCGCGGTGGAACGCCGCACCGCCAGCCTGCCGGGTCGCCGCGCGGTCAAGAAAGAGGCGCAGACCGCCTTCCTCTTGAAAGCCATAAGCTGCATTGACCTGACGACCCTTGCCGGCGATGACACGCCTGGCCGTGTCCGCCGACTGTGCGCCAAGGCCAAAGGGCCCGTGCGTCCGGATATTCTGGAAAAATTCGGCGTTGCCGACATCGGCCTGACCACGGGAGCCGTCTGTGTCTATCATCAGATGGTCCCGACAGCGGTCAGCGCCCTGAGCGGCAGCGGTGTGCCCGTGGCGGCGGTGTCAACGGGCTTTCCGGCGGGTCTCGCCCCCATGGAGACACGGCTGGAGGAAATTCGCCGGTCCGTCGCCGCCGGTGCGGGCGAGATCGACATTGTCGTCACCCGGGCCCATGTGCTGACCGGTAACTGGCAGGCCCTGTATGACGAAGTGCGCGCCTTCAAGGAAGCGTGCGGCCCTGCGCTGATGAAAACCATCCTTGCAACCGGCGAGCATGGCAGCCTGACACAGGTGGCGAAGGCGTCGCTTACCGCGATGATGGCGGGCTCCGACTTCATCAAGACATCGACGGGGATGGAGGGCATCAATGCCACCATGCCGGTTTCTCTGGTCATGGTGCGGCAGATCCGTGACTTTGCCGACCGCACCGGCATCAGGGTCGGCTACAAGCCCGCCGGCGGCATCCGGACCGCCAAGGACGCCGTGAATTACCTTGTCCTGATGAAAGAGGAACTGGGCCGCCGCTGGCTGGAGCCGGACCTGTTCCGCTTCGGTGCGTCCAGCCTGCTCGGCGATATCGAGCGTCAGTTGGAATATCATGCCTTTGGCGGCTATTCCGCCGACTACCGTCATGCCATGGCGTAAGACGCATGGCTGTCAGGGGAAGACATCATGACCGTTCGCGAACAGTTTGAGACAATGGACTATGGCCCGGCACCCGAGGCCCGCGACAAGGCCGATGCGTGGCTGACGGACCGCGCGCGCCGTTTCGGTCTTTTCATCGGCGGTGCCTGGGTGCTGCCGGACGGCGCCGACACCCTGCCGTCCCATGCGCCCGCGACGGGGGAAAAGCTCGCCGACATCACCATCGCGGACAAAGGGCAGGTCGACGCCGCCGTCGCCGCCGCGCGCGCGGCGCAAGGGACATGGGCAGCGCTCGGCGGGCACGGCCGGGCCCGCTATCTTTATGCGCTGGCGCGGCTGGTCCAGAAGCATTCGCGTCTTCTGGCGGTGATCGAATCCCTCGACAACGGCAAGCCGATCCGCGAGAGCCGCGACATCGACATACCGCTCGCCGCGCGTCACTTCTATCATCACGCGGGCTGGGCGCAGCTGATGGATGAGGAATTTCCCGGCTTTGAACCGCTGGGGGTGGCGGGGCAGGTGATCCCGTGGAACTTTCCGCTGCTGATGCTGGCGTGGAAGGTGGCCCCGGCGCTTGCCGCCGGCAACACCGTGGTGCTGAAACCGGCGGAATTTACTTCCCTCAGCGCGCTGAAGTTCGCCGAACTGGCCGAAGAGGCCGGCCTGCCACCCGGTGTCCTGAACATCGTCACCGGCGCGGGCGAGACGGGCGCGCATGTGGTCGGGGCGGACGTGGACAAGGTCGCCTTCACCGGTTCGACCGAGGTGGGCAAGATCATTCGCCGTGCCATCGCGGGCACGGGTAAGAAGCTGACGCTGGAACTTGGCGGCAAGTCGCCGTTCATCGTCTTTGAGGACGCCGATATTGACGGTGCCATCGAAGGCTTGGTGGACGCCATCTGGTTCAATCAGGGGCAGGTGTGTTGCGCCGGGTCGCGCCTCCTTGTGCAGGAGGGCATTGCCGACCGTTTTTACACCAAGCTGAAACACCGCATGTCCATGCTGCGGGTGGGCGACAGCCTCGACAAATGTGTCGATATCGGCGCGGTGGTCGACGCGGTACAGCGGGACCGTATCGCCAGTCTCGTCCAGCAGGGTGAGAACGAGGGCGCGACCGTGTGGCAGGCCCCGTGTGAACTGCCTGGCGACGGGATTTTCTACCCGCCGACGCTGGCCACCGATGTGGGCACGGACAATGTGCTGATCCGCGAGGAGGTGTTCGGCCCCGTCCTCGCCTCCATGACGTTCCGCACGCAGGCCGAAGCCGTGGCGCTTGCCAACAACACGCGGTACGGCCTCGCCGCGTCCGTCTGGTCGGAAAGCCTGTCCCGCGCACTCGAAGTGGCGCCCGCGTTGAAGGCCGGCGTCGTCTGGATCAATGGCACCAATATGTTCGATGCCGCGGTCGGCTTCGGCGGATACCGTGAATCCGGCTTTGGCCGCGAGGGCGGGCGCGAAGGCATGGCCGCCTATCTGCGGCCGGCGTTCGAGGCCCGGCTGAAACCGGTGAAATCCGTCGACATCCCGGCCCGCATCGAACCGCCCAGGGCGGTGACGGGCATGATCCCCGTGGACCGTACGGCCAAGCATTATATCGGCGGCAAACAGGCCCGGCCCGACGGCGGCAATTCAATGGTCGTCGCGGACGCGAAAGGCCGCTTTGCCGGTGTGGTGGGCGAAGGCAACCGCAAGGACATCCGCAACGCGGTCGAGGCCGCTTACAAGGCGCGCGGCTGGGCGGCCAGCACATCGCATCTGAAAGCGCAGATCCTCTATTACATCGCTGAAAATCTGGGCTACCGTTCGGATGAGTTCGAGGCGCGGCTGCGCACTCTGACGGGGGCCGACGCCGGTGCCGCCAAGGATGAGGTACAGGCGTCGATCGACCGTCTGTTCCGCGCGGCGGCGGTGGCCGACAAGCACGAAGGCACGGTGCATGAGCCGCCCATGCGTGGTGTCGCCATCGCCATGAAGGAAGCTGTCGGCGTGCTCGGCATCGTCTGTCCGGAAGAGGCGCCGCTCCTGGCCTTTGTCACGCTCATGGGCCATGCCGTTGCCGCCGGCAACACCGCCATACTCTTGCCCAGTGAGCGTTACGGCCTGATCGCCACGGATTTTTACCAGCTTCTCGAAACCTCCGATGTGCCCGGCGGCGTGGTCAACATCGTGACCGGTCCGAAGCAGGCGCTGGCCATGGAACTGGCCAGACATCTGGGTGTGGACGGGCTGTGGTACTTTGGCGCCGAAACGGACGAGGCGGCGATTGAGACCGCCGCCACCGACAATATGAAACGCACATGGCTTGCCTGCGGCAAGGCCTATGACTGGGCGGACACGTCGCGCCTGTCCAGCCGCCTGCTGATGGATCGCGGAATCGAGATCAAGAATATCTGGGTGCCCTACGGCGACCGGAATGAGGGTGGCAAGTCCTACTGATCGTGACAGGGCCGGCCTTGTCAGGCCGCTTGTGTCAGGTTGATGGTGCCGAACGGCGTGTCGCTCGGCAGGCCGTGCCCGATATCCAGAAGCCAGAACCCCGATGTTTCGCCCAGCATCAGACTGTCCAGGCTGCGCGGTTCGCTCAGGAAAGGGGAATCGCCCGTTCCCTCCATCGTGATAATGCCGATGATCCTGTTGATGGCGCCTGAATCGTCGCTCAACGGCAGATAAAGGCTCTGATAATAGCCGTGAATCTTGTCACTCGAGAAGGTGGCCCGGTCCGTCAGGGCGCCGCAGGGGTGGCCGGTGATTTTTTCGAACAGCATCCGATACCGGCTTCTGTCCGCGCCGTAGGTGTCAAAAAGGTTCAGGCCGGTCAGGGACGCGTTCTGGATGTCCTCGATGCCCGTGCCGGCAAGACGGATAGTGACTTCTTCCTCGGCTTTGAGGTCGGCAATGAAAATCCACGGCAGCAGTTTGACGATTTGCCGGGGTGCGATCGCATTATGATGGGGCAGGCCAAAGTCATGCCTCGGCAGGGACAGATAATAATTCAGAAACTGACGCTGGCGCGCACCCACGGGCATAACTTCGCTCCAATAAAGACTGAACTCTTCGTGGAACTATAGAAAAATGCCGGGGATGCCCCCAAGAATACGCGACGCTTATCTTTCCCGCGCGCGCAGTCTGCAAATCTTTCAGCTAATGCGTGTCAGGAATCGTCTTAGAAGTTTTTCCAGATTTACTGATGCGAGTGCACCATACTCTATGGTTTCTTCATGGCTGAGCGCATTGCCCGTCATACCGGCGGCAAAATTGGTTATGGAACTGATTCCCACCACGCGCAGACCGCAGTGCCGCGCTGCCAGGCATTCCGGCACGGTGGACATGCCCACCGCATCCGCGCCCAGCGTCCGGAAGGCGTGAATCTCCGCCGGCGTTTCGAAATTCGGCCCCTTCGTCATCAGATATACGCCGTCATGCAGATCGATGTGCAGGGCATTGGCGGCCCGGCGCAATATGTCCGTCAGCTCCGGGTCCCAGGCGTTGGTCACATCCGGAAACCGGGGGCCGAAACGATCGTCATTGGGGCCGGCCAGCGGACTGATTCCGGATAGGTTGATGTGGTCGGTAATGGCCATCAGACTGCCGGGACCGGCCTGTTCCTTCAGGCTGCCCGCGGCATTGGTCAGGATCAGCGTTTTGACGCCAAGCGCCCACAGAAGCCGCACACCGTGCACAAGTTTGTCGGGTGCATGGCCTTCATAGGCGTGGGCGCGGCCCTGCATGCAGATAACCGGATTACCGTCCAGCGTGCCGATCAGCATGCGCCCGGAATGTCCCTCGACCGTCGGTTTGGGGAAATGGGGCAGGTCCCCGTAGGAAAGAACGGTCGCATCCTGAACCGAATCCGCCAGACTGTTGAGGCCGCTGCCCAGGACCATGGCCGTTTCCGGTATCGGGCCGCCATGCTTCGCGCGCACATAGTCGGCGCAGGCCGTCACCTCGTCGTATGACATTGTCGCTCTACTCCCCCAAAAGCCCTTAAAAAGGATCGCGTCGGTATCGTCTTCAGACGGCGATGTCCGGCAGCTCCAGACCCTTTTGGGTCCGGATTTCCTCTTTGCTCAGACCGCTCAGTTCATGCGGAAAGACCAGCCAGTCGTCCGTCTCATGGCAATAATAATCCGGTTTCAGGTCAGTTACGTTGCGGACCGGTTTGTAAAAGACCGTCGCGATCTTGATCACTTCCGGTGTGTTGCGGCGACATTTTTCCCGCAGGCGGTTGATGATGGCATCGATCGAGCGGCCGGAATCAAACACATCGTCCACGATCAGCAGGCTGTCTTCGGCATTTATGGTGCTGATGATATATTCCAGACCGTGGACCTTGACTTCCTTCTGCTGCTGCATGCCGACATAGCTGGATGTCCGGATCGCGATATGATCGGTTTTGACCCCGTAATAATCCAGGATTTCCTGAACGGCGATGCCGGTCGGCGTGCCGCCGCGCCAGACACCGACGATGAACTTGGGCCGAAATCCGCTTTCAAGGACCTTCAGGCCCAGCCGGAAGGAATCCGTCAGCAGATCCTGCGCGGTCACATAGGTCTTCACGATATCCATGGGGTCAAGCCTTCTTGGTGCCGAACAGTCGGTCCCCCGCATCGCCCAGCCCCGGTACGATATATCCGTGGTCGTCCAGGCTGTAATCGATGGCGGCCGTGACCACCGGTACGTCCGGGTGGGCCTTGGTAAAGGTCTCCACGCCTGCGGGCGCCGCCAGCAGACATACGAATTTCAGGTCCCTGGCACCGGCCTTCTTGATCTCGTCGATCGCGTATGCGGCGGAATTTCCGGTCGCCAGCATCGGGTCCAGAACGATCGTGCGGCGCTGGTCAAGATTGCCGGGTGTTTTGAAATAGTATTTTTCCGGTTTCAGGGTGATCTCATTGCGTGACAGGCCGATCTGACCGACTCGCGCCGACGGCGCCAGCTCCAGCATGGGTGCCAGCAGACCGTCGCCGGCCCGCAATACCGAAATGAAGGCCAGCTTCTTGCCGTAGATAACCGGTGCTTCCATGGTACTGACCGGTGTTTCGATCGGCACGCGACCCAATGGCAGGTCCGACATGGCCTCATACCCCAGAAACAGGCCGATTTCCCAGAGCAGCTTGCGGAATTCCGCGGTGCTGGCCTGTTTGCGGCGCAACAGCGTCAATTTGTGCTGTACCAGTGGATGCTCCACAACAGTGATGTTTCCGCTCATGGGCACGTCTCCCCCTGTCCTGCGGTGTAATATCTTATGGCTCTTATGGGCTGTCCTACACGCGATTTCCGTCAGCCAAAGGTTTGAATAAGCGGTGACCCGGCCTTTGTCGACCCGTTGCCGTCGTGCTTTAGCGCAGCTTGCCGATATGCTAAAGAAAAATGATTGACCAAAGGGTCAGGTTTTGTTTGGCTGATCTCTTGTTTTCGGGGCTTTTTTCTGCTTTATCGCGCGGTGATCGGAAGGGGCTGATGACGGCACGATTTTGTATTTGCATCTGTATGCTGCTGATGGCGGCCGGTTTGTCCGGCGGCATTGCCTCCGCGCGCGATTTTCAGCCCGTGCTTCTGTACGATATCGGCGGCAAGTTCGACAGCAGCTTCAACGAGGCGGCCTTCCGGGGCGCCGACGCCTTCCGGGCCGAGACGGGCATTGCCTACCGCGAGTTCGAACCGACCAGTGAAACCCAGTATGAGCAGGCGCTGAAACGGTTTGCCCGGCGCAAGGCGGATTTGATCGTCTCCGTCGGCGTCGGCTATGCGGTCGCCATCCGCAATGTCGCCCACCAGTTTCCCGATGTGCGCTTTACCGTGCTGGATGCGGTGATCGATCTGCCCAATGTGCAATCCATCACCTTCCGCGAAAATGAGGGATCTTTCCTTGTCGGTGTGATCGCCGGCCTGAAAAGTCAGACCGGCAGGATAGGGTTCATGGGGGGCATGGATATTCCGCTGATCCGCCGGTTCGGACGCGGCTTTGCCGAAGGGGCGCGCTATGTCCGTCCGGATATCGATATGGTTGAAAACTATATCGGCACCACACCGGTGGCCTGGAATGACCCCATCCGGGCGGCGGAACTGGCATTGGCGCAGTACACGCGCGGGGTCGACATCATTTTCGCCGCCGCCGGACCGTCGGGTCTCGGCGTCATTCAGGCGGCGCGCGACAGCGGGCGTTTTGCCATCGGCGTGGACAGCAATCAGAATGGCGTCGCGCCGGGCCATGTGCTCACCTCCATGATGAAGCGCGTGGATCTGGCCGTGTATGACGCCATGACAGAGGCGCACAGCGATCAGTGGACGGCGGGGCATGAAATCCGCGGCTTGAGGGAAGAGGGTGTCGGCTATGCCCTGGACGAGCATAACGCCGCCCTCATTCCCGAGGCGATGCGCAGACGTGTGGAGGATATCCGCGCGCGAATCATCAGCGGCGATATCATCGTCGGTGATACGGCCGGTGCCAATGTCAGCCATTAGAGCACTCCGTCGCGAACCGCGGAAAAAGTGGGGTTCCCATGCACCGGTCCGATAGCCCCGGCGGCACTGCGGTGCCTGTTGCCCCCGATGCGACATCTGACGTCGCCATTGAAGCCAAATCGCTGAGCAAACGGTTCGGCGATGTGCAGGCCAATGACGCCGTTTCACTGTCCGTGCAAGGCGGTACCGTGCACGGCATTGTCGGGGAAAACGGCGCCGGCAAGTCGACGCTGCTGAAGATGCTGTTCGGCTTTTACCGTCCCGACGGCGGCACCCTGTCCGTTCGCGGGCGGCCGGTCACCTTCCACAGCCCCGCCGATGCCATGGCTGTGGGCGTCGGCATGGTCCACCAGCATTTCATGCTGGTCGAACCCTTCACCGTTCTGGAGAATATCATTCTGGGTGTTGAGGGCGGGCGCCGTCTCGACCGCGCCATGGCCGCCGCGCGGGAAAATCTGCACGCTCTTGAACAGCGCTTCGGGTTTGACATTCCTCTTGATGTTCCCGTTGCCGGCCTGCCCGTCGGGGTCCGCCAGCGCGCAGAAATCCTCAAGGCCCTGTACCGGGGCGCGGACATTCTGATCCTGGACGAGCCGACGGCCGTGCTCACGCCTCAGGAAAGCGATCAGCTGTTCGCCCTGATCCGCGAATTGAAGGGACAGGGCAAGACCGTTCTGTTCGTCACCCACAAGCTGGACGAGATCATGGCCGTGACCGACCGGGTGACGGTCATGCGGGCCGGACGCGTGGTCGCCGATCTGGAGACAGTCGCCACTTCCGCCGATGCCCTTGCCGAAGCCATGGTGGGCACGCGGGTGACGCGTGCCGTCGTCGCCGACGAGACCCATGGCGGGGCCGTCCGCCTCAGCCTTGAAAATGTTTCCTGTGCAAGCGGCTCGGCGCGGGGCTTGCACGATGTGTCCTTCGACCTGCACGATCACGAGGTCCTCGGCATCGCCGGTGTTGCCGGTAACGGGCAGACCGAATTGCTGGAGGTGATCACCGGCCTGCGCGCGGTCGATCAGGGCCGCGTCCTGTTTTCCGACGTCGAGATCGCGGGGCCGTCCGGTGGTACGGACCCTGTTGCCCTCAGACGGATGGGCATGGCCCATGTACCCGAGGACCGTCTGAAGACCGGCGTGGTGGAAAGCATGACGGCGCGGGAAAATATCATCCTCGGCTATCAGCGGGAGGAGGATGTCAGCGCCGGTGGCACGCTCCTGAAGCGCGGCGATATTGCCGCCATGGCCGATCGTATGTTCGCGGCACAGGATGTGCGGCCGCGCAATCCCGGCCTGCCGATCGGCGCTTTTTCCGGCGGCAATCAGCAGAAAATCGTCATCGCCCGCGAGCTGGCGCGTCAACCGGCGCTGCTGGTGATCGGACAGCCGACGCGCGGCGTCGACATCGGCGCGGTGACCCGCATTCACGACCAGATCATCGCGCTCAGAAATGCCGGCAGGGCGGTGCTGGTCGTCTCGGCCGACCTGGACGAGCTGATCGCCATATCCGACCGCATCGCCGTCATGGCCGAAGGGCGGATCACCGGCATCCTGCCCGTGAACAGGGCGGAAGAAAAGACACTCGGCCTGATGATGGCCGGCCGGTCCATGGAGACCGCGTTATGATCGCCCGACGCAGACTGCCCTTCGTGCTGGAAGTCGTGGTGCTGCCGGGGCTCAACCTGCTGGCGGCATTCCTGGTGTCCGGCCTCTTCGTCTGGGCCCTGGGCGAGGACCCGTTCGAGGCGCTCGGCCTGCTGGTCTACGGCGCCTTCGGCTTTCAGGAGGCGATCGGTTACAGCCTCTATTACGCCACCAATTTCATTTTCACCGGGCTCGCGGTGTCGATTGCCTATCACGGCGGTCTCTTTAACATCGGCGGCGAGGGACAGGCCATGCTGGGCGGTCTCGGTCTGACGCTGGCGGCCTTTCTGTTCGGCGGGGTGTCGCCGTTTCTCGCGATTGTGATGGCGGTTCTGTTCTCGGCGCTGTTCGGGGCGGCCTGGGCGGCGGTGCCGGCCTATCTCCAGGCGCGTCGGGGCAGCCATATCGTCATCACCACCATCATGTTCAACTTCATCGCCGCGTCCCTGCTCGCCTATCTGCTGGTCGGTCCCCTGCAGCGCCCTGGCGGTCAGATGCCGGAAAGCGCCGATTTTCCCGAAGGCGTGCATCTGGCCCATGTGCATGACCTGCTGGCCCGTCTGGGCATCGCCTTTGAAAGCAGCCCCCTCAATGTTTCGATCCTGATCGCGCTGGCCTGCGCGGTGGCCGTGTGGTTCCTCCTGTGGCGCACGCGGTTCGGCTATGAGCTGCGCGTGGTCGGGCAAAACCCCGATGCCGCCCGCTATGCCGGGATCGCGGTGGACCGCATGACCATTCTGGTCATGCTGATCGCCGGCGGTCTCGCCGGTATGATGGGGCTCAACGAACTGCTGGGCGAACAGCTGCGGCTGCTTGGCAATTTCACCCTGGGCTACGGCTTTGTCGGCATTGCCGTCGCCTTCATGGGGCGCAATCACCCGGTGGGTATCGTACTGGCGGCGCTGTTGTTCGGCGCGCTCTATCAGGGCGGGGCGGAACTGGCTTTCGAAATGTCCGAGGTCACCCGCGATCTGGTGGTGCTGATCCAGGGGGTGGTCATCCTGTTCGCCGGTGCCATGGAACATCTGTTCCGCGATCCGGTAGCGGCGGCCTACCGGCGCTGGACCAGCGGCCGTGTACAAAGCCGTGTACAAAGTCGGGGGGCGGCCTGATGGATCTGTTCGCCGATATCCTGCTGCTGGCGGATTCCACCTTCCGCACGGCGACACCGCTGGTCCTGGCGGCACTTGCCGGGTTGGTTGCCGAACGGGCCGGGGTTGTCGACATCGGGCTTGAGGGCAAGATGCTGGGCGCGGCCTTTGCCGCCGGTGCCGCCGCCGCCCTGACCGGGTCCGCCTGGGCCGGTCTTCTGGCGGGGATTGTCCTGTCCGTCCTGTTGTCGCTGCTGCACGGTTATGTCGCCATCACCCAGCGCGGCAATCAGATTGTCTCGGGCATGGCGATCAATATCGCCGTGGCCGGTCTGGCGCCGTCGCTCGCCAACAGCTGGTTTCACAAGGGCGGGCAGACGCCGCTGCTGATGAGTGACGCCCGCTTTGCCGCGATCCGGCTGCCCCTTGCCGACCTGATGGCCGGTGTGCCCCTGATCGGGCCCGTCTATGTCGAAGTGGTGTCCGGCCACAATCTCATCACCTATGCCACCGTCGCGGTGGTGCCGCTGGTGGCCTGGGGCCTGTACGGCACACGCTTCGGCCTGCGCCTGCGGGCCGTGGGCGAAAACCCGGAAGCGGTGGACACCGCCGGCATTTCGGTCGCGGGCCTCAGATACGGTGCCCTGATGATCAACGGTTTTCTCTGCGGTCTTGCCGGAACGGTGCTGTCCACCGGTCTCGGTGCCAGCTTTGTCCGTGACATGTCCGCCGGCAAGGGTTTCCTGGCGCTGGCGGCGATGATTTTCGGCAAATGGCGGCCCGTGCCCACATTGCTGGCCTGTCTTCTGTTCGGATTTGTCGATGCGCTTCAGGGACGCCTTCAGGGCACGCCCTTGCCCTTGATCGGGGAAATCCCCGTCCAGTTTACGCTGATGCTGCCCTATATTCTGACGGTGGTCATTCTGGCCGGCTTTGTCGGCCGCATCGATCCGCCGCGCGCGAGCGGGGTACCGTATGAAAAAGATCGCTAGGACCCGAGACGATGAGCCCGAAACCCATGACGTCAAAACCCATGACGCAAAAATCCATCACGCCAAAAACATGACCCGTGATAACGATCTGACGGCCCTGATCGCGGCGGCCGTGGCGGCGCGGCAGACCGCTTATGCGCCCTATTCCAATCACCCGGTCGGTGCTGCCGTGCGCACCGTGGACGGGCGTGTCTTTGCCGGCTGCAATGTGGAAAACGCCGCCTACCCGCTCGGCAACTGCGCCGAGGCGGGCGCGGTCTCCGCCATGGTGCTTGCGGGCGCACGGGCACTGGATCATGTGGTCGTCGTCGGACCGACCACCGGCGAGGCCTGCACGCCCTGCGGCGGTTGCCGCCAGGTCCTGCGCGAATTTGCCGTGCCGGGGGCCGGCGTGACGATTTGCGGACCCGATGGCACTGTGCTGTTGCGCACCACATGCGGCGATCTGCTGCCGCATTCTTTCGGCCCGGCCAATGTGGGCGAGGTCAGGGGGGAATGAACATGGCCACTTTTCTGCCGCAGGAAATCATTCGTCTCAAGCGCGACGGCGTCGCCCTCACCGAAGCGCAGATCGACCGTTTCGTGAAAGGCATCGCCGATAACAGCGTGACCGATGCACAGATCGCCGCATTCGCCATGGCGGTGTTTCTGAACGGGATGACCGCCGGGGAGGGCGCTGCCCTGACCCTGGCCATGCGCGATTCCGGCGATGTGATGGACTGGACGCGGTTCGGTTTTGACGTGGACGCGCCGATCGTCGACAAGCATTCGACCGGCGGCGTTGGTGACAAGGTCAGCCTCATGCTGGCGCCGATCGTTGCCGCCTGCGGCGGTTTTGTACCGATGATTTCGGGGCGCGGGCTCGGCCATTCCGGCGGGACCCTGGACAAGCTGGAAGCCGTGCCCGGCTATGACCCCTATCCGCCGACGGACCGTTTCGCCGCGATCACCCGCGATGTGGGCTGTGCCATTATCGGCCAGACCGGGCAGCTGGCGCCTGCCGACAAACGCTTTTACGCTGTGCGCGATGTGACCGGTACGGTGGAATCCGTGCCCTTGATCACGGCCTCCATCCTGTCGAAAAAGCTGGCGGCGGGGCTGAATGCCCTGGTGATGGATGTCAAGGTCGGCAACGGTGCCTTCATGGCGACGCTGGAGGACGGGCGCCGCCTGGCCGACAGCATCGTCGCGGTGGCCGGGGCGGCGGGCACGCCGGTCACGGCGCTGTTGACCGATATGAACGAAGTCCTCGGCCGCACCGCCGGCAACGCCGTTGAAATGCTGGAGGCGGTCGAATTCCTGCGCAATCCGGCCGTGGCCGAGCCACGCCTGCGTGAGGTGACACTGGCGCTTGCCGCGCATATGCTGATGCTGTCCGGTGTGGTGTCTGCCCCGGATGATGCGGCGGCAAGGGTGGCAGGCGCGCTCGACGGCGGTGCGGCGGCGGAGGTTTTCGCCCGCATGATCGCGGCACAGGGCGGCCCGGCCGATTTTGTCGAGCGGGCGGCGGCGCATCTGCCGCTCGCGCCCGTGGTGCTGCCGGTGACGCTGGGCCGGGCCGGCTTTATCGCGGCCATGGACACCCGGGCCATCGGCATGGCCGTTGTCGCCCTGGGTGGCGGACGGACGGACCCGGCCCAGGCCGTCGATCACGGTGTCGGCCTGTGCGATGTGCGCGGGTGCGGGACATATGTGTCGGCGGATGACCCCGTGGCCATCGTTCATGCCCGCAGTGACGCGGCGGCGGCGGATGCGGCCGCGGCGGTGCGGAATGCCGTCCGCCTGTCCGCGACGGCGCCGGTCCCCGTGCCGGTTGTCGCCGCGACGATCAGCGGGGCGGATGCGGGCCCGGTAGCTCCGGCTGTCACGGGCGCAAACAGGTAAGGGATAAGACCATGGCGCGCGCTTTTCTGCTTGTTCTTGACAGCTTTGGTGTCGGCGCCGCCCCGGATGCCGAGCGTTTCGGCGATGTCGGGGCCGATACCTTGAGCCATATCGCCGACTGGTGTGCCAGCGGTCACACCGCCGCCGACCGCCCGCAGGCCGGACCGCTGGCACTGCCCAACATGGTTCGGCTGGGTCTCGGCAGGGCGGCGGCCCTGGCCACCGGACGGGTGCCCGAGGGGCTCGCCCATGAAGGTCCCGTGGACGGTGTTTTCGCCGCCTGTGCCGAACTGTCCAACGGCAAGGACACCCCGTCCGGCCACTGGGAGATGGCCGGGGTTCCGGTACGCTTCGACTGGGGCTATTTCCCGCGCACGGTGCCCGCCTTTCCCGACAGCCTGATCACCGACCTGGTGGCGCGGTGCGATTTGCCGGGTGTTCTCGGCAACTGCCATGCCTCCGGCACCGAGATCATCGCGCGCTTGGGGGATGAGCATGTGCGCACGGGCAAGCCGATCGTTTATACTTCCGCAGACAGCGTGTTTCAGATCGCCGCCCATGAGGAGCATTTCGGTCTGGCCCGTCTGTATGACATGTGCGAGACCGCGCGCGATCTGGTGGATCCGTACAATATCGGGCGCGTCATCGCCCGTCCCTTTGTCGGCGCCGACGGGTCCTATGTGCGCACCGGTAATCGCCGCGATCTGGCGACGCCGCCGCCGGCCGACACTTTGCTGGACCGGTTGACACAGGCCGGACGCACGGTGATTTCCGTCGGCAAGATCGCCGATATTTTCGCCCATCGCGGCATCGGCCCCAAATACAAGGCGACCGGGCTCGACGCCCTGTTCGACACCACGCTGGACCGCATGGCGGACGCGCCGGACGGCGCGCTGACCTTTGTCAATTTCGTCGATTTCGATCAGGAATACGGCCATCGCCGCAATGTGGCCGGCTATGCCGATGCCCTGGAACGGTTCGATGCCCGATTGCCCGAATTGCACGCCTGTCTGAAAGAAGGCGATCTGGTCGTGATGACGGCGGATCACGGCTGCGACCCCACATGGCAGGGCACGGATCACACGCGGGAATTCGTGCCGCTGATTGCCTTCGGTCCCGGCGTGGCGGGCGGGGATGCGGGGCGCCGCGACAGTTTTGCCGATGTGGGTCAGACGGTGGCCCGCCATCTGGGTATTGACCCGCTGCCCGAAGGGGTCAGCGTTTTGTAAAAGGCGCGTTTTCCGCCCGTCCGCCCGGCGCGTGTCGCTGCCGGTTTATGGCGGTATTTAGGTCCGGATCGGACCTATTCCGATGATCATGGTTTTCCGAACACAGAGTGCCCCGGGCCTGCCTTGCCGGGTGGTACGGACGCTGTTGGATAGTATTTTATTATTTACGAAAGCGATATGCGGCTTGCAGGACACAGTTTGAAGCCTCGAAACTATTCGGGTAGATTTTTCAGAATAATTATGTATTGACAGTTGCTGAATAACAACACTTATGAAACATAAGTGTAATAAAAATGTTGGTCTTTCGTAATAAATAGTCCTCGTAGTCGTAAACTATCTCCGTATAATCCGCCCCGACTGAATGTTAACCCATCGGTCAAGTCGGGTTGAAGCGGGTACTCTCCCCAGTGTTTGGGGCGTCCTTCGGTAAGAAAAGGGACGTCCTTTTTGCCTTGCTTCAACGCCATGAACAGCATGCATCTGTCACGTGCAGCTTTATGGAGCTTAAGGGAATGAAACGCCAATTGAAAGCGGCTCTCTACAGCGGTGTCGCGCTGTCGGCGGCGCTGGCAGCCACGCCGGTCGTCGCGCAGGAAATCACCTCGCAAATCACAGGCTCGGTCGCCGACGCCAGTGGTGCCCCCGCCGTCGGTGTCGATGTCATCGTCGTGCACGTGCCCTCCGGGTCGCGCGTCACCCGTGTCACCAACGAACAGGGTAACTTCGTCGCACGCGGCCTGCGTCCGGGCGGCCCCTACACGGTTGAGATTGTCGGCTCGGACCGCTACACCGGCCAGACGCTGACCAATGTCTTCCTGAATGTGGGCCAAGCGTTGCCGCTGCGTCTCAGCGTCGCCGCCGACGGCGGCTCGGTTGAGGAAATCGCCGTCACCGCCGAGCGGGTCGCGCAGACCCTGCAAGGGGCCGGGTCCACCACCTACACCGCTGAAAGCATCCGCGAGCTGCCGTCGATCAGCCGGGATTTTTACGACTTTATCCGTCTGAACCCGTTTGTCTCCTTCCGCAACGGTCAGGTCTCCTTTGCTGGCGCCAACAACCGCCTGAACAGCATCGTGGTTGACGGTGTTCAACAGGATGACGTGTTCGGCTTGAACGGATCCGGCGTTCCGACCCAGCGGTCGCCGCTGTCCAACGACGCCATTGAGCAGGTGGGCGCGTCGCCCGCGCCGTTCGATGTCGAGAACGGCCAGTTCCAGGGCGGTCTGATCAACGTCGTCACCAAGTCCGGCACCAACGAGTTCCACGGCACCGCCTTCTACCAGTTCCGCGATGAAGGCCTGGCCGGTGACCGGTCCGACGGTCGCGACGTCGACCTCGGCGATTTCGAGGAGGAATTCTACGGCGCCTCGCTCGGCGGTCCGATCATCAAGGACAAGCTGTTCTTCTTCCTCAACTATGAGAAGTTCGATCGCACCAGCCCGAACCTGTTCGGCGCCGAAGGCTCCGGCCGTGCCAATGAGATCCCCGGCGTGTCCCAGGCGGACGCGGATCGCATCCGCGGCATCACGCAGGACCGCTACGGCTTTGACCCGTTGTCGGCCGATGTGCCGAATCTTGAGGAAGAAGACGAGAAAATCTTCGCCAAGATCGACTGGAACATCAACGAAAACCACCGGGCCTTCTTCTCCTTCCAGCAGACCGAGGGCAACGAGATCCAGTTCACCGGCAACAGCCAGCGTGACGAGGAACTGGCGCTGGAGTCGCATTTCTATGATCGTTCGGAAGATCTGACCGCCTACAATTTTCAGGTCTTTTCCGACTGGACCGACAATTTCTCAACGGAAATGAAAGTCGCCTACAGAGAGCAGGTCACGGGCCAGGTTTCCCGAGGCGGCCTGGGTTTTGGTGATGTCCAGGTTTTCCTTGACCCGGATCAGGGTGTGAACGGCCCCTCCGTCAATCTGGGGCCGGACCAGTTTCGTCATGCGAATGAGTTGAATAGCGACACCTGGCAGGTCAAGTTGCAGGGTGACTATCTGACCGGCGATCACAACATCAGCTTCGGTTATGAATTCAGCACCGTTGATGTGTTCAATTTGTTCGTACCCAGCAGTCTGGGTGTCTGGCAGTTTCTCACGATCGACGATTATGAGGCCGGCATCGCCGATACCTTTACATATTCAAATGCTCCGACTGGAAACCCGATAGATGGGGCTGCGAATTTCTCGTATCAAAATCATGTAGCCTACATACAGGATCGTTGGACTGTAAATGATCGCCTGACCCTCACCGGTGGCATCCGCTTCGAGACCTTCGTCACCGATGATGAACCGGCTGAGAACCAATTCTTCGTCGACCGCAACGGCTTTACCAACACGACCACGATTGACGGCGAAAGCCTGATCCTGCCGCGTTTCTCCTTCGACTATCAGATCGATGACCGTCAGAAGGTCCGCGGTGGTGCCGGCCTGTTCGCCGGGGGTGATCCGCTGGTGTGGATCAGCAACAACTTCTCCACCGACGGTGTGACGGTGGGCAGCTTCGAGGTCGACCGGGCAACCGCGTCTGCCGAGGACATCGCCCGGTTCCTCGACAATCAGGACCCGACAACCCTGCCGGCCGGTGTGAATGACCGTGTGACGTCCTCGCCCGTGTCGACGGTGAACGCTATCGATCCGGATTTCGATCTGCCGTCGGTGTGGCGTTTCAACATCGCCTATGAGCGCTTCCAGGATCTGGGTTTCCTCGGCGATGACTGGAAATTCACCCTGGAAGCCATCTGGTCGGAAACCGAGGACGCACCGCTGTGGACGGAACTGCGCCGTCGCGGCCGTGCCGTCGGCATCGCGCCGGACGGCAGCCCGATCTACGGCCCGCAGGGCGGTGACGATGTGCTGCTGACCAACACCAGTGAAGGACGGTCGGCCAGCTACGCCATTTCCGCCGAGAAACAGTGGGAGAATTTCTCCTTCTTCGGTGCCTACACCTACTCGGATGTGGATGTCGTCAATCCGGCCACCAGCAGCCGGGCGTCTTCAAACTTCGAATTCGTGCCGCACACGGACCGCAACGATGTCCGCGTTGGCCGTTCGCAGTTTGAAATCCGCCATGACCTGACCCTGGTCGGCTCCTACCGGAAGAAATTCTTCGGCGACAACGAGACCATCTTCACCCTGGCATACAATGGCCGTTCCGGCCGTCCGTTCAGCCTGACCTTCGACGAATTCCTGCAATTCGGCGGCACGCGCGATGCGGATGCCGGCGACAGCCACCTGCTGTATGTGCCGACAACGGCTGAAGTCGGTATTTTTGGTGTCGACGATGACGATCCGACCAAGACGGTTCTGCTGGACGGCATCACCGAAGCCGAGTTCAACGAGTTCATTGACGAACTGGGCTTGGAACGCGGTCAAACCGTTGACCGCAACGGCGAACGAGCCAGCTGGGTCGATCAGCTTGACCTGCGCATCGCTCAGGAAGTGCCGGTCGGTTTCGGCAAGATCGAACTGTGGATGGACATGGAAAATGTCCTGAACTTCATCGACAGCGACATGGGAAATATCGACGAACCGGCTTTTGCCACCATCCCTGTTGTCGACCTGGATGTCGAGCAGTTGGGCGGACAGACCAAATTCGTCTACAGTGATCTGCGCGATCCGACGTCCCGCTTCACGCTGCGCCCGGAACAGTCCGTCTGGCGTATCCAGTTCGGTGTGCGCTACCGCTTCTGATCCACGGGCCTTTGTATAAAACCTGACGATCTTCAGGGATACGCGCCCGGTGCTTCGGCACCGGGCGTTTTTTATCGCCGCATCCTCTGCCGCCGGTTTGATGCAAAAACTTGACCGTCATGACCATTTCCGGTGGACCGGCGGGATGTTCGGCGGCATAACCTCTGCCTTATGAGGGACGAGAGCACAGAGATATCCGCCGCGCTGACCGAGACCGTACCCGCCGGGCACAAGGGCGCCATTCGCCGCGAAAATGAACGCCGCATCCGCGAGGCGGCCGAGCGTGTCTTTTCCGAACACGGTTTCCGGGGCGCCAGCATGGGCATGATCGCCGAGGAAGCCGGCGTGCCGAAACCCAATGTCTATTATTATTTCGGCTCCAAGGAAGACCTGTACCGCCTGGTGATCGAAAGCATCTGCGACACTTGGCTGGAAGCGGCCGCCACCTTTGACGATATGTCGGACCCGGCGGACGCGTTTCGCGGTTATGTGGGCGCGAAAATGGACCTGGCGCGCATGCGGCCTGAGGGCTCGCGCCTGTGGGCGATCGAAATGGCGCGCGGCGCCCCCTTCATACAGGATTATCTGTGCCATACCGTCAAACCCTGGCTGGACGCGCGCGAAGCGCGGATCGCCAAATGGGTGGCGGACGGCACGTTGCCGCCCGTGCCCGCCCGTGCCCTGATCTATATGATCTGGGCGATGACGCAATATTATGCCGATTATGACGCCCAGATCCGGGCGATGAACGACGGCGCCCCGCTCACCCCCGCCCAGTTTGACGCGGCCCGCGAGAATGTGATCGCGCTGGTCCTGCGCGCCCTGAAACTGGCCTGAGGGAGCCGCCGGCCCCGCACCTGAACCCGTTATGGCCCAGAAGGCGGGTGTTCAGAAGGCGGGTGTTTAGAAGGCGGGATTTCAGGGCACGGGGTTCAGGGGCAATCCACCCATACCATTCAGCCCGCTTTTCGAAATGTCGGGTGACGCAGTAAGGGCGGCCGGCGGCACATCAGGGTGCGATTGGACCCAAAGCGGACACCGGCAGGCCCCCGGCTCCTATGCCGTCAACCCGCCATCGAGCACCAGTGTGGACCCGGTGACATAAGACGCTTCCCCTGAAGCGAACCAAAGGACCGCGTTCGCGATCTCCGATGGATCGGACATCCTGCCCATGGGGGTCCGCGCGACAAGGGGGTGCTCGAAATTCTCCGCATCCTCGCCCGCCACACGGGATGCGATGTCGCGCTGCATATCGGTATCGATCAATCCCGGGCAAACCGTGTTTATCCTGATCTTATGGGGCGCGAATTCCTGGCAGGCGGATCGCGCAAGCCCAAGGATGGCGTGTTTCGAGGTGGCGTAGGCGGCTACGCCGGGCGACCCGATAAACGCGTTGATCGACGCGACGTTCACAATTAACCGCCGCGCTCTTTCATCGCGCGCGCTTCGGCGCGCATCGCGTGGAAAACGCCGTGGAGATTGATGTTCAGGACATTGAGCCAGTTCTCGGTGTCCATCTCCATGATCGGCGCCATCTCCCCGAGGATGCCGGCATTGTTGACGCCGATATCCAGGGTTCCGAATTCGGAGACTGTCTTTTCAACCGCCCTGTCGACATCTTCCGCGTTGGAGACATCGGCCCGAAAAAAGATCGCCGTTCCGCCCTGGTCCTGAATGCCGCGAACCACGCGTTCGCCTTCCTGTTCCCGGCGCGCGATCAGGGAAACCCTGGCGCCTTCCGCGGCGAACCGCAGTGCCGTTGCCTCACCGACGCCGGTACTGGCCCCCGTAATGAACGCGACCTTTCCATCCAGATGTCCCATTGCGTGTCCTCCGGAAACGGTTTGATCATGATGGTAACACGGACGCACGACTTTGGCTGTGGCGGTCGTTCGCGGCGACCGAAAGATATCAACGTCTGCTTCTGTCTCATACTGTCCGCGCCTGTGGCAAGCCCCAGGAAACAATATTGCACATTTGATATGGCGGAGCGTGAGAGAACTTGTTCAAACCTCCGCCAAGGCAGCGACGGCGGCCCGCCAACAGTTTCGCGCCCCATCGGAGCCTGGAACGCAGTGACCCGGCGTGAGGTAAAAAACCGGCGGGCCATGCGTGATGGAAATACGAACTATTCCTTCGCCATCGCACTACGATGACATGACTGTTCGGTGCGCTGCAATGATCAGTGCCGCCAAGCAATACGCAAGCGCTACGCCGCTACATTCAGGCTGTGAACCTGCCGGGCGCCTGCCGCGTATGACCGGCTGGAGCCTTTTTTTGACATTGTGCTTCGCGCCAGATGTTCCTATATTGTTCTCGTCGCATGCACCACACTGGGAGATTTGTGGGATGATTGAGGGAAGCTGCTGTTGTGGCGCTATCAAATTCCAACTGGCGTCCGAACCGTCCATGATGGGCACGTGCCATTGTTCCCGGTGCCGAAAGGCCGGCGCAAGCGCCATTGTCTTCGTCAAGAAAGAAGAACTGACGTGGATTAGAGGCAAGGATCAGGTAGTGCTGTATCAGCCGGAAGCCCCTTACAAGTATGGCAGGTGTTTCTGCAAAATCTGCGGCACCTCTCTTGGTGAAATCCTGTCCGGGGAAGACAGTTTCCCGATTGCGGCTAACGCGCTCGACACGGAAACCGGCCTCAAGAACCAATTTCACGAGTTTGTTTCCGAGAAGCCTGCTTGGTACGAAATTTGTGACGACGCCCCTCAGTCTGAAGGTCATCCTCCGTAGTCACTGGAGTTCGGTTGCTGTTCCAACGAAAGCAATAGCAGCATTGTCCGTAAAGCGGTCATCGAGCTGCCGGAGTGGAATATCGGGCAATCGGCGGCAAATGGCGGGCCGTGCGAGATAAAAATGCGCACTACGTTCTCACTATAGCCCTACGATAAATCAGTGCCAAACGCGACGTTCTTTCCTGTTACCTGCCAGAACACGCAATCGCGCTACGTCACTTTCAGAAGACGTCGTAGCTACCGCGTCGACCATAACAGTGCGCGAAACCGTGGACGGAGAATCGGGCGCGGTGTTTGGGTTGCTGGCGCGTGGCGCTATTCGCTCGTGCCGGTCGGAGAGAGGCCGCGCCAGAGCAGCCGTATCGTTTCGCGCCGGCGCTCCCCATCGGGTGGCGTCTTCAACAGAGCGGCGGACAAGGCCTCTCCGTGCACGACGGAAATCAAAAGCCCGGCCATGGCGCTTCCGTCGCCGCTGCGGATGCGGCCCTTTTGGGCGAGGTCGCCAAGCCGTATGCCGAGGGCGCCGACCAAACCGGACTCCATCATTGGCTGATGCGCGTCGGCCAGGTGATCGGCGCGGAACGCCGTATGTGTGGCCAGTTGAACGAAGAGCGGCGCCACGGTTTCAAAGTACCGATACAGACGCTCGGCGACATCGGCGAGATAGGCTTCCGTTTCCTCGGGCGCTCGCGGCGGGTCGCCGAGCAGGCCGTCAAGGTCCGGCGGCGGCGGCGCCATGGCGGCGAAGAAGAGATCGTCCTTGGAGCCGAAGCGCTGATAGAGCACGGCCTGCGAGATGCCGGCCGCCTCGGCGATCTCGCGCGTCGTGGCGAGTTGGCCGCGATCGAGAAACGCCAGGCGGGCCGCTTTAAGAATGTCCTCGTCTTCGACTGTGCGTGCGCGTCCCATTTATCCTTCAGCCTCATTCATAGGCGATGGCGTCACAAACCGGCGTCCTCATGGCGCGCCGCGCCGGGCCGATACAGGCGATCAGCGTCAGCACCAGGGCCAGTACGGTCCACGCCAGAACGCCCATCGGCGAAAACACCAGCGGCAAGGTCAGATGAAGACCATGACTCCCCACAATATAGGCGACGGCCATCGATAAGGGGGCCGAAAGGATGCCGGCAAGAAGAACGCTGGCGAGCGCGATGGCGTAACCTTCGGTGAGGATGATCGTCCTCACGGCCACTGGGCGCGCGCCCACGGCGCGGATGACGCCGATCTCCCGCGTCCGTTCAAGGACGTTCAACCCCATCGACGCGGCAAGGCCCAATCCGCCAACGGTGACGGCCGCGAGCGCTGCCGCCGACAGCAGCGCCAGCAGGATCGCGAAGTGGTCGACCATGGCCTGCCGTAAGGCCGGGCGCGTGAACAGGAGCGCCGGCATGGAGCCCGCGTCCACGATCACCTCCTCGATCCGACTGGCAAGGCGGTCTTCCGTACCGGGATCGGCTGCGACCCGAATGACGCCGGCAAGGCCGTCGGCGCCCGCCAGTTCGGCGAAGGTGGGCGGGTTCGTGTAAAGCGACGGCTCGGCGACCTCCTCGATGATGCCGACGATGCGTCCATTCACCGAACGCGGGCCAAGCGCGAGTTGCACGTCGGCCCCGATGACCAGCGCGGGTTCTATGGCCTGAAGGTTGCGGTTGACGACCAGTTCCCCGATTTGCGCCGCTTCGGGCCATCGTCCTTCGACGATCGGCGCATCGAGCAAAGCGGTGTCGGCCGGCGGCGCCAAAAGACCGTATCGCCCGCGACTCCGGTCGGCGCTCTCTTGCGTCTTCAGCGCAACCAGAGCGCCGCCCCAGGCCTCCGCACGGGAGACGCCCGGCAGGACGTTGATGTCGGCGAGAATGGGCGCGGCGTCGACGGGCCTCAAGAGCCGAACGTCGATGTCATCGCCCCGGCGGTCCAGCGACCGGTCGACGGCGGCGATCAGGCTGACATGGACATTCGCGGCGGTCATGAGGGCGGCGCCGCCCAGCGCCAGGGCGAACAGCGTCAGCCAAAGCCGCGCGGGGCGGCGGAAGCTGTTGCGCACGGCCAGCACGGTGGGCCGCCCCAATCCTCCCAGCAGGCTGCCCAATAGTGTTTTGGCGCGCCCGCGTGTCCTGGGCGCTGTGATGCCGGGGTCCTGCAAGGCTTTCTGCACCGGCATGCGCGCGGCGCGGATAATCGGGATCGCGGCGGCGACAAGCGGCACGGCCAGGCCGATGCCGACGATCGCCAGCAAGGTCGTGGTCCCCACCGCATAGCTGGCCACATCGAGATTGAGCTGCTGTGCGGCATAGGTCGAAAACGACCGGGCGCCGAGCAAACCCGCGCCAAGACCCAGCAGCACGGCAGGCGCGGCGAGAGCGGCGATCATGGCGAGATAGATCGCGGTAATGTCCGATGATCGCGCGCCGATCGTCTTCATCACGCCGATCTGGCGGGCCTGCCGGGCCAGGAAGGCGGCGATAACACTCGCCGCCAGCGCGCCGCTCAGCACCAGCGCCAGCGCGCTGAACACGCTGAGGAGCAGCAGCATCGTCGTCATGTGATCGGCATGCGGATGACGGCGTGGCGGAACCTCGACGCGCGAGACATCGTGACCGGCCTCAGCCAGCCAGTCCGCGACGGAATCGGCGACACGCGCCGCAACCGACCGGTCGCTCCCCATGTCATCGGCGACGGTGATGCGCAGTTCGTCCAGATGGCCGCCGAGGCCGAGGTCGGCCAGGGTTTCGCGGCTGGCGTAGGCGTAAGCCGCGTTGTCCTGCCAGCCGGGCGCAAGCGCGGGATCGTGCACGACGCCCCGGATCGGCAGGGACGCCAATGCACCGCCTGGAACCCGCACGGTAATGGTGTCGCCGACGCTGGCGTTCGGGCCAACGTCCGTAACAGCGCCCAGCACCGGCAGCCCGGATCGCTCAACAAGGACCGCGCCGCGCTCAGGCGGCCACCCACCTTCCAGCGCCGCGAATGCCGAGACGCGCAGATCGGCGAAATCCCGCACGCCGAACAGCAGCAATGTGCGCCAATCCCCAGGCGTCACTTCGACCCGTGCGCGCACCAGCCGCCTTGCGTCGGCGTCGACGACACCCGGCAGTGCCCGCACGTCTTCGAGAATCTGGCTGTCCACATCCTCAAGCCAGACCACGACGGCGGGCGGCTTTGCCGTGGCGAAGCTCGCGGGAATCTCGCGCAGCAGAACCGACCGCGCCCCGAGGGCGACGGTGAACGCCGCCGCGCCGAGCGCGATGGCGAGGAAGACGAGAAGCGCGCGCCCCGGCTGCCCGGTCAGATCGCCGGCGACCTTCCTGACGCGCGGGCTCATTGCGCCCCGACCCTGGTCTTGTCCTGCTTTGCCCTGTCTTCGACGATCATGCCGTCGGACAGGCGGATCAGGCGGTCCGCGCGCGCCGCGACATCGTTATCGTGGGTGACGACGATGACGGCGCGCCCATCGTCGGCCAGCGCGGTCAGGAGGCCCATGACCGTGGCGGCGGAGTCCGTGTCCAGATTGCCCGTCGGTTCGTCCGCGACGAGGAGCTTCGGATCGTTGGCGATGGCGCGCGCGATGGCCGCGCGTTGTTGCTGGCCGCCCGACAGCGTGCCGGGCAGTTTGTCGGCCTGGTCGGCGATGCCGACGCGATCGAGCAAGGCCAGCGCACGGCTGCGGCGGTCCCGCGCCGGGACGGCCCCGACGAAATCCATGGCGAGCAGGATGTTCTCCAGGATCGTCAAGGTGGGCAACAGTTGAAAGAACTGGAAGACGACACCGACTTGCGAGCCGCGCCATTTCGCCAGCCGGTCTTCGCTTAGGGCCCCAAGCGAAACGCCCGACACGTCCACCGAACCGGTGCTTGGATGGTCGAGACCGGCGATCAGGTGGAGCAATGTGGATTTGCCGCTGCCCGAACGACCGACGATCGCGGTCATACTGCTTGCCGGGATCGAGCAGGTCACGCCCTTGAGGGCATCGAACGAAGGACCGTCAGGCCGCCTGTAGCGCTTTGAAACGTTTCGAAGGTCTATCAACGCGGGATCGGACACATCCGGCCTCCATGGATCTCATTTCAATATAAGCGGTTGATTGCTTATATTAGATAGCGGGCATCGGCAGGTGAACGCAACCGCCTTTCTCACGGCGCTGCGTTTTAGGGAGCTAAGGGTTTGGAGTCACGGCTGAACCCGATTGGGTTTCAATTGGGTGAAACAGGGATCCTTACCGCTCTTCTTTCTCGATTGTTCCATACTTGAAGGAATGCATTTGACTCCGACTAAAAAAATCGTAGTTTGAACTTAGATAAAACCAGTCGGAGTTTAAAATGAGTCATTTTGGCGCTGGAACGGAATATGCGCTGCATTGCCTGTTGTTCCTGACAGACGGCGAGACAGCCCATTCTCCGGGGTCCCGCGACCTTGCTGACTTTCAGGGCATCTCACCGAGCTATGTGGCGAAGCTCTTCACGTCGCTCGAACGCGCCGGTATCGTGTCGTCCACGCAGGGTGCAAAGGGCGGTTTTCGCCTCAGCCGTCCCGCGTCCGACATCTCGGTATTGGACGTCGTTGACGCGGTCGAAGGGCGCAAGTCCATCTTCCAATGCAGGAACATCCGTGTGAATTGCGCGCTTTTCGGAGAAAAAGCGCCGGCCTGGGCCGGAAGCGGCCTCTGCGCCATTCATCAGGTCATGATCGACGCTGAAGAGAAGATGCGTGAAGAACTGGCCCGCGTGACGCTCTCCGATCTGAATGACAGCGTATCGGCGAAGGCGCCGGCCGGCTTCACCCCAAAGGTCATCGACTGGTTCGCCGACAGGCAAGCGGACAGGTTCCGCGCGCGGTCGCCGCGGAAATCGTCACAGGAACAATAACGCAACGCCCAGGAGTGAAAGAAGATGTCCAGGATCGCTGTCGTTCATCATACCGGGTACGGTCACACACTTTGGTTGACAAAGGCTGTCATCGAAGGCGTTCAAAAGGTTGATCATGCCAGTGTCATCGACGTCCCTGTCGCTGAGGCGGAAAGCCGGATGGAGGAGATCGATCGGGCCGACGCCATCATCATGGGCTGCCCCACCTATATGGGCACCGTATCGGCTGACATGAAAAAATTCATGGAGCTGACATCCGGGAAGTATTTGGAACAAGCCTGGTCCAATAAGATTGCGGCCGGATATACCAATTCCGGCGGCTATGCCGGCGATAAACTCTCCACACTGATGGCCATGGTGGTGTTCGCCGCTCAGCATGGCATGACATGGGTATCGCTTGGCCTGGCGACCGGATGCGCCGCCCGTCACGATGATATCGACAGTGCGCGCAATGCCACCGGCGCCTATCTGGGCGCGGTAAGCCGTTCGCCTGTCGATGTGGACGCCGATCACGGCTTGACGCAAGGCGACCGTGAAACCGGCGTTCACCTGGGGATACGCGTTGCCGAAATGGCGGCCCGCTTCATCCCTCGCCGAACGGTGCCGGCCTGAGTGGTGTTGCCTGAGTGGTGCTGCCTGAGTGGTGCTGTCTGAGTGTCGCTAACGGGCACGCGTCACCCCTTGGCGCGAAACCCCGAACGGTGGAAGGAACCGGGGACTTCGAAGTCGCCCGGTGTAAACGCCTTTGTTTTCCAGGCGTTCATCCTGATGCCCGCAGTAACGTCCCGCTTTTTTTCGCCAGCATCGTCCGCGCCGGCGCCCATGATTTTGACGGCTGTCGCGCCGGGCCGGAGGACCAATTTGCATATACAATTTGCATATGCAAATTGGTCTTCTAAAGCGGCCTGAATACCGCACTGCTTCAGGCGGTGCGTGTGCGGCGCGCCGCACACGCCCGTGTCCCTAGCTGTCGCGTTTTTGCAGATCTTCCGGCAGTTTCCGCCCGCCCTGCCAGAACAGCAGCGCCTTCACCAGAACGATGCTGACGGCGATGGTCAGGGCTTCGCGCAGGCTTTCCCGTCCCGTCATTTCCCGCAGGATATCGCTGATACCCCCGACCATCAGCGGGCCGAGCCCGAGACCGATCAGGTTCAGCACGAAGAACAGCAGCGCCGAGGCGACCGCCCGCATGCGCGGCTCCACCAGGCGGTGGGCGACCGCGATGCTGGGCGCCAGATACATGGTGCCTAGGATCGCCGCCAGGAGATAGGTGCCGAGGACGATCGCCGTCCCCTCCACGTTAAAGGCGACAAGGGCCAGCGGCACCGCCAGCACCGCGCTGATCCCCGGCAGCCACAGATACCAGCGCGCATCCCGCCTGCCGACCCGGTCCGTCAGATAGCCGCCGAGAAAAGTCCCCGCCATGCCGCCAAGGCCGCCTGTCAGCGCCAGGGCGATGCCCACCTCCGAGACGGAAAAGCCGTGATAGCGGATCAGGAAGGACGCCATGAAATTGCCCGTGCCGTAACTGAAGAAAGCCGACATGGCACAGGCCAGCGCGAAATAGCGGAAGGATTTCAGCCCCGCCACATAGTGCAGGCTTTCCACAAAGCCGGGGCGCGTATCCTCGGACGCACCGCCAAGGGTCCGCACCGGTTCCGGCACGCTCAGACGCAAGAGGACGGCCAGCAGCACTCCGGGGATGCCCAGGATCAGGAAGGTGGTGCGCCAGCCATAGGCCTCGCTGAGAAACCCGCCGAGCAGATAGCCCAGCAGCACGCCCAGATACAGCCCGGACGAATAGATGGACAGCGCGGTGGCGCGCCGCTTCGGTTCATACAGGTCGGAAATCATCGAATGGGCCGGCGGGCTGCACCCGGCTTCCCCGACGCCGACGCCGACACGGGCCGCCGCCAGTTGCCAGAAGGACTGCACCAGGCCCGACAGGGCGGTCATCCCGCTCCAGATCGCCAGCGCCAGCGCGATGATATCGCGCCGGTTGGTCCGATCCGACATCCAGGCGACGGGTATGCCGATCACGGTATAGAACAGGGCAAAGGCAAGGCCCGACAGCATACCCAGTTGCGTGTCGTTCAGTCCCAGGTCGGTTTTGATCAGTTCCTGCATCACCACCAGAATCTGGCGGTCGATGAAATTGAAGGCGTAGACGATTGTCAGAATAAACAATGTGTAACGGCGCAGCCGTTGGGGCGGCGCCATTGCGCCGCCGTGGACAACATCCCTCATGAAGCTTCCCTTGTTCGGCCCCCCAGGCCGGGCATGGGTCCAGTCTTTTCCATGCCGCCTGCGCGCTGCCGCCTCTCCCGGTCAGCAGGATTGACCAGCATGACGCCCGCGTCAATTGCTATTGCAGCGGGTATGGCCGCCGGACCGTATACCGTGCCGTGCGCGGCGGCGGTATCCCTCGCCGGACGTCCCGGTCTGGCCTGGCTTTGGGCTGTTTAGGCTTCGGGCTGTTTTTAGGCTTCGGGTTGTGTCGCGGCTTCGGGCTGTGGCGTGGCTTCGGGTTGCGCCGGGACGTCCGGTTGCGCCGGCCCCGTATCCGCCGCCGCGTACGCCTCGACCACCCGCCACACGCGCAGCAGATTGCCGGACAGGATCTTCTTGATATCGGCTTCCGAATAACCCCGTTGCAGCAGCCCGGTGATCAGGTTCGGGTAATAGCTCACATCCTTGAGGCCGACGGGCAGGCTGTCGCCGACACCGTCATAGTCCGACCCGATGCCAACCGTTTCCACACCTGTCAGCGCGACCACATGGTCGATATGGTCCAGCACATCGTCGATGCCGGCAAAGGGATAGGGGTTTTCTTCCTGAAAGCGCGCGGAAAATGCGTTGCGCACGGCGTCCGAGGCCTCCAGCCCGTTTTCCACCAGATGGGTCTCATAGGCCGCGGCAAGCCTGGAGCGGTATGTGTTGGCGGCTTCGGTCAGGAAGCTGGAGCCGAAATTGATCATGATCACGCCGCCATTGTCGGCCAGCGCCTTGATCATGTCGTCCGACATGTTGCGCTCGAACCCCGGCGTGAAATGCCGCGCGGATGAGTGGGAGGCGATGACGGGCACCTGGGTGATCGCCATCACATCCCAGAAGGCCGCATCGGACACATGGCTGACATCGACCATGATGCCCAGCGTGTTCATGCGCCGGACCATGTCCTCGCCAAAAGGCGACAGACCGTCATAGGGCTTGTTTTCATCGTAGGAGGAATCGGCGATCTGATTGGGTTTTGAATGGGTCAGCGTGATGTAGCGGATGCCGCGCCCGTGGAAATAGTCCAGATTGGCAAGATCCCGCCCGATCGGGGACCCGTTTTCCATGCCGAGGGGCAGGGCGATCACACCGTCGGCAAAGGCGGCTTCCACATCCGCCACCGACGTGGCCAGGCGGAAGCGCTCCGGCGCTTCCCGCGCCATGCGTTCGACAATGGCGATCATCGTCTCCGCATGCTGTTTGGCAATGGTGGACACGCCGAAGGGGGCGGGGGTGTAAATGGACATGAAGGGGGCGTTCAGGCCGCCTTCCACCGCGCGGAAATAGTCGAAATCGCCGCCGTCGGTCCTGTCTGTCACCGTTTGCCAGCCGCCCTGATCGATGCGGTAGGGCACATCGATATGGGTGTCGATGATGATGGTCTCCGCCGCGATGCGTTTCGCCTTGTCGTCGATGCTTTCCCGGTCCGGTCCGGGTTGCGGCTCGCCGCACGCCGCCAACGCCGGCAACATGGCCAGGGCCGCGATAATCGATCTGGATTTCGAAACTGTTTGCCACATGACGGCCAAGCCCCCGTTGCTCTTTCACGAAACGTCCGGCAGGAGCCTAGCGTCTTGCCCGCGGGGCCGCAATGGGCACTGTATCGGGGGGCGCACCGCGTCAGGCCATCAGGGCCGACGATATGCGGTAGGTCAGGAATGCGGCGAGATAGGCCAGCGCGAACAGGTATCCCGCCATGAACAGCGGCCAGCGCCAGCTGTTGGTCTCGCGCCGTGTCACCGCCAGCGTCGACAGGCATTGCGGGGCAAACACATACCAGGCCAGAAAGGAAAACGCCGTCGGCAGGGACCAGGCCCCCTGAAGCAAGCTGACAAGGCCGGCGGCAATGGCGTCCTCGCCCCCCTGCAGGGAATAGACGGTGCCGAGCGCGGCCACCGCCACCTCCCGCGCCGCCATGCCGGGCACCAGGGCAACGGAAATTTCCCAGTTAAAGCCGATGGGGGCGAAGATCACCGACAATCCCTGTCCGATCATGCCGGCCAGGCTGTACCCGATGGCCGGACCTTCCGCGCCCGCCGGCGGCGCCGGGAACGAGGCCAGCAGCCACAGCACGATCATCGACAGAAGAATGATGGTTCCGGCCCGGCGCAGGAAAATCCGCGTTTTCTCATACAGTCCCGTCAGGATATAGCGCGGGTCGGGCATCTGGTATTTCGGCATTTCCAGCAGGAAGGGATGCGGTGCCCCCTTGGCGACCGTGCGGCGCAGGACATAGGCCACCGCCAGCGCCGACACGATACCGGTGATGTACAGGGCGAACATGACGACCCCCTGTAGGCCCAGCCAGCCGCCCGCAACCGGTGTATTGGGAATAAAGGCCGCGATCACCAGCGTATAGACCGGCAACCGGGCCGAACACGTCATCAGCGGCGCGATCAGGATGGTGGTCAGCCTGTCTTTCGGATCGGCAATGGCGCGCGCGGCCATGATCCCCGGAATGGCGCAGGCGAAACTCGACAACAGGGGCAGAAAGGCCCGGCCGTTGAGGCCGACGGCGGACATCAGCCGGTCCATCAGAAAGGCGGCGCGCGCCATATAGCCCGATGATTCCAGCAGCAGGATAAAGGTGAACAGAATGATGATCTGCGGCAGGAAGACCACCACGGACCCCACACCGGCGAGAACGCCGTCATTCAGCAGGCTCAGCAGGGCACCGTCCGGCAGTATCGCGGCCAGCCACAGCTGAAGCCGGGCAATGCCGCCTTCAAGCCATCCCGTCGGGGCTTCCCCCCAACTGTAGACGGCCTGAAAGATCAGGAAAAGCAGGCCGAACAGAATGGCGGGCCCCGCCACCCTGTGCAGCAGGATATCGTCGATGATGCGGGTGGCTTTGTGTCCGATACCGGTGTTGAGCGTGGCGGCGGCCGCGATGATACGGGCGTCCCGCTGGCGGTCCTTCAGGGCAGCGGCAATGTCCCTCTCACCGGCGCCGCCGGCCCCCATGGGCGACAGGGTGCCGGACGCGGTGTCGGCGGTGTTGTTTCCGCCTGCATTGTTCCCGTCTGCCGTATCCCGCCGCCGCAAAGCCTCCGCGACACGGCCCGTCAGGGTGTCCAGTCCCTTCCGGCGGACGGCGACGGTCTCCACAACGGGCAGTCCCAGACCGTCCGACAGTTTGTCCGTGTCGATTTCAATCTGCTCGCGCGCGGCCAGGTCCGTCATATTCAGGGCAACGACGATCGGCAGGTCCAGATTTTTCAGTTCCAGGACGAATTTCAGATGCTGGGCAAGATTTGTCGCGTCAACGACGCAGATCAGGGCGTCGGGCCGCTTCTGCGCTTTGAACGTGCCGGTCAGGATATCGCGCGTCAGCGCCTCGTCCGGGCTGTGCGGCGTCAGGCTGTAACTGCCCGGCAGGTCGATCAGGGACAGGCTTTTGTCCCCGGCAAGCGTGCCGGTGCGCCGGTCCACCGTCGCGCCCGGATAATTGGCCACTTTCTGGCGCAGGCCGGTCAGCGCGTTGAAAAGGGACGACTTGCCGCTGTTCGGATTGCCGACAAGGGCAACAAGGGCGGCGCTCATATACGGGTGACTTTCACAAGATTGGCCTCGGACCGGCGCAGGGCCACCGTCATGGTCCCGATCCGCACCGCAACCGGGTCCCCGCCAAAGGGACTTTGATGCAGAAGCTCGATATCCAGTCCCTCGTCAAACCCCAGATTGCGCAGATGGGTGCTGATACCCTGCGCGTCTTCGGGTTTCGCCTCGATGGCCACGACGCGGGCCTTGTCGCCCATGGCCAGCATGCCGAGGGGCACGGTATCGGAAACAGGATGTGTCATGACCGGTTGCACTCATTATTGCGAAACATTCGCAAGTCCAACGGCTCTTACCATGGGGACCGGGTGCGGGCAAGCATCAAGCGAAATCGCGCCCGGCTTTTCGCCAGGGCCGGTCGGGGGACTCTCGCCTCCGGAGAGTCCCCAGAGACCCTTCGGAGAGTCCCCAGAGACCCTTCGGAGAGTCCCCGGAGAACCTTCAGAAAGTCCTCAAAGAACTTTCAGAGACCCTTCAGGGAGAAGGGACCGGGGCGGTCACGAAATATCGCGGCAGTCGGCCTGGACTTCCATGGCGCGGTAAAAATCCGCCAGTGTCTTGCCGCGCTCCGGCCGGAAGGTGGACCCGTCCTCATCCATGGCAACGATACGGTCCAGCCGGAACATGCGGAAATCACCGCGCAGTTCACACCACGCCACCAGGGTCCAGACCTTGCCCCAGAACCACAGGCCCAGCGGTCTGACCGTGCGCTTGCTGGGTCTGGCCTCGGCATCCTGATAGGACAGGGACAGGCGCCGCCTGGCATCCACGGCCTTTTCAACTCTGTCGATGCGGTGCCGTATGTCCTGCGTCATCTCTTCGGCGATGGCGTGGATCTCGACCTGGCCGGCACGCCGGCGTTCTCCGTCCGGCAGGACGGTTTCAATCTTGATCAGGGCCTCTTCGGCGGCCCGGGCCATGTCCGCGCCGCCCCAGGCCCGGATCAGGCGGGCACCGGCCACCAGGGCGACGATTTCGTCATGGCTGAACATCAGGGGCGGCAGGTCGTAGCCGTCGCGCATCAGATACCCGACGCCGGCCTCGCCCTCGATCGGCACCCCGGTCGATTGCAGGTCGGCGATATCGCGGTAGATGGTGCGTTCCGAGACCTCGAGCCAGCCGGCCAGCCGCGCGGCGGTGACAAGCCGACCGCCGCGCAGATATTGCACGATCTGGAACAGGCGGTCGGCGCGTCGCATCCCTCCGGTCCCTATTTCGAGAAAATGCCGATGGAATTGCCATCGGGATCGAGACAATAGGCAAAGCGGCCGGACGGAATCGCGATCGGCTCGGAGACAACCTTGCCGCCGGCGGTCTTGACACGCCCCAGCGCCTGTTCCAGCCCATCGGGGCTGGCCAGGTGGACGGTCGGTCCGCTCCCGTCCGGGGCCGGCTTGCCCGGATACAGATGCCCCGCGACACCGGCCCCGCCTTCTGTCGGAAACATGGCCATGGCATTGGGGCCGGTCTCGTCTTTTGTCAGGCCGGCGTCGAAGACCGTATTGTAAAAGGTGATCGCACGGTCCAGATCGGTCACCGGAATTTCGGTCCACACGGTGAAATGGTCAGGGGTGAAGCTCATTTGGCGTTCTCCATGATGGGTTTCGCTGCCATGTGTTCATGGCGCCGCCATCCTGACAGGGTGCTCCTGACAGCCTTCTGTCAGGAGACAATATCCTCGCGCGTTTTCAAGGAAGCTTTATGGCACACCGCGCGGCCCCGCCGTGACAGGCTCCGCACTGTATCTCACTGGAATCTTATGATCTTGGTCATATGCTCTGGGACCATAAGATTCCGGGAACTGTATGCGGCGGGCACTCAGGCGCTTTCGCGCATCACGGGCTTGTCCGGATTGCGGCTGACAGGCTCGCGGCTGAGAAGGATGGAGCTCAGGATCATGTTCACCCTGTCGCCGTCATTGGACAGGGGCACCGCCAGGCTCTCATTATAGGCGGCCTCGCCGTCCAGCACGATATACTGGCCGATATAGCGCAGGGGCGCCTTGTATTCCGCGATATGGCGAAACGACATCAGGCCCTTCTCACGGCGGTTCGGCAGGGCAAATTCACTCAGATAGGTTCCGGTCAGCTCGCGGCCGTGAAAATAGGTCAGATTGGTCCCCACCACGCGCAGGAAACAGGTTTCCGCCGTGATGTTCTCCGGCTCCGTCAGTTCGATCATCATGATGTCGTCAAGATGCTCTTTGAGATCCCGCGGGTCTATATCGTTGCGGGACGGCATCATGCGCCCGGACGGAATCCGGCTTTTCCAGTAATCGAGAAGACGTTGCAGCCTGGCATTCGCGAAGACCAGTGGCGTGTTTTCCCAATAGGCGGTCAATGCCTGCCAGTCAGGCTGTTCGGGGATGTCATCGACGTCCCGGATGCTGCGGCTTTTTAATTGCGTCATCACCGGCGATACCACGCCTTTTCATCAAAACGGCCCGATTTTCCGCTGTGTGCAGTAATTCGCGGACCTGTTTGACCACGTCGTGCAAGTTATTATAAGTAGTTTAAGAAAGCTTTAATGCCTAGTAAAACCGATCATCTTGCAACCTTGGGATAAATTGGCGCCACTTCTGATCTGGCAAAGTATTACTTGAGGTTGTTTTCCCCGTTTTTCTTGACTGAAAATTCAGGATTTTTTCGGCTTTGGCAGCCGATTCTCTCGAAAAATTAGTGGAAAATCGATGCCATATGCAGAAGCACCGCCGGGTATGGCCCACTTATGAAGCAGTTGCGGTGAAGTTGCGATACGGTGGCGGCGCCCTCGCTTTCTGAGTGCGCCGCCACTGGTTGTAAGGATTTCATGGCCCCATGGTCACGGGCTGGGGCGAAAACCGGGTGTCGCGTCCGCCCCCGCCCCCGCTCATCGGCCAATCACTGACCCGTCAGGGCTTTCAGCATCCAGATGGTCTTTTCATGCGCTGTCAGGCGGTCGGTGGCAATGCCCGCGGTGACCTCGTCGCCGGCGTCCGCGGCCTCGGAAATGATGGCGCGCAGGCGCTCGGCCAGGGTTTCGTTTCCGGCCACCAGGGCCCCGACCATGGTTTCCGCGTCCGCCGTTTCGTCACCGTCGGTGATCGACCCCAGATCCACATAGGCCTGCAACGTGCCGGGGGCCTTGTGCCCAAGGGCCCGAATGCGCTCGGCGATGTCGTCGGTCGCCGTCGCCAGGGCCAGATACTGTTCTTCGGTCATATTGTGCACCGCCTGAAACAGGGGGCCCGTCACATTCCAGTGGACATTCTGCGTCAGCGTGTACAGCTGGACATTTTCCGCCAGCAGCACTTTCAGGGATGCGGCCAATGTATCGATTTGCGCTTGGTCCGTCATTTTTTGACTCCTTGAATTTGGTCCCGATAGTCCGGGCATATACAGCGTCGCCAAACAGTCTGATAGGACATTTCAGTCCGATAGGGATATTTGATCCGGCGCTGCACTCCGATGTCACCTTTTCAACAGGGGACGCGATGGTGTCTCACACATATGACAGTTAGATAGGATATCCGGACTGATCGATCAAAAGCATAAATTTCATAATTGTTATCGATTTTGGAAATTTATCTGAACGCCGGCATCTTGCCGGATATCTCACCGGGTATCCTATAGCGCTTTCAGCAGGACGGCCCCGGCCGCCACCATCGTCACGGCGACCGCCTTTGTCCTGTTGAAGGGTTCCTTCAGCCATATCCAGCCGATACAGGCGGCAAATATGATGCTGGTTTCCCGCAGGGCGGTGACTTCCGCGAGACCGCCATGGCGAAAGGCCAGCAACGCCAGGGCATATCCCGTATAGGCGATGACCATGACCAGAAAGCCCATGCGCCAGCAGGCTTTCATGTCCGCAAGAAGCCGGCCGCGCCGCTCCGCCAGACCGGCCAGCAGGAAGGCTGGGCCGAACACCACATTCATCCACAGGATATAGGTAAAGGGATGCGCGGCGATCCGGACCGCGTGTCCGTCAATGATGGTGTAGGTGGCGATCAGCATGCCGCACAGAAGCGCCGGCCCCACACCGGGCGTCGCCAGGGCGGCGACCGGGTTGCGGTGCTGGCCCAGTCCCGTCCACAGGATACCGCACACGATGATCGCGATGGCGCTCAGGTCCTGGACACCGATGGATGCGCCCAGCGCCGCAAGGCTGAACAGGGTCACGAACAGGGGGCCGCTGCCGCGTGCGATCGGATAGACAAGTGTCAGGTCCCCCCGCCCCAGGGTCCAGACCAGGGTACGCTGGTACAGCATGTGCACCAGCGTTGAGGCCGCCAGCAGCCCGCCGATGTGTGCATCCGGTAAAGGAACCATGGCGGTAAAAGGCAGACTGACCGCGGCGCCGGCCACCGACATGACCATGGACACGGCCAGTTTGTCGTCCGCCTGCTTGATGATGGCCGACCATGTGGCATGCAGTGTGGCGGATGTCAGAACCAGTATCGTCGCCAGAAGGTCCGGCGGCAAACTCACGCAAAACCCTCCGGCCAGTCCGGCAGCAGTCCCATGACCCGCTTGGTCCATTCTTGCACAGAGGGGCGGGTGCCGAGATCGAAGCCCGCATCGCCCGCCAGTCTGGTATAGGCGACAAGCGCCACATCGGCGAGGCTGGGACGGTCGCCGACAAAAAAGTCGCGGTCCCGCAAATGGCTGTTCATATGGTCCAGCGCCGCTTCGCCCCGGTCCATGCGCCAGGGGTCCGGCATGCGGCCCAGCAACAGCTTCTGGAAGCGCGGCGTCGCCACATAGGGCTCATGGGAATACTGCTCCCAGAAAAGCCACTCATACATTTTTGCCCGTGCGAATGCGTCCCCGGGCACCAGGGGGGTGTTTTCGCCCAGATGCAGGATGATGGCATTGGACTGGGCCAGCGCTCCGCCGTTCTCGAGGCGGACGGTGGGCACCTGTCCGGCGGGGTTGAGGGCAAGAAACGCCGCCGTCCGGCTTTCCCCGTTCATGATGTCGGTTTCCACCCACTCATAGGGCCGCCCCGTCAGGCGGCAGGTCATGACCACCTTGTGGCAATTTCCGCTGCGCCGGTCGCCGTAAATGGCAAGTGTCGTCATTCTGGGTCCCCCTTATACGGCCTGGGCGCCGTGAGGTTTCAGGCTTGCATGATTTTGGCGGCAGGATGCAGGGCCGGCGCCGGCCCTGCAAGCCAAGAGATGTTGACGGCCGCGCAAAGCCGTCTTGTCCGGGCGGAAATCCGCCGGTTCCCGAGGCCGGGTGCATATGCCGGCAACCGGCTGTCGCGCCGTTTCGCGCGACCGGCAAGCCGGATGGTCTGACCCCGACACCGCATCATCCCCGTCGGTAAGGCATGGGACAGGGACGGGCTTTGCCTGTGAATCGCCGTCTGGGCAATCGCCGCCTTGTCAGTCGCCATCTGGGCAATCGCCGGCCCGCGCGATACGATAAACCATGGAAATCTGTTCAGCGGTTGAAAACCGGGACGCCATCAGCCGGGCCGTGTTGACGGCCCTTCCGCAATGGTTCGGCCTTCCCGAGGCGTTGGAGGCCTATGTCGGGCACGCGGCGTCAGCCCCGATGTTCACCGCCCTGATCGCGGGCCGGGTGGTGGGGTATGTCTCCCTGGCTGATCATTTCGGCCGGAACTGCGAGCTCCACTCGATGGGCGTTCTGCCCGATCTGCACCGTCAGGGTATCGGCCGCGCTCTGGTCGCGGCGGCCGCCGCCTGGGCGCGGCGGCACGGGTATCGCTATTTAACCGTCAAAACGCTCGCCGACACGCATCCGGACCCGCATTATGCGGTGACCAGACGGTTCTACACCCGGGTCGGATTTGAACCGTTCGAGGTGCTGGAAAATCTGTGGGCGCCCGACCTGCCTTGCCTGCTCATGCTGAAAACCCTCCCCGCATGACAGCAGCGATCATGACAGGAGCGATATAAACGGGGCCGGCCCTGATCGTCACGGGGTCCCGTGCTGCATGCCGAAGGCATGGGCAAAGCGGGCGAACTCGGACCGTTGCGCGATGCCGGATGCCGTGACAACGCCGCCGCCCACATGCATGGACCCGGCATTGGCCAACACCACGACAACAAGATCGCTGTCCTCATACCAGCCCATATAGGCGGTATAGCCGAGCACGCTGCCGCTGTGCCCGATCATGACACCGGTCGGCAGGGATGTCCGGAACAGGCCATGCCCGACCCATACGGGCGACGGTTCTTCGCGAATTTGCCGCCAGTCATACATGGTTTGCTGCATATCCGGCGGTAACAGCCGCCCGTCCCTGAGGCCAAGCGCGTATGCGGCCAGGTCGCCCGCCGCCGCCACCATGCCGCCGGCCGCCCATTCAACCGACAGGTTGGACCGCGACACGTCGATCAGCCCGTCGCCCGCCGGCGGAAACGCGCTGTGCACGCCGGCATCGCGGGTAAAGGCCTCGGTGGCGTAGTGATAGCGTTTCGCCACCGGTCCGCCCTCGGGCACCGTCTCGAAGCCCTCCAGAAAAATTGCCGCCACATCAAGCGGGGCAAGAATGCGGCGGCGGATTTCCGCCGTCAGCTCGGTGCCGGTGACATGCTCGATCATCAGACCGAGAAGGGTGTGGTTCGAATTTGAATAGCTGAACCGCTCTCCCGGTTCGAACAGGGCCTGCGCGCTGTCGCCCGCGACGAAATCCAGCGCATCCGTCTTGCCCCAGATCCGCTCCACATCCAGAAGCGCGCCGCGGCCGTGCCGGATCCAGTCGGCATCGTCCTCGAAGCTGGGAATGCCGCTTGTATGGTTGAGCAGGGTGGCAACCGTCGCCCTGTCGGCATTCGGCACATGCCGGACCGTATCGCCGAGAATATCGGCCGGGGTCGCATCAAGGCTCAGCCTGCCTTCATCGATCAGTTGCAGGGCGACCACCGCCACGAATGTCTTGGTAATGCTGCCGACGCCGAAACGATGGCGCGGGCTTGCCGGCACACCCTTTTCCAGGTCCGCGAAACCGTCCGACCCCGACCAGACAATGCCGTGCCGTGTGGCAATCACGGCCGATACCCCCGGCGGGCCGTTGGCGGCGGCGTCGTGCAGCGCCGCGTCCAGGTCGGCCGGGGTCACGACCGGCGGGCGCTCCGCGCAGCCGGTCACGGCAAGGACAAGGATAAACATGCCTGACAGGAAATGTATCATCACAGGAACTGTCCAATCGCCCAATCATCCATACCACCGGTATAGCCTAGGCAGTGTACCCATAAACAGGGTTCCCAAATAGAGTGGGTTGTGCTTCAAGCTCCTTGAAGGAGTTGGATGATGGCGCGTTTTGATTTGAGC
>NZ_REFR01000002.1 GCF_003688555.1 Eilatimonas milleporae
GCTCAAATCAAAACGCGCCATCATCCAACTCCTTCAAGGAGCTTGAAGCACAACCCACTCTATTTGGGAACCCTGTTTATGGGTACACTGCCTAGTCCGCGCGCAGGTCGCGGGCCTCATCCACCAGTAGGATCGGGATGCCGTCGCGGATGGGGAAGGCGAGACCGGCCTTTTCGCTGATCAGTTCCTGGGCGCCCGCGTCATAGGACAGCGTGGTGTGGGTCAGCGGACAGACCAGTTTTTCCAGAAGCCTGGGGTCGGTGCTGCCGCGCTTGCGGGGGATGCCGGTTTCGGTGGCCGCGTCTGTTGTCGTCCGCATGTGTCGATATGGACCCTGTGATGTGGGGGACGGGTCAGTTGACCGGTGCCGGGCCGTCCTCATCGCTGTCGGACGTTACACCCTCGCCGAGGGCCGAGCCGAAGGTTTCCATGGTCAGCAGGGCGCTGAGCATTTCGCCTCGGTCCGCCAGGCTGCCGGCTTCCAGCAGGGCCTGTTTTTCGGCGGACGCGACCGGCAGGATCATCGACAGCGTGTTGACCAGAACGGCATCGGGCGATTGGGCGATGGCGTCGAAGTCCGCTTCCAGCCCTTTCTGGTCCAGATAGGCCTTCAGATGCGCCAGCAGTCGGTCGCGGGCCACGCCGTCACGCGCCGGCGGTTCGATCTGGTCCTCCGTGAACGCGGACCAGTCGGCATTGACCTGCCGGTAGGGCGTGGTGGCGGACAATTCCTCGATAATGCGGAAGCGACTGATCCCTTTCAGCGCGATCAGAAAACGCCCGTCCGGCGTTTCGCTGCATTCCTCGATCCGGCCGACCCCGCCGATGTCATACAGGCAGGGCGTGGTGCCGCCCGTCTGTTCGCGCGGCTGGATCATGCCGATCAGTTTTGTGCCGGTCAGCGCATCGCGCACCATGGCCAGATAGCGCGGCTCGAAAATATTCAGCGGCAGTGTGTTGCCGGGCAGGAGAATGGCACCGGTCAGCGGAAAAACGGGAATGACGCTGGGCATGGCAAAGGGATCATAGGCGTCCTCGCGGCTGTGATCCATATCGCCGTCATCCTGCATCATGTGCGCCCCTTTTCCCTTGTTTCCCCCGGACAGCATAGCAGATAGACCGATTTGGCCTCATGACCAATATTGCCATGCTGCCCGCTGTCGCCCGTCAACTGAACAGGATCGAGGACAGGCGCCGCCGGTATTTGAGCGTGAAGGGGTCGGTCGGTCCGGCGGCCTCGAACAGTTTGAGAAGCTGTTCGCGGGCCTTGCCGTCCTGCCATTCGCGGTCGCGCAGGATGATGGCAAGCAGCTGTTCCGCCGCCGCCGGGGCATCGCCCCGGCCCTGATAGGCCAGCGCCAGGTCGAACCGGGTGTCCATGTCGTCGGGGGTTTCGGCGATACGGGCCTCAAGCGCGCCGGCGTCGCCCGCATCCGAGGCCTCCGCCGCCAGGGCAAGGGTGGTGCGCACCCTGTCGAAGCGCTGTTTCAAATCAGGTTTGGCCAGGGCGTTTTTGACGATGTCGTCGCTGCCGGCGGCCGCATCGAGCGTGTCGATCACCGACTGTGCCTGATCGCTTTGGCCCAGGGCCAGGGAGGCTTCGGCCAGGCCGACAAGGGCCTGCGGATGACCGGGCTGATGCTGAAGGATCTGCTGATAGATCCGCGCGGCCTGCATCGGCTCGCCGCCGGTGAGCGATTCGTCGGCCTGCGCCAGCGCGGCCTCCAGCGGATCGTCGTCACTGGCGCCCGTGGCTTTCAATATCTGGTCGAGAAATTCTTTCAGCTGTGCCGGCGGCAGCGGCCCCTGAAAACCGTGCACCGGCTGTCCCCGGAAAAAGACAAAGACGCTGGGTACGGTCTGCACGCGCAGTTGCGCCGCCAGCGACTGGCTTTTGTCCATGTCCATCTTGACCAGTGCGACCTTGCCGCGCGTATCGCGCACGGCCCCTTCCAGCACCGGGAGAAACTGTTTGCACACATCGGACAGCGCCATCTGGAAACAGACCAGAACGGGCTGGCTGTCCGATGCCTCGATCACGTCGGCCATGAAGCCGGCTTCACTGCTGTCCTTGATCATGTCGTCCGCCGCGCCGTCTGTCCGGCCCGCACTGTCGCCGACGAGAAAATCTGTCATCTGTCTGTTCGGTCCCTGTTTCTGGCTGATGCTGTTTTTCGCAAAGGCATCTGCCCCGCACTTCCTGTCACGGCCGGGCGGGGCAGGTGCCGCCGCGAACCGTGGTTCGGACCATAGGCATATGCACGGGCTTTTGCCAGCCCCGGTTTTTCAGGTCAATCCTCGGGCGATGCTCGCGGCCGTTTCACAAGGACTTAAGTTTCAAGGGGATACCGTGTCGTCCTGAAGGGCCATGATGCGCGGGATGTGGCCGCAGGCCCGGATAAAGGCGGTGAAACCGTCGCGGTTGACCGACATGGTGGCGGCATTGTGCAGGGGGTGGAAATTCAGCACATCCCCCGTCATCAGCCGCACGTCCAGAATCAGTGCAAACGGCGGCATGGCTGCCCCGTCCACCTGTGCGTTGATCAGGGCAAAGGGTGTCACGGCGCCGGGCACGATGCCCAGATGGTCGCGCAGATTGTCGGCGCTGGCAAAGGACAGGCGGCCAAGACCCAGGGTGTCCGCCACCCGTTTCAGATCGACCGGGCGGCTTTCTTCCGCCACGATCAGGGCGCGCCGCTTTTTCTTGTCGCGCACATAAAGGCATTTGGCATGCAGGCCGGGCAGGTCGCCGCGCAGGCGCGCGGCCTCCGCCACCGTGAAGACGGGCGGGTGGCGATGGGTCCGGGTGGCGATCCCGTGCCGGTCCAGAAAGGCGCGCAAGGGACCCTCGATATCGGGAATGCCGGTTTCCTGAGGGCCATGTGTCTGCATGACAGGGACTTTAGCGTACCATGGCGGCCGATCAAGCGCCGCGATCAGGCTCGCGCGCGGGCCGGCGGGGACGCATGAAAAAACCTGTTGCAAAGCGGAGCGCGATTTGTATTATCGCGCCTCACGAACGGCGGTGCCGTTCCCCCTTTACGCGTTTCGAGCGGGCGTAGCTCAGGGGTAGAGCACAACCTTGCCAAGGTTGGGGTCGTGAGTTCGAATCTCATCGCCCGCTCCATATAAATTCATTACAAATCAGTGAACCAAATGGATCTCCTTTCCGGAGGTCTTTGTCGTTTGATACGGTTGATGCCGGAGCTTTGTGGAGTTTTATTTTTTACAAAGAACAGTTCGGGTAGATTGGTAATTTTTTATGATGAATGATAAATATTATAGTAATATATAATAGAAATAGTGATATTTCTAATATAATATCAATATTGTTCAGTATCATTTTTTGGAATTTTAATGAGATCTAATTTATTTATTTTTACACAAATAATACCAAGGTATATGAAGACGGATTATAGGTACGGTGAGTTCCCTTATTGGGGGAAATTCAGTACGACTTACTGATGAGATGCCCACTCGGATGTTTGCGCCGAAAAACCGCATACTCTATTCGGCAACACTAAATATCTATCGCGTTTCATCTTCTTAAGCGCCTCAGCTTAAACTCTACCGTCTCTAGTGCTGTCATAGCGATGTACTAAGAGGTAGTGCGAATGGGCCTTACGAAGGAATCCTGATTAGAGACAAGGATAGATATCCTTTGATACAATCATAATTGTATATCCTCTGAGAGTATATCTGGGGGCTCCTTCTTTAGTGTATCACAATAATCATGTTGAAATTTATGCTGGTTTAAAGCTGCTCATTTAATACACTCTTGGCAGCATAAAAAACCGCTTAGGTTGACATATCTCTGTTTTTGTGGAGGTTAAAAGTCTTACAAATACGGAGAAGGTGACAATGCAACGGGCAATCACAGGTTTGGAGCTTATCCAAGGGGAAACCGCGAGGTTGATACCTGTGGCTTCCGAAAAAGCGCTAGAGGGCCGGGCAACATCTATTCTATTGGCGACGCTTGCGGTTGTTGAGAATTTTGCTGCTGCAATCCTGAGGACAGTTGGTCAGAGAGTTGGTTCTAGGGCATCAATACAATGCTTTACTGAGGTCGTTCTGTCGCAGGATGGAGACCAAAAAGACCGACCGGACGGGCTTATCGTTGTGACCGTGGGCAAGCGCACATGGTCTGCTCTCATTGAGTCGAAGATTGGTAATGCTGTTATAGATGCCGAACAGATACAGCGCTATTTGGCACTGGCCCGTCAGCATAAAATCGATGCGGTTATAACTATCTCTAACCAGTTTGCCGCTTTACCGACCCACCACCCAATCAAAGTGCCGAAGACTGCAACACGTACGGTGAAGCTGTTCCACTGGTCGTGGACTTCCTTATTGACGCAGGCTGTCTATCAAATAGATGTCGAGCAGGATATTGATCCAGAGCAGCGGTACATTCTCCAAGAATTCTGTCGCTACTTTTCGCATGCATCATCTGGGGTGAAGACTTTTGATGCTATGAACAAAGAGTGGCGGGAAGTCTGTCTGACGGTGAAGAATGGCGGAAAGCTTCTTAAGGCCTCCAATGAGGTCAAGAATACCGTTGGCGCATGGAATCAGGAGCAGCGAGACATTGCTTTACTACTGACGCGCGAGCTCAAAGCGCCAGTGTCTGTGAAGCTCAGAAAGTCGCACCGAGATGATCCCGAGCAAAGACTTAAGGACGATTGCGCGGACCTTGTAAAGACGAATTGCCTCTCAAGCATTTTTGTGATCCCAGATGCAGCAAGTGACCTGACGGTAACTGCAAACCTTGGCTTACGGACCATAACTTGTATGATGGAACTTCAGGCTCCTGCAGATAAAAAGAGTACTAAGGCCCGTGTTAACTGGCTGCTCCGGCAGCTTCAAAGGTCATCCGATGGCACCATTCAGGTCGTGGCAAAGTGGCCAGGGCGTATGCATGATACCGCGACGAGCCTGGAAGTTCTCCGTGTAGACCTCAACGCACTACAATGCGAAAACCAAAGGCTTGCACCATCGCGCTTCCAAGTGGTTCTTGTGCGCGACCTTGCAGGTAAGTTCTCAGGGGCAAAAACGTTCCTAGACGGTATGAACTTGGCTATCACAGATTTTTATCGAGCCGCTGGTGAACATTTGAAGCCTTGGACACCCACTGCGCCAAAGATGCCAGTGAAAGATGACAATGTAGAAGAATTTAAACCCAGCGAAGTAAATACATGAAAGTGGAATTTAGTCTTGGACCGTAAGATCGATAGTTAGAGAGTGAATTGAACGATATATTCGATAAAAAGCTGTGAAGTATTTTTGCCAATTTAAAGAAATTTTTTTGATTTCACCTACGAAAACTACAGAGTATCAGCTTAAAACACTTTTTTTGTTTGTATGAATTGCACGAGCGCTGCGAGGTAATTCCATTTCATTCTCAAAATTTTATTCATCCGAAACACCGTCTGTAATGCTTTGGTGCTTCCGACCCGCATGCCGGTTTCCCGCCTATGCTTTACACATGCCGCCATGACAGGGGCCATACGGAAATCCGGCTGACTGATTGGTCAGTCACCGTGTTCCCAAAAAAGGGCGCTGTCGTACGGTCGTCCCATGATTTTCACCGGGGGACGGCCTGTTGCCTTGCCGGTGCCGCCACCCTGATCTATCTGTTTATTCGTATAAAAATCAATCCGTTACGCATGCCTTTACACGCAGGGAGGATGGCATGACCCTATCCCGACGCCGTTTTCTCGCCACCGGCGGTGCGGCCACCGTCATGGCCGGGCTGACGGCCTGCGCAAAAGACGGAGCCGCTGCGGTTGATGCCGTCCCCGTTTCTGTTCCCGTCTCCGTTCCCGTCTCTGTCCCCAGGGGCGGGCATATTGTCGTCGTCGGTGCCGGTTTTGCCGGTATCGGCGCTGCCGAGCGGCTGCTTGCGGCGGGGTATAGCGTCGATGTTGTCGACGCCCGTGCGCGGGCCGGCGGGCGGGCGCATTCGGTTTCGCTGGGCGGGTTTCCCGCCGACCTGGGGGCGAACTGGCTTCGCCTAGGCGACAATGCCCTGCTGCCGGTGGCGGAAGAACTGGGGCTGATCGGCGGCGGGGCGACCGACTTTGGCGCCGTAACGGCCATTCACGGCGGCCGGCGCCACCCGGTTTCGACCGGCGATCTTTATGACCGCGTGCGGGTGCCCGCGTCATACAGGGATTACGAGGCCAATGACCGCAATGGGGACCCGTCCGGGGGACGCGCGCCGCTGCCCAGTATGGCCGCCCTGCTGGATGGCCGCCTGCCGGTCGACAGCGTTGCCGGGTGCGTGGCACGCCGCCTGATCGAAAGCGAATATGCCACGGAACTGGGCACCCTGTCGGGCAGCATATGGTTCAAGGAAGACCCCGACACCGGATCGTCCGGCCCGGCCGAGCCGACAGTTGCCGGCGGGATGCAGGCCCTGCTTGACGCTTTGATCCGGCGCGCAAAACCCAGCCTTGGCGAAAGGGTCCTGGCGGTCAGGCGGGTGGCGGACGGCGTTGTCGTCACAACCGACAGACGGACGATCCCGGCGGACGCCGCCATCGTGACGGCGTCGATCGGCGTCCTCAAATCGGGTGCGATCGCCCTTGAGCCCGGATTGCCGGCCGGCCACCGGCGCGCCCTGGACGCCATGGATATGGGCAGTTTCACCAAGCTGTGGATCCGCTATCCGTCCGTGACCTGGCCGGCGGGCACAACAATGACGCTTTTGTGCGACACAGCGGCCCTGCTTGCGATTGTCGACTTTTCACGGTCGCACGGCGCGCCCGTGTTTATGGGATATGCCGTCGGCCGGCATGGGCGCGACTGGGAGGGGTTTTCCGACGAAGAGGCGCAAGGCCTGTTCCACAGGGCGTTACAGGATCAGCTGGGCCTGTCGCTGTCGGCGCCGACCGGTTTCACCATGAGCCGCTGGAGCCGGGACCCGTTCGTGGGCGGGGCCTATATGTATCCCAATTCCCTGTACCGTCACGGCGACACCATCACGTTGAGGCAGCCGGTGGCGGGCCGCATCCTGCTGGCCGGGGAAGCCCTGGCCGAGCCGTCCGGCTATGTGGACACGGCCTGGCGGGACGGACGCCGTGCCGCCGACTTGCTGATCGGCTGAGGCGGACGGTACCGCTGTTTGCCCGGCTCATGCCGGGTCGGTCCCTGTTGGACCGCCCATAGGAAAAGCGCTTGACTGATCAGTCAGTCGGTTTCTTGATGACAGGCTCCATTGCCGAGGCCGACCGGCCTGCATGCACCAGCGAAAGGAAAGCGCCATGAAACTGCACCACCTGAATGCTTCGCGCTCACAAAGAATAGTGTGGCTTCTGGAAGAGCTGGGTGTGGAGTATGCGCTTGTCCGCTACAATCGCGATCCGCAGACGCGGCTGGCGCCCGACAGCCTGCGGGACATTCACCCGATGGGAAAAGCACCGCTTTTGGAAAGCGACGGCCATGTGATCGCCGAATCCGGCGCGATCGCCCAGCATCTTCTTGAAAAATTCGATGACGGGCACCGCCTTCATCCCGCGCCGGGCACGCCCGGTCATACCCTGTATCTGGAATGGATGCATGCGGCCGAAGGGGCGCCCTTCCTGCCGGGCCTGTTTCTGGGGTATCTGGCCATGTCGGGGCTGGGCGACCACGGTCTTGGCGACTATCTGCGTCAGGAGAAGGAAAAGGCGTCGCGGTGCATCGAAGACCATCTGAAGGACCATGCCTATTTTGCCGGCGATGCGTTCAGCGCCGCCGACTGCATGATGGGTTTTCAGATCAAACTGGCGGCGGAGGCGGGGAATTTGGCCGACGGGTCGGCCACGCTGGACTGGTTCAACCGTGTTTCCGAGCGCCCCGCTTATCACCGGACGCTTGGGGTCGGTGTTTAGGTTTGTTTTGAGGGGGGTGTTTGGTTTTTGATTTGTAGAGACTGGTTGCCTTTTTTCTGATTTTTATCGGGTAGGGCTTGGCCATCCCTCTCCCCCACCCGGCCACCCACGGGATCGTATGCTATGGGTGGCCGGGTGGGGGAGAGGGATGGCCAAGCCCTTCAAACAATCAAGCCCTTCAAACAATAACGTGACGACGCCCAGGGTCATTCCCGGCAAAACGCGCGTCGCGCGTCCCTTTCTAACGAAATCCGCCCCTCCTTGCCGGTGGTCCGCCACGATGGCGAGGCGGCTCGAAGCGGCTGTTCAGGCCGACGAAGCTGCCGCCATTGTCCTGCGCCAGGGCCCGCATGAGGGCGGCGAAGCGGGTCGAGTTTTCGCTGATGTCCCCCTGCAGGGCGAACAGGGTGGGAAAACCGATGGCGTGGATGCGGACGCGCGGATTGCCGTCTGTGTCGACATAATTGGCCTGGTCCACGGCGCGGACGACCGCCTCGACCGAGCCCGCAGCAAAATCGTCGCCGAAAATATACAGGCTGATTTTCTTGTCGCCGGCGGCGAATTGCCGGATCGAGCGGGTGATGCCCTCCACCGGGCTGGAATTGGAAAAGGGCGCCCAGGTGCGCAGGCGTTTGATCACGGTTTCGCGGCGGGCGGGGGTGTCGGGAATCCAGCGGCCGGCATAGTGGGAAAACATGTAATTTCCCATGTCGTTCATCACCTGAAAGCCGCGCACTTCCGGATAGATGCGCAGCACCTGCTCGACCTTGCTCAGGACCAGCGGCCAGGCGGCTCCATGCATGCTGCCCGATGTGTCGATGATGAAGATGATGTATTCGCTGTCGACCGGGATGCCGCCGATGACGGCGTTGTCGACCGTGGCGCGGGACTGTGCGTCCAGCAGGCGCCGCATCTCCTCGCTCAACGATTGCTGGGCGGTGCGCAGTTCGGCCTCGATCGCGCTTTGCGCCGCGTATTCTCGGTCCTGTATGGCGATCTTTGCCGACAGGCGCGCGCGTTCGTCCTCCAGGCTGGCCAGGCTGGCGCGCGCGGCGGCCAGGGCGTCCCGCGTGCCGGCCAGCGCCGTGTCGACACGCTGCGTTTCCCGCACGATCCGCACATTTTCCTGTTGCAGCCGCTGAACCGTGGCCGTCAGATCCTCGGCGATCCTGGCGATCTGGTCGGGCCCTGAGACCTTGACGATCACCAACAGCAGGACGACCGCGCCGAAGCCGCACGATACCACGTCCAGAAAGGACAGGTTGAAGACATCGACGCTGCGCCGGGTTTTGCTCATGGGCCGGGTTCTGCTCATGGCCAGTCCGCCGTCGGGGTGAGGAACGAGCCTTTCGTCCGGGTGGCCAGCTGCCAGTAGGCGACGGCGGCCACCGGGTCCCCTTCCATGGGGAACAGGATCGTGTTGACGGGAACGGCGCTGCCCAGACGGTCGACCGCGCGGCGGAAATGTTTCAGCCGGGTCTCGCCCGAGACCGTGGCGCGCCGTGGCCGGTTGGCCCCTTGCGTCGGCAGGCCGTCGGTCAGCAGCAGGATATTGTCGGCGCGCGGCAGCAGGGACGATACGACCGCGAACGCCTTGTGCAGGCTGGTGCCGCCCTGCGGCGCCAGCTCCCCGAGGGCGGTGTCTATGCGGTCCATGATGCCGTCCTGCGATGCCGCCAGCCACTGTCCGGCGCTGTCTTTCAGCAGTGGGCGGGCGGTGGTGTCGAAGATATAGATCTGAAACTGGCTGTCCGCCGGCAGATTGGACAGCAGCCACTGTGTGGTGCGCAGCGCATGCGTCCATTTGGCCGCCCGGCGGCGGTCTTCGGGCGCCATGTTGCGCAGGCGGATCACATTGACAATGGTGCGGTCAAGCATGCTGGCCGAGGCATCGAGCAGGATCAGGATCCGCTTGCCGCCCACCTTCAGGCCCGACAGATACTGACGCTCGCCGTCACCGACAAAGGTACGCACCTTGTCACCGCGGGCCGCACTTTCGCGGGCGGCGGCGCGCAGGGCCTCGACCTCGGCGTTCAGACGCAACAGCTGTTGCCGCAGGGCGGCAACCCTGTCCGCGGCCGCTGTGGGGTCACCGCGGTCTCCCGCCGCCAGCCGGCGGATGTCCGCACGGGTGGCGGCGATCAGCGTCTGTATCGCACTTTCCTGCGCCCGGGCGGCGGTCAGGGCGGTGCTGCGTTCATCAAGGATGCGTTCGCGGCTGTTCACGGCGCGTTCCAGCGAGCGCACTTCGCCGCGCAGATCGATGTGTGCCTCCTTGCGGGCGGTGACCGCCAGTCCGCTCAACAGCATGACAAGAAGGACGACCGCACCGAACCCGCAGAACATCACGTCCAGAAAGGCCATGCCGATGGGATTGACTGTGCGGCGGGATGCGGCCATGGCCCGGTCAGCCGGACCTGAGATGCCGCACCAGACGGTCGTCGCAGTAATTGCCGGTGTCGAGGACCAGACGTTCCTGCATCAACTGTATCTGATGGATGATGAACATCAGAATGATGCTCAGCACCAGTGCGACGAAGGTGGAATTGAAGGCGGTGCCCAGGCTTTGGGTGACGCCTGTGATATCCCCCTCGACCGCGCGGTGCGCCTGGCTCAGCGCTTGTCCGATGCCGCGCACGGTGCCGATGAAGCCGACCGAGGGAATGGCCCAGGCGATATAGCGGATGATGGACAGTTCCGATTCCATCCGCTCCGCCTCGGCCTGGCAGACGCCGTGGGCGGTGCCGGCCGCATCCTGAACCTGACCGGTGACGGTGAAGCGTTCCAGGGCGGCGACCAGCGCCCGCGGCAGCAGATAGTCGCGCTGGCGGCGGTCCAGCGTGTCGATATGGGCAATCGCCCCGGGAGCGTCGCCCGGCATGACGACACCGCCTCCATGATTGACCAGCTCCAGATCAAGCTGGCGCTGCTGGCGGTACACCCGCAGCCCTTTGTAGACCAGAATGGCCAGGGCCCAGAACATGAGGATCAGCGCGCTTTCCTGTTCATAATCCTTGAGAATGACGAACAGGGACTGTGCTGCCACATAATCCGGATCTGACTGCATGATCGCATATTGCCGTTCCAGGAAGGCGGCGGCCCGGGGGCGTATCAGGGCCACATAGACGGCGTGGACCAGGATGAAGGAAATCAACAGTGCGAACAGTTGATAGAAGAATTCGACCGGAAAGGCGCGGTTTGGTTGCTGCTGCATAGGTTCAGATATCCACCGGAAAATCGACGATGGTGTCGGCGTTCAGCCGTTCGGTCGGGTTGAAGCGGCCACCGGCGCCGCTTTGGGCAACGGTGTCGCCCGCAAGCGCCGGGCAAAGGGCCGCCAATATGGCAAGCAGGGCATATCGCGACGGTCTGGACGGTGTTTTCGGCATGGCTGCTATCCTGACTAACGGTTTCGCATGTTATTCACTGTCCGCGGTGCGGGCAATCCGGAAGCCCAGATCGATGCGCGGTTCGGAGGCATAATCCCGGTAGCTCAGACGCAGGCGGGAAATGCCCGCCGCGCGCCAGCTGGCCCCGCGCACCACATGGTGGGTGCCGCTTGGCGGTCCGACCGGATCGGTCAGGGCCGTGCCCGGCGCCGGCGCATAGATATCGTAGAAATCATGGCACCATTCGGCGACATTGCTGCCCAGGTCGAAAAATCCGGCCGGGTTGGCGGGATAGCGTCCGACCGGGGCGCTGACGGGCTGTCCGTCATCATAGCCGTCCAGAATGGCGGGCACGATGCCGCGCGCGCTTTCATCGGCGAAATTGCCGGCATTGCCGGTCGGCGGATAGGTACCGCCCCAGGCGAAGCGGACGCTTTGCGGGCGCCCGGCCATGCGGGCCGCCCAGGCCCATTCCGCCTCGCTCGGCAGGCGGTAGCCTGTATTCGGCGGCGATGCCGGCACCATGGCGCCGTCCTTTTCCACATAGGCGGCCGGCAGATTGTCCCTGGCACTGAGCCAGTTCAGATAGCGCGCGGCATCATCCCATGACACCGAGACCGCCGGCTGGTCATCGAGATTGAGGCTTTTGCCCCCTGCCGCCGCGACCGCATGGTCGTTTTTGAAGCGCCGATATTCGCCGTTTGTGACGGTGCGTTCGCTCAGATAATAGCGTCGTGTCAGCAGAACCTCGCGCGCGCGTTCGTTCGCGCGGCGGCCGACCTCGCGGCGGGATGATCCCATGGTGAAACGCCCCGGCGTGACAAGGCGCAGGGCCTGCCCCTCGCCCGTGGTGACGGATGTGGGCGTGTTCAGTCGGCGGGCCTCGGCCTCGGTTTGCAGTGTGACGGTGATCTGGTCGCTCAGGCCCGCTTTCGGTGTGACCTCAGCCGTGTAGGGCACATAGCCGGGCATGGAGATTTCAATCCGGTGCGGCACCGTGGTCAGGCGCAGGCGCTGCACCGCCGAGCCGCGTGGTTCCCCATCGACCGTCAGCAAGGCGTCCGGTGGGTCGGCGCTGACGAAAACGGTGCCGTATTCCGGCTCAAGATCCAGTGCGAGCGTCTGTGCCTCGGTGGGGCCAAGGCGTATCCGCCGTTCGGCAAGCTGATGCCCCGGCAGGGCGGCGCGCAGGATATGGGTCTTGTTCGGCGGCATCTCAATGTTCAGCGGGGACCGGCCGAGGTAAGTGTCGTTCAGCGTGACCGTCGCACCCGTCGGGGCCGTCACCAGCCTGACCCGTGCCGGCGACGGTGTCAGCGCCACCGTGGGAAGCCGTTGATCGACACCGGCCTCCACCGCGATATCGCGGGCGGCGGTTTCGAACAGGGGCTTGCCCACTTCGATCCGCCGGTTGCCCTGCAACAGTTCCAGGTCAACCGGGGTGCGGCCGACAACCACACCGTCGACCGTGACCTCGGCGTCGGCCGGGCTGCTGGATACATGCACGACCGCCCAGGCGGGCTCCAGCGTCACATCGATGCCCTGTGCTTGGTCCATGCCGATAATCTCAACCGTACGGCTGGCCGGGAGATAACGCGGGGCCGTGACCTCGACCGTGCGCTGACCCGCCGGCACCAGGACATCCCGCAGCGGCGTTTCGCCGATGGGTTCGCCGTCCACCGTGACCACGGCGGCGCTGACGGGCGCACTGTTGACGGTCAGCCGGCCGGGCAGTTTTTCCATGGTGAAGGCGAAATCGCCCTCACCGCCCCTGACCGTCAGTGTGGTGTCCAGCGGGTGATAGCCGGTGAGCGTGGCCCGCACGCGGTAGCTGCCCGGCAGGGCAAGCGGCTGGCCGGCAACGCTGACCAGCGGCAGAAAGCCGTCGATCTCGACGGTTTCGGGCTGGGGCGTGATCTCGACCCTGACAGGGGTGGCGAGAAGAACGAAGCCAGCCCCGGCCAGCAGCAGCGCGAACACCCCCAGCATCGCCCGGCCGAGCAGTTTGCGCGTGCGGGCATCCATCCGCTGCTGCGGTGCCGGCGGCGGGGCGGACGGGGCCTTGAGCGCCGGTGCGGCCTCGGCCGCTTCAAGGCGTACCTGTTCACCGCTGATACGGCACAGCCACCGCCGGCCGGCCATCTCCAGCCGGTCGCCGTCCTTCAGCCATGCGGATGCACCGAGGGTCTTGCCGTTGTGGTCTATGCCGTCCGTGATCCCCTGAACGAAAAAATGCCCGCCTTCATAGCCGATATAGGCCAAGATACCGTCCGGCGCGTCGTCAAGAGGCACATTCGCCGCCGCGCCGCCGCCCAGAGACCACGGTTTGTCACCGGCCGGATAATCGCGCGGGCCTTTCGTATCGATGACCGACAGTGTCCGGGTCATATACGGTCCTTACACTCAACTTTCACAGGCGCCGGCACGGTGCCGGGCCGGACCTGAAAATTATGGCGGACATCCCGGTATCCCCGGCAGGCGCCGACGATGACATAATCGCCGGGCAGCAATTCCACCTGCATGGTTGAAAACCGGCCAAGCGGTCCGACCCGGTAGAGCGTGACGTCGGTCGCACCGTCGGAGACCAGATTGACCCTCAGCGGGGTGATGGCGTCCTCTATGGCCGCGGACAGCCGGTCGCGTTGACCGGTCAGGCGCGGGCCGGCGTCCGTAACGGCCAGGGCCCTGGACAGAATCTGCCGGGCGTTTTCAAGGGGTCCGGGCGAATAAAGCCGTGTCGGATCGCCCAGAAAACGCTCAATCCCGGCGTCAAGCGCGGCCCGGTCCCGGCTTTGCTTTTCGCCCTGCTGGGCAAAGGCGACATTGGGGTCGATGGCAAGTGCTTTGGCGTAGGTGTCGGCTGCCCGGGTCCATTGTTCGGCCTGTGTCAGCCGTGTGCCTTCCGCGCGCAGATTTGCAAGCGTGGCCCGGCGGCTTTCCGTTTCCAGCCGTTGCCGCGCCAGTTTCACGTCCGGTGCGCCCGGTCTGTTGCGTGCCGCCGCGTTCAGCGATTTTGCCGCCGCGTCAAACCGTTCGGCCGACAGGGCGGTGTAAAAGGCGGACATATCCCGTGTGAAGACAATATCGGCCAGTTTCCGGTCAACGTCCCGCAGGGCCCTGGCGGCCGGGGTATAGGCCTTGTCCAGGGCGAGGGCGCTGGCGAACGCCCGGCGGGCCTCGGCCCAGGCCTGATTTTCCATATGGGTCGCCCCGTCACGCATGTGGGCGCGCACCGTCTCGAAATTGCGGGCCCGGTCCAGACCGACCGTCGCCGTTTCATTGCCGGGGTCGATGGCCAGCGCGACTGTGTACTGCCGTGCCGCCATATCGGCATCGCCCGCATCATAGGCGTCGGCGCCGGCCGTCAGGGCGGCGGCCAGCCGCTCGGGGCGGGACGCGGTGATGGCGTCGAACTGTTCCATGACCGAGCTATAGGCCCGAGAGGCCGCCTCATAGGCGCCACTGTCGAAGTGCACGTCGCCTTCGGCCAGGGTGCGCAGCGCGGCGTCATAGGCCGCCGGTGCCCATTGATCGACGCGGTTTTCCATCAGATCCGCCTGCGCGCGCAGAACCCGCGCCAGAATGCCTTCGGCGGTGCGTCTGCCTTGCGCCAGTTCAACGGCCTTTTCCGGGGTGACGGGGGCGGGCTGGACGACCGTGTCAGATGTCGGTACCGCCCGGTCGTTCACAATGTCGGGCAGGACCAGCACCACGCCAAGCGCGGCTGCCACAAGGGCCGCCAAAGCGCCAAGAACAAACCTGTTCATCCGCCGGCCCGGCGACCCGGCGGGTGCTGCCGGGGACGGTGCCGGTTTATGCCCCGGCGGGGGCCCGATGTCGTTCATTTAGCAACCCGCGGCAGCGGCGACGACGGCATCCACCTGGGCATCTTCCGTGTTTGCCGTGCAGGTCTGCCCGCCGTCCGGCGCGTTTGTCGCCACAACGGTGATCGTGGCACCGGTTTCGGCGACATGGCGGCGCTGAAGCAATTGACGCCAGCGCATATACTGCACGTCCGCCGAACCGGTCAGCTCGATGGTTTCACCGTCAATCTCAACCACCATCGGCGACACCTCGGCCTCGAAGGACTGGCCCAGTTCCTGAATCGCCACTTCGTGCATTTCCGCCTCGGCACCCTGATTGATCCCGGCCTGGATCGCCATGGCACCGCCGCCCACCATGACGGCTTCCAACGTGCCGGTGTTGTTGCTGCCACCCAGGGCGTCAATGGCGATGGCGCCGAGAATGGCCAGGACCCCGGCCGCGATTTTCGTGCTCGATTCCCGCTCAACCTGTTCCAGTGCCAGAATCTCTTCCAGGCTGGCGCGCCGCCAGTTGGTATAGGAATCCCACATGCCGTTGTAGAATTGTCCATAGTGGGCATTCAGCACATCCGCGAACATGTCGTCGCGGTCCTTCAGGGCAAGCACCCGTGTGTAGAGCGGATCGTCCTCGGACGGCAGCCGTTCGATCATGACACCGCCGCGCGCATCCTCCGACAGATAGTCTTCAAAAGCCGACGGCGCCATGTCCGCTGCAAACCGCAGTGTCGCGGCCTGGCGCACGGTCTCGACCTCCGCGGCCGGCTGCTGCATCAGTATTTCGGCAAGATCGTTTGAAATCTGGTTATAGACATTCTGAAAGGCGTCCTGTTCGCCGGGCGCGGTGCCGTCATAGCTGACCGGCACGGCCCATGTGGAATAGGTCCGCTCCAGCCACAGGGTACCCATGGCATCGCGGGCGGTCACATCCAGGACCAGTTCGCGCCCGTTTGATTGGGCCACCGTCCCGCTGACCAGAAGTTCCGCGCCGACGGTGCCGCGCGGCACCACGCGCACGACCCCCCAATACCCGCTTGATTGCATCGTATCCCGCAGATGCACCGGGATGAAACGGGATTCGGCTTTGCGGATATCGTCGCTGACACCGGTTTCCTCGGCTTCGTCCTCATCCACCTTGCTGGGGGTGAATTGCTCGATCCAGACATCCATCACCCGGTCTTCCGGCAGTTCGGCGCTGGCCATGTTGAGGGGTTTGGGTGCCGCGGGCGTCACGCTGCTTGACGACATGGTGCAGGCGCCGGCGAGTGTGCACAGCACTGTCAGAAAGACTGTTTTAAACCCACGCTTCATTGGGAATTCTCCTCAACAGGCGCACTTGCCGTGCCGCCGATGCTTTTCTTGTAACGACGATATTCCTCCCAAAGGCGCGCGCGCAGTTCGGGGTCTTTTTCTTTCATCGCCGCCTCGCGCAGTTGCCGCGCGACCACATTATCGTCCTGTCCGTCCGGGATGTCCTTGGGGATGTCGGGCGGTGTGTTGTTGCCCGAAGGTGCACCGGGGCTGCCCGCCGCCGGTGCCGGCGGCCCTTGTATCTGCGGGTTTTGGCCGTCGCTGTCCGCATCCATGTCACCCGGCATTCCACCGCCGCTGACGGCTCCTTGTCCGGACTGCCCGCCTTGCCCGCCGGCGCCGGCATTGCCGCCGCTTGCAGCGCTGCCGCCTCTGCTGCCGCCGGCACCGCTGTTGCCGCTACCGGCACCACCGCCGCCCGCGCCGCTGCCACCGCCACTGTTTTGTGCCTGTTGATCAAGAATCTTCTGTTCCCGCAGCAGCAGATCGTCAAACGTGCCGATTGCCGAGTTCAGCTCCGCGTCAATGGCGGCCAGCTGTTCGTCACGCGTGTATGCCGAGGGGGGTATCGCGGTGTTCTGAACCATGGCGGCGGGGGTGCAATAGGCGGTGTGGGCGCCGAGATCCCCGCCCAGGGTGCTGACGGAGGTACAGGCGGATTGTACCTGACGGTCCAGTGCGCGGATAAAGCCCTGAAAATCCTCCGCTTCGCGTGGGTCCAGGGTCTGATTTTGTGCCGCGTCGCGGTAATCGGCCCGTGCCCTGTCCAGGGCACGCTGCGCCGCCGTCAGCCGGTCAAAAGCATCCGCCAGCGCCGATGCCGGGTCGTCGGCATCGGGTTGCGCCACGGTGGTGTCCGTGGTTTCCACGGCCGATGCAGTGTCGCTGGCATCCAGCGACGCGCATGCCGGCAAAGCCGCCAAAAGAACCGCGCGCAATGCGATTTCAACCCAGTGCATGTCAGCCACCGTCAATTTCACCACTTGTTCACCATGCTCCAGTCTAGCGGTACACCACAGGCTTGGCAAAGATACCGTGCGACTTTCCCGGTAAATCGTTCCGGCCATTAATGCATGACAATAATGGACACGGCATGAACGAATACGACATGGGCGTGTAATTTTGTGCCCCGGCACATGATCCGGCGAGATTGCCGCCAGCATGCTTTTGCCGGATACCGTAAGAACAATACGTGCAAAGGCAATACCCACTGCGGTTGCGCGTTTTCTGTTGGCGGATGGGTAAGGACAGGGTCATGACAGCAGTCGGTCTGGTTGCCGACATCGGTGGAACCAATGCACGATTCGCACTTGCCGGGCCGGAATTGCCCGGTGTCCGTGCGGCGGATTCGTTTGTGTGCATGCGGACGCTGAAATGCACCGATCACGCCGGCTTTGTGGATGCGGCCCAGGCATATCTTGCCTCGATAAAAATCGATGCGCGTCCGCGCGCGGCCGTTATTGCCATTGCCGGCCCTGCTGACCGCAATGCGATTGATCCGACCAATCATATGTGGAGCGACGCGGTGGAGGATGTGCGCCATGCCCTGGGTCTGGATATGTTCATTCTTCTGAACGACTGGGAAGCGGTGGCCCATGCCGTCCCGATCCTGCCCGCCCACGTCTTTGCCCGTGTCGGCGAAAGCCGTCCGCCTGCGGGCACGCCGCGCCATCGTGTCCTTGCCGTGACCGGTCCCGGCACCGGGCTGGGGGCGGCGACGCTGGTAATCAGTAATGACGGCACGGAGACCGCGCCGGTGGTGATCGCGACGGAAGCCGGGCATGCCGGTTTTTCCCCACGGACGGACCGTCAACGCGAGATCATGCGGTTTTTGCGCCATGAGCACGACAGGGTCAGCCTGGAACGGATTCTGTCCGGGCCGGGCTTGGTCAATCTGTACCGGGCCATGTCGGCATTAAGCGGGGTGGACATGCCGGACCTGAAGCCGGCGGATATTACCCGCCTGGCCCGTGCGGGCGAGACGCTGGCCTGCGATACGATCGATGAATTCATGGCCATTTTCGGCTCTTACTGCGGCGACCTGGCGCTGATGACCGGTGCGCGGACCGGTGTGCTGATTGGTGGCGGTATTCTGCCGCCGTTGCTCGAAACCCTGCGGGCCGGCCGTTTCCGGGACAGTTTTGAAGACAAGGGCCGGTTTGAGGATTATATGCGCGAAATTCCGACACAGGTCATTATGGCGGAGGAGCCCGGCCTTGCCGGCGCGGCAGTCGTGTTGGGGAGGCTTCTGTCACGCTGATGCGGTTTTTGTTCTGTCCGGCCATTTTCCATCCGTGTCGGGGATGCCGGTTCCATCCACTTTATGTTGCGTTGCAGCAATCAGACGGGTATCACTGTCCTGCATGATGATACAGGCCGGGACCGACCGATGGATGACTGTCCGGGGGTCTGAGACCGGTGTTCGGATTTCAGGAGACAGGCCATGCTGAAAAACCAGGTTGCCATTGTGACGGGATCGACAAGCGGCATCGGGCTGGGCATGGCCCGATCCCTGGCACAGGCCGGTGCCGCCGTTGTGCTGAACGGTCTTGGCGATGCGGACGACATTGAAAAGACCCGTGCCGCCCTCGAAGCCGAGACCGGTTCCACAATTGCCTACCACCCCGCCAATATGCTGCAACCCGCCGAAATTGCCGACATGGTCGCATCGACCCATAAGACATTCGGCCGGCTCGATATCCTTGTGAACAATGCCGGCGTGCAGCATGTGGCCCCGGTCGAGGATTTTCCGCCCGAAAAGTGGGATGCGATTATCGGGATCAATCTGTCGTCCGCCTTCCACAGCATGCGTGCCGCGGTGCCGTTGATGAAACAGGCGGGGCGGGGACGCATCATCAATCTGGCGTCTGCGCATGCGCTGGTGGCATCGCCCTATAAAGCGGCGTATGTGGCGGCCAAGCACGGCATTGCGGGCCTGACCAAGACGGTGGCCCTGGAAGTGGCCACGGACGGTATCACCGTCAATGCCATTTGTCCGGGGTATGTCCTGACCCCGCTTGTCGAGGGGCAGATTCCCGATACCGCCCAGGCGCGCGGTATCACGGAGGAAGAGGTTAAGCGCGATGTCCTGCTTGCGGCACAGCCCACCAAGGAATTCGTCACCACCGATCAGATAGGCGCCCTTGCCGTTTTTCTGGCAGGGGACATGTCGGCGTCGATTACCGGGGCCATACTGCCTGTTGACGGTGGATGGACGGCGCAATAGCCGGAAACCTCTTACCCCGCTGAAGATCCTGCCATTGCATGGAGACCGTCATGGTCAAACGCCCCGATACATCCGGACGATCCCGCAAGGCCGAAGGGCCAGCCAAGGCAAGACGCCAGGGCTGGGTCCGCTCCAACACCAGGCCGGTCAATCTGGCACTGCAGGGCGGTGGGGCGCACGGGGCCTTTACCTGGGGTGTTCTGGACCGTCTTCTCGAAGACGGCCGGCTCAGCATTGAAGGCATGTCCGGGACATCGGCCGGTGCGATGAATGCCGTGGTGACCGCCCATGGCTTTGTCACCGGCGGCGGTGCCGACGGTGCGCGCGAGGCCCTGGCCTGTTTTTGGCAGGCAGTGGCGCGCGAAGGCCAGAAAAGCCCGATTCAACGCAGTCCCTTCAACTGGCTGATCGGGGACTGGAGTCTGGACAATTCCCCAAGCTATTTGCTGTTCGATATTCTCAGCCGTGTCGCGTCACCCTATCAGATGAATCCGCTGAATCTGAACCCCTTGCGGGACCTGCTGACCGAGAGGGTGGATTTTGAACGCATACGCCACTGTCCAGACACCAAGCTGTTCATATCCGCCACCAATGTGCACACCGGTCGGGTCCGTGTGTTTGAAACCGATGAACTGACAGCCGATGTGGTCCTGGCGTCCGCATGCCTGCCCTTTTTGTTTCCGGCTGTCGAAATCGACGATGTGCCCTATTGGGATGGGGGCTATATGGGCAATCCGGCCCTGTTTCCCTTTTTCGACAGCTGTGCCAGCCATGACATTCTGCTTGTCCAGATAAACCCGATGGAACGCAGGGAAACGCCGACATCAGCACGCGAAATCCTGAACCGGGTAAACGAGATCACGTTCAATGCCAGCCTGATGAAGGAATTGCGCGCGATCGAGTTTGTCTCCCGCCTGATTGACGAGGGTCGTCTGGATGCGGACAAATATGCGCAGGAGCGTTTGCACATCATTGCCGACGATACTGCGCTCGGCGATATGTCCGCCTCATCCAAGATGAATACGGAATGGGCTTTTCTCACGCATCTGCGGGATATCGGCCGGGACGCCGCCGAACGTTGGCTGACCGCGCACGGCGATGACGTCGGCAAACGGTCATCGGTGGATATTGCAACACTGATCAATTGAGGCCGGCCCACAGCGACCGGCCCCGATGTAAATCGACAGGCAATCTAAAAGTTATCTCAGCCAAATTTTGGCGGCCGTTTTTCCATGAAGGCGCTGACGGCTTCCATGAATTCGGCGGACTGAAGCTGCCGGACGAAAAGCGCGCTTTCCTCGGCCATGCGTGCCGGCACCTGATCATTGGCGCTTTTCATCAGGCTTTTCGTGGCTTTGACGGCCGCGGGGGCCTTTGCCGACAATGCTGCCGCCAGGCTCGCGGTCTCGCCAGCCAACGCGTCCTGTGTCACGATACGGGATACGATGCCGAGACGCAGGGCCTCTTCCGCCGTAACCGTGCGGCCCGTCAAAAATATATCGTTGGCCCAGGCATGACCGACCCGCTGGGGCAACAACAGACTCGATGCGGCCTCCGGGACCAGAGCGAGATCCACGAACGGCGCCTTGAAGCCGGCGGTCTCCGAGGCAATCACCAGATCGCAGTGCAGCAGCATGGTCAGCCCCACACCGACAGCCAGACCGTTCACGGCGGCGATCAGGGGTTTTTCCGCCGTGGAGATGGCGGACAGAAAACGCGAGACCGGGGTATCCTGGCCGAGAGGTGGGGAATTGCGGAAATCCATCAGATCATTGCCGGATGTAAACATGTCGCCCGTGCCCGTGATAACCACACAGCGGATGGCGTCATTTGTCTGTGCGGCGGCAATTTCCGATGCCAGCCGGTCATACATGGCATGGGTCAGGGCATTTTTTTTGTCCGGGCGGTTCAGTGTCAGGGTCAATACATGGTTGTCTGGAACGACAAGTATGGTGTCACTCATAATATCTCTCGCTTTTGGGCTATCATATAAGAAGGAAGACTGTCGCCGCCCTGTCGGATCAGGTCGGCGCCGTCCGTTGCCAGACGGTCGAGGAATTTCAGGACCACGGCCTGTTCACCGGGACTGAGCAGATCGAGCAGCCGGTCGTTCATGGCGCGTACCAAACCGTTGGTGCGCTTCAGAATATCGCGGCCCCGGTCCGTCAGATGCAGGGCAATGGCCCGTCCGTCATCGGGATCGGCGCGGCGTTCAACGAGCCCCTTTGCCGCCATGCGGTCCAGAAGAGCGCTGGTGGCGGGTGCCTTGAGTCTCAGCACGTCACATAAATCGCCCAATCGCCTGCCGTCACGTTCGCTAAGGGCGAGCAGTACGGCCTGTTGCGACACGCCGATATCTTCTTCCGCACGCAGACGGTCATCGGCTGCACGGAAGATGGCGCGGTGGGCACGGTCAAGAAGATAAAACAGACGGCGTGATGACATACTGACCCCTTTCAGAATATAGTTCGTATACGAAACATGTTCTTAAAGCAAGGGTTTCCCTGATATCCCGCTCAATTTGTCTTTTGCGGGATCAGTACCGCCAGCTTGTCAGATCGGCGCCTTTCGGGGCGCTTTCCGCAATGCGTTTCATGATTTTCGGGACATAGAAACTGTTATAGCGCAGACGGGAAATATGGTTCGGATTGGCATGATCGCCATTCCAGCAATGTTCGGCGCGGTCACCATAATCCACCTCGCCGCCATAAGGCGGATTGTCGGTTGTCTTTAGAAAGGCCTCTGTCAGATAAACGGCATTGTTCAGATAATAATTGTCCATGTCGCCGACATAGATATGCAGTTTTCCTTCCAGCCTGGGGCCAAGGGTTTTCCAGTCCCGCTCCAGAATGTGGCGGAGGTCGTAATGATCGCGCCAGTAAGCGGCGACACTAGGGTCGATGGTGCCGGTCTTTTTGTCCCACAGGCGTTTCGGATATCCGTCCTGTCCCTGCGGTGAGTAAACCGCTTCCCAGATATCCCACTGGCCGCCTGACCTGTTTTTGGTGCCCAGAACCAGTTCCAGATGATTGTCATCCTTAAGCGTACGACTGACCTGGCCGAGCCAGTTTCTGTGACCGGGACGTTCCACGCGGCCAAAAGGCCCGCGGATACGGTAGGCGTTGGCGTCCTCGTAAATATTGACGAGGGTGAAGGCACGAAAGTCGATCGGGTCGGGGCAGGCGGCAAAGGCGCCGTTATAGTCGTCCGGGTAGAAAACCTGTGCGGCCATGGCCTCCCAGCCGCCGGTGGAGCCGCCATAAAGAAACCGTGCCCAGGGCTGACCGATGCCACGGAATTCACGCTCGATATGGGGGATCAGCTCATGGGTGATGGCGTCACCGTAGGGTCCCAGATTGGCCGAATTGACCGCATAGCTGTCATCATAATAGGGATTGGCGTGCTGAATTTCGATGATGAGGAAACGCGGAAAATCCTCCCCTGTCCAGGTTTTGTAAAAATCATAGGCCTCCTGCTCGACAATATGGTTGTAGCAGTCGACCTGAAACCGGTCGCTGAACTCGCACGGTGTGTCCAGGTCCGGCGGCGTGGTCCTGAAGCCGTCAAAGTCGGCAGGGAAATGGCCATGAAACACCATCAGCGGAAAGCGCGCATCCGGGTGGTCGTCAAATCCGTGCGGCAGCAGAACATGGGCGCCCAGATACATGTCCCGCCCCCAGAAATCCGAGAGCAGTTCGCTGCGGATGCGGATATGTTTGACATAGTCCGTATCTTCGGGCGGCACGATCGGGGGAATGACACGGTCAAGGGTGATGCGCAGCGCATCGCCCGACGTCGGGTCAAGGCGCAGCCGAACAGGACTGCTGTAAAGATTGCCGGGCGCGCGGGCCCATTGCTGGCCTTCGCCCCTGTCCATCGGCAGTTTCACCGTATGACCGGTTTTCAGGGTGAAGGTCTCATACCGGTGCAGCACCGCCTGAACCATGTATTCGCCCGCCGGAACCCGGGCCAGGCTGTCCACCGGAAAACCGAAAACATCCTTGTTGAAACGAACCTCTGCGCCCGGAGCCAGACCGGCCACATCGATCCCGAAAACCTGTGCGGTCGTTTTCACACCGGAAGAGACCTGAAAGCGGGGCTCCGTTTTGTCGTCCGTGCTGAAAATCAGGATCATCCGGCCGTCAATCGGGCCCGATATCCCATCGGACCCGCCCGGTGTTCCGTCCAGGGAAACGATGACTTCCGGCGTGTGCCCAATGCCGTCATACGGGGGAGCCGTGCCGGTATCGCAGGCCGCAGTTGTCAGGATGGTGAAAAGCCCAAGACAGGCAGTCAGCAAGTGATTTTTCAGCATGATCTTTCCCCCGGACGTTAAGGCCGAACAGTGTCCCTGCACAGCTTTCTTCATCGCGGCGGCTGGGGAAAGAAAAAAGCGACAGGCGACCCCCTTACTCGGAACCGAGTACTCAAAACAAAGGGGTTACCTGTCGCAGTGGGCTGACGGTCACGCCGCTAGAAGGGGCTGACGTGCGACGGACCGTCACTCAAGCGCTTGGGCAGAGAAGGCGTCAATCAAGCGCTTGGGGGTAGAGGTATCAATTCTCCTTATCCGGCCGGGCTTTACTGGCCCTGTCCCAGCGAATAGCCGAGCTTGCCGTCAAATTCATACAGATGTTCCGTCTTGACGAAATCGACGCCCCGCCCGGCAAGGGTGGACAGGGCGCTTACAATATCTTTATTGCCCGGCGCGGTTCCCTCGCGCGCCATGAAACGGCAGCGCCAGTGGTCGGTGCAGAAGGTCTCCGGCAGGCCGGAGGGCCAGACCTTGACACCGCGATTGGTGATCAGCACCAGGTCGAAGGGGGCGTCCCCGTCCAGAACCAACTGTTCCGCCAGACTGTCGGCATCGCCGCGCCAGTGCGTAAAGATGTCGATCCCGACGAGGTCTTTTTTCAGGGGTTCAGGGCGCGAGTAGGTCGGCACAGCCACGGGTGCCGTAGCCTCGTAGTGCACGGAGGCAAGTTTCTGCGGGGTTTGGCCAAGCCGTGCGATAACGGCATCCGCGAAGGCATCGGTGCCGACCTGCTCGCTGGAGGAAGCCTCATCGAAAATATCGGCGGTATGAACACCGTCTTCGATGGTTTTCAGCCATGCATTGTGAACTTTTTCCGCCACATCCGCCTGGCCGATATGCGTCAGCATCATGACGCCGGCCAGCAGCAGACCCGACGGGTTGGCGATATTCTGCCCGGCAATGGTCGGTGCGGACCCGTGAATGGCCTCGAACATGGCGCAGTGTTGGCCGATATTGGCACTGGGCGCAAAGCCGACCGACCCGGCGATTTGCGCGGCCACATCGGAGATGACGTCGCCGTAAAGATTGCTGGTCACGATCACATCGAAAATCTCGGGCGTGTCGGCAAGCCGCGCGGTGCCGATATCGATGATGAAATGATCCGCCTTGATCTCGGGATACTCTTTCGCCACCTCGTCGAAGACTTCGTTGAACAGGCCGTCCGTCATTTTCATGATGTTGGCCTTGGCGAAGCAGGTGACTTTCTTACGGCCGTTCGCGCGCGCATATTCAAAGGCGTAACGGACGATTTTTTCACAGCCGGGCCGCGAGATCAGCTTCAGGCACTGAACCACTTCGTCCGTTTGCCGGTGTTCAATACCGGCATAAAGGTCTTCTTCATTCTCGCGTACGATGACGATATCCATCACCGGATGTTTCGTGGCCACATAAGGGGCATAGGAAACGCACGGACGGACATTGGCAAAAAGGCCGAGCGATTTGCGCACGGTTACGTTCAGGCTTTTGTAGCCGCCGCCTTCGGGGGTGGTGATGGGTGCCTTGTAAAACACCTTGGTGCCGCGCAGGCTGTCCCAGGCCGTCGGCTCAATTCCCGACGAGTTGCCGCCCAGATATACCTTTTCGCCGATTTCAATGGTTTCAACGCGCAGTTTCGCGCCGGCGGCGTGCAGGATTTTCAGGCTGGCCGCCATGATTTCAGGGCCGATACCGTCGCCGAAGCTGACGGTGATCGGAGTGCCGTCCTTGGCGCCGGTCAGTGCGCTGGCTGTGCTGGTATCGAGATGGCTCGGCAATGGCAAATTCACGAAAAGTCCCCTTCTCAAAACTGTTTTCAGCATGGACATGTTTTTCGTGCACGCTTCAGCGCGCGTTTTTCCATGCCTACAATTATAGATATGGGATTTTGCTTGGCTTTGTAAAATTGATAGTTAAAAACTAATCTATTGAAATTTTCAATAATATGGGGGTAGCCCATGGCTGGTGAAATCGATCTGGACCTGCTCAGGGCCTTTGTAACCGTTGTGGATTGCGGCAGTTTTTCCCGCGCGGCGGAACGCCTGTTGCGCAATCAGTCGACAATTTCGCTGAAACTGAAACGTCTGGAAGACCGGGTGGGCGCACCGCTTCTGATACGCAGCCCGCGCCATGTGGAACTGACGCCGGAGGGGGAGGCGATTCTCGGCGATGCCCGTCGCATGCTCAATCTCAGCGATGCCATGATGGCGCGTGTGAAGGAGCCGGAGATGTCGGGCGTTGTGCGCCTTGGCGCACCCGAGGATTTTGCCACCACCCATTTGCCCAGTGTTCTGGCACGGTTTTCCGAAAGCCATCCGCAGGTATCGCTTGAAGTGACCTGTGCCCTCACACTGGAACTGGTCAATGCCTTTTCCGCCGGGGAACTGGACTTGGCGCTGGTCAAGCGCGACCCGCACGACCAGGGTCCTGCGGCGGATGCCGCCGCCTCCTCGGACGGGCCGGCGCCCAAGGGTGTGGATATGGCCCAGTACGCCACCCCGTCGATCGGCAGCTTTTCGTCCGACGGTACACGGATCTGGCGTGAACCTCTGGTCTGGGCCGCGGCCGAGCGTTTTTCGGACAGTCTGACGGAAAGGCAGTCCAGTGCCGTGCCGCTTGTGGTGTCTCCGCGACCGTGCGTGTACCGGAACCGTGCCGTCAAGGCGCTGGGTGTTGCCAAACGGGACTGGCGTATTGTCTATACCTGTGCCTCATTGTCGGGCACCCAGGCGGCTGTGCGTGCCGGCCTCGGCATCACCGTCCTGCCGAAGGAAATGGTGCCGGCGGATTTTGTCATATTGAACGCGGCCAATTCGGATCTGCCGGATCTGCATGATACGGAAATCGCCCTGCTGGTCGCGCCGCAGATCAGCCGTCCCGCCCATGAATTGAAGGATTTTGTCGTCAGGTCGCTGAGCCATACCATTGGCCGGTAAGGACTTCACAACCCCGAGGTCCCGATTGCGCGCTGACCACACGGGGGGTAAGCTGTCATGCAGGGGTGACAAAAGACGGGGCGACCAAAAAAACAAGGAGCCTTAACTTCATGACGCGACGGCATATGGGCAAAACCGGGTGGGCAGCAGCCTGCTTCCTCACTCTCGCCACATCAATTCCGGTCCTGTCAATACCGCCGGCGGCAGCGGAAGACAGGGATGTCGAATTTACCAATGCAGGTGACGGTGCGCGCCTGCAGGGAACGTTGTCCCTGCCCGAGACGGCAACGGCGGAACAGCCTGTTTGCGGCGCGATTTTGCTGAACGCTGCGGGTCTGCAGGACCGCGATGGCACCATTTTCGAACAAAAACCCTTCAAGGCGCTGTCGGATGCCCTGGTGACGCGCGGCTTTGCCGTCTTGCGCTATGACGACCGGGGTGTGGGCAAATCCAGCGGCGAGGTCAAGACCGCCACAAGCCGCACCTTCGCCGAGGATGCCGAGGCGGCTTTCAGGCGTATGACGGCCGTCCCGCAGGTCCGCCGGGACTGTACAGGTTTTATCGGCCATAGCGAGGGGGCAATACTGGGCGCCATGGTCGCTGACCGCCGGAAGGATGTGGCCTTTCTGGTCATGCTTGCGCCGCCGTCGGTCAGGGGAGATGAAATCCTGCGCAGCCAGACCGCAGCGGCCATGCGCTCGGCCAATGCCCCGTATCGCCTGATCAAGGAGAATGACGGCTATCTGACGCGTCTGATCACGGCCGCATTGGACAGTGACCGTGACAGGTTGGAGCGGGAAGCCAAGGTGATCGCCGATGAAATCGACCAGGGCGAGGCCTGGGTCGAAGGACAGGTCGCGTTTCTGAACAGCGACTGGATGCGGGCCTTTCTCGCCTATGACCCGGCCCCTCTTTACGGGCGGCTGCGTCTTCCGGTGTTGGCTCTTTTCGGTGATAAGGACCAACAGATTCTGTCCCGCATCAATCTGGAACCGGCGAAAGCCGCCCTGTCGGGCAATGACGATGCCGAGGTGACGCTGGTCATCGGAGCCAACCATCTGTTCCAGAAGGCCGAGACCGGGTCGCCGCGTGAATACCAGGATATCGACCACGCCATGCACGGCGGTACACTGGACCTGATCGGGGACTGGCTGGCGCGCAGCATCGCTGCACGCTAGCCGTTTTGTCCCCGACCGCGATCAAACGGCAGGAGACAAAGCGATCCGTTTCAGTAAAGCCCTTCCAGACTGTCGCGGTAGGTTTCGTTCACCACATGGCGCCGCACTTTCAGTGTGGGCGTCATCTGCCGGTTTTCGATGGAGAAGGCTTCATCGGCGATGGTGAAGCGCCGGATTTTTTCCAGGTTGGACAAGCGTTTGTTGACGCGGCTGACAGCGGTGTCGAGAGCCTTGTGCAGATCCGGGTCCGTCTTGAGATCGGCCAGATCGCCGTTTTTGCCGTGTGCCTTGACCCACCCGGCCAGCCATTCGGCATCCGGTACGATCAGGCCGACCAGATGCGGTTTGCGGTCACCGTAAACCATGGCCTGGGCAATCTCGTCTTCCAGTGCGAGCAGGCCTTCGATCCTTTGCGGGGAGACATTGTCGCCCTTGTCGTTGACGATGATGTCTTTCTTGCGGTCGGTGATTTCCAGATATCCGTCTTCGTCCAGGCGGCCGATGTCGCCGGTGTGAAGCCAGCCGTCCATGATGGTGCGGGCGGTGGCGGATTCGTCACGCCAGTATCCCGGCATCACCAGTTCGCCGCGCACAAGGATTTCGCCGTCATCGGCAATTTTGACTTCCGTCTCGGCTAGGAGCTGACCGACCGTATGCATACGCGGTGCGTGCGGCGGATTGACGGAAATGACGGGCCCTGATTCCGTTTGTCCGTAGCCCTGCAGAAGCGGCAGTCCCAGGGCGGCAAAGAAATAGCCGACATCGGGGGCCAGCGGTGCCCCGCCGGAGACAAGCGCCCTCAGACGGCCGCCGAATTTTTTCTGAACCTGACGGCGGACCGTTCTGTCCAGAAACGCGTTTAACAGTCTGTCGATCAGTCCGAGACTGCCGGGATCGGTCAGGTTGCGTGTGCCCAGGTCGAGACAGCGGGCGAACAGTTTCTGTTTCAGGCCGCCTTCCTTTTCGATCTGTCGTGTCAGGCGTGTACGCAGCATCTCGAAAAGACGGGGGACCACGACCATGATGGTGGGTTTGGCCTCCGTCATGTTGACGGCCAGTTTCTCTATCCCTTCGGCGTACCAGATTTCCGCCCCCAATATGATCGGCAGAAACTGGCCCGCCGTGTGCTCATAGGCGTGGCTCAACGGCAGGAAAGAGAGAAAAGCGTTGTCTTCAAGTCCAAGCGGCTCGACGACTTTCCGTGCGCCCTCGCAATTATGCAGGATGGCGCCGTGATGGATCTGAACGCCTTTCGGGGCCCCGCCGGTGCCGCTGGTATAGATCAGGCAGGCGATGTCTTCGCGCTTGACGCCGGCGGCGCGTTCTTTCAGGGCGGCAAGGTCCGGTGTCGCGCTGTCCAGGCACTGTTGCCAGCCGTGCAGCTCCACATTCAGGCTCTGCTCGACACCGGCTTCTTCCATGGTGATGGCATGGATGAGATCGTCGGCCTGATGGGCCGCTTTCAGAAACGTGCGGGCCAGCGGTCTGCTTGAAATAATCGCGGCCTTGGCGCCACTGTTTTCCAGAATATGCAGATAGTCCGGTACTGTGTAGGTGATATAGGTCGGCACGGAAATGGCGCCCAGCGCCATGATCGCCATGTCGGCGATCAGCCACTCGGGGCGGTTTTCGCTGACAAGGACCACCCGGTCCCCCTGTTCCACACCCAGTGCGCTCAGCGCGGCGGCGAGCCGGGCGACACGGTCGGCGATTTCAGTCCAGCTCAGCGACTGCCACTGTCCGTCTTTTTTGGTGAATGTAAGGGGGCGGTCGCCCAATTGCGCGGCCTGCTCGAAAAACATCTCGGTCAGGCTGTTCCAGCGTCTGGCTGCCATTCTTGTCTCCCCCCTCCCTGAGAAATAGTCATACACGGCCTTTGGAGCAAAGCCCTCGAAGACCGGCCCGGCGCGTCCGCGTGAAGGCGGGTCGCCGTCGTGGCCGCGAACTCATGTGCCCCGCACCGTTGCGGGGCCGCATGCAACACCGGCCGGCCAAGCCTGTATGCGCCCTATTTGCCGCATTCATTCCGGCAGGGCAAGCATGCCATATACCATGGACGACCCCCTGTTTACCCCAAATCGGCCTGTGATGCCGGGTTTGGGGATATCGTGTGCCTTCCGGGTCGTTGCATAAAATCACCATGCCGACTGTAAAGTCGTGCCGAGAAGACTTTAAGCTTGCACGGGCAGGGCCGGAATGACATATGCAAAAAGATATTCAGTATTCAAAAGCATTTACACACCGGTCGCCGATTTGACCGGCCCGCGATACAGACGGATATGAGCGAAGGTACACTGACACAGAACGCCCTCCCGGATGGAGAAGACGGCCCCCCCGATCTTGAGCGGCGGCTGCATCTGCGCGCCTTTGATTATTGGCGATCCCTGTGCGGGGATCGCCTGTTGCCGGCGTTCAGCGATTTAAGCCCTGCGGGACTGGCCCCTTTCAAGGCCGCATCCCTGCTGCTTGAGCGCCAGGTGGATGGCACGGTTCTCATCCGTTTCATCGGCAGCGATATCGCGCGGATCGCCGGACCGGACCTGGTTGCCGGCGATGTTCTCGGTGCCGGCGATGTCACCGGTTTTTCCCGGGCCTTGCTGGCCGAGTTGCAGACCATGCGCGGCGACATCAAGGCTGCCGAGTTCGAGTATGTCGAGGTGGATCTGGCCAGCCGCGGTGTCCTGCTGCCGCTGTCGGCGCCGGGCGGGGCCCCGACTTTCACCCTGATCGTCGCCGGCAAGATGCCCCTGGACGGCGACGATCTCATGGATATCCCCGAGGAGGACGCGGCCGCGTCGGGCCATGATGCCGAAGACGCCATTGCGCCTGCGGAAGTGCGGCAAACCGATGACGGTGATAGCGAAAATCTCCATGCCCTGATGGACACGGCCCGTGCCGCCGCCGGAACATTGGCGCATCCCGGTCTCGATGCCCGTGAACAGTTGTATGACACCCTGGCCGCCGCGCTCGCCCTTCATGAAATGGGCGAGGTGGATGCCGCTGCCTATCGTACCCTGTTGCGGGATGCGAACCTGAAACGCCAGGCCCGCGCACCCTTCACCCCGGCCTTGAAGCTGGTTTTTGGCAAGGAATACGACAAGACACGCCTGACCGAATATGCAGCGGCCATTGCCTATGCCCGCCGTTTCGATGTCGCGAGTGACGGTCTGGCCGCTTTTCTGCGTGAACAGCCCGGCGGCATCAAGGGATGCGTCAAGGCGGAACGGGAAGCCAAGCGCGGTGAAAGCGGCAGTCCGGCGGCCCGCCGTCAGGCGGCGGCTCGCCGCCATTTGCGCCAGATGCCGGCCAGAAAACTGAAAAACATGGATATATCCGGTGAATTCGGCCTTGTTCTGGTGCGCCGCAAAGCCGGAGGCGGCACCGAGGCCGTGGCTGCCGCGGAGGTGGCCGACGGCACGGTCGATGCCGTGATCCGCCGCATCGCCGGGCGCCAAAACGACAAGACCTCCTGAAGATACAGCCGGACTGAATGCGGTAAATGCGGCATCTGCGCGGCGGCAACCGGGCAAATGCAGATTTGAAAGCGATTACGCTTGCAAGCGGGTGTGGTGTTTGACAAGACAGCCCCAATATCTTCAGGGTGTTAAGGGCCGGCCCGCACAGGAGCCCGGCGGGAGCGGAGGACATACAAGTGACCCGAGACGAGGATCACAAACGCATCATGGCCGACCTTGGCCGTGTGGCCCATGAACGGTTCGCCGGCGAGGAACTGGAAAGTTTTCTGACGTTTCTGGACTGTTTTTATCCGCCGCAAAGTCCCGACGATCTTCTGGATCAGCCCGTGGAAACCCTGTTTTCCATCGCTGCGGCCATGTGGCGCGCTGCCGCTGAACGCGTTGTCGGCACGCCGTCCCTGACCATCCTCAATCCGCGCGGCCAGGAGGAAGGATGGTCCAGCCGTAACACGATCCTGATGATCGTCAATAACGACATGCCGTTTCTCGTGGATTCTCTGACCGGTGCGCTGTCCCTGACATTGCGTCAGCGGCTGCACATGATGCACCATCCCATTCTGCCCGTGGTGCGGGATGCCGACGGCCGGCGGTTGCCGGAAGAAACCGATGAAGCGTTGTCCCTGCGTGAATCCTACATCTATATCGAGATCGATCCTCAGTCCGACGAGGAAATGCTGGACCATATCCGGCAGACGCTTCTCAGTGTTCTCTCGGATGTCAGCGCGGTGGTCAAGGACTGGAAGGCGATGCTGGCCAAGATCGACGAAACGGTCGCATCGCTGACTGTCAATCCGCCGCCCGTCGATCAGAACGAGGTGGATGAAACGATCCGTTTTCTGCGCTGGCTGGGCGACGATCATTTCACGTTTCTGGGCTTTCGCGAATACCGGTTTGACGTGGCTGCGGAAAATTTCGATTTCGGCCGTGTCGAACGCTCCGGCCTCGGCATTCTGCGTGACACTGAACGCTATGTCCTGCGTGACAAGGATGGCCTGACGCCGATGAGCCGGGAAATCCGTCATTTTCTGACGCAGCCCGAACCCCTGATCATCACAAAGGCCAATGTGAAATCCTCCGTGCACCGTGTGTCGCACATGGATTATGTGGGCGTTAAGATCTTCGACGAAAACGGCGTTGCCGTGGGCGAGCGCCGTTTTGTCGGTCTCTTCACATCGCTGGCTTACAGCCAGTTCGCCCATGATGTGCCGCTCCTGCGCCACAAGGTGGCCCGGATACAGGAACGCGCCCTGTTCGAAAAGCGGAGCCACGCCGGCAAGGCCCTGAGCCATGTGCTTGAAACCTTCCCGAGGGACGAGCTTTTCCAGATATCCGAGGCGCTTCTGTATGAAACCGCCATGGGTATTCTACAGCTGATCGAACGGCCCCGCCCGCGTGCATTCGTCCGCCGGGACGAATTTGAGCGTTTTGTCTCCGCCCTGGTTTATGTTCCACGTGAAAACTATCACACCGGTCTCAGGGCGCGTGTCGAACAGATATTGTGCAATGCCTTCAACGGCGAAGTGTCGGTGTATTATGCGATGCTCAGCGATGCCAGCCTGGCGCGCTGGCATTTCATTATCCGCACGAAACCCGGCGCGGTCCCGTCAGTGGATGAAAAGGACGTCAACGCCCAGATCGCGGAAGCGGCCCAGGGTTGGAATGACCGTCTGCAACTGGCCCTGACGGAGCGTGGCGGCGAGGAACGCGGCAACAAGCTGTTCCATATCTACAAGGACCGTTTCAGCATCGCCTATCGGGAGGCGTTTTCGCCCAAACAGGCGGCCTATGACATTGACAAGCTGGAAACCATCAGCGGCAAGGATGAGGTCGGCGTTGATTTCTACCGTCATCTGGACGACGGGGACGGCCGCTATCGTCTGAAACTGCATCACGGCCAGCGCATGGTGCCACTGTCCGCCTGCATGCCGATCCTGGAAAATATGGGTTTTCGGGCCCTCGTTCAGCATTCCTACCAGATGGTCGGCAGTGGTCAGGGTCATATCCATGATTTCATGCTGGAATGCGCGCGGGTGTGCAGTTTGTCGCTGGACGAACTGAAACCCCTTGTCGAAGCCCTGTTCCTGCGGGTGATGAGCGGTGTCATCGAAAATGACCGCTTCAACGAGCTGACGACACTCGCGTCGATTCCGTGGGACCGTATCCTGGTTTTCCGGGCCTATGGCAAATATCTGCGGCAACTCGGTCTTGGGTATACGCCGACCTATATGGCGCGGTGCCTTGGTGCCCATCCCGATTTCGCGATGAAATTGTGGGATCTGTTTCAGGCCCAGTTCGATCCGGACAGCGTGGACGAGGACCGCGCCGAAGCCCTGGCGGCGGATATCCGTGTTTCGCTCGAGGCCGTCAGCAGCCTGGATGAAGACCGGATTCTGCGCGGATATCTGAACGCCATCCGCGCCACATTGCGCACCAATTTCTATCAGACGGGCGTGGTTGAAGGTAAAAAGCCCCATGCGCTGGCCTTCAAGATCCGTTCGCGCGATGTCGAAGAGGCGCCTCTGCCCCGCCCCTATGCCGAGATCTGGGTCTACAGCCCGCGCGTGGAGGGGGTCCATCTGCGTGGCGGGCCGATTGCCCGCGGGGGCCTGCGATGGTCCGATCGCCGTGAAGATTTTCGCACTGAAATTCTCGGCCTGGTCAAGGCGCAGCAGGTCAAGAACGCCGTCATCGTGCCGCAAGGGGCCAAGGGCGGCTTTTTCGCCAAACGCCTTCCGTCGCCCTCGAAACGCAAGGCATTTCAGGATGAAGGCGTTGCCGCATACAAAACCTTCATCGCCAGTCTCTTGTCCCTGACGGACAATCTGAAACAGGACAAGGTGAAACCCCCGCTGAATGTGGTGCGGCGGGACGGCGATGATCCTTATCTCGTGGTTGCCGCCGACAAGGGAACGGCGACTTTTTCCGATACCGCCAATGCGTTGAGCCAGAAGGCCGGTTTCTGGCTGGACGATGCTTTCGCCTCGGGCGGATCGAAGGGATATGACCACAAGAAAATGGGTATCACCGCGCGCGGGGCATGGGTGTCGGTGCAGCGCCATTTCCGCGAAATGGGCGGCAATGTACAGAATGATCCCATCGATGTGATCGGTGTCGGCGACATGTCCGGAGACGTCTTCGGCAACGGCATGCTGCTGTCCAAGACGATTCGCCTGAAGGCGGCCTTCAACCATGTGCATATTTTCATCGATCCCGACCCGCAGAATGCGGCGGCCCAATGGGATGAGCGCAAGCGTTTGTTCGAGACGCCGGGATCGACCTGGCAGGACTATGACGCGGCCCTTATTTCAAAAGGCGGGGGCGTCTTTTCCCGTACGGACAAGTTCATAGCGCTTAGCCCGGAAATACGGGCCTGGTTGCATGTGGAAGACGCACAATTGACTCCGTCGGCCCTGGTCCACGCCATTTTGAAGGCGAAGGCCGACCTTTTGTGGTTCGGCGGGATCGGCACCTATGTCCGGGCGGAAGAGGAAAGCAATGCCCAGGTCGGTGACCGGGCCAATGATGCGTTGCGGATCACGGCCGATGAACTGCAGGTCAAGGCTGTCGGCGAAGGCGGCAATCTGGGCATGACACAACGTGCCCGTATCGCTTTTGCCCGCCGGGGCGGCCGCGTCAATACCGACTTTATCGACAATTCCGCGGGCGTCGATTGCTCGGACAAGGAAGTGAACATCAAGATCCTGCTGTCGCTGGCGGAAAACCGCGGCAAGCTTACGCGCGACGAGCGGGACGTCCTCCTTGAAGAGATGACCGACGAAGTCTCCGACATCGTTCTGAGCGATAATTATTTGCAGACCCAAGCCATATCGCTTGCCCAAGACGGTGCCGTTTCGGAACGGGAATATCATCTCGGCCTGATCCGGGCCCTGGAACGGGACAGCGATCTCGACCGTGAGATCGAAGTTCTGCCAAGCGACGAAGGCTTTGCCGAACTGGCTGCCGGCGACGCCGGGCTCAGCCGGCCGGAGCTGTCCACTTTGCTGGCCTACGCCAAAATGTCCCTGACCAGCGTTCTGACCCGCAGCAAGCTGATTGATAATCCGGTTCTGCGGCCGGAGCTTGAATGGGGGTTCCCATCCGTTCTGCGCGAGCGTTTCCCGGACGAGATTGCCGACCACCGGCTGCGCCGCGAGATCATTGCCACCGTCCTTGCCAATGCGGTGATCAACTGGGGCGGGCTGAGCTTTGTCTACGAGATTCGCGAAGAAACCGGCCTGGGTGTCGAAGATATTGTCGCGGCCTTCGTCACCGTGCGCGAAGCGTTCGAGATGACACCCCGCTGGGAGGCGATCAATGCCCTGGATTATGACGTGCCGTCGGCCATCCAGCACGACATGCACCGGTCGCTGTCGGAATCGCTGAAAGCGCAGGTGCGCTGGATGCTGCGCAGTCTGCCGCGCCCCCTGGATATTTCCGCACTGGTGGAACGATACCGGCTGGCGGTACGGGCCCTGTTCGATATTGATGTCAAGGTATTAAGCGACCCGGCCCGCGAGGCTTTTGAAGAACGCCGGGAAATCTATAAGACAACCGGCGTGCCCCATGATCTGGCCACCTATGTCGCCGGGCTGGAGTTGTTCCGCTCGGCCTCCGACATTATTGTCGTCGCGGAAAAAACCGGCCGGTCGGTGGGCGATGTGGCGACGGTACATTTCGCACTCGCCGATCTGCTCGGCTTCGACTGGCTGCGCCAGCGCGCCGATCGCATTATACTGGATGACCACTGGGACCGACTGTCGATCCGCGCCGACCTGGAGGACCTGGAAGATCAGCAGCGTATCCTTGTCGAGGCGGTTTGCACCGCCGCTGGTAAGGACACCGATGTCAGCAAGGCGGTCAAGGCCTGGGCCAAGAAGGAAAAGACCCGTGTCATCCGGGCAAAGCGTCTGATCGACGACCTGACGGCCTCCGGGTCCCTGACACCGCCCAAACTCAGCTTTGCCAACCGGCGTCTGCGGTCCATTCTGCGGTAATGTCGCGCAAAGGCGGCTTTTGCCGCCTTTGCGAAAAACGGTTCAACCGTTGACGTGCCCGGCGTTCCGTCATTGCAAGACGGGGCGCCCATACTCCCTGTGATCAGGCGGCCGGGTTTAGGAAACGGCCGGCATTCCAGTCGTCAATGGTGGCAAGAATTTCTTCCCGCGTGTTCATGACGAAAGGTCCGTAGCGCGCCACCGGTTCCCGCGTTGGTGCGCCTGCGGCCAGGATAAAGCGGGTGTCCTTTTCCCCGGTCACGCGCAGGGTGTCGCCATCGCCGAGGATGGCAAGCATGCGCGGGCCGAAGGTTTGGCCCTTTATCTCCGCCTTGCCTGCAATGCCGTAGAGGAAAACGGTGTGGCCCGGTTGCACCGGCAGGATGGCCGTGCCGCCTGCGAGTGTTATGTCGGCATAAAGCGGCCGCACCGCAATATCGCGGACCGGTCCGGTTTTGCCGGCCAGGTCGCCGGCGATCAGCCGGGCTGAATAGCCGTCTCCGGCAATGACGGGAATGTCGGTGGCCGTGATGTCCTGATAGCGCGGCGTTTTCATCTTGTCCTTTGCCGGCAGATTGACCCAAAGCTGCATACCGTGCACGAGTGAGCCGTCCTCGACCGGCATTTCGGAATGGACCAGCCCACGGCCCGCCGTCATCCACTGCACACCGCCGGGTCCGATCACGCCGGCATTGCCCGACGTGTCCTTATGACCGATCCGGCCCGAGAACATATATGTTACCGTCTCAAAGCCACGGTGCGGATGCTCGGGAAAGCCGGCGCCGGTGCCCGGTTTCAGCTCAAACTCGTCCAGCAGCAGAAACGGGTCCACAACCGACAGGTCCTGTCGTCCGATGGTACGGTGTACCGTGGCACCGACACCCTCGCTTTGCCTTTGCGCCCGCACCAGTTTTTCAATACTGCGATTGCTCATGGTTACTCTCCTTATCCTGTCGCCCGTCGGGCGATACGTGCCGGCCCGTTTCAGGCCGTCATCCCGTCCCGGCCATGCGGGAGGGTCAGGTCGCCACCGGTGCCCATCGGTACAATCCCGGTGGGGTTGATGGTGCGGTGGCTCGCATAATAGTGCCGTTTGATATGATCCATGTTGACGGTCCGGGCGATGCCGGGCGTCTGATAAATGTCCCGCGTATAGGCCCAGAGACTGGGATAGTCCTCCACGCGGCGCAGATTGGTCTTGAAATGACCGTGATAGACCGGATCAAACCGCACCAGCGTCGTGAACAGGCGGATGTCCGCCTCCGTCAGTTGTGTGCCGACCAGAAAGCGCTGCGTTGACAGCCGCTCTTCCAGCCAGTCCAGCGTATCGAAGAGCGGGCCGAGCGCTTCCTCGTAAGCGGCCTGCGTGGTCGCGAAGCCGGCCTTGTAGACGCCGTTGTTGACGGTGTCGTAAACCCGCTCGTTCACGGTATCGATTTCTTGCCGCAGGTCTTCGGGATAGAAATTTCCCGCCCTGGCGCCAAAGGAATCGAAGGCTGTGTTGAACATGCGAATGATATCGGACGATTCATTGTTGACGATGGTGTTCGTCTTCGTGTCCCAAAGCACGGGCACCGTCACCCGGCCCGAATAGTCCGGTTTGGCGCGGGTATACAGTTCGTGATGATACCGTGTGCCGTTGACAGTGTCTCCGGTGCTGCCCTCGCCGGTATCGTAGGTCCAGCCATGTTCCAGCATAATGGGGCTGACGGCGGACACACCGATCATGTCTTCCAGACCCTTCAACGCGCGCACGATCAGTGTGCGGTGCGCCCATGGGCAGGCATAGGACACATACAGATGGTATCGCCCCGGTGCCGCCTCGAAGCCCTCTTCGCCAAGCTGATGGCGAAATTGCGAGTCCCTGCGCACGAAACGGCCACCGGTGGAGGCCGTGTCGTACCATTCGTCGCGCCAGGTGCCATCGACCAGAAGTCCCATATCCTTCTCCTTTGTGTCTGTTGGCGGGCATCTGCCGGTGCCGCCGGTCTGTCGGAGAAGATAGGGTGGCGTGCCATGTGCAGCTAGACACCGGGAAACCAAGGGTGTGTTGCGTTCCCCGCAACGACCGCAAGCCCAAGCTCAAAGGCTTTTCATATCAGGGCTGTCAGAGACCTTGCCGGTGGGATGGGTCGGCAAACCAGTTGATCAGGAAATCGATCAGCCTGCGGACCTTGGCGGGCAAATGCCGCCGTTCCGGGAACATGGCGTAAAGTGCGCCGTCACCGGGTCTGCTGTCACTCAGAATTTCGGTTAACCGGCCATCCGTCAGAGCGTCGGCAACAAAAAACCGTGGCAGGCGGGCCACGCCCAGCCCGTTGATAGCCGCACTTGCCTGAAGTTTGCCGGAGTTTGTGACCAGAAAGCCGTCGGGGCGAACCGTTTCCTCACGGCCGGCCACCATGAAACTCCATTCGTTTTGCACCGTCTTGTTGGCATAGAAGACCGCCCTGTGGTTCGTTGCGAAATCCTGCGGTGTCACCGGCACGCCGTGTTGTTTCAAATAAGCGGGACTGGCGACGGTCACGAAGGAGATGGGCGCAATCTTGCGGGCGATCAGGCTGGTATCGTGAAGTTCTGTCGCGATACGCAGGCCAACATCATAGCCTGCGCCGACAATATCGACCCGTTCATCCTTGAGGTCGATATCCATTTTCAGCTTTGGGTTTTCGTCCATGAAACGGCAGAGCGCTTCACCCAGGCACAGGTCGGTGAAGGATTGTGGCGCCGTAAGCCGTAACCGTCCCACAAGCGGACCGTCCGCAGTGTTCAGACTTTGCCGTGCATCTTCCACATCGTCCAGAATACGGACGGCCCGTTCGTAAAACTGCTGGCCTTCGTCGGTCGGTGTCACACCACGGGTCGTGCGGGTGAGAAGCCGGACTTCCAGATCCTCCTCCAATGCGGCAAGACGCCGGGATACGACGGATTTCGTCACATGCAGCATCTGCGCCGCACGTGTCAGGTTGCCGGCTTCAACGGCGCGGCAATAGGTTTCCAGAGCGATCAGATCCATCGGCGCTTCCTCCAGAATACAATGCCAGCCCCCGCAAAATGCGATTCTGGTGTCCCCAGCGCAATGCTTTTCCGGATATTAAAAGCCCTCCGCTGCGGTCTTGCAGCGGAGGGCCTGTTTGATCGAGCGTGCGGATTTGGCGCTTATTTCGGTGCCACGACCATGATCATCTGCCGGCCTTCCATCTTGGGCCGGGCTTCGATCTTGGCGGTTTCCTCCACATCCGCGACAACGCGACTGAGCACATCGGCACCCAGATCCTGGTGCGCCATTTCCCGGCCCCGGAAACGGATGGTGATTTTCACCTTGTCCCCTTCGTCGATGAACTGATGAATCTTCTTCATCTTCACATTGTAGTCGTGGACATCGATGCCGGGACGCATCTTGATTTCCTTGACGTCCTGGGTCTTCTGCTTCTTGCGGGCGGCGTTCGCCTTTTTCTGCTGCTCGTACTTGAACTTGCCATAGTCGAGGATTTTACAGACGGGCGGTTCGGCGTTGGGCGATATCTCGACAAGGTCGAGTCCGGCTTGACGCGCCAGCTCCATGCCCTTTTCCACGGTCACGACACCATGGTTTTCGCCTTCGGCTCCAATCAGGCGGATCTGGGGTACCCGGATCCGGTCATTCACACGCGGGCCTTCAATTGTGGGGGGCCCGGCAAAGCGTCCTCTACGTATGGTCAGTCTCCTTACTTCGGTTTCCGTTTTTCAGTTGCAAACCGGCCGGGCGCGACCGCCCGGCCTTGTTACATAACTATCAATATAGCCGTTTCACAGCCGTTTGGCGAGTCAGCCTGAGGCCGCGTTTTCATGCAGCGGGCGTCGACGACGGCACGCGGGCCTCGTCCACCAGCGCGGCGATGGCATCTTCCAGCGGCATAACCGTCTGATCCTTCGTGCCAAGCCGCCGCACGCTGACACGGCCTTCCTCGGCCTCGCGTTTGCCGACCACGAGGATCGCGGGGACCTTGGCATGGCTGTGTTCGCGGACCTTGTAGTTGATCTTTTCATTGCGCACGTCGAGCTTCACCCTCAGTCCGGCGGTCTTGGCCTGCGCGCAGACCTGTTCGGCATAGGCATCCGCATCGGAGGTGATGGTCGTCACCACGGCCTGCGTCGGCGCGAGCCACAGCGGCAATCGCCCGGCATAATGCTCGATCATAATACCGATAAAGCGCTCCAGCGTGCCGAGGATCGCGCGGTGCAGCATGACAGGCCGGTGCCGTTCACCATCCTCGGCGATATAGCTGGCATCAAGCCGTTCCGGCAGCACGAAATCCAGTTGCAGGGTGCCGCACTGCCATGTACGCCCGATCGCATCGGACAGGTGAAACTCAAGCTTCGGTCCGTAAAACGCGCCTTCGCCGGGGGTGACTTCATACTCAAGCCCGGCGGCGACCAGCGCATCCTCAAGGCCCTTTTCCGCCTTGTCCCATACGGCGTCCTCGCCGGCCCGGACATCCGGTCTGGTGGCAAGCTTGACCTGTACGTCGTCAAAGCCCAGATCCTTGTAAACGCTGATCAGCAGCTGACAGAAAGCGACGCTTTCGCTCGTCACCTGATCCTCGCGGCAGAAGATATGCGCATCATCCTGCGTCATCTGCCGTACGCGCATCAGACCGTGCAGTGCACCATGCGCCTCATTCCGGTGGCAGCAGCCGAATTCGGCAAGCCTGAGCGGCAGGTCGCGGTAGCTTTTGATGCCCTGTTTGAAAATCTGCACATGCGCCGGGCAGTTCATCGGTTTCAACGCCATGAGCCGGCTGTCGCCCGACAGAACGGGGGCGTCCTCGTCCGTGGACGGCACTTCGTCCGGCACGACGAACATGTTTTCGCGGAACTTGGACCAGTGGCCCGACTGTTCCCAGAATTTGCTGTCCAGCAATTGCGGGGTCTTCACCTCGCGGTAGCCGGCGCCTGCCAGACGCATGCGGATATAATTTTCCAGTGCCAGCCAGACGGTGTAGCCGTTCGGGTGCCAGAAGACGGAACCCTGTGCCTCTTCCTGAAGGTGGAACAGGTCCATCTCGCGGCCCAGCTTGCGGTGGTCGCGCTTGGCGGCCTCTTCCAGCCGGTGGAGATAGGCTTTCAGTTCCTTCCTGTCACGCCAGGCGGTGCCGTAAATGCGGGTCAGCATTTCGTTGCGTGCGTCGCCCCGCCAATAGGCACCGGCCACCTTCATCAGCTTGAAGGCCGTGCCCAGCTTGCCGGTGGACGGCAGGTGCGGGCCACGGCACAGATCCTTCCAGTCCCCCTGCCGGTAAACGGTGATCGGTTCACCCTCCGGCAGGTCGGCGATAATCTCGGCCTTGTATATCTCGCCGATGGACTTGAAATGGTCGATGGCCTCGTTCCGGTCCCACACCTCGCGGGTGATGGCTTCGTCCCGCTCGACAATTTCATGCATGCGGGCTTCGATCACGGCAAGGTCATCCTCGGTAAAGGGCTCGTCGCGGGCGAAGTCGTAATAGAAGCCATCTTCGATATTGGGGCCGATGGTGACCTGCGTGCCGGGGAACAGCTCCTGTACCGCCTCGGCCAGCACGTGGGCGGCGTCATGGCGCAGCAGGTCCAGCGCGCCTTCATCCTTGGACGTCATGATCGCCACATCGGCGTCGAAATCGATTTCACGCTTCAGGTCCCACAGGGCGCCGTTCACATAGATGGCCAGCGCCGCCTTGACCAGACCGGGGCCGATATCCCCGGCCAGCCGCAGCCCCGTCACCGGACCGTCAAACGTGCGCACGCTGCCGTCGGGCAGGGTGAGACTGACGGGTTTTTTTACGGGTGCGGGATCGTTCATCGGTTCATGGGTCCTAATGGGTGTTCACAACGGCCTGAATCACAATTGTCGTGCATACAGATAAGCGCAGGTAATGGGGGCTGGGGACAGAGTCAAGGCAGAGCCGGCATTTAGCCCGCAAGGCCCTTAAAATTTCGGGCGGTCCTGTTGCGCTGGGACCGCCCGGTTGATCTGGCCCGTATCGGTTTGTTTATGCGAAGCGACATTAGGGCGTGCTTTTCACGTGCCGATCGACGGTGTCATAGGCTGATAAGGGCGTGAGAAATTCGATCATGTTGCCATTATTGTCGCGAATGAAAATAAGCCGCCGCCCGGATGCGGGGAAGCTGGTGGGCGGCACCAAAAGTACCACGCCGCGCCGCTCAAGTTCCGTTGCCACCGCATCCACATCAGCAGCCAGAAAAGCCAGATGACCGAAACCCCTATCGGATAGGGCTGTGCCCAGATCAGGTGGCGTTTGACGTTCCTGAAACGCTTTGGGTGTGCCGACCACTTCAATGACAAAGCCGTTTAACGCCATATAGGCCAGGCGGGTATCGGCAAAGTCCGGCACGGTCCACTCGTGAATCACGCGAAAGCCCAGTATCTCCTCGTACCAAGCCAGGGTGCCCTCATAATCGCCTGTTGAGATCATGACATGTTCAGCGCGAATTTGCGCCAAAGGATCCGGCCGCATTGAGCTTTCGCCTGTCGCTGTGGCGCTGGTGACGAGCCAAAGCATCAGTGATATTCCAAGTGTGATTGTCTTCGATAAAGATATCATTCCAGATCTCCAAGACTGGCTTTTGGCTGTGGCTTACAGCAGGTCCCAGGCATTGATATTTTCCGCCAGATGGGCCGGCGATGTGGTGCCGGGGATAACGATGATACTGGGCGAACGTTGCAGCAGCCAGGCCAGCGCCGCACCCGGCTCCAGTTTCGCGCCTTTTTGCATCGGATTTGCGCCGAGCGGACCGTAAGGGATGAAGGCGATGTCCTTTTCCGCCGTATAGTCCACAAGCGTGTCATTCCCCGTTTCGGCCATGTTGAAGCGGTTTTGCACACTGGCGATCAGGGCTATGGCCAGGGCCCGGTCCAGATGCGCACGGCTGACGTTGGACAGGCCGATGTGGCGAATGCGGCCGTCGGCCTGTGCCTCCGCCAGGGCGGCGACGGAGACTTCAATGGGTGTCTCGGGATCGACGCGGTGCAACTGAAACAGGTCGATCCGGTCACGCCGTAGATTGATAAGCGTCTTGTCGATCTGTCTGAGCAGCGTGTCCCGCGACCCATCGACGACAATGTTGCCCGGCGCGGGTTTGTCGACACCGCCTTTTGTGGCGATGGTGACAGCGCGGCCCTCCAGTGCCTCGCCAACGATTCTGTCGGCTGTCTCCGGGCCGTAGGCCCAGGCGCTGTCAAAAAAATCGACGCCCAAATCGGCCGCTGTACGCAGGAGGTCAATCCCGCCCTGCCAGTCGGAATAGGCGCCGAAATTGCCGGGTTGTCCTGTCAGGCGCATGGCGCCGTAGCCAAGGCGGTTGACCGTCATGTTACCGCCGAGCCGGTAGGTTCTGGAAGGGGAGGATTGCATGCCATTGTCTCCTGTTTGCATTTGCGCCCGGCCTGTCGCCTTGGGCATGTGTCGTTTACGAGAGAGAAGATGACGGACTGCATGGCTTTTCTGTAGACGATTTATAAAAGTAATAGTTATACGTATTACGTATGAGTAAATCGCTCGACCGGCTGACCCTTCTCGCGACTTTTGCCCGTATTGCCGAACGGGGCTCCATCAGTGCGGCGGCGCGAGACCTGGGCCTGTCGCAGGCATCGGCCAGTCGTCAGCTGGCCGATCTCGAACGCCGTCTCGGCGTTCAGCTCATTCAACGCACGACCCACAGCCTGTCCCTGACGGAGGCCGGGCGGGACTGTCTGGCCGAGGCGCGGATCCTGACGGAGGGATGGGACGCCCTTGTCGAGCGTTACGCGGATGAGGACAGCGCCATACAGGGACGGTTGAAGGTGGTCGCACCCGTCGCTCTCGGTCAGTTGCATCTGGCGGAGGCTGCCTTGCAGTTCCAAAAGGCACACCCCGGTGTTGCCATTGGCTGGATACTGCAGGACGGTGCCATCCGCTTTGCCGAAACGGGGTGTGACCTGTGGGTCAAAATCGGTTCCGTCCCGGATGACAGTCTCGTGGTACGGCCTCTTGGGCGGGTCGAACGCCTTATTGTCGCCGCTCCCGGTCTGCTCAACGGGCGCCATGTGGAAACACCCGCCGATCTTGACGATATTCCCTGCGCGGCGCTGGAGCCGTTTGAGGCCGGCAGTATTCCCCTGATCAGAAAAAAGAGGGCCGGCAAAAAGCGAAAGCAGGTTACCGTCGCTGGCCAGATCGCTCTGACCACCAACAATATTTTCGCGGGCCGCAAGGCCGCGCGCCTTGGTATTGGTTACGCCGTCATGCCGCGCTGGCTTGTGCAAAGGGACCTGGACAGCGGCGTGCTTGTGGATGTTCTGCCGGACTGGCGGGCGCCGTCCCTCATGATCAATGCCGCTTTTTTACCCGCGCGGCGTCAGACAAGACGGCTCAAACTGTTTCTCGGCCATATGGCAGAGACCATTGCGGCCATTTCCGGTGTGGAGGGCGTTTAGCCGCCTGCGTGTGCCTCTTGCCGCACAGCATGGCGCCGCCTATGCTCGCGCTCGATTTTGATTGAAGAGTGTTTGCATGACCGACCAACCCGACTTTTTCGACCATCCGTCCGGCCGCCGACTTGCTTATCATCATACGCCGGGAGCTACCCCCACGGTGGTTTTCCTTGGCGGTTTCATGAGCGATATGACCGGTTCAAAGGCAACCACGCTGGAAGAACACTGTCGCGCCCGGGGGCAGGCTTTTCTGCGGCTGGATTATTCCGGTCACGGGGCCAGTTCCGAGAAGTTTGAGGACGGCACCATCGGCCTCTGGGCCGAGGATGCCGCTGCCGTGATCGACGCGGCAGTCGGGGCGGACGGACCGCTGGTGCTGGTCGGTTCCTCCATGGGCGGGTGGGTCGCCCTGCTGCTGGCCCGCCGATGGCCTTTGCGGGTGCGCGGTCTTGTCGGCATTGCCGCCGCACCGGACTTTACTGAGCGGATGTGGACCCATGAGCTGAACGATGACCTGCGCGCCACCATTTTGCGCGACGGTTTTGTCAAAATCCCCAGCGATTATGGCCCTGACCCCTATATTTTCACCAGAGCATTGTTTGATGACGGCAGAAAGAACAGCGTTCTGACCGGCCCGCTTCCCGTTGCCGGGCCGGTGCGTCTGCTGCAGGGCATGCAGGATGCGGATGTACCGTGGGAGACGGCTGTGACGCTCGCGGAAAAGGTCGACAGCCCCGACCCGGCGCTGACCCTGATCCCGGCAGGAGATCACCGCCTGTCCACCGATCAGGATCTGGCGCGGCTGACCCGCACGGTGGATGAAATCCTCGCCCTCTTGAACGGCCAGGAAACGCCCTCAAGGAACAACCCGTAAGGACATGTCATGGTGAAAAAGGCCGACAGGGAAGACTTTTTCCGCCGCCTTGCGGAGGACAATCCCGACCCGCGCACGGAGCTTGAATTCGTCAACCATTTCACCCTGCTGGTTGCCGTGGTGCTGTCGGCGCAGGCGACGGACAAGGGCGTGAACAAGGCGACAAAGGCATTGTTTGCCATTGCCGACACGCCTGAAAAGATGGTCGCGCTGGGCCTTGACGGTATCACGCAGCATATCAAGACCATCGGCCTCTACCGTAACAAGGCGAAAAATGTGCTGGCCCTGTCGGAGAAACTGGTTGCCGAGCATGGCTCCGAAGTGCCGGACGACCGCGATGCGCTGGAGGCCCTGCCCGGTGTGGGCCGCAAGACTGCCAATGTGGTCTTGAACGAGGCTTTCGGCCACCCGACCTGTGCGGTGGATACCCATATTTTTCGTGTGTCCAACCGCACCGGCCTTGCCCCCGGCAAGACCCCGCTGGAGGTGGAGAAAAAGCTGATGAAGGCGATCCCGCCGGCGTATGCGCGGCCCGCGCATCATTGGCTGATCCTGTTGGGCCGTTATATCTGCAAGGCACGCAAGCCTGACTGTGCCGTATGCAAGGTCTATGATCTTTGCCGTTACAAGGCAAAAACGGCATAGGCCCTGTGAAGTGGGCTCGGCCTTGCGCGTGCGTTACGGTCCGCGCCATTCCATAACGATACGTGTGGCGCTGTCGTCACCTTTCAGACGTTTTGGTGTTTCCCGAAAGCCCAGCTTTTCATAGACATGCCGGGCACGGCTGTTGTCCTCATAAACGTCCAGCCAGACGCGCTGAGCCTGAAGTGCGCCGGTGCAGTAGGTCAGAACAGCTTTTAAAAAGGCGCTGCCGATGCCCTTGTTCGGCTGGTTGACGACGATGCGCCGCAGTTCAACGGCGCCATCGTCCTGTTTGAAAAGAATGCCATATCCGATCGCACCGTCAGCCTTGTTGCGGCCAACCACATAGTGACAGGCGGGGTCAGTGAGCGCCCGGCGATGTTCAGGCTCAGGCCAGCGATGGATGAAACGGTGTTCGCTCCGGGCCTCTTCCAGTAGGACGAAGTCCAGATCGGCCACCGTTCCTTTCTCAAGATGGTCGAACATCCTGCGGATTTTTTAGTGGCGGAAATGCCGCTGGCCGGTGAATACCATGGCCAGCCCCGCCTTGTCGGCGGCGGCGATGACGTCTTCGTCGCGGATCGACCCGCCCGGCTGGATGACGGCTGTCGCGCCGGCCTCCGCTGCCGCCATGAGACCGTCGGCAAAGGGGAAAAAAGCGTCCGACGCGACAACGGACCCTTTCGCGAAACTGTCCGTTTCACCGGCGGCTTCCGCCGCTTCGCCCGCACGAATGGCGGCAATGCGCGAGGAATCACGCCTGTTCATCTGCCCTGCGCCGATCCCGACCGTCATCTGTCCGCGTGCGTAAACGATGGCGTTTGACTTGACATGCTTGGCCACCCGGAAAGCGAACAGGAGATCGGCCATTTCATCGGGTGTCGGCGCGCGCTGCGTCACGACATTCAGCCGGTCCGCACCGATCTGACCGGTGTCGCGTCCCTGCACAAGAAGGCCGCCGGCCACCGTGCGCAGCGTCAGGCCGGGCTGTGCCGGATCGGCAAGGCCGCCGGTGGTCAGCAGACGGAGATTTTTTTTGGCCGCGATGATGCCGGCGGCTTCGTCACTGACGCTGGGCGCCACGATCACCTCGGTAAAGATTTTGACGATTTCCGTTGCCGTGGCGCCGTCCAGTTCACCGTTCAACGCAACGATCCCGCCGAAAGCCGAAACGGGATCGCATATCAGCGCCTTTTCATAAGCCTGTTTGAAACTGTCGGCCGTGGCCACGCCGCACGGATTGGCGTGCTTGATGATGGCAACGGCGGGCCTGTCCGGATCAAATTCGCTGACCAGTTCAAAAGCGGCGTCGGTGTCGTTGAGATTGTTATAGGACAAAGCCTTGCCCTGACGCTGTTTGGCGGTGGCGATACCGGGCCGGTTTTCCACGGTTTCGTAAAAGGCGGCATTCTGATGCGGGTTCTCGCCGTAACGGCAGTCCTGTACCTTTGTGGCGGTAACCGTCAGTCGGTCCGGCAGCACGTCGCCGGTCTCCGTCGCCAGCCAGCCGCTGATCGCGGTGTCATAGGCCGCCGTGCGCTGAAAGGCTTTTTTCGCCAGTCTAAGGCGCGTTTCCGCCGTGGTACCGCCATGCCCGCCTATTTCGGCAAGGATGCCGTCATAATCCGCCGGATCCGTCAGGATTGTGACAAAGGCATGGTTTTTTGCGCTGGCACGAACCATTGCCGGACCGCCGATGTCGATCTGTTCGACCGTATCCCCGAAGGCGGCGCCCTTTGCCACCGTTTCCTCGAAAGGATACAGATTGACCACCACCAGATCGATGCCGCCGATACCGTGATCCTCCATGGCGCTGCGATGAGCGTCCTTGTCGCGGCGTGCCAGGATACCGCCGTGAATCGTCGGGTGCAGCGTTTTCACCCGCCCATCCATGATTTCGGGAAATCCCGTATGGTCGCTGACATCCGTAACCGCGATGCCGGCCTCTTTCAGGGTGCGCGCGGTGCCGCCTGTTGACAGAATTTCAATGCCGTGCCCGGCAAGGGCCTTGCCGAGGTCGATGATGCCGGTCTTATCGGATACCGACAAAAGGGCACGGGTGATCGGGGTGACACTGTTCGTATTGCTTTGACGTTCGCTCATCAGGGCGCGTTTCCTTGGGTCTTGCTTGGATGGATAAAGGCGAAAACCGGTCAGGCGAGTGGATCGCGGGCCAGCCGCCAGACGCAGCCGTCCTCCTTCAGGCTCGAAGGCGTGACAATCACGACAATCTGCTGACAGGCGACAATCTCGTCACGGCGCGGCAGGTAAAGACTGTCATCAAGGGCGATATCCCCGTTGTTGGCGGAAAACAACCAGCCTTCTCCGGACGGCGTCTCAAGGACCACCCGGCCGTCCGGCGCAATGGCGGCCTGGATATCCGGATGAAGATGAAAGCGCAGGCACGCGTTGCACCCGTTCAGGAAACGGCTGGGTTTGCCGACCAGCTTGTCCTGTCCTTCCAACACCAGCCCGTCGGGGCTGAGCGACAGGGTGCGTTGATGCTTCACGCCGAAACGGGCGGCGTAACCGTCATGCACCAGTGTGATGCGGTCCCCTCTCTCACTGCTGTGCCGTTCGATCTGCACGCTGGTGACGCCCTTGCCGATCTGTCCGTTCGGCAGCAGGCGGCTGGAATTCCGGTTGTCCAGAATCAGCGTGCTGTGGGCGGCGCTGGTGCGTGTCAGATCATCCAGTCCGGCGAGAGGCGGCGGTGTATCCGCATGGCCCATATTGACGATCAGGCGCTGACGTCCGCTGGACATCTCGAAGGCGGCCGTGCCCGCATGGGCGCAGGCTGACAGTTTCGGCGCAGGCGGTGGCCCCGCATCGCAGACCACGGTTCCCCGTCCCGCGCTGAGCCGCTGATATCCCGAGTGGGAGGCATTTTCCAATGCTTTGCCGCTTGCATTGCTGGCGGCAAGCAAGGCGTCCAATCCGGTTACATCGTCGTTTGCCGCGCCGTTGACATGGGCAAAACTGCCGTCCGACAGGCGCAATCCGCGTACAAAGGGACCCACTCTGTCCAGGGTGTGCTGGATTGTTTCCGGGGGGACGTCCTCGCGGTCCAGATAGGCGCTGCGCAAGATGACCAGCAGGCGGATGAGCGGCACGAGATCGCCGGGATTCCGGCTTGCCGGCCCGCCGTCGGCCAGGATGAAACGGGCGATGGCCCGGTTCAGTGCCTTTTCCCCGCGCACGCACCACGTCCGGCTTGACGGCAGGGCCAGGCCGGCCAGTGTCAGGGCGGCGGCGCTTCTGACCGGCCCCAGTCCCGGCACCGTGTCACGGTGTGTGTTGGCAAGATGCCGGATTTGGCGGGCCATGCAATGCAGCAGCCTCGACCGGTAAACAAGGTCCAGCGAAGACAACACCAGCGGGGCGTGGACGATCCAGTTGACGATGCGTTCGGCAATGTCATCCGGCGACCATTTCATCGGATTCCAGGCGCAGTCCTCCTCGAGCCAGGCACGCGTCAGCCTTTCAGCGGTTTCGCGTGCGCTTTTTTGGCTGCTCAGCGCCGCCAGATCGCCGAGAAAACGAAAGCATGCGGCATGCCGGGCAAGCGGTGCGGGTGCCGCTGCGACATCACGCCAGAAACCGTCACCCGTTTTCAGATTGTATGGGCCGACGATCATGTCGCCCGCTATCAGGGCCGACCCCCGCGTGCCATTGCCGGGATGCGGGTCGTCAGGACTGCTCAGAAGCTGGACGGGATGACGCCCTTTCAGGCGAAATTCATAAAGTTTTGTGCCATACGCCCAGTGTTTCAGGGCTTTCCACGACCGGGACAGGGCAGGCGGCAGGGATGCACCGCCTTTGGCGCGGAACAGCGTTGTGCGACGCCCCGGCACGGCGGCAAGCGCGATGCTGTCAAAAGCGCTCATGCCTGTTTACCCCTTCTTCGGACCCTGTCCACCCGGCGACAGTGGCGGTCCGGCATGATCGTTATCCTTTCAGACGCCGGATATTCTCTGCATAGGCCGATGGACCGCCCTTGAATGTGGCACTGCCGGCCACAAGAACATCGGCGCCGGCTGCGATCACCTGCGGTGCCGTTTCGGCGTTCACACCACCGTCCACTTCCAGATCAATGTCCAGGCCCAGTGTGTCGATCCGTTTGCGGATCGCGGCAATCTTGCGCAACTGACCGTCAATAAAGCTCTGCCCGCCAAAACCCGGATTGACCGACATGACAAGAATCAGATCCAGATCCTCGTACAGATAATCGATAATGCTTTCGGATGTGGCGGGATTAAGGGAAACGCCTGTTTTGCAGCCCGCCTGTTTTACCCTTTGAAGGGTGCGGTGGGTATGGGCACCCGCCTCGGCATGGACGGTGATGATATCGGCTCCGGCCCCGGCAAAGGCATCGATATAGGGATCGACAGGGGCAATCATCAGATGGACGTCGAAAACCTTGTCCGAATGCGGGCGCAATGCCTTTACCACATCCGGTCCGATCGTAATGTTGGGAACAAAATGACCGTCCATGACATCCACATGGATCCAGTCGGCACCCGCTTCATCGACAGCGCGAACCTCCTCGCCCAGTTTGGCGAAATCGGCGGACAGAATGGACGGGGCGATGCGAACCGGCTTTTGCATGGGGCCTGATTAGCAGCTTGCCTCCGGTGCGGCAAGCATCCTTGCGAACAGGGCCGTCAGTCCCCCGCAACATGACAGGGCCGGCAGCCTGCCGGATCAGGATTTCAGGGTGTTCAACCTGTCTGCGCTAACCGATTTTGGTCAGCCGGGCGGCGAAGAAACCGTCCAGTCTGCCATCACCGGCCATCATGGACGGCCGTGTCATCAGGTCGCCCCGGGATGTGATCAGGTCGCTATGGCCGGCCAGTTCCGCCGGGCTCAGCGGCAGCCGGCGGGCGGCGGGTGTTGCATCGAGGAAGGCGGCGATCCGGTCCGGGCCTTCTTCCGCTTCCAGCGAACAGACGCAGTAAACAAGTGTCCCGCCGGTATCGAGCAGGTCAAAGGCATGGGTAAGCAGGCGCTGTTGCACTGCCGCGAGGCTTTCGATGTCGCCCGGCTGTTTGATCCACAACACGTCCGGATGACGCCGGTAGGTCCCGGTGGCGCTGCAGGGGGCATCGAGAAGGATCCGGTCCGGCGGGCTATCGGGACGAAAGGCGGCGGCGTCCGCGGCGACGGTCTTTGCGGTCAGCCCTGTCCTGGCAAGATTTTCACGGACCCGTTCCAACCGCCGCTCGGACCGGTCGACCGCTGTGACATCCGCGCCGAGAGCGGCCAGTTGCAGGGTTTTTCCACCCGGTGCGGCACACATGTCCAGCACCCGTTCCCCGGTCCGTGCGCCCAGTATTGTGACGGGCAGCTGCGCCGCCTGATCCTGCACCCACCACTGCCCCTGTTCATAGCCGGGCAGCTCTTCAACCCGTGTGCCGGCCGCATCCAGCCGCAGTGCTCCGAGAGGCAGGTGCCGGGCGCCAAGCCGTTCCGCCAGATCCGCGACGTCCGTGTCCGGGTGGACGGCAAGATCAAGCGGTGGGGTGTCCGTCAGTGCAGCGGCAAGCCGCCGCATCTCCCCGTCGCCGAAACGGGTGCGCCAGCGCGCGGCAATCCAGTCCGGCAGCATCAGTTCGGGCCGGGTCTCCAACATTTTCAGAAGGCGGGCGCGGTCCCGCCCCGCCCGGCGCAGGACCGCGTTGACCAGACCGGCCAGGCGGCTTTCATGCGGTGCCAGTGTTTTGACAAGGGCGACGGTCTCATTGACGGCGGCATATTCGGCCGTGCGCAGAAACAGCAGTTGCGACAGGCCCGTCATCAATGCCGCCTCGGCGCGGGTCGTACCTTTCGGCAACCCTTCCCGCACCATGTCGGCCAGTATATGGCGCAAAAATCCGGTATGCCGCACGCTCGTCCCGGCAAGACGGTGTGCGAAAGCCCGGTCGCGCGGGCCGATATCCCCAGTGCCTGTATCCCCAGTGCCTGTATCTCCAGTGCCGGTCCGCTTCAGGGCCTCGGCAAAGGCGGTATCCATGTCACGCCGTTTTTTCAGAACCCCGATCAGGGTCTCGACCGCGATCCGCCGTGGTTGGAGCATAGGGTCCGCCGCCGTGTCATGGCTGGATGTTGTCTGTTTGGAGGGTATCTTTTTCATGCGGCACCGCTTGTGCGCCTTAATGATGAACGGGTCAATACGGGTCATTCACCAGTATTGCTTTCCAAGTATTTTCTGAACTGTTTTCTGTGCTGTTTTCCAGTCTGTGTCCCGTCTGTGTCCCGTCTGTGTCACTGGCCTTGCGCAGACGGACGCTTGCCTGACGGCCTGCGTGCCCGTTAGGAAGGGTGGAGGCACAAGGAGGTTTTGATGCTGCGCACCCTTCAGATCGACAAACGCTATAACGGCCCGCCCGCCAGCGCCAATGGCGGGTATATCTGCGGTCTCATGGCCGAAGGCATCAGCGGCCCGGTGAATGTGGCCCTGAAGGCACCGCCGCCCCTTGAACGTGACCTGACACTGGAAGAGCGTGACGGCGGCCGCCGTTTCCTGTTCGATAGCGGCAGGCTTCTGGCGGAAAGTGCACCGGACAGGCTGGATCTGGACGTGCCGCTGGACCGGGGCAATGTCGGCCCGGACGCCGGCCGGCGGGCGCCAAATAGGGATTCGCCTCCACCGGATGGCGGGTTTGTACCTTTTGGCGGCTGTTTTGTCTGCGGTGAAAACCGTTCTTGGGGGGACGGGCTGAATGTTTTCGCCAAACCTATCGGCGGCGATGATCAGGTTTTGGCCGTATGGCAGCCGCATGTCTCTTTCTGTCACGCCGATGGGACTGTGAAGCCCAAATATATCTGGTGCGCACTGGACTGTCCCGGATACATGGCGGTTGCACGCGGTGAACCCGCCCTTCTGGCCCGTATGACCGGTGAAATTCTTCAACCCCTGGACGGACGGCAGCCGGCCACCGTTATCGGCTGGTCTTTGGACAGGGACGGTCAGACTGGCAGCAGCCGCAAGCGCCGTGCCGGAACGGCCGTTTTTGACGGCGAGGGTCGCCTTGTGGCCAAGGCACAGGCGCTATGGGTTGTCGTTAAACCGGAAATGCTGGCCGAACTTGAAGGGGCCGCGGCGTGACCCGTGCCTTCAGTGACTGGCTGAAGGGATTGGCGCCATATGCTGAAAAACCGGTTCTGGCGACGTTTCTGCTGGGGATGTCGTCAGGGTTTCCGCTGACGCTGGTGATCAGTCTGACAGGCATCTGGCTGTCCAGGTTCGGGGTTTCAAAAGAGACGGTCGGTATTTTCGCGCTGGCGACGACACCCTATGCTTGGAAATTCCTGTGGTCGCCGGCTATCGACCGGGTGCCTCTGGGGTTCCTCAGCCGTTATTTTGGCCGGCGCCGTGCCTGGCTGGTGCTGATACAGGCAGGTCTGGCGGTCGCCATCCTGTATCTGTCAGTCCTTGACCCTGCCGTCGATACGGTTCTGATCGGGTTCGTGGTTTTGGCGGTTGGTTTCCTGTCCGCCAGTCAGGACACGGTGATCGATGCCTACCGTATCGAAGTCCTGCCCAAGGACAGGCTTGGGCACGGTGCATCCATGGTGGCCTTCGGGTACCGGGCCGGCAACCTGATCGCCGGCTATGGTGTTCTCAGGGTCGCCGAAAGCGCCGGCTGGTCCGTGGCCATTGCCCTGCTTGTGCTGCTGCTGTTGCCCGGTCTGGTCGCCGTGATCTGGGTGGGGGAACCGGCGCATAAGGAAGACCCGTTGCTGGTCAGGGACCAGAGCCTCATCGCCAAAGCGAAGGGTCTGGAAAAGGTGCGACTGACCTTGCATGAGGCGGTTGTCCTGCCCTTTGTCGAATTTACCCACAGGCGGGACTGGCTTCTGATTCTGTTGTTCATTTTTCTGTTCAAGGCGGGCGACGCCATTGCCGCGATCATGACCGGACCCCTGATGGTGGATCTGCAATTCACCGAGGGTGAAATGGCCAATGCCAACAAGCTGGTGGGGACCATCGCGCTTTGGGTGGGCATTGCCCTTGGTGCCGTATTGTACCGGGTGGCCGGGGTTTACAGATCACTGGCCCTGTCCGGGATACTCATGATGGTGACCAATCTGGTTTTTGCCTGGCTGGCGACACGCGGCCATGACGTTTTTGCCCTGGCCGTCACCATCGGCTCGGAGAATTTTGCCACCGGCCTCGGCACCACGGTGGTCATCGCCTATCTTTCCAGCCTGTGCAACCTGTCCTTCACCGCAACGCAGTATGCCCTGCTGTCCTCGCTGGCATCACAGGCGCGCGCCATCATGGGCACTTTTTCCGGGGTGCTGGCGGAAAATCTGGGATGGGTGTCGTTTTTTCTGTTTTCGACCCTCGCCGCCGTGCCCGGCCTGATCATGCTGCTGCTTCTGTGGCGCCGGTCCGTCGGTGTGGAACAGGAAACCGGGCAGGGCTGATGCCGGCGGTGTGGGCCGGGAATTTCCCGAAGGGTGTTCGGTAAGAATATGCCGGGAGACGCACGATAAAGAAAAAAACGTCACAGTGCGGTCATCTCGGTGTAACATAATTGTCCTCTCAGGGACGTAGGAGGAGGGGGTTATGAAAAAATACGCACGTCTCAGACCGCGTGTGGCAGCCGCCCAGGCCATGGCCGGTGCCCCAACCTACGTCCGTCAAGGGAATATCGAGGTTCGTCTTGCCCGCTCTTTTCGGGAGATCAAGGCTGCCCAGCGTTTGCGCTACAGTATTTTTTATGAGGAAATGGCGGCGCGTCCGGATTGGCGTGCCCGTGTGACCCGGCGCGACATCGACCCGTATGATGCCGTGTGCGATCATCTTCTGGTGATCGATCATGCGCGCCCGCGCGGCAAACGCATTGTCGGCACCTACCGGTTGCTGCGCCAGGAGGTGGCCGAGGCGCACAAGGGGTTTTATTCCGCCGGCGAGTATGATCTGTCCCCTCTCAGCGGCGAGTCCTTTCGCGCGCTTGTGGGCGAGGGGAAACAGCTTCTCGAACTGGGCCGATCCTGCGTCCATGCGGATTACCGTGCAAACGCGATCATCAATATTTTGTGGAAAGGCATCGCTGAATATCTGAAGCAATACAATATTGCCTACATGTTTGGCTGCGCCAGTTTTCCCGGCACGGACCCGAGCGCTTTCCGCGAGGCTTTTGCCTATCTGCACCACAATCATCTGGTGCCTGACGATTTCAAGGTCCGCGCGCTTGAGGGCCGGTTCGTCGACATGAACACCATGCCGGCCGAAGACGTGGACGCCCGCACGGCACGCCGGGCGCTGCCGCCCTTGATCAAGGGGTATCTGCGTATCGGCTGTTTCATTGGCGAAGGGGCCGTTGTCGACACACAATTCGGCACGACGGATGTGTTTATCCTTTTGCCTGTCGAACGGATCGCCAAGCGGTATCTGAAACATTACAAGGTCGGTGAAGGGGCGAACGACCCCGTCGAGGACGCCGTGGCACTTTAAGCCGTCCCCGGCTTGTTCGTCCGCCCTGCGGCCAGGATGCCGTCAATCCAGTTTCCGGAAGATCAGCGAAAAATTGTTCGCGGGCATTGATCGTATGTCCGGCGGGGCAAACCCGGCTGTCTCCGCCAGGGCCGCCACGTCTTCCATGGCGCGCACGCCCCATGCCGGGTCACGTGCTTTTAAAGAGGCGTCAAACGCTTCGTTCGACGGGGCGGTGTGGGCGCCGTGACGCATGAAGGGGCCGTATAGGTACAGGATACCGCCGGTCTCCAGATACCTTGACGCCCCGGTAATCAGCCCTTCGGCCACATCCCATGATGCGATGTGGATGAGATTAATCGCCGTGATGGCCACAACCGGTGCCGGCAGGCCCGTCAGCATCCAGTCATCGGCCCGTGCGTCCAGCCGCATCGGCGGCAACAGCCGAGGGTTTTGGGCATGCCGGGCCCATGCGGCGATACTGGCCAGATGGGCAGGGTCAACGTCGCTGGGTTGCCAGTAAAGATGCGGCAGCGCTGCGGTCATGTGAACGGCGTGCTCGCCGCTGCCGCTGGCCAGTTCCAGCACCATGCCGGTTTCAGGCAGAATGTCGCGGAGGACTTCGGCGATCGGCTCGCGGTTGCGGGCCGTCGCCGGTGCGAAAAGCCGTTTATCCCTGTCACCATCCTGTTCAGGCGAGAAGAAATCCTTGCTCATTGCGTGTCGTCCTCTCTGCCGGTTGTCAGCGGCTGACCCGTTGTTTCAGGCGCAAAATCAGATAGATGGGGACCACGATACTGGCGCCGAGAAGCAGATAATCCAGACCGGTCCCCGCAAACCAGTTCCACAGGCTGGCCAGTTGATTTGCGACCCAGCCATATATATCGCCGGGGCTGATCCGCAGCCAGTACAGAACTGCGCCGACGATCATACTGATGATGACAAGCCTGAAAATAAGACGCAGATCAAAGGGGGAATTTGACATGGGGAACAGCCCTTTCCGCTGATGGTTCAGGCCCGGGGGCATGACTGTCCGCCCTGCCCGTATCCATACCGATCCTTTCATCCATTGGGGCCGGCATGCCGTTTTGCGGTCGTCTGCCTGGTGCCAGCCCGAGCAGGCACGTCGCCGCGTTCATGGCTTTGCCATCACTGTCGCGGGCCAGAAGGTCGCCGGCACGAAAATGATCCTCGGGATTGGTTTCAAAAAATATCACGTCCAGTGCGCAATCCGTACCCTTATACAACATGATCTGGACATGCCCGTCGCGGCGCACCAGATCGGGTGGACCCAGCCAGTCCTGAACATCCGCCGGTGTCAGGCCAAGAACATGGCCCGGCTCCGCCACATAGGCCGGAATGTCGGGTTTTGTGTCTTCCGAGAGCTGTTCAGCCAGCAGGGCGGGCTGTGCCTCGGCGGATGCGCTGTTTGAGACCTGGTTCCGGGCTGTGCCGCCGGCACAGCCGGCAAGCAGAATAACGCCCATCACGCCCAGCAGCAGGGAGTGGGGCATGGATTCAGACCGGAGCGTCATCGGGGGCCCCGCATGCCGCTGGCGGTCCCACCGCTTTTCAGATGGTGGAAGGCGTGGGTCATCACTGCTGCCCCCAGAATGGGGGCGAGGATATTGAGGAACGGCACGGCGAACATGCCGGCAATGAGAATGCCCGTCATCAGTATGCGGTCGCGGGCCTGTCTGCGCAGGGATAGCATCGCGTCCACGGGCAGGTGCCGCAGGGCCACCATCTCGAAATATTCGCGTCCCAGCAGATAGCCGTTCAGGACCAGAAAAAGGGCCAGCGTGCCGACACCGCCGGTGGTGAACAGCAGAAATACATACGGAATGAGGGCTACGATGTTGAGGGCGATCATCAGCAGCGTCAGTTTCAGCGCGGATGACAGGGCTTCGCCCATGCCGACGGACCGACTGGCCGGACTGTTCGGATAATACCGGCTTTCCACCGCGCCGGCGATCCGCTCCAGATTGAGTCCCATCATCATGGTGACAAGGGGTGGAAACAGCAGATAAACCGCCACGATGACCACAAGGGTGAAGCCGAGATTGTCGACCCATTCCCAGCCGGTTGTCAGATCCGCCGGCCAAAGGTAAAGCGTGCCGGTTACAACGGCCGCGAAAACGAGCAGCGCCAACCCGATGCTGATCAGCAAAACACTGCGGAAGGTCGGGTCGAAAATCTGCGCCCAGGTTCTGTGCATGGCTGTCGTAAGCATAGACTGCCGGTCCGGGCACGGCCCGCACCGTCCTCCCTGTTGATGTGTTTTTCTTCCCTTATGACATAGGCGGCGCCCCTGTTTTGCGCAATGCCCGGCTTTTCGTCAATGACGCCTGATGGTGCTTGCAATCCTCATGTGCCCACCTATGGTGCCCCGATCCCCCCGGCAATGGTATTGCCGGGGGGTTCAAGGATATGCAGGCAGGGAGAAGGCCGTGACCAGGGAAACCGACGACAACCCGCAAACACTGGATGTGCTGTGCATGGGAAACGCCATCGTTGATATTCTTGCAAGGGTGGATGATGCGTTTCTGGACACGCATGAGCGCGTCAAGGGGGCGATGACGCTGGTTGACGAAGACACCTCGCGGCGGCTTTACGATGCGATGCCGCCGGCGGTCGAGCGGTCCGGCGGATCGGCGGCCAATACAGCGGCAGGCGTCGCCATGCTGGGCGGCCGCGCCGGTTTTATCGGCAAGGTGCGTGACGACCAGCTGGGCACCGTGTTCCGCCATGACATCACCGCCGTTGGTGTCGATTACCGGACGGAGTCCGCCAGCGCTGGCGAGGCAACGGCAACGTCCATGATCCTTGTGACGCCCGATGCCCAGCGCACCATGAACACCTATCTGGGGGCCTGTGCCAACATCGGTCCCGAAGACGTGGGCGAGGATCAGGTGGCCTCAGCCGCCATTACCTATATCGAAGGGTATCTGTGGGACCGTCCACGCATGAAGGAAGCGGTTCTGCGCGGCATTGATATCGCCCATGCCAATGGCCGCCGTATCGCGCTGACCCTGTCCGACAGTTTCTGCGTGGACCGGTTTCGGGCGGAGTTTCGCGACCTGATCGACACCAAGGTTGAAATCCTCTTTGCAAACGAAGCCGAGATCTGTTCGTTGTATGAGGTGGATGATTTTGAGGCCGCCGCCGGGCAGGCCCTTGCCCATGCCGACATTGCCGCCGTGACCCGGTCGGGCAAGGGGTCGGTTGTTCTGGCAAACGGGACGCGCATCGACATACCCGCGCACCCCGCCACTGTGGAAGATACCACCGGCGCCGGCGATCTGTATGCCGCCGGTTTTCTTTACGGGCTGACGGCGGGCCATGATCTGGAAACATGCGGACGCATCGCATCCATGGCTGCGGCAGAAGTGATTTCCCACCTTGGGGCCCGCCCCGAAGCCGATATGAAAGCGGCTTTGAAACAGCTGCTTGCGCGCTGAAAACAGAAGACCGGTTTGCAGGGTCCGGAGAGTGTTTTACCCGGACCCCAGACCCCAGACCCCAGACCCCAGACCCCAGACGCTCAGGACCAGGGCCCGCGTTTTCCGGGTCCGGTTTCCGGTACGCCGGATACGCCGGTTCCACCGGACCGCGGGCTGCCCGTCCTCGGACCGCCCTCTTCCATGGCCATCAGACGGCGGATACGTTCCTCCATCGGCGGGTGGGTGGAGAATAGGCTGTCGATACTGCCCCCCTTCAGCGGATTGACGATAAACAGGTGCGCGCTTGCCGGGTTGCGTTCGGCATCCGGGTTCACCGTCACCGCCGCCCCTTTGTGCAGCCGTGACAGGGCGCTGGCCAGCGCCCGTGGGCGGCCGCAGATTTCCGCGCCTGTTCTGTCGGCCTGGTATTCGCGTGTCCGCGAGATGGCCATTTGCACCAGAGCGGCCGCCACCGGTGCCAGAACCATCAGGGCGATCGTGCCCACCAGGCCAAGGGGATTGTTCCGGTTGCCACCGAAAAACAGGGCGAAATTGGCCAGCATGGAAATGGCGCCCGCAATCGTTGCCGTGATGGTCATGATCAGCGTGTCGCGGTTTTTGATATGCGCCAGCTCGTGCGCCATGACACCTTCGACCTCGTCGCGGTTCAACGTATTCAGAAGCCCCGTGGTCGCAGCGACGGCGGCGTGGGCCGGGTCGCGGCCCGTGGCAAAGGCATTGGGCTGCGGTGTGTCGATGATATAAACCTTCGGACGCGGCAGGCCGCTACGGTCTGCAAGGCGGTATATCATCGTGACAAGATCCGGTGCGGTGCGTGTGTCAACGGCACGGGCTCCGTGCATGGACAGCACCATTTTGTCGGCGTTCCAATAGGCGAATAGATTCATGCCGGCGGCCACCACAAAGGCCAGCAGCATGCCGGCCTGGCCGCCCAGCATGTAGCCCACGGCGAGAAAGAGGGCGGTCATTGCCGCCATCAGCATCGCAGTGCGCATCATATTCATTTCATCTCTCCTCGGCTGTCGTTCGCCTCTTTTCGGGTGCAAACCCACGTATTTTATGTGGTCTTGGATGGGATGTGGGCTTTGGTCGCCCTTGTATCAAGAGTGGGAACCTTCAGCTTGGCGGTTTGTCTTTGAACAGGGCATAGCCGATGGAGTATGCAGTTTTGCAGGTTTTAAAGGACAAGTTTGGGAGGGCTTGAAAGAATGTCTGACCCAACACAGGACGAGCCGGCACCGCAGAAGGCAATGCGGCCCCCGGCACAAGGTTCAGGCACCGGCCAGCGACTGGATTTCTGGCGTCCCCTTGGGCTGTTTGCCGGTTTTCTGCTGCTTTTTGCCGCGATGGGCTATCTGCTCATCCTGGAATTGGGGCTGAAGCGCTATTATATCGCGCTCCTGATGTGGACACCGGGACTGGCCGCCATGGCGGCCCTGCGCCTGTCAGGCCACGGCCTGTCATCGCTTGGATGGCACTGGGGCCCCACGCGTTGGCACTGGATCGCCTATTTCCTGCCGCCCGCCTACGGTCTTGCCGCTTACGGCCTGATCTGGTCGCTCGGTCTGGGCGGTGTACCCAACCCCAAATATATCGAAGAAGTCGCCTATTTCATGGCGTTGCCGGCCTGGCCCGAATGGGCGATGATTGTCTTCAGCGTCGTTATGATCGCCAGTGTGGGCATGTTGTGGCATTTCATCACCGCACTCGGCGAGGAAATCGGCTGGCGCGGTTTTCTGGTGCCGCATCTGATGCAGCGGGTCGGTTTTGCCCATGCATCCGTTCTGTCGGGCCTGGTGTGGGCAGCGTGGCATATCCCGTTGATTTACGGCACCAGCTATAATGCGGGCCCCTCGGGTCTGCATATGCAGATGCTGAATTTCACCCTGCTGTCCGTCGGTCTGTCCTTTGCCTACACCTATTTACGTCTGAAATCCGGCAGTCTCTGGCCTGTGACCACTCTCCACGCGGCACACAATGTTTTCATACTGAGCATTTTCCAGCCCATGACGCTGGCGTATGAAGATACCCGGCTTTATGCGAACGAGTTCGGCATTGTCCTGCCGCTTGTCTCCCTTGCCGTGGCGCTCTATTTCTGGAGAAAGGCCCGTGCCGAGAATCTTGACGGGCCGCTTTCGCCCGCCGGATGACCGCCGGGCACAGTAAAGGGTGTCAGATGACCGACCGCGACACGACAGAAAAAACCGATCAGCCTTCAAATCAGGCCAAACCCGAAAAGGAGGCTGGGACCCGACGCCCGAAGGAAATCGGCGGGCGTGACGGGCCGGAACCGACGCGTTACGGCGACTGGGAAAAGAACGGCATCATTTCGGATTTTTAAACAGAGGCCGACAAACAGAACGGGGCGTGGGGTAAAAGCCGCGCCCTACGGTTCCTGATCGCCGTCCTCAACGGCCTTGGCCGCGTCACTATTGTCGCTGCTATCGCCCTCGGCCGTAGGCCCGCCATTCCCGTCGGAAGGGGTCGGCCCGTCTGTATTTTCAAGCGGGTCACGATCCGCCTTGTCCGCCCGTTTGGAGGATGACTTCAGGCCGGCGGTCTCCAGCAACTGCCACAGCATGGTCTGTATTTCCGCCGGGGACCGTCCGTTCTGCGGGCGGCTCAGGTCTTTTGCGAAAGTTTCCTGGCGCATATACATCAGCACCAGATGCTCCGCACGCTCACGGGTGCCCTGGGTGAAATACTCGTCCGCCATCAGTTGCAGCAGACGCAGCACCTTGTCCACAGGCCCGATAGCGGCCTGATGGATGCGTTCCAGAATCCGTGTATTTTCCAGAATGGCGCGGCACAGGCTGTCCAGTTTTTCCGAAATCTGCCGCTGATGCATTTCCGTCAGGCCCGATTGAAGGACGGCTTTCTGCAATTGGGCAAGGCGCGGCATCGCTTTGATGGGTGAGGTGTTCAGGCCCAGAAGGGCGGATTCATAATCCGGCCGTGTCAGGATGGGCAAAATCGAGTTGGCCACCATGCGTTTGTTGGACAGCCCCGGTGTGACGGCTTCCAGCTTCAGCAGGAAAAACAGTTTGTCGAACGGATCGGCATGCTCGTCCAGGGCCGCACCGACGGACTGGCTGTTGACCATGCGGCTGGCACGGGCTTCAAGCTTCTGGTCTAGAATATCCAGCGTTCCTTCATCGATGCCGAGTGTGCCCAGACGGGCCCGCAGAACGGCCAGCGCCTGCAATTCGCTGTACAGGCCACGGTCGTTGATTGCCTGTGTGGCATCGATTTCGACGGCCAGCCGCTTCAGTAATTTCTTGCGTGTCTGCGGCATCAGCCCCGTTTGGACGGCGGCATTGACGGACAGCGCATCCTCCGTGACCTGGGACCTGGCAGCCGGGTCTTCCCGCAGGTTTTCCAGGTCGCCGGCGTACAGATGGACAATCAGATTGAGAAATACGCCGCGGTCGCCCGGTTCGTTGAACAGTTGCAGGACAACGCCGTCGAAAAGGAAATATTCACTGACCAGCTGGTCCAGACAGTCCGTGACCCATTGCGGCCGGTCGCCGCTCACGAACACCAGAATCCGGCCAAACTTGTCATACAGTGTCTGTGTGGGTCTGAGATATTCGCTTAAGGACGCCAGCAGTAGAAAGCTTCGGTTCTGCTTGCCTTCCAGTGCCAGTGTGACCGGTTTCAGCCTGCCCAGTTCCAGTTTTGGCACTGTCGGCTCGGCGGCTTTCAAAAGGTCGGCGGCCGTGTCGACCAGCTTGGTGATTTTGCGCATTCGTTCCTGGATGGAATCCTGCGTATCCTCGAAGGCGACGGCCGTGCGCTGTACCGCGTTTTGCAGAAGTGTGCCTTTATTGTACAGGCGGTAATAATGTTCCAGGCTGTGCAGCAGTTCCGTCGGCGTTATGGCCCATTCCCGCAGGCTGGATGACAACAGTTCCCAGATCGAGCGGCGCCCGTCCCCGCCGTAAAGGTCATTTGTCGTCAGGCATGGGGAAATTGCTTCGCCGGGATCGTGCCGCGATTTTTTGCGCTGCGCCCCACGGGAAAAAATCTCGACAGAGGAAAACTCCTGCTTTGCGCGGTCAAAGGTTTCCTTGACGATGCGCAGGCCGGTCTGGCCACCACCCTTCCAAAGATTTTCCGCCGTGGCGACGGCCTCCTGGCGGCTGTCCTTGATGGCCAGGATGGTCCAGCCGCTTCCCCGGCGGGCATGAATCTCATAGTGCACGGACTTTTCGATCGACACGTGCGGCTTCCCCATTGACTGACCGCGATGATCCGGCTGTGCCGGGTACGGATGGCCTGAAGCGTTCAGGACCATATCCGGCGCCCCGCGGGTTTCCGCCAGGATGCAATATCCTGTCTAGCAAAAACCTTACCAAAGGGTTTCCGGATGCCCGGCCGGGGTGTATCTGAAAGACCCCCATACATATTCCCTATGCTTGTCATTTGTATGCGGGCGCGCATGAGGATGTCCAGATGCTGTCCACCCTGTTTCCAAAACCCCTGGCCAAGGACGGGCGGTTGCTTGCCTATGGGCTGTTGCTGACGTTTTCATCCAGTTTCGGGCAAACCTATTTCATCGGTGTCTACCGCCCCGACATCCTGATGGATTACGGGCTGAGCGAAAGCGATTTCGGCCTGCTGTATCTGGTTGTAACCCTGGGAAGCGCGTTGGGGGTCAATCTCATGGGGCATCTCATCGACCGGATCGACCTCAGACATTATACGGCGGCACTTGTTCTGGCTCTCAGCCTGTCGGCTGCTTTCGTCGGTCTTGCGGGATCATTTTATTATCTCGTGGCGGCTCTGACATTAGTGCGGCTGTTCGGTCAGGGCATGATGGTCCATGCCGCGATGACCACCATGACCCGGTATTTCGAGGCCGGACGCGGTACGGCCGTGGCTGTGGCCGGCCTGGGCATGCCGGTGGCCCAGTCCATGCTGCCGGCGGCGGCTGTCTGGCTTATGGGATCGATGGCGTGGCAGGATACCTGGCTGGTGCTCGCCCTCGGTCTTTTGGGCGTGGCCCTGCCGTTTCTGCTGTGGCTGCTGGCCGGTCACGATCAGCGGCACAAGGCATGGGCGGACCATGCGGACGCCCTGGAACGACAGGCGGACAGCGCATTACAGGGCCTGCCGTCCGCCACAGGGGCCTGGCGCCGGCGTCATGTTCTCAGGGATTGGCGGTTTTATCTTATCCTGCCGGCCATTGTATCGATTCCCTTCTGGATGACGGCCATGTTCTTTTTCGCTGAAAGACTGGCGGTTGAGAAGGGGTGGACCTTTCAGGCATATACGGGCCTGTACTGGACCCATGCGGCCGGGGCTTCGGTCGTGCCGTTTGTCGCGGGCGTTCTGGTTGACCGCTTTGGCGGTCTGAAACTGCTGGCCTTGTATCCGCCGGTGTTGGCACTGGGACTGGCCTTTGTCGCCGTTGGGCAGTCCGCCCCCGCCATTGTGACCTATATGATGCTGACGGGCGTGGCGCTTGGCCTTTCCCTGCCGGTGAACAATGCTCTGTGGGCGGAGCTTTACGGGACCCGCCATTTGGGTGAAATCAAGTCATTGACCGTGTCCATCATTGTGGTCTCGACCGCGCTCGCGCCATGGATCATCGGCGCGGCACTGGATCGGGGCGTCCCGGTTGAGGCGCTGTTCTGGCTGGGTGTGGGGCACGCACTGATATCCGTGCCGTTGCTGCTGCCGGTTCTGCGCAGGCCTGTTCTGCCGCCGCCGCAGATATAGAGTGGATCGAGGCGCATCGCGCTGCTCAGGTCACAAGGCCCTGATCGCGCAGAAATGTCACGCTTTCGGCAATGGATTGTTCCAGGGGTATTTCGCGGTAGCCAAGTTCATCGACGGCTTTGGCACTGCTGGCATCGATGGACTCGCAGGCGAAATAGGCCTCTTCCGGTGTCATTAAGGGCTTCTTGCCTGTTACGGCTCCAACAGGTGCCAGAAATCGCGCCATGCCCTTCAGCAGCCATGCAGGCGTTTCCTTTGCCGTAACGGGTGTATTCAAGGTACGTCCGGCCACGGCTATAAAATCGGTGAAGCGTGCATTGGGGCCACCCAGAATGTAGCGTTCGCCCCGCCGCCCCCGATCAACAGCGGCCAGCATGGCCTCGGCAACGGTGCGGCCATTGGCGAAATTGCCCCCGCCTGGCGGAATACCCGGCAGACTGCCGTCCGCCACAAGCCGAATCAGCCGCGCCCAATTGTGGGTGTCATAACGGCCGACAATATGGGTCGGATTGACAATGACGGCATCCAGCCGGCCTTCTTGTACCGCCGCGCGCACGCACGCTTCCCCAGCTGCCTTGGTTTTGACATAGCTGACGCGGCTGCCGGTGCCGCGTGTCTCGCTTTCCTCGGTGATGATCCCGTGGTGTATGCCGAACACCGCGATGGAAGAGACGTGGATCAGGCGGCCGGCCTTTTTCGCGGTGGCGGCCTCGATGACGGCCTGTGTCCCCTGTACATTGATCGCATGCTGCCGGACCCTGTGCCGTGCCCATGTACTGGTGTCGGCAGCAGTGTGAAAGACCGCGTCCGTCCCCTTTGGCATTCCGCCACGCACACTCTCCGGGTCCGTCAAATCCCCTTGGGTCAGGCGAACCTTTGTGCCAAACAGAGCCTCCGCCGCTGCCGGGTCTCGGACCATGGCGGTGATTTGCCACCCGGCTTCGCCGAGAACATCCACCAGGTGTCTGCCCAGAAAACCCGTTGCTCCGGTGACAAATGCGTGCGGCACGACTATTCTCCTGCGGCATATATTGCGCTGAATTTGAAATCAGCATGTTTGCCGGCAGAACACAATGCCCGAACGCCAAGGCCTCAGAGGACTTTGTTTACGATGTGCAGTCACATTTTCATGCGGGTTTTTGCCGTTTCAACCCTGTGGATGTTTTTCTCTGCCGCGACTTTGCCGGTTGTGAACGCGCTGGAGGCAGTGCCATACGACCAGACGGTCGAAACCGTAGAGACGTCGCTTCCAAGCGGTGTGGACAGAATGATGCGGGCGGCTCTTGCCAGCGGTGACCCGGATCAATTCGATGCCGTGGTTGCCGCCGCCAAGGCTGCCTGGCCCGATGCCTCCGACGCAATTGCCGATCATGCCGCCGCCCTTGTGGCGGCCATGGCGCGGATGGGAGACGTGGACGAACTGGGGGACCCGAAAATTGCTACCTATGAGATGACGGACCCCCAGTCTCTCGTGGAGCCGGAACCCGTGGAAGAACCGGCGCCGGCACCCGGTTTGCTCAATTTCAAGGCATGGAACCCCGAACTGGAGGTCGGCGCCGGCACCAGCTCAGGCGATACGAATGAACAGGCCCTCAATCTTGGCTTCCGGATGAACCGCCTGCTGGGAAAGGGGTGGGAGCAACGCTTTCAGTTGACGATCGATTTTGCGCGCCGGGCTGATGTGACGACCCGGGAACGTTTTGTCTTTGACCATCAGACGAACTGGCGGGTGGTTCCGCGTTTTTTCGTCACCAATTTCGGCCAGCTTGAAGTGGACCGGTTTTCCGGTTTTGATTACCGCCTCGTCGAGACCTTCGGTGTCGGCTATGACCTTCTTGCCCGTGAAGGTCACAAACTGACCATCGAGGCCGGGCCGGGTGTGCGTTTTGTCGGTCTGGACACGGATGAAGCCGACCCTGATCCTGATGCGCCCGGTACCGAATTCCTCGGCCGTCTTGCCAGCAATTATGAATTGACCCTCTCGGAAGGCTGGACTTTGACCAATCGTGCCAACGCCATTTTCGGAACGCAGAATATTACGCTGGAAAACCTTGCCGCGTTGAATGCCACCGTCAATGCGCGCCTGAAGGCGCGGCTCAGTTTCCAGATCAACTATGACAGCAATGCACCGGTCGGTACATCCGCGACGGATACGGCGACACGGGCATCGATCGCCTATTCATTCTAGGGACTTCAACAGCCTGTCAGGTGCAGGAATACCTCGCGCCGGTGGTGTCCGTCGCGGTGCTCGAAAATATAAAGCCCCTGCCATGTTCCGAGAACCATCCGGCCGTCCGTCACGGGTATTCCAAGCGATGTGTCGCTGAGTGCGGCCCTGATATGGGCCGGCATGTCATCGGGGCCCTCGGCATCATGGCGGTAAAGGGTCTTCCCACGCGGCGCCAGGCGGTCAAAGGCGTCCATCAGGTCGCGCTGCACGTCCGGATCGGCATTTTCCTGAATGGTCAGCGAGGCGCTGGTATGGCGGATGAATACCGTCAAGAGGCCGTCTTTAAGACCGGTTTCCATCAGCCATGCGGCAACCGGTGCGGTGATCTCCACCAGGGATGGCCCGTTTGTTTTGATATGGAGCCGGTGTTGCGCCTGATGCAACATGGCGCGTCGTCATTCCCGGATCGGTATTGTCTGAACGGCGGGATCCGATTTCGGGCGTGCCACGTCGATATGCAACAGGCCGTTTTCCAGAAAGGCGTCTGTCACCTCCATACCGTCAGCCAACAGAAAACGGCGCATGAACTGTCTTTTGGCGATACCCCGATGCAGAAAGGTCTGGGTGTCCGCGCGGGTGTCTTCCTGGCGGCCGCGTACGATCAGTTGGCGGTTTTCCAGTGTCACCGCCAGATCTGTCCGGCTGAAACCGGCAACCGCCAGCGATATGCGCACCGTCCCTTTGCCGTGCTGTTCGATATTGTAGGGCGGATACCCTTCGCCCGAGGATTTGGCGACACTTTCGACGAGATGTTCCATATCCTCAAAACCAAGCAGGAACGGGCTGTTGAAGATTGACAGACGTGACATCGGACCTTCTCCGGACAGAGTGCCTGCATACCGCTGTCTTCATGCAGGCGTAAGGCGGCTGCGCCGGAGTGTGCGACAGAATTTCCGTTCCGGCAACCGCGCTCATACTGTCATGAAAATCGTCTTAGTTTTCAGTGTCCGGCCGACTGTCTTCCCGACTGTCTTCTGTGCCGCTTTCACCCGGTTCCGGTACGCGGATCCAGCAGGGCGTCCCCCGGATGGTGAGCGCGTCGCACAGGGTTTTGGCGTCGCTGTACCGCCGCAGCGGTCCGGCATTCAGACGAAAATAATGGCCGCTTGGCCCTGTCTGCCCCTGACGCGGTGGCAGCGTCACTTCCGACCGGCGCGGGGGAATATCGGCCAGCAGGTCCCGATTGGCATCAAGCAGTATGGTCCAGCCGCGCATCAGGGCCGGAATTGTCCGATAGGCACCGATCTGAAGGGCATATCCGTCCGGGCCAAGCAGCGGCGGCACGTCCCGCGGATCAAGCCCGGCTTTTCGCGCTGCGTCTTCGGCGGCCCTGTCGCTGAGAGTGCGGTCATTGATCTCCGGGGCCGTGACCGGTTTGCCGGTGACGCCGGTATCAGGCCCGGAGGGTGTTTGTGAACCGGGGGATGTTTTTGAAAGCGCAGAGCTTTCACGGACATTTTCAGTCACGATGCGCGCGGCGGTTTCCGATTGTTCGGGCGTATCGGTCAGACGCAGATTGGCGGTTTCCTCTCGGGTCTCGGCCGGCTGGATAAGGCCGCTGATCAGGGCCCGCACCCGTGCCGATCCGTCAAGCGGTCGCAGCATCTGATAGAATTCCAGCGTTTTCTGCGAGTCTTCGCCCCCGAAATCAACCCGCGTTATACGGGTCGCGGCTGCCGGCCGGTTGGCCATCATATAGGCAAAGGCAAGGTTTTGACGATCGCGCGGCCCCGCGCCTGCGGCGACCATCGGTTCCAGAATGGCGATGGCTTCGTCCGTCCGGTCGAAGGCGGCAAGCACAAGGGCCTTGTTTGATTGTGCCGACGGGTCCTGTCCGAACAGGGGTAATGCGCTATTCACCTCCCCCCGTGCCGCCAGGGCAATCGCCAGCCCTGTGGCGGCGCCGAAACGGTCCTGTGTATCGGTGGTGCGCGCCATGACCTGATTGTAGGCGCCGACGGCATCTTCGATACGGCCAAGGGCCAGCCAGTTCCGGCCAAGAAGGGCCCAGGCCCTGGTGATGTCGTCGGCGGTATATCGGGGTACGAAATCCTTCGACGGTTCCTCGGGCGGGACATAGGCGGTGACCGGTAACAGCTGCCGTACCGCTTCCTGATGCGCGCCTACGGTGCTCAGCGCACTGGCAAGAGGCACGCGTGCGCCCTGTTCATCCTGGTCGACCAGGCGCCGGTAAAGCGGAATGGCGGCCATGGGGTGTCCATTGGCCAGCAGCCTGTCGGCCACGGCCCGCGCAGCCGCGGTATCTCCCGGTTCCGTACCGCCATCGCGAACCGGTGTCCTGCCCGGCACGGCCGACCCCGGTCCCGTGGTGGTGCCTGCGCAGGCCGCAAGTACAAGAACACAAAGAACCACCACGCTTCCCGGCCTGACGGAAAGACCCGTTTTTTTATTCGATGCCCTCAGCATGGCTGTCCATAATGCCACATTTGACAGATGTCATATTGCCCGATCATTCTATTTTTTGCGACACTAGGCCGTAGACATGAAAGAATATTTAAAATGTTTGGGCGCATTTTAACGAATAAATCATTGGGAATGAATGATTTTGCCGCTTTCGGACTGCTGGCGGCCATATCGGTTTCCGGTGTGTTCTCTCCTGCCTGGGCCCTGTATCGGGACGTACCGGATCAGGACGCACCGGACGCGGCGACGGCGGCCCCCGCCACGGTGGTGGAGGCCGCGCTTGCCCGTATCCGTGAGGGGGATGTCAATGGCGGCATCCGCGCCCTGCGCGAGGCTGGCGAAGCCGGCGACCCCGACGGGTTTTTCCATTTGGGGGAAATTCACCGACTGGGCGTCGGGCGTCAGGCGTCACCCGCCATTGCCACCATGTTTTACCGGTTTGCCGCCGGTATGGGGCATGGCCGTGCCAGTTTGTCGCTGGCCAACATGCTGTTTTTCGACATGCCGGGTGAGGTAGGCGGTAGGGGGGAAGCGCTGGCCATTTGGCGCCGGCACGCGTTACAGGGTGAGACCGAGGCGCTCTACATGCTTGGCATTCTTTACTGGAACGGCGATGTAGGCGACACGCCGGACCCCATACGCGGCTACGGTCTGGTGCGCCGTGCGGCAGACGCGGGATACGGTGATGCGGTCGAGGCAGAGCTGGCCATGCGTCAGCAATTGTCGGCCGAGGCCCGCGAGACAGGCCTGACCTATGCCGAAGGTTTGACCGAAAGCAGTTTTGACGGCGAAATTCTCGCGCCCCATCTTTTACTGGCGAAGGATAGTGCGTCTCCAGAGACTGCGGGCCTTGAAGAGCCCGACGACTGGTCAACCATCTGGCGGGTTGAGGTCGGCCTTGCCATGAACCGTGTGGAAGCCGACAGGCTGGAAAAACTCATCCTGTCGGAAATGGCCGATGCCGTTACCGGTCTGTACAGCACCGTTCAGGAAGTGCCATCGCGCCCCGGCATGTACCGGCTTGTTTTCGGACCTGTCCCTTCAATGCAGGAAGCCGTTTCCCGCTGCATTCTTTTGAAACGCAAGGGACATGACTGTTTTGCCAAACCGCCCGGCTAGCATCAGGGATTCAATAAAAAAGCTCCACCCGGTTTGGTGGAGCTTTACGATGGTCGGGTGGGGTCCGAGGGACAATCATCGAACCCGAGGCAAAAGTAATTTTATGGAAATGGTGGAGCCGAGGGGAAACTGGCTTTCGTCACCATTTATTTAATAAAATCAATGCTTAACGCCGAACGCTACAGCACTGTGTGTACCACCTGTGTGGTCCCTTGAAAAGCCCAAGTCTTCTTAGCTGATGTCAGGCACATAAATCTCCGCAGTGGGATCAACTTTCAGTAGCGTGGCAACAGGTCGGCACAGTGCGGCACGATCAAATCATAGATTGGCTCCCCGTCGATCATGTATGTCACCTACTTGGTTTCCGCTTCTGCATTCGTTGCTTCTTCGGTACGTGGAGCGTACATGCCGTACCTATACGGGACCCTGCAAAACGCCTCACCGATGTCCTCGTCAGGCAGGCCAAGCTCCCTGAAGATGTGAAACCGTGACAACGCACAAAGATAGTACCCAAACCACACCATCTTCTGATAGTCATCAACCTCTAAGGTGACCGCTCGTCCGTGCGATATGGCGTTCCTGAGCTTTACTAGTTCTATTGGATCAGGCGACTCTCTAAACCCGCTATCTAACCAAGCCCTTTGCAGCCGCTCAACGCGCTGTGCCAGAGAGTACCTGTTCGGCGATCTGTGTAGTAAGTCACCGAGCGTCCGCTTGTCCGCTTCCGAGCCATGCTCGGCAACAACTTTTTTGAGTGACTTACGCAGGGCTTTGAGGTCAGAGGACGATCCGCTTCCAAAGACGGTTTGATCAAAGTCTTCTACGCACCCCATAAACTCACTGAACGTGTTTGCCGACAGCTTCTTAGGGTGCTCCATAAGAAGGACCATGTTCATCAGATAGAACAAGGCATCTGGTTGCTCTGCTGCCGCGTTCAGGATGCTGCGAGCATCTAGCGTGCAGTTATGGCGTGTGAACAGTGCGTCATGCCATTCTAAATGCTCCGTCTTGCTTTTGAAGGTGGGACGAAAGAGAAGCTCCGCCACGACAGGTCGATCCTCTTCGTTCCAACTCCGGGTGTGGGTAGTGTGGAGGTGATAGGGGGATTGCGCCATGCGATGGCCCAAGAGAAAGGAAAACAGGATGTTGACGCGCCATATCCGCTTTATGACGGCCTCATAGTTCGCGGCCTCCGAGAACTGAAACCACAGTGAGGTCCGCTGCGTTACCGACGTAACAGCGCCTTCTGTCGCCGGATGCGCATAGCTGTCTATCGTAACCTTAGTTTGGTCGTTCAGCACGAACTCGCTGTGTTCTGGCCTGTCTACGTCTACTGAAACATCTGCTGGCCCTTTGTCGTTAGGAAAACTGAAGTCTGTCTTGACGATCCTTGGCGCGTACCATGAACTGAATGCCGGAAGGTCCATACTGACCCCAGTAAAACAGCGCTCGTTGATGTCGGTCAGGTGGATGTTCTTTAGGATAGCGCTACCGATTATCCGGGCCTTTGAACGCACGACCGGCGTATCCACCCCCATGGATCCACCACCACGCGATTGAACCCAAGGATTTATGATGGTTGTTGGTCGCTGATAGTCCAGATAGCCGGTTATCGTTCCCGTATCGCAGTTTGGGGCTTGGTAGAAGTTCCCACCGTCGGGAAAGGCAATCGCTTCGAGGACAACTCCGTTCTTGATGCTAAAGCTCAGCCGTCCCGGCCATATCCTGTCATCATCATGCCCGTCTCGAACGGCGAACCATTCATCAAAGCTTTCAAGCATGGCGGATATGCCCACCACTCACGGCGCATACTTTGAACTTCTTCATGGATACTCATCCTCGAAGTAGTCATAGCTGGCGTCCGCGTCATACTCCCAAGGCTCTAGCTCAGGCTGCTCGGGCGTGAAGTGTGCGTCTGTCAGATGCCATCCACTAAATGCGTCTACACTGAAGCGATGAGATTGATAAAACTCTACACCTTGGCTTTGCAGTTCGAGATAAAGCCCATCGGGATCATCTACAGTCCCGGCCTTTGAGAACGATGGGGACGTATTCCAGCCATGTCGTGAGACTTCGTATAGAACGATCCATGCGGGGGAGTTGAAGTCCGAGGGCAGATACCGCTGCTTTATCGCAGACATTTCAACTGGGAACAGTTTTTCGTGTTTTCCGTGGATCAACATGAGATCAACTAGATGGTTCGATAGCTCGATGCAGGCGAAGCATACGGACTTGTCCAGCTTGATACGCAGGTAGAGTGCAGCGTACAGGAACCATAGCAAGTTTAGTACATCGTTTCTTCTGGCGGACACCTCGATACCCCATTGGATAAACCTCCTAGTGTCCGTTTCTTTGCCTTGAGCAGAATAGATGCCAAGCAACAAAGGAAGCGTCCATCTCGCCTCATGGGGCGAGGCATATGTCAACCGTTGTAGATACTGCTTTGCCAGTTGATGAGTGTTGTGGTTGGCAAGCCTATACCTGAAGCTCTTAAGTGCATAACCGATGATGTTGATGTTCGGGTATCTCGGCGCGAGCGAGTATATCAACTCAAAGAGGTGCTCAATGAAGGGCTGCCCCTTTTGCGACTTCAGAACATCAAAATGACGCTGGAAGACTGATGGCCCGAACTCAATCCCCGAGCTCACGCCGGTCTTAAAGTCGTTGATCCGCATCTCATACCGATGGACAACTCTTTGGAACAACGACTGGGCTTGTTCCGCTTCATGAGGATAAAACACACCCACTTGGTAGTCGTCTATACTGTGATAAATCTGCGAAGCGGTTAGGCCGGTTCCCTTTGCGCACAGTTCCACGTCAATCCGGGACAGCAGCAGCTCAGATACGATCCGTGAGGTGTCTGGGCCTATGGGAATACCAACAGTCTGACGTTGGTTGCAGTTCCTTACTAGTGTATCAAGCTTATCGCTCCAATGGCCCTTCAACGTACCCTTTGAGTAGCGCAGCTTAGCTTCAGCTTTTCCAAGGACAGCCCAAGGGATTGAGTGGGTATAGATCGACCCATAGAATCGATTTATGTCGAGGTTCAAAACAACAGGATAGCAAGCTGCCAAGTTTTGAAGACGGTCACTCTTCTTGGACAACGTAGAAGACTGGATTGAACGCTCGGATTTATCTTTGGTCGAGAAAGATGGCCTAGCGCCTGATACTTTACTTAGTTTGAAGGTTTTCTGGATGCTTGCCCACTTATTTGCGATAAGCTTGGAGACCAGCATATAGTTGATCGGGTTAATAATCCCAAAGGTACGAAGGTGCCCCCTAAACGTAGCACCGTCATAAAAAGTTGTGCTTCCGGCGTAGTTGTCCGGCTTAGCCTTGTTTGAGGTGCCAATCTTGGCAAGAACACTGTCACTCGCCGCGCTAAAGCTATTCGTTTTGAAGACAGGGGGCAGTTCAGCAGGATAGAACCCGTTATCCAAGAGGGAAGCATAGCGCTTATCAGCTGCTGAAACCAAGATAATACCTCAATGAACTGATCAAGCTCGATTTAGTTCCTCAAAGATATGGTAGACTGACGACCGGCTGATGCCAAGTTGGCGACTGATTTCCGTGGGCGAAACCTTCGCTGCGCGGCGATGTCCTCAAGCGTGTTGTGAAGCGCCGCTTCCTGCGCCTCCGGATCACCGAGAAGCTTAGTCTCGTTGCGCTCGGCGTCCTCCTCAACCTGAGCTAAGTAGACCTCTGATAGTGCAACCAAGTCTTGTTCAGTCGCGACGACAGGCTCGCGGCTATAGGCTGAACGGATGGTTTGGAATGCCTCTTCCAGTTCGTTGCGGAGCGCGAAGTAAGGAGCCTTGGCATCAGCCAGTTTGCGAGCGCTAAGCGACTGGTTGAACTCTTTCTTCACCACCACCGGCTGGCCGCGTTTCACGCTAGTCAGCGCATCTCGCCATTTGTTCAGCCGTGCACTGGGGTTCACGGCAAGTGTCTTCCAGATCGATGGATCACTCTCAATCAGCGCTGCGATGTCCTGTGGTATGCGCATTCGGACGGCATAAACACCGCTCTTTCTTCGTATCAAGCCCAGGTATGCAGACAAGTCTTCCACGCCTCATGTGTAACACTCGGGAAGATTAAGCTGTTTGATTTCAATAGCCTCCTGCAACATCCGTCACTTAGGAGGTGAATGGTGGAGCCGAGGGGAATCGAACCCCTGACCTCTACAATGCCATTGTAGCGCTCTCCCAACTGAGCTACGGCCCCTGAATTCCTAGGCTTTTGCAGGTCCGGCCGGGAACCGACTGCAAGCAGGCGCGGACTATAGGAGCCCGACTTTTCCGGCGCAAGGGTTTTTTGAACCCCCGCGACACTGCTGAAAAAGGCCTGTCCGCCCTGTCCGATTGCGTCTAGGTTGTGGGCTCATAATTTCTGAGCCAAAGGCGTGTTGAAGCGATTGCGATTGCGGCGAGGAAATTTCTTGCGAGCTTGTCGAAGCGGGTTG
>NZ_REFR01000003.1 GCF_003688555.1 Eilatimonas milleporae
GCGTTCAGCACGCCGTCCTCGAACCAGCGGATGTCCACATCCCCGCCAAAGTCCGTCGACTTGATCGTCTGCGGAAACCGCATCCACTCCAGGCGACCCGCCTGCTCCGCCCAGAACCCCTCAGGGTCCTCGACAGACCGGCGGTACAGCGCCTCATATAATGCTTCGTCGCAGTAGGTGTGTGCGGCAATTTCCGGCTTGACCGGAATAACGGTCTGCTCAGGCATGGCTGAAACTCCCCTTATTGAAAGCAGGGCCCGGGCCGTCGGTTACGATCACACCCGGACTGTTTTCCTCACCTCAACACCGGATGATGACGGTGCGCCAAAGCGCTGGCAAGGCTTGTCGCGGGCAACAAGCCATGATAGGCGCGCCATAACGGACAGACATACAGCATCATGGGTATATGCCAACGGGCTGACACGGATCCGCCGGCCATACCCGCCGGCATGATGGAATGGAAACCCGCAATGCAGAGCACGGAACCGCGCACATATCTGACCAGCAAGGGCTTTGCCGCCGTGATCGCCGGCGCCGCGACCATTGGTACGGCGGCCATTTTTATGCGTCTTTCCGAAGTAACGCCGACGGCAACGGCTTTCTGGCGCATGACACTGTCCCTGCCGCTTCTGGCGCTATGGGTTTATTTCGCACGGTCGAAACTGCCTCGGCATATCGCTGAAAACAGGGCGCAAAGCACCGGCGGAACGGACAGCTGGGCCGTGGCACGGGATCTGTTTTTTGTCGGTTTCTGGTTTGCCGCCGATCTGGCCCTGTGGCACTGGTCGGTCGCGATGACGACGGTGGCCAATGCAACATTGCTGGCCAACATGGCCGCCATCTTCACCGCGATCGCAGGCTGGCTTTTCCTGAAGGAAAAGATGAACCGCAACCTGCTGATCGCGCTTCTGCTGGCCGTCGCCGGCGCTTTTGCGCTGGTAGGACAGAATCTGGAATTCAATCCGGATTATGTGACCGGCGACCTGCTGGGCCTGGCGACATCGGTCGCCTATGCCGGCTATATATTGTCGGGATCAAGAGCCCGGAGGCGATCACCGACAGCCGTGGTGATGACCGGCAGCGGCCTGGTGACCGCGCTTTTGCTGCTGCCGCTTGCCCTTATGAGCGAAGGACCGTTCCTACCGGCAAGCCTGACCGGCTGGGCGCCTCTGATCGGTCTGGCATGGGGGGCCCACATTCTGGGACAAAGCCTTATCATGTACGGATTGGCGCATGTGCCGCCGACAGCAGGGTCCATCAGTCTGCTGGTACAGCCTGTCGTCTCGGCCATTCTGGCATGGGCCCTGTTTGGCGAGGCCTTGGGACCGCTGCACGCCCTTGGTGCCGCGCTGATTTTTGCCGGCATTCTTTTCGCGAAAAAATCGGCCTGAAATGGATGGGAACGGCCAACCTGTCCAGAAAATGTAACTCTGCGACCATGCAGGCGTCTGACGGCAAGGGCCTTACCAGTCGGACATCATTGACGGGCCGGAAGACTTCTTGTTGGCAACGATACGCCACAGTTTCAGGTCACCGCTTTCAAGCAGTTTCTTGCGGCGCGTCCAGAATTCCGCTTCCCGCATGAGAACCTGCACAAGCTGCGGGCCGTTTTTTTCCTTCGCCAGCTTGGTTGCCACAATGTCGGCCCCGGCCCATGCCTGATTGATCATGTCGACATAGCTGCTGCTGATATCCTCGGACACACGAACCTGCATGCGCACGGCCTTCATCATGTCAACGATTTCATCGGCGGTCGCCATATAGGGCTTGAGCCGCTCGCCCATTTTCCATTCGCGGTAGCTGTCGCGCGCCAGGGCCGCATCGCTGCCCAGAACATAATCGGTCATCAGGAACAGTCCCCCCGGTTTCAACTTGTCCTCGATATGCTCGATCATGCCCCGCTTGTCCTGAATGGTGAACAGGGCCTCCTTGGCAAAAGCGCGGTCGTATTTTCTGTCGAACCCCTTGAAGTCCCTGGTGTTGTAATGCTCAAGCGCCGCTTTCTTCTCCAGCCCGGCCATCTTGGACATCTGAGTGCCTTTTTCGACCAGGGTCAGGCTTTCCTCATAGCCTGTTATCCAGACACCAAAACGGTCCGCCAGAACGCGGGCGGGGCCACCCAGGCTGGCACCGATCTGCAGCATGGACATTTCCGGGCTGAGCGCCAGCAATTTGGAAAGGGCGATGATGTATTCAGGGCCGCCGGGGCCGCAGAACCCTTCGCCCCAGACATATTGGGCAATATTGACCTTCTGGGCATCCCAGGGGTCGACAGGCAGATCGGGGTGTCCGCTAGCACCCAGAGCCTCTTCCGGCTCCTGCTCTCTGCGCGCGGCCTGTAACTTGGCACGTCCGGCTTCCTGAGCCGCCCGCACACGGGCGGCGTATTCAGCATAACGCTGCTGAAGCTCGTCAGGGTCATAACCCTCCCACCAGGCTCTCAACTTCAGGCGGAGCGGGACTCTGTCTTTGTCAAATTTCTCTTTGCTGCCCACGTTATACCCACATGGCTAACGCCCAGGAACCAAATATCTGTTTCGGCAAAATTTTGCCCGCCGTCCATAAGAAAGACGCTATTCGGATTTTTTCAAGTCCTGATCCATACCACATTACAGCAGGCATTGCGGGCCCGGCATTACCGCCGGCCCGCAAAAACAGTTAAGCCTTTATCGCAGCAATTGGTTTCAGCCTCGTAAACGGGCACCGACAGCCTTTTCGGCCGCTGCGCAAATCCTGGCAGAGATGGCTTCGATCTCGGTTTCGGAAAAGGTCGCCTCCTGCGGTTCAAGATAGACCGATACGGCCAGCGAACGCTGACCGTCCGGAACACCCTTGCCTTCATACACATCGAACACCTGCACCGCTTTGATATGTGCCTTGTCCGCCCTTGAAACCGCCTTGATCAAGTCACCGGCCGCCACGCCATGATCAACCAGAAAGGCAAAATCCCGCTCCACAGCCTGCAGATTGCTGAGATGCAGCGCCCCTTTGGAAGCATCGCGGCGGCGGCGCGGCGGGACACGGTCGATGAAAACCTCAAATCCGACAGCGGACCCATCCACATCCAGACTTTTCAGCACTCTCGGATGCAGTTCGCCGAAGACCGCCAGCACCGTCTTGGGCCCCAGGCACACCATACCCGACCGGCCGGGATGGAAATAAGCCGGTGCCTCGGCAACGATCTGCAGGCTGTCCATGGGGGCGCCGACGGCGTCCAGCGTGGCAAGCGCGTCCGCCTTCACGTCATAGGCATCCGCCATGCGGTCATCGCCGTCCCAGTGGCGCGCGGCAAACGGGCCGACCCGCACACCGGTCGCCACCCTGAGCTGACCGTCCGGCGTGTCGTCCAGATATACGGGCCCCACCTCGAACAAGGCGGCCCGCGTTATACCACGGTCATGGTTGCGCTGTGCCGCCTTCAACAGATTGGGCAGGATGGACGGGCGCATATAGTCAAGCGCGCTGGCAATCGGATTATCGATGATCAATCCCGGCTTGGTATCGGCAAAGAGTGCCGCGTCGCTGCGGTTCATGAAAGACCAGGTGACGGCCTCGTGAAGACCTTCCGCGGCCAGTCTGCGGCGCGACAGACGCGCGCGCTTCAGCGACGTATCCATTGCCTGGCCGGCCTGCTGTTCGCCCACCGGCGTCTTGACGAAAGGAATGGCGTCATATCCGTGGATGCGCAGCACCTCTTCAACCAGATCGGCCTCGCCGTCCACATCGACCCGCCAGCTGGGCACCTTGACCCGAACAGGCGTCTTATTGTCGGTATCCTCCGTTTCAGCGACGAACCCCAGGCCGGCCAGAATTTCAAGCGACCGTTCGGCGGGCAGATCAAGCCCGCCAAGGCTGGCAACGCGAGACGGGCGGAAGGGAACCGTCTTGTTCCAGAGCGGAACCATGCCGTCATGAAAGACACTGCCGGCTTCACCACCGCAAAGATCCAGAATAAGCCGGCTGGCCAGGGCCAGTCCGGTTTCCGCAAACCGGGCATCGACACCGCGCTCGAAACGGTACCTGGCATCGGTGATCAGTCCATGCCGGCGCCCGGTCATGGCAGTGACAACCGGATCAAACAGGGCGATTTCCAGAACCACATCGGTGGTGGCGTCATCAACGCCGCTGTCCGCACCACCGATGATACCGCCGAACCCGGTCGGGCCGGCCTCATCGGCAATGACGGTTTCGCTGCCGTCCGCGGTGTATTCCCTGTCATCAAGCGCCACGAAGGTCTCGCCCGCCACAGCCTGCCGAACCTGGAGATCACCTTTCAGTTTGCCGGCATCATAGACATGGGCCGGGCGGCCATAGGCAAAAGTCAGATAATTTGTAATATCAACCAGCGCCGAAATCGGACGCAAACCGATTCCCTTTAACCGATCCTGCAACCAGCGGGGGCTCGGGCCGTTTTTGACACCGCGAAACATGCGGCCGAGAAATACAGGACAGCGGTCTCTGGCATCCTCTGCGATATGAACGGCAACCCCACTGTCGAAAGAGACAGCTATGTCCGGTATCCGGATGGGCTTCAACACGCCCAGACCGGCGGCCGCAAGATCGCGGGCAATACCGTGTACCCCAAGGCAGTCCTGCCGGTTGGGTGTAATGGCGATTTCAATCACCGGATCGTCCAGGCCGGCATACTCGGCATAAACCGCCCCCACGGGGGCATCATCGGCCAGATCGAGGATACCGTCATGCTCGTCGCCCAGTTCCAATTCCCGGGCGGAGCACATCATGCCGCTGGACTCGACGCCGCGGATCTTTGCTTTTTTCAGGGTCAGGTCCAGACCCGGGACATAATCACCCGGCCGGCCGAGAACAGCTTTCATCCCCTGACGCGCATTGGGGGCCCCACAGACGATTTGCCGCGTTTCCCTACCATCGGTTACCTGACACACCCGCAACTTATCCGCATCCGGGTGTTTTTCAGCCGAAAGGACTTCGACAATGGTGAACGGCGCCAGGCGTTCCGCCGGATTGGTGACATGCTCGACCTCGAGGCCGATACGGGTCAGTGTTTCCGTAATGGCATTCAGGTCGGCATCGGTGTCGAGATGCTCTTTCAGCCAGTTCAGGGTGAATTTCATTCCGTCCGCCCCTTTTAATCACTCAGTCCCGCAGCCCAGGTGGGAGCCGCGAGCGCTTTAAATCCATAATGTTTCAGCCAACGCAGATCGGCGTCGAAGAAAGCCCGAAGATCATTCATGCCATATTTCAGCATTGCCAGACGATCGATGCCGCAGCCGAACGCCCAGCCCTGATAGGTGTCGGGATCCAGGCCGCACGCTTCCAGCACCTTGCGGTTGACCACACCGGAGCCAAGCACCTCCAGCCAGTCATTGCCGTCACCGATCTTGACGGTGCCGCCCTCGAAACTGCATTGCACATCCACCTCCATCGACGGTTCGGTGAAAGGGAAATAGCTGGGACGAAAGCGCAGCGTCACACTGCTGATCTCGAAAAAGGCCTTGAGAAAGGCTTCCAATGTCCCCTTCAAATGCCCCAGATGAATATCGGTATCGATGGCAAGCCCTTCGACCTGATGGAACATCGGTGTGTGCGTTGCATCCGAGTCAGAGCGGAACGTCCGGCCCGGCGCAATGACACGGATGGGCGGCTGAACCCTTTCCATTGTACGAATCTGCACCGGACTGGTATGGGTCCTTAGCACTTTACGGTGTCCATCCGCATCCGGGTGCAAGTAAAAAGTGTCATGCATCTGACGTGCCGGATGTTCTTCCGGGATATTCAGCGCCGTGAAATTGTAGAAATCGGTTTCCAGATCGGGCCCTTCGGCAATATCGAAGCCAAGAGCCGCGAAAATTTCGGCAACTTCATCCATAACCTGGCTGATGGGGTGCAGGCTGCCTTCTGCCCGTTCGCGCACCGGAAGACTGACATCGATCGCTTCATCGGCCAAACGCTTGTCCAGCGCGGCATCCTCAAGGGTGAGCCTGCGGGCGGCGATGGCCTCTGCCACGTCTTCCTTGAGGCCGTTCAGCGCCGGGCCGGCCGTGCGCCTTTCCTCGGGGCTCATCCGGCCAAGGCCGCGCATCAGTTCGGACACCCGCCCCTTTTTGCCAAGCGCGCCGACACGGAGGGTTTCCAACGCCTCCAGCGTCTCCACCGCGGCAATGGCCGTTTGAAGTTCAGCCTTTAAATGGGTGATTTCGTCCTGCATCTCATCTTCCCTGTGGCCATTTGCCCGCAATCCCCGTCTGCGCCCCTGGATCGGAAGAGGATCGCTGCCTGATGTGACAAATATTCAAACGTCAAAAGGGGCCCTGCAAACGCAAGGCCCCTCTCGCAAATACATGATGGTGCCGATAGAGGCGACCGGGACTTTACTTGGCGAGGGCTGCCTTGGCTTGTTCGACAAGCGCCTCAAAAGCAACCGGTTCACGGATCGCCAGATCGGACAGGACCTTACGATCCAGTTCCACCCCGGCCAGTGTCAGGCCATGCATGAACTGGCCGTACGGCAAGCCATGCAGGCGGGTGGCGGCATTGATACGCTGAATCCACAGGGCGCGGAAATTACGCTTGCGGGCCTTGCGGTCGCGGTAAGCGTACTGGCCGGCTTTTTCAACGGCCTGCCGTGCCACCTTGATGGTGTTCTTGCGGCGTCCGCGATAGCCTTTGGCTTCAGCAATGACTTTCTTGTGACGGGCGTGGCTTGTTACCCCACGTTTTACGCGAGCCATTTCCTTATCTCCTCACACAATAAAAAGGACAACCTGACGGCTTCAGCCGTAAGGCATCCATTTCTTGACGATGGTGGCGTCGCAGTCGTTCAGGATCGTCGTGCCACGCTGATTGCGGATCTGTTTGTTGGTACGTTTGATCATGCCGTGGCGTTTGCCGGCCTGGGCAGAGCGTACCTTTCCGCTTGCGGTGAGGCGGAAGCGTTTCTTCACACCCGATTTGGTCTTCATCTTGGGCATTTGCAGTCTCTCCATAAACAGCAGAGTTTTGCTTTCTAAGCGGCCTCGGCAGCCCATTCACTCTGGCCGGGTCGCTCGGCGAAGTGGGTCATTACAGCAGAACACAGCCAAACGCAAGGGATTTGCCGGGCAAACGCTGTGCCAACGGAATTGTGGACAGACCACATGCAATCGTCATGGTCATGGATTATTGGTTTTATTACTAGACCAACCGCTTCTTCCAGAAAACACGGCGCGATGTTTCCGGCGCCCGAGGTTCCTGGCACCACCGCGTCAAAAGGGTGAACGATGGCTCTTATTCATGAAAAGTCCTCACGCGGGCGAACACAAACGGGCTGGCTGGACAGCTTCCATACCTTTTCCTTCGGCGGCTTCAACGACCCGGCACGCGTGGGGCACCGGTCCCTGCGCGTTATCAATGAAGACCGCGTAATACCCGGTGCCGGGTTCGGCGAACACAGCCATGCCGATATGGAAATTATCACCTATGTCATATCCGGTGCGCTGGCACACCGCGACTCGCTCGGCAACGGGTCCACGATTCATGTTGGAGACGTCCAGCGCATGTCGGCGGGCACAGGCATCACCCATTCGGAGATGAACGCTTCCGACACCGAGCCGGTGCATTTTCTGCAAATCTGGATTTTGCCGGATCGAGATGGCGTTGAGCCCTCGTATGAACAGAAGGCCATCGACACGGCAAAAGCCACAAACCGCTTTCATGTGATCGCCGGTGCGGGCGGCGGGATGGACGCGGTGCATCTGCACCGGAATGTTTCCGTCCTGCTTGCCCGGATGGATGACGGTGTAACCGCCACCCATGAATTTGCGCCCGGGCGCGCCGGTTTTCTTCAAATAGTAAACGGCATGGTGACGGTGGACGGCGAAACGCTCTCCGCCGGCGACGGCCTGCAATTTACCGGCCGGGATATCTGCACCGTAGGCGCCATGACGAACTGCGAAGCGCTGTTGTTTGACCTGGATTGAAGGATAACACCAATGCCTGCACATTCCGCACTGACACTGCCGCCGCTACCCTACGCCGACTGGGTTGAAACAAAGGAAACACTGCATCTGTTTCTACAAATCATCGGCAAAATCCGTATGAAAACCCATCCGAAATTGAATCACTGGTGGCATGTGACGCTGTATCCGGCAACCTCGGGCCTAACGACCGGACGCATCCCCTGTGGTGACATGGGATTTGAGATTTTTTTCGATATGATAGACCATAGTGTTCGTGTCCGACGCGACGACGGTCTGATGGAAAGCTTCGACGTGCCGGGCAAGTCAGTGGCCCAGTTTTACGACGCTTTGTTCACAGCGCTGAATACGCTTGGCATTAGCGTGAAAATTGTCGGTCTTCCCTATGAAAACAAAAGCACCATTCCCTTTGCCGAGGACATGGTCCACAAGACCTATGATGCGGATGCTGTCACCCGCTATTGGGCGGCACTGTGCCGGATCTCTGTGATATTTGAACGCTTCCGCAGCCGTTTCACCGGCAAGCAGACACCGGTGCATCTGTACTGGCATTCCTTCGATCTGGCGGTCACCCGCTTTTCAGGGCGCGCCCATCCGCTGGAAGGCGGCACCGTGTCCGACCGCGAGGCCTATTCCCATGAAGTTATCAGTTTCGGTTTCTGGCCGGGCGATGACAGCTTTCCGGAACCAGCCTTTTACGCCTACGCCTACCCGGAACCGGAGGGATTGCCCAGCGTACCGCTCAAGCCGCCTGCCGCCTTCTGGACCGAGAAAAATGGCGGGTCACTGGCCATCCTGAAATATGATGACCTGCGGCATGCGCCTCAGCCGGCAGACAGTCTGCTGGCATTTCTACAGGCTGTTTACGACGGCGCCGCGAAAAAGGCCGACTGGAATGTGGCCGCCCTGGAACACGCTTTTTCAAGCTAGGCTGCCTGCAATGGACGCGGCGGCGGCGGCCGGATCGGCAGCAGCCGTGATCGCCCGCCCGACCACCAGCACGGTCGCACCGAGGTCATGGGCAGCGCGCGGGGTCATGACCCGTTTCTGATCGCCGGCGACAACACCACCGGGCCGCAACCCGGGCACCACCAGGGCAAAGTCCGGATCTGTCGCGGCACGGATGGCGGCAATTTCGGCCGGACTGCACACGACACCGTCAAGACCGCTGGCCTGTGCCAGACCGGCCAGACGCAGAACCTGCGCCTGCGGGTCAGCCCCCTGGCCGACAGCGGCAAGGTCATGGGCATCGAGACTGGTCAACACCGTCACCCCGATCAGGGCAGGCCGGACAACCCCCGCCTTTTCGGCATCATTCACCGCGTCCTCGACCGCGCGGGTCATCATGGCCGGCCCGCCCGACGTGTGCAGCGTGATCAGACGGGGCGCCAGCGGCACCACCGCGCGCAAGGCGCCCGCAACCGTGTTGGGAATGTCGTGCAGTTTCAGGTCCAGAAAAATGGCCAGTCCCGTCCGCTCCGCCTGATCGGCGATCGCCCGGTATCCGGCAGCACCGTGCGCCAGAAAAAATTCCAACCCGATTTTCAGGCCCGTTACATGCGGCGCGACAAGGCGCGCCAGCGTGGTGGCCCGGTCCAGATCGACCGTATCAAGCGCACAGTAAACACCCGCCGGCACCCCGGATACGGATCGCCCCACAGCGGGTGAGGGTGCTGCCGGTACCGTCATAGGGATTGGCCTCCTGCCTGCGCGGCGGATGGCTCATCCGCCTGGATTTTACGGGTTGAATGCATATCCCTGACGGTATCCATATCCTCACTGGCGCGGGCATGGGCGGTTTCGGCCTGTCTGCGCTGGGAATCTTCGGCCAGAACGGCCACTTCGCTTTCCAGCGCTTTTGCCCGGCGTTCGGCCTTGTGTGCACGCAGAAAGCCCTTCAGGCGCAACCAGCCGCTGACAACCACCGACAGTGCGACCCCGAAAAACACGCCGGCGAAAAAAATCAGATACAAAGGCAAATCCGCATACCAGGGAAAAGGGGCAAGGGACAGGGGCACCGCATGGCGGTTGCTCACCGAAAACCAGATCAGCCCCAGGGCAAGCAGGATCCAGAACAGTCTGCGGAGAAAAATGCCAAAAGCCATATGTCCAGATATTCCGTCAGCGAAAAGCCGATATCACCGGCCGGTCAAATCATACAGTCGCACAACAGAAGCCGCCGCAACAGATGTGAAGCGGATCGGGACTGTATATAGCAAAGGCGAAGACCCGTCAGGAAGCGCTGATCGCAGGACGCCGGCATCATTCGCATCCGGGCGATCCAGTCACATGCGGACACACCCGGGGCGGAGGCACTCAGCCTTCATTCAGGCGTTCGCGCAAATCCTTGCCGGTCTTAAAATAAGGAACGCGTTTCTCGGCCACTTCCACCCTGGCGCCGGTACGCGGATTGCGTCCGACACGGGACGGACGGTTTTTGACGGAAAAGGCCCCAAATCCACGCAACTCCACCCGGTCACCCTTGGCAAGCGCATCCGTGATTTCATCAAAGATCGTGGACACGATGCGCTCAACATCACGATGATACAAATGCGGATTGGCCTCGGCGATCTTGGCGATCAATTCGGATTTGATCATAGCGTTTCCCCCTCATGGCCTGAACAGACCTTTCTGCGTGACGGCGTAAAATTATAATGACACCCATGCACGCGATATATAGCCGAACCCCGAACCTGTTACCAAAGGTGCCATCAGGCAAGCCCAAGGTCAAGGTAAGCCTTTCAATGGACAGGGTTTTCCCAAAGAATATGCCAGCCTTGTCATAAGGACGGGTTTACAGAGGACCCCCGGAATCAAACTTTCCACCGGGCAAAATGGTACGAAAAAGGGCCGCCGGCCAAAGCCGGCGACCCCTGTTTTTCAGGATGCTGCCAAAGCAGATCAGGATTTGTCTTCTTTGGCTTTTTCCAGTGCGGCACCGAGAATATCGCCAAGGCTGGCACCCGAATCAGCCGAACCATACTGCTCAACAGCTGCTTTTTCCTCAGCCATTTCAAGGGCCTTGATCGACAGGTTCAGGCGACGGCTGCCCTTGTCGACGCCGGTAACCATGGCATCGACCTTGTCACCGACGGCAAAGCGGTCGGGACGCTGATCGGCACGGTCACGGGCCAGGTCGCTGCGGCGGATGAAGGCGGTCACACCGGTTTCGCCAACCTCAACCTCAATACCGTTGTCATTGGCTTCTTTCACGACACATGTGACGGTTTCACCGCGTTTCTTGGTGGAAACGGTGGTGAAGGGATCGCCGCCGAGCTGCTTGATACCCAGGCTGATGCGTTCCTTGTCCACATCCACGTCGAGGACGACGGCTTTGACGGTGTCGCCTTTCTTGTAATCCTGGATGGCGTCCTCGCCCGAACGGTCCCAATCCAGATCGCTGAGGTGGACCATGCCGTCCACATCGCCGTCAAGGCCGATGAACAGACCGAATTCGGTGATATTCTTGATTTCACCCTCGACTTCGGTACCGGTCGGGAATTTGGCGGCAAAGGCATCCCACGGATTTTCACCGCATTGCTTGAGACCAAGGGAAATCCGGCGTTTGCCCGAATCCACATCCAGCACCATCACTTCCACTTCCTGCGAGGTGGAAACAATCTTGCCCGGATGCACATTCTTCTTGACCCAGCTCATTTCGGACACGTGGACAAGGCCCTCGACACCGGCCTCAAGTTCGACAAAAGCACCATAATCGGTGATGTTGGTCACCGTTCCGGTCAGTTTGGCGCCGACCGGATATTTGGCTTCGATGCCGTCCCACGGATCGGTTTCAAGCTGCTTCATGCCCAGGCTGATACGCTGGGTTTCCGGATTGATGCGGACGACCTGCACCTTGACCGTCTGGCCGATGCTCAGAACCTCGCTCGGATGGTTGACACGGCGCCAGGAAATATCCGTGACATGGAGCAGGCCGTCGATACCGCCCAGATCCACAAACGCGCCATAATCGGTGATGTTCTTGACCACACCGTCAATGGTATCGCCTTCGCCCAGCTTGCTCATCAGTTCGGCACGCTGCTCTGCGCGATCCTCTTCCAGAACGGCGCGGCGCGAAACAACGATGTTGCCGCGGCGGCGGTCCATTTTCAGAATCTGGAAGGGCTGGCTGATATTCATCAGGGGCGTAACGTCACGCACCGGACGGATATCGACCTGACTGCCCGGCAGGAAGGCGACGGCACCGTTCAGATCAACGGTAAACCCGCCCTTGACACGGCCAAAAATAACCCCGTCCACACGTGCATCGCCTTCGAACGCTTTTTCCAGCTGTTCCCAGGCTTCTTCGCGGCGTGCCTTGTCGCGGCTCAGGATAGCCTCGCCCAGCGCATTTTCGATGCGTTCGACGAACACTTCCACTTCATCACCGGCGGCAATTTCCGAAGGCTGGCCAGGAACGCCGAATTCCTTCAGCGGAACGCGCCCTTCGGCTTTCAGGCCGATATCGATGATGGCGAAATCATTTTCGATTGAGGTGACGGTGCCTTTGACGACACGGCCCTCGAAGCCGGTGTTTTCCGGCATGGTTTCGTTGAGGAGAGCTTCAAAGTCCTCGACAGACGGCATAGCGGTTGCCGCTTCGCTCATGGGGGTCTTCCTTTCGATTATCAATCTTTCTTGCCGGCCGGTTGGTTCCGGCGGTCTTCTTCCACGCATCCGGGCGCCTCGCAATGGACATGGCCCATCCATGTCCTTCCTGCGGGTCCGGCCATCCGTGAAAGCCGTGCACATCCTGGCGGAAAGTAGATAAAGACGGCGCGCCTGCGCGCGGCCGTTTCATATGTCCGCCCCTGTGATCTTCGGTTATTGGGGCGGCAGCTTTTCTTTGACAAGTTCCACCGCCCGGAAAAACACGGCGTCTATATCCAAATCCGTGGTATCGAGCAAGTGCGCATCGTCCGCAGGTCTCAGCGGGGCATCGTTTCGTCCCATGTCACGGGCATCCCGCGCTTTCACATCGGACAGAATATCAGCGTAATCCGGCCTCAAACCACGGTCCCGCAATTCGGCGGTGCGGCGCCGTGCGCGTTCCTCGGCACTGGCGGTCACATACAGTTTCAGCGGTGCCTCGGGACAGATTTTTGTGCCGATGTCACGGCCGTCCAGAACCGCGCCCTGTTTGCCCCCAGGCGGATGGCTTGCAAAATTCCTTTGAAATTCCAATAGATTGGAACGCACCTGAGGGATTGCAGCCACCTTTGAAGCCGCTGCGCCCGTCGCTTCGTCACGCAGGCGGGGCGCATCAAGCAGACGGGTGTCCAAATCGGCTGCAGCGGCCATGGCGGCGTCCCCATCATCGGGGTCCTTGCCGTCGAGCAACAGGCTCAGCGCCACGGCGCGATAAAGGCCGCCGGTGTCCAGATAGGCAAAATCAAAATGCGCCGCAAGCCGGCGGGCCAAAGTCCCCTTACCGGCCGCCGCAGGACCGTCAATGGCAATAATGAAAGGGTGTTGCATGACTGATTCGCCCCTGCGTCCGTCCTAATTTAGTCGTTATTTTGCCCATTCAAGAAGACTGCTCGGGAGGCAGACGGCTCGGGAGAGTGGGGACCGGTCAGCTCAATATCCGCGCCCAGTGCACCCATCACTGTGGCGAAATCCGGAAAACTGGTGGCTATGGGGGTCGCATCGTCAACATGCACCGGCCTTTCCGCCAAAAGGCCAAGAATTGCACCGCTCATGGCGATCCTGTGGTCCAGCCTTGGATCCACATGACCACCGCCCGGTACCAGGCCGCCACAGCCGTGTATGACCAGACCGTCTTCAAGTTCTTCAACCCTGATACCGGCTTGGGCAAGGGCATGCGCCATGGCGGAAAGGCGGTCGGATTCCTTCACCCGCAATTCCGCAAGCCCGGTAAATCGGCTGGTTCCATGGGCACACGCGGCGGCGACAAACAGGACAGGAAATTCATCGATCATGCGCGACGGGTCGCCCGGCACCCCGTCAATGGCGTGCAGCTTGCCGCCGCGAACGCGGATATCGGCAACCGGCTCTCCCGACAGAGTCTGCATGTTTTCAAGGCGGATGTCCGACCCCATGGCGATCAGGGCATCGACAATGCCACTGCGCAAGGGGTTGACCCCGACACCCTCGATCAGAATATCGGACCCCGGCAGAGCCGCAGCGGCGACCACCGGAAAGGCGGCTGAGGAAATATCCCCCGGGACACTGAGCGTGATCGGGTTCAATTCGGCATGGCCGGCAAGGCGGATGATACGACCGGCACCGCTTTCACCGTCCCGGTCAACGCGCAGATCGGCCCCCATGGCGGTGAGCAGACGTTCCGTATGGTCGCGAGTCGCCACTTTTTCCCGCACGATGGTGGTCCCCGGCGTGTTCAGACCGGCCAGAAGGACCGCGGATTTGACTTGTGCGCTGGCAACGGCGGGACTGTAATCGATCGGCAGAGGCTCTGGCGTTCCGACAAGGGTCAAGGGCAGGAACCGTCCTTCCCGCGCCGAGACGGAAGCCCCAATGAGCGTGATGGGGTCAATGATACGCGCCATCGGGCGCCGGGTCAGGGACGCATCCCCTACAAACGTGGCTGTCAGATCATGACTGGCGAGCAAACCCATCAAAAGACGGGTGCTGGTTCCCGAATTGCCCATATCCAAGGCCTGTACAGGCGTTGCAAGCCCGCCGACACCGACACCATGCACTTCCCATGCGCCGGCCCCGACCCGTGTGACGGTGGCACCAAGCGCCCGCATGGCCGCTGCGGTGGCCAGCACATCCTCCCCCTCCAAAAGGCCGCTGATGAAGCTTTTGCCGACAGCCAGGGCGGACAGCATGATTGCCCGATGGGAAAGAGACTTGTCCCCGGGCACACGCGCCGTTCCGCGCAGATGCCGGACAGGATGCGCGATGAGTTTCAACGGCCGGTCATAGGACAGGGATTCGCTGGGCACGGGATCTGTAACCACGGGATCTGTAACTCTGGCCTTATACAAACATGCCCTATATGGACATGGAGGATTAGGAAACTTTTGACAGCCGTCCATGATCATGGCATGGGAAGCGCCGAAATTTCGGCTGATGCCTGATAACCGGCAACGGCCCGCCCCTTGTTTGCGGAAGGTCGGCCACAAAGGCAAGGGCAAAGACGAAGGAGAGAAAAGTGGCAAAACCCGAATGGGGCACCAAGCGGACCTGCCCGAAGTGCGGCACCCGCTTTTACGATATGCAGAATGACGATCCCGTTACCTGCATCGAGTGCGGCAATATCTGGACGCCGGAACCGATCCTGAAAAGCAAGCAGCCGCTGCCCATCGCCAAGGAAACCGAATCCAAGAAAGAAGAAAAGGTCGAGGAAACCGATAGCGATCTTGACCTGGAAGAGGATGAAGACGTTCTCGGCGATGTCAGCCTTGACGACGACGATGACGATGAAGTCTCCGGCATGGTGGATACGTCCCTGTCCGAGGACAGCACCTAGGCAGTGTACCCATAAACAGGGTTCCCAAATAGAGTGGGTTGTGCTTCAAGCTCCTTGAAGGAGTTGGATGATGGCGCGTTTTGATTTGAGC
>NZ_REFR01000004.1 GCF_003688555.1 Eilatimonas milleporae
GTATTGCAACCCGATATGACAAACTGGGCTCCACCTTTCTGGCAATGGTGAAGATAGCCGCAATACGCCTGCGCTTGAGAGCTTATGAGCCTACAGCCTAACGCTGTAATCGATCATGTCGACTCTATGCTCTTTTGACAAGTAGCTCTCCAAATCGCCTGAGCTGTGATTCATATGTGGGCGCCCCCTTTGGCAAGGGTTGTTTTTCGATTTGTTTTGATCGGTTGCTTTCATATGTCCGGCCTGTTTGTGCAGCGATTTAAGTGCTGCTGGCCCTGATGGAAATCCGCCGGTGAGGTCCCTAATCAAGATGGCGCGTTTGAATTGCGCGTTGAATCAGGCGGGTTTTCCTCCCCATTGGCTCGATCGTTACACATCATCGATTGCCATTGCCAATTCAGGTAGGGCCGCGCTGCCTCTAGGCGGGCAGCCCGTAAGGTCTGTAGCTATCGCCTCGGGTTAGAACGGCTCAAGCGATCCGGGCAAGCTTGTTGGCTAAAGCAACTGAGAAGAGACGGAACGGTTTTGTCTCCATCAAGTGGTTGACCCAATCGGTTAAGGGCGTTGGTTTACGTTTTGCATGACGCATGACAGCAGTAGCGCCGACCATGAGCAGTCTTCGCAGATAGCGATCTCCCTGTTTTGAGATTCCTCCAAACTTGATTTTTCCTCCTGTCGAATTCTGCTGCGGCGTAAGCCCCAGCCATGCAGCGAACTGCCTGCCAGATCGGAACTGGTCGGGATCGGTGACAGTCGCCGCAAGTGCAGTCGCCGTGATGATGCCGACACCGGGAATTGCAGCGAGACGACGGCTGGCCTCGTTGTCGGCGTGCCAAGTGCGTAGATCTTGCTCCAGTACATTGATCTCTGCGCTCAGTTCGGCAATCCGGCGAAGAAGGCTATCGAGCGCGCTGCAGGCATAGGGCGGAAGGCAGTTCTCTTTAAACACCTGATCAGCCAACTTCATCAAATTGCTAACGCTAGGATTGGCAACACGGCCAAATTCAGCCAGATGTGCTCGAAGGGCGTTGGCGGCCATGGTGCGCTGACGCACAAGTAGCGAACGCGAACGCGAACGCGTGCGATGGGCGATGAGGATACCCTGCTGCTCTACAGTCTTAACTGGCACAAAGCGCATGGTCGGCCGTTGTACTGCTTCACAGATCGCCTCCGCATCCAGAGCATCGCTCTTTCCACGTTTCACATAACCTTTCACATAAGAAGGTGGCATGATCTTTACGTCATGACCCATAGCGATCAAGGTTCGTGCCCAGTGATGCGCTGTGGCGCAGGCCCCAATTCCGATTAGTCACGGCGCCAGTTTTGAGAAAAACGGAATCATCTGTTTACGATGAAGTTTTTTCGCCAGCACGGCTTCACCTGCTTCATCAACACCATGCGCCTGAAACACGCTCTTCGCTAAATCCAGTCCTATCTTCTTCAAAGTCATTTGAACGCTGCTTTTCTATGGTCTTGCCCTCAATAGCATCATCGCCAGGGCTTCCGATGCAGGGGCGCCCACATCATCAAGATGTGAAATTGAGAGTTATATTGTGACCTGTGATCTTATGAGCGACGATGAATGGGCGTTCTTCGAACCGTTCCTGATTGAAACCGGGCCGCTCTATGCGCGATTATACATTGGTCCTCAACGGTGTCTTCTGCACCCCCGGACAGGCGCACAATGTCGACTTGGCCGGAAGTAGGGGCGATCATCTTTAGTTCAGGTGCTGGACCGCTGTCGGCGCCTGGGATCTGTTGCAGGAGGCGTTGAACAATAACGAAAATATCCCCGACAGCGTACAGATGATCGACTCGACCATCGTCCGCCTGTATCAATATGTTGCCGACGCAAGAGTGGGGTTCAGAAACAAGATTATTGGGCGTTTAAGGTGACTTTCTGTCAAAGTCCATCTCCGAACTAACGACGGCGCCCTGCTTAATGAACGCCGAGATCGCTGCTGGACAGATTTCCGAACTACAAGGGCGAGGACTTGGTTATGGAAGGTGGGCTGGACCCGAAGACGCTGTTGGTTGAAACAGTGCTCACACAGATGATTTTTCGCAGCGCATTCTTGCGCTGTTACAGCTTAGTTACAGGAGAAGCGAGCATTCAAGGAGCTTCGCAAAAAACTTTGTTATTCTAAAATTTTAGCGTATCTTATCATCAATTCATGCTAAAATTGCAACAAATAAAGTATAGATCAATGAAAAGTATAACAGAAGATTATAATACAGTTAAATGTGAGACATTCCGGCAGCCTGTCTTTTCTGAAGTAATAAGGACAGAAAAAAACTGTTTTCAGATTGGTAATAACTCAAAATTACAATTTTTTCCAAACGATGATATTGATTTCGAAAAAACCCCGTTTAACGCAAAGATTGAACAAAAAGCTTCTATAGGTTTTTTGGAAACGGAGACGACGCTGAATGGTCAGTCTGTGATCCAAATGGGTCTAGTATCACCATCTCATGATGAAGTTGTGCTTGGGCTCCAATTCTTGATTTACTCAGAAGGCACTTCCCCATTACAAATGGACATTATAGTAGTGCCAAAAGAAAATGTAGGACACCCTCGATATTCGAACGCAATACGGCAGAGGGCGTCTGTGTTAAAATCTCGCTGGTGTGAAGTCACGACACTTATAGGCTTTGCTCAATTGTCAAAAAATGCGTCCCTTCTACTAGACTTGGTTTTGCCAGCAAGCGGTATCCAGATTGTCTCGCAGATAACTTATACTTGGTTTGCCACGACTGCAGGCACAGGTCAGATCGAGACGAAATCGAAAGCCACCATCCTCAAACCCTTGGGCGCAGTGGAGGTCAGGGTATCTGACATTGGTGCACTATGTCATATGTCGCCGATCTTTCTGAACAATTTGACCATTAGCAAAGCACAAGCCAGCGGCCACTATCTTTGCGGGCGTTCGGACCAAACTCTTAATATCCGGCTCGAGCCCTCAAAAAAGGTGCATGTGGTGGAGCCGCAACTTATTAATCTTGGGTATGGATTCCATGTTCCAGCTGGATACACTCTATCTGAAGCAATGCTGGACCAAGTAAAGAGTGGGGAAACTGCCAACGTGTTCATTGGAGACACGTTAGTCAGTTGGATTGCTCAATTCAGGGCTACAGAGCAAGACAATCTAATCGCCCGCTGGCCCGGCCCTCAGGAACGGTCCTTTACGTGGAAGGATAGTGCGGCCAGAAGCCTGTACCGTGACGTGAGCTTGGCCCTCTTTGACGCCGATTATTTTCGTTTACAAATGGCAAGAGTTGGTATTTTTCTTAACGATCCCGTCTCTGATGGATTGTCAATGATGGATGCAGTGACAGATTTATCTGTGCGGCCCTGCCCTTTGTTTGATCCCCAAAAAATCGCGAAAGATCTCTCCATAGAGCGTGAAAACCTTACAGTTGGAGATGTGGTGCGTACATATCTGACCGATCCCAGAGCCCGGTCTATTCAACCTTCTGCACTTTTTTGTCCGTCGGAACAGCTAGTTGCTTATGCCAATTCTTTGGGTGAGCCAACTTTGATCGCGTACTTAAGCCGCCAGGAATGCTGGACGATGGAGCCTCACCCACTGTTTGATCCGACATACTACCGGCTCTCAACATCGCATGGCCCCATGGCAACAGAGGCACCTTATGTGACTTATCTTAAAAGCTCTTTCATGGATGTCCCACATCCTAACCCATGTGCGATATTTGATACAGCCTACTATAGGGCTCAATTTGACGATCTGGATAGCACTGGGCTCCATCCCTTAGAATATTTCATAGCTTACGGTTGTGGATCACCCCATCCGAATTTCTTGCGGTCCGTTTTTCTAGCCGAGCACCCAAACTATATTTTTGATCAGAACATTTGTGCTCAAATGCTACAGGAACACAAGAAACGCCCTGATAAACTTTATTCTGCAGGTGTTCTTGCACCAGAGAATGTTAATGAAGCACCCAAAATTCTTGTGCAAATGACTCCAAAAAATGCTCGTAACCCATATTATCGGGATATTAAGCGTGGATTTCCAGATGATAAGTGGGATTATCGGTTTTCATCCAGTTTGGAGGAGATGCTTAATTATTCCTCTAAAAAAAAGGGAATCATATTCTGGTTCCATCAATTTGAGCCCTTTTATCATGCTAAGACTACTGAACAAACTTGGTTGCGGAAGAACGAACTGCTGAAGGCCCTGCAAGGTCTGAAATCCAATGGGGCTACGCTTGTCCACACATGGCACAATCCCTACCCTTATAATCCGGAGCATCTGGATGTCGATATCGAGCTATATGCAGAATTAGATGGCATACTTGACCTAGTCTTTACGCATTCAAGCATAGCACCGAAGTGGATCCGTCGTTTTATCAAGCAGGGTCGTATCGATGTGGTGCCACACCACTCCGTCGCTTTTGCCTTTCAAACAAACATGAGTGGTGGATATGCCCGTCGCCGTCTTAAGCTTGAATCTAGTGATTTTGTTTTTCTAACATTTGGAGAGTTTAAGCCATACAAATCACTCAATATTCTTTCAAACGCATGGGCTCAATTTATGGCGCATGAAGATCAAAACTCATCCAAGTTGATGTTGTTGGGTAAATGGTCGGGCTCTTTTACGGCCCGGAGTGGATTTACGTACCACAAGAACGTTATCCTGAAAAACCAAAGCTTCAGCGATTATGACCTCTCTATGGCTGTAACTGCTGCAGACGTTTGCGTGTTCACACACGAGACAGTTTGGGTTTCCGGTGCTGTAATGACAGCACTTGCCTTTGGAAAACCAGTCATTGTGCCGAGTGGCACCGGCTTGTGCGATTATATCGAAGATGGATTCAATGGACTAGTTTACCAAAATGGAGATAGTCAGTCTCTTGCCCAGACTATTTTGCGGTCGCAAGACGTAGATTTGAGAAAACGTATCAGTGCGCAAAACAAGATCTTGGATGATGGCCTAGAAATCACCAAGATCGCTTTAGCTTATAGAAGTTCTATCCAACAAGTTTCTAATAAAAAAATGTTTGGTTGATTGAAGAGATGTGTATAAAATGATTAAAATTTCTGTTGTTGTGCCTATATACAATGCGCTTGACCAGGTCCGTGAGTGTATTGAAAGTTTGGTACAGCATAGGCATGGCAATGTTGAGCTCATCATTGTGAATGACGGGAGCGATTTAAATGCCAAGGCATGGTTGACTGAGAGGCTGGCTAAGGAGGATAACTGCACACTGATCCATAACGAGGAAAATATTGGTTATTTAAAAAGTGTGAATAAGGGTTTTTCAAAAACAAGCGGAGATATCATTGTCAGCCAAAATTCTGATACGATCATATTCTCAGATTTTTTCGAGAAAATCACTGGTATCTTTGATGCTCACAAAGATGTAGGGATAATAAATCCTGTTTCTACCTGGGCTAACTGGACCCGCATTCCTTTTCCAGCGGGGCACAATATTTATTCGCTTCAATCATATATTGACCAGACATATGGCAGAGAAATTGTTGATATAAATTGCGCATCTGGCTTCAGCTTCGCCTTTCGCAGGGAAGTCTATGAACAATTGGGTGGTTTTGATCCCATTTACGATCCGGGTTATTGGGAGGAAACAGACTATTGCCTCAAGGCACTAGATGCGGGCTGGCGTGTTGTCTGTGCCATGGGCCTCTATGTATTTCATCATGGGTGGAGCTCTTTCGGCGAAGAGATGCGTAACGCTCATATGCATGTGAACGGTCAAATCTTTCGGAGCCGATGGTTAGAGAGATTCGATGAGCTTGAACGGGAATGGACCGCTAATGACCCTCTGCGCGCGATGCGCCATGATTTGGAGACTCTAGAACATGGGCCAAACAAGAATATTTATAACAAAGACGATAAATCATTGAGTGTCCTGTATATCGTACCGGATATGCCACTTTATGGAGGGATAATTTCTATTCTGCAGGTGGTGAACCGCCTTGTTCTCGAAGGGGTGCGCGCTAATGTGGCGATTGTCAGTGGCAAAAGAACAGACGCCCTACGCTATGCAGCGTCTTATTTTTCCCCACTACAGTTTGAGAGTGAGGCGGATTTGCTCGCCAGTGGTCCTCAAGCAGATTTGTACATCGCCACTGCCTGGGATACAGCCTATACAGTTAAAAAGGCACATGCCCGTGGGCTTTGTAAAGATACAGCTTATTTCGTTCAGGACTATGAGCCTGACTTTCACCCAGACGATCCCGTGCAATCTATCAAGGCCGAAGTGAGCTATGACCTAGTACAAAACCGTATTGTCAAAACAGAATGGCTCAAGAAAAAGCTCGAAAAATTTGGCGGTGAAACGCGTATTATTCCGCTAGGATTAAATACCGATATTTTTGCCGATTATGGTCGAAGCCGTAGCCCAATGCTCGTTTCGATGGCACGGCCGAGTTCGCCAAGGCGAAACTGGACCGTCACCCGTAAAGTCTTCCAGTTTTTGTCTGAACATTGGCCAGATCTGAATCTAGGGATCTATGGTTTCGGATTCGATCACGGTGAATTGCCTCCAAATATTCAGAATTTTGGCGTCCTGAATAGTGCAAAGGACGTTGCCAATATGCTCAATGATGCGACTATGCTTCTGGATGCTTCAATCTATCAAGGCTTTGGGCGGCCCGGCCTAGAAGCTATCGCTTGTGGCGTTGTTCCGATTTTGACCAAATATGGAGGAATAACGTCCTACGCAGTCCATGAAGAAAACTGCCTGCTCATTGATCCAATGGACGTTTCCGGTATTGTCGCCGCGATCATTAGGCTTCTGGGTGATCCAGACCTTATGGCGACGCTGAAAGAGAACGGTAAACAAGTCAAGCAGAAATATACACTCAAAAACGAAGGCTATATGACCAAGGTCTTTTTTGAAGAAATTATCGATTCTCGACAATACTGAAAGAATTGGATATTTACATGACAAGCGAAACAGACAAATATTTAAGTTGGTTTAAAGAGTATAAATCTAACGGTTTTCATGAGACTCAAGGTTGGCTTGAGGAACGCATGCTTGATGTTACCTTCCATGCGTATCACATGATGACAGAATTTGGCGCAAAAGGTGGTGCGCTCGAGATTGGGATTCACCATGGACGGTTTTTCATGGCAATCAATGCAATGGTCGATGATGAACGTTATCCTTCATTTGCCATTGATCTTTTTGAAATGCAGGATTTGAATATTGATGGCAGTGGGAAAGGTAATAGAGATCAGTTCATAACCAATTTGGAAAGATTTGATAGGTATAAAGGACGAAATGTTACCGTGATTTCTGCAGATTCGTCCAGGTTAGATCCCGCCAGTCTAGAAGCGTCGCCGGAAATGCGGCCGAAAGTAATTTCCATTGATGGGGGCCATACAGTTGAGCATACTCTAAAGGATCTAAAGATAGCGGAAACTCTGATTGCCGATAAGGGGCTGGTTTTTTTGGATGACATTATCCATCGTCATTGGCCCGGCGTGTTTGAAGCCGTCATATTGTTCCTTCATCAAGGGCCAACCCTTTGGCCTGTCTTTATGGGTTACAATAAAATGATATTGACACCCATGTCAGCGCATTCAGTGTATAAAGCAAAGTTTGACGCGTTGTTTCCAGAGGCGAAGACTGTTCAAGTTGCGGGATATGATTTGGTCGCAATATAATGATACTATTGTCGATAGCGGGGTGGCTTATATAATATGAAGCTTGTTTCTTCCCCCTGTCCGTTAAAGGTTTGTTTATGGAATTCTTAAATGAAATCGGAGGTGGTGCCCACGATGTTAAGCACCCAATCGGACACGAAAGGCAGTATGAAACAGATGCGTATCGGAATTCTCTAGAGAATCTCACATATTATGGCAATCATCCGAGCCACGGAGTTAATGCATTTGCCGGCTCTGTGACACTCTTGTCGGACGACATTAGACTGAAAGAATATGCTGAGCCTGAAGAAGGGGATATTGTACTTCATGGAAAAACCGCTTTTCTTGCGGCCCCAGCTGGCGATCTCAATTACTTTCACTGGATGATCGATGTATTGGCACGGGCTGGACGATTGGATGCACTGGAAAGCTATGAACACATAGTAATCAATACTCTCAATTACCCATTTCAGTTTGCGACTTTTCCTTTAATTGGATTTAAAGGAAAAGTCCATACGGCGAATTACGATGTTTCTTTCTTTTCTGAAGAAATGCATGTACCAAGTTTGCGTCGGGTTGGGCATAGAATTCCTGCTGACTGGATGGTCAATTTCTTGCGGGAGCAAATCCTACCATATCGTGCTCCCCATTCCCCTCTGGGTGACAAAATCTTTATAACGCGCCTGAAGCGTGGCGTGCGCACGCTAACCAATATGGCTGAGGTCTCGACCCTGTTAAGGCGGGAGGGTTTTCAGGAAGTTGTCCTTGAAGATTATAACTTTCTTGAACAGGTCAGCATCATACATTCAGCGACGATGATTATTGCACCTCATGGTGCAGGGTTAACCAATACCGCATTTTGTCGACGTGGCGCCAAGATTCTGGAGCTCTTTTCGCCACATTACATCAGTAGTTTGTTTTATTTTATTTCTGCTTTTGCTGGGGCAGACTATTATTTTCTGGTGGGGGAAGAGGAAGAGTTTGACCCGAATCGAAATGCGAATAGTCAGGATATCCGAATTTCTGTTGCCGTTATTGAAGCCATGATTAAGAAAATTCTATCTTAGCACTCTCTTCATGTTACAGAGTAAATTCACTTTCATATTATGGTCTTCTCGGGGTTAGTATGATACAAGTATTGGTCACCGGCGGTGCCGGGTTTCTGGGCTCTCATCTTTGTGACCGCCTGATCGAGCGGAAAAACTGCCAGGTAATCTGCGTCGATAATTTATTTACAGGGCAGAAAGAGAATATTTACCATTTATTGAATAACAAAGATTTTGAATTCATTCGACATGACATCACTTTTCCCATTTACCTAGAAGTGGATAAAATATTCAATATGGCCTGTCCGGCCTCTCCTGTGCACTATCAGCATGATCCCGTACAAACTCTGAAAACTTGTGTACACGGATCTATCAATGTTCTTGGTCTTTCAAAACGCGTTCACGGTCGGATTTTTCAAGCCTCGACTAGCGAGGTTTATGGCGACCCGACAGTTCACCCCCAGACAGAAGACTATTGGGGCAATGTTAACCCAATTGGGCACCGCTCCTGCTATGACGAAGGCAAGCGGTCGGCTGAAACTCTTTTTATGGATTATCACCGACAATATGATCTTGAAGTCGCGATTGGCCGTATTTTCAATACTTATGGCCCACGTATGCATCCAAATGATGGGCGTGTTGTGTCCAACTTCATTGTCCAAACCCTGAAGAGAGACCCCATCACAATCTATGGGGAAGGCAAGCAAACCCGGAGTTTCTGTTATGTGGATGATTTGATTGAAGCCATCCTGCGAATGATGGATCATAGAGATAAACTTACAGGCCCTATCAATATTGGCAATGATGACGAATTTACCATTTTGGAACTGGCTGAATTGATTAGCGACATCATGGGCGTGAAACCAAATTTTGAGTTTCGCCCTATGCCTAGTGATGATCCCGTGCAAAGACGCCCAGATCTTACAAAAGCCAGAAATATGCTGAATTGGGAGCCTAAGGTTGCTTTAAGGGATGGCCTCAAGGAGACTATTCATTATTTTGAGTGGATGAAGAGTAATGATATGTTAGAAACCGTCTATCGGAGTCGATGAATACAGGCAGTAGTGATTATTCTAATATTAAAATTCTATCTGAAGAGGATAAAGTATTGAATTTTGAAACTGTTGAAAGTCGTATTGGAAAATATCCAGCAACCAATGCTGTTGACGGTCGTAAGGTGTATGATTATATCATAGAAAATAAAATTGAAAACATTCTTGAAATAGGTACAGCACACGGCAAGTCAGCGTGTTACATGGCCTCAGCGCTTGACACTCTTGGTCGTGGTAAAGTCATCACTCTGGATATCCCTGCTGCCAACAATTATGACCCCAATGTGTATCATGTATCAGAAGAAGCGGGCTTATCTGAATATATTGAACCTATTTTCCATCAAAATGGTAGTCATTGGTCCTTAAGGAATTTAATTTTAGAAAATACTAATAACGGCCAATGTAATCAGGTTTTTGATTTTGTTTTCATCGATGCGTATCATGATTGGGCACATGCGAGCCTTGATTTCTTTTTGGCTGATAAATTATTGAGGCCTGGCGGAACAGTTGTATTTGATGACTTAAGGTGGACATTTGCCTCAAGTCCGAGCTGGAAAGAAAAATCCAATGCACTTGACCCAGAGTATCGATCCACACCCCATATTCATGATGTCATGACCTACATTGTCGCACAGCATCCTCACTATAAAGGATTTCAAGATGATGGACGTTGGGCTTGGGCAAAAAAATCAACCTAAACTACATCAAAAATTCTTAAAATCAAAAAACAAATGTGAATATGCTTCTAAATTATTTTTAATATGATCGGGGTAGCTAATATAATCATTTTGGATATACATTTTTGAGCTATCACGTCCAAAAAGGTCTTTTCTTTCTTCCACCATTTTTTTGATATGATCAATATTTGTAAATTCTTCTTTATTATATTCCTGATGCGAGAAAGCTTTTATCTTATTTTGTATGCCTTCTGGTGAAAACAAATAACTAAAATGCCAGCCCGCATCCACAATCCGAGGTTTTCTGGGTAATTGACGCATTTCTTGCGGAGTAAGTATCAAGTTCTGAGCTTGTATAACAAAGGCAGCACGAGAAAGACCACAGTGAAGATTTATTTTATAATAATAAAAATTTTGCTCTAGCTCCCAAATATTATCTTGAAAATCATGATTGATAATTTTCGAAATTCTCGGAATTTCATCAACGTCGGAAAAAATAATAATATCATCAGGCTGAACATCATTAAGACCGCGCATCATAGCATTTCTTTGCCAAGCTTCTCTGATCCATGCATTGGGTGTATCCGGTAAGTCATCAATTAAAATATAGCGGATTTTTTCTTGGAAACGTTTAAATCTGTCAAGGTTGCATTCAAAAAACGGACTCTTGGGATAACCAGAGAACGTTTCTGTTGCCTCAATAATAACAAAAACATCAACATCAGGGTAAAGTATTTCTAAGCGTAACTCCAATAAATCTACTTCATTGTAAACAATAAAGCAGTCATATATTTTTCTTTTTGGGTTCATTTTCCGCATCCAATTAAATAAAGCATTAATTAATTTCAAAAATAATTTTGCATTATATTGAATTAACAAATGGCTTTATACATAATTATTAGAACTTGTCCTTAATTTTAGGCGAGACTGGCCAGTAAATATCTGACAATAATATACACGTAATTAATATTGCACCTGATTTCATCGCAACACAAGTTCAAATATAATCAATGTATGATCCTAGGCTCAGGACCCATAAATAGGGTTCACGGTGGGGCCTTTTTGTGATTCAAGCTCCTGGATGAAGGAGTTTGTTGATGAGGGATGGCTTTTTC
>NZ_REFR01000006.1 GCF_003688555.1 Eilatimonas milleporae
TCGCGCCCTGGGGGAGATGGGGTGGAGAGGTCTTTCTTGGATCCGAATCTTTACGCTCACGGCGGATTGCCGCGCAATCGCCTCCGCGAGGGCGGCCTGGCCGGCCGGGGCGCGGTCGCGCCCTGGGGGAGATGGGGTGGAGAGGTCTTTCTTGGATCCGAATCTTTACGCTCACGACGGATTGCCGCGCAATCGCCTCCGCGAGGGCGGCCTGGCCGGCCGGGGCGCGGTCGCGCCCTGGGGGAGATGGGGTGGAGAGGTCACAGTCCGTCTTCGGGGGCTACGCTCACGCAGGGCCGCCCGTGCGGCCGGCGCGGCGGCGGCCCGCAGTCATTTTTCGGCCGTCAACGGCATTCTTGACCAACAGCCAAAGATTGACCGCGCCCACCGCAAGCTCGACCGCCTGGACGGCATAGAAGGCGGCGTCGAACACACCCGCCTGCGCCCTTGCAGCCAGAAACAACGCCGACGGGATCAGGATCAGAAGGCCGTTCGCGGCGATGACCGGCATGCGCCTGCGTTTCTGAAGGGCCAGACCGCCGGAGCCACCACCCGGACGACGACCCGCCAGAGCAAAGCCGGTCCCCCCGGCCACCGCCAGGGCGGGAATGAGGAGAATGAAACCCCAGGGGATCAGCGTTTTCACCAGAATGATGAACCGCTCTGACCCGGACAGCTCCGAAATCACGGTGGACAGCCAGAAGGCGGCGATGACAAGGATCGCGATACCGCCGGCGATGGGGTGCAGGGTCCTTTTCATCGCTCAACCTCCGCCTGTCGGGCGTGTGGCGGTGCGACCGCCGGCGTGGAGCACCGGATGGTCCCGCACCCCCTCGGTCATTTCAAAGGCGAGGCCGCAGGCGGCGCATGTAAAGCTGTATCTCATGATGTCTTTTCCTTGTTTTGCATAGTGTGCTATATTTATATGCACAGCATGCTATGTATATACAAGGGGTGCGGAATGCCGTTTGAGAAAAATACCTCCATGGGCTTCGTCACGAACCGCCTTGCCCGTCTGTTCGCCCAGCATCTGCACGCCCGCATCGCACCGCTAGGGCTGGCGCCGGCGCAGTTCATGACGCTTTTGGAACTGTGGGAAGGCGACGGTCTCACCCAGGCCACCCTGACAGAGCGTCTTGATGTCGAACAGGCGACCATGGCCAACACGCTGGCCCGGATGGCCCGGGACGGACTGATCGAACGCACGCCCCACCCCGAGGACCGCCGGGCGCAGCTGGTCTGGCTGACGGACAAATCGCGGGCCCTCGAACGGCCGGCGAAGGAAGCCGCCGAGGCCGTGAACGCCACCGCGCTGGCCGGGCTGAAACCCGTCGATGCCGCCGAGGCGCTACGCCATATGACCGCGATGATCGAGAGCCTGAGACCCAGATCCCGGTGAGGGGGCGGTTTTGCGCTCACGCAGGATCGCCCGTGCGATCCGCTCCGCGAGGGCGGCCTGACCGGTGTTGATTTTGCGCTCACGCAGGATCGCGCATGCGATCCGCTCCGCGAGGGCGGCCTGACCGGGGGTGTTTTTGCGCTCACGCAGGGCCGCAAACGCGGCCCGCTCCGCGAGGGCGGCCTGACCGGCCGGGGCGTGGTCACGCCCTGGGAGAGGTGGGGTGGAGAGGTCTTTCCTGTGTCCAATTTTTACGCTCACGGCGGATTGCTACGCAATCGCCTCCGCGAGGGCGGCCTGACCGGCCGGGGCGCCCTCGCGCCCTGGGGGAGATGGGGTGGAGAGGTCTTTCTTGGATCCGAATCTTTACGCTCACGGCGGATTGCCGCGCAATCGCCTCCGCGAGGGCGG
>NZ_REFR01000007.1 GCF_003688555.1 Eilatimonas milleporae
GTGTCGAAGCTGTTCTCGGCGATTTTGCGCAGGATGCGGCGCATGATCTTGCCGGAGCGGGTCTTCGGCAGGCCGGGCGTGAACTGCAGCTTGTCCGGCGTGGCGATGGGGCCGATCTCGTGGCGCACCCATTTGATCAGCGTGGTCCGCAGCGCCTCGTCCGCCTCGATCCCGGTCTTCAGCGTCACATAGGCATAGATGCCCTGGCCCTTCAGGTCGTGGGGATAGCCCACCACCGCCGCCTCGGCCACGCTCTCATGGGCGACCAGGGCCGATTCAATCTCCGCCGTTCCCAGACGGTGGCCCGACACATTGATCACGTCGTCCACCCGCCCGGTGATCCAGTAATAGCCGTCCGCGTCCCGCCGGCAGCCGTCCCCGGTGAAATACACACCCGCATAGGCACTGAAATAGGTCTCCCGGAACCGCTTGTGGTCGCCGTACACCGTCCGCGCCTGGCCCGGCCAGCTGTCCAGGATCACCAGATTGCCCTCGGCCGCGCCCTCCAGCATCGCGCCGTCCGCATCCACCAGCGCCGGACGCACCCCGAAAAACGGCCGCGTCGCCGACCCCGGCTTCAACGCCGTCGCCCCCGGCAGCGGCGTGATCATCGCCCCGCCCGTCTCCGTCTGCCACCAGGTGTCGACGATCGGGCAGCGCTCCTCGCCCACAACCCGGTAATACCAGGACCAGGCCTCCGGATTGATCGGCTCGCCCACCGAGCCCAGAAGCCGCAGGCTCGAACGGTCATGCGCCAGAACCGGATCGTCCCCCAGACGCATCAGCGCCCGGATCGCCGTCGGCGCCGTGTACAGTATGTTCACCTTGTGCGCCGCCACGATCTCCCACAGGCGCCCGGCGTCGGGATAGGTCGGAACCCCCTCGAACACCAGCGTCGTCGCCCCGTTGGCCAGCGGCCCGTAGACGATATAGCTGTGTCCCGTCACCCAGCCCACGTCCGCCGTGCACCAGTAGACCTCGCCCGGGCGGTAGTCGAACACATAGTGATGGGTCAGGCTCGTCCACACCATGTAGCCGCCGGTGGTGTGCACCACGCCCTTCGGCGTGCCCGTCGAGCCCGACGTGTACAGGATGAACAGCGGGTCCTCGGCCGCCATCGGCTCGGCCGGACACTCGGCCGGCACCTCCGCCGCCGCCTCGTCGTACCAGACGTCGCGGCCCGCGACCCAGCCGATGTCGCCGCCGGTGTGGCGCACCACCACCACCGTGCGCACATCGGCCGAATGGTGATGCTCCAGCGCCTCGTCCACATTGGCCTTCAGCGGCACCCGCCGCCCGCCGCGCAGACCCTCGTCCGCCGTGATCACGCAGTCGCTGCCGCAGTCCTCGATCCGGCCCGCCAGCGCTTCCGGCGAGAAGCCGCCGAACACCACCGAATGGACCGCGCCGATGCGCGCGCACGCCAGCATGGCATAGACCGTCTCCGGGATCATCGGCATGTACAGCGTCACCCGGTCGCCCTTGGCGACACCGCGCGCCTTCAGCACATTGGCCAGGCGGCACACCTGCTCATACAGGGTCCGGTAGCTGATATGCCGGGCCTGGCCCGGCGCGTCGCCCTCGAAGATCAGCGCCGTGTCCCCGGCCCGCGCCGGCAGGTGACGGTCGACGCAGTTCACGCACGCGTTCAGCACGCCGTCCTCGAACCAGCGGATGTCCACATCCCCGCCAAAGTCCGTCGACTTGATCGTCTGCGGAAACCGCATCCACTCCAGGCG
>NZ_REFR01000008.1 GCF_003688555.1 Eilatimonas milleporae
CTAGGCTCAGGACCCATAAATAGGGTTCACGGTGGGGCCTTTTTGTGATTCAAGCTCCTGGATGAAGGAGTTTGTTGATGAGGGATGGCTTTTTCTGGTTTTCGGAGGCGCAGTTCGCGCGGATTTCGCCGCATCTGCCGAGGGACACGCGGGGCGTTGCACGGGTTGACGACCGCCGGGTGATCTCCGGGATCGTGCATGTTCTGCAGAGCGGCGGCCGCTGGCGGGACGCGCCGCGTGATCTGTATGGCCCGCACAAGACGCTCTACAACCGCTTTGTGCGTTGGGCGGCGAAGGGGGTGTGGGCGGAGACTTTCCACGCGCTGGCGGTCGAGGACGGCCCGCCGGTGGTGCTGTTGATCGACAGTTCGGCGGTACGCGCCCATCGCTGTGCTGCCGGCGGTAAAGGGGCGTGCGCGCCCAAGCCATCGGCCGCAGTCGCGGCGGGCGCACCACCAAGATCCATGCGCTGAGTGATGGGGACTGTTGGCCGGTCGCCTTCATGCTGACGCCTGGTAATATGGCTGACTGCACCGCTGCGGAGGCCTTGATCGCACAGATGCCCGCCACCGGGCTGCTCCACGCCGACAAGAGCTATGACAGCGATCGCTTGTGCCGCCAAATCGAGACGCGCGGGGTCGCACCAAACATCCCGCCCAAGCGCAACCGCCGTTGGAAGCCCTGCTTCTCGCCCTTCCTCTACCGCTACCGCAATGCCATCGAACGCATGTTTAGCCGGCTCAAGGACTTCCGACGCATCGCAACCCGATACGACAAGCTCGCGCAGAACTTCCTCGCCGCTCTCCAACTCACCGCAACCGTCTGCTATTGGTTATGAAGGTGTTTAAGCCGTAGACTACTCATAAACGGGCTTCCCTCATACGCAGTTTGGTGCTTCAGTCCCTTGAGATGCTTAGGGAGTGAGTTTTGGTCCATCGATATGATCTAACAGACTTTGAATGGTCGGTGATTGGGCCGGTCCTGCCACAGAAATCGCGGGGCGTACCGCGCGTTGATGATAGGCGCCCCTTGGGCGGATTTACTTGGGCGCTATGGGCCACCAAGGACCTGCTATAATCGCTTCCGCCGCTGGATGAAAGCGGGCATCTGGGGCCAGATTATGGACGCAATCACAGATGCTTACGGTGGTGATGTACGGATGATTGATGGAACGAGTGTCCGGGTCCATCACTCCGCAGCCACTTTAAAAAAAGCCACCCAGATCGATGTCTTGGACGAAGCCGGGGCGGTCTTACAACGAAAATCCATGCTGTAACGGACGAAAACGGCTTGCCGGTCCGGTTGTCCATCACACCGGGCCAAACCCATGATTCTGTGGCGGCCGCTGAGCTGTTAAATGACTTGAGGGACGGGCAAATGGTTCTCGCAGACAAAGCCTATGATGCTGATTGGCTGCGATCCATGGTTATGGAGCAAGGGGCCTGGGCCAACATACCGCCCCGTTCCAACCGCAAAGATCCAGTCTGCTTCAGTCCATTCCTGTAGAAAGACCACAATGCCGTTGAGCGGTTCTTCAATAAGCTCAAATACTTCAGGCGTATTGCAACCCGATATGACAAACTGGGCTCCACCTTTCTGGCAATGGTGAAGATAGCCGCAATACGCCTGCGCTTGAGAGCTTATGAGCCTACA